>CAZYPZ010000006.1:0-184532 GCA_964650005.1 uncultured bacterium | reverse complement strand
GCAGCCCGCAGGGCTGCTTCACCCCCGCGGGCGAAGCCCGCTTCACCCCCGTGCGGCGCAAAGCGCCGCACTTCACCCCTTGCACCTGTCAATCAGACCTGCTATACTGGCTACAACCACAGCACGGGTGCGCCGTTTATGGCGCCCAAAGTGTGGCGATGTAAGGTAACATCCTTTACTGTCGAGGCTGACGCGCACCACATGTGCACACGGCTGTTAATAAATGCAATGCTGACTGCGGTTTTCCGCACATGGTTGTTAGAATCACTGCGCTCTTGTGGCCCGCTGTTGCGTCGCACATATGCCGCCGTTCAGCACTCAATCCGGTGTTTCAAACTAGCATCGATCTGTTTCTTGTCATGGGTAGGGCTTCGTGTACCCGGGGATAGCATTTGGATAGGTTTGCCTGCCCATCCAAACTGTAGTCAATGGGCCGTATGGGGAGGTACGGACTTCAGTCGAAACGCTGAGTGTGTCAGCGGTAAATGTGTTATCAGTCCATCAGTTAGCGGCATTATACACTATGCCTGATGTACGTTGCTTTCGGAGTGTGTGTATCGTTGTCCGTAGTATAGTACAGGTTGTTGTTGTTTCTATACTGTGTATATCAATATACATCGCAATGCAAGAGTACATGGTGAGTAGAGATACTGTTTTGTATTTGAGTATGGATGCACCAACTGAAGTAGTCAAAGACATACTGAATATACATGCTGGTTGTGTTGTGTATGTGCCGAAGCATTCTCTTTTTGGTGTTGGGGGTGCCGTGCTGCCGATTGACTACACGTTGTCTCGTGCGGTAACATCTAACTTGGTTGTACTGAAGTCGCCTGCAATATTTAACAATGTAGTTGGGATTGGCGAAACAAGTAAGTATTTATCTATCAAGCAACTGCAACTAGAGAAATCAGTTGATCGAGTATGCGCAATGTTGATGGTTCTTATTTATATGATGATTGCGGTAATATTGTGGCCAAAAAAAGAATGGCTGTGTGCACTGTATCCTGTGGCTATAGTTACACTAAACAGTATGTACTATGCGAAATGTGATGCGTGCTCTAATTATGCCAGCATGGTTTCGGCAGGCATGATGTATGGTGTTATCGCATCAGCTATTATGCTTTCAGTGAGATTTTGGTTTAACATCGGAAACACGTACCTTAACCGTATTGCAGTAATGGCCTGCGCTATGGTGCCGGCTTTTCAATCGATTGCATTCCTGATAGTTCCTGCATTCTGCATAAAGTGCTTGTTAAGTGGTTTTGTCATTTACGCAAGCAGTCTTACTGATAGTGTATCGCACTCTGTTCAGGTGCCTGTTGGCATTAGGTATGCCCTGTGCATATTAATAGTGATGATAATGTGGCCATCATATACAAATGGATATCAGAACGTTTGGCTAGACATAGTGCCTCTGTACAAGGGGAGTTATTGGGAAGATCATTTTGAACGAAAATACCCTGGCGGTTCTGTGTGTATTGTAGTAGTGAATGATACATGCCCTGCTTGTAAGGTTGCGATAAGAGATTTGCATGATTCACGTATGATATTTCAAATAGCTCATGTGCGAACGGCAATCAAACCTGATGGGGCCTTTGTAGCTAATGGAGTGCCTACACCAACACCGTTGTATTTAGTATACGATCATTATGGAGTGTGTCGTTTTGTGTATTCCGGATGGCCACTGCCTGAGTGGGTTGTGTCAACTATAAGGAGATATACTGAGAAATGAATATAAACCAACCAAAACGTGTGCATCAATATGCCGGTGGGTTTTTTAAATCCAGAGCGGATGCCGTTGTGGCTGTATTTCTTATGTCTTGGCTTTTCACGTGCATAGTTGGGTTTGTGTTATGGTTGCCTCAGTATTATGTAAGTCATTTATACCAACTTGCGCAATCAACAGGGCATCCAATAGGTCCATTTTGGAGTGAGTATATGGCGTTTATTAAGGGCTCCGTTGGCACAGCGTGGATAGAGGCCATTCCTGTAACATTGGCTGTAATATCAAAGCGTTTGCGTATTGTATTATATGTGTACTTGGTAATCTGTTTTTTGGGCGTATGTGTGTTCATGTTGCTGAGTCCTGCGCCGGCTCAAGCGATGCTGTGGCTATTTCTGATCAATTTCGTTCTTGCGCTGAATGCAAGAATAGGTATGAGTTGGTATACTTATTTAATCTGTAGGCGCATGTGCCATAAGTGGGAGATATGGACTCAAGGTTGATGTAGCAGGCGTCTATGCCTTGGCAACATACGTGTCTTTGAGAAAAGACGAACGGCTCAATAGAAACGCATGGGGGGGTAATAATGTATCACTTAGTATCAGTCACATACCGAAAACGCCTCGTCGCAGTGGCTCTGGCTTGCATAACGGTGTGTGTATGCTCACTGCAGATGTACGGAGTAGATGAGGTCATTATCAGAACTAAGACATTGCAGAACCGCAGTTGTCAGTATAGTGGTTCATTCTGTAACTGGTCGCTGTTTATTCTGGGCCATTCGTATGTGCATGAGCGTGACGTGACATGTCGATTTATCATACAGTCATGGCCGATATATGTTCCCGACGAGCCAGGCGCACTGCTGGCAGCTTATGAGTGTATTGTCTACAAAGATGGTTGTTGTACGATGCCCACCAACGCGGATTGTCCGCCATCGGAGTGTCCGTCATCACACGATGAAACCAACCCATAGCCATGCGACGATATAAAGCACAGGGCGTGGTGAACTGAGAAGCCCGCTTGTATTCGGAGACGCCTGCATATGAATATGAAACTTTTGGAAAGATGGCCCTCTCGACCGGTTGAACAAGGTTTTTCCTTGATTGAGTTGCTGATTGTGGTGGGGATCATCGCTCTGCTGGCGTCAATACTCAGCAGCGCCGTGATCCGTGCGCGGGAGGAGGCACACCGTGCGCCCTGTATCAGCAATCTGCGGCAATGCGGCATCGCGCTTCAGTTATACATGGGCGACTGGCACTCCGAAATACCGCCGCGATATGAGGCCGCCCGCATGATCCTGCCGAAACAGATCACGCAGTGCCGAAAGGACACATGGCATCGGCCGGGTCCGCCGTTAATCGGTTCCTATATCTACGCGCGCGGGATCATAGGATGGAGAGACTGCACGGATGAACAGGTGCTCAAGCTGCGCAGTGAATACACATTACCAAGGGTGTACTGGCTGGTGGATGTGTTTCACACCCGTGAGGGTGTCTTCCCGTATCCGGATGACTACGACTGGTCCGGTCCGCGTGTCTGGCCCAGTCCGTTGATTGCACTGTTTCTGGATGGCCATGTGGGGTATGTCAAACCATGGCGCGGCGAAAACTATGGTCTGGATCCCAATGTGAACAAAGCACCGCCATGGCCATACTATCAGTGGGGCTGGGATGGAATCACACAACTCAGTCAGCCCTTATTGCCTGGCTGTAGGGACTTCAAGTACGGGGCGCCATAAGGCAGTTTTCTGTGTTGAGTGAAGAGCATGATTTCTGGGAGAACATGGCGACAATGAACACGATATCAGGAGGAATAGCCAGGTGAGCGCGTTATACAAGAGGTATGGTGTGGGCTGGGTGGCGTGTGTGACGCTGGCCATTCTGGCAGCAGGCGCTGGTGTGACCTATTGGGCCATGGGTGAGATCCAGATGATGACGCTGAGACGACAGATGGCGCCGCGTGAACAGGAGATCCTGGACACCATTGCCAAACAGATCGTTTTTCGCTGCAGCCGGATACAGAAATGGGATGCAGACAAACTGGGGCCCAGACCCAATCTGCAGGAAGTCCGGCGCCGGTTGCGGCTGGTCCGTCCAGACGAGAAACGATCCTGGTACCTGTGGCTCAGCCGGCTCGATCGAAACGACAGCAGGTCGCCGGGAGGACCGGTATTTGCGCTGCTGCGCTTTTCCAGAGACGCGTCTTCCCAAAACGATCTGTTGATCATCGCTTCCCGGCTGACTTATCAGGGGCGTGATCTATGGACTGTGAAGCATATGTTGAAAGCCCAGGCGCTGGACTACCCGAACTATGAGCGTGCCTGGTTGGCGGGCCAGATCAAAACGATGAGCCATCCATATCAGGATTGGCTGCAGAGGATTGGCGCTTGGTAAGTGCTTGATGTACATGCCGTGGGATTAGCCGATCTGGCGGCGTGCCGTTCACACAGCCCTGCGATAGACGTTGCGGACTTGTGAGAGCAGTGGATGGTTGCTGGCTATGCAGAGACCAACGTGTCGCCTTTCCGAAGGGTTCTGAGCTGTACCGGTTCAGGCAGAGAAATCCCGTACATCCTCAGGGTATGCTTTCTGTCGGATAACTGTGTTTCGGTTTCCGTATCAACTACAGCGGAGTCACCTTTGTAACGGCATGTGTTGACACCGCGGGAAGGATATGCATGAACACGCAGCACACACAAGATCAGCAACCGCTTTTATCAGAAGAGACCGCGTCTCCATCCCTGGACAACTCCTTGGAAGCGGCCTTTGTGCATCCGCCGGATGAGGCGCGGCCGGGAGTGTACTGGTATTTCATGGATGGCAACCGAACCCGTGAAGGGATGACGCGCGATCTGGAGGCGATGAAGGCCGCGGGTATGGGGCATGCGATCTATCTGGAAGTAGATGTCGGCGTGCCGCGCGGTCCCATTGATTTCCTCAGCAAGCCATGGCGGGAACTGTTTGTTCATGCAGTGCGCGAAGCCGAACGCCTGGGTATGGAGATCATTTTAGGAAGCGGTCCCGGATGGGCCGGAAGCGGTGGCCCATGGGTGAAGCCCGAGCAATCGATGCAGCATCTCACGGGCCAGCCGGTCATTGTGGAAGGCCCCGCCCCGTTTACGGGCGCCCTGCCGGTTGCGCCGCCGCACCGTCCGTTTTTTGGCGAAGTTCCGGAAGAGCTCAAGGAGGCATGGCAAACATACTATCGTGACGTGGCGGTGCTGGCGTTCCCTGCCGGCCCCGAGCCGGGGGTGGAGGATATCGAGGAGAAGGCGCTGGTGTACCGTGCGCCCTATTCCTCACAACCTGGTGTAAAGCCCTTTCTCGAAGTGCTTGCGGACTATCCGGCCGATCCACCAGGTGCGGTGATCGATGCGGGACAGATACTGGATCTGACCGACCGGTTGCGACCGGATGGCGCCTTGGACTGGCAGATCCCGGAGGGACGCTGGATCGTATTGCGGCTGGTGAGTCGCAACAACGGCGCCTCTTCGCGTCCGGCTCCGCTGCCGGGCGTCGGTTTCGAGTGCGACAAGTTCGATGCGGCCGCACTGGATGCACACTTCGAGGCGTATCTCGAGCCGCTGCTGCAGGACACCGCGCCGCTCAAGCCAGGCTGCGGGTTGACCACCCTGCATATCGACAGCTGGGAGATGGGTGCACAAAACTGGACACCTGCGTTTCGCGATGAGTTCATCAAGCGTCGGGGATACGATCCAAAACCGTATTATCCGGTTTGGCTGGGTTATCTGGTTGGAAGCGGGGAGCAGAGCGAGCGGTTTCTGTGGGACCTGCGGCTGACCAGTCAGGAGCTGATTCTGGAGAACCATTCGGGCCGGTTGAAAGAACTGGGCCGGCGATACGGACTGATCTTCTCCAATGAACCGTACGACATGAATCCCGCGTGTGACTTCGACCTGGGCGCCGTGGCCGATCTGCCGATGGCAGAGTTCTGGAGCTCTACATTCGACACCACGTACAGCTGCCACGAGGCCACGTCGATCGCACACGTCATGGGCAGACCGGTAGTGGGAGCGGAGTCGTTTACCGCAGGACCTCCCGCCGACTTTACCGCCTGTCCGTGGCGGCTGAAGAACCAGACCGATTGGGCGTTCGCCACCGGGATCAACCGGTTGACGTTTCACACCTTTGCGCACAAGCCGGATGACGCGCTTCCCGGCATGACCATGGGCCCTTATGGTGTGCACTGGGACCGTGGACAACCCTGGTGGCCTATGGTGGGCGACTACCATCGCTATATAGCGCGCTGCAGTTACTTGTTGCGTCAGGGCGTGTCGGTAGCCGATGTACTGTACCTGTTGCCTGAGGGTGCGCCCAATGTATTCGAACCGCCGCACTCGGCGCTGGCCGGTACCCGGGAGATGCCGGACCGACGGGGTTACAACTTCGACTGCTGCTCGGCGCCGGTGCTAGTTCGCGATGCTTCCGTAAGAGACGGCAGGGTGGTGTTCCCCGGCGGTGCGGCCTACAGGTTGTTGGTGTTGCCGAACGTGGAGACGATGACCCCCGAGCTGTTGCTTAAGCTGAAAGAACTGATTGCGGCAGGCGCGCGCGTGGTGGGCAATCCGCCCAGAAAATCACCCAGTCTGGTGAACTATCCCGCATGCGACGCAGAGGTCGCTCAGATCGACGCAGAGCTTTGGGGAGATAGTGCGCCGCCTTCTGGAGTGGTGGTGCGTGCGTATGGTCAGGGCGCGCTCTACAGTGGCGATGCCGTCTATGCCGGAGAGACGGGACGGTACCCGCACTATGAATTGACCGCTCGACTGCTTCGGGAAGCGGGTGTCACCGAGGATTTTGTGAGTGACGGACCGCTGCGTTATACACACCGACACCTGCCGGACCGGGAGATCTATTTCGTCTCCAATCGATCGGATGAAGCCGTCGATACCGCCGCTGTCTTTCGGTCGGATCGCCCGGTCATCGAGCTATGGGATCCGCGAACAGGATCCATCCGCCCGTTGCTGGAAGCCTGCCGAATGGACTGTACGACCCGAGTCCCGCTTCGTTTCGAGCCGTACGAAAGCTATTTTGTGGTGTTCGCAGACAGCGCATCCAGCCATGCCGGTAAAGCATGCAGCGTGAATTTCGATGTGCTCAGCACCGTGCAGAGCCTGAACGGCCCGTGGGATGTGGAGTTTGACCCGTCGCTGGGCGGTCTGGAACGGGTACAGTTTGACAGCCTTTGTGATTGGACCGAGCGTTCCGAGCCGGAGATACGCTATTACTCCGGGGCGGCCGTATATCGCCTGACGTTCGATCTGCAGCAACCGGAGCGCCTTTCGCTGCACAGCTGCGTATACTTGGACCTGGGCCGGGTGGAGGTAATTGCACGCGTACGCCTGAACGGCCAGGACTGCGGTGTCGCCTGGACAGCGCCTTGGCGGGTGGATGTTAGCAGGGCGCTCAAACCGTTTGGAAACGAGCTGGAGATCGAAGTGGCCAACCTGTGGCCCAATCGGCTGATCGGTGACGCAGTCAATCCGGATCATCCGATTGCCCGAACCAATCATCGGCCGTTCCAGGCAACAGACCCGCTCTTGCCGTCAGGCTTGTTGGGGCCGGTGCGCCTGTTGAGCTGACGTCAACATCGTTTACCGTACAAGGTGGCCCCGGAGGCTGATGGGCAGTGCTCCGGGGCCATTTCTCTGCGGCAAAGAATACGATATTATTGCCAGTGTGTTCTAATTTCACGAACACATAGAATTTATTACAAGCAGGAAACAAATTTGTATGTGGAGCCCAGCAATGCGTTATTGGCTTTTCATGCTGATCTTTAGTGTATCGGTTCTAGCGGCCGATATACTCGGTGCCGCTCCGCGCGACGTACTGGTGCAGTTTGGCTGCACCAATACACGTTTTCCCGCTCGCTATACGGCGATAGGTGCAGGGCACGGCCACTCGCTGGCGATCGACCAGTCAGGGCGTATCGTGTGTTGGGGAGCCAATCCATCCGGGCAATCATCAGTGCCCGCTCCGAATATCGGTTATCGGCAAGTGGCCGGCGGCGCCCAGCATTCGGCAGCTATACGCGAGGATGGCCAATTGGTGCTGTTTGGCGCTGCATATGCGCCGCAGTTCTCTCCGGACTGGCAGGACACACGAACTGTCTCGTACACACCCGATCCACAAGCTAAATGGGTTGACGTGGATTGCGGCATTTACCTGACCGTAGGACTGCGCAGTGATGGAAGGGTCTACTGCTGGGGTACCGATCGGAACATCCACAGCGTATCCGAACGCGATTGTCCCTGTGAGGTGCCGTCGATCCCCGGGCGGGTGATCGATGTGGCCTCGGGGTCGCGACATGTGGCCGCATTGATGGAGAACGGAACGGTGGTCTGTTGGGGGCAGAACACGTTCGGTGAATGCAATGTGCCCAGTCCGAATACAGGATTCACACAGGTTGCTGCAGGGCATAGCTTTACACTGGGCCTGAAAAAGGACGGTTCGATTGTCGGTTGGGGTTTGAATATCTACGGGCAGTTGGATGTGCCTGTACCCAATACGGGATTTGTTGCGGTGGCTGCAGGTTCGGAATATGCGATGGGACTGCGTGCAGATGGTTCAGTGTGTGTCTGGGGCAGCACTGCATCTGGCCAGGCGATTATACCGGTGATCCACGAGCCCGTGACTCAGATTGCCGCAGGCGGACGGCACGGTTTGGCGTTGACCCGTTCAGGCCGAGTCGTATGTTGGGGCGAGAATACGGAAGGACAGGCTCAGGCGCCCACAGTCTTTAGCGGATACAAGTACGTCTCCGCCGGACTGCGCCATACAGCGGCCCTGCGAACTGATGGTACGGCAGTCTGTTTTGGCTACAACTATTACGGCCAGTGCAATGTGCCGAATACCGGAGCGGTGTATACGATGATCAGCGCCGGATCAACACACACTGCCGCTTTACGGGTTGATGGAGGCGTGGACTGCTGGGGTAATAACTCGTACGGGCAATGCACACCGCCCAGTCCAAATACCGGATACATTGCGGTGGATTGCGGGGACGGTTTCACGGTTGGGTTGCGCAGCAATGGAACGATTGTTGTTTGGGGGGACAACTATTGGAACGTCAAAAACGTGCCGGAACCCAATGCGGGCTATGTGGCGATTGCGGCTGAAGCTGGATCGGTCATGGCGCTTCGAAGTAACGGCACGGTCGTATGCTGGGGAGAAAACCTGTTCAACAAAAACATTGTTCCAGCCGGGCTTTCTGGTGTCATTGGTATCGACATCAGCTATGCATGTTGTATTGCGCTGAAGTCGGACCACACGGTGGTGACGTGGGGATCTATAACAGAACTTCCTGCCCCGAACAACGGATTCACCGCGGTTGATGCGGGAAACGGGATGTATGCTGCTATCAGAGACGATGGATCGCTGGTATTGTGGGGGAGCGATGGATACGATGCTTTGAGGCCTCCTAAAATACCAGCGCGCTATCGCCAGGTCAGTGCGGGATATTATCATGTGGCCGCCATCGACACCTTTGGCAATCTGTTGTGTTGGGGAGATAATCGATACGGTCAGTGTGACGTCCCACAACCGGTTGATGGGGTGGTGAGCGTATCTTGCAGTGAATTTCACTCTTTAGTGCTTCGGTCCGATGGGCGTGTTGTCGGTTATGGTAATAATCGATACGGGCAGTGTACGATACCGCTGGATGGTGTGGTTGCCGTTGCGGCAGGATGGGACCACAGCCTTGTATTACACCGAACGGGTCAGATCGTCGGATATGGGGCCAACTCTCGTGGTCAATGTGACGTGCCGCAAATAACCAAGCCGTGTGTAGCGATCGCTGCAGGTGCGTATCATTCGATGGGCTTGACTGCAGATGGCTGGGTAAAATGCTGGGGAGATAACGCGTATGGGCAGTGCAACGTCCCCCCGGGGAACGGTTATTACCAAGCGATTGCTGCTGGCACGTTTCATTCAGTGGCCTTGCATCGCAGCGGCAGAGTTGACTGTTGGGGGCGCAATGACTATGGGCAATGCAATCCGCCGGAACCCAATACCGGTTATATGGCCATAGCGGCCGGATACGCACACACCGCCGGCTTGCGCAGTGACGGCTCCATCGTGGTATGGGGCGGCGATGCCAGGATCCGGGACGTGCCTTCGCCCAATTCCGGATTTATCGCGATCGCCTCTGGAAATTCCCATCTTGTTGGTCTGAAAAGAGACGGCCAAGTGGTGATTTGGCCTCGGTCTTATGCATCTCCCGATTTGCCCAATACAGGGTATAGAGCTATTTTCGCAGGTGGCAATTCTACATTCGCCCTGCAGCGCGTCTTCGATGTGTCCGGCACGGTGGGCTTGGACGGACTGCCGGATCTGGGCGCCGGGCAGACGGTCACGCTGCAGCTGTTCAACCGGGGAGGAGAGTCGCCCACTCAAAGCGTGACACGCCGCTTGGACCGGATGAACGGATTCGCCGCGGATTTCATCGGTTGCGGTGACCTGGATCTGCGGATCAGTGCGGACCGCTTCCTGGGAACGCGTATCCCGATCCACTCTGATCAGGACGATATCGTGGTGAATGCGGCATTATTGAACGGCGATGCGGATGGGGACAACCAGGTGACGCTGTTCGACTATCTGGCGCTGGACAACGCCTTCGGCACCTCCAATCCCCGCGCCGACTTGGACGGCGACGGCGCGGTGACGCTGTTCGATTACCTGATTATCGACAGAAACTTCGGAGCACAGGGGAACTGAAGCAGCCGGATATGGCGGGAAACGTGTAAGCAACCTGTGAAAGTACCGATGTGTTGTCGGCCTACGCTGCGGATAAGCCAAGCACCTGAAAACAGGGCAGGTGCGCGGTTGGCGGTCGCCGAAATCTAAACAAAGATCCTCGATGGAGGCCTTTATGGCGTGGCCGTTTATCAGTTTCTGGTTCGGTGTTCAACAACCGGATGTTCCTACATTTGACCTGTTGCGTGAAGCCGGATACACCGTGCCGATGGTGGCCGGTACGGTGGCCGATAATCTGAAGATGCTGGATCTGTGCGCCCAAAGGGGCATGAAAGCGCTGGTGGTCGACTCCCGGTTGACATCCTACGGGTGTTTCTCCGTTCTGACACGCGACCCCTTTGGTCGGCATCAGGAACCGGGCGTGGAGGGCGACGAAGCGGAGATCCGCCGCCGCTGTGAGGGAGTGGTGCGCGACTACAGCGCGCATCCCGCACTTTGGGGGTACATGGTGAGCGACGAGCCGCATGCCTCTCAGTTTCCCACCTTGGGAGTCGCTGTCCGCTGGTTGCGTCGGTTGGACCGCAAGCACATACCGTATGTAAACCTGTTTCCGGATTACGCCACACCGGAACAACTGGGTATCAGCCCCTACGTGCAGCAGGGGGAGTACACGCCCACTCAATCGGCCACACAGCGCAGCAGTCTGGATATCTACCGGGAGCACTTGCGCCAGTATACCCGTTTGGTGCCTACGCCTTGGTTGAGTTATGACCATTACGCCATGTGGCTGAACGGTTCGGTCAACCCGGGGTATTTCGGTAACATGCGGGCTGTGGTAGACGAGTCGCAACGTACCCGCCGCCCGTGGATCTTCATCTACATGGTGTCCCAGTATGCGCCCGAGGTAGTACGCTTGCCTTCCGAAGCCGATATGCGCTGGCAGGCGTTCACCGCGTTGGCGATGGGTGCGACAGGCCTCAGTCATTTCACCAAAGAAGACGCGCTGAACATGCCCGAGCGGCGCGTGATGATCCGACGGGTCAACCTGGCGTCTCGAGTGCTGTTGAACGCGTTACGTGGCTGGACGTGGATGGGCGCGCGCCACAGCGCGCCCGTTCCAGCGCATGCAGGACCACAGGATGCGTTGGCAGGCTGGCGCATCGAGGGAACCGGAGAGTGGCTGGCCGGCCGGTTTGAGCGGGGAGCGTACGGCCATCGCTTGCTGTTGGTAAACAGAAGCTGGACCGGACCGGTTCAATGCTCGGTGAGCGCCGGACCGGAAGGGTTGCGCGCGTATCGCACGGACGCACGACGCTGGACGGCCCGACGCGCGGTATGGCAGGGCGAATTGGCCGCCGGTGACTGCGTGCTGTTGGATGCGTGAGGGCGCGGCGTACAGGACGTTTGTACGCCGCCGCCCTGACTTTACCGGACTATAGAGGCGGGTAGTACTCGTCGATAACGTTGCGGGCGATGTCGACCGCTCGACGTGCGTTGCCGATGTCTCCATGCAGCGTGTAGACATCGCGCACCACGAACTCCAGAGAGATATCTTTCCCGGCAACCGCATCCAGCGTAGATCGTAACTCTGCTGCCCAGGCTTCGGCGTTCAGTTGTTTGTCCACACTCAACAGGTTGGGGTTCGGTTTGCGGGAATAGACGATCCCCGTGCCGTTCAAATAGTCAGCCATGCGCCGTTGGTCCGCCCATCGAGAGATCGACACCGCCCGCAGGTTTGGCAGCTGGCTGATGGATTGCTCCCAGATGGGATCCACTGGTTCGCAACATCCCCAATAGACCAGTCCGAACAGGTTCGCCAGTTCGGCATAATAGGGGAAGCAGAACTCATGGAACTGGCGCGGTGAGACCCCCACCGTCTCTTGGCTGTCCATTGGCGCCCACATATCTTTGAGCTTCACTTTGCCGGGTTCCACAGGCTGTTTTGGCAACAGCGTGGTGAAATTGAAGCACGTCCCGCAGGTACACTGGTTGCCGTTGTTCAACTCCAGGATCCCCTCGGCTTCCGCCCAAAGGCACACGCGTAACGCGTTATCCGTCAGGTACCGCATCAAGCGGTGTACCTGTTCCGGGCACTCGTACATTGCCTCGAAAAACGCGTCCTGTGGCATCAATCGTACCAGGCGCTGCGTCAGGCTCAATGGACCGTACACGCCCGAACGGCGCGCCACAGGCAGAATACCGTCGAACAGATCCTGCAGGAACTCCATCTCGGCCTGTGTGCCTTCGCGGTCCACGCCAAAGGTGGCGGGCTTCACCATATCGAAACCCTCGCTCAGGTCCTTGATCGGGCAGTCGAAGTGATAGCCCGTGATGACCCCTTCCGAGTCGGTTGCATAGGAGGTGGGGATTTCGATGCCGAACTCGTCCATCCAGAAGTGCCAATGCATGTCGAATGTATCCGGACAGACATGATCGTCATTCAGCAGTTCATGATGCCGGATGTTCCGTAAAAGCTGTGATTCGATCTGCCGTCCGTATGGTGACTCGCAGCCGTAGATTGTGGACGGCATGAAGTCGCGGTCAAACGTCCATGTTTCGATGGCAAACGGTGGCCGAGTGCCCGGTATGGCGTCATTTACGCCCGTCCACATCTCTTTGCGCCGGTGCATGATGTCCATCGAGGCGATTTCCGCCTGTCGACGGGCGAGTGCCCGGAGTCGGGCGACATCTTCCCGAGGCAACGTGTATGACATACTCATCCTCCTACAGCCCTGCAGCCGGTTTAATGCGGCTGCAGGGAACGAGTGGAACCTCAGGCGCGCTGCTCGGTTCGGATGGCGATCAGCTCTTTCATGACCGGATACAGGTTGCCCCCGCCATCCGGCGTACCGAACGCTTTGGACAGTTGCTGATAGAGCGCATAGAGGCGCTGATACACCGCGTGAGCTGCCGGATCGGGGGTGTATACCACGTCTTTCAGTCCGCTCATACGGGTCTGTGCGGTTTCACAGTCGGGATAGACCCCGGCCACCACGGCGCCGGCGATCGCACTGCCCAGCGCACATGTCTGAGAACTGCGCGATATACGCATGGGTCTGCCGGTCACATCGGCGTAGATCTGCATCACCATCGGGTTCTTTTCGGCAATGCCGCCGCAGTTGACCACCTGTTCGATACCCACTCCGTATTCCTCGAAACGATCGATAATGGCCAGCGCGCCAAACGCTGTGGCCTCCACGAGAGCCCGGTATATTTCGGCCGGGGTGGTATGCAGCGTCTGCCCGATAAGCAACCCGACCAGGCGCTGGTCGCCCAGTACCGATCGGTTGCCGTTGTTCCAGTCCAGCGCCAATAGCCCGCTTTCACCGGGCCTTAGTTTGGCGGCCGCGGCGGTTAGCGCTTCGTGCGAGCCGGCCTCAGGCCCCCCGGGCATGATCTCGTTGACATACCACAGGAAGATGTCCCCCACGGCGCTCTGTCCCGCCTCCAGACCCCAATAACCGGGCAGGATAGACCCTTTGACAATGCCCGCCAATCCCGGGATATCGGCGATGGGCTGGTCGCCAGGTGCGACCATCATGTCACAGGTGGAGGTGCCGATAATTTTGACCAGCCATCCCGGTCGGATCCCGGCCCCAATACCGCCAAAATGCGCGTCGAATGCGCCGACGGCCACCGGGATGCCTTCACGAAGCGACAGCTTCGCGGCCCACTCCGCGTTGAGCGTGCCGGCCTTTTGGTCACACGGCAGCGCCTGGTCATATAGCCGATGCCGCAGATCGGCCAGCGCCGGATCGAGCGCCGACAGGAACTCCTCATCGGGCAGACCGCCCCATTCGTCACAGAACATCGCCTTATGGCCCGCAGCGCAAATGCCGCGGATCAGTCGAGACGGGTGATCGGTTCCGCACAGTACGGCGGGGATCCAGTCGCAGATCTCCACCCAGGTGTACGCCGCGTCAAACACAGCGCGATCCACCTTCAGGCAGTGCCATATCTTTGCCCAGAACCATTCCGAGCTGTAACTGTTACCGCAACGTCCCAAATACCTTGGCCGCATCTCTGCAGCGGTGCGCGTGATCGCGATGGCCTCTTCGGTACTGGTGTGGTCTTTCCACAGCCACGCCATGGCGCTCAGATTGTCGGCGAATCGCTGGTCGAACGCCAGCGGTTTACCCTCTGCATCCACGGGAAGGGGCGTGCTGCCTGTCGTGTCGACTCCAATCCCGACCACGGCTTCCGGACGAAACTCCGGATCTGTCGCGGCCGCTTGCTGCATCGCCTCACGAACGGTGACCTCTGCACCTTCCAGGTAGTCGGCCGGGTGCTGACGCGCCAGGTTGGGGTCTTTGGGATCCAACAGGATACCCAGTTCGCCGTGCGGATATTCATATACTGCGGTTCCCGCCTCGAACCCGTCGCTGGTGCGAACGACGATCGCCCGGCACGAGTTGGTGCCGTAGTCCAGACCGATGGTATACGTGGCTGCCATCTGACGCTCCTGATTACGCATGATATGCGGTAGTGTGAACCGATCTATCAGTTGATTGTGCCCTAGAACGCCCCGGATGTGTAAGGGTGTATATCCGCGTTCTCAGTGAAGTACCGGGCTGTGAAACTGTCGTGTTTATCGCCTTCCGTTGCATAAGTGACATCCAAAAGCAGGTGCATGGCGAGGTATCGATGTGCAACGCGAGTGAGTAGAATTGGCGAGGCGCCGGTCATGTGCGACAGCTTGATGGCGGGGAGGGACGACCACGTCAAGAACCGGACCGGATTGTCGCTGCCAAGGGACCTGGAGCTTTGCTGAATCCGGTATACTCCAACAGGACCAAAAGCCCACCGGCAGGTGATGCGCCGGTCCGTGAGGAGATGACTGATGAGCCAGGCTACAAACGGCAGCAAGGTGCAAGTGCATTACACCGGCCGACTGGACAACGGCGAGATTTTCGACAGCTCGGAAGGCCGCGAACCGTTGGCCTTCACGGTGGGCGAAGGACAGGTCATTGAAGGCTTCGATGCCGCAGTGATGGGGATGTCCGTGGGTGAAACCAAGACAGTGAAGATCCCCTGCGATGAAGCATATGGACCTCATAGTGAGGACATGGTGCTGAATATCGCCCGCTCGGAAGTCCCCGAGGGAATAAACCCCGAGGTGGGTGATCAACTGAGTCTGCGTGATCAGGCCGGCCGGATCGTGCCGGTTGTGGTCAGCGCGGTCAGTGACACTCAAATCACGCTTGACGCCAACCACCCCTTGGCCGGAGAGGACCTGACGTTCGATATCACGCTGGTGTCGATCGAAAGCCCGATCATCCTGCCTTGATGGAGCACCGCTGACACCTTAGGCCCGGCCGGTATCGGCCGGGCCTAAGGCTCAGGCGTCATATCCGTAGACAGGTTGACTGACGTTCGGCACCACCGAAGCGTCGCGGTTCTCCACGCTCCAGTCCTGACCGACGTCCACACATCCCAGACCCATTGCACCCATGGATGCGCCGTCCACCCGCACGTGCACTCCCACCATGTGGCGCTGTGCAGCGGCGTCTGCTGGAACGGCAATACGAAAACGCGCGTGCCGTTGTGGCTCACCAAAGGTTAGTCGCCGCACTGCAGGTGTGGCGGTCCATCCGGCCGGAAGGTCCAGCCGTACCTCCAGCCTGCCTGAGCGCCTCACCGGTCGGCGGAGCACCGCCTCTACCGTGATCACTCCGCCGGGCTGTACAACCGAGCGGAACGGCTTGAGGTCAGCCCAGCGCACATCATATGCCCAATTCGGGTCGTCCCGCTCGCTCAATGCCTTCAACTGCTCCTGCCAGCGGTTCACCCAGGCGCGCATCGGTACGATGTAGTCGGGTTTCCAGGCATGTATTCCCCAATGTCCCGTGCACAGGTAATCCGGCTTCAACTGTTCGAGCAAGTCGATGCATCGATGAGCGCCGACACCGGCGCCAATCGGGTTCAGGTTGAAGGTATCGATGCTTCGCACATGGGTGAAGTCGTCAATGGCGTCTCCGGTGAACGCAATCCGTTTGCCGTTCGTTTCCAGAAGCGTCAATTGGTGCCACCAGGTGTGCCCGGGAAAGTGGAACATGGTGAATCGCATGCCGCTCCACGTAAATGACTGCCCATCAGTGAACACACGATCCACCTGTATTGGCTGGTTACACAGGCACGGCACGCAATAGCGTTCCGGTCGGGCTAACAGGTCCGCAATGCAGCGATGCGCATATACCTTCGCATCATAACGTCGCCGCATGGCGCGGCAGAGCGCGACATGGTCTGAGTGGATATGAGTGGGTATCACGATAGGAATGCGATGGATCTGCGCCTGCTGCAGCTTTTGGAACAGATTGACCCGGCCATTGTCCCAGTCATAGAAGCCCGCATCCACCATCACCGCAGCGCCCGAACCGTCCGGTACAAGATATTGGATCGCACAGGTGTGTATCGGGACCACTTCCGGCAACGATGCCGCACTGCCCGTAAAGTAACGCGTCTCTTTGGCGGTCTCGACCATGGTGTTCAGCCGCCGTTCCAGCAGACGCAACGCGTCCGAGGGCTGAGTTATCGGTTGTCCATGCGCGGGCAACAACACATCCAGGTTGCATTCGGCCAACCGGCGCAGCGAGGCGCACAGCTCCGGTACGCGGCGCAGTTCGGGGCCCTGGATGAACTCTTCGTAGCTGCTCTGCAGGGCGTCAAACTCCCAAACTGTGCCATGACCGGCAATTACATCGCCGGTGAAGGCCAGGCGTCGTCCGTCACGTTCGAGGATCAGACTGACTCCGTACTCTGTATGTCCGGGTGTCGCGACGACTTGCAGCACCCAGTCCCGCCAGGTGAAACGCTCGCCATCCGCGAGTTCATGAGCCACAGGAACATCGCGAAGGGGCAGGTTCAACTTCTCTCCATAAGAGAACAGGAAGTAGGTTTGACGGCGCTGCCATCCGGACTCCGCGTGCTCATACAAATCCCGGGCGCCTTGAGGGACCGCCAGACGCGCACCTGCTTCAACCAGTTGGCGATCTGCGCCGCATAGATCGCGGTGCGCATGCGTATGCAACACCCACTCGATCCGATCCACTCCCGTCTTGCGCAGGGCATCGACAATCGCCCCATCACCCGGGTCGATTACCAATGCCTGCCTTCCGGAAATCAACGCATAGGCGCAGCATCCGTCGGCAATTCTATACAAAGAGCCCGCAATCCGTTCCAGGGCAGCCATATCGTCCTCCATTGGAAGTCCATTAAGTATGCCAGTTGCTTTAAAATGCCAAAGTGGTATGACATTATGATACCGCAGATCGAAGTGTCGGCGTGAACCACTTTTGGGGAATGTGCCACAATAGGGGTGAACGCAAAATGGGAGATGTTGCAGTGACCCAACCCAACTGGATGCCTCTTTGGGATGGCGCTTCCCCCGGACTGACACATGTACTGTTCGTGAATGTCAACCCGGCAACCATCGGCGATGCGATATTGGTGGTCAGCCCGACAGGACAGGCGATGCTTGTGGATGCAGGCGTAGCCGGAGCAGGACGCGAGATCATTGCTCCCCTGTTGGCGCAATGCGGTATACGGCGACTCAGACGGCTGGTGATCAGTCATTTGCATGACGATCATTTCGGCGGCGTTGAGGAATTGATCGACTGGCCCGGTCTGAGCATAGAGGAGGTGGTCTGGAGTCCATATTCGGTGGAGAGGTACCGACATAAGGAACCCGCTTATGTGGAGCCTTGGGCGCGGTTGATCGGGGCGCTGCCGGATCTGTGTCATCGGCGCCGCATCCGACTGTCCGAAGCCCGCTTGAACGCCCGCTGGATTTTGGGCGGAGGGACGGCGGCGCATGTGCTGGATATCTCTCATCCGGACATCGATGTGCCCAACTTCGTGAACAATAACAACATCGTGCTGCGTGTCACCCACGGGTCATTTTCGGCCCTGCTGACAGGCGACCAGGGGTTTGAAGAAGAACAGCGTGTCCTGGAGTCGCACCATCCGGTCCGCAGTACTCTCCTCAAGGCGGCGCATCACGCCGGCGCGGGAAGTAACGGAGCCAGCTGGATGCAGGCGGTCCGTCCCGAAGTCACCATATATCCGATGCCCAAGTGGCTGTCAGAGGATCCCAGGGGTATCGATGGCCACGCCAGAATCCGCCCCTATACCCAACACGTGTACCGGACGTGGGAACACGGCCACGTGGATGTGGTTACTGACGGTCGCACATATCGAGTGTTTACTGAGAAGAACGTCCCCGCCATGTGATGGCCGGGGCTGTTCTGATTGCATCTCGTGTACTGAACCCGCAACTCACCTTATGGAGAAAACCGAAAGGAGCGACACATGGGAAGCCGAGGACGTGAGATTGTCGGCCTGTCGATTGACGACCTGCTGACCGAATTGAACAAAGCCTTTGCGGACGAGTGGCTGGCGCACTATCAGTACTGGATGGGCGCCAAGGTAGCCAAAGGCCCGATGAAAGAGGCCGTCATTGCAGAACTCACCCAGCACGCCGCAGATGAGGCGCGTCACGCCGATATGATCGCGTTGCGCATCATTCAGCTGGGCGGAACCCCCCTGACCACGCCGACCGACTGGATGGAGTGGACCAACTGCGGATACGACGCCCCAAACGATCCGTTTGTGGGTGAACTGCTGACTCAAAATATCAAAGGCGAACAGTGCGCGATCGATGTGTACACACGCCTGTTGGAGATGGTGCGCGGCAAAGATGATGTCACCTACAACATTGTGCTGCAGATCCTGTCCGACGAAGTCATGCACGAAGAGGAGCTGCAGTCACTGGAGGAAGACCTGAACATGATGATGGGGCGTAAATAGCCGCATCCCAGTGGATGTACTGAACATAGGCGGGTGGCGATCGACGTGTCCCCCGCCTATCCTATTTGACGTCAGTTTTTCATTCCGGTCAGGGCGATGCCTTCGATGAAGTATCGCTGGGTGAAGAAGAATATCGCCAGTACAGGCAGCATCACCATGGTGGATGCCGCCATCACCATGCCGTACTCCGTACTGTGCTCCCCCTGGAACAGCTGAAGCGCATAGCTGAGCGTCATCTTTTCGGGTGAGTTGAGGTAGATCAACGGCCCCATGAAGTTGTTCCAACTGCCCATGAAGGTCATGATGGTCAATGTCGCCAAAGCCGGCTTCACCAGCGGCAGCATGATGCGCCAGAAGGTGGTCCAATATCCGGCACCGTCCAAGCGGGCGGCCTCCTCCAGATCCCGGGGGATCGTGAGAAAGAACTGGCGCAGCAGGAAAACCGCAAAAGGTCCCCCCAGAAAAGCCGGCACCCAAAGCGGGTTCAACGTATCCACCCAACCCAGCCACCGAAAGATCAGGAATACCGGGATCATCGTGACCGCGCCGGGGATCATCATCGTGGCCAGTAAAACGGCGAAGATGGTGTCACGTCCCGGCCAGCGCAGGCGGGCAAACGAGTAGGCCACCATGCTGCTGCTGACCAGCGTTCCCAGAATGCTGAGCAGCGTAATGATCAGCGTGTTTTGAAGGAATACCAGACCGCGCATGGTGCCCTCGGGCAGGAAGTCGAGTGCATCTGTGTAGTTGCGCCACTTGAACCCGATCACCTTGATCTTGGTCAATGAACCGGGAGCGGCGATCACCATCGTCCCTGCCTGTGGTTGACCGTCCAGAATGCGCACCTTTTTGGAGCCATCCTCCAGCTCTTCCATCTCGGCCACACGAACGGACTTTCCGTTTATCGACATGAGCGACAGTCCGCGCAGCTTTCCATCCACCATGACCTGCTCTTGCCGGCGCGGCACCCAGATCGGCGGATATCGCAGCATATCCTCCTCTTCCTTGACAGATGTGGAGAGCAGCCAGACGAATGGCGTCAAGAACACTATCGAACCCAGCATCAGCACCAGGTGGGTCAGGATCGTGTAGGTCCGCTGTCTGCGGGATTTGCTGTTCATACTCACTTGCCCTCCTGACCTTCGTAGTAGACCCATTTTCGCGACGCCTTGAGCTGCAGCAGTGTCAGGATGAGGATCAGGATGAACAGCACCCAGGCGATCGCCGAGGCATAGCCCATCTTGAAATAGGCGAATGCGTTGTTGAACAGCAACAGCACCGGCACCAGTGTGGAGTCTGCTGGACCGCCTCCAGTCATGATGTACTGCGCCTCGAAGGACTGCAGCACGCCAATGACTCCCATGATCAGGTTAAAGAAGATATACGGCGTCAGCATCGGGATCGTGACGTGCCACAATCGGGTCCACCAGCCGGCGCCATCGATTTCGGCGGCTTCATACAGGTGACGCGGAATGCCTTGCAGCCCGGCCAGCCAGAGGATCATGCCGCCTCCGGCGCCCCAGAGTCCCATCACGATCAACGCCGGTTTGGAGGTGGCTTCGGAGCCCAGCCAGAGCGGAGCGGGAATGCCGAACCACTCGGTCAGCGTGGCGCGCCAGGCCACGTTGATCAAACCGTACTGCGGGTTCAGCACCCATAGCCACAAAACCGCGTTGGCCACGATGGGCATGATGGATGGCAGATAGTAGATGGTGCGGTAATAACGCATTCCCCGCACGTTGGTGTTCAGCAGCATGGCGAGCGATAAACTGACCAGCATCCCCAGCGGCAATCCAATTGCGGTCAGGTATGCGATATTCGCCAGCGACTTGCCGGTGAAATACCATTCCTCGCCAAAGAGATCCTGGTAGTTCTTCAGCCCAACCCAGCGCGCTGCATGCAGCACATCGTAGTCGCAGAAGCTGAACACCAGTGACGCCAGGATCGGACCGATGGTGAACGCTAGAAAACCCAAAATCCACGGCATGGCGAACAGAACACCGGCCCAGGCCTCGCTGCGCGCCATCCGGGACCCGCTGTATCCCTGTCGCGCATGTCGCCAGAACAACACCCCGATGAGCA
The DNA here is from genome assembly GCA_964650005.1 of uncultured bacterium. Taxonomy (GTDB): domain Bacteria; phylum Armatimonadota; class HRBIN16; order HRBIN16; family HRBIN16; genus CAZHSN01. Next base: position 163,208 of record CAZYPZ010000006.1, on the reverse strand, counting down.
GCACAAGGAACAGGGCGATCGCCACCGGAATGCGCCAGTTCAACAGCGGATACTGCATCCGCATAGTGAACTTGTCCATCTCTTTCTGCACAGTCTTCTGCGCCTCGGCTAACGCCTGCTCTACCGTCTGCTTTCCGCGGATTGCGTTATCGAACGCCCGGTTGTGTTCGTCCCAAAGCCGCTGCGCCACATAGGTCACAGGGCGATAGCGCGACACGGGCATCAGGTCCACCGTGTTGCGCAGCGCCTGGTTGAGCCGTGGGTTGTTGCTGGCGTATTCACGCAGCATGGTCTCGGTGATGACCTGGTTGGCGCTGAAATAGGGCACAAACGGCCGCCCCACCGACCGGTTATACGCGCGCTGCGCATTGAAAACCGTGCGGTACCCTTCGAGGCTCTCCATGAACTTGATAAACTTCCAGCTCATGTCCGCATGGCGCGCCCCTCGGGGTATCGCCCAAGAGAATCCGCCCGACCAGGACAGATACGTCGGCCCGGTGTCAAAGGGAGGCTTGCGCTGAAGCCGTTCGGCGGGTACCGGGGGTGGGACACAGACAAACTCCAAGTCCGGTGCGTATCGGGCGATGTATCCCACGAACTGCCCGCAGTCCACCTTCATTGCCACTTGGCCGATCAGGAAAGGATCCAGTTCGCTGTTGCCCTTGAACCCCTGCTGAAAAGCGGTCAGCTCCTCCACACCGCCTGCATCGCGGTAGAAATCGACCAGCCACTGCAGCGCCTTTCGAGACTGCGGGTTGTTCATGGTGCAAGTCTTGCCGTCGGCGCTCATGAACTCGCCGTTCATCTGCCAGCTGTATAGGTAAAACCAGCTGTTACCGAAATTCGGGATAAACCCGACTTGCGTCAGACTGTTGTTCTTGTCACGTTTGGTCAGCAGTCTGTTAAGCTCCACCAGATCGTCCCAGGTCTTCGGGATGCGGTCGGGCCCCAGGCCGGCCTGGCGCAGCACGCGCAGATTGACGAACAACGGCCGCGTGTCGATGTCGGCAGGGATGCCATACACGTTGCCTTTGTAGACGACTTCATCCCAAGCGGCTTTGTAGAATTGCTTCGGATCGAACGCGCCGGGTTTCCCTTTGTCTGCTTCCAGGAAACTGTTCAGCGGCATGAATGTGTCGCGCGCCGCCCAGTCGGCCACCGTAAAGCGGTCTTGGTAGATCACATCCGGCGGGGCTTTGCCCACAATGGCGGTCATCAGCTTTTGCGGGTTCATGCTGCCCGCGCCCAGCGAGAGCATCTCCACCCGAACGCCGGGGTTCCGCCGTTCAAACTCATGGGCAGCGGCCTGCCATCCCTTGATCCGGTCGGGCGGTTGAGGCCCCCAAACAGTAAGGCGTATCTGTTCGGAACGTTGTGCGCACCCCGTCATCAGGATGGCTGCACACACGGCCAGTGCTATGCCGCTGAACTGTCCCTTCAGCCTGTCAGTCACTCGCATACTGTCACTCCACTTATTAGTGAGCGCCCTCCATATTGCGCCACTCTCAGTCATAAACGCACTCGCGTGCGGCGTCTACAAACGCCTGGATGTTTTCGGGATTACCATAGAAAAAGTGGTCGCTGGGACTGCAGATGTATCCGCCTTGGGGACGGGCGGCGTGCAGTGCGAACACCTGTTCGCGAACGGATGCGGGTGTTCCTTTTTCGAATCCGGCGTTCTGGTCAAATCCACCCACAAAGAACAACCGATGGCCGACACGGCGATTGGCCTCCGCCAGATCGCAATCGCCTCCCATCGCAGGCGGCGTCATGGTCTCCAGCCCGTCGGAGCCGTTGTCCAGCACGTTGTCCAGCTGCTTCATCAGCCCGCCACACAGGTGATACACCACTTTATAACCCAACTCATGCAGCCGATCCACCTGCTGGCGGTCATAAGGCACACAGAACTCCGCATGCATTGCAGGGCTGATTACCGTGTTGCTTCCGCCGCCACCACCCAATTCGATGAGGTCGAACGGCACTTCGTCATGTGTCCACAGGTTCAGCGCGCGCATCTGCTTGTCCAACAGTCTGCTTTCCACATGATGCACCCAATCCGGATCATCCATCGCGAAGAGGATGGCCTCCTGAGTGCCAACCAACATACAAAAGCTTTGCCAGCATCCCATCTGCCCGTGACACCAGATGATGCCGCGCACAATTCCCCGGTTGCCCACACGGTTCAGCGCCTCACGCACGGGCGTTCCATCCACGCCGATCGGAACAGGGTAGTAGGCGTCATATAGTTCGAAGTCTTCCTTTGTTTTGATCAGCGGTTCCGTCTCCCATGTGGTGATCTCGTTCGAGCCAAACGCGGTGCGCAGGTCTCCCTTCGGGGTGTGAACGATCTCCAGCCAGTTGCGTACGCCATTGGTATTCGAAATCTCTACGGTCTCCACCCGCCAATTGTCCAGGTCTTTCGGATCGTAAATCCATTGGGGACCCGTGTAGATGGCCATGTCCATGCCAAAACGTTCATACGCCTGGTAACAGTCGATTCCACCCAGGTATCGGTTGAGGTAATAGGGCATCCAGTTATGCACTTGAACCGGTAAATGATCCGGTTTGCCATTATGAATAGCAGTAAGCATCCGTTCACGGGCGTCCATGTGAGTGATCTCCAAGTATAAGATGGTGTGCTATGGGTATACTTCATGTACAGCCACCATATTCTTCCCTAATACGGCATCAAATGCACGGTCATATAAGGAGATAACCATGATTCCCAAGAGGCAATACGGTAAACACCGTGATGAACTGACGATACTCGGGTTCGGGGGTATCGTTGTCATGAACCTGCCGCAGGAGCAGGCGAACCGCACCGCTCAGGCAGCATTTGATCGCGGTATCAACTATTTCGATGTGGCAACGACGTACGGCAACGCCGAAGAACGGCTTGGTCCGGCCATCCGCCCCTTCCGCCACAAGATCTTTTTGGCCAGTAAGACCGAGAAGCGGACCGCCAAGGAAGCACAAGAGGCGCTCGAGCGGTCGTTGAAGCTGCTGAAGACCGACCACCTGGACCTGTACCAGATGCATGCGATGACCACGATGGAAGAGGTGGAGCAGGTGTTCGCGCCGGGCGGCGCCATGGAGACACTGTTGCGTGCCCGTGAACAGGGCAAGACTCGCTACCTGGGGTTCAGCGCGCATGGCGAGGCCGCAGCCATCGAGCTGCTCAAACGGTTCCCGTTTGACAGCGTGCTCTTCCCGCTGAACTTCGCTTCGCTCTATAAGGGCAACTTCGGCTGGAAGCTGATCGAGACGGCCCGCAAGCAGGGCACCGCACTGCTGGCCTTGAAGGCGTTCGCCATGCAGAAATGGGCGCCGGATGCGGACCGCAGCGGACATCCCAAATGTTGGTATGAGCCGATCGAAGATCCCGCATTGGCGGAGCGGGCGTTCCGGTTTACATTGTCACTTCCGAATGTGGTGGCGGCGGTTTCCACCGGTGATGAAAACCTGTTCCCCAAGGCGCTGGACATCGCCGAACGGTATCGCCCGATCAGCACCCGGGACAAGGGCGCCCTGCGTAAGCTGGCGATGGACCTGGATCCTCTGTTCCCTCAGGCATAACGATTGGCGGCAGGGCCGACGGTGAGGCGTCTGCCCTGCCATTCCTTAATTACGCCCCGTAGTGCGGGTTTACACCGCCAATCTCTCCCCGCGCGATCGTTTCCAATCGACGCTGCAGCCGGTGCAGGTAACGCTCCGGCGGTTCCGGCAGCGTGATATCCGGCTGGTTTCGGGGTTTTACCCGCGCCAGTTGCTCCAAGGCCGCAACGGCATCCGGGAGCTGCACCAATCCGAAGTTACGCAACCGAGCCTTGGCTGGCAAACTGGCCTGCCAGTTGGAGTGATTTTCGATGAACTGCAGAATCGGCAGAAGGTCGCGCACGCTGGCAGGCTCGGCCAGTTGTGCGGCGAACGCACTCAGTGTGCGGACCGGTGTCAGTGACAGATCTCGGCACATCCTTCCGAACGCGAAAATATTCAGCGCCTCTGCTTCCGGATAGGACGCGTTGGCGATCAGACCATCCAACGCCAGTTCGGTTCCCGTCTCGATGATCCGCCGGATGTACCGGGTCTCCGCGCCAGCCTGTCCCTGTGTGGCCACGTTGTTGGGTGTTATAAAGCCGTCATCGCATTCATCCACCAGAAAGTAAGGCCAGCCTGCCACCGGGGTGACCCGGCGCGCCCGCAGCGCAGCGATATCGTCCGGAAGCGGATACCGTTCCGGCTGCTCCTTACCGGCCTCATAGCATCGAAGGGTAAGGGACCGGTAGTAGTTGTCCAATGAGAACAGCACGCCGCAATCCGGGCCCAGCAGGTCCGGTTCGGCTGCCAGCGCACGCGAAAGCGCCACCTGCTGCTTCCAGAACTCCAACCGGAACGGCGACGGAAAACCCGCCCATTCGGCGACAGCCCACAGATTGATCGCGAACGCTGCGCGTGGAGCTTCCTCGCGGACGATCCGATGTACCCGTCGGCAGAACGCGATGCAATCCTTCACCGTACTCCGCCCCTGCGGATCGCCCCCGGGATCACCCGCGAAGAACTGAAACCCGTCTGCCTGGCGCAAGGCGCGTACGGCTTGACGTATGTACTCCAGCCGCGTCTCAAGCAACGGAGCATCCAAGGCGCTGAATGTACCGGGGTATCCTTGCTCTTCAGGGCCTTCCCATTGCTTCATACCTGCCAACAGCAGTATCCACACGGTAAATCCCTGCCGTTTCGCCTGGCTCACCGATGCCGCCAATCCGCCCCAGTATTCGGGTAACCGATCGGGGCGATGGGCGAATCCGCCTTCACAGAACTCCAGGTAGTTGTAGCCGCAGTCTTTGTAGAAGCCGTACAACGGGTTCTTCTCGCCTTGCGGCGGCTGGATATAGATGCCGACGGTCTGGAACCGATGACTGGTCATGTGAACCTCCCGTGCCGTTCTTGCGAGCTGTTATTCTGTTCGTCAGGATCCTGACCGGTCCCTGCCGGACCACTAACGCACCGCATAGTGTGTTCAGTACCATATAGAAAATGAAACCGCTTTTCCGTGCGCCAAGCGGTGGTTCGGTGTGAGGTGGCAAATGGATGTGGACCGGCGATCCTTCCTGATATCGATGCTGAGCTCCTTGACGATGCCGGCGTCATTCCAGAGGCATGCCATGACCCGTATTTACCGCAACCCGCTGATCGACGGCGATCTGGCTGACCCGGGAGTCATTCGGATTGGAGACACCTGGTACCTGTATGGGACCGGTCAGGTGGACGGGGACAACGGATATCGCGTGTTCACTTCGCCCGACCTGGTGAACTGGACTCGGGGACCGGTGGTATGGCAGCCCGGTCTCCGTCATGTATGGGCGCCCGATCCTTGGGTGGATCCCCGCACCGGCCGGGTGTATATCTATTACACCGCGAATATGAACGTCGGCGTGTGTGCAGCTGACAGCCCCATGGGGCCGTTCGAGTGGGTCAAGCAGTTTCACACGTCTGCGATCGACGGCCATCTGTTCCAGGACACAGACGGCACCCTGTATTACTACTACGTGGCGCTGCCGGGATTTCGCATCCATGTGCAGCGGATGACCGATCCGGTGACCCCCGAAGGCGAACCGCGCTTGATTTTGCAGCCCGAAGCCGACTGGGAGAAGCGGGCCGGGCACGTTACCGAAGGCCCCTGCGTGATCCGACATCGCAACCGGTACTACCTGATCTACAGCGGCAGCGGAGCGGACACGCCGGATTATGCGGTGGGTTACGCGACGGCGCCGCACCCGATGGGCCCGTACACGCGCGGTCCGAACAATCCCATCATGCACCGCAGTGAGTCGGTGCACGGTCCCGGGCATGGGTTCGCGGTGCAGACGCCTGCCGGCGAATGGTGGTATGTGTACCATCAGAAAACAACCACCCGCATCGAATGGGATCGGCGGATCTGTATCGACCGGCTGCGTTTCGATGCCGAACTCCGATTGTGGGGCGAAGCCACCAGCGGCGTCTATCGTCCGGCGCCCCGTATGCGATAGAGCGTCCTGGGCCTTCGAACAAGGCACTACCGAACGGTCAGCCGGAGTGTACAAGCCCTCTGAGCGGGCGGCCGGACGCACGGGCTTGCTCAACACATGCCCGTGAGATACCCAGCAGAGGCATGCCTCGGTCGATGGTGCAGCGGAATATCGACTCCATGTCATTCAACTCGGGCTGGCTCGGGTTGATCGCATACAGGTTTCGCATCTGCGCCATGGCCGGCACGAAGTGGTCTCCTTTACCGCAGAAATGGATCGCGCCGCCGCCCAAAGCATTTAGCACCTGCTGATCGTACGGACGGATGAATGCATCGAACATCAAGGGAGAAAAGTTCATGGCGGAGTCGTCACGCAGCATCACCGCACCGCGATGCAGAAGAGTCCAGTGGACCGTGAAACCGCACTCGGGCGCGGGCCAGATGGCGAACCAAGCACGTAAATAGCGGATATAGGTGTCGGTGATACGTTTCAGTAAGGCGTGCATGTCATCGGGATAGTCATACACCAAGGTAAACAATTGGCTGCCGATCAGAAGCTCGCACACATCCATAGGGCCTTGCGCATCCGGATGGTACACGAACACGTATCGTTGCACCTTTGGATACCCCGCAAACAACTGCCGGAACCGTTCGCCCATCTCCAGCGCTTCACCGGCGGCTCCGGTGGACAGCTCGGGGGGTGGGGCGTCCAGCAGGCGGTGCACCGCGTCAATACCGCCGGGCAGCGGGTGGTTGGTGGGTAGTGTGTTCAGCTCATCGGCCATGCGGTACGGACTCACTCCGAACAGCGACGGAAGGATCAAGGTACCGTAGTTACTGCGTACGCATAACAGGCCGCCCGAACCGGTCGCCAGCAGATCGCTGCATGTTTTTAGCTGTTGCAGCGCCATCGATACCGGATCGTCGAGCGCCTGATTGACAGACACCACGGGCCACTCGAACCCCGCAGGTGCTGGGCGCAGCCGTCTTGGCGAAAACACCTCCTCAGGCCATTCACCCGCCCAAAAGCGCCGCCAGTCGGCATACAGACGGTCTTCGACATCCGGATCGATGCGGCGCTCCAAGTCGGCCAGACACTTTTGCAGATCGGTCATTTCGGTCATGGTGGTACACTCTCCGCCAGTAATATGGCTTTGACGTTCAGGCATTGGACTGCGGCGCCATCCACGGCGTGCTGAGGTCCCAATTGCGTAACCAGCCATCCAGCTCGGGATCCTCGGCGTCTTCTGCCCGGTTGTGCAACTGATACGGGTCGGTGTGCAGGTCAAACCACTCAACAGGCCGCGTCCCCATGGTGCGCCCCGGGCCATAAGGCAGCGTATACAGATGACGGGGCGTCCGTACCGCCAGGCAGTTTGGGCCGAATGTATCGATTACCGCAAGGTTCTGTGCGAGCGTTGTCTGATCGCCGCGTACTACCGGAGCCAGGCTGATCCCCTGGAAGTGCGCCGCAGAGGGTAAACCGGCCAGTTCCAGCAACGTGGGGGCGATATCCACGGTGGAGGCCACCTGCTCGGTATGTGTGGCGGCCTTGATATCGGGACCGGTCATGAGCAAAGGAATCCGAACGGCCTCTTCGCGCGTGCCGTGTTTCTGAAACTGACCGTGGCTTCCCAAATAGTCGCCGTGATCGGATGTGAACACCACCACAGTGTTGTGGTCCAGACCAGCGTCGGTAATCGACTGGAACAACCGCCCCAACATCTCGTCCACCCAGGTGGTCAGCCCCCGATAGTTGGCGATCAGCCGGCGCAGGTCGTAATCCACAGGCAGGTCCAGAGTGTACGGTAAGCGCAGTCCATAGTACCGATAGTCCCATCGGTAGATACGCGCCGCTTCCGGCCAGCTCTCCGGCATCTCCTGCGGGACATTGGCGCGTAAAGTCACGGTGTCCGGATCATACATCGCCAGATAGCGGTCGGGTGCATCCTGCAGCGGGCAGTGAGGTGGCGAAATGCTGTAGTAGAGAAAGAACGGCTGAGAACTGTGAGCTCGTTCGCCGATGAAACGCTGCACCTCGTCGGCCTCGAATTCCACGCTGTAGCCGTCAGGAACGAACTCCGGACCTCCGTTGCGCGTATAGTGCTGCGCCGTGTGGCAATGGTGAACGCGCGGCATGAGGTATGAATCGAAGCCTACAGCGTCCGGCCATGAGTGGATATGCCACTTGCCGATCAGCGCAGTATGGTATCCCGCCTCTCGCAGCAGTTCGGGCAGCGTGGGGTTCGGCAGATGAGGCCGGCCATGCTCGGGGTATTGCGGCATATAGGCGCCTCCGAACGGAAGCACGGCATGAACATTCGTAACGCCGTTCGTGCAGCTGCGGTTATGTTGGCCGGAGATCAGCACACTGCGCGAGGCCATACAAACGGGTGTATTGCACACAGCCGTCTCGAATCGCGCACCCACGGCCGCCATCTGGTCCATATGTGGTGTATGGACGTGCGGATTGCCGTAACAACCGACCTCGAAGGCCCGCAGCTGATCGCAGATGCAGAGTACGATGTTCGGATGGTTCGCCATTTCGCCTCCCGGCGCTCTTGGAGAGTCAATTGCCGGTTCGGCGCGAATGTGCGCAATCCCTGCCTGCGGGCGGCCGGTGTATGATGCGATGGCCGGTCCCGGTTTGATTGGAATGGATCGTTCCAACAAGCTTGGATGGCTGACCCAAATCCATGGACACACAGGAACTCCGTACAATACACTCATCGTGTTGAGCAACCGTACCTTACTCCGGAGGCGATCATGGACATTCCGCGCGCACTGCAGCCCGCTACAGCCCTTTGGAACCGATACCATCCCGATGCCGCGCCCTACGCGTTCACCGCGGATAGCGTGGATGAGGCGCGACGCTGGGCGCAGACCGTACGCCCACGGTTGGCAGATCTGTTAGGGCTATCCAAACTGGAACGCGTCGATCCGGCGCCCCAACTGGTGGAATGCGTTGACAAAGGCGACTACGTGCGCCAACGCTGGATGCTGTGGACGACTCCGCACACCGTAATGCCTGTCTATTTGCTGCTGCCCAAAGGCGTGGTGAAACCGGCCGTTGTGATGGCGTTCCACGGCCACGGATACGGTGTACGCGATATCGTCGGTTTGTGGGAAGACGGCACAGAGCGTGACACCCCCGACGGGTATCACAAAGATTTCGGTGTGGCGCTCTGTCGATCGGGGTTCGCTGTGGCCGCGCCGGAGATCTCCTGTTTCGGTGATCGTCAGAACGATTTCAGCTACCTGAATCCGTACATCGGCCAAAGTGCGCCTTCCACTTGTACACATACCGCAATGCTGGCGTTTCACCTGGGCCTGACCCCGCTGGCGTTTCGGGTGCATGACGCGATATGTCTGCTGGACTGGCTGCAGTCCCAACCGGAGATCGACGCTTCACGCGTCGGCGCCATGGGCATCTCCGGGGGAGGCATGAACTGTTTCTTCTTCACCTGCCTGGAGCCCCGGATACGCGCCGCGGTGGTAAGCGGTTACTTCTGCACGTTTCGCGACAGCATCTTGGCCATGTTCCACTGCGCCTGCAACTTCGTCCCGGGGCTGGCGGCATTCGGTGAGATGTACGATCTGGCGGGGCTGATCGCCCCGCGCCCGCTGCTGGTCGAGTCCGGAAGCCGCGATGGTATCTTCCCACGTCCCGCCGTGGAAGAAGCGGTCGCACATGCACAGCGGATCTACCGTCTGTTCGACGCTGAAGTAAACCTGCGTGCGGACTATTTCGAAGGGCGTCACCAGATCAGTGGCCGCGTGGCGTATGACTTTCTGCGGGTGCATCTGGGGAGCTAGACAGGCACAGGCAAGTCATACCTGTTGGGCAGTTGGCGGCATTACCAACTGCCCCGTTACGTCCGGGTTAGCCCGCGAACTCACGCACGGCGGAAGCCATCGCGTGGATATTCTCTTCGGGAGTTTCGTAGAAAAGATAATCGCTGCAGGCCACCATGTGTTTGCGGCCACGCGTCTCTTCGATCACCTGACGCACCTTGTCGCGAACCTGTTCGGGTGTGGCCGACAGCAGGAAATCCAGCCCAATGTTTCCACGTGTGCAAATCTCCGGATCCAGCTGATCCATCGCTTCGGCAAGCGACCGCACGTTGCCAACCGGCGGCGGACTGAGCGTCTCAAACAGATCGATGCCCATCCGGTTGTAAAAGCCCATTTTCAGGAACGGCTGGATGGGACTGCAGATGTGCGAGTAGATCAGCAACCCGTGCTCATGAGCCACTGACGTGACCCGTTGCGAATAAGGAATGATGTACTTCTCGTAGATGGATGGCGACAGCATTTCGGAGCCCGGACCGCCCAAGAAGATGAAGTCGCAGCCCGCTTGCGCCACCAAAGGGATCAAGCGGCAGTTCAGCGCGCAGACCTTGTCCACCAGCCTCTCGAACCGGTCGGGGTCTTCCATTGCATAGGTCACCGTATCGACCGTGTCGGCAAAGCAGAGCAGCTCGTAGGGTTGTACGGGCCACTGCAGATCTAAGGCATAAGCGCTGCCCAGTGAGTCGACCAGCGCCCGGACGGGAGGGATCAGCACGCTCAGATCGCTGTCCATCAACGCGTCCACGTAGTACTCGAAGACGTCCCAATCCGCCTCCTGTGTAACCGGCGCTTTGGTGCGCGTCGCACCCTTTAGTCGATCGTCTATCACCGTCTGCGTCAGCGATCCCACCGGTGTCTCCATGCGCAGGGTGGTTTGCCGTCTATCCGGACCGGATTGGGAGTCCACCACCTTCCAGGCCATTTCCGGTCGAGCCGTGGCCAGGTCGGGCAGGCCCACATTTACCAGCGGGATGATGTCAAACCGGCGGATCGCCGCCAGCGTATCTTCCAGAGTTGTCTCCGAAAACCACTCCTTACCCGCCAGCTTTGTGTCGAAACCCGCACCTGCACCAATCTGCGGCGAACAGATCGGGGGGCCGCCGTGACGTACATAATCGATGAAGCGCGCGCGAAGGTTCATGGTATTCCTCTACTGACGCAGATATAGACCGCGGTATTGATGACGGCCATAGTGTAACATATCCGCCCTTTGGGCACGCGGCCACCCGCCCATGCCGCTTAGCCCGTTTCGGCGTTGCGCCCCGCCACATGCAGATACAGCAGCAGACTGAGCGCGACGAGGGCGGCGATAACCAGCTTGGCCTCATTGGGCAGCAGTGATGGCGAAATAAACGCTTCGATCAGACCGGCGACCAGCAGCATGCTCGCCAGCCCCATCAGAAGAAGAGCCGCTTCCTGACCGGCCCGGCGCAGAGCGCTCATGCGGGTATACCGTCCCGGGCATAGAAGCGCCCAGGCGATCAGGAATCCGGCGCCTCCGGATAGGAAGATCGCGGTGAACTCAAGCACGCCATGCGGAGCGACAAAGCTCCAGAAGCCCATGCGGATATGAGGCTCCATAGAGGATACCGCTGCTCCGATGGCACCCAGCATCAACCCGTTCGTGAACAGTACATGTGCTGTACCGATACCCGCGGTGATACCCAACGCAAACGCGGTCATCGCCACACGTACATTGTTGGTGATGATATACCCGGCCATCACGGGGCGCTCATCAGCAGGCATCCAATCAAAGCCGGGCTTCTTGTGTCGACTGGCGATGTCCTCGACAACCATCGTGGCGCCCTGACCCAGCACGACATCCAGACGATGTTTGTCGCGGGAGACGTGCGCCCAGGCGAACAGGAACGCGACGAGTGTCACCAAAACGGCTGCAAGGATGTACCAGCGGTTCCGACGGACACATTGGGGAAAGATGTCGCCGAAAAACCGGCGGAACGAAATGCGGATGCGACGCTCCGGCGTGTACAGATATCCATACCCTCGGGATACCAGACCATTCAGATAGGCAATGCGCGCCGCATTCACGCCACGCGTACGTTCCAACGATAACTGAGCTGCGGCCTGTCGGTAAAGCCGGCCAAACATCAACGCCTCTTCGCCACTTAACGACTTCAACCCGGATCCTTCGATCCGCGCCAGTAACACTTCCAGCGATTTGCCGTTATCCTTTAGCTGTATGTCCATTGTCGAGTTGCTCCCGGAGGTATGGTATGCCGCGTGACGTCGTGATCATCACGCCCGAACAGGTTGAACTCAGGTACACGCTGGCCGGCATCGGCGCTCGGTTCTACGCCGTGTTTGTCGATCTCCTTTGGCAGATCCCGGTGTATGCGGTGATCATCATTCTGGCCATCAGCCTGGACAATTCCCCGTTCGGTATGGCCAACAGGCTGTTGCGCAACACGTTCATTGTGCTGCTTCTGGTGGCCTTTTTCGCCGTTACATACGGGTATTTCCTGCTGTTCGAAGCGCTGCATAACGGTCAGACGCCCGGTAAACGCACCGCCGGAATCCGCGTCATCAGCGACACCGGCAGTCCGGTCACCTTCCGACAGGTGCTGTTGCGCAACGTCATGCGCATAGTCGACAGCCTGCCATCATTGTACGCGGTGGGGGTTGTCAGCGCCTGGTTCAGCAATCAGGGCAGACGGTTGGGGGATTATGTGGCGGGTACGCTGGTGGTTTATACGGGACGCACCGAGATGGCGCCGCCTCCGGAAACCGAAGAAACCGAAGGATTAGAAGGGGGCAGCACCACGCAGGCTTACGCGCTGCCCGTCGGTAGATTGACCCGTGATCAGTATCGTATTCTCCGCCACTACCTGGACCGACGGCGTGAGATGGAGCCGGAACTGGCGAGACAGATGGCCGCAAAGCTGATCCCGCCATTGGTAAATACACTCGGGATCAACACAGAGGATGTCGGGGAGCCCGAACAGTTCATCGCTTCGGTCGTCAGTGCATGGGAGCAAGCATCCGTCGGATAGATGTGTGGAGATGTCTGCACAGGTACACTGAAATTGATCACGGAACGCCAGGATATCCTGCGCAGGATGGAGTGAATGAGCGACACACGACCTGTACTGCTGAACGATCCCGAACCCGGCATGCGCGTCACCGACAACCTCGGCGAGCTTCTGGAAGTGTTGCCGTTGCGCATCCGCACGCGGCTGGTGATGGAGCCAAGCCTGGAGGACTTGCTGGAGATCGTGATGGATCTCGGCCGTCTGCCGGAGGCGCGCTTCAGCGGGCGCACACTGACACTCAGCGACATGGAGGTGGGCCCGGACGATCTGGACGCGGTCACCACGCGTGTCGGCACGTTTGGCAGAGACAACCGAGCCGGTATACCCCGTACGCTGCACCGCATATCCGCCATTCGCAACCGTTCAGGGCAGGTGATCGGCTTGACATGTCGCGTGGGGCGCGCTGTGTTCGGGACGATCGATATCATCCAGGATGTGGTGGAAAAAGGCCGCAGTATCCTGATGCTCGGACGGCCCGGTATCGGCAAGACCACCAAACTGCGTGAAATTGCCCGGGTGTTGTCTGACGAGTTCAATCGCCGCGTGATTATTGTGGACACATCGAATGAGATCGCCGGAGACGGTGACATTCCGCATCCGGCCATCGGGCGATCGCGACGGATGCAAGTGCCATCTCCTGAAATGCAGCATGCGGTCATGATCGAAGCCGTGGAAAACCATATGCCCGAAGTGATCGTGATCGATGAAATCGGCACCGAAGCCGAGGCGTTCGCCGCACGCACCATTGCCGAGCGCGGCGTTCAACTGATTGGAACAGCGCACGGAGTCTCGTTGGAAAATCTGTTGATGAATCCCACTTTATGTGACCTGGTGGGAGGCATACAGGCGGTTACGTTGAGTGACGACGAAGCACGCCGCCGCGGGACGCAGAAGACCGTTCTGGAGCGGAAAGCGCCGCCCACATTTGATATCCTGATCGAATTGATTGAAAAGGACCGTCTGGCCATCCATCACGATGTGGAACATGTGGTCGACCGGATGTTGCGCGGCGAACAGCCCCGCCCCGAGATCCGCGTGCGCAACCAGATCGGCCGCATCGAGGTGGTGCAACATGGCGACAAGAGCGAACCCTTCGAGCCGCAACGACGCCCTTCGCCGCCAACCCCGACCGAACACAGGCCGCTTCCGGCCACCGTACGGGTGTTCCCCTATGGCGTCAGCCGCAGCCGGTTGGAGCGCGCGGTTCGTGAACTGTACGTTCCGGCCATGCTGGTGCGCGATGTCTCCCAAGCCGATGTGATCGTAGCGCTCAAAGCCGCGTTACGCCATGAAAATCCCCGTATTCAACAGGTACAACAGCAGGGTGTCTCTGTCTATACGGTGAAAAGTAATACGTTTGCACAGATAGCCGCCGTCGTGCGCGACATCTTCAACGGGCAGCAACCTCGCCCCAATCGCGAGGAACTGGGTGATCCGGTGGAGGTGGCGTTGCAGGAGGCCGAGGAGGCGATACGCACCGTGTTGAATACCATGGAGCCTGTGGAACTGGAGCCCCGTAACAGTTATATTCGGCGTTTGCAACATCAGCTGGTGGAGCAGCACCACCTGGCCTCTGAAAGCGTGGGAGTGGATCCCAATCGCCGGCTCAGGGTGCTGCCGTCATGAGCCGCGGCAAATTCATCACCTTTGAGGGTATCGAAGGGTCCGGGAAAAGCAGTCATTCCCGATGGCTGGCCACCGAACTGGCTGCGTACGGGGTCGATGCGTGGCTCACCGCCGAGCCGTGGAACCCGACGCTCCGGTCTATGGTGCTCACCGGCGGCGCCATCAGCAACGAAGCCGAACTGCTGTTATTTCTGGCGGATCGCGCGCTGCACGTCGGGCAGATTCGCAAACAACTGGATGAAGGTGTCTGGGTCATCTGTGATCGGTACAGCGACTCGACCATCGTCTATCAGGGGTACGCCCGCGGGATGGGCATCGATCGCGTACGCGAGTTGTGCCGATTCGCGGAGTGCGATCTGCGCCCCGACATGACGTTGCTGCTGGACCTGTCCGTTGAGGAGGGGCTGAGGCGACAGCGGGAGCGCAATCGCATCGGCGATGAAACCGTCTATTTCCATCAGCGCGTACGGGAAGGTTTCCTGACCGAAGCGGAACGTGAGCCGGAACGGTACCGCATCGTGGACACCACCGCGCCGCCGACCGCTGTGCGCGTGGTGCTGTGGGCGCTGGTGGAGCAACTAATGCACAAGAACGGCGACTGACGCGCTTACCCGCGCAGGGTATCACCAATCGTCCAGCCGGCGATCAACGCCAGCCAAGACAGCCCGGGCCGCACGATCATTACCTCGGCGAGCATACGCAATGCCGGATGGTATACCTCGAAATAGGTGATGATAAAGCAGCAGTTCAACACCACCACCGCCAACGCGGCCCGGTGCAGTGTGTTGGGTTCGCGGCGCAGGAACAACCCCGCGCCCAGATGGCACGCCACCATCGCGGGAAACAACAGCACGCCTAAAAGCGCCAACAACCCGCCGGTGGGGCGCTTGCTGGATCGGCCGTTAAGCCACCACACCTCACGCGAAAAGGGCTGAAGCCCGCCAGACAGGCTCATCAGCAGCCCGCTGAGCAGCGATGAGATCGTCATCAGGGAGAACGCCGCGACCGGTTCGCCGCCGGCGGTCCAAATGGGGTGTGGTTGCCAGCCGAACACCAATGGGGTGACGACGCAAAGAGACACCATCGTCCAGCCGGCCCATTGCAGCAGCTGCGCCCGATTGATCGGGTAGACCTTCCACGAGGCCAGCGAGTGGTCGCCCATCACCGCCTCGAACTTCTGGCGCAGTACCGCCGAGCGCGGATCGTGCTGAATGGCGTACGAGTACAGTTGGCCGGCGCGCGCCGGATCGTTCTGGCGCCAGGCGATATCTCCCAGTATCTCCCAGGCGCGCGCATTGGACGCATCCATCCTGATCGCCTGGTTCGCGCAACGGCGCGCATCGTCATACTTGCCCTGCACAAAGTACACCTGGGCATCGCGCAGGCTGGCCTGCACCGCCGAGTTGGCGGCATTCGCTTGTGCAGCGCGCTCAGCGGAACGGGCGCCGGCCGGTCGGTTGCGTGTGGCCGCCGATCCGTGCGCCGTATTTCGCACCGCATCCGCGGCGGCTGCTCGCTGGCGCTGAGCGGCACGCCGGCGTATTTCCGCCTCGGCGCGCATGTTATCATATTCGCGCCGGCTTTCGGCCTGGCTCAGCACCCGGTATGCTTCCGCGATCTCCTTGAAGCGCGTCTCGGCGCCGGGTTCGCGGTTCACATCGGGATGGTATCGCCGGGCCAGTTCCCGGAATCGCTGCCTGATCGCGTCCTGCTGCGCGTCCGGAGGCAGCCCCAGCACCTGGTAATAGTCAGTATCGGGCATTCGACGCACAGGACTACTCCGCAAACCGCATCAGGTCGTTGAAGAATGATGTGTAGAAGTTGACAACATACAGGCCGATCCGAATGGCGATGATCAACAGCACCGCCACACTGCCGACCACCAGCGACTGCCGAACCCGAAAGTCTACCTGATCTTCGAACAGCTCGGCCACACGGATCACCATCTCGTCCATTTTGCCGGTCTCTTCGCCGGTGCGGATCATGGCCGAGAGGATCGGAGTCATCATGCCGGTGGCATTCAGCGCATCGGCGAATCCGGCTCCGCGCTGCAGCGCCGGCCCTGCCTGATGTAAACGTCGGGCCATCCACAGGTTGCCGCAGGCATCACTGGCGCTCTGCACCGCCGTTAAGGGAGCCACTCCTGCTCCGTAGAGCGCGCCGAATACCCGGCAGAAACGCGCCAAGGCCGCCGCTCGGCTGACGCCGGCCACGCCAGGCAAAGTCGATTTGATCGTGTCGAACAGTAGCCGCAGGACATTGGCCCGACCGGTCAGCCGGAACGCCAGCACCACGCCCATCACCAGCGCAATCCCCATAAACAACGGAGGCAACGTGTTCGCTAAATATGGACCCAGACCACCACCAACAAACAGTATCGGAATCGCCGGTATGAAGTTAAGCGCCAGCAGCTGGATGATCGGATAGATCATCGCACCCCGTACCCGGCTGCTCAACTGGTGCATCCGCGTGAGCAGATCGGCATTGCGTCGGGCCATGTCTGCCAACATGCCGGATGCCTCTCCTGCCTTCATGATGGCGATGGTCACCGGGCTGAACGCCTCCGGGTAACGCGTCATGGTGTCACTCATCATGCGCCCTTCGGCGGCCGCTTTCGACATCTCCGCGGCTATCCTTCGTAACGCGCGATGACTGCCGTCGCGCGAAATCGCATCCAACGCGCGCTGTGGGCTCATTCCCGCATTCAAAGTGGCCGCCAGTGAGCTGAAGAACACGATCATATGCGGCAACGGAATGGGACAGAGCACCGCCCGCACCTGGTGCGGGTCCACGGTTCGGCTGGCTGCGACGATCTCCAGCGGGAACAGTCCGCGCTCGCGCAGCTGTCGCGCAGCGTCGCGCGCATCCTCTGCGTCCAATTCGCCGCTGGTGCGGTTAGCCGACGCATCGCGTGCTGTATATCGGAAGGATGGCATGACGGAGTATCCTCATCACCCTGATGACCACTGGTGATTCAGCGTATCACGCCGCCCAAGCTGTCAGCAAGTCACGCGCCGCGTAGCGCACGCACCGCTTGGGCAAACGCCGGGACCGGATCCTGCCCGGCGCCCGATGCCTCGCCGATTATCCGCACCAGTGTGCTGCCCACAATCGCCCCGTCGGCGATGCGCCATGCCGCCTGTACCTGCTGCGGGGAGGAGATCCCGAACCCCAGCGCCACCGGGCGGTCTGACGCTTGGCGGGCCAAGGCCACCGTGGCCGCCACGTCCTCCGGTAGCGCCGCACTTTCACCGGTCACGCCCGTACGGGTCACGCAATAAATAAACGCGGTACTGCATGCCGCCGCGCGGGCGGCGCGTTCCGGTGTGGTGGTCGGCGCCACCAGAAACACCGTGCCCAAGCCTGCTGACCGGCACAGCGAACACCACTCGACGGCTTCATCGGGCGGCAGATCGGTTACCAGCGCCGCGTCCGCTCCCGCCTGTACCGCGTCCGCTATGAACCGGTCCACCCCGTAGCGCAGCACCGGATTGTAGTATGTCATGAGGAGAAGCGGCAACTGGGTGCGGTTACGGACATCGCGTACGCACTGCAGCACACCCCGTACGGTTGCGCCAGCCGTCAGCGCCCGTTGACTCGCTGCCTGTATGACCGGACCATCGGCCATCGGGTCACTGAACGGAATCCCCAGTTCAAGGATGTCCAGTCCGGCTTCGGCGCCAGCCACCGCGATCTCCGCCGATGTTGCCAGATCGGGGTCGCCCGCAGTGACATAGCCAATCAATGCGCCCCGCGATTCCGCGCGCGCGCTCTCGAATGCGCCCTGTATCCGGTTCATGCGTCCACTCCTCCATACTCCAGCACCGTGTGCAGGTCTTTATCCCCCCGTCCGCTCAGGCAGACCAGAACCAGCGCGTCTTTCGGTAATGTAGCCGCCACGCGCATCGCCCCCCATACGGCATGGGATGACTCCAGCGCGGGAATGATCCCTTCGGTTCGACACAGCCGATGAAACGCCTGCAGCGCTTCCGAGTCGGTCGCACTGTCATAGGTCACACGGCCCGTGTCCTTCAGATAGGCGTGCTCAGGACCCACACCGGAATAGTCGAGTCCGGCCGAGATACTGTGTGTCAGCTGTACCTGTCCGTCGTCATCCTGCAGCAGGTAACTGAGCGCGCCATGCAGCACGCCGGGACGCCCCAAGCCCAGCGTGGCGCAGTGCCGGTCCGTATCCAATCCTTCACCGGCGGCCTCTATGCCGATCAGCCGTACCGGATCCTTCACCAGCGGGGCGAACAGCCCCATGGCGTTGCTCCCGCCACCCACGCACGCCACGGCCACGTCAGGCAGGCGGTCATAACGCTGCAGGCATTGGGCACGCGCCTCTCGGCCAATGACTGCCTGCAGATCGCGAACCAGTGACGGGTAGGGGTGCGGCCCGACCACACTGCCGATAATGTAATGTGTGTCGCGGACACGCGTGACCCATTCCCGGATCGCCTCGCTGGTGGCGTCTTTCAGTGTGCCCGATCCAGAACTGACCGGGCGCACTTCGGCGCCCAACAGACGCATACGGAACACGTTCTGCTCCTGACGGCGCATGTCTTCTACGCCCATGAACACACAGCATTCCAGTCCCAACAGTGCGCAGGCGGTGGCGGTGGCCACGCCGTGCTGACCGGCGCCCGTTTCGGCGATCACACGTCGCTTTCCCAGCCGCTGCGCCAGCAGCGCCTGTCCCAAGGCGTTATTGATCTTGTGCGCACCTGTATGACACAGGTCCTCACGTTTGAGAAGAATGCGCGCTCCACCGATCTCGGCGCTGAGCCGTTCGGCCTCATACAGCGGTGTCGGCCGTCCGCAATACTCCGCCAGCAGACGGTTGAATACCGCGTGAAACTCGGGGTCCGCCAAGGCACGGGCAGCCTCGGACGTCAGCTCGTCGAGGGCAGGGATCAGCGTTTCGGGTACATACCGGCCTCCATACGGGCCGAAATGTCCGGATGCGTCAGGCAATACGGTGTGCGGGGCGTACATGTGCAACAAACCTCTTCATCAGCTCCGGATCTTTGATCCCCGGAGCGCTTTCCAGTCGACTGGACGCGTCCACCGCGTCAGGATGATACAGACTGACCAGAGCGCCTACATTGTCGGCGCCCAATCCGCCTGAGATGATCAACGGGATACCCGGTTGAGGACACTCCTGCAACAGGCTCCAGTCCCAAGGCTGGCCTGTGCCGCCGGCCTTTCCTGCTTTCCATGTATCCAGCAGCAGCATGGATGCGTGCATCGGGCGGCCGATCGCTTTCAGAGAAGCCGCATCTCGAACGCGCAACACGCGAATTACGCGCGACGCTCCCACGCGTTCCGCGTAAGCCTCGGACTGCTCGCCATGCAGCTGCACATAGTCCAACCCGATCGCGCCGATGACGTCAGCAATGTCCGGCCGCTCATCGACCATCACTCCCACCGCTGCGATGTGTGATGGCAACAGCCTGCGCAACTCAGCCGCTTGCTCCAAAGAGACTTGGCGCGGACTGGGCGCCAGGATGAAACCGACCATATCCACATCCAGACTTGCACATAACTGCACATCCTGTGGGCGGGTGATACCGCAGATCTTGATGCGTGTCATGTCAACAGACTCCTCAGAGCGGCCTCCGGGTCCGGTTGTATTACCAGTGCTTCGCCGACCAGCGCGGCGTGAACGCCGCTGGCTTTGAGCGTCCTCAGATCACTTGGAGTGCGGATCCCGCTTTCACTCACGACAACGGGAGCCGATGGGCCTGTCAGGTGTTCGCGGTACCGTTCCATCAGATCGATGGTTACCTGCAGGTCGGTCTCGAATGATCGAAGATCGCGGTTGTTGATGCCGATACACGCGGGCCCCAAACGTAACGCACGCTCCATCTCGGTCGCGTCATGCACCTCCAGCAACACATCCAAGCCCTGTTCCACAGCGCAAGCGTGTAGCGATGTCAATGCCGAGTCATCCAAGGCGGCCGCAATCAGCAGCACCGCATCGGCGCCTGCCGCACGCGCCGTCAATATCTGCGATGCATCCAGGATGAAGTCCTTTCTCAGCAACGGCAGGTCCACCGCCTGCCTGACTGCCACCAGGTGCTCCAGGCTGCCGTCGAAGAACAATCGGTCGGTAAGCACCGAGACGGCGGCTGCGCCGGCGCGCTCGTATTGTCGAGCCAGCTCGACTGGATCGGCCCCGGCGCGCAGCGCGCCCTTCGACGGCGACTTGCGCTTCACCTCGGCAATCACCGCCAGTGTATCCGCCGAAGCTGAGCGCAGCGCGTGGGTGAACCCGCGCGGTGCAGGCGGCGTGATGTGCTGTGGCGGTAACTCGGGCATCTCCGCCAACTCACGGCGTTTGTGCGCCAGTATCTGCTGCAACCGGTTCATGCCGCCGCCTCGTCCTGAAAACCGGCCAGAAGCTCCAACCGGCGCTGCGCCTCACCGGAGTCGATGCTGCGCCCGGCGAGCTCAACCCCTTCGGACATAGACTGCGCCAATCCGGCGATGTACAACGCCGCGGCGGCATTGGCCAACACGATATCCCGATGGGCTCCCGGCTCACCCGCCAGCACCGAGCGCAGCGCATCCGCATGGGCGTCGACTCCCGAACCGGACACCGCCAGTTGATCGGGCCGGCTGCGCGGCAGCCCCATCTCTTCGGGGGTGATGACGCGTTCGCTGATCTGTCCGTCCAGAACCTCCACCATCAGGGTCTCGCCAACTGTGGAGACCTCATCCAGTCCGTCCAAGCCATGCACCACCAGCGCGCGGTGGCTGCCGGTCTTCATCAGTACGTGCGCTGCCAACCGCGCCTGTTCCGCGGCGTATACGCCCATCAGTTGGCGGCGGGCGCCGGCTGGATTCAGCATGGGGCCCAACAGATTGAACACGGTGCGTATGCCCAGGTCGCGCCGCACCGGCGCGACCCGCGCCAGTGTGGGATGATGTGCGGGCGCAAACAGGAAGCCCACACCGATGTCATCGATACAGCGGGCGATCTGCGCCGGGCTCAGATCCAGGCGCACACCGCATGCCGCCAGCACGTCGGCGCTGCCGCAACTGCTGCTGACGGCGCGATTGCCATGTTTCGCCACATGTGCACCGGCACCTGCCGCCACCAGAGCGGCGGCCGTGGAGATATTGAGCGTGCTCAGGCGGTCACCGCCGGTGCCGCAGGTATCCACGACCGGCTCGGAACGGGGGGCGACGCCGGTCGCACGCGGACGCAGCACCTCGACAAAGGCCGCCACTTCGGCGGGTGTTTCGCCTTTCATCCGCAACGCGGTCAGGAACGCTCCGGCTTGCGCCGGCGTAGGATCGCCTTCCAGCAGCTCCAGCATCGCGTCCCGAGCCTCCTCGGGAGTCAGGTCCTGGCCGGCTACGAGTTTCGGTATCAGTTCCCGTATCATGTCAATCCTCCGCCTTGGGCGCTCGGCACGCCAAAAAGTTGAGTATCATCTGCTTTCCGTCTTCGGTCAGGATGGACTCCGGATGGAACTGCACGCCCTCGACGGGCAGTGTGCGGTGCCGAATGCCCATGATCTCGCCGTCTTCGCTCACGGCGGTGACCTCCAGGCAGTCAGGAAGCGATTCGCGCTCCACGGCCAGCGAGTGATACCGTACCGTGCGCACCGGACTGCGCAGCCCGGCGAACACACCCCGGCCGGTGTGGGTGACTTGAGATGTCTTTCCGTGCATCAGCCGTCGTGCGCGCACCACTCGGCCCCCCAATGCCTGGCCGATGCTTTGGTGGCCCAGGCAGACGCCCAATATGGGCGCCATACCGGCCAGTTCCTGCACGACCTGAAGTGATACGCCGGCCTGGTCCGGGGTGCAGGGCCCGGGTGAGATCACGAGATGATCGGGCCGCATTCGGCGGATCTCTTCGACCGTAACCTCGTCGTTTCGGCGGACGCACACCTCCGCGCCGGTTTCGCCGATCATCTGCACCAGGTTGTAGGTGAAGCTGTCGTAGTTGTCAATCACCAGCACCATTGTGCGGTCTCCTTTCTACAGCAGGCCGGTCTCGGCCAAGTCGATGGCTCGGAACAAAGCCCGGGCCTTGTTGTGTGTCTCCTGATACTCGTTTTCCGGCACGGAATCCGCCACGATGCCGGCGCCTGCCTGCACGTAGGCCTGCCCGTGCTGCAACAGCATGGTGCGTATGGTGATGCAGGCATCCATATCGCCGCTGTAGCCGAAGTATCCCACCGCGCCGGCGTAGAAGCCGCGCCGGGTTGGTTCGAGTTCGTCGATGATTTCCATCGCGCGCACTTTTGGCGCTCCGCTCACGGTACCGGCAGGGAAGCAGGCGCGCAGCGCATCGTAGGCTGTGCGCATCGGCGCCAGCTGTCCTGTCACCGATGAGACCAGGTGCATCACATGCGAATAGCGCTCGATCACCTGAAAGGCGTCGACCTGAACGGTGCCGTAGGCGCTGACACGTCCCAGGTCGTTACGCCCCAAGTCCACCAGCATCAGATGTTCGGCCTTTTCCTTTTCATCGGCCAGCAGGTCCTGCTCCAGCAACCGATCCTGTTCAGGGGTGGCGCCGCGTGGACGTGTACCGGCGATGGGACGTGTGCGCACTGTTGAACCTTCCACCGTCACCAGCGCTTCCGGTGAACTGCCTACCAGTTGCCGTTCGCCTAAGGCGAGATAGAACATGTAGGGTGAGGGGTTGACGCTGCGAAGCGCCCGATACAGTTCAAAAGGCGGCAGATCACACGATCGCTGGAAGCGTTGAGACAACACCACCTGGATCACGTCGCCGGCGGCGATATAGTCTTTGCACTGCTGAACCGCCTGGCAGAACTGGTCGTGTGTCATGGCGCTTCGCAATTCGGCGGAAGCCGGTGCGGACAACTGCTTTTGGGTGGGCAGGGTCAGCGGTTTCCGCATCGCCTCGGCCATGGCATGGATCCGCGATTCCGCGGCATCGTAGTCCGCGCCGGGATTATCGGTCACCGCGGTGTTTGCCACGAACCGCATGGTGTGCTTCACATGGTCGAACACCACCAAGTCATCCACCAGGAGAACCACCGCGTCGGGCAGATCCAGATCGTCGGGGGCTCCCGGTCCCAGCGACTCAAAACCACGCACCAAGTCATACCCGAGGGCGGCGACCGCCCCGCCGCAGAAACGGGGCAGCGCCGGATGCGGGCGATACCGGCGGGTCTTCAGTTCGTCCTCGATAAAGTGCAGGATGCCCACGCCCAGCGGTGCGGTGCGGTGCTCTTCGGGTTGGCCGGTCCGCTGGATGGTCAGTTGCTCACCGCGTGCCGTGATCACTGCGGCGGGGGCAGTACACAGAAACGAGTACCGCGCCACCTGCTCGCCGCCCTCCACGCTCTCCAGCAGCATGCCGTAAGGGTGGTGAGGGAGCTTGAGGAACGCGGACACCGGGGTATCGAGGTCGGCCAGCACCTCGGCGAACAGAGGAATCCGCTCGCCCGGCTGGGCCGTTTGGATAAAACTGAGTCTGTCCTGATTGAGCGCGAGTCTCATGGTTCCGTCTCCGATGATGTCGATGCCTGATGACAAAAAGGCCGCGGTTGTTACACACCGCGGCCCGCACGTCAACTGGCATCAGGCGTTCCGGAAAACGGAACGGGCCGCGGCTCTCCGGTTGGAGACCGCGGCCCAGACTGCCTGAAGATATCTGTGGTCAGGCGTTACGCCACAGCGACTCCAACCGGATGGAGCCACTGCCAAGACCAAGCCTGACTGCGGAAGATATCTGTCACTACTGCGTTCATGGCGTCAGTGTACCTCATCTATGAAACGCATGCAACCCGGTGATCACGCCAGGATCAGTCCATATCCGGTTCAAAAGTCACCCGGTGCTGACCGGCAGGGAGAACGACCTGAACCGTCCCGGCGCCCGACGTTTGCCGATCGGTGCGGCCGTCGACATGCACGCGGTATGCGGCGCGCCATGCCAGATCGGTGAAGGTCAGTGTGCAGGCGTCACCCACGATCTGCACATTTCGTCCCGATCGATCGCAGGTGACGCGTACCGTGCCCTTGGTGTCTACAGTGAGCGGCAGACCTCGGAACTCGCGCCCGACACCTGTAAAGGCATGTACAGGCTGTCCTGACCGGATGGTCGTTACACCGGGGCCGAACAGCACGGGCGCCTGTACTGACATCGTGCCCTCATCGGTCAATGTGACCCCCGGGCGGCCATTCATGTCCCGAACCGCCTGGATGGGGGAGGTTGCCGTCACTTCGGTGACGCGGTATTCGGGTTTCATGCCTTTACGCACTTGCAGCAACAGGGTGGCTCGTATTCCGCCGTTGCCATCGGCTTCGATCTGTACACCGTCCCCCCCGTGGGCCTGCGGGTTTTGCCAGACATCACCCATCCAGAGCAGCGGCCATCCTCCCGGTGTCAATCCCTCCACGATCAGCGGCATCATGTCGAAACCGCCCTCCAGGTCCATGTCCACACGCCCGTCCTGTGCGCGAACCCGCGTTGGGAACACCTCTTTGAGTTCGCCGTGTTGAACGGTGACTTTCGGCCACCCCATACCGAAACGTTCCGTGCGTTCGCGTTCGGCTTTCATTTCAGCTAACGTCGGCTCGCCATGCGGCATTAACATCACTTCCGCTTCCAGCCAGTCACCCGGTTGGATGACGAGCGTGCGGTCGGGCACGGTAAGCCACCAATTACCGTCTTTGTCGTTGAACTGTGCAGACAGAGCGGGTTGTGAGTATTTCTTGCCTCCCAGCCGGGCTTCGAACCGACGCACCAGAGCCACGCAGGCGATGCGCCCTCCGGTCTGATGTGACGCCGCGAAGGGAGTCTGTCCGGACAGCAACTGGCCTGTCAGCATCGGTTTATCGTCCGTCGAACAGTTGATCCGCTGGGTCTTGCCGTCGGGTGCGGTCCACAGCAGCAACGGCGGAGTGTGAAACTCGAAGATATTCAACCATCGGAAATTCAGCCGTGCGTCCCCCTGTATGCGCACCGGCTTGCGCCAGTCGAAACGCATCCGAACAAACGAGCGCATTTCGTCCCGTTGAGGTATCTCCCAAGTGGTCAGCGTACCCGTGGCCGCATCGTCGCTGGTTCGGTAGTGATTGGTGTACATGGCGAAATTTGGACTGACCGCATGGAACGTCGTCTTTTCGAACATCAATCGCGTGGCGCCGTTATATTGCAGAAAACCTGGCCACTGCTGACAGTCATGCTGCGGCTGCCATGGCCAGAAAGGCCCGCTATAGGGACGGAAGTCCGGAATATGCAGCACGTTGCTGCGGCCGATCTCCATCCAGTTGTGGGTGAAGCATGTCGACTCGGAAACTCCGGTGGAGAGATGCCAGTAGATATTGAAGAAGCGGATACTGCTGACCTGCTTGAGCATATGGCTGCCATACTGCTGCATCAGCGACACCACATCGAAGTCACGGTGTTCATGAGATTTCAAATGAAGCGGGAAATAGGCGTCGCCGTACGCGCCGTCATCCGGCTCCTCCAGTTCGCCGTCGAAGTTCTTGGCGACGAACGCCGTCACGGGAAGCGGAAATCCGTTGAGATCGGTCAGGATACACGCCTCCAGGCTACCCACTCCAGTGGTGCAGACCACCGTCATCTGGCGCTCCTGCGCATCGCCGCGGATCCGCACGCGCGTCTGTCCACGCCTTAACGGGCTGCGATACGCCTGTTCAAATCCGAACGCGCCGATCTGAACCGTGGAGTGCATGCGGTACAAGCCGGAGGTGTGGTCATATCCGCGCCATTCGCCATTCTCCACCTCCACCGCGGTGTGCGGCAATGGCGACAGGTCATTTGCAAACGCCGCTGCCATGGGGGCAGCCCCATCCAGCGGACGCAACACCCAGGTGACCCCCATTCCGCCCGATGGAAGAGGAGTCGTCCAGACGCCGCTCTGCAGGGAACTGCCCCGCGGACCCAGACAGGCCAATCGGTCTGTCAGTTGCGCCAACGGGCGATCGCCCGGTGTGACGATCGCACTCGCCGGCAGTCCGGACCACTGCGCCGTGAACGGTCCGGTCACGCCATCCGGCGGCTCGATACGCAGCTGCACGCGCAAGTGGTCCGGATGCGCATGAAACACCCATTCGCCGCGGATTACCGGCGGGTGTATGCCGCTATCCGGAAGCGAATAGACGGCGACCGAAGCGAGCTGCGCCGAACCGGAGTCGCCGGCGGGATCCAGCCGGATCATCGTCACGATGTCCTGTGTGTTGATCCGCAGCCGATAATCATGCCATTCGCCGTCACCCTCTACCGGGAACGTCAGTACATGACTGCCCTGCAGGCCATCCTTACGGGTAGCCCAGTACAACGCGCCCCCTCCACCCATCCGGGTTCGCATACGCACACGTACCTCGATGGGCCCCTTGAGCGACACGGCGGGAGACATGATGTAGGGATCTGTTCCGGTCAACGTTACTTCCAGATGGTCAGGCCGCATCGTGAATCGGGTGTTGTTGGCGGCTCTCCAACCCGCCGCGTTGCCCTTGAACGACCATGCGGTCAACAGCTTCGGCGTGAAATCCTTCAACGAATCCAGCATACGCGCATCGATCAGCGGGATATCCAGCAGGTGTGCATCCCAATAGTAGGGGGTCGCGTTCCAGACATTCATGCGCGCGCGTGAGTCGCTTGCGGCCAACCACTGACGGCGCCAGACATTCCAGACCGGTGTCAATTCGGGTGGAGCGGGTACATACCTGTTACCCCGGCCGTCGGTGACTGAGAACGTGGCGCCGTTTTCCAACACGTGTTGGCCGTCCACGGTCAACCCCAGCAGACGCGCCGGATAGGCGCCCACTCGACAGCTGTATCGTGCGCCTTCCACCGCAAACACCTTCTGCTGAGCGGGGTCTTCCCATCGCACCGTAACAGGCGGCAGCTGCTCAGGAGCAGGCCCCAACCAGGGCATAGCGTTCGCCATTGAGGCGGTTAGGCAGAGCGTTGCGAACACTGCCTGCATCGACCACGTGATACCCATGAGCGTTCCTTTCACATATAGAGCCTTTTGTACTTATTGTCTATTGTACCGGCAGGTTTCGACGGAGACTTGGCAGCAGCAAACAATTTAGGCAGATATGAGGCATATATCACCAATGGACGCCAAAATGCGGCAGGGATACCGCGTAAGGTGTGCGAATATTGACACCGCGGGTTCCGAAACCATCACGTCATCAGGAGACACGTATGAACCAGCCAGTCCGAAAGACCGCCGGCGACACGTCATGGTTCGTCCATGACCGGTTCGGCATGTTCATTCATTGGGGCTTGTATGCACTGCCCGCCCGTCACGAATGGGTGAAGCACATGGAACAGATCCCTGACGAGGTGTATGACCGGTATTTCAAGCACTTCGATCCCGATCTGTATGACCCCAAGCTTTGGGCCGACGCCGCCGCCAACGCCGGTATGAAATACTTCGTCATTACCACCAAGCACCATGACGGATTCTGCCTTTGGGACAGCGCGTTGACCGATTACAAGGCGACGAACACCCCATACGGCAAGGACCTGTTGCGTCCGATGGTGGACGCATTCCGTGCGCGCGACCTGCGGGTGGGTTTCTACCACTCGCTGATCGACTGGCATCACCCCGATTTCATCATCGATGACATGCACGCGCACCGGAACTTCCCAGATCGGGCCGAACGCAACAAAACGCGCGATCAGAAGCGCTACATCGAGTACCTGCACGGCCAGGTGCGCGAACTGTTGACACAGTTCGGGAAAATCGATGTCATGTGGTTCGACTTCAGCTACCCGTCCCGTGAAGGCTTTATCGGTAAAGGACGGGACGACTGGGGCAGCGAAGCGCTGTATCAGATGGTGCGTGAACTGCAGCCGCACATCGTTCTGGATGACCGGTTGGATCTTCCGGACGGCTGGGATATCAAGACTCCGGAACAGTTCCAACCCCGCGAGTGGCTGACGGCCGACGGGCAGCGGGTTGTCTGGGAAGCCTGCCAGACGTTCTCAGGCTCCTGGGGATACCATCGTGATGAAGCCTCCTGGAAATCCATCGATCAACTGGTGCAGATGCTGATTGACTCGGTGAGCAAAGGCGGCAACCTGCTGCTGAACGTCGGTCCGACAGGCCGTGGCGAATTTGATCAGCGCGCATTGGACCGCTTGCAGGGGATGGGCGAATGGATGAAACGCCACTCCCGCTCTATCTACGGCTGTACAGAAGCACCGGATGGCCTGGTGCCGCCGCCGGACTGCCGGTACACCTACAATCCGCAGACCAATCGGCTGTACCTGCATGTATTCAGCTGGCCTTTCCTTCACCTGCATTGCGACGGGTTGGCCGACCGCGCGGAATACGCACAGTTGCTGAACGATGCTTCGGAAGTCGGCATGAATCCGAACACCGATCCGGCACGCAAGACACTGACGCTGACCGTGCCCGTTCAGAAGCCGAACGTCACGGTGCCTGTCATCGAGATCTTCCTGAAATAGGACCTACGAACCGCCGTCCGGCCGCCGATGTATCGGCGCGCCGGGCGGCAAGTCGCCATTGAGTCGCTCCGTAATCACCCCGTCGCAGCGCTCGGTCTGCAACGCGGCCAGTGTGCCGGCGCGCCGATCGCGCACTGTCAATCCGCGCACGCGCACATTCCGACAGTCACGGCACTCCACCCCGGCGGCCTGACGCCCCCTCGGCTTCGATGGATCGGCCTCAATCCGGTTATCCGCCAGTAACAGATCGGAGACCGCTGCGGCGGAGATCCCGGCCACCGGAGAATCGACGATACGGTTTCGCAACACGCGGATACGCGATGCCGCAGGGGTTTCCGCCGGTCGATGTCCCAGGCGCGCTGCCCGGACCATGATCATCGCGCTCATCTGTTCCAGCGGTGTCCACAGTGCATAGCACCCGCCGGTGATGATATTGTCCTGGATCGTGATATTTCGGGGTACAGGGCCTTCGGGCCAGTCCGGTTCATTCGAGAGCACAATCCCGCGTGATGACGGCTCCTCGATGCGGTTTCCCGACACCAGGCCATCCCCGGCGCGCAGCAGAATACTGCGGCCCCGATGACGCCGGAAGGTATTCCCCTCGATACGATAGCCGTTACCGCATTGCGACAGGTTGTAGAGCGTATCTGCAGTCTGATGGTCAGGTCCAGCGTGCAAGCCCTCCACCGGTTGTTGAAATGTCAGTACACATCCCACGGCGCTGTGCTCCATACTGTCGAGTGTCACGATGCCCAGCACCGCGCCATCCTGCGGCCGTACAATTTGTAGGAGATCTCCGGGGGCCAGCGGCGGATGACCGCGGGCGACAATCCGCCGCGCATCTAGCACCTCGGCCACCTGCAGCGCACTGCCGTAGATGTTGATCCCGTCGTCCATCATCCCCTCGCAGACGCAGCGCCGGATCACCAGACCTCGCCGGTTCGACGGGCAATGCAGCCCGTCGGCATTCGTGGTGATGAGCCGGTCGCCGGATGGGTGGTACAACACGTGCAGCGCATCTGCGGTCACGCGTTCACTCGCACCGATCGCCAGCGAACATGCCGGAGATGCGTATACCGTGATGTCCCGCATGATGCAGTCTGACGAGCTCCAGACCAGTATGGCCTGCGCCTGGATACCCCGAGCGAGCGGGACAAACCCCATGCCGGGCAGCAGAAACGGCAGACGGCTGCGAAACGGCTCGGTCGGATAGATCGCCCAGCGCCGGCCTCCCAGATGCCGCCACCGTGCGATATAGGTGTGATCCGGTCCTTCCGACGAGCAAAGCCGCTTTGTCCGGTCGATCGCCGCTCCCCAGCATTGTGGTCCCTTGACCGCTTTGTGGAACCAGGGCGTATCCAAACCGCTGAACCCCGGATCGACTTCCCATTCGAAATAACCGTCGTCGATGTGGGTATCGCGGATGGTTCCCTGGGTGAATGGCAGCGGGTCATAGTCGATGACAAACCCGCCCACCGTCACCTCGCAACACCCCTCCAGCTGCAATACCCCCTGCGCCGGATTGGTCATCACCAGCCGGGTGTGCTCCCCCTGGCCCGTGATACGCAGGCAACGGGCCTGCTTCAGCTGTAAGGCGTAGATCCAGTCCGCTGGGCCCTCGATCCGAAACGTTCCTGCAGGCCAGATAATCTGGTCCGCCCCCCTGCGTACCGCTTCATCCAGCGCACGTTGAAACGCCTCTCCGCTGGGACGGCGTCCGGTGGGATCCGCCCCCAGGTCGACCACTTGGATCGGCTTCGGCATATGAAGTCCTTTCGGCCATACGGCTTCTTGGCGCAGTCGCTGTCAGGCGGTCTCGGCGGATGCTGTTTCGGGCGATTTCGTATCCGAAATGCGCAGGAGCCAGAAAAACACGCCTAGTACTGCGATCATGATGATGCGGGACAGGATCATCCAGGGTTTGGATGCATCATCGACGCCTTCCATGATCAACTTCGCCCATCCCTGCTGAATGGCCCACAACCCCAACAGCACCAGCAGATAGGCTGGTGTGATGCTGACCAGGATGTACTTGAAGAACACCGGAACCCGGATTGCCGCGTTCCGGGTGATCTCCATCCAGGCTCCATGCCAACCCAGACTGGCCTGAAACACGATCACCTGGATCAGTGCACATAACGGAAGGGCGATGTTGACCGACCAGAAGTCCATATCGTCGATGAACACGTCTTGTTTGATGACCACCAGCACCAAATAGACTGCGGTTACCAGGTGGACCAGGTTTACGGACCGGTGCCGGGACATCCGGAACTCGTCTTGTAAGAACGCCACCACCACCTGCGTAAGCGACACCAGCGAGGTGAGGCCGGCGATGAACAGCAACAAAAACCACAACGCGCCGAACAGCTGTCCCATGGGAATGTGCTCGAACGCCAATGGCATCGAGATCACCGCCATGGCGACCGGGCTGCCTTTGGCGATCGCCACGGTCTCCTGCGCGCCGAACACCGCAACCGCAATCGGAATGGCGATGCAGCTGCCCAGCACCACTTCGGCGAACGTGTTGATCCCTGCCGCGATCAATCCCGCTTTGGCGGTGTCTTCGTTTCTCCCCACGTAGCTGCCGTAGGTGACGATCGCCCCCATGCCCACGCTCAGCGTGAAGAACACCTGTCCGGCGCCTGCCAACCAAACTTTTGGATCGCTCAACACCGAAAGATCGGGGCGGAACAGAAACTCCAGGCCTTTCAGACTGCCCGGCAGTGTCAGCACCCTGATGGCCAGAATGATGGCGCAAAGAAACAACAGCGGCATGGCGATGCGCACCAGACGCTCGATCCCGCGTGAAACGCCATGCCAGAGCACCCGGTAACTCATGGCGAATGTGAGGATCAGGAACAACAGCCCCCAGGTGGGCAGCGACAACGGGCCTTGCCCTGCGCCCAAGTATCTGTTCAGCACATCCACAAAACCGGTTTTGTCGGCCACTCCATGAAAGGTGCCAATCGCCGCCATCACGCTGTACCCCAGCATCCAGGACGTGACATAGGTGTAGTACACCGAAATCACCAACGGCATGAACAGTCCCAACACACCCAGGTAGCGCACCCAACGCCGCTGAGGCGACAGCACGCTGAAGATGGCCGGCAGATTGTGCTTGCCTCGCGCTCCGCCATAACGTCCCATCGACCACTCCAGCCACATCAACGGCAGGCCGATGAGCAACAACGCCACCGCGTAGGGGATCAAAAACGCTCCGCCGCCGTTCTGCGCGACTTGTGTGGGATACCGCAGAAAATTGCCCAGCCCCACCGCACTGCCGGCTACCGCCAATATGGCGCCCAATCGCGTTCCCCAACGTTCATGACGATGATGATGCGAAGCAGGAGTCTGACTCATGGTGTGTTGATGCACCTCTCACACAGGTCTACAGATCTGAGACAGCGCGACAAGCGACGCACATCGCTTTTACGGCCGCGTCGCTACCATTGTAACCTGAGTCCCAGCAGGCGGCGACACCGCCAATGGCGGACACGGTGTGTTTTCTCCGTGTGCTCAACGCCCCTCGGTACGGGATGAGGCCGGGATGGCCCGCCCGGTGTTCAACGAAGTCATCGTCTTCCCCGTGCCAGCAGTGAACTCCAGCCAATCCACATAAACGCCGAGCTGCCGCAGATCGGTGCTGCCAGGCATCGTCTTGGAAGGAACCCATGGCCGAACACGCCAGGTCAGTTCGATTTCGGACGACTTGCCGGCGTGGACTTCGCCGGATATCACCTGTAAACCGGCGCGGGTGATCGGAGCAATCCGTCTGTTGCCCACATACAGCCCTGCCCCTGGCATCAACGCGGGCGCATCTACCCGGATACGCGCCCGCACCGTATATCGGCGACCCGGGTTCACCGCCACCCGTACCGTGGCGCCGGCCCTGGCCCAGCGCCACGTGCCCGAAGCGCCGCCAATATCGTTGCGCTCCTGATCGTGCCATCCGTTGAGATAGGCCGAGTCACCCGAGCCGCCGATGTCGAGTCGGAATCGCATTCGCTGTGACCTGGTCAGGGAAACCGGTGCGTCTCCGTTCATTGACTGCGTGACGCTCGCGTCGGGATGGGCGATCAACCGGAATCGGCCGTCCGCTTGGTTCATGGCGACAATCGCCGAGCGCACACGCTCGCCCACCCGAACATGGACCTCACCGTTCGATGAGAACGTATTGGCCTGAACGATCGATCGCCCGGCGTCCAGCACGATAGCCGGACTCTTTTTACGTCCTACATCCCACGAGTAGAAATGGCAGCCGATAACACTGAGTTCCGCCCGAGATGCGCCCATCTCGATGCAGCGGTCGATCGGCCCCCAAAACGCACAGTTGCTGAGGCTGATCTTGCCGCCCGATGAAGGCAGGATCTTCACCGTGACCGACCGCTGGCTCTCCCAGCGTCCCACGAACTCGCCATTGGTGATGAGCAGTCCGGCTGGATGTGCCTCCTCAACGAGCACCGCGACTTCACAGCAGTCGGCCGCTATCCCCAGAAAGCTTCCATTGGTCGTACCCTTGCCCGAGTTGCTGAATTTGTAACCCACCCCATATCCGAAGCAGAACGTGTTCAGCACGGACTGCCAGTCGGCTCGGGCGAACTCA
Organism: uncultured bacterium; assembly: GCA_964650005.1. Lineage (GTDB taxonomy): Bacteria > Armatimonadota > HRBIN16 > HRBIN16 > HRBIN16 > CAZHSN01. The sequence continues at coordinate 129,624 of CAZYPZ010000006.1, read as the reverse complement.
TAGGCTACGCCGTTCAGGTTCACCCATTGCCAATACCGTTTGCCTTCCGGCGTCTCCATCACATCCACGCAGCTGTACGGCCAGAAGTGGCAGTTCTCGATCCGCCCGATGTCCAGGCAATCATCGATATACAGCCCTCGCCAGGCCGGATAACCATGCACATTGCGCACCAGATGGCGATGCGCGCCAATCAGCCGGATGCCTTCATAAGCGTTCTGCAGGTTGCAGTCCTCTATCACCACATTGAACAAGTACGGTCCATTGGCGATCGTTGGCGGATAAGGAACCGGCGGTACATCGGTGATTTTCCATTCGGGATATACGAACTGCAGACCGCCGACTGCCGCGCTGTGACCGTTTAGCTGAATGAACGGCGCCGACTTCGCATCGCCTCGCCCGGAGGTCACCAGCAGGATAGAGCCGGCGCCGCGGTCCTGCGGAGCCTGACCGGAGGTCACGCCCTGCAGCCGGACGAACGCGGGGATGGTCAGCGTTCCTTTGAAGTACCAGCGGCCTGCGGGGACGCGTACTGTGCCGCCACCCGCCTGATGGGCCGCGTCCAGCGCTTGTTGGAACGCTGCCGTACAATCGGCCTGTCCGTCGGCGACGGCGCCATAGTCGACGACATTCCAGTCAGCTAGGGACGCAGTCGCAGCAAATAGAACACTCAGCAGGAACAAAAAACGCATTGGGCAGACCTCCCGGTCAAGACGGCCGGGCTTCAGGCCGCCAGAGTCCGGGAGCGGTCCCGTCGGACCACTCCCGGTTGGACACGTCATTTAGGTGGCGCCACCGGTTGACCGGTGTTCAACGATGTAACGCTTTTCGTCGTCCCGCTTATGAACTCGATCCAGTCCACATACACACCCAATTCGCGCGTATCCTGACTGTTGGGCAGCGCCTTGGCGGGGACCCACGGTTTGACCTTCCAGGTCAGCTCCAGTTCCGAGGCCTTGCCGGCGGGGATCTCTCCGGTGATTACCTGTACGCCTGCGCGGTTGATCGGGGCGATGCGCGTGCTGCCCAGATACAGCCCCGCGTCGGGAGACATCGCAGGTGCATCCATGCGGATGCGCGCCCGTACGGTGTAACGCTTTCCGGGCGCCACCGGCACACGCATCACCGCACCGGCCTTGGTCCATCGCCAGGTGCCCATCACGCCGTCGGTTTCGTACCGCTCCGGCCCATGCCACCCCTTCAGGTAGATCGAGTCTCCGTTTTCACCGATATCCAGCAGGTATCGGGATAGCTGCGCCGCAGACAGCTCGACAGGTGAATCACCGTTAACCGACTGCGTGACGCGAGCCTTGGGATGCGCCACCACGCGGAACGGGCCATCCGCCTGATTTGCGGTGACTATCGCGGAGCGCACCGCTTCTCCAGCCTGGACATGAACATCCCCATGGGATGAGAACGTGTTGGCCTGTATGATGGAGCGTCCGGCTTCGAGCAGGATCGCCGGGCTGTGCTGCCGTTTGAGATCCCAGTTCTCGAAATGGCAGCCGATGACACTCAGTTGCGCACGTGGCGCGGACATCTCGATGCACTTGTCGATAGGCCCCCAGAACGAACAGTTGCTGAGGCTTACCTTGCCGCCAGCCGAGGGCTTGACCTGCAGCGTCACCGCTTTGTCCGTCTCCCAGCGCCCCACAAACTCGCCGTTCGTAATCAGCAGTCCGGCCGGTTGGGCGTCTTCGACCAGCACGGCTGTTTCACAGCTGTCTGCGCCCAATCCCAGGAAGTTGCCGTTACACGCGCCGTCGCCATGGTTGGAGAACTTGTAACCCGCACCGTAGCCGAAGCAGAACGTGTTCAGCACATACTGCCAGTCGGTTCGGGCGAATTCGAACGCCACACCGTTCAGGTTCACCCATTGCCAGAACTTCTTGCCGTCGGGCGTGCCCATCACATCCACGCAGCTGTAGGGCCAGAAGTGGCAGTTCTCCACCCGGCCGATGTCATAGCACTTGTCCACGAACAGCGCCCGCCAGGCAGGGTATCCGTGTACATTCCGCACCACATGGCGATGTGCGCCGATCAGGCGGATGCCCTCATAACTGTTCTGCAGGTTGCAGTCGTCGATGACCACATTTTGGATGTTCAGCTTGTTGCCGATGGTCGGTGGATAGGGTACCGGAGGGACATCGGTGATCTTCCAGTCAGGATACAGAAATTGAATACCGCCGACCGCTGCACTGTCTCCGTTCAACAGGATGAACGGAGCCGACTGCTGGTCGCCGCGGCCAGCGGTCACCAGCAGAATGGTTCCAGCGCCGCGATCCTGAGGCGCCTGACCGGTGGTCACGCCCTGCAGACGCACGAACGCCGGTATGGAGAGCGTACCTCTAAAATAGAACCGTCCGGCGGGAACGCGTACGACACCGCCTCCCGCCGCACCGGCAGCATCGAGCGCCTGTTGGAACGCGGCCGTACAGTCGGTCTGGCCGTCCGCCACGGCGCCGTGATCCATCACATTCCAGTCGGCTTGACAGACTCCTGCCATGATCAGCACCCCCAGTATGGCCAATAGTCGTCTCACGTGATCGCTACCTCCTGTGTGACGCTGCAGGGCCGTTCAGGCGCACCACCGCACCAGTATGTCCCTGCCGTTGAAGCTGAACCCAATCCAGATACACGCCCAGTTCACGGGCGTCTCCCCCCACATGGGGTATCCAGGGCTTCACCCGCCATTGCAGCCGATATTGTCCGGAGGATGTGGGCGGCAGCACGCCTGAGAGCTGCTGCACCCCCTTGCGCGTGACAGGCAGCACCAGCCTGTCACCCAGGTACAACCCGGCGCCCGGCATCAAGGCCGACTCCCGCACATCCACACGGATGGTCAGTCGATGGGGCTTTCCGGACTCCGCGGGCAGGTTGATCCGGCTGTTGTGCCGGGTCCACCGCCAGGTGGCCTCTGCCGGACCTTCCTGCGCCCAGAAGCCGGCGATAAACTCCTGATCGCCGTCCGATCCGATATCGACGCGATATCCCCGGAGTTCCCCAGGTGTCAGTTTGCGGATGGCGCCTGTGTTGTTCGCCGCAGACAGGCGTGCACCGGCCCGGTTGTGGACGATAAACGCACCATCTGCCTGGTTTCCTTGAAGAGATATCTGCCGCACTGTGGACTCGACGGTGACGTGTCGTTCTCCTTGGCCGAACTGGCAGTTGGCTATCAGTGCGCGTCCTGCGATCAAATGCACCGCCGGAGCGCCCCGTAACCCCGCATCCCAGTTGAGCAAATGGCAGCCGTTGAGCATCAGATCACCCTTGCGGGCGCGCATTCGGATGATTGCGTCCCAAATGCCGAAAAACGTGGAGTTCGTGATGCTCAACCGGCCGTTGAACCCCTCCGCAATCTCCACACCGATGGCCGTGGTGCTTCCGGCGCGACCGTGAAACTCACCGTTGCTGATCATCCAGCCGCTGCCTTGTGCATCGTCCACGTAAATGCCATACTCGCTGCAGTCCGCACCGATGTTGGTCATGGCGCCGCATCCGGGGCCTTGGGTTCTGACCGACAGGTGATACCCGATGCGATATCCGTAGCAGAACGTGCCCGTCACGTACTCCCAGTCGGTTCGGGCGAACTCGAAGGCGGTGGCGTGCGTGGCCACCCAGTCGCGTACGCGCTTCCAGGCCACCGGATCTGACAACTCGAACGCCGCGATGCTGTACGGCCAGAAATGGCACTGCTCCACCCGGCCCACATCCCAGCAACGGTCAACGAACAGTCCCCGCCATGTGGGATACCCGTGGACATTACGCACCAGGTGTCGGCCCGCCTGGATGAGCCGTACGCCTTCGTACGCGTTCCAGACGTTCATGTCCAGTACGGCCACATTGATGGCGTTCGGGGTGTTACCGATGGCAGGCGGATACGGAACCGGAGGGACCTGCCGCGGATCGGAGCGGGGATACACAATCGTGAACCCCGCCACGGTGGCGTTGTCACCATCCAAAGTGATAAACGGCGGGCCGTCCGGCTGACCGTGACCGGAGGTGGTGAGCAGGACGCTGCCTGCGGTATCGGAGTTGGGCGCATGGCCCACTGTGGCGCCCTGAAGCCTAACAAAAGCCGGGATCCGTATCACCCCGGTACAGGCCCAGCGACCGGCTGGTACCTCAACCACGCCTCCGCCCGCTGCCGCGGCTGTATCCAGCGCACGCTGGATCGCCGCGGTGCAGTCGGTCACGCCGTCCGCAACGGCCCCGTAGTCCGTGATGGAGGCGCTGTCAGCATGCGCCGCGAGGAGCATACAGATGCACGCCAAGCCCGCCCTGATTTGGATATGCATGCGTTACATCCCGGTCCTTTCGTTTATTACATCGCAGTATTCGCCCCAAGGTTGCCCGCATCCTGCGGCATCCCGGCGATAACATGACGTTCCCGTACAATAAAGCGGATATCACTCGGAGGTCTTCGATGACAGAGCATGCGTCCCCCCATACCCTGCAGTCTCTGCCCCCCTTGGGCAGCCCGGAAGCGATCCCGCCGGTGCAGTTCCTGCGTGACGGACAGCCCGCGACGCTTCCGATCGTGCTGTCGCCGGGCTCGTCCCTGCTGATGGATTGGGGACGCAAGCGCACCGGAAACATTGCCGCAGCCGGCAGCGGAACCGTGCAGTATGCGTTGGCGTCCGATTTGCGAATACTGGATCTGTTCGACCAACACCCCCTGGATGATCCGGAGTTTGTTGGTGACAAAGCCCCCTCATTTACGGCGTTTCCGGCACGCGGAGTATGGGAGCTGTCGCCCGAGATGCGCCTGCGCACGCCCGAGCATCTCTCCACGGCGTTCCGTTATGTGCGCTTGAGCAACACCAGCCGTAAACCCGTGAGGGTGGATGGATGCGAACTGCTCCCTTCAGAGTTTCCTGCACAGCCTGAAGGGTGGTTTGAATGCAGCGATGCGGATCTGAACCGGGCCTGGCGGATGGCGGTGGATACGGTGCATCTCTGTACGCAGCCGGCGTCTCACAGCCTCTGGCCGGTATTCGCGCCGTTCGGGCGGGGTTACGTGCAATGGGACGGCTGCCGCCGGGACCGTGAAGTGTGGGGCGGCGATCTGCGTCCCGGATCGCTCTGCTGGCTGTATAACTGGACCGATCCGGAGCCGATCCTGAACAGCCTGATCCTGATCATGAGCGCACAGCATATGGGGTGCAGCGAGCATGGACTGTATCCGGGAAGCGCCTCTACCCATCAGCCGTTCTATGAGTGGGCTTTCTGGGAGTGCGTGTGCCTGTATGAGACCTGGATACATACAGGCGATGAACGGCTGCTTCGCTTCGCCAAAACCAGTCTCCCGTGGTTCCTGGAGTGGTGCGAACGCCGGTTTGCCGAACATCCTGACGGGTGGCTGCACTGTTCGCTCTCCTGGATGTATACGATCCCGTTGGACAATGTGCCGTTACCGGCGCTGCAAGCCACGGCCGCCATGGGATTGCAAGCCATGGTTCAACTGTTCCGCGCCAATGGACAGATGGATCATGCGGAGCGCACGCAGCGTATGTGGCAGTCGGTGCGCGACCGCTTCGATGCGGCTTTTTGGAGCGAGTCACTGCAGGCCTACCGGTTCCGTCCGACCGAACCTGACGGTGTCGAACGCAGCGACTTGGCCGCCAATGCCTGGGCGATTCTGGCCGGTCTGGCGCCCGCGGAACGCCAGCCGGCTCTGCTGCAGTCGCTGCATCGTCACCGGACACCCTTTGGCAACATCAACATCGCGCCTGTGCTGGGCATCGACTCCTGTCACGACGGTGTGGTGTGGCCCTATGCCTGCGCCTATGAGTCCGCCGCGCGGTTTCATCTGGGTGACTGTGAGGGGGCGCTGGAACTGATCCGACGGGTGACCGGCGGGATCGCGTCGATCGGACACCATACGCTGTTCGAGGCCATCTATCCGGATGGTTCGCTTCCCGTTACCGCGCCGAACGGCAATACACTCAGCTTCTCGCATGCATGGGCAGGACAGATCGCGTGGCAGCTGCAGCGATACGTGCTTGGTCTGTACCCGACCGCTCCGGGCTGGAGCGATTACCGATGTGAACCGCTGGATGCGGGATTGGAGTGGGCCAAAGGGCGTGTCTGCACCCCGCGGGGTGTGCTGACGGTCGAAGTGGAGCGTGGAACAGACGGAATGCGCGCCACGGTTCGTTGAGATTGCACATCCCTTGTTTATTTGGCTAAAATGTCAAATAGCGGAGGGGTGAAACAGATGGATCAGGAAGCCTATAAGCAACGCGCCGCTGTGCTGAAAGCCATGGCGCATCCCAGTCGGCTGGCGATTATCGAAGCCTTGGCTGAAGGAGAGCGATGCGTTTGCGACCTGCAGCAGCTGGTCGGTTCAGACATGTCTACTGTGTCCAAGCACCTGGCGTTGATGAAACACGCCGGATTGGTTCGCGACCGCAAGCAAGGGTTGAAGGTGTACTACTCGCTGGAAATCGAGTGTGTACATGGCTTTCTAGCCTGTATCGACAGCGTACTGCAGTCGCGGTCTGACGCATGCTGCCGGGCGATTCGTGGCATGGAGCCTGAGCCACAGACGACAGGTTCGGTGTAATAGCCAGCCGGATCGGATTGGGGCCGAGTGCTTTGGCCCGGTTACTTGAGTTCAGTTTGGCTCAATCTTTACCGCAACACGCAGCGAATGAAGGGCCAGGTCGACATAGATAGAGGCTCGGCTTTTACCCCGCTCCGATGGCCGTGATTCGCTAGCTTGCTGGTGCTTGGATCTGAGAGGCACGTTACGCGTGCCCAGCGATGACGCCCCAATGTGCGTTCAATCGTCTTTAAGTGACCTTCAGGCCTTCAAGATCCGGACCTCGCGATGCACGCCTACACGGCGTGTCGTTTCTCATGATGCCTTGCATCAGCTCTCATGTTCCACCGCATGGGGCATGGGTTCGAAATGCCCGTGATGCGTGTTGAGGAGTCCACACTTCTTGATCGCAATCCTGTTGGCCGTCTGGCCGTGTCCGCGTGGTTACGGGGTATACTTTGCCGACGGTCAGGCAACTCATCCGTCTCCATGCGACAACCGGGTCGCATAGATGGTGGTTTCCACTTTCATCCGGATGTTTGTGCTAATCTGAGTGGTAAGCTGGAGAGAACCGATGAATCGGATCAGAAACTGGATGTTGGTGCTGGCAGCCGCGGCGGCATTGGCGGTTCACATCGTTTTGATGCCGTTCGCCATGCCAACCGCCGCGTTGCATATGACCGTTGACCGTTCGCAGGCCATCGAGCGCGGACGGCGTGTGCTGACCGATCTGGGTTTGCGTCCGCCTGGCGATGCCCGTGTGGCGGTGAGTTTCAACACAGACGCACAGACCAAGGGATGGTTGGAGCAACGTCTCGGTATTGCCGGTTCGAACCGTGTCGCGCAGCGAGAGGGGCTGGTCTACCGGTGGATGGTGCGCTTTTACCGGCAGGGTGATCCTGAACAGTGGGAGGTGGAACTCGACCCGGAAGGCGCACCGCTGGGTGTGCAATGGACCCGTCCGGATGATATCGCGGCCCCTGTCACCGATGATCCGCAAAAGACCGCTTTGACCGGGCTGCGCACTCACTTCGGCGTCGAGCTGGACAGCCGTTGGCGGTTGGTGGAGCGCCTTCAGACGCCATTGCCCCGTCGTATGGATCACACGTTGACTTGGGAACGGGTGACGCCGGAGTATGCGGGAGCGCGTCAGCGGGTGACCGCGGAAGTGAGCGGCGGCGCCGTGGTGGGATACCGGAGATGGCTGTACATTCCTGACCACCTGTTGAAAACGATGGAACGCAGCCAGAGCAAAGGGGAGACATTGGCGATGGTCGCCCAAGCTCTGGGGCTGCTGTTTGTTATGGTCATCCTTTGGGCGCTGGCCATGGCGATCGCCCGGCGCTCGCTTCCCACGCGCAGGCAGATGAGGCCGCTCATCCAAGTGGCCGTCGCTGTGGCTGTGGTTGAGTTGCTGAACGCGATTAACATGCTGCCGCTGGTGCAGACCGGTATACAACCGGAAGATACCCTGTATGGTTTCTGGATGCAGCATGCGGCGATATCTGCATTCTCTATCCTGGTGATGTTTTTAACCACTGCCGGACTGGTGGTGGCTGCCGATTTGCTGAGTTACCGAGTGTATCCTGAGCATGGGCATCTGGGCAGCTGGTTCACGCGCCGGCGGCTTGCATCTCGGGAAGGATTGCGTGCGCTGGGTGTCGGATATGCGCTGATCCCGCTGCAGCTCGCGTATGTGTCCGTGTTCTACTGGTTGGTATCCCGGCTGGGCGGTTGGTCGCCTGCGGATGTGCCGTACGATGACCTGTTCAGCACATCGATGCCATGGGCGTTTGCGCTGCTGATCGGTGTCACGGCGGCCGTCAGCGAAGAGTTTCTGTACCGATTTGTGGCGACTTCCTGGTTGAAGCGCGTGACCGGTCGCACCTGGCTTGCCGTACTGATCCCGGCGATGCTTTGGGCGTTCGCCCACTGCAACTATCCCAATCAGCCGTTTTATATTCGGGGTGTCGAGCTTACCGTTTGGGGTTGCATTTGGGGTGTTGTGTATATCCGTTTGGGCCCGTTGCCCACTCTATTGTCACATGCGGGTTTCAATGCACTGCTTGTGGGCGAGTCGCTGCTTTCATCCAGCGTGCCCTTTGTGCGCGCTCAGTTCTACGTGGTTTGCCTGCTGGTGATGTTGCCGGCTCTGCTGGCGCTCTTGTGGCGTCGGCAAAACCGGTTCGTATCGGACGAGTCGGAAGAGCGCGAAGAACGGGAAGCTCCTGCCACAGCCGGATCGGGAATACCGGTCCCGACTGAGCATCCTTTGGTGACTGCTGTGACTCCGCTGCGTTCCAGCGATTGGCGATTCGGGGCCCTGCTGGCCGCGGTCAGCGCAGCGGTTATCGGCGGTCTGTATTGGTTCAGTGAACGTCAGGCGCGTTGGCGCTGGCCGGAGGAACGATACTTCACGACCTCTGTAGTTCACCGGACAACGGCTGCCCGGAACGCCCGAGAGGCGCTACGTCAAAGAGGACTGAAGCCGTTGAACGGCTACGTTGCGTTGACCATGGAACAACGCACAGAGGACATCGATGTTGTGGCGTATCTGCGTCAGTACTTGAGCGATGCCGATACGAACCGGTTGTTGGATCGCGTGCTCGCTCCCCCTGCCTTGTGGGTGTTTCAGGAAAAAAAGGATCTGACCGAATACCGGGTCCGGTTGCGTCCCGACGGATCGGTCTACTCGGTGGATCAGATCCTGCCCGAGCAGGCGCCCGGGGAACATCTTTCCAAGGAGGTCGCGCAGGACAGGGCGGAGGATGCGCTGCGGCAAGCCGGATTGAACCCCCAATGGCTGGAGTTGAAAGGACATGATGTAGAGCGTCTGCCGCAGCGTTCACGACATACATTCACCTGGCATATGCGGCACGTGAAGGTGGGGGATGCGCGGTTTGTGGTGCAGGTATCCGTGGATGGGCGCATCGCCGGATCTCCTGTCCGTTATGTGGAGGTGCCGGATCGATACCTGTTCGAGCGCTCCCGCTTCCGACCGGAGCATCTATTGGGGCTCGTGAGCCTGGTCCTGTTGCTATGGTTAGGCATCCGGGCGATGGTGGTCTGGGTTTCAGCCCTGCGGTCCGGGGCGGTTCCGTGGAAAGCGGCGGCAAATCCCGCGGGCTGGGCGGTGGCCACACTTGTGGCGCTGCGTCTTCTGGAGTCACCGGGCATCTGGGGCGGTCTCAGTCCGGACATGCCCGCAGCGGCATACATCACGGGCGTGGCGGTGAGCCATTTCGTGGATGCCGCATTGCTCGTTGTCTTTCTGGTGGCAGTCATCGGCCCGTCGGTGATATTGTGGCGCCGGTGCTTCGACTCTCCTGACGTTCGCACCGTGTGGTTGGCCATGGTGTCGCCCAGAACACACCGCGAACTATGGGCGGATGCCTGGATGCGGGCGATTTATGTGATGTTGATCGGGTTGGTCATTGTGGCCAGCACAATGCTCACCGGCATATGGCCTCCGTCGCTGCCGAACGCATCGATCCCTTCCTGGTTGACCAACTGGTATGTTCCACCATCCATCACGTCCCAACCGGTCTGGTGGGTTGTCTGGCCCTGGCTGTATGAAGCGTCCCGATGGCTGCAGTTTTCGGTCATCCTGACGTCGGTCGCAGCGATCGCACTTCCCGTGGCCAAGCTGTCCCTGCGGACATCCCGCCTTGCTTGGGGTGTGTTTCTGGTGCTGTTACTCACCTCGTTGCCGCAACAGTGCAGATCGCTGATGGAGTACACTCAAACTGGTGTTGCCTCTGTTGCCGTGCTGTATGTACTGCATCATCTGGCCCGCCGGGTGCTCATGCCCAATCTGCTGGTGGCGCCCGTCCTCACGCTGTACGTTGCGGCCTTTAACCTGTTGCCCGATTGCAGCGCGTTGAAGGGCGGGTGGGCCATACTCATGCTGGTGCTGGCGCTTTGGCCGGGCGCTACTTTGCTTGCATGGCGCTGTCTGTCTCGCAGTGGGCGCCCCGGCATCCCGACGGACACCGGTGGTTCCGCATTGCCTGTTACCGAGTTCGAAGCAGGAGAGATCATACGGGAATGAGTCACGAGTTCACGGTTCTGGTTGTCGATGACGATAGTCGCGGATTGACCGCACTTACCGCGATCCTTGAGATGGCGGGTCATCGTGTGGTATGCGCCAACGACGCTGTCGAAGCGATGGATGTGGCGTTGGAACATCTGCCCGATATGGTGATCACCGATGTCGTGATGCCCGGAGTGGACGGGGTGGAGCTGTGCCGGCGTTTCCGTGAACACGAACTGCTCAGCCGAATCCCCATCTTCATGCTGACTGTGCTCAATGACGTCGAATCCCGGATCCGATGCCTGTCAGCCGGTGCGGAAGGGCTGCTCGCCAAACCGATGCGGCGGGATGAATTGCTGGCGACCGTTCAGAATGTCAAGCGCCTGAACCGATTTCGCGAGACACTGGAGGCGCGCAGCGGTATCGCCCGCCTGATGGAACTGGTCAACTCGCCGGTCTGTCTGGTGGACGAACATTTCCGGATTGCAGAGGCCAACCAACCGTTTGCCCGATTGATGGGCGAAGCCCGGGTGGGTTCACTGCTGTCGAGTCGACTGATCGACTTGGCCACGCCATCCGAGTCGGAACAGCTGGCCTGGTGGCTGAAGGAGCGCTTCCATCAAGGGCCTGCCGGCGGGTATATTTCGGTGTTTTCCACACGCGCCGGGCACCTGGTGCGTGCAGAACTGGCCGCGGCGCCTATCGAGCGGATGGGAGAGCCGGTACTGCAGATCTCGTTTACCGATCGCGACCAGAGCGTCATGGACGCCGCCCACTGCGCCCAAGCCACATTCGCGATGGAAACCATGCCCTACGCGCTGGTGCTGTGCGACGCCGACTTCGCGCCGAACGGTTATCCCCGGGTGCGGTGGGTCAATCAACAGTTCGTGGATCTGACCGGTTTCGGCGCCGAAGAGCTTCTGGGCCGTACAACCGAAATTCTGTACTCGCAATGCGGGGCTCAGGATGCGTTGCGCAGCGCGTTCGAAGCGATGCGGCGCGGTGAGGCGTGGCGCGGCGTGATCGCCACATGCCGCGCCGATGGTTCGCAATTCGCCGCTGAGACCACCATCTGGCCTTACGTACACGGGAGCAACACCTACTGGATTGGGACTATACGCGACATGAGCCGGGAATTGGATCTACAGGCTGCATTGGAAGCATCGGCACAGGCGTTAGGGCGCCGTTCAGACGAACGCGCCGTGCTGCTGGTGTCTACCGCTGGCTCTCGTCCTCTGGTGGTGACTGCCAGCGCGGCCGCGACGGAACTGCTGGGCGACGGATTGACATCGACCTATCTGGACGAGTTGATACCCGGCGCGGAGTCGCTCTGGACATCCGACGAACCGGTGAGCGTGACCGTGGACAATACTCCGTATCTGCTGAGCCTTGCAGATGAACCCGGTCCAGGCGGGTTGGCTGTCTTGCATCTCACTGAATGTAAATGAGGTGACCGGCTGAATGGGCGGAGCCATACAGCACGAGATCGGATTGGCAATCCGCATCATCGCGTTGCTGTGGCTGTGCGGTTCGCTGACCCTGCTGATACGACTGGGACGGCATGCGCACTTCTGGACGCTGACGCTGGGCATTGGCCTGTTGGAAACGGCGCATCTGTGCACGCATATGCTGGCGTCGCAAGGCCTTTTGCAGCCCATTATGGAACGCCTGCACATGCCGCTCATGCTGGCCGTCCCGATAGCCATCTGGTATGTCGCCGCACCGGTGTTCGGCGGGCGTCCTCGGTCCCTGTGGCTGTGGGTACTCGGGTGGGGGCTGGTCAACGGGGCGTTGGCCTTGCCGGGCGCACCCGCAGGAATGGTTGCGGCGTTGTTCTGGCTGGCGGCTGTGCCAGCCGTAGGGGCGTTCGCCATACGGCTAGGTCAGGAGGGGCAGCGCAACCGTTTCAGCGGGATCACCATGGGGCTGGCGCTGTGCGGTTATCTGATGCTGAGCGCCTCCGCGGCGCCCATGGCCACGCTGGATGGCCTGCATGGGACGGTGGCTTTCACGGCGGCGATGTCAGTGCTGCCGCTGACCGTGTCGCTTCTGCTGCTGCATTTTCTGATCCGCACCCTGGCGCCCGCGCGGCTGGAGCGGTGCGCACCGGGTGTCGTGTTCACGGGTTTTATGCTGGCGTTATCCGCGGTGTTCACGGGGCTGGGCGGATGGATGGCTCAGTCATCCGCCCGCCATATGGACCTGCAGATACGCGAGCGCTTATTGACCGACGCACGGATCGCGTCCGCCACCTTCGAGCAACTGCCACTGGCGGAGTTGAATGGCACGGCCAACGAGATCCATCATCCGGTGTACATAGCCCTTCAGGAACGCCTCCAACGCATTCGCTCGCTGATGCCCGAAATCCGGTACGCGTATGTGGTGATTCTGCGTCAGAACACCGTCGTATTCTGTGCGGATTCTGAACCGGTATCCAGTTCAGACTACCTGCCTCCCGGCGTGGTGTACAAAGAGGCCTCTCAGACACTGCGGCGCTCACTGATTCTGGGCCGCAGCGCAACACATGGCCCGTATCGCGACCGCTGGGGCGAATGGGTGGGGGCGATCCTGCCGCTATCGGTTTCACAAAAACGCATGGCGTTTTGCATGGATATTCCGGCGGCATCGCTGAGAACCCGGGTGGCGCTGGCGCGGACCAGCGTGTTGTGGTGGACAGTGGTGACGGTCCTGCTGATCACCGCCGGCTATTTCGTGATCGCCCATCTGCAGATTGTGTCGGTTCAGCATCTGTTGAACGAACAGCGGTTTCGCACGCTGTTCAACAGCGCCCCGGAGCCTGCATGTATCTATGATCCCGTGGCGGACCGGCTGGTGGCCGCCAACGATCGTCTGGCGGCCTGGTCTGGCTGGAGCACTCAGGAGATTGCACAAGGTCAGGCGGAGACGCTGGCGCAAGCGGTCGTGCTGGTGATTCAGGTGCAGGGTCAGCAGCCGGTGTCCGTGCACCTGCGTAACGGCGAAACTGCCACGGTCATGGGCAGCTACTCGGCCGTTACATACCAGGGGCAGGGTGCGCTTCTGGTGTATCTGCATGACATCACCCATGAGCAGCAACAGGCCCGGACGCTGGAACGGTTGAACGAGGAGCTGCGCGCCTCTCTGCAGGCCGTGGAGGAGAGTCAGGCGCTGTTGCGCGTGGTCATGGACAGTATCGCGTCGCCCATGTATTACAAGGATGTGGATGGACGGTATCTGGGCGTCAACAGGGCGTTCGAGGAGTTTTTCGGTATCACCGCTCAGGATATCATTGGCCGCGACTCGACGGTCCTGTTAGAGGAACCTCAGCTGACGCTGTTCCGCCTGTATGATGAACAGTTGCTGGCGTCCGGATCGACACAGGTGTTTGAAGAAGACATTCGGCGCTCGGATGGCGCCTTGAGGCGTCTGGTGTTCCGCCGCGCGGCGTTCCGTAACGTCAATGGGGAGATCGCCGGTATCACCGCGGTGATCCAGGATATCACCGAACGGTACCGGATGCAGCAGCAGCTGTCGGAAAACCGGGACCGATTGGCCCGGCTGCTGGAGCTGAGCGCCGATCTGGTCTTCGAAACGGATACACAATACCGTTTCCGGTTTGTTTCCGATCAGGCGTACCGTTTGTTAGGGCGGTACCCGGAGGAGTTTCTGGGTCAGCCGCCCTGGGCGTTCATGCCGGAAGCCGAGGCAGAGGACCTGCGGCGCAGATTGGCCGAATGGAATCCAGAGACGCGCGTGCATGTGCCAGAAATGACTGCATTGCACAAGGACGGGCACAGCGTGATCTTGGAACTCAGCGCCGCCTCGATCATCGGAGCGGACGGCGTCGTTACCGGGTTGCGCGGAGTGGCCCGGGATATTACACAACGCACCCGCGCTGAACGGCGGATCCGGCAGACTCTGAGTCTGCTCGAAGCGGCCAATACCGACCTGAGGGCGTTCACCCGCGCCGTTTCGCACAACCTGAAGACGCATGTGCGCGCCATCTCGATGATGTCGCAATGGGCGGTGATGGACTCGGAAGAGGCGTTGCCTACGGACGTGGTGGAAGGATTGGTGGAGATCCAGCGCCGGGCAGCCTCTCTGGATGCGTTGATGGACAGCTTCCTGGAGCTGGCGGAGGCGAGTCTGGAACGGGAGACGCCGGAACGCTGCAACATGCGCGATCTGATCGTACAGGCACAACGCGATGTGGGAACGCCTACCCACATCGCGGTCCAGATCGACTCCGATATGCCGGACCTGACCGTGGAGCCTACGCGGATGCGCACCGCTTTCCGTATGTTGTTCGACAATGCGTTGCGGTTTGCTTCCTCTCAGGTCTCTGTCACAGCCGCTCAGGACACGGACGGTAACTGGGAGTTTGTGGTGGCCGATGACGGACCGGGCGTGGCCCCAGAGTTGCGTGACACGGTGTTCCGCCGGTTTGAGGCGCTGGAGGGTGCTGAAATCAGAGGCACCGGTTTGGCGGTTGCGAAGCGGATTATCGAGTCACATGCCGGGATGATCTGGTTGGAAGACACGCCCCCGGGGCTGGGAGCGCGCTTCCATGTCCGATTGCCGGCAGAGTTGGGATAGGCCTCAGTCGCCGGTAACGGTGACCACCAATCGCCGCGTTCGCGGCTTGATGTCGCATTCAATGAAAAACACCTGCTGCCAGGTCCCCAGCAGAGGAATTCCGTTGGCTATCGGCACGGTGAGGCTGGGCCCCAGCAGGGTGGCCTGCAGATGCGAGTGCCCATTACCGTCTTGCCAGGTGCGCTCATGGCCATAATCGGCGCCGGCGGGGAACATGCGGTCCAGCGCTTTGGGCAGATCTTCCATCAGCCCCTCTTCGTACTCGATTGCGCCAACCGCACCGGTGCTGCCCATCACAAACACATTCACCAGCCCGTTTTTCACCCGTGACTCCTGGATAATGCGCCGGACATCGGGCGTCAAATCGCGCATGTATCCATGATCGGTAGAGTCGAACCGTATTTCCTGTTGAAATGTCATGTTTGTACCCCCATCACGAGACGCACGTCAACTGGACTGATCGTACCGTCTGCACGTTGCTAGTATACTCAATCGCTCCGGCTGTGTGGTGTATCGCTGACAAACGCCGATGGGAGAGTACAATAGGCATGCATACACAGCAACGGGGGGGAGCCTATGGAGACGCAGTGGGAACGCATGAGTCCGGCGATGTTTCGCGAGGCGATCGGCAAGCTGCCGGTCTGCTTTTTGCCGCTGGGTACGGTGGAATGGCACGGCGAACACAATACGCTGGGGCTGGATGCGGTAAAGGCGCATAAGTTGTGTTGCCTGGCTGCTGAGCGGGCCGGGGGAGTGGTGCACCCCGCCGTCTACGGCGGAATGGGGGGACTGGACAAACCCGCCACCGTGGTGATGGAGGGTGAGTATGACTGGGAGAACCACCTGCTGCGCCCCTGGCTGGAGCAGCTCTGCATGGAGTTCGCACGTATCGGTTTTCAGGGCATCTTCATCCTCACCGGTCACTACGGACACAATCAGCAGATCCTGGTTCGGGAAACCGCGGTCCGGATGACCGAGCGGTTGCAGATACCGGTGGTCGGCACGGCAGAGTACTGGCTTGCACAAGATAAAGGATATCTGGGCGACCATGCCGGCATCGGTGAAACCTCACTGGCGTTGTATCTGTTCCCCGAGATCACCTATATGGATCAGCTGAAGAACGATCCGGAGTATTTGCCGGTGGTGACCGCGCCTCCGGGCGCCACCCGCGAGCGCGGACGGATGTACGCCGAAGCGATTATCGACCGGATGGCGCGTACCGCCCGCAACATGGTCAGCTGGGATGACGCCAAGCTTCAGGCTTATATCCGCGCGGAACGGGCGCTGGTCAGCCAGCAGGTCAAGGGTTGGCGAAAGATCGCTCCCTGGGCCGCATGGCACCGCATGATGGCCACCGGAGAGTTCACCAACTACGGAGAGTGGCTGGCAACCAACCGGTTTGACCGGATCGAGCAGATGGCCGCACAGCTGTTGGACGGGGTTCAGAAGCCCACCTGAAAACGGTGCTGCCTTATTCATTTTTCAGGGCGTCAGACGTCCAGCCGCCTGACGCCCTCCTGGCGGAACTGCTGGCGTGACGCCGTCGGATTTTTACGGACCCACTCCCGCATCTCCCGAAGCCAGCGTGCGTGCAATGTATATACCGGTTGCTCGACGCCCTTGTCGTCGATCATCCAGAAGCCCATCGGTTTCCCGTCGCGCACCTCGTTGCAGTACATCTCCCAGTAGAGCGCGAACGGACAGCCCCACTGGAGTGCGGTGCGCGCCACCTGCCTTGACAGCTCCATCTGGCGTTCCGGTGTGTGAAATCGCACGGGAAAGCCATACTCGCCCAGCCAGACACGGCGGTCCCCTTCCAGCAGGCCTTTGGCCGGCAGATGCGCTTCGATGTAGTCCAACGCTTCGGTCAGCTGGCGGTGCTGTACGGTCGCATCACCCGACAGCGAATCGTAGCTGGAGTAGGAGACCCCATCGACACCCACATGCGGCAGAACACGGTTGGTGAGGCAGGGCTTGCCCTGTAGCCCGATCTGTACCAGATTGCACTCCACGTAGTTGTACAGGGCAACCCCTTGTCGCGTACGTCTTCGGGAGTCTTCCACGGCCCGCTGACGGGTGTTCAGCCAGTCGATCATTCCGCGGGCGCGGGTTTCACTCCATTCCCCGTCGGGCCGCAGCTCAGGGCGCAGATGCCAATCGCCTTCCCAGTGACCCAGGTAGAACCGCTTGCCGCTGTGCTCGTAGGTCTCCAACAGGTAGTCGCTTAACTCGCGCATCTGTCGGTATTCGGTACGCCGCTCACCCGGACTCATCCCGCGTTGCCAGGCAAGTCCTGAAGAGGTGTAGACCCAAAGCAGTATGTGGCTGAACGGCATCGCCAGCGTCTCCCGGACTGCCGGATCGTCTCGCACCACTTCCAGGGGCGTACGCCCGCCTCGTACGCCCGGATACTGTTTGCTGACCGAATCAGGTGCGATGGTGATCTTCAGGATGTTGGATCCCAGCCGTACGATCTGCCGGGCGGTCTCGCGCAGCGCGTCTTCTTGCGTGAATTGGTACCGCACGCCGAACGTCTGCGTTCCCAACACGTAGTTGATGGGCGTCGGAATGGTTCTGGGCGGGTTTGCGCGTTGCATGGTCGGCTCCCGATCAGGCCTGATCCGGCCAAACAATCGGCTGGAACGTGTGCGTGCGTGCCGATTCTTTGGCTTTCAGGCACATCAGGCAACTGAGCAGCCCGGACTCCAGCGGGGCCACCGAATGGCCGCGTCCGGTCAGCACGCGCACGAAGCTGTCGGCCAATACGGTGTCGCCGCCGCCATGTCCCACGCCGCCGGGGCAGTGAATGGTCTCCACGCGAGGGGTATGATGTATGATGACTTTGATCGTGTCCGTGTACCAGTCGAACTCCAGTGTGCCCTTGTAGCCCATCAGGCGCGCGCCGCGCATACCCGCGCTTTTCCGTACGAAAAAGTTCTGTGAGTAGCTCACGTGCATCCCGGTATCGTACTGCACCAGCGCGCTGCCGGAGTCCTCATTGCCTGTGTCTGTCGCGAAGCAGCACATCAGGTTGTTCGGACGCACCTGAGGGGCCTCCTGTTTGGTCACACAGTTGTGGTAAGGGCTTTCCAGGCAGGTTTCCCACTTCGGGCAGTCGGCGCAACGCTGGCCTGCCGGCATATCGCCTTTCATGATCTGCTTGGCGTTCATAGCTGCCACGGTGACCGGATTGAAGCCCAACAGATAGTTGATGTAGTCGAAATCATGAGTGGCCTTCTGCAGGAACAGCCCCTGTGTTTCATTTTCGTCGCGGTACCAGTCCTGGTAATACACCCCTCCGTACGGGACATTGTTCCAGGCCTGTACGTGTTCAATCCGCCCCAGCTGTCCGGAGTCGATGATCTCCTTCGCCACGCGCACCAGCGGGGTAACACGCAACGGAAAGCTGACGACGGTCTCCGATGAGGCCGCGCGTCCGGCGTCACGTAACGCCATCAGGTCGTCCATGTTGGTGGCCACGGGTTTTTCCAGGTAGAGCGGCAGGTTGCGTTTGAGTACCTTGACGGCCATCTGCGCATGCAACGAACAGCGCGTGCCGATCAGCACGCCATCGAGCGGCGCCGCGTCAAGCATTTCGTCCGCGTCCAGATAATACCGGCGGTCGACATTCAGGCCGGCCTTGCTGTCCGCTGCCGACAGTTCGTCTCGGATCTGATCGATGCGGGTGTCGGTGATTGCCGTGACAACCGCCTGGTCGGTCAACCTGTATATCTCTTCGAGTACGCCACGGATACGGCCGCCGTATCCGATCACTCCCAGTTTCAGCATGTGTCACTCCCGGTGGTTTGTTGTAGCGCTGTTCGGTTCTCCGCCGAATCACGCCAATCCTTCCGTTACAATAACATCTGTTGTGTATATTGGATAATTCAGGAGCCGCTGGATGGGAGACGAGGTGAACGCGCCACGCTCACCGTGGCGTGCGGTGCTGATCGGGTGTCTGTTGATCCCGGTCAATATCGCTTGGCTGATCCAGGTGGAGTACGTACGATACTCCGACAATGTGTCTACGTCGTCATTGTTCTTCAACGCTCTGACGCTGTTGCTGGTGTTCACAGGGGTGAACTGGCTGGTCGGTATCCGCAAACCCCGGTGGGCGCTTCAGCGCGCCGAACTGTTGCTGGTGTATGTCATGCTGGTGGTCAGCACCGGTTTGGCCGGTCATGATCAGCTGACCATTCTGTTCGCTTCACTTTCATATCCAGCGGGGAGAGCCAACGCGGTAAACGGTTGGGAGACCACGCTCATTCCGTTGATACCCGCGCACCTGCTGCCGCAGTCCGGCGAAGCGGTACGGGCGATGTACAACGGCCAGTCCACGCTGTACACCTGGGAGCATATCCGTGCCTGGATGTCGCCCGTGCTGTGGTGGAGCGCGTTTACCGCGGTCGCGGTATGGGTGATGCTCTGTCTGTCGGCCATTTTTCGCAGGCAATGGGAATCTGAGCGGCTCAGCTATCCCATGGCGGAGATCGCTTTACAACTCACGGATCCGCGTTCCGGTATCCTGCGGAACCGGTTGTTTTGGCTGGCGTTCGGCGTTGCGGTGGTGGTGCGTTGTCTCGTGTTTGCGCATATCCTTTACCCATCGATCCCCGAGTTGCCGGTGGGGGTGCGGTACTATCATTTGAGCACGACAATGCCTTGGCTGGCCGCCAGCGGCGTGGGGGGCGGCATTCCTGTTCAGTTCTTTCCCTTCGCGATCGGGCTGTGCTTCTTTCTTCCCGCCCATCTGAGCTTCTCCATCTGGTTCTTCATTCTGCTGACCCGGCTGGAACTGGTGCTGGCTGCCATGGCTGGATATACGGATTTCGGTCAGTTCCCATACATCTTGGAACAGAGCGCCGGCGGCGCCATCGGTCTGGGGCTGATGGTGATCTGGGCGGCCCGCCGTCATCTGCTGGCTGTGGGACGCCATGCTTTGGGCCTGGAACGCCTGGATGACAGCCAGGAACCGATGGGGTACCGAACCGCCGTGTGGGGTGGTCTGATCGGCTTCGCTGCCCTGCTGGGTTTTTGGATGTATGCCGGTATGCGTTTTCACATCGCCTTGGCGCTGATGGGCATCCTGTTTCTGTTTGTGCTGGTGACAGCGCGGTTGCGGGCCGAGGTGGGCATCCCGACGATCGACCTGTACATGGTCGGAGGCGACACGCTGCTGCGTGCACTGGGTGGCGATGCGGTGTTCAACCGCCGGGAGACCGCCACCGTGGGGCTGATGTATTGGCTCACCCGCACCCACCGGCAGTTGCCGATGTCCTCTCAGGTGGATGGGTTGGAGATCGCCCGTCGCAGCGGTATGCCCTTGAGTTTGATGAGCCGCGCTATGATGCTTGCCGCGGTGGTATCGGTTATCGCGGTGTTCTGGATGATGCTGCACGTGATTTACCGGATGGGGTATGACTCGGCCCATTTCTTCGTCTCGATACACGAATGGCTGGGTGGACCGCCCTGGTGGGAGGCCAGTACAGCGCTGCAGACGCCCCGTCCGCCAACGCCGGCCCGAGGTGGCGCGTACGGGGTGGGAGCGTTGATCGCGATGCTTCTCAGCGCTCTCCGGTTACGGTTCCCCGGCCTGCCGCTGCATCCGGTGGGGTTTATTGCCGGCGGGTGTGTGGGAGTCAGCCGGTTTTTGGTCCCCATGTTCATCGCCTGGTTGCTGAAGACGCTGTTCCTGCGTTTCGGAGGTCTGCGGTTGTATGCCCGGGCCGTTCCGTTCTTCTTGGGGCTGATTGCCGGCGAGTTCGCCACCGGATTCGCCGTCACCCTGTTCGGTCTGCTGGGTGTGCGATTCCCGCCCTCGTCCGGCATCGGGGGGTTATAGACGGGCGCTTACCGTGTCACCAGCGCACCGCTGCGTGCCGGAAGACGGATGCGCAGATGGTGCGCATCCGTGTAGGAAGCCGTGGCCTGCGGGCATCCTTTCACAACCGGTTGCCTGCCGCTGCCGGCGCCGATCCAGGTGTCGGGCAGGGTGATCGTGCCGGTGACCGCGATATCCGCCATGTTCGCGATCGCCAGACCGGGTTGACGACGCGGCGACTGCCACCAGGCGCCGATCAGCGCCGGGGACTCGATGGCGTAGTCGCCACCCCAGGAGGCTGTTCCGGTACCGGTCAGTGGTGGCATTTCTGCCGTTACGACGGCTTCTCCCACAAAGCGCCCGTATAGAAGCCACTCATGCGCCTGTTGCCGGCAGAGCGCCAGGTTTCGCAACAGTTCACATTCGTCGGCGTGTTCCGGCGCCAGGATGCTGCCGGCATCCACCCAGCCCAGCTGTGCGCCCCACAGAAACGCCCGGGCCATTTTGAACCGGAAGGGCAACGACCGCTTCAGGTCGTCATGGGCGATGTACTGAAACCCGAAGGTCACCGTGTACCCGCTGTAGACGGCGGGAAACAACGGGATCACACGCCCCTGATTGGGAGGGGTATTTACCAGCAACAGCGCCTCCAACTGGTCTATCCAGCATTCGGCGTTCTCTTCGGTGGTCAGGATCCGTTCCGGCGGGAGGACCTTTCGGATCTGAGCGAGCATGCGCCGGTATCCTTCAGCCCAGAAGGTCCCGCCTCCGATGGGATGACCATGGCCGGGGTCGTAGCAGCGTACGGGTGCAGCCGCACCGATCTGATCGATGTAGACCGCATCCACCCCGTACGTGTGTGTCAACCGGCGGACCAGCCCCGCGATCATCTGTTGCCAGGGTGCCGCCCACGGGCACATCACCCGTTGTTCGTGCTGAGGGTTGTACCGTTCCCGGTAGGGCTGACCGTCCGGTTGCAGACAGCTGGATGTCTGCAGCCGGGCTTCGGTCCAGCTGCGTGACCCTTCATGGCACAGGCGGCCGTTGATATATGGCATGACCCGCAAGCCGGCCTGCTGAAGGGCGCGTACGCCTTCCGGGAAATCGGGGCGCGCCGGGAAATAGTCGGGATAGGTACTGTCGAACGGGATCTCATGCCAGTTGTACCAGTGCAACGAGACAGGCACGCCCAAACGTGCAGCGGCCTGGCGGGCCACGTCCACGTTTTGCACGGGCGTCATGGCAGGGATCAACCAGACCTCCGTCCCGGTCAGCCAGGCGGGAAGCTTACGGCGCTGCGTTGGCCCCGCCTGGCACCAGGGGGCCCGCAGGCAGAATGCGCGATAACGTTGCGCGGCTTCCATCCAGCCGGCGCGTATGGGGCCAATCACCACCTCGTACGGCATTCGGTAAGTGGCTGCGGGGACATCCGCCGGCCAATGGGTGGCTGTCAGTTGCACGCGGTCGGATGCGCCCACTACCTGCATCCATTTGTGATGCGCCCGCGGATCATGCAGGCCGACGTATAACCCCTCGCCATTGGCGGTGTACAGCGCCACGAATTGCATGGCCATAGCGCCGGACGGATAGGCCGCTTCCCAACGGCCGCCTGAAGCCAGATCATATTCGATGCCCCATCCCCAGGGTGCAGCCAGCTTGAGGCCGGGTTTCATCGCGATATGCTGGTTCAGCGGAAAGTCAGCGCGCACGACACGCCATCCATCCTGCAACCGCACGGTGAGTTGGCAGCCCGTCAAACCATGCGCCTGGGCGCGCGTGGCGACCTCCACAGTGCGTACAGGAGATTGCGCCTGCCAGCGGAACCGCCTGCGCGCCCCGGCGCCTGTGACGGATGGGGATGGAAGCGACTCACTGGAGAGCTCAGCGGTTGCTCCCTCCGGACCGGCGAGTGCAAGTCTCCAGACCGCGCGCGACGATCCAGGCGCACACCAGTCAGGCCATAAGGTGTTCCACATAGGGCGCTCCTTACGCGTTCATCGGAGTCGAAATGGGCGGACCATTACGTCCGCCCGATGCATTCGAATCAGCCGGGATACGGGGCGTTGACGCAGCCGCCTCGGCACTCCTTCAAGTAGGCGCAGCCGCGTGCCTGGCCGGCGATCTCCAATTCGCCGCGGTAAACGGGATCATGCCAGCCCTCGATGTCGATAGAGCCCTTGAAGCCGCCCAGCCGCAGTATGGAGATGATGTCGGTCCAGTTGGAGTCGCCGAACCCCGGGGTGCGGTGATAGGCGAACGGATGTGAGCCGTGGATGCCGTGCTCTTTCACCACGTCCCACATCACAGTGGCGTCCTTTCCATGCAGATGAAACACCCGTTTGACGTATTTACGCAGTTGCGGGATCGGGTCAATAAGCTTCACCATCTGATGGCAGGGCTCCCACTGCAGGCCGATATTTTCCATGGGAACAGCATTGAACATCAGCTCCCAGGCGGCGGGGGTATGCGCGATGTTCCAGTCTCCGTTGGCCCAGGTACCTCCCATGTCGCAGTTTTCGAACGCAAGCCGTGCGCCATGATCGGCTGCGATTTTGGCGATAGGTCCGAACACCTCGGCGAATCGAGGCATGCTGTCGGGAATGCTGCAGCCGCGCACGCGGCCCGCGAAACCGGCCACGATATCGCAGCCGAACAGCGCTGTGCTCTTGGCCAAGACTGCCCAGCTCTCGCGCGTCTGCGTCTCGATATCGCCCGACTCCAGCGGGTTGCCGTACACACACACGCTGCTGACGACGATGTCGTCATCACCGATCGCCTCTTTGACGGCGGTGGCGATTGCCGGCAGATCCTTGTCCATGACGGTAGCGCCCAATACGACCGAAAAACTCTCGAAGCCGTACTTTTTCAGGGAGACAATCTGCTTGGCCGCTTCGGGGCTGCCGATGTTCACCATCGTGCCGATGCGCACGTCCATCAGAGGATTGCTCATGGTATCGTGTTCCTGTCCTTATGCGGTGTTAGTTCACCCGGGGGTGCCCGGATGGCTGTTCACCATCAGCGCTTGCCATACCTGCATACGCCAGTCAAAGGGGCTCCCATAATGTCGAAGGCTCAGTTGAGCGCTCCCATGTTGGATGGATATTTGGCTGAGAAGGCCGACGCGATCCTGTCGTCTGACTGGATCTGACAGGATACGAATTGTGGTGCTTTATGAAACAGCAAGTTTGTCTGAATACACATCGCTGATATGGCCACATCAAATCAATGATGGGCATTACCGCTGTTCCATGGTTGACTGTCGGTCCCGCAAGGCCGAAGTCTCACGTACTGGCGCTATCCCGTAGACACACGCTAAGGCATAGTGGCGCGTGTCCCGATGTTTACAGTTGGCTGTGCTTGCCTGTAACATATGAAAACTTTCAACTAGCCGTACAAACACTTGACACGTTTCATTGGGTCTGCTACATTTACAACATACAACGGTAAGACCGGCTCGGTCAGCGGTCCCAACGCACCCACCGGCTGTGTCGCCGGGCAGAGGTTGGTATGCAGCGGTATACATGGATAGATGCAGCGGCGCCTGTCTTCTCCTCCGATGGGGGGGGGGGGGGGGGGGTGGGGGTGGGGGGTGGTCACCCCCGATCCGACAAGAAGCCGATCGCTACAGACCTTTGGCTGCGCTTTTCGGCGTTCGTTTGCAGTTCCACTCCGCATCTGAACCGATCCCATGACGGCGCACAGGTATGTCCGCAGGTGTGGCGCCACCGGTTCCCTTCCAGCAGTGTCGACCTGTACCCCGCGGCGGTCGCGCCATGATCCGTATCACGAATCTGTGGTTCCGGTGTGTTGGCATGACTCGGTGGGACGCCGTCCACCGCCTGGTGCTGATATCGGTATTGCTGATCTGTGTCATCACCGCAGGCCACACGCTGAGAGCCTATCAGGGACGCTCAAGCACGATACTGGTGATCCGTCAGGGCGTGCCGGAGGAGATCACCCGGCCGATTACACGCCTCTCAGGCGGACCGATTATCTATGTGCCAGCATCCAAGGTATCATCAAGCGTCGCCTCCTCGGTTCACGCAACAACCGTCCAGTTACCTGCCGATGTGTCGATCGCTGTGCTCCCTCCGAATGCTGGATCCCGCATAGACGGGGCCGAGACCGTCACCCGGTACTTGTTAATGCAACAGCGGCGATGGGACCGAACGGTGACTCGCGCAGCGGCAGTGTTCCTTGTGTTGATCGGTATGCTGTTGGCGCTGCTGATGCAGCGGGAACTCAGCACGCTGACGGTGTTGTTTCCTCTAATTCTGACGGTGTTGAACGGTCTGCCTCAAGCCGGCTGCATTTCCTGTTCCGGGTATGACGGTGCTGTCGTGCAGTTCATGACGTATGGGATCATTGCCGTGACGGTGCTGATGGCCATGCGCTACTGGTTTGCACCCCACAATCATACGCTACACACCGTCGCCCGATGGATTGGCTGCGCCGTTCCGCTGTTTCAGGCGGTGGCGCTCGTGTTGGTTCCGATGCTGTGCTACAAGTGCCTGATCAGTGGATTTCTCATATACGCCAGCGCGTTGTTTGAACGACCCAGACAGCTTGTCGTACTGCCGTCGGCCGTGCGATGGGTGCTGTGCGCGTGTATGTGCCTCATGCTGATGCCATCCAACCAATCAAACAGCAAGCAGACCGAGCAAGACATTGTACCGTTGTATATGGGAAGCCACTGGGCAGATCACTTCCGTTCCGCGTTCCCTGGTCATCCTGTGTGCATAGTGGTGGTTAGTGATGCCTGTCGCGCCTGTCATTTGGCGCTTGAGGCTCTGCCGGCCACCGGATTACGGTACCGCACGGCCCGATTACAGACGCTGGGACAGCCGACCGGTGATTTTAGGGCCCACGATGTGATCGCTCCGGTTCCATTGTTTCTGGTCTACGATGCCTCGGGCAGGTGCCGGTTTGTGTATACAGGTTGGCCTTTGCCCGAGTTTGCCCTTCAGTCTATGCGCAGGATGGTGCCATGATGAATGTAGTGTCGAACGATAAGGTGCTAAATGAAGGGAGTCGTGATGTTGTTCAAATATCGCGAATAGAGGCTCTGGTCGTGGCGTTCTTGTTGGTTTGGGCTATCGGATCTGCATATGATATAGTCTTGAGCGCCTGCTTTAAATATATCGTAATCAGTGGCACTAAAGGTGTTGCTAATGTTGACATTATCAGTGAGTTTAGATCTGTTGTATTTACTAGACTGCAAATGGGATGGTTAATGGCGGCATTTATGGCTCCATCATTAATATGGAGAAAATACCTATGGTTGATGTTTGTGTACATGACAATGTGTGTCGTCATGTGTGTGTTCATTATGATAGTGTTAAGAGTATCTCCAAATGCGTCTGTCTGGAGTGTTATTGCAGGCGTAACGGGGCTTCCGATCACTGAGTGGACAAAGCCATTTGTAACGTATATGGTGGTAAAGCGTATGATGTATTATGGATTACGTGTTGGTGTTCGTTCAACAGAATAGAGCGCATTAATAATAGAATTGTATATGGTGCGGCATATGATCATTAACAGCAAAGCACTAGTACAGAACATTGTCGTATTTCACAATATATGCGCAGGATGGTGCCATGATGAATGTAGTGTCGAACGATAAGGCGTTAAATGAAGAGAACCGTGGTGCGGTACGGGTGTCGCGAATAGGGGCATTGTTAGTGGAGTTGTTGTGGATTTGGGTAATTGGCGCCCTGTATGACATAGTTATCAACACATTGTATATATATTACATACGGGTCAATGATCCAAAAGGTAATGGATATGTTGACATGATCTATGAGTTCAAGTCTTTGGTGATTACCAGATTCCAAATGGGTTGGTTGCTTGCGGTGTTTATGGCCCCATTTATCATATGGAAAAAATGCGATGGTTAATGATAATCTATATGATCATGGCCATCGCAATGGGAGTGTTCTACATGGTAATGGTGCGAGTGTCTACAGATGCAGGTTGGTGGTACATGATGTTGTCAGTGACAGTGCCTCCACTGATTGAATGGACAAAACCATTCGCGACGTATATAGTTGTTAAACGACTATGCATGTTAGGATTTCATGTGCATGGTCGTTAAATAGTGCGAGTTCACTGAAATGGTGCATTATCAATCGTGCGAAACAGCGATAATCAGGAGCAAATGGCAAAGCAGATTCGGGCATATATATATAAACCAACGATGGAGGGTCGCAGATCTATGAGTGCTTACAAGATTTACAAAGGTGTCACTGCGCGGTTCACGATGGTTCTCTTGCTGGTCATGCTGGCGATAAGCATTTGCTATGTGCGCGTGCAAGCGCATTTGCCGGTAGAGAACCGCGAGTTCATACAGGATACATACAGCTGTGTGTATGAACAAGATATTTGCGGTGGTTGGTTGTTGGCCGCACATGGGTATACGCATACCGCACGATGGGTGTGTACTTACCGTTTGATTTCGCCTCCACGATATGGTGCAGATGGACCGCCGGACAGCTACAGCTGCGTTGTATGGAAGAACGGATGCTGCACCATGCCTGTACAGAACCAATGTACGCCGTTGCCGGGAGACTGTCCGCCGGAGTGGATACACTACTGATGATGTTGTAGTGCCTGCATCTGGCCATACGGCGTATCTGCCCGAATCATCGCTGTGTGGCCAGATATCGGCCTGTTTGTGAGGTGGCGAAATGGACAATCCACACAGGGCACGCGCGTTCACATTGGTTGAGTTATTGGTCGTGGTTGGGATCATTGGCGTACTGACGTCCATCGTGACGGTCGTCGTCGTTCGACAGCGCCAGGAGGCGCACCGGGCGACCTGTATCAGCAATCTGCGTCAGTGCGGAGTCGCATTCCAGATGTACATGAACGACTGGCAAACGCCACTGCCACCACGGTATGAAGTGGCCAAACGGCTGCTGCCGTCCAGCCTGACACAATGCCGGCTGGACGACTGGTCCCGGATGAGCGCGCCGATGATTGGTTCCTTCGTCTACGCGCGAGGCATACCGGGCTGGATTGACTGCACCGACGAACAGTGGGCTCAACGGTCGTTGGGTGATACCACCTACCAGCGAATCTACTGGCTGGTGGATGTCTTTCACACACGGGGCCGGCGTTTACCTCCGCCGGATCCTGAGAACATACCCTGGCGGTATGGTGCGGAGAACATGCCCAGCCCGTTGATCGCCCTGTGGCTGGACGGTCACGTCGGGTTTGTCAAGCCACATATCCTGACCGCTGAAGACGCATCAAAACCCGTGCTCACAGACCCCGAATGGCCCTGGTACTCCTACAGTTGGGGAGGTCTGGTGCATCTCAATCTGGAGCTGCTCCCCGGGTGTAAGGACGTGCCCAGGCAGCGATACAGTCCGTAATGCCGTTGCATGGAGATGCGCATACCGACATGAGAGGAAGGTGATGTCTATGACGACGCATGGTTCACGCGCTGCCAGGTGGGTTGCAGGAGTTGTGTTGCTGATCATCGCGACCGGCCTGTGGGCGGGTTACCGCCATCTCTACCCAGGCCCGAAGCCGCCGCCGCAAACGGGTCGACTGTACCAGCGGGTTCTGTCTGCGGAGCCGCAGGCCATCGATAATCTGGCACACAACATACACACGCTGTATCAACGCAAATGGTACAAGAACTGGCCTGAGCATCTTTACGGTCCGCCGCGAGATGTGGAGGCCATTCGGAAAAGCCTGAGTCTGGTGAAACCAGACGCCCATCCGGACTGGTACGCGTCGCTGCCAAATATCGATGCGGAGAAGTCGGTTGGCGCACGGGGCGATGTGCTGGCGCTATTCCGCTACTCCATCAACGACTCACCCGCAGATGACCGGCTGATCGTCGCCATCTATGCGGAGCGTGCGAACATCTGGACGTCTGCGCTGGTTCTCAGTGCGAATGCGCTGGACTATCCGGATTATGAGCAGGCGATGGCCAGCGGCAAGGTGATCAAGTATACGGTGGGGGGCAGCCGCTGAACGGGTGTAAGCCACATGCGGCTTGACGGACCGCGAAAACGGCATGCTGCGCAAGCGCACATGCCAGGCCGACCTGTTTCGGTCAATGCATGACGCGTATCCGGAGCCGATGGCGCTCTGTTCGGCCTATACTAAACTGGTCAGACACTGGGACGCGTTCGATCGTTACCTGGAGACCTGCCCTCAGCTGGAACCGGTTCCAGCGCCGGACGAGGAGACTGTGCTTCAGGAACACCTGCAGCGCGTGGGTGAGTCCACTCACGAATACGCACTGCGGGACGTGATGCAGTTCACCGGCCCTGTCACCGCACGGATCATCGACGAACTGGTGACCCGGGGCTGCATCAGTCGCGAGGTAACACGCCAGGGCGCCGTGCTGCACCGCATCGGCTAGCGGACAGCTGCCGTCCGGGGTCTGCACCGTCAGACCCCGGGCGGATTCGCCCGTGCTACCGGAGAGACAATATGAGTTCACGCGCCCCTTTGATCGGCCTTTCGGCCGGCCGCAACAACTTTGCCACCCAGTCGCGCCAGGTACAGATGGTCTGGTGCGGGCTTAACATCAACTATGTGCAGTCGGTCACCCGTTCCGGTGCGACGCCTGTACTGATCCCGTGTATCGCGGATCCTGAAGCGGCCTGTGCCGCGTTGCAAGCGTGCGATGCACTGGTGCTGACCGGCGGCGGTGACATCGACTCGCTGCTGTACGGCCAGGAGCCGCATCCGCAGTGTGCGCAGCAGGACCCGGTGCGTGACGCCTGCGAAATCGCCCTGTTCCATGCCGCACGCCAGCGGGGTATCCCCATCTTCGGTATCTGCCGGGGGATCCAGTTGGTGAACGTGGCGATGGGCGGTGACCTGATCCAGGATATCCCGTCACAGATACGCCAGCCGGTTCGTCACTCCAGCGGCGCACTCACACCGGTGTTGCTGCATTCGATCACCATGGAGCCAGGCTCGCTGGTCGAGCAGTTGATGGGAGCGGACAGCCGTGCAGTGAACAGCTGGCACCATCAGTCCGTGGGACGGATCGCTGACGGCCTGCGCGTGACCGCGCGAGCCGCCGATGGAGTGATCGAAGCGCTGGAAGCAGCAGACGGTTCACCGCTGCTGGCCGTGCAATGGCATCCGGAAGAGATGGCGCACACTCACCCGCCGTTCCAGCGGTTGTTTGATTGGCTGGTTCAGATCTGATTGGGCGGTAACGCTGCCGCTGATTATGCAGGCAGCGGTAACCCCATCGCGGTGTACCAGCTGCGGATGCGGGCGATCCGTTCGGGGTCGCCCGCAGGCAGCGCCAGTTCGCGCCCCCGGCAGTCAAGGATCACGCCGACCACGCCGCCTTCCAGTGTGACTTCGCGTGTGCGCCCGCGTCCGGCGCCCACATCCAGCCCGCGCGCCGGGGTGATCTCCGCGCGTACCTGCTCACCTTCGCCTAACGGCAGCACGCGCAGTTCGCCCACACGCAGTTCCTGCCGGTCGCCATGGATGCTGACGGTACAGGCCAACTCGGACTCGCGCATCTTACCCATGGGCGCCACGCAACTTCCCAACCGTACCAGGCAGTCGCGGTCGAACACTTCGGTAGCGGCATCCGGTGATACGACCGACAGCACCCCCAGCTGAGGCATCATGAAGATGGAATCCACGGTGAGCATCGTCACGCCCTCCGGCTGATACGCGTCCAGCATCATCAGTGCAGCCTGAGCGCGTCGGGGCGCATGGCTCAATACGCCGCCGGAACCGACCAGCATATCCAACTGCATCATGTTCACCAGCGTCTGACCGGTGGCTTCCTGGTTCATCGCCTCGCCGATGGTACGCTGGGTCTGCACGCCCTTAAGCCCGCGCGCCAGCGTCTTATGATGAATGAACGCGAGGCGAAGCGCTTCTCGGGCTACCGCCTGTTCCACGTACAGGTCCTCCAATGTCTGGGGCACGGTAGTCGGGCGGATCATCTTGTTGCGTAACCGGTTGCGCAGTTCCGACTCGTCCATCGGGAACGGCAGCCAGCGCCGAATGCCCGCCACCGAAGCCTCTTTCAACACGTTGCAAATGGAATAGCTCATACCCAGATTGGCGCTTACGGTGCGGTTGTACACGCCGCCGAACACGGAGAACACGTCGGTGGTGGCGCCGCCGATGTCGACACCCAATATACTGATGCCCCGCTCCGAGGCGATGGTCTGCATGATTTTGCCCACCGCGTTGGGGGTGGACATGATGTCCGCGCTGGTCCAGCCCATCAGCTTGCTGTAGCCGGGCGCCTGCTGCATCACATGTTCCAGGAACAGTTCGTGGATCGCCTCCCGCGCCGGGCCCAGGTTTTCGCTTTCCAGCGTGGGACGCAGGTTGTCGACCATGCGCAGGTCTACGCGCGTCTCCAGCAGTTCCCGCACCGGTTCGCGCGCCTCCACGTTACCGGCATAAATCACCGGCAGCCGCATGCCGCCCAGTCGCGGATGGGGATCGGCGGAGACCAGCATTTCCGACATCTCGACCAGATGGCTCACGGTGCCGCCGTCGGTGCCTCCGGACATCAGGATCATGTCGGGCCGCAGCTGCCGGATCCGGCGTACCTTTTCAAACTCCTTGCGTCCGTCATCCACCGCCAACACATCCATAATGATCGCGCCGGCGCCCAGTGCGGCGCGTTGGGCGCTTTCGGCGGACATCTGTTTCACCACACCGGCCACGGTCATCTGCAGTCCGCCGCCGGCGCTCGAGGTGGAGAGATAGACATCACATCCGATTGTGTCGCTCTCACGTGTGCTGATGATGCCGCCATCCCGCACGAACTGACGCCCTGTGAGGTCTTCGATCTCCTGAATGGCGTTCAATACCCCTACGGTTACATCGTCAAATGGCGCCTCCACGGTGGTGGGCGCCTCGCCGCGCGCTATCAGGTGGTATCCATCACTCAACCGCTCGATGAGGATCGCCTTGGTCGTGGTGCTGCCGCAGTCAGTTGCGATAATCGTACGGATATCGGGCACGAGGATACCCCCGGATGTGTAGAATGCCGCATACATGATAGCCGCGGAGGCGCTGTGCGCGCCATGCGTCAGCGTATGGCGCCAACCGGGAATCGGCGGGGATCGGGTTCCATAACAGCCTGTTCACCGCTGAGCAGATGGAAGCCGTTGGAGACCAGCACCCCCCGGCTGGAAATCCATACATCGCGGCGCTCCAGATGCACGGTGTGCTCTGTGGCCGGCGTGACGGCAACGGCCGGTTCTGTGCGGGTATCGGGTTCATCATGGCTCAACCACAGCCAGAAAGACACCAGCGCAACAGGCGCTACGATGCAAGGGAGCCAACGCCGTGTTCGCCGGACCGGCTGTGGGCGCGGCGTGGCGCGCAACGCGAAGATCCAGGGGTCCTGTGCGGTCACACCGGGCGGATCGGGTAACAGCCGGCGGGCCACCGCCCAGGCGCTGTTGATCTGAACCATTCGCTCCGATGCTTCCAGCGCCATCGGAGAGCCGAACGGCAACCGGTCCGGATGCCACTGACGCACCAGACGCCGGTATGCCAGACGTGCGTCAGACAACTGCGCTGTGTCATCCAGTTCCAATATATGCAGCGCTTCCTGCAGATCCATGGCGTGAGGACCACACGCTCCCTGTGTGTAGGTGAGAGGCAGAATCGACCTGAATGATGTCACCATAATGATACGTAAACTCACGCCGTTTCGGAAGGTGTGGTCTGCGCAGATCGATCGAGATTGAGGATAGAGACAGCGGATGCGTATCGTTGGTATGATTCCGTCCCGTATGGCGTCCACCCGACTGCCAGGCAAGCCGTTGCTGGAGTTGTGCGGAAAACCCATGGTACAGCATGTATGGGAGGCCGCAAAGCGGGCCAACCGTCTGGACGCTGTGGTGGTGGCGACACCGGATATCGAGATATACACGGTGGTGCAGGCGTTCGGCGGTGAAGCCGTGTTGACCGCGGATACCCACCGCAGCGGTACCGACCGTCTGGCCGAGGCCGTGCAGACGCTGGATGCAGATGCCGTGGTGAATATTCAGGGGGATGAACCGCTGGTACTCCCCGCGCTGATCGATGCGGTGGCGGCTCCCCTGGCTGAAGACCCTTCGGTGCAGATGGTCAGCCTGTGCTGCCCGGCTCTGGAGCATGAGATTAACGAGCCTTCCGTGGTGAAGACGGTGGTGGGACGTGACGGATACGCGCTGTACTTCTCCCGTGCGCCGATCCCGTATGTGCGCGATGCTTCGGGCGGCGTGTTTGCCCGGAAGCATATCGGCATCTACGGATATACACGCGAGACGCTGCTCCGTCTGGCGTCATTACCGCCGTCGCCGCTTGAGATCACCGAGTCATTGGAACAGCTGCGCGCGCTGGAGAACGGCATCCGGATCCGGATGGTGGACGTGGACGCGGCCCCGGTCGGTGTGGATACGCCGGAAGATCTGGAGCGCGCACGCGCACTGATGGAACGACAGGGGTAACGGTCGATGCATCGATGGAATGAGCCGCTCTTTGACAGCGATGGCATGCGTGCGCTGGATCGGTATGCCATCGAGGAGCACCATGTGCCCGGCATCGTGCTGATGGAAACCGCCGCGATGGCGGTGGTGCAATGCGCCGGTGAGTTGGTGAACGGCGACTGGACCGGCCGGCGTGTGGCGGTTCTCGCCGGCGGAGGCAACAACGGCGGTGACGGGCTGGCGGCCGCCAGACTGCTGTATCGCCGTGGCGCGGCGGTCGCGGTGTTGCTGGCCGCCGATCCTTCGCGGATTACAGGCGACGCGTTGATCAATCTGGAGGCGGCCAAATCGCTGGAGATACCGATCATCACCGCTGATGATCCCGATCAGACGAAGGATGTGCTGGATAACGCCCAGGTGTACATTGACGCCCTGCTGGGTGTGGGTGCCCGAGGGGCGCCGCGCGGCGTCATTCTCGACCTGATCGATGAGGCTGCCCGACGTCCGGTTCCGGTGGTGGCGATCGATGTG
Source organism: uncultured bacterium (assembly GCA_964650005.1). GTDB lineage: Bacteria > Armatimonadota > HRBIN16 > HRBIN16 > HRBIN16 > CAZHSN01. The sequence goes on along the minus strand of CAZYPZ010000006.1, from coordinate 95,680 downwards.
CCCTCGGGCGTGGATCCGGATACCGGAGAGACGCCGGGAAGCGCGCTGCGCGCCACACTGACGGTGGCCTGCGGCTGCGCCAAACCCGGACTGGCGATCACGCCCGGCAGCCTGTATGCCGGAAAGGTGGTCATCGCCGACATCGGTATCGGCATCCACAGTCATACCGAAACGCCCTTTTACTGGGTGACTCCGCAATACGTGCGCAGCACGTTGCCGCAGTGGTACATGGATGACCACAAGGGCAGGCATGGCCACCTGCTGGTGATCGGGGGAAGTGCGGGCATGTCGGGGGCGCCGTCGCTGACGCTGCGAGCCGCACTGCGCAGCGGGGCGGGATTGTGCTCTGCCGTGGTGCCCGGTGTGATTCGTGACGCCGTCGCCATGCAGGCGCCGGAGGCGATGGTCAGTGGCCTCGCCAGCTCCGAACCGTGGCTGGATGGCACCGTGGCATACGACGATGTGCTGTCGCGCTGTTCGGCCATTGCCATCGGACCGGGGCTGGGTACCAGTCCGGCGTGTAAAGGCGCCTTGGCGGCGGTGTTCAGGCATCGGGCCGCGATGGTCGTGGATGCCGACGCCCTGAACCTCATGGCCGCTGACCGCTCGTTGAAGCCCCTGAACCCGGAGCGGTGCGTGTTGACACCGCATCCCGGTGAGGCCGCCCGATTGCTGGATATCACACCCGCGGAAGTGCAGGCGCATCGGCTGACCACCGCGCGTGTGCTGGCCGTCCGCACCGGCTGCGTGGTCGCTTTGAAAGGCGCCGGTACACTGGTGGCCGCACCGGACGGGCAAGTGCTCATCAGCTCGTCGGGAAATCCGGGCATGGCCACCGGCGGCGCTGGTGATGTGCTGACCGGCTGCATCGGGGCGCTTCTGGCGGCGGGTTTGGCTCCGATGGACGCAGCCGCCTGCGGCGCGTTCCTGCACGGCCTGGCGGGAGATATCGCCAGTGTGGAACAAGGGCTGGATGGATTGACCGCCGGGGACATCATACAGGCGCTGCCGAAAGCGTTTCTGGCGGTGCGGCAGGGAACCGCACCGGTCAAATGGTCGTCATGGCCAATGGACCACGCATGATGGGGCCCAAGCGGTATGGACTCACGACACCCTCGCGTGTTCAGTCGCACCGTGCGACGCTCTCACATCAGGAGGATAGATGGGACGGAGCCGCTATTTTTTGCCGTTGTTGCTGATGGCCTTCTCTTTGGCTGCAGGCGCGTTGCCTCAGAGCCTGCCGGTGGAGACGCCGTCAACTGTTCCCTGCTATGTCTGGCTGGAGTCGCGTGATGGCCAGGTGCTGATCGCCGCCCGCGACGCCGTGTCCGGCGGCGTGACGTTGGATATCGCTCGGGCAAGACAGCGGATCGGCGCTCAAGCCGATAAGTTGCTGGCCGGTTCAGCCGTGTATGCGTTGCAGCCGGACACGGGCAACCTGGCGGTGGTCTGGCCGTCCCGCGCGGACACGCGCGTGGTGTTTCAACCTCAGGCGTTCCGTATGGCCAATCAGTTGCGTGTTCGGCTGCAGGACCAGTCGGGCCGGCCGGTGGCGCATGCCGGAGTGTCCCTGATCCTGCCCGATGGAAGCCGCCGCAGCTTGGTGGTGACGCCCGCGGACGAGGGGATCGCGGTCTTTCGAAGGGTTCCGCACGGACGCGTCACCGTGTTGATGCAATATGGCGACAACCTGACCGCCTCCACACAGCTGACGATCGAACGCGATCGCGCGGATGCGATCCCGGAGGCGCTGTTGAGTGTCTCGGGAGGTGCGCCGGTACTGGAACGTGCGGCACGACTGACGGATCAGCCGTCCGGTGCGGCAGACCGTCCGGGTGAGACCACTGCGCCCCGAGCGGCGCCCATTCCCTGGCCCAATACGCTCATGGGGTTGGCGGTGGTGATCGCGGCCGGATATGTGGCGTGGCGCGTGGTGCGTCGGCGCCAGTTGAATATCTCGGAAATGCTGCAGGCGATGGGCGTGGATGCGACGGCTGCGGGGTCGGGAGTACCCGATGCGCCGGCGCCGGAACCACCGAAGCGAATCGTGCCGGAAGGGTGTTGCGAGTTTTGTGGTGAACCGGTGAGCCAGTGCCGGTGCCACGCCGTGCCGACAGCCACCGGATCGGCTTCTTCCTCCGTGTGGCCCAAGGAGCTGATCTGCCGGCGTGCTGACGGCGAGGTGCGCATTCCGCTGGATGGAGGCGAGGTGATGCTGGGACGGGCAGATACCTGCACACTGAGTATTCCCGATGATCAAGCGGTCAGCCGACGTCATGCGGTGATCACGGCCGATGCGGATGGGTATTCGGTGCGCGATCTGGACTCGGCCAACGGTACGTGGCTGAACGGCGTCCGGGTCACGTCGGCCCGTCTCAGCGCCGGCGATACCCTGCGGATCGGTCAGACCGACATACAGGTGGTTGGGTAACTCAGATGGCAGGCCGTGCGTTGCTCGGATTGATACTGGGGCTGCTGGGCGGGCTTTTCGGCTTCCTGATACAGGAACCGCTGGTGAACCATCAACTGATCATGCAGTCCCCGTTGCGCGCCGGCGGCGAGTTCATGAAACTGGCGCTGGTGTTGGGCGCTGTGCTGGGGCTGTTCCTGGGGGGGGCTGACCATATCGCCCGACGGGAGACCAGACAGGCACTGCGTGCCGCGTTAAAGGCCGCGTTAATCTGTATGCCCGGCTCGTGGGCCGCACTCACCTTGGGCAGTGTGGTGTATACCAGTCTGTCGGTGTTGCTGGGCAATCCGGCGATCCATGGAAGCTCCGGACCGCTGAGCTTTCTGCTGGATCTGTTGCCTCGCACCATCGGCTGGACGGTGTTTGGCACCGCGACGGGCGCTGCAGTGGGCGCGGCGTCGGGATCGTGGCGACGTACCTGGCATGCCACGGTGGGCGGTCTGCTGGGCGGCGCACTGGGCGGACTGGCGTTTGTGGTGGCCGTGCAGCTGTTTGGATTGCTGATGGCGTCGCTGACCGCCGAGCCCGGCCAGGTGGTGGAAGTTGGCGGACCGGGACGTGGGGTTGGCCTGACGGTGCTGGGCGGCGCAATCGGGTTGTTTGTGTCTCTGATGCGCGATGCGCTGAAAAGCGCCTGGATCGAGGTGGTTCTGGCCCGGAACGAGTACCTGGAGTATCCGATCGACAAGCCGGTTAACAGCATCGGCCGGGCGGAGACCAGCGACGTGCCGCTGTATGGCGATCCTCACATCGCGCCCCGACAGGCGCAGATTATCAGCCGTCAGGGTGGATGGGTGTTGGAGAACCTGCACGCACCCACGCCGGTGTCGCTGAACGGGGGGGCCTGTGGACCGCTCAGTGACGGGGACATTATCCGGATCAGCGGGTTTACCTTGAGGTTCCGTGAACGCGCGGGGCGCGTGGCGATGAGGCGGCGTGATGTGGCGCCGGCGGTTCAGCCGGTGGTCAGCGCGCCGGACGGGCGGTGTTCGTGGTGTGGCGAGGCGCCCGACCCGGTCACCGGTCTGTGCCGGTGTGCGTCGCGTCCGCCGGTCTCGGCACCTCAATCGGCTGTCATCCGGCCGGTGTTGCGTGTGGTGGGCGGGCCTCAGCAGGGCGCTACTTGGACACTGACGCCCGGAGTGTACACGCTGGGAAGGGATGCGGCCGCAACAATCCGAATCGATGCCGATCCTTCGGTCAGCCGGCAGCATGCCCGTCTGGAGGTGGATGAATCCGGAGTGGTCGTCAGTGATATCGGCTCGGCCAACGGCACTTGGGTGAATGGTGTGCGTATTACCCGCGCGCCGCTGCACCGCAACGACACCATCCAGCTGGGCAGTACACTGGTGCGGCTGGAAGACGGCGGAAGTGCGTGATCGAATGCCGGACGCAGAACGACCGGTGACCGGTATGCCCCTGTCAGGAGAGGCAAATCTCTGCCGGCGCTGAGTAGAGGGGACCGTTTTCATACCGATGCCGCACAGTTCAGAAGTGCGATCGCGATGATGCTGCGTCTGAATGGGAGTCCCCTATGCACGACGGCGATCCAGCCCCGTGCACTGTATGGCCTCAACCGCCGGTACAGTACCGGAATGCTAGGGCGCTGTGTCACTCGGGCACAGCAGCGAGGCTGCCGATCGGAACCGCCGTAAACTGCCAGACGTTCGACTTAACCTCATCATCACGAAGACAGTTTGCCGGCCGCCCATCCGCGGGGGCGTTTCAAGTCACGCGATGCCTCCAATCAGGCGCACAACCGGCAGAGCCGAGGGCTGATTGCATCCATTATGTGAAATATATCACGAATGGCTCGAGGCGGCAACGTGCGTGCGCTTGAATGCGCACGGGCCCGGCTGTATACTGCAACCAATCAGGCAGTTTCATACACAAGAGGGGTGTTATATGACGGAGCCGTCCACTGTGCCGTCCCCGAAGAACGTGTACCTGGAGCAGGAGCGCGGTGTCACCGAAGTTGTGACCGAAACCGGCTATGCGCATCTGAGGGTACGCACGGGAGCGGGACCTGATCGCCAGGCTGTACAGTTGCGTATACTGCGCACTATCGCCGAGCAGAATATAGTCATCACGCTGACCAAACTGACGCCCGAATGGGTGACTTTCGCCGTACGTTCGGAGGACTGCGCCCGGGCGATGGGCGCGCTGACGGAGGCCGGTTACGAAGCGTATTGTCAAGCCCCGCTCGCCATGGTCACGGTCATCGCCGGCAACATGCGCGAGTCGTATGGGGTGATGTGGCGCATATCCGAGGCGCTCACATCCGTACAGGCGCCGCTGATCGAAACGGGCGACTCACACAACACGGTACGGTGTCTGATCCCCGAAGCGATGGCCGAAGCCGCCGCAGCAGCACTTACCCGACAGTTTCTTTCCGATGAGGCGTCAGCATGAGGATACTGGTTCAGAAGTACGGCGGTACCTCCGTCAATACACCGGAAAGCCGCGCACGCGCAGCGGCAAAGATCATTCAGGCCCGCGAGTCCGGCTACTCGATGGTTGTGGTCGTCTCGGCCATTGGCCGGCGCGGCGCTCCCTATGCCACCGATACGCTGGGCGACATGCTCAAAGGCATCGACCCCACCGTGGCGCCGAACCCGCGGGAATGGGACATGCTGCTGGCCTGCGGTGAGATCATCTCGACCGTGGTGATGGCGCATACCCTGAAGACCATGGGATATGACGCTGTGGCATTGACGGGCGGCCAGGCGGGCATCTACACCGACAACGAGTTCACCAATGCGCGCATACTCCGCATCGAGGCGCAACCAATCCGGCACTATCTGGAGCAGGGACTGATTGTGGTGGTGGCCGGTTTTCAGGGCAGCACCGAACCGACCGGTCCGGCCCATCCGGATATCACCACCTTGGGGCGCGGCGGCAGCGACACCACCGCATCCGCGCTGGGTGTAGCGCTGCAGGCCGAGGCGGTGGAGATCTATACCGACGTGGACGGTGTGCTGACGGCCGATCCCGACGCGGTACGCGCCGCGCGTACGCTTTCGGTGATCAGCTACGAAGAGGTGGCTGAAATCGCCCATCAGGGCGCGAAGGTGCTGCATCCCCGGGCGGCGGAGATCGCTATGGCGCACAACATCCCGCTCTGGGTGAAGAATACTTTTTCCGACGAACCGGGCACGATGGTCACCTCGCGTGAGAGCGCGGGCGATGGGTTGCCGGAAGTGACCGGTGTGACGCACACGTCAGGGCGCATCGCGTTTCTGGAGTTTTGCGTGGGCGATTTGCCCACGAAGGCCGACGTGGAACGCCGGATCTATCACCTCATGGCCCAAGCGCGTACGAGCCTGCATCTGAACAGCACCGCGGCGGATACCTTCTCTTTCGCCATCCCGCGCGATCGGTTCACAAATATCCGGGGACTGCTGGATGGTTTGGTGATGCCTGCCGGAGGCGGGTCGAACGAAATGCTGATCTTCCAGTTGGGCGACGAACCGTCGCTGGCGTTCCAGGCGCAGTATGATCTGCTGATGGGCCAGTCTGACCGCGTTCCTGTGCGTGTGGTGCCCGTGAACGTGCGGGAAAACTGCACGCTGGTGTCGGTAATCGGTCCCGAGCTCATGAAGCGTCCGGGGATGTTTGCCTTTTTCCTGTTGACGCTTTACGACGCGGGGATCAACGTGGTGCAGACGGCCAACAGCTCGCTGTCGCTTTCCGCGGTGGTCAATGACAGCGACTGCGACCGTGCGGTGCGCGTGCTGCACGCCCGGTTTGTGGAAGAGCGCGCCTATGCGCTCGGATGAGCAGCCGTCCGAGGCGGAGCCGCGATTTCCGGAGATGCCCCGGATACCGGATCCGCCGCATGTGGATGATCCGATAATACGCCCGCGCCGGCGCAATCCTTGGTCGTCGGCGCGCATCGAGGATGCGTCGGCGGCCACGTTGGCCGCTTCACTGGGAGTCGCCCTGGCCGCCCCTCCGCTGATCATGTACCTGGTCGGTTCCTGGCTGGGGCGTGTGACCGGTTGGGGCGATGTGACCGGAGTGGCCGGTGCGGTGCTGGGCATCGCGGCGGGCATTCTGCAGGCGGCCCGCATCATTCGGCAGATCGACGAAGTGGAACGCCGGAAGAAGCGATGAACTCCGAAATGCCGTTCTGGCTGCAGGCGCGCGCTCTGGCGCGGAGTGCGCTGTGGGTGATGATATTTGGAGTAATCGCGGCGTTCAGTGGCCATATCGGGCCCGCGACGTGGTATGTTATTGGAGGGTTCGCCGCGTTCGGTTCGCTGTATACGTTGCAGCATGCAATCGTCCGGCTGACCGGACGTCCCGATGCCACGCCGCGCAAAGTCGTGATGACCATGCTTTTGCGCCTGCCCGTACTGGGTGTGGTGGTCTGGTTTGCCAGCAGACAGCCGTGGCCTGAGGCCGCTGCGTTCGCAGTCGGGTTGGGTATGGCGCCGATACACCTGATGTGGTATGGCTTAAGGCGTTCTCACGAAACGCCGACAGAACGAGAACGGTAACGGAATGGAACATCATATCAGTCCCTGGATATTCGCGGCCTATTCACTGGTGACCGCCATCTTGCTGCTGTCGTTCGCGGCGGCCGTGGCGCGTCAGCGCCAGCGGGTGCCGGTCGGATTCTGGCAAAATGCCGGCGAGCAGATCGTGGAGAGCTTCCGCTACATGGCGGGAAACATTCTGGGTGCGGCCGGTGAAAAGCACTTTCCGTTTCTGGGCACGGTTTTTCTGTTCATTCTGGTCAGCAACATATCGGGATTGATCCCGGTAATCGGCAAGTCGTCCACAGCCAACCTCAACACCACCGTGGCGGTCGCGCTGGTGGTGTTTGTGTACGTGCAGATCGTCGGGATCCGTGAGAACGGGCTTCTGGGATATCTGAAACACTTCACCGCCGGCACGCCGCCGGCTATGTGGGTACTGATGGTTCCCTTGGAAATCATCGGCGAGCTGGCCAAACCGGTGTCGCTCTCCTTCCGTCTCTATGGCAACATGTATGGGGACGAAATGGTGGTGGGCACGCTGGCGATGCTGGCGGTGTCGGTACTGCCCATCTGGCTGCCGGTGCCGTTTCAGTTTCCCATGATGCTGTTTGGGCTGTTCGCGGGATTCGTTCAGGCGCTGGTGTTCACCACCCTGACCGCGATCTACATCTCGCTGGTGTCGCGTCACGACGAACATTGATACAATCGGGCGTTTTGCGTGGCAGCGCGGAACGTCGTGCGCCGGCCTGGCCGGCATAGAACGCCACACGCCCTGAGGGCGTGGCATACGTTAACCTGAGGAGGCATCACATTGCTATACCTGTTTGGTCTGGCCCTCGCCGTCGGTTTCGGCCTGCCGGTGGCCGTTCTGTCCGCCGCTATCGGTCAGGGTAAAGCGGCCGCCGCCGCCCTGGAGGGCATGGCCCGTCAGCCCGAGGCCGCCAGTACGTTGCGAACCAACATGATCATCGCGCTGGCGTTTATTGAGTCTCTCGTGATCTATGCGCTGCTGATGTTCTTCATGCTGCAGGGCAAACTGCCGCCAACCGAAAAGATCCTTGAGCTGATCAAGTAGTCAAGACCCGGGCGCCGGCCTGTCGGTTCGGCGCTCGACGATGGGAGTGTCCAGCCATATGGATCCACATGCAGCACAACAGTTGAGTCTTCTCGATCAGATGGGCATCGTCCCGCAGATCGTGGGGGTTCAGATCGTCGGGTTTGTGTTGCTCTATCTGCTTCTGAAACGGTTTCTTTGGAAGCCGGTGGCGTCGTTTCTGGACGAGCGCCGCAGAGACATCGAGCACACTTTTGACGATATCGAGAAGCGGCGCGCCGAGATGGAGCAGCTGAAGGCCGAATATGAGCAGCGGCTGGCCAACATCGAGGCCGAAGCGCGGGCGCAGACACAGGCCGCCGTGAAAGAGGCGCAGTCTCTGCGCGACGAGATACTGGCCGAGGCGCACAAGCATAAGGAACGGCTGCTGAGCGAAGCCAGGCAGACCATTGAACACGAGAAACAGCAGATGCTGGCCGAGATGCGCATCCGCGTGACCGATCTGACGCTGAAGGCCACCGGCATGCTGTTGGACCGACGGATGGACGCCGAGCAGGATCGAGAACTCGTGGCGCAATATATCGATCAGGTGGCCCGCAACTGATATGCAGCAGGAGCGCGTAGCCAGACGATATGCCCGCGCATTTTTCAACGTCGCGTTGCACACGGGACGCGTCGAAGAGATGCGCCAGGCTCTGGAGCGGCTGCAGACAGTGGTGCATGAGCATCCCCGCTTGCTGGATCTGCTCCACAATCCGTTGATCCCGCGCGAATACAAGGACCGGGTGCTGGCCCAGGCTCTGCAGGACAGGCTGCCGGACCTGGTGGTGGGGCTGGCCCGGGTGCTGGTGCAGAAACGACGGGAGATGTATCTTGACGCGGTGGCGGCCGAGTTCATCGAACTGTACGATGAGCACTTGGGTGAAGTGCGCGCTGAAGTGATCTCGGCCAGACCGATCGATCCGGCGCAACTGGATGCGTTACGGCAGGCCTTGGAGCAACGGCTGCAGCGCACCGTGCTGATCCATACAACCATCGATCCCGCCCAGATTGGCGGAGTGGCGGTACGGATTGGCGACACCGTGATCGATGGCACCTTGCGCGGACGACTCAGCCGGCTGCGTCACGATATGATGATCGGCACGGGAATGTAGCCCGCGACGAGAACACGCAGTCACACGAAGAAGGGTGAAATAGATGGCAATCAGACCGGAAGAGATCACATCGATCATCGAACAGCAGCTGCTGAGCTATGATCGCAGCCTGCAGGAGGTGGGTGTCGGCACCGTGCTGCAGGTGGGCGACGGCATCGCCCGTGTGTATGGGCTGCGTGATGTGATGGTCAGTGAACTGGTGGAGTTCCCCGGTGATGTGTTCGGCATGGCGCTCAACCTCGAAGAGGACAACGTGGGCGTCATTGTGCTGGGAGACGACAGCAACATCAAAGAGGGCGACACCGTACGGCGAACCGGACGGATCCTGTCCGTGCCGGTCGGACGCGCCCTGCTGGGACGGGTCGTGTCGCCGTTGGGACAGCCGCTGGATGGAAAAGGCCCGGTCGCGACCGATCAGATGGGCCTGCTGGAAGTTCTGGCGCCTGGCGTGGTGGAGCGCCAGCCCGTGAAGGAGCCCTTGCAGACCGGCATCAAGGCCGTCGACAGCATGATCCCCATTGGACGCGGTCAGCGCGAGCTGATCATTGGGGACCGCCAGACCGGTAAGTCGGCCATCGCGATCGATACCATCATCAATCAGAAGACCGCCAACCAGTCAGGCGATCCGGTGTATTGCATCTATGTGGCGATCGGTCAGCGCCTGTCGTCCATCGCACGGGTGGTAAAGACTTTGGAAGACAACGGCGCGATGGATCACACCATCATCGTGGTCGCCGGCGCATCGGACCCTGCTCCGCTGCAGTACATCGCACCCTACGCGGGTTGTGCGATGGGCGAGTATTTCCGCGACCGCGGAGAGCACGCGTTGGTTGTCTATGATGACTTGAGCAAGCACGCCGCGGCATACCGTCAGATCAGTCTTCTGCTCCGCAGACCGCCGGGACGCGAGGCCTATCCGGGCGACGTGTTCTACCTGCACAGCCGTCTGCTTGAACGCGCCGCCAAGCTGAGCGCAGAGAAGGGTGGCGGATCGCTGACGGCGCTTCCGGTTATCGAGACGCAGGCGGGCGACGTATCGGCGTACATTCCCACCAACGTGATCTCCATCACCGATGGACAGATCTATCTGGAGGGCGACCTGTTCTTTGCCGGCTTCCGACCGGCGCTGAACGTGGGTATCTCGGTATCGCGCGTGGGCGGTAATGCGCAGATCAAGGCGATGAAGCAGGTGGCCGGCAAACTGAAGATGGACCTGGCGCAGTACCGCGAGGTCCAGGCGTTTGCGCAGTTCGCCAGCGATCTGGATAAGGTCACACAGTTGCAGCTGCAGCGCGGCCAGCGCATGATGGAGCTGTTGAAGCAGCCGCAATACCACCCCATGCCGGTGGTCGATCAGGTGATCGTGCTGTACGCTGCGTCCAACGGCTATATCGATGATGTGGCGCTTCCGGACGTGGCGCGCTGGGAGAAAGAGCTGCTGGCGTTCGTACATGACAAGTACCCCGAAGTGCCGGAGTTCATTCAGCGGGAGAAACAGCTGGATGATAACATCCGAACCGCGTTGGAGAAGGCCTGCAAGGACTTCATGAGCTCATTCCAGCCGTCCGGCCAGGTGAGGTAGCGTGGCGACACTTCGACAGATACGCAGCCGCATCCGGATTGCGCGCAACATTCAGCAGATCACGCGTGCCATGAAGCTGGTGGCTGCCGCCCGGTTCAAAAGGGCGCAGGATCGGGTGGTCGCTTCGCGTCCGTACGCCGCGCGTATGCGGGAGATTATCGCGCTCCTGGCCGAAGGGGTGGGTGAAGACGCCCATCCGCTTTTGCAGCGGCGGGAAACCGAGCGGCGATGCGCCGTGCTGGTGATCGCCAGCGACCGCGGATTGTGCGGAGGGTTCAACACCGGCATCCTCCGTCTGGCGATGGAGTTCATCAACTCGATGGGCAAAGAGCGCGTGATGCTGATGGCCTGCGGGCGCAAGGTGACGCAGTTCATGACCCGGCGAGGCGTGCCGGCTCAGCGAGAGTACACGTTGCCGTTGAGCGGCGCCGATCCCAGCCACGCGCGACAGATCGCGCGCGATGCCAGCGCGCTGTTCATTTCGGGCGAGATCGATGCGTTCTACGTGATCTACAGCCGCTTCCGCAGCGCATTGGTGCAGATGCCCACTGTGACGCAGCTGTTGCCCATCGAAAAACCCGATACACCGGTCAACGCGCTGCACGGGGAGTTCATTCTGGAGCCGTCGCCCGATCAGTTACTGGGCGACCTGCTGCCGCGCTATCTGTACAACCTGGTGTACCAGGCGTTGCTGGAAAGCGCCGCCAGTGAACACGGCGCGCGCATGACCGCCATGGCGGCCGCTACCGATAACGCCGGGCAGATGATTTCGACATTGACACAGACCGCCAATCAGATACGGCAGACCGCGATCACCACCGAGATATTGGAAGTGGTGAGTGGAGCGGAAGCCATCAAGGATAACTGATGCGCGTGCCTAGACTAAGACGCTGAGGAACAGACATATGGCCACAGGCAAAATTACACAGGTGATGGGTCCGGTACTCGACATCCGCTTCGCGCCCGAAGAGCTGCCTGCACTGAACAACGCCATCACGATCCGCATGCCCGACCGCGAGACCCCGCTGTTGGCGGAAGTCGCGCAGCATCTGGGTGACGACGTCGTGCGCTGCGTCGCAATGTCCAGCACCGACGGGCTGGTGCGCGGCATGGATGCAGAAGATACCGGTTCTCCGATTACCGTGCCTGTGGGCGAGGCGACCTTGGGCCGTGTGTTCAATATGCAGGGCGAGCCGATCGACGAGCGCGGCCCGGTGAATGCGGCGAAACGCATGCCGATCCACCGCCCGGCGCCGACGTTTGACCAGCAGTCGACGACCACAGAGGTGCTGGAAACGGGACTGAAGGTGATCGATCTGCTCTGTCCGTTCAACAAGGGCGGCAAGATCGGTCTGTTCGGCGGCGCGGGACTGGGCAAGACGGTGTTCCTGCAGGAGCTGATCCGCAACATCGCCACGGAGCATGGCGGCGTGTCGGTATTCGCTGGGGTCGGCGAGCGCACCCGGGAAGGCAACGACCTGTGGTTGGAGATGAACGAGTCCGGCGTCATCAACAAGACCTGTATGGTGTTCGGTCAGATGAACGAACCGCCGGGATCCCGTCTGCGCGTGGCGCTCTCCGCACTGACCATGGCTGAGTATTTCCGCGATGAGGCCGGACAGGACGTGCTGTTGTTCATCGATAACATCTTCCGGTTTGTGCAGGCAGGCTCCGAAGTGTCCGCTCTGTTGGGACGCATCCCCAGCGCGGTGGGATATCAGCCGACACTGAGCACCGAGATGGGCGCGCTGCAAGAGCGTATCACGTCCACCACGCGCGGTTCGGTCACATCCGTTCAGGCGATCTACGTGCCGGCCGACGACCCGACCGACCCGGCGCCGGCCACCACGTTCTCGCATCTGGACGCGTACGTCTATCTGGAGCGGTCAATTGCGGCCAAAGCGATCTATCCGGCGGTGGACCCGCTGGTGTCTGTCAGCCGGAACTTGGATCCGAACATCGTCGGCGAGGAGCACTATCGGGTGGCGCGTGAAGTCCAGGCCATCCTGCAGCGTTATAAGGAGCTTCAGGACATCATCGCCATTCTGGGCATCGATGAACTCTCGGATGACGACAAACTGGTGGTCGCCCGGGCGCGCAAGGTGGAACGGTTCCTGAGTCAGCCGTTCTTCGTCGCCGAGCAGTTCAACGGCATCCCGGGACGGTATGTGCCGGTGGCAGAAACCGTACGCAGTTTCACCGAACTGTTGCAGGGTGAATGTGACGATCTGCCGGAACAGGCGTTTTACATGGTCGGCAGCATTGACGAGGCCCGTGAAAAGGCCCGAACGCTGACCGCCTGAGGAAAACCGCATGTCACGAACCTTCTCACTGGAAATCGTCGCCCCCGATCGCACGGTCCTCAGCACGCGTGCGGTGTCGCTGATTGCCCCCGGAACGGCCGGCTCTTTGGGCATTTTGGGCGATCACACGCCTTTGATGACCTCGTTGAAACCCGGCGTGATGACAGTGCGGTATCCCGATCAGAGCGATGAGGAGCTCGCGATCGGCGGCGGTTTCCTGGAGGTATGCGACAACCACGTGGTGGTGCTGGCTGACAGTGCCGAGCGTGCAGCGGACATCGATGTGGAACTGGCGCGTGAAGCGCTGGAGCGCGCTCGCGCTGCTTTGGCGGATCCCACGGTCGATCCTGCGCGTGCGCGGCAGGCGTTGGATATCGCCATGGCGCGCCTCAAGGTGGCCGCCGGCGAGTGATTCTGTCCGCTCCATGAAACAGCGGCGACGGGGCAGGAGTCTTGAGGTCGCATGGCGAATCTCAAGGTGTTATGAGAAGCCCATCTTTGTCCCGTTCCAGGCGTATAACGCCAGGTTCATCGCCGTTTGCCTTCCGCTTGGATATCGGATCGGGAATGTCGGATCCGTTTCTGCAAAGCGGCTGGAATCCCATTGAAGGCCCGTATCCCCAGTTTGGTCTGATTTGTCGTGCACCGTTCAGGTGGGCAGGTCAAGGCGCCTCGGTGAAGTTGCCGCTTGCACCGCAAGCGGATAACCGGATCACGCTCCGCGCCGATCCACCCGACACTCCCGGACAGCGGCTGGTGCTCAAACTCGATGGAGAGCCGTTGGCCGATTGGCCGCGTAACGACCGTCTGGAGTACACCACCGTGATCCCGGCTCGGGTGGTGGGTGACCGCCGCTGGGCGACGCTGTCGTTTCACAACACCCATCCGGTGCGGTATGACGCCCGCGACACGGCAGTCGCCGTCCAGTGGATCGAGGTGCGCTCTGCGGCTTCGCGCCAGCACCCCATGATTGAAATCGCCAGTGCGGTCCTGCCCCGTGAAAATGTGGACACGGCGCCGAAGCGTTGGCGTTACCGGTTCGATCCCGTGGATTGTGGCGAACTGACAACGCCCAGCGCCTTCTGGCGTCTGCAAAAGGATGACAGCGGTTGGGACGTGGTGGACATGCGCTTCCAGCCTCCGCTGCAGCGCGGTGACGTAGGCTGGTTCCGAACCGTAGTGGTGCGTACCGATCGCGCACGTCCGTTGCCGGCCGTAGTGCCTCCGGGTCGCTGGCGCGACTCGGACGACCTGCGCGCCTGGATCAATGGCGAACCTGTCAGTGGACAGGGAATCGAGCTGTTCCGCCGGGTTGCGCGGAAGCTGTCGCCGGGAGCCAATCTGGTGGTGTATCGGGTGTTGAAAGGCCCCCAGCCCCGTGTACAGGGGCGTCCGTTCACGCAGCATCCCGAGTACTTGGGTCGTTGGAACGGGCGATCGGTGTGGATCTCACCCGGCACGCTGCAGATGGCGGATACTCGGTCGCGCTGGGTACAGGTGGAACTGGTCGCGTCTGACGGGCGCTGTCTCAGTCGCGCACGTCAGGCTGTCCTGGGCAAGATCGCTGACTTTTCACAGCGATGGTTTTCGATGCCGCGGTTCGGTCAGTACTGGCTGGTGCTGCGGGATGATCGGGGGCGATGGGCGCGTTACCCGGTATATCATCTGGGGATCCACCACTTCCATTGGGGATGGTACAGCGCTCACTCGGGAACCGTGTGGAACGGATTTCAGCCGTGCAGCAACGACTATATCGATCAACTGCTGGGGCGACTGACGGATTGGCGCCTGCCACATCACTCCATTACATGGCAGGGTTGTATCCTAGCGCCCGGCACGGGGTTCCACCGTACACAGGGAAAAGACTACATCCGGGCATTTCGTGAAGCCATCCAGAGTGGCCAACTGCAGTTCGTCGGCAGCACATGGCAACCTCGAAATATCTGCACGGAGTTTGGCGAATCGCTGGTGCGCAGTCTTCGATGGAGTCGGCGTGTGTATCAGTCTCAATTGCGTACGCAGCCCCATGTGTTCTGCAGCCATGACTCCACGCTGACACCTCAACAGCCGCAGATCCTGCGACTGACCGGTTATGACTCGCTGCTTACAATCGATAACTGGTGGGGGCAAGGTCAGTCGGTGCCGGCCGGAAACGATTTGACCTGGCGCGGAACGGATGGTTCGTCCATCCGTACAGCGGACAGCTGGTACCATGGGTCCCGACCGTTGGCGCAGGCCGAGCGAGCGATCCGATGTGGTAAACCGGCGGTGCTCTGCCATGAGGAGTTTGCCTGTCTGGACGCCACGGTGTTCCTCGAGGCCTCCGATCGGGAGGCCATGGTGAAGCGTGGCATTCTGGTCACGCCGGTGACTCTGGATGAATATCTGAAACTGACCGACGGGCACGCCAAAGCGCGGGTATACACCGGCACAGACAACCTCTGCCACAAGGGATGGACCGGCGGCGGACCTGAAGAGGTGGAGTACGAGAAGATCAACCGACTGCTGGAAAGCCGGTTGGTCGCACTGGACAACCTGATTGCCTGGGCGACCTATCGGGGCCTCAAAGAACTGCCGGATACCTCTCGGCGATGGGACCTGTCGATGCGCTGGCATGAGTGCCACAATCACTGGGGGAACGGGTATCCGGACCTGACGCGTGAAATGGATCGGATGTTGCAGCAGACCGAACAGGATCTGAAGCAGTTGGCCGAACGGCTGGCGCATGATGGCAGTCTGCGCAACGATGGCATCTGTCTGGCCAATCCCAACGGCTTCGCCACGGGCGGCCCGGTCTCGGTGCAGGCGCCTCGGTGGGCCCGATCGCTGCGCCTGCCCGATGGACGCAGGGCGCCGGTACAGCATGGCAAATCTCACTGTGTAGTGGCTCTGCCGCCTCTGGACGCTTTGAGCGTGTGTGGCGCCCGATGGTCGGTTCAGGAAGCGGACGGCGTATCCGGGCGACGCCTGCCGGGCGGACGGTATGAATTGCGCAATCGGCAGATCCGGGTGGTCGTGATGCCGAACGGCCGTTTCTCCGTATACGACCGAAAAACCGGACAGGTGGCGCTGGGTGATGCCGGTGCTGTCTGGGCTGGCCGTCCCCGTGGTGTGTCCCCTGCCGAGCCGTTCACTCGGCCGGACAATCCGCTGAACCTGAACGCCTACATCGCAGCGGAAGCGCGGACAGGCGCGAAGCTTGTGGAGGCCGGTCCGGCGCGCGCTTCGGTGCAGTGCCAGCTGTATTGGCCGGGACATGACGCTGTATCCGCCTGCGTGCAGATGACGCTGTGCGCCGATGAACCGATGGTTCGGATATCCCTTCAGATCGATCCGAAATCGCCTTGGGACTGTGCGCCGGCTTCGACCGTCCACATCTATCCCCACGAGGGCACCTATGCGCCGTCGCTGTTTGTTCAGTTCCCGACACCGAAGCCGTTCAAGCCCGAAGCCGACATGGCGTATTGCGTGTCCAAAGGGGTTTTGCCGTCTACCAATCACGAAACGTTTCTGGATGCGCCCTTCCGCTGGAGCACATTTAACGCGCTGGCCATGGCTGCGCCCCAGGGCGGCCGGTTTGTGGTGCTGACGCGTGGATTGCATGACTTCATGGCGATCGACCGGCCGACTTCCTGGTTGGGACTGTCCCTCGCGGTGACCACGGGCGGCTGCACCATCAACCGGTCCGTGCGTCATGAATATGCCGTTCTGGTCCGTCAAGCGCAGTCAGGCATACAGGACGCGGAAGCGTATACTGCAGCTCAGGCGTTCCTCTCTCCGCCGATCGCCGTGCAGGCGCTTCGGCGCGCAACCGGAACATCCGTATTTAGAATGCCGTCGATCACGGCCGGTCCACAGGTGATGGTCACCGGAATGGATGTCGATGGCCGGACGTTGCGTATGCGGGTACTGAACGCATCCGCAGCGATGTCACGATGCGCACCGGAGGCCGGCAGCCCTTGGGTACAGGGCGTCGTGTCACACGGTCGCTATCAGGGAACACTGCCGCCATGGGCGTTGCGTGAATGGTGCGTATCATTGGCGGAACACAGCGAAAGAACAGGACGGTAAGCCATGAAATCGATAGTCCTCAAGCCATCCGGTCAGAACGATACCGACGCCATCCGGGAAGCGTTCGCTCAGGTCAACAGCGCGGGAACGGGGGAGATCCGGTTCACCCCGGGGCGATACCGCGTCTCCTGGCCTTCGCAACAGGCGCATCCCATTTTCTACTTGAACAACGTGCATGATGTGCACATCCGTGCCGATGGGGCGCGGATTCTGGGCGAGGGACGGGTCAGCCTGTTCGGGGCATTCCAGTGCCGGAATCTGCGGGTGTCGGGTCTGGAGATTGACTGGCCCAAACCGTTGTTCGTTCAAGGCCGGCTGGATGTGGTGAAGCCGGATTATATCGAAGTGGTGCTGGAGCCGGGGTATCCGGTCATGCCGGCTGAGCCTGTATGGGCGGCGATGGAATATGACCCGGTGCTGCGAAAGCCGACGCGCGGCGGATTGGAGTACTACCATGTCTTCAGCCGCGGTGAAGCCGCGGGTTCAGACCGGTTGCGGATCTACCTGTTGAGTCCTGTGCAGTTCCGCGAAGGACAGCTGTTGGTGGTGCGTCATCAGGTGTACGGCTTCAATACATTCCTCTTCACCCGTTGTCAGGATGTGCGTATGGAACGCTGTACGGTGTTCGGCACACCCGGTATGGCGTTTATCACCGATACCTGCACCAACGTCACGCTGGACCGGTTTCATGTGCGGATTCTGCCCGGTTCGGGCCGCCTGATGTCGGCCACGGCGGACGCCTGCCACTTCGGCGGCTGTAAAGGGCAAGTGACGGTGAAAGGCGGTGTGTACGAGGGGATGGGCGACGACGCCATCAACTGCAAGAGCGGTTTGTACCTGTCTCTGCGCCGTCGTGAAGATGACCACACCATACTGGGACAGCACAACCTCAAGATGGCCTCACTGCCAGACCCGGGCGATCACATGGAAGTGAGCCATGTGGACGATATGCTGCCCTACGCCACGTTGACGGTCAGCCGTGCGGAGATCTTGCCGGATAGCGAGAACATGCACCGGGTAACATTCCGTGAACCGTTGCCGGCCGGGTTGCGTGAAGGCGATGTATTCGGCAACGCCACCCGCGCCCCGCGGCTGCATGTGTCTGGTGTCACCGCCAGGAATAACCGGGCGCGCGGCATTCTGTGCCAGACCCGCGGAGCCTTGGTGGAAAACTGCACGTTTGACGGCTGCAGCGGAGCCGGGATCATGGTGATGACCGAAGTGGTGTACTTCTTCGAGTCGATCGGCACACGCGATGTGACCGTTCGAAACAACCGGTTCCTGGGCACGAACTGGGGCGCGGCCAATTCGGAGGCACCGATCAATGTGACCGCCTACCTCAAAGATTTCGCTCTGCCTCCCAAGCCGGGCGTGCATCGAAATACCGTGATCGAGAATAATCTGGTCTCGGATGCGCCGGGCGCCGGGCTGCATGTGGCGGGCGCGGACGGCATCGTCATTCGGAACAACCGGTTTGTTCGCACCTGTCAGAACATGCCGGCTAACGCACAAAAACGGGACATCGTGCTGCGATCGAGCCGGAATATCTTGCTGGCGCGCAACAACACCCCCCACGGCGTCGCCAAAGAGAGCGCTGAATGATGAACGAAAGACGTTTGGACCGCCGCCGGCTGACCATGCATCCATTGGCCAGCAGGCAGCATGAGCTGCAGATCGATGCGATCGCGGTAACCGCAGATACGGCCCTGCCGTCTCTGCCGGACACGGAGCGGCCGCGCCTGCAGCGGTGCGCCCAGCGGATCCGTGAGGCGCGCCGTGCAGGCAAACCGGTGATACTCACATTCGGCGCGCATCTGGTGAAGAACGGTCTGGGGCCGCTCGTGATCCGGTTGCTCGAAGAGGGTTGGGTGACCCATCTGGCCACCAACGGCGCCGGCTCCATCCATGACTGGGAGTTCGGCTTTATTGGACAGAGCACCGAGGACGTGCGCGCCAATGTGGTCCAAGGCTGTTTTGGCACTTGGGAAGAGACAGGTCGATGGCTCAATCTGGCCGTGGCAGTGGGGGCGTTGGAGGGTTTGGGTTACGGTGCGTCGGTTGGCCGGATGGCCAGCGAACAGCGCCTGATCATTCCGGATCGCCCGTATCTTCGCGCTCAGCTCGAGTCCGCACTGGGTGGCGAAGCGACATGGGAGACGGCCGCCGCGGCAGCGGATCTGCTGAGCCTAATCGAGTCCCACCAATTGGCCACGGGTACGGTGCCGTTGCCGCATGCTCGCCTGGATGTCTGCATGCAGCGGGCGGCCTGGCAGCTGGGTATCCCCTATACGGTACATCCCGGTATCGGGTATGACATCATCTATACACATCCGATGAATTGCGGCGGAGCGGTCGGCCGCACCTCACTGCGTGACTTTCTGAGCTATGCGGATGCGGTGTCTCAACTCGATGGCGGGGTGCATCTGACGGTGGGAAGCGCCATTATGGCGCCGATGATCTTCGAGAAGTGCATGTCAATGGCCAACAATCTGGCGCTGACCGAACAACGGCCGATCCTTCAGCACCACTACATGGCGGTGGTGGATATTCAGGACGGGGGCGGATGGGACTGGACGCTCGGCGAGCCGCCGAAGGATAACCCGGCGTACTATCTGCGATTCTGTAAGTCGTTCCACCGGATGGGCGGACAGCTGGATTATCTATGCTTGGACAATCGATGTTTTTTACAGCATCTGTACCGGCAGCTGGTCACTGGAGGCTGAGAGAATGACGGGTTCGCTGCGTCCATTGTTCCACTTTACCGCTCCCGCAGGCTGGTTGAACGACCCGAACGGATTGGTGTTCTGGAAAGGCGAGTATCACCTGTTCTATCAGCACAACCCGACCGGCACCGAATGGGGCAACATGCACTGGGGACATGCGGTCAGTCGCGACCTGGTGCGCTGGTCTCATCTGCCGGTAGCGCTGACTCCGGACAGGACAGGGCCCTGTTTCTCCGGATCGGCGGCCATGGATCTGGAAGGCTCCACCGGACTGCAGACGGGCAGTGAGCCGGTGATGGTGGCGGCATACACCGGAGAGGGACACGGCCAGTGCCTGGCATGGAGCCAGGACCGCGGGCGCACTTGGACGCGGTGGCCGGGTAATCCGGTGCTGCCGTTATGGCCGGATCGGGATCCGCGCGTATTCTGGTATGCGCCCGAACGCAAGTGGGTGATTGCGCTGTATGTCGAGACGGGCAGCCGTCTGGGGCAGAAGTCCATCGCTATCTACGAGTCCAAAGATTTGAAAGAGTGGAGCTATTGCAGCGAGACTCCGGGTTTTTATGAGTGTCCCGATCTGTTCGCCTTGCGTGTGAAAGGCGCTCGTGATCAGCGCTGGGTGCTACATGGTGCGGACGGGCGGTATCTGACGGGGCAGTTCGACGGGCGTCAGTTCACTCCCCAAAGTGAACTGCGCCCCATGGATCAGGGGGCCAACTTCTATGCTGCACAGACATGGAACGGCATCCCCGCGCAGGATGGCCGCCGGATCCAGATCGCCTGGATGGCGGGCGGGCAGTATCCCGGGCAGCCGTTCAACCAGCAGATGAGCTTCCCTTGCGTGCTGGAGTTGCTCGCCGATGAAACCGGGCCGGTGCTCACCCGCTGGCCGGTGCGCGAGATCCGTTTGCTGTACAGGCGGCGATATGCACGACGGGGTATCCGGCTCAGGCCCTCTTCAGGGCTTCATGTGGTGACCGGTGAGGCGTTGGATGTGATCGCGCGGGTGCACTCCGCAGGCGCCACTCGGGTGACGCTCAACACCTCCGGAACACCCATCATAATCGATTTTCACGCCCGCGAGGTGAAAGTGGGCGAAAAATGCGCTGCCATTGGTTCGGCTGATGAAATCACGCTGCGCGTATTGATCGACCGCACCTCGATCGAGCTGTTCGCGGACGAGGGACGCGTGTCGATGACCTCCTGCCGGTTGCCTGACGCCGGCGAGCCGTCGATGTATTGGAGTTGCGAGGGGGGCGATGCGGAGATCCGGAACCTCCATGTGGCGGACATCGGCTGATACCCCTGTCACAACCGATCCAGCCTACAGACCGGCGCAGGGACCGTATGAGGTCATGACGTTTGCGGACATGCGCCTGCGAAAATCAAACGGTGGAACGACGCCCGTTCTGGTGCGGGCGCCACACATGCCCTCCGGCATCGATGCGCACCGGCCCATGGTGGTGTTCTCGCATGGAGCGGGTGGAGACAGCAGCGCATTCGGGTATCTGTGCCAGTATTGGGCCAGTCATGGCTACATCGCCGTCAACCCCACGCATTCCGACTCGGTGCGTGCGCGCCGCGCACGGGGCGAGACCTGGACGCCCGGACAAGATCTTGCAACGCAAGTCGTACGGGGAGTCAATCTGATCGACCGGGCGGACGACATTCGAACGGTCTTGAACTCGGTGGAGCGGTTGAACCAGGCGTTGCGGCGTCAGGGAACAAATGCGCAGATCGATCCCAAACGGTTGGCGATGGCGGGGCATTCGGCGGGTGCGTTGACCACGCAGCTCATGGCCGGCGTCCGGTTCTACCTGCGCGGGCGGCGTATACCGGTCAGTGCGCCCGAGTCCCGCTTCCAGGCGTTCATTCTGATCTCCGGTCAAGGGCTGAGCAGGCCGGCGTTCCGGGAGGACTCGTGGCAGGATATCACCCGGCCGATGCTGGTGATAGCCGGCAGTGAGGACCGAAGCCAGGTGAACGATGAGACACCGGAAGGTCGGACGCACCCCTACCGCTATGCCCCCTCTGGCGGCAAGCACTTGGTTTACATAATAGGTGCAACGCACAGCTCCTACGCCGGCAGGGCTGTCTCCGTTTTGCTGGGCGAGACACCTTCAGCACGTATCGATTACATCACTCACGTGGTGTCAACCTGTACAATCGCGTTTCTGGACGCCTATCTGCTGTCGACGCGCACTGCACAGGATTGGCTGCATTCGGATAAACCCGTGCGCATGGAAGGAGGCAGGCTGCGTTACGCGTACAAGTAGTGCGCGTGTGCCAACATAAGGTTCACCGCACCATGTGGTCGGCGGTATGGGCTCAACGCGCCTCAGCGGCCGCGGTTCAGTCGGAACCAGGATTGCAGTAAACGGGCGCGCGCCGTCGGACGCGGGGATGGCGACGCATCGTCCCGCTCCGGACCGTGTTCCACGCTCCAACCGTGCCATTCCCGAAATGCGTGGTATGTCCAGTCCCAGCCGTACTCCTCGAACAGCTCGATCAGATCGCGCAGATAGTTCAGCGCGGTCAGTCCGGGCGCCCATCGGATACAACTGAACTCGCCGATGTAGATGGGACGCCGGGAACGGGCCTGGAAGTCGACCACCGGCTGCAGCGCCTCACGGAGCGCCTGCCTGTCCCAGCGTCGGCCATCCACTGTGCCCGGATAGACAAAACCCATCGGTTTGTCGGGATACACGCCCTGATGGGTCAATCCGTGCGGTTCATACATGTGTGGACTGTAGATCACATGGGCCAGCGGGACCGGTTCCAGCAGGTCCATTGCCGCAGGCCCTCCCCAGGGGGCGGGTCCGATAATCAATGGCGTACGCTTGTCCATGTGGCGGATCAGCCGGCCCGTCTCCAGCGCCAGCTGCTGCCAGTTCATCAGTCCCGTCGGCACCACTCCCTCGCAGGGCTCGTTCATCAGGTCATAACCGTACAAAACGGGATGCCCGCCCACCCGTTTCACAATGCGCTTCCAGACGGTCGCGAAGTGCTCCTGCAACGCCTTGTCCTGAAACACTCGGCAGGCATATGTGGTGCGGTCCCGACCTCCGGGCGGGGAGTGCAGGTCGACCGCAACGCGCAATCCGCACGCGTCGCATACCGTTAACGCCTGTTCCAGCCGTTGCAGTGCCTGATCGAGCCAGGCGTCATACTCCGCGATCGGCGCGGTATCGGCATCTCCCCAGGGAAAACCACCCCACAACAGCTGCCAACGGATGAGATTGGCGCCCCATCCGGCCAGTGTCTTCAGGTCGTCATCACTGACCGTTGGAGACACCATCGCGCCGCGGTATCGGGTTCTGCCGGTTGGCTGTGCTGTGAGCGGTTCGTCCGCTGTCCATCGGATCTGGCGGAACCAGACCGTTCCGGTGACCTGCTCCAAACCCACCACCAGCGTAATCCGCTGAGCGTCCCGAGGGACACGGGTTACCGCCTGCAGGGTACGCCAGCCAAAGGTGCCGGAGGGCGCTTCGGCCTGCGGCCAGTCGGCGCCATCCGGCCGTTCGATATGCAGCATCAGTTTGACGCCATTCCAGGGCTGTGGCGGTGCGCTGACAGCATCACCCGTGACCTCGGCCGTCCAGTGTATCCGTCGGCCGCGGAGATGTTCGGCGGGCAAGGGGTAACGCATGGTCGCCCCGTCACGACATTGCAGCGCTGATGTGCCGTCGCGGGTGACCACCTGAATACCCTCCGGTATGCCGTTCACCGGTGATGGGATCGGCAGCTCCTGCCAAATCGGCTCTCGATACCGCATGCAAGCCCTCCTGTATCTGTTTGGCCGATGACTATCGTGGCAGTGTGAGTACGAACCCGCGAAAACCCATCCCGCAGTCTCCCACCAGCACCTGACCATCCGCCGAACAACCGTATATCGCGTTCGGACTTCGGCCATCCAGCGAGTCGATCAGGTCGAGATGCTGCATCACGTCGAACAGATTACGATATCCTTCCAGAATGTCCCAGATGAACGCGCTGCCGGGGTCGGCGCTGCCACCTGCGATCAGGCGGCCATCGTGCGATGCGCAGTAGGGAACCGTGGTGAATTGGGGCGACAGGGCTACCCATCCGCCGGTGGGCGTCCAATGTACCGGCGTGTCTAGCCCATCCGGCAGGATCGAATAGCCCAATACCTGCGCGCCTTGCGGGCCGATCCATGTTCCGAATGTATTCGGCTGTTGCAGAACCAGCCCGCCCATGGGGGTGTAGGATACGCCCGGCCGCACCATGACCGGTTGCATCAGAAACAGCCCCTCATCCGGGATATCCCAGGCGGCGTTGAGCAGGATCCGCGACCCGTCGGCGTTCACCGCAACCGCTTCGGCGAACCGTTTCTTGGCGCCACCACTCTGCAGGTCCGTTAACCGATGGAACCCGGTGGCCTCAGACCAGTAGAAACCGTACCGGTGCGGTCCTTGCGTATAGAAGCCCACGACCATGCGTCCATCCGTGGATACCGCTTTGGCCTCGCTATAGTCGGCATCCGGAGGCATATCCGGTATTGTCTGCATACCGGTATCCGGACTCCATCGAAACGCGCGCCTCCTCTGCGCGTTGTCTTCGCAGACACCGACGACCACTGCACCGCCGCTGCTGGCGGCGTTGGCCATCGAGCCGTGTTCATAACCGGGCAGCGCTCCCAGGTTCACCGGTGGATCGTTACCCCATCGGTCCCAGCGATAGGCACGGATGCCCTCCGGGCATGTGGACCATCCGACCACCCACCGCCCGTCCGGCGTGATCGCTGTCGCCGAGTTCACGCCGTCCTCGGAAGCACCGGGCAGCAACGGCACCAGTCGAGCCGACGGCTCCGCCACAATGTACACATCCACGGCCTCACTGGCTTTGCCGTCCACCGTGGCGTGTACATGTGCATTGCCGAGCTGCAGTCCGTATGCGATGCCGTTTGTGATGCGCAACCGGTTCGCTCCGACGCTTACGGTCCAGAAGACTGCATCGGCCGCGACGGCGATGAGTTTTCCTGTGTTGTCGTACACGGCAACCGCCAGGGAACGCGCTCCCCCGTGGGGCACGCGTTGATCGGCCGGAACCTGCACCGATGCAACCAGCCCTGTGGTGGTTAACTGGGCTAAGCCGGATCCATCCGGTCTGATCTCCACGATGTCGCTGGCGACACCCACCACATCGCCATTACCGTTCCGTCCGGCATGAAATCGTATGAACACTGTGTGCTTGCCCGTCAACACGGCGTCCGTAGACACATACTCGACCGTTTGCGCGTCAGCGCCATCGGGACGTTCCACCGTAAACTGAAAATCGCGCCCATCCGGCCGTGCCCGGACTGCGGTGATCACCGCGGACAGCGCCGAGGAGGGGCCTGTGATCGAACGGGACCGTTCGGACCAGGCGATCGACAGCCGAAGGTGAGTGGTGCTGCGGACGTTCCCGTCATCTCCTCCGCCACAGCCGGCCAACAGACCGGTCAGTACGGCAAGCAGCCCCATCGGTATGATCCACTTCATCCCTGCAGTCCTTTCTTTCGGAAATCAGCACGCACGACAGCGAGCGTGCGGTCCGGAGCAAGCGCCCTGGACCGCGTGACACAAGCTGTCAGTTATCTCGGCAAGGTGATGACACAGGCGCGGAACGGCGACGTGCCTGCGGTACCAACAAACACTTGACCGTCGTCAGATACGCCGTGGATCGCGGATGGGGCATTGCCCTCCAGGTCATCGGCGATGCCGTATCGCCCGAGAATGTTGTTTAGATTTTGATAACCCTCGGTCACACTCCAGATGAACCCCTCGCCCGGGTTAGCCGCGCCTCCGGCTATGATGGAACCGTCCGCTGAGCCGCAAAGCGGTGCTGTCAGCACCAGTGGATGCAAGTGTACCCAACCGCTTGCCGGTGTCCACCGTGTCGGGAACGATGGTTTGTGTTTGGAGATACTTGTGTGTCCGGTTACCACTGTGGCGTCCCGGTTCATCCAAGTGGCCTCCGTATCGGGATTCGCACCGTTGACATCGCACAGAAGTTCGTAAGATTCCTTTGTGCGCACCATCACCGGCATGGTAAGGAACTTCCCCTCGTCATCTACAGTATAGGCTGCACTGAGCAAGACCTTACTGCCATTGGCGTTCACGGCTACCGCCTTCGCCCAAATGCGATCCCGATGACGCGGATCTTGGACGTCATCCAGGCTGATCAGGCCATACGATCCAGACCATTGAAAGCCCAGCACATCCTGATCATCATTCTGGTACCATCCCACCACAGTGGAGCCGTCCTCTGAGACGGCCAGCGCTTCTGAGATCCGGGCGTCATCAGGTAGATCGGGTACGGCCTGCATGCCGCTGCCTTCACGCCAAATGAATGGCTTCCCGTTCTCGTAGCCTTTGTAACATGCGCCGACCACAAAGCGCCCGTCGGCGCTGACGCCATACGCGACCGATTCGGTATAGCCCGGCAACACACCCAGGTCCTCAGGAACCATGTCCGTGTTTCGCTCTGAGACACCGATACGGTTCCAGCGGTAGGCACGCCGCAGGGAAGATACATTACATGACCCAACCACCCAAACACCATCCGCAGAGACCGCAAGCGCTTCGTTTGGACTATAGACCGGATCGGCGCCGGGTAGCAGAGGGATCAGGCGGGCTGTAGGAGCCACCACGACATCCACGTTGGCCGGCACGCTGGCCTTGCCGTCCACTGTGGCCAGCACGCGGGCACGACCGTGCCGAAGACCGCGAGCCACACCATTGGTAAATGTCACCAGATCGGCGCCCTCCACCACGGTCCAAAACACCGCATCAGGCGCAACAGCGATCCACTGTCCGTTCGTGCCGACAACACGCACCGCCATTGCTGAAGTCCCTCCCTCCGGAACCCGCTGACCATCCGGAACCAGCACGGCGGCCACCGTCCCCACGGTGCTGAGATTGGAGAGACCACTGCCATCAGTGGCGATCTCCACGTTATCACTCGCCAGTCCCACCACGTCGCCTGTACCGTTCCGATCGGCGTGGAAGCGCACCTGAACAGTATGCCGGCCGGTAGTTATGGGATCCGGCGACTGGTATTCGACGGTCTGAGCCTCCGCTCCATCGGGACGATCGACCGTAAACGTCATGTCTTTCCCATCGCGGCGCGCCTTGATGGCGGTGATGGTGGCCGACAGCGCCGAAGACGGCCCGGTTATGGAGCGTGAGCGCTCACCCCAAGCAATGGATACCCTGAGGCGCGCTTCCCGGCTGGCAGTACCTTCCTCACTACCGCCGCCACATCCAACCAGCAGGCCACAGAAGATGGTCAATACCGCACCATACAGTAACCACTTCATAACAGATGCCTCCTTTGTTATCCCTATGTGGGGTTATCGTGGCAACGTCATCACGAAGCCCCGAAACGGGGCCGTTCCGGCACTGCCCACCAGTGTCTGCCCATCGGCGGATACCCCTCTGACTGCGGCCGGACCCTTGCCCTCCAATCCATCCAGCACCCCCAGCGCCTTCATCACGTTGTACAGGTTTTCATATCCTTGTGGGCCTCGCCAGATGAAGGCATCGCCGGGATTCGGGCCACCTCCGCCAATGAGCTGCCCATCCGCTGAACCACAGGAAGGAGCGGTGAGCATCCCTGCATGCAGACTGACCCATCCGGTGGATGGCGTCCAGCGCGTAGGCATGGCGGTTGCGGAGTCCTCACGGCGAGCGGCTGCCGCCACCACGCTGCCATCATGGTTGATCCAGCATGCCGAGACGTTGGCGTGCTGTTCATCCTTCAACGTGGTGAAAGATTGACCGGGACGGACAATAAGCGCCTGGGTCAGCATGTCCTTACTTTCGCTCTCCCGATAGGCTGCCGTCAGCAGGATCCTGGCGCCATCAGCGGATACTGAAACCGCCTGAGACCAGTTTCTTATGCGGTGTGAACCCTGTAAATCGCCCAGCGTCACGAACCCTGTATTCTGACTCCAGTAGAAACCGAATATCTCGTCATCCTGCCGGTACCAGCCAACCACCATGGAGCCATCGGCGGAGACAGCCATAGCTTCCGATTCGTCTGCGTCATCCGGCATATTGGGTACCGGGAACATTCCACGTTCTTCTTTCCAGATGAACGCTTCATGTTGCTCATCAGACCCGGCGCACCAGCCCACAACCACGGAGCCGGTCGCGCTGATACCAGTCGCTGCAGATTGGCGTTTGTCTGGCAGGACGCCCAAATCCAGCGGAGGCTCGTCTTCGGTGCGGGAGCCTGACTCCCGCCCAATCCGGTTCCACCGGAAAGCACGCAGCCCACTCGGTGTGAGGCATGACCCCGCCACCCACTTCCCATCCGCCGATATCGCAGAAGCATCGTTCGGCATGTCATCCGGGACACCGGGAAGGAGCGGCACCAGTCGCGCGGCAGCAGAGACCGACACATATACAGTGCTCGGATGGCTTGCCTTTCCGTCGACCGTGGCAGTCACTTGGGCCGAACTGCGACGCATGCCGTGCGCCCGGCCATCCACGAAACGCAAGACAGCTTCACCGCTGACGACACTCCAAAACACGGATCCCGATGAGACAGCAAGCAATCGCCCTTGATCATCGCGCACGGAGAATGGTAACACGACGGATGTGTTTTCGGGTACGGTCAGCCCATCCGGCACTAGAACCTGCGCTACGGTACCTCGCGTCGTCAATTCGGCCAATCCGCTTCCGTCCGCTTTGATTTCCACAACGTCGCTGGCTATACCCACCTCATCGCCGGTGGCTTCAGGCCCCGAAAAGAACCGAACAGTCACCGTCGCCTTGCCGGTTATGACGGACTCCGAAGCCTGATACTCGATGGTTTGGGGTGCTGCCGCCTCCGGACGGGAGACGGTCCAAACGAAATCCTGACCATTTGGCAGTGCTTTCTCAATAGTGACTTGAGCAGAGAGCGCCGATGACGGACCGGTTATGGAACGCGCCCGTTCTGCCCAAGCGATGCTCATGCGTAACCTTGTCGAACCACGTACTGCCTCGCCGGAGTCACCACCACCGCATCCAGCCAGAGCCCACGCCAACCAAGCTGCCGAACA
This sequence comes from uncultured bacterium, assembly GCA_964650005.1. Classification (GTDB taxonomy): domain Bacteria; phylum Armatimonadota; class HRBIN16; order HRBIN16; family HRBIN16; genus CAZHSN01. The sequence goes on along the minus strand of CAZYPZ010000006.1, from coordinate 66,787 downwards.
GACAACAACCCACTTCATGACCTGTCTCCTTCCGCTCCGTTACGGGGCGGCCGCGATAGTTGACTGCGATCAACGCGGGAGTCCGGGCATAGTGCCAAGTCGATGGGCGTTCTGCATCTGCCCGACCATCCCCGATGAGCGGGTATGCTCGACCCGTCCGGCTTGTCTGTATTTCACGAAACGGATCGCGCTCCGCCAACAGGCGCTCCCGTATGTGGGGCTTTCGGGCTTTGCCCGATGGGAACGCCTGACCGGTGGCGGTAATCTCAGACACTGATCATGAGGACGGGCCTGTAGGTGTCCGCGTATTCGGCCCGTTCCAGGAAAACACGCGGCAGCGCTATTCGCGCTACTGAAATCGCATCGGCTTAACCCCGTGTGTGGGTTATCGGATCTGCACCTCCACCGTGGGGCTGCTCCATACCAGTTCCATCTCACCACCCATGGGTGTGGCCTGTTGGATCGGCAACTTGCGCACACGCTGAAGCCGCATGCTTACGGTGCGTCGGCCAATGGCGCCCAGATCATGAGTGGTCAACGTGATGCCGGTCGAGCCCACATCCACGACCTGTTGGTTGTAGGCTCCATTATTCCATTTCACCTCGAGTATAGCCGTCTCCTGCGGGCCTAACGCATCGCCTGTCCACCGGATCGTAAAGTCGCGCGTGCTGTCGATCTGCGTCAGACCGGCCGGCATGGCGATGGAGGCGACCTGTGTCAGATCAGCGGTGTTGGTATAGACCATACGGTCGCGGTCGGTATAGCGGAATGTGCCCAGCCGTTCATACCGGTTCAGCACCATTTCGTATCCGCGCTTCAGGAAGTCCGAAAAGTCGGTCATCAGGGCGCCGTTCAAGCGCACCTCTGCGGGGGACACCAGCCGGATCATATCCCCGGCAGCCGTGCGGACGAGGAACCGAGCTTGGGCGATTGTATGCCCGGTACCGGCGTTAAACTCATAGCGGTACGATTGGTAAATCACCGCTGCATTGATATCATCTGACTTGGTCGAGCCGCAACCGGCCAGCCACAACGATGCGGCTACAGCCGCCATACAGCCCAAAGCCCAGCGTTTCATCCATTGCCTCCCTAGGGGGTTTCAGTGTTTCGGACGCCCATGGCGCATAGTATTACTATATAGAACAGGACGCCGTTGCGTTGGCGTGAAAGGACTCGTATCACAAATGCAAGCATCCAGTAACCTCTCTGCAGCATCTTCCATTCACAGCGCCATGGATCCCGGAACCGATGGTCGGCGCTGTTTTGGCTGGGCGTGTGACCTTTCCAGACCGGGATATCGACTGACCGTGCTGTTCACTGTCGATCGTCCATTGTCCGAACAGGCCGACTTTACCACTGAAGCATCGATGGATAGGCCTGACCTCCGCACAACCCCGTATGCCGGCAGCGCGTTTTCTGCTGCGATACCGCAGAAATGGCGCGACGGTCGCCGGCATACGTTTCATGCAGGCGTTCTGGACGCCTCCGGCAAGCTGGTGCCCCTGAACGGATCACCTCAAAGGATGCAGACGGCCAGGCTGGTTCAGGTACCTGCACCTATTTCCAACCCCCCGCGAGCGGCGATATCGCCGGATGCCCACATCTGGCTGGGGGCGGAGTGCCCATTCGCTCAACCCTACGGAGAGTCATTTGACTTTCTGGCGCGGTCCGATGCAGATAAGCTGTTGCGTCGCGTTCAAGGACTGTACTATCCCGTCGGCACCCTCCGACAGGCCAGTATCGAGCAGATGCAGGTGGCGAAGCGCCAGATGGACCGGTTTCGGCTTCCGTTGATTATCGAGCTGGCGGGGTTGTCTCAGTGGATGGCGTCGAGGGGACGCACGTTCGGTCGGGACAGCGCCGAGCAGGAGATGGACTGGATGCGCAAGTGGTGGGCGTCCCCCTCGGAAGGCGGCTTGGGCGCCGAGGTGCACTATCTGGACCTGGATGACCCGCTGTACCGCGGATTGTATCCTGAAGACAAACTTACCGATATCACCCTGGATGAGGTGATCGATCAGCTTTCGCAGGCGATCCGCGTCTGGCAGTCACGGTTCCCGCGCATCCGGTCCGTGTTGATCAGCAATTTCCCCAACTGGGGGTGGAAGGGCGGTCCCGCATACTTCGACATGCAACCGATGAAGGGCGCCATGGGACGAGGGGACTATTACCCGGTGTTGTTACGCACCATCGAACGCCTGAAAGCGCAGGGCACGCCGCTGTACGGCCTGATGATGGATTGTCCATACGACTACACGATGAAACTGGCGCCAACCAACCAGCCCGGCGCCGTGCGGCGCATCGATTTTATCAAGCGGCTTCGGGATGTGGAGCGGATCGCCCGCGCTCATGGGCTGAAGTTTGGCATCTTCTTCAACACCGACCTGCAGGACTACGAGCCGGAAGGCGTTCTGAGCCCGGAGGTGCGGGACCGTATCTACTTCCAGCACACGATGAACTTCATCGATCATTATCGCAAGGTCGGAGGTGCGCCGGATATTTACAACACATTCACCTGGATGAAAGCGCCCACAAGGTTCGGACCAATCGATCGGCCCTACACTCATATGTGGAATGTGAACCGGTTTGTCGATCGCCTGCGCGGTGAGTAGGCAGGAAGCCGGCCTTTGGAAGGGGAGACGCAATCCAATGCGTCGATCATGATGCCACCGTACCTGACAGCACGCGAAGGAGGCGCTGGATGAAGCATGACGTAATGGCGGATACATGGGCTGCCGTAGACGCGTTGGGACGCACGCTGCCCGGCCCGGACATATGCGGCCCGCCCAAGAAGGACCGGTTCGTGGGGATTTTTTACTTCATTCTGCACGGACTGCACGATCGGGAAGGACCGTATGACGTCACGAAAATGCTGGCGGCCAACCCCGAAAATCCCGGCTTTGAGGCAGGTAAAGCGTACTACTGGGGTGAGCCGGAGCACGGTTATTATCGGGCTACGGATCGATGGGTGATCCGGCGTAACGCGTATATGCTCAGTGATGCGGGGGTCGACACGCTGATTTTCGACACCACGAACGATCACATCTATCCCGAAACGCTGACCGCATTATGCGAGACTTATCGCCAGATCCGCGCCGAGGGCGAGCCCACGCCGGATATCTGCTTCCTGGCCAGCAAGGAATCGATCCGACAGCTGTGGGAGCTCATCTATGCGCGCCGTCAGTACGAGGATCTGTGGTTTCGATGGCAGGGAAAGCCGCTGCTGCTTTTCGGACAGCATGTGGGCATGCCGCGTGAACAGGATCTTCCGGGGCATATCCGCGCGTTCTTTACGCTGCGCGCCAGCTGGGCCTGGGACTCGCTGCCTTGGTACGGTGACGGCGGGTATCACCGCTGGCCTTGGGTGGCGCACTACCCTCAACCGGTGGGATGGCATCTGCCGGGCGACCGTGAAATGGTTCCTGTGGCAATCGGGCAACATCCTCTCAGCGGCATCGGCCGCAGCTTTCATGATGGCGTGCAGCCGGAAACGAACGAACTGTTCTTGACGCCCATGACAGGTGAAGGGTTGCACTTCGCCGAGCAATGGCGGCGTGCGCTGGAGGTGGATCCCCAGTTTCTGTTCATCACAGGATGGAACGAGTGGACTGCAGGCGGTGTGCGTCGGCAACCTGAAGACACCGATGAGTCGCTGCATCGCCATTGGGCGTTCTTTCCGGGAGCACGGATGACGCGAGCCGGCAAACCGTTGCGGACAGGGGACGTGTATTTCATCGACCAGTTCAACCAGGAGTTCAGCCGGGACGCCGAGCCGATGGTGGGAGGCCACACGGATAACTACTATTACCAGATGATCGATGGAATCCGAAGGTACAAAGGGGTCCGTTCGTTACCGCCCGCCTCAGAGCCTATGTCCATCGACCTGAGCGGCTGCTGGAGCCAGTGGGACACGGTGCAGCCCGAATACCGCGATCACCTGTTCGAAACCCTGCACCGGGATGAACCGGGCTGGCCTGGAGCGGATCGGCTGACAAACACCACCGGCCGGAATGAGATCATCCGGTGCAAAGTGGCCCGCGACGACGGCAGCCTGTATTTTCTGGCCGAGACCCGTGAACCGTTGACTCCGCATACCGATCCCAACTGGATGATGCTGTTCGTGCGAACCCCTGACCGGGATGCGCCGCGATGGGAAGGGTTCGATTACCTGATCAACTGGCCGGTCATCGACGCGTGTACCACCAGTGTGAAGCGTTGCCAGGGCGGTTGGACTTGGTGCGATATCGCCACCGTGCCGATGCGCGTTGAAGGAAACCGCCTGATGATCCGGATCCCGCGCAAGCTGTTAGGGGCATCGTCCGATCCCATCGATCTGCAGTTCAAATGGGCGGACAACGTGCAGGACTTGGGTCGGGTTGAGTCGTTCTTCACCCAAGGAGACTGCGCGCCCTCTCGCCGGTTCACTTATCGATATCAGACTTGAGCGAACGCGGGGCGGAACGAAATCTGCCCCGCGACTCAGTTCCCTGCAGCTCCGAACGATCCATCGACAATCAAATAGTCGAACAGCGTCACTGTGCCGTCATCGTCCAGGTCGGCCATCAGGTCGGCATGGCCGAACTGCCCATCCAACGTCAGGTAGTCGAACAGCGTTACCGCGTTGTCCCCATCTGCGTCGCCGTTGGTCAGGTTGACGCCAAACGGCGATGCAGATATCACACCTGTTACGCGTGCCGAAAGGACGTGGCGTCCTCCGATCCGTACGGTCACGGGCGGTGGCAGCGGTGATTCGAACTCGACCGTATTGTCCTCCGCAATTCGACCCGAGGTAATACAGGTGGTATAACCGGAACGGGACGTTTGCATCCACACCAACTGACCGGCAGCGCCGGCCGCCAGGTGCTCCATGACCACTTGACTCTGATACGGCCAGAGTGCGCGCCGACCCCACAGCGCTCCACCTCGGAACAACGCGGTGAACCCGGCGTTCGGATCAGGTTGCACGGCTGGTGAACCCCAGATTGACACAGACCCGTTGATCCGTAGCCCGGCGCTGCCTTGCGGCGAGCTGGCGATCGCCACAAAACCGGTATTCGGCGGGGGAACGGTACATTGTCCGTTCCAGTTGTTTCCCCAACAGACGATCGAACCATCCGACTTCAGGCCCATCGAGTGCCCATACCCGGCTGATATCGCCACGAAGCCTGTATTGGGTTTGGGAACGGTGCATTGACCATACCCGTTGTCCCCCCAGCAGACGATGCTGCCATCCGCCTTTAGCCCCATCGAATGGTATCCGCCAGCTGAGACCGCTACGAAACCGGTGTTGACTGTCGGTGGATCGCACTGACCCCAGTTGTTGTCGCCCTTGCAGACGACCTCACCCGATGCGCGCAGCATCACCGTATGTGATGCCAATGCTGACACCGCCACGATACCGATATTCGGTTTGGGAAGCTGCAGTTGCGTCGCCCGGTCGGGGTGCCCCCACGCGGTTACCGAACCGTCAGAACGCAATGCCACGCAATATCCCCAGCCCGATGTCACTTGAGTAAATCCGCTGTTCGGTGAAGGCACGGTGGTATAGACCGCATCATCGACTCCGGTCACCACGATCGAGCCGTCCTGCATCAACAGGGCAACCGGCGCTTGTGTGGTTGTGTAGGGGATGCCGGGCGCTACCGCCTGCACGTTCGGTATGCCTGTCGGCTTTTGTGCGACCTGATCGCCCCATCCCACAAACGATCCATCCGTTTTGATCCCGGCGCTGTGCCATCCTCCACCTGCTACGGCCACAAATCCACTGTTGGGTGAGGGTACATTCGAATGGGTGCCAGCATCCTTGCCCCAGGCAACTACAGACCCATCCGATCGAATGGCCAGTGAATGGTAGTCACCGGCGCCCACACCCTTCACACCGCCTTTGATCGTTGGGGCGGCACATTGGCCATACGTGTTGTCGCCCCAGCACACCGGCTGCCCTGACTGATTCACCGCCACCATATGATCATTGCCGGCGCGCATCATGCGATAACCGATGTTGGGCAACGGAATGGATGGCGCCGGCGCCAGCACGCCGGCGCCCAATGTGACAATCGATCCGTCGCTCCGCATCGCATACCCCAGATTGTCCGTGGCCGCCACGGCAACAAAACCGCTGTTGGGAGGCGGGACGTTCATATTACCGCTGTGGATGACCCCCCAACACATCACCGACCCGTCGCGTTTCAACCCCACCGTGAAGTGCCTTCCACAGGCAACGTCCACGTAGTTGTTGTTGGGTTCCGGAGGGATCGTGCATCCCTCTGTGTCCACGCCCCAACAGACCACGCGGCCATCGTTGTATACACAAGCCACGTGAGCGCGCGCTGTGGATATGGCGACGATAGATGCGTTGGGCACGGGCGGAATAGTGCGGCCAAAATCGCCGGCGCCAAACAGTTGAACCGTACCGTTCTGGCGCAATACAGCGGTGTAGTTGTCCCTTGCACAGATCCTTACGGCGACAGAGTCCAGCAGATCATGGGGGCCATCCAATGACGTGACGACAGTACGCGGCGCCGCTTCACCAGGTAGTATCACTGCAAGAAACAGGAGTCCGGACCAGATGGTCTTTGTCAACGCGTTGAGATTCCGCATGTCGCTCTCCCGTCGTCGTAATGGTTGCGGTATATCGCTGTACCGAAAGGGGCATCCCATCCGGAGGCGGATCTTCCAATCGATACGATCGGTGGATCTCTCCGTTCCTTGGAATGGGCTGACTGTGAAGTACGGCGATCTGTCACGGCGTGGTGCTCCGATGTGTTTTGGCGAAGCACCTGCAACCGTGAGCCAAATGTTCCAGACATCGATGTGGCTATCAAATCTACCGTTACAATGCGCCAAACACCGATAGTTGCAGCCCAACCGCCGTATGACAATCCGAAGGTGACGACAACGCACACCACAATCGTGTGGACCGCTGTATGGAACGGCATGTCGCCACCTCACGGGTCGATGCGGTCGAGCTTGTGGCTCAGACTACATAAGCAGGTGCCTCATGATACACGAATATCTCTCCCGGCGCTAGAGTGATCGATGCATCAGCCGATCTTCTGTATCAGCTTGACTTCAACGGAGCCATCGCTTCAGCGAGTTCGCGGGGTGTGACATCCGGAGCGACTGTCGCCTGTCCGCTGTCGAAGTCCACCGTGACGATCGTGCCATCGGACCACGTGCTGCGCTGTTTACGCCCCGCGGCATCCAGCAGTTCGTGCTGGATCATCTGTTCGTGGACCAGCCGGGCTTGAAGAGCGCATACACGGCGGACTCGGTTGATCTCTTCCGTGTCTGCTTCCGCACCCAGATAGGGCATCCCTGCGTGCATCAGCGCATAGAGCAAGCCCTGGTCGGTGTTGGGTATGCCCCAGCCGCCTTTGTGCGTGCCCGCAAACCACGGCACGATCAACGCGTCGTGATAGACCAGGCTGAACAGCGGCAGCGGAATTCCCTGAGCGATGCCGTTATCGAAGATCGGATCGAGCGAGTGTGGACCATGATGGACCAGATCCAGGTACGGGATCGACCAGTCGCTTGGCTCCTCGCTGCTGACCACTCCCAGCGTATGACGCACCTGATTGAGGCATTCCGCCCGCCACCGGATGCAGTCGCTGCGGGTGGCCGGATGGTCGGCGGAGAAACACTCGTCCATGCTGACCACGCTGAACACATCCAGATACGCGCCGCGCACCTTCACGCCGTTTTTCAGCAATGCGTCATGGTTGCGGCGCACATAAGCCGGCGCCAGACTGGAACACAGCAGTGTCTGCTTGCCTCCGTACCAATATCCCTCACACCAGAAGGAACCGTCTTCATTTCGAACCACGTGGTCGGGCGAATAACTGGCAGCTTTCAGGTAGTAGTCGCGGTACTGGTCGTGGATCGCAAACAGGTAACCCAGCCGTTCGCAGGTGTCCGCCAATCGCTGCATGCCGGCCCATCCGCCGCACTCGGGGCTGGGGGGCACCACGTCGGGGTGTTCGTTATCGTAGCCGCGGTATCCCCAGCCGTCCAGATGCACATAGGCGCGTCGGACACCCCGCTGATGGAGCTTTCGGAACATTCCGGCGGTCTGGTCGAACGGAATGATCACGTGATTGGCGGCTTCGTTGTCTTTGTTGTAGTAGTTGGACTCTTTTTCCACATGGGTGGCGGCGCCGGTATGGATCACCGGTGCGCCGATTAGCTGCCTGAGGGACGGGCTGCGTGCGATCTTTTCGCGCAGCGACACAAAATGTCCGCTGCGTTGCACGCGTTCCCGGTATGCTTGCGCCATGGATACGTAGTTTCCGGTGTCGAACAGCCGGAAGCGCACCGATCGGGGATATCCGAACCGCCCTAACTGTGGGATCCAGCGATGTCCCACCGAGGTGGGGCCTCCGGCGGGATGATCGAACTCGAAGATCACATCGTCCGGCGTATCGAGAATAACCATCAGAGCGCTGCGCTGCTTCTGGAACCCCCACCAAGGCATGTACAACGCCCGGCTGTGCGCCAGCGCGTCCCATGTCCAAACCTTTCGTGGCCAGTCGCGCGGGATCATCGCCCCCTGCATCATCGGCACGATCGTCGCATCGGCGAATCCCTGGTTCAGGCCGGCTGGCCAGCGCAGTTCACGCATCGCGGTATGCCCGCTTTGACAGCAGACGCGACATACCACCTCCTCCGAGGGCCACTCGATCGTGACGAACAGCCGCAGCGCCAGATCGGAGTCGCCGAAACCGGACAGGGTCATCACCACGCCGGATGCGCATCCGTTCTGATAGGGCGCGATATTGCGTGCGGATGCGGCGCGCAGCGCCACACGCTGATCGCCTTTTTGTGTGCTCCTTACGAGCAGGTCGGACTCGGTGGAAGGTTTCAGCTCCCATCGGGTGGATTTCGACGCCAGTGTCAGAGCCAGCGTTTCGCTGTCCAGAACGACATGTGTCTGCGGGCTGTCGATCCTCCAGACGTTCCCGGATTGGGTGACCTGTATGTGAGCGGACGCCAGAAAATCAGCGGGTTTCATGCCGCACCTCCGTACTGCGTGAACTGATGGCTCACGTTTCAGCGTGGCTGTACAGGGCACCTGCCTGAAAACAGGGATTTGCGCGTGCGATCCGGGAAAGATACGATATCGGCTACAATACGTCAGTAACTCGGTTAAGGATGGGTGAACGATGAACGGATATTACCGCTTCCCCACTATATGCGGCGACCAGGTGGTGTTCGCTGCGGATGATGACCTGTGGAGCGTAACACGCGCCGGCGGTGTCGCGCGACGGCTGACTGCCGGGGTAGCGCAGGCTTCGCACCCTAAACTGTCACCGGATGGCCGATGGCTGGCGTTCACCGGTCGCGATGACGGGCCGGCGGAAATATACATCATGAACGCTTCAGGTGGCGAGGTGCGCCGCCTGACATGGCAGGGAGCGAACGCATTGGCTGTCGGATGGACACCCGATGGCCGGTATGTGGTGTACGCCAGCAGCGCGGCACAACCCAGTCCGCGCATCACCAATCTGTGGATGGTCCCCGTCGAGGGCGGAGCGCCTCAGCGGATGCCCTGGGGGTATGCAGCGTCCATCGCATGGGGCCCCGACGGCATGGTGGCGTTGGGACGCTTCACCGCCGATCCGGCCCGATGGAAGCGCTACCGCGGAGGCACCGCAGGACGTATCTGGGTGGATCGCCGTGGCGACGGCTCCTTCGAACCGCTGCCGATGCCCGCGGGTAACTATGCTGCACCCATGTGGATCGGCAATCGGCTGTACTTCATCGGTGATCCGGACGGCTACGGGAACATTTACTCCTGCCTCCCCGATGGCAGCGATTGGACCCGGCACACCCACCACACCCGATTTTATGCGCGTGGAGCCAGTACCGATGGATCCCACATCATCTATCACTGCGGCGGTGACCTGCGACTGTTCAATCCGGCCGATGGTTCAGATCGTGAGCTGACGGTGACACTCGATTCAGCACGACCGCAGCTGCGGCCGCGTTGGATCGACACCGCAGGCTCGTTACAGGGGTTCAGCCTGTCGCCGACGGGTGATGGGGTGGCGATCAACGCCCGGGGACGTTGCGCCACGATGGCCCCCTGGCACGGACCCGCACGATTTGCAGGTGCCGACCCAGGCGTGCGCCATCGGATGCCGGAGTGGCTGCATGACGGCAAGCGGGTCGTGGTGGTATCGGACGCCTCCGGGGAAGAGCGCCTCGAAGTGCGTATCCCCGGTAACCCGGACCCGGTGAACGTGTTCAGCGATCTCGACATCGGACGGGTCACGGCCTTGTCTCCCTCTCCCGTGGCTGATTGGGTCGCGCTGACCAACCACCGGCATGAGCTGTTGCTGCTGGATCCGGGATCCGGGTCGATGGAAGTGATTGCCAGCAGCGCATACGGTCGCATTGGTCGGCCGTCCTGGTCGAGAGACGGCCAATGGCTGAGTTTCAGCATACCGGTATCCGAGTCGGGCAGCGCGATCCGGCTGTTCCACCTGGAAGATCGAAGCACCACCGACGTGACGTCAGGCGAGTTTTCGGATTTCAGCCCCGACTGGGATCCGGATGGCAAATACCTGTACTTCGTCTCGTACCGTGATTACACGCCGGTATGGGACTCGTTGGCGTTTGATCTGGGGTTTACCTTCGGCGGTCGTCCGTATCTGGTGACGCTGCAGAAGCAGCTGACCAACCCGTTTCTGCCGATCGACGATCCGGGCGCCGATGAACCCAAACCGAAAGACACACCCGATGAGACGCTTGTGGATGTCCCTGAAGAGGGGGCGCCCGAAACCGCCGAGCCGGAGAGCGCGCCCGTCGAAGAGAGCACCGAACCCGTGGATGACAAAGCGCCCAAACCCGTGGAGATCGACCTGGAGGGGATCGCCGAACGGGTGTGCGTGTTCCCGGTACCCGAGCAACGGTACGCGTTAGCCATCGGGACACATGGCAAAGTGGTGCTGGGCTGGTATCCCGTTAAAGGTCCCGACCCGGGCGAGCATGACGGCGGCATGGAACTGGCCGTTTGGGATCTGCATGACCGAAAGCTGGACCATCTGATGAGCGGGATCCGGGGTGTGGCTGTCAGCGCCGATCACAAGTGGATGCTGCTGAACACCGAACACAACCGTTTGCGATTGCTGAAAGCGGGGGAAAAGCCCGATGCGCACGCGCCGTCATCCGCCGGACGTAAAAGCGGTTGGATTGACCTCAATCGCGTCCGAATCCAGGTGTTCCCCGTGGCCGAGTGGCGGCAGATGGTGCGCGAAGCCTGGCGGCTGCAGCGTGACCACTTCTGGACCGAGGACATGTCCGGAGTGGATTGGCGCGAAGTGCTGGAACGCTACCTGCCGCTGGTCGAGCGCCTCGGAAGCCGTGCTGAACTGTCGGATCTCATCTGGGAGATGCAGGGTGAACTGGGCACATCGCATTGCTACGAGTACGGCGGTGACTACCGGCCTTCGCCGTGGACAGGCGTGGGAATGCTGGGTGCTGATGTGGTTTGGGATACGGACACAGCCTGCTGGCGGATTACGCGGGTGGTCAATGGCGACTGCTGGCTTGTGGATGCCGACTCCGCGTTAAGGGAACCCGGGGTGAGCCTGAAAGAGGGTGACCGGATCCTGGCTGTGAACGGCATTCCGCTCGATGCCGATACACCGCCGGAACGGCTTCTGGAAAATCAGGCGGGCCAACTGGTCGAACTGCGGGTTCACCGCCAGGATGCCGAGGCGCCGGAGTCGGTGGTGATACGTGCTCTCGGCAGCGAGTACGCGTCCCGCTACCGTGATTGGGTGAACGCCAACCGCGCCGCCGTGCACGCCCGGTTCGGCGGACGTGTGGGCTACCTGCATGTTCCCGATATGATGGACCGCGGGTTCTCCGAATTTCATCGAGGGTACCTCACCGAGATGGGCCGGGATGGGTTGATAGTGGATGTGCGCTATAACGGCGGCGGGTGCGTGTCCGGTCTGCTGCTGGAAAAGCTGGCCCGCAAGATTATCGGCTACGATGTTCCGCGGCGAGGTAAACCGATGTCGTATCCCATCCAGACCTATCCGGGGCCCATTGTGGCCATCACCAATGAGGACGCCGGTTCGGACGGCGATATCTTCAGCCATGGCTTCAAGCTGATGAAGCTGGGCACGCTGGTGGGTAAGCGCACCTGGGGCGGCGTGATCGGCATCTCGCCCGACATGCCGTTGGTGGACGGGTCGATTACCACACAGCCCGAATACTCCTTCTGGTTCACCGATGTGGGCTGGGCGGTGGAGAACTACGGCACCGATCCGGATATCGACGTGGATATTCGCCCGCAGGACTACCGCGACGGACTGGATCCGCAGCTGGAAACCGCCATGCGCGTGATGGAGGAGCAGCTGGCGCAGCGGCCTGCGACGCCTCCGGATTTCGGGCCGCGACCATCCACCAAACCGCCCCGGTTGGATTGATGCAGCACTCGGGCCGGAGGTGAGTGGTGGCGCACCCCCGGCCTGAGAGACCAGGAGCAGGACATGCAACGCACAGAACCGCGGTACCTGATCGTTCTGGGAGCATCAGCGCAGATCCAGTCGCGCTACCCAGCCCCCAAACCAGACCATGCGAGGCAGATCGGGTTCGGCGCCGTGCTGTACACGCTCATCACCGCTGTGGACGCGTTGCGTCGGCAGGTGACGGCGGTATTGGATGAAGCCGAAGCCACCGGTTATCCGGTGATGATCCACTTGGATGACTGGAACTACACGCCGAAAGACTGGGCCGATCCCTGTTGGATCGAGTGGTCGGACTTTCCAAAACGGGGAGAACGCTACGGTCCTGTCATCCGAAGACGGTGGCTCAACTGGGGATCCTGGATGGCGCTAGGGCCGCCTCCCAACTATGAAAGCCAGATGTTCCGCGCATACGTGCGCGAGCGCGTGCGGGAGGGAATCGCTCGGCCGCTGGCCGACAGATACAGGCAATGGACACGTGCGGGCCGTGGGCATCTGCTGGCCGGGCTGGTGGTGGGCTGGGAAAGCGGCTACTACAGCGCCCGTGAGATAGGCTTGGATGACCGCCCACGCGATGGCGAGGCGGTGTTCGATGACGCGGAGAAGGTGCGTGCCGGATATGCGGCGTTATACTCCCGGGGCTGGACCGCGGAAAAGCTCGAACGGACCGCTCGCAGGCGCGGCATCCCGTCGGACCACCTGTTCCGCGAACTGATGGCAACTGTCGTGCAGCGGTACGTCAGCGAGCTGTGCCGGATATGTGTGCAGGCGGGTGTTCCAAGAAGCCGTATCTATACCCACCTGACCGCCGCGATCACCCAACCCGGTGCGCCGCCCGAGCCGGAAGACGGCCGGTTGCTGCCCATCGGCGTGGCGTGTAACCCATACAGCCGACCCGGATTGACCATGACCGAGCCGTGGTGTTCGTTAGACGCGGTGATCGGGGCGTTGCGCCAGCATCGCCGGCGTGAATGGGGGGCCGTGGAGTACGAAGTCACCGAGTCCACCCGCGATACGGATGCCGGGCTGCGTTACCTGGAAAGGCTGACCCAGGAGGGCGCACGCGTCATCTGCGTCTACGGCTGGTGGGATCCGCCCGGAACGCCCTTCGCGGTACTGGGAACCGGTGCGCCGGAGGCCTTCAGCCGATGGCTGGCCGCGGAGTCGGGGCCGAGCGACGGCAGGTGACAGCGAAGTTGCCGGCGTAATGAACACGCAGGCCGAGTAGGAGAGGGGGTCTTCATGACATCACGCGAACGTCTGCAAGCCTCGTTGCTGGGACTGCCCGTGGACCGTCCGGCAGTAAGCTTCTATGAGATAGGCGGATTTCTGGTCGATCCAACCGATCCCAGCCCGTATAACATCTATAATTCACCCGATTGGGCGCCCCTTCTGGAACTGGCTGAACAACGGTCCGACCTGATCCGCATGGCCGGAGCCAATGGAGCACCGGTGTATCCCGAAGCGTTGGCAGATGTGTTCACCGAAACCGTGCGGGATGAGGGGACGTCGATGTACATCGAACGCACGTGGACGGTGGGCGGACGCACGCTGACCGAGGTTCACCGCCGCGACGCCGATCTGTTCACCACCTGGGTTATCAAGCACCTGTTGGAGGACGAGGAAGACGTCGAAGCGTTTCTTCAACTGCCACGCGAGGTTTTCGAATATTCAGTCGATACCTCAAATCTGCCCGTTCTGGAGCAGGCGTTGGGCGACCGCGGGATTGTGATGGTGGAAACGCCCGATCCGCTGTGCATGGCGGCGGGATTGTTCTCGATGGCCGACTACACGGTGATCGCTTTCCAACGGCCTGATCTGTTTCATCGCCTGTTGGAGATGTTCGCCGAAGATCTCTATCGCCGAACCCGGCAGGTCGCCCGGGAGTTTCCCGGCCATCTCTGGCGGATCGCCGGTCCGGAATATGCCTCGGAGCCCTATCTGCCTCCCAGACTGTTCGAGGAGTATGTCGTACGGTACGATCGTCCGATCGCCGACGCAATCCACAGCACCGGCGGCTTTGCACGATTTCATTGCCATGGCCGGATTCGCAATATCCTTCCGGCGATGATCGACGCCGGGGCGGATGCGATCGATCCCATCGAACCCGCACCGCAGGGAGATGTCACATTGCTGGAAGTCCGACAGCAGTATGGCGACCGGCTGACATTGTTTGGAAACATCGAGATCTGCGATCTGGAGAATCTGCCCACCGAACGATTCCGCGATGTTGTGCGCCGGTCGTTACAAGAGGGCACTTTTGGCACAGGACGCGGTTTCGTGCTGATGCCGTCCAGCGCTCCGTATGGACGTACGCTGGCGCCACATGTGATCCGCAACTATGAAGTCATGCTGGAGGAGGCCGAAGCGTTGGCCTGACGTGTTACTATAACCCGGCTGTAAAGATCCCCAGACAAGGACATACACGGATGAACGAATTCATACTGAACAGTTGCTTCCCGCACCAGGAAGCACGCGAACTGGCCCTCTACCTTTGGAGCGGTGATGGCGAACGCGCCACGGTGGCCAGACGTTTTGCACTGGATGAAACTCCGGAACGCGCGGTGCTGTTTTACTGCGGCATGGTGCTGCGGGCCGATGGGGGCGGTGATGTGGGCGTACGCGCCACCGTAAACGGACGCCGTTTCGCCCAGGATGCACCGGCCACAGCCTGGCACATCAACAGGCCGCTGATGCTGATACAGGATGTCACTCCGTTTCTGAAGAACGGCGCGAACGCGCTGACCATCGAAGGCGACGCTTGGAACGGGCTGAAAGGCCTGATGGCGGTGCTGGTGATGCGATTTGCGGATGGCCGGATCGAACGGCTTCAGACCGACGAACAGTGGGTGGGTATCAGTGAGAGTGGCAACGATCTGCCGATACAGTGCATCGGCAACGCCATGGAAGCCACACCCGGGCCCTGCCAGGTGTTCCCCGGTCTGACCGCAGATGTTCGTGGTCTGCCGGAACTGTACCCCGGCATGGTGGATGGTGTACCCGAAGCGCGCCTGATGCATGAGTGGCGCGAATTTGATCGCGTGGTCGGCTTCGACGGTGTGGTCACTGTCAATGTGCCCTGCGACGGGGCGGCGTTGGTCGACATGGAACCGACCGAATCCGATCCCAATCCTTGGGTGGTGTTGGATGCAGGGGCGGAGATGTGCGGCAGCGTGGCGTTGCAACTGTGTGAAGACAGCGCCGCCCGACTGCATATTCAATGTGCCGAGTCCGTTGCCGAGGCGTTGAACCCGGGTGTCAACAGCCACAGCTGGGTGGAGTTTACCGTGGACGTTCCGGCCGGTGGCGTTGCCATGGTAGGCGAGTTGGGCTTTCGGTTCGTGAAGATCACGGTGTTGCACGCCGACGGACCGGTTCGGTTCGAAACGCTGCGCACACGCACCACCGAACTGCCACTGCAGCAGCGCGGGCGTTTCTCCTGCAGCGATCCGTTGCTGGATGACATCTGGCAGGTCAGCGCTCGCACCGCTCATCTTTGCCTTCAAACGGGTCTGTGGGACGGCATCAAGCGTGACCGTCTGGAGTGGGCCGGTGATCTGCATGTGGAGACAGAGGTCATCTACAACGCTTTCGGCGACGCGTCGGTCATCAAGGAGTCGCTGGAGCATCTGCGGATTGCGTGTGATTGGCCGCGTGTGATCCAAGGCATTCCGGGGTATACCGCCTACTGGGCCATGGCGTATGAACTGATCTGGCGGTACGAGGCCGACCGAGACACCCTGCAGGCCAATCTGCCGCATCTGGCAGCGGTGGGGGACTGGTTCGCCGCGCAGTTCGGCCCTGACTTTCTGTGGAGTTGCCCGGATTCGTTCAGCCCGCTGATCGACTGGGCCTGGATCGCACAACCCGAGTGTGTGAAGGGCACGCACTTCCAGTTGGTTGCCGCGCTTGACGCCTGCGCCAGGCTGGCGGAAGTGCTGGAACAGCAGGAACTGGTAAGCCGATGGCGTGAGGTCGTAAAGAAGGCGCAGACAGCCGCGCGAGAGGCCTGGTACGATCCTATGACTCGGCTGTTCTCTGACCGGCAGCAGATAAATGCCTGGGCCTGGCTCAGCGGGTGCGCTCCGGCGGACGCTGCGGAGGCCATCGCGGAAGATCTGAGCGATCCACGCGAGCGGTTCGTGTCGCCGTTCCAGAACTACTACGTATTGGTGGCTCTGGGGATGCTGGGGCATCACGAGCACGCCGTACGGATCGTTCGCGACTATTGGGGCGCGATGTTGCGTGCCGGTGCGACCAGCTTCTGGGAGGTGTTCGATCCACGTTGGGTCACCGAACCTTCCGGGATCGATACGATGCCCGGTCCCGATGGCGATACACATCAAAACCTGTGGACCGACGCATATGGCCGCTACCGCATCAGCTTGTGTCACGGTTGGGCGGGCGGACCGGCTGCCTTCCTGTCTGAGCAGGTGCTGGGAATCACACCGGCGGAGGCCGGTTTCACCGCGGTCCGTGTGCGCCCTCATCCGGCGGGGTTACAGTGGGCGGAGGGTACGGTTCCAACTCCCCGGGGTGATGTGTCGGTGCGATGGGAATTGCGCGATGGTCGTATCGACCTCACCGTGGACGCACCGGACGGCATGCAAATCCTGACCGAAGCCCCCGAGGGGTTCGTACTGGGCAACGTCACGCGCCGCTGACCATCCTGACGGCCGGGGCGATGGACGCCCCGGCAAACATCTTCCGCTAACGTCGGCATCTGCAGGAGGCGCCGCCATGTCCCGATCCGTTTGGATACTCCCTCTGTTGGTGTTGGCCGTATGTGCCGCAATGCAACTGCCCGCACTGGGCGCCATTACGGTGCGGTCGTACGGCGCCAAGGGGGACGGGCGTACCGATGACACGCGCGCATTTCAACGTGCGCTGGATGCCGCGGCCAAACGCGGTGATACGGTATGGATCGAGCCGGTGAAACCGGGTGGCGGTTACGTGCTGACGCGTCGGGTTACGGTGCCTCAGGGCGTCAGCCTGATCGGCGCGCCGGCGGGCATGCCGTTTATCGCCTGGGAAGGCACACCCCGACGGATGCAGACGGGAGCGGTGATCCTGGCGCGTCCGGCCCCGTCCGAGTATTCGGGCAAGGCCAAAGCTCCTCTGTTCGAGCTGACAGGTGGCAACACGGTAAGGGGTCTGTACATCCTGTACGATCAGCAACCGTGGCCATCGAACAAGGAGTTCACCGATCCCGACACCCGATACCCGTATCGTTCGGATGAAGAACGGCGGCGTCGGTTTCTGACCGACCACGTGAAGCCGATGGGCCCGACGTTCACCATCCGAAACGGTGTGGCCAGTACCACCATCGAGGACATCACCTGCGGGCGGTATTGGGACTTCTTCGCTGTCTCGGGCGGGGGCAAAGTGTTTATCAACCGGTGCTATCTGTTCGGGTACAAACGGGCGTTCGCAATGCGTGAAGCCAAAGACACCGTGCGTATCGACGGGATCCACATCGTCCCGAACGTCGAAGAGCCGATCTCCTGGCAGCATGCGATCCTGCACGACATCATCACATCACACCCCGACAACATCGCGTTCGATTTCGGCAGTGTGGACGGTTATTCGATCAACGACGTGGTCGTGTTTCTGGCGCACACCGGAATGCGGCTGGGAACATCGGCGGATAAACCGTTTCTCGATCCGGTGACCGGTGAGTCAACCGTCCATCCGTGGGGGCAGGCGCCTTGGGGTTCTGTACATAACCTGAAGCTGGACAACGTGACAATCGGCATCGAGGCGGTGTTGGGCACGATCCTGCCGAACCAGTTCAGCAACTGCATGATCCACGTCAGCATCGCTCCGGATCAGCGGTTTGCGGCCGCTGACGGCGACATAGGTCGACAGGCGGCAGTCGTCGTCGATCCCGGCTTTGCCGGAGGGACGCTTCAGTTCACCAATCTCTCTCTCAGTTCGTTCGCACCAACCAATGTCGTCGCAAGCGGCCGGATGGTGCAGCAAGCGAATGGCCGCGCATTTCTGTTCGACAGTCCTGGCAAATGCAGCAGCGTGGTGATCAACGGATTGGTGATGAGTAACATTCCTGCCGACCGCCTGTTTGCCGCCACCGCAGACACCAAGATGTGGCTGCGGGTAATCGGATGGACTCGCGACGGCGAACCTCAGCCGGATCTGTCGATCCGGCTTCCATCGGCTGCAGCGGAGTGACCGAACGCACAATCTGAACGGAGCGGACTGGCTGCAGACGGGGTGTGTGCGCTGTGTGCCTTAAGGTCGTCAGCCCATCCCAACGTCCGGCCCACAGTGTGCGGTAATTGCCGCCCCCTTGTTTGTCACTCAAAGAACCCGCCAACTTGCATAGCGATGTTCGAATGAAGCCCAGCGGTCAACCATGGTACACTGCCGACATAGCGCGATGCATTACCGGAGGAATACATGGCCGCACCTCAAGCGCCTGCGTTTCAGGTGGGCATCGAACTGCCTTCCCAGATACCGGTCACGCCGGCTGTCACCAATGCCCTGAAGGATCTTGGTATAGGATACGCCAATTTCTACGTGACCAATGCGCCGGAGTGGGAGCCTTCGGAGATGGAGACGCTGACGGCTATGGCGCGTCTGTGTGATACGCTTGGCTTGGAGTTTTCGCTGGCGTGCCATCATCGGAACCCCTCGGAAGCGTCTGTTCACACGGCAGCCGGCTTCCCTCGCTTTCGCGGCGTACTGATCGATGAGCTGGAGCACATCCGACTGCTGTTTCCTCAGTTCGCCCCGATCGCGAGAGAGGACATGCTGGCCGACCCCACCCGGTTCACCGACCTGCAGACCGCTCATCGAGAGACCTTCAACGGATACCGCCAACTGTACGACCGGTTCCGCACGCAAGGCGCGCCGCAGGTCACCGCCACACATGTCTGGCCTGAACTGCTGCATACCGCGGCGCGTGCCGGGATGATCCCGTGCCCCAAGATCTGCAAGGAGTTCTACTCATCGGTGAGTCTGGCCATCGGTATGGGCGCCGCCCTTCAGTACGGGCGCGAACTGTGGGTGGATACAGACATGTGGTACTTCGCCCTGGTGCCCGGGCATCCACCCGAAGAGGTCTGGTGCAATCTGCTGCTGGCCTACTGGCTGGGCGCCGACCTGGTTTACCTGGAGGGTTCCGGTTACAACCTGCTGCCTGCGGGCAGGCAGGGCACTCCGTTTGCCTTGATGAACCAGATCGACCCGGCCAGATACCAGCTGACACCGCATGGAGAGATGCTCAAGCGGTTCTGCCGCACCTACCTGCCGGCGCATCCGCGCCCTTGGAGTTTTCGTGATGTGCGTCCGGACATGGCGATCATCCGGTTCGAGGACACCGACTTCGGTCAGCGGTCCTGGGGGGCGGAAGGGTTGTACGGAACGAAAGCGCTTCAACCCGACCGCGACACCTCGGCCTGGTTAGGGTTGTGGAACGTGCTGACACACGGGCATACCGGTACGGATGGACTGGCCTACTTCAAGCCGTCTGTGAGGCATCCCGTAGCGTCTGACGCCTATCATCAGACGGTGACGCCCTCCTGGAACACCGACCCGGCGTCTGCAGAACATCGGTTCTTTGTACCTCTGAACGGTGCGGTGGTATTCGATCACCAGGTGGAATATGAGCGGCTGCAAAGTATACCCCTGCTGTTTCTGACAGGCAAGCACGTCAGTGACAACACGTTATCGGCCATTCGTCGCTGTGTGGATGCCGGCGCTATCTGTGTTGCCTGGGGACCGCTGGTGCAGCGCCACGGATTTACGCAATGGACACGTGGCGTGCGGGTCTGGCGTTCGGGCCGCGGTCGCTGGGTACTCACCGATGACTTCGGCGCGCCTGCAGCGGTGCGTGAGTACCGCCGGTTCCTGGGGAGATCCGACACCATCAGCTACCGGTTCGGCGCACGCCGGGTCACATTGACCAGGCAGTCCGATAACGACATCACCGTGCAGGTCCAGTCGGGCTGACCCTCACATCAGGACACGGACGCTGTGATAATATATGATGGCGTGCGCCCGTAGCTCAACGGATAGAGCACCAGTCTTCGGAACTGGGGGTTGGGGGTTCGAGTCCCTCCGGGCGCGCCATTTTACTTTCCCGCCGCTCGTTGCACCTCCGCGGCGCTCAGCGGCCGGTCGTACAGCTTCACTTCATCGATCAGACCGGTGAAGTGCGCGTTGTGACCGGGCGCGAATGATCCGATGTATAGCGGCAGGTTGTTCGGTTTTACAGGTCCTGGGCGATCGAGGGAGCCGACCTGTCTCCCGTCGACATACAGTCGGATCGTCCGGTTGTCGAACGTAGCCAACAGATGTGTCCATCGGTTGACTGGCAGCACCGCGTCGGTGTGCAGATGGTGACTCCATTCCGTTTGCGGCATCGCGAACACCACCCGCCCGTCTGACAATCCCAACCGATAACCCGTGTCCAGACTGCCTGATTGAATACGGTTCAAAATCCATTTATCGGTCTGATGGGGCGTATCGGTGTAGACCCAGCACTCCAGACTCATCCCGGTGGCAGGCGCCAGTTTCGTAGAGGACGGCACGACCAGGCATCCGCCGGAACACTCCAGCGCTTGTCCCGACCGGCCCTTGGTGCGGGTGGCCTTTTGTAGGAAACCGCCCAACCGGTTGCCGGACCAGTCATAGGCCACTGGTGATCCCGCCGGTTCATCGAATCGCCACCAGGCAACCAGCCCGGGCGTGTCAGCGCCGCGGTGGCGTTTGACAGTGAGCATCTGCTCCAACAGCTGATCCTGCTTGCGGCTCCATTCCCGGTAAGCGGTATCATACGGTCCCATGCCGATGTCTTCAGGCACCAGATCGTCATGCGTGTCGGTCCGGCCGGCCATCACCGTGCGCACCGCGTCCAGATACCCAAACCCATATTCCCGATACGGCGCGATGTAGTGGCCTTCACCCCATTCGTTCCAGTTGTCCAGCAGCAACATCCGCCCGCTCAACTGGTCTTTGGGCAGTGATTGAACAAACTGTTTCGCGTCACGCAGCAGTCCGGCGAACGTATCGGGCGGCAGCTTCCAGATGCTGCCCTCGTCATGCCACCCGCTCCACGCCTGTGACACCGTCACCACTTGAGGTATCGGACTGATCCGTTGCGTCTCGGTGATGTAGCGCATCTGTGTGGCGGCCGCCACATCAGGAGTCGGGCTGTCCGGCACATGCCAGACATAGGCAAATGTGTAGTCCAGACCGAGCCGTTTCATCAATGCGAGATGGCTTGCGTCCAAGCCGCGATACTCCCCCAGCAGATACAAACCATCGAAGCCGGCGTCCACGCACGCCTGGCGCATTTTTGCAAACGCTTGACGGACAGCCTCCTCGCTGCCCAGATCGCGGATGAGAAACTCCGGGCGGTAGATGAACAGCACCGGCTTGTTGTCCACCTTGAGATAGCTCGGACGTTTGAAGTACTGCTCGATCCAGAACGGCATCAGGTTGTTCATCAGATCGGCCTCGTCCGATACGCCCGAGGTTCCGGGATTCTGGTTTTCCCACATGATCGTGAACTTCAGATGGCGTTCAAAACGCGATTTGAAAAAGGCCTGATGGATCGCGCTGCCGAAGTTCATGGTTACCGGGCCGCCCTGACTGGACCGATACCAGCAGTAGATAAAGAAGTCGATACCGTGTTCGGACGCCCACTTGGTCTCCCAATCGGCCACCTCGGGGTTCTCTTGACCGTAGAAACCCAGTGCCGGGGTGCGTTCCGGATGCTTGAGCAGCTGGTTCCACATTTCCGGGCGGTCCGACTCCCACAGCGGGCAGTTGTGCGCTCCCACCAGCAGGTCACTGCGCACAGGCTGCGGTTCCGGAATATAGGCCATGGGCGTCACCGGGCGTGCAGGCAGAAACTGCAGCGCTAACTCCTTTTGGAGCGGGCTTTGCTGTGTGGATTCAACCCGGACGCTGATACGGTGTATCCCTTCGGTTTCCGCCTGTACGGTCCACTGCAGATGCGTCAGTAATCGGCTGAACCGTGTGCGGCGGCTGATGGCGCCTGCGGTCACACGTACACCATCCGGGCAATGCACCACAACCGTAGCGTCCACAGGACGCGGACTGTCGTTGCGTACCGTCAACGTCAGCGTAACGGGGCGGCCCGCACGCACCACGCCCGTGTCCGGGCCGAACGACCGCACGCTCAACGCAGCGGCGGGTTCCGCCCAAGCGGCCGCGGACACAGCCACAACTAGCATGAAAAGACCCGTCAGGATTTGAGCGTTCATCGTATGCCTCCATCTGTTGCGCGGTGTCGCCCTGTCGTTGCGAACGACCAGCTCAACATGCCGTGTTCCGGATGGAACACCACCGAACGAGCGCCCCGGCGTTCGGCCCGGCCGGTCGTCACGGACCAGGAGTATCGGTGTTGCTCGTAGCGGTAGGTCAGCCGGTCGCGCCTCACGCCGGTGATCGGCGGCTTGACACTGGCAGCCCACATCATTTCAGCCCGCCAATCCGCCAAGCCGTCACAACGAATGCTCAGGGCCTGTTCCGTGCAGCTTATTTCAACCGTGCCGTTATCCGCGTCTTTCCAGCGAACAGTCAGTCGATCGGGCAGATCGGTATGTACCGTCGGTTCAGCGGCGCCCATTCGGAGGCTGGAAGCCCCATAGAGCCGGATGCCCGCGGCATGCTCTTTGTCACTCCAGACGAATCCGTCGCAAAGCGGCAGAGTATCGTATACGGCGTCCGGTGAGGTGCAGACCCGCTTGAGATAGCGCTCCGCATAGCTCTGATCGAACAGGTGAAGATCACGGATGAGCAGGGCCTCTCCATCCCAGAACAGGTTGACGCGATAGCAGCGGCTGTTATACCACACCGACCGCCGACCGGCGCCGCGCCAGTCCTTCAATGCCATCGCGGTGGTTGCCGGAGTGACGCGAAACTGCTGCCGGAACCACCGGCCGGTGTCCCCCAGTGTCTCCAGACGCACCTTCCTCTGATCACGCAGCGCATGCAGTCGGGCGAACTGGTCGGTCAATCCGTTCTGCATGGCCGGCCAGCCGAACGAGTTTTCCTGCCCCACCTGCGTGTAGGTGAAATGAAGCGCCGGGTGTCCGGTCAGTGAGTCAAAGTACCAGTTGACCCAGTTCGGGTCACCGCCACCGCCGTCACCGGCATACACCGGCTCGAGGGTGATCACGCCCTGCCCGTTCTCTCCGAGTCCTGACGAATATTGGTAGATTGGATCGCTGCCCAGCATGCGAAACACCGGCACATCGATCTGTTGCTCAGGGGTTTGAGCCGGCATATAGGCGTTCCGGCGTGACGGATAATAGCCCTGCGCCCAGTATCCGCCCCATAAGGTATATCCATCCGTCCCGATCTGATCCCGGCAGTTGCATGACGCTTCGATGCCATAGCGGTCGCGCAGGTAGGCCAGCAGATGGGCATCCATGAACCAACTGCCCACCGACTTCGGATAGGCGCCGAAGGTTTCACGAAAAGTGGCCATGCAGATATCGGCTAAGGCTTCACGTTCTGCAGGGCTGTAACCCACCGAGAAGCCGACATGCGCATGCCAGTCCCAAGCGTATCCTGGCCGTCCCCGCCAGCGTAGTCCGGCGCGTTCCACCAGGGGCTGCGGCGTCTCGAACCATACGCCTATCTCATGGGTGGATGGCAGGTCGCGCATCAGCGAAAGAAAGCGCGGATCGATCAACGCATCGTACTGCAGCAGCCAGGTGACCGGAAATCCATGGCGGCGCGCCAGGTCGATCTGTTGCCGAACCGTGCCCACCAGATCACACTGCGGATCGCGCGGTTCCACACCCCGGACGAAGTTGACGATGTTTACCACGGCGACGCTCACGATGATACACCCTCCCTGGACCGTACGCGGTTGCGGTATATAACCAGTCTACTGCGGTCTGTATGTCGTCGACCAACGACTCATGGCTTGTCAACTGGAACGCATCTGACGTAAGGTATAACCGAGCCTGACATGGACCGACGATCCCCTCGCGGTATGGCATGCAGGCATCTTTGTAAGGCGCCCGAGTGACGTGAGCCCACACCGTATAGCCTGGATGCTAGCTCGCAGCGGCGCGAGATGTTGTCGTGCCGTATTGCATGTGTGTGTGTGTATCGTGCTGGCCGGTTCGGCTCATGCGATGACACAGCCTTCCGTGTTGATCCTCAACAGCTACCATCCCGGTATGGACTGGTGTGATGGACTGACCCGCGGCGCCCGTGATGCATTGGAGCGAGCGTTTCCCAGGCTGGAACCCCGGATCGAGTACATGGACTGGAAGCGTACCCCCAGCCCGGAATCGTTGCGCATTCTGTTCGACAGGCTGCAGTATGTCTGCCGTCGACACCCCGTCGACCTGGTGATCGCCAACGACAATGCCGCATTGGAGTTCGTGACCCAGCATCGCGCAAGGCTCTTTCCCAAGGCGTTACTGGTGTATGCCGGCATAAACGGATATGACCGGATCGCCGGCACACTTCCTCGCTGGTCCACCGGCGTTGCCGAACAGTTTTCATACGGTGATGCGATCGCCTCGGCGCTGCGCCTCCGACCGGACGCCCATCGGATACATATCATCACCGAACCCACCGAAAGCGGTCTCGAAACGCGCAAGGAGATCCAACGGGTGATGGCGCAGTGGCCCGGGATCGAGGCGGTCTATGTGCCCGGCACCAACTATCGAACGATGCTCCAGGCGCTCAGGCACGTACCCGCCGATGAAGTGGTATTCCTGACCTATTATGCGTCCGATGCGCAAGGACATTACGTGGGGTGGCGCCAGGCCGGTCATGACATCAGTGAGGCCTCACCGGCGCCTGTGTTCACCGCATATGGCGACCTGTTGGGAACGGGCGTGGTGGGCGGCGCATGCATCCGCGCCTATGACCAGGGCCGGCAGGCCGGCGACATGGCGGTACGCCTGTTACATGGCGCTTCCATTCAGCAGGTGCCGCCGATAACCCGCCTGACTTTGCAGCACATCTATGACCATCGAGCGCTGACGCGTCATCATCTGCAATCGATACTGCTGCCGCCGGATGCGCAGCTGTTGAACGAACCGCCGGCGTATGCGAAGCAACTGGGCTGGATTGTTGCGCTGGCATCAGCGGTATGCCTTGTGCTGCTGTCGGTGATTGCCTCGTTGATTGTGCAGGTGCGTCGAAGTCGTCGCGCGGAGGACAAGCTGCGTCAGGACGGTGCGCTGATGCGAGCGCTGTTCGAGCAGAGTGATGCGGGCATCTTCACGGCCGATCCGCAAACCACCCTGATCACTTCGGCCAATACGGCGTTATGCAATATTCTGGGGCTCACCGAGCAGGAGCTGAGACTGTATAAGCTGCGGCACCTGCTTCACAGTGACAACCAACTCCCCGATGATGCGTTCATACGCCGGACCGCCGAACAGACATCCAGCGAGCCGATGCGGTTACGGTTCATCCGCAAAGATGGCGAGCAGATCTGGGCCAATCTCAGTGTCAGCGTGATCACCAATGCCGCAGGGACACCGGTGCATCTGCTGGGAATCATGCACGATATCACCGGCCAGGTGGAGAACGACAAGCTGCTGCGCCTGGAAAGCCTGGGGTTGATGGCCGGCGGTGTGGCACATGACTTCAATAACCTGTTGATGCCGATACTGGGGTATTCAGAACTCGCCTCGTTGAAATATCCCGACCAGCCGGAGCTGCTGCATCTGGTTGGCGAGATCACCACGGCGGCGCGTCGAGCGGCGCGGTTGTGCAACGACCTGCTGGACTATACCGGTCACAGCCATGGCCAGATGACGCACATGGATATCAACAGCGCTGTCACCCGTGCGCTCGATCGACTGAAGACAAGCGGTGCTGCCGATCGTGTGCAGATATTTGACGACCTGGCCTCCGGGCTTCCTGAAGTTATCGGAGACGTCACCCAGTTGTCCCGAGTGGTGCTGAACCTGCTGACCAACGCCTGTGAAGCGGTATCGCCGGATCGGCCGCAGGTGTACGTTAGTACTTATCTCACCGATGACAAGCATCCTGCGCCCGATGCACTCCCAAAGGGCGAGTACTGTGTGGTGGAAGTGATGGACAGCGGAGAGGGCATCGATCCGGAACTGCAGGAGCGGATTTTTGACCCGTTCTACACCACCAAGTTCACTGGACGCGGACTGGGACTGCCTGCGGCCATCGGTATTGCACGCATGCACAACGGCACGATCACTGTAGAGAGTTGTCTGGGAAGCGGAGCCACATTCCGTCTGTTTGTTCCGGTGGCATCTCGATGATGCCCGGTTGACGCCGCGCTGAACCTCGCGGCGCCGATTGGTGTTGTACTCAACCCCTTGGTTATTCCTTTTAACATTCCCTGTAGGGAGGCCGGCATGATTCCGGTACACTGGTAGCAGGAATCGGAGGGTCTCCATGTCACCCACTCGCCGTTCGTATATCACCATCGCAGCCGTCGGCCTCGCGGTCGCAGCGATCGGCTGGTCCGTCAAGACGGTCGCGCCGAAGGTTCTGGATGATATCGCTTGGAACCGGGCGACACAGGCATCGAGTGCGCGTCAGTATACGCGCGTCCTGTCGATCATCCGACAACAGCGCCGCAGCTCTGTGGGGGCGCAGACCGCTCCGGAACGTTGGCTGAAACTGGAGATCGACGCAGCGGCGCAGACACGGGATATCGCGCTTCTCAGCGCGTTGTATCGCAGGCATAAACAGGCTGTAGAGGCTAACGAGGATGCATCGCTGCTGACCGCACGGATGCTGTTGCGGATGCCGTCGCGTCAAGCCGATGCGAACGCCCTCATTACCTCGTGGGAATCTCGCACCAAACGGCCGGCAGACTGGTTCGTGCTGCGCGCCGATCAGTTGATCGCCCAAGGTCGGCGTGAAGCGGCGCTCAAGCTGCTGACGTCTCGCGCGTTCGACGGGCCGGCGGATGCGCCGCGATGGCTCCGGATCGCGATCCTGGTTGCGGCGGATGATCCCTATAAGGCATGGCTGGCGCTGCAGCGGGCGCTCCGGGCCGATATGCGAAATCCCGACGTGCGCTCTTTTCGGGCGCAGGTGCTGGAAGCGACCGGAAAACTTCCCAATGCCCGCGTCGAGTATGTGACCGCGCTTCTGGCCGATCCGGGCAATCCCGCTTTGCGCGATCAACTGGCCGAGTTCTACCGGCGACGGGGTGCGATAGGTCTGGCGGTACAGACCTGGCAGGACGGACTCACAGATGCGTCAGCCGATTGGTTGTGGGTGCGTGCGCTGTTCTGGTCCCGTGTTGTCGGGCCGCTTCCCCAGCAGGTCTCCGTGAAGCAGATCCCTGAGGGGCCGCTCCAGCCGTTGGCCCGCTGGTTGGCCGCGCTTCCGGCTGACCGGTTCTGGGATGATCCGTCGTTCCATCGCCTGCCGGCTTCGTCTTCTCTGGCCCGGAATCAGCAGGAGGTGCTCTGGCTTCGGCTGATCCAGGCCGTACAACGCAGGGAACGCACCGAGGCGCTGGCGCTGCTTGCCGCATCCACCTTCCGGGGCCAACTGTGGAACCGCGAACTGGCGCGGGCGCTGACGGCGGTGTTGAGTTGGCAGGAACGCGCAGACCCGGTCCGCGCGATGAGCGGACTGAACGGGGACTCCACCCCGTCGCCGCATCGATTTCTGCTGGACGTGATCAACGCGGCTGGCAGCCCGCAAGGTATCTCCCGGTTGTCTCCGGCGGAACGCGATTTGGCCTCTGGTCCGGATGGCCCGGCGGCCGTGTTTTTGGCAGCAGGCTGGTATCGCGCCGGGCTGGCGTTGCATGCCGGCAGACCGGTCAGTGCTTCCGCACCGGAGTGGTTTCCCTGGGCGCTGGTGCAGGCCAGCAGGCAAGTGGATGGAGTGAACGCCGCGTTGCGGCTTGCCGATCAGATGCCCGATCGCCCTTCCATGCGCCTGTTGCGCGCCGAGCTGTGTATTGCGACCGGCGCAGTCGATCAGACGGTGCCTCAACTGGAAGCGCTACAAAAGGCGCCGCCCCCGGTCGGGGTGCGTGCGGCCTGGCTGTTGGCGCAGCTGCATCTGGAAGCCAAACGTTTGGACGCTGCCGCCCGTGTGCTGAAGCAACGCACCGATTTGGCTCAAAGGCCAGAAGGGCGGGCGCTGGCGGCGCGCATCGCACTGGCCAGTGGAAATATCCGTGAAGCGGCCCGGCTATACGCCACCTTGGGGGAGGACTCTCTGGAGGCGGTGGCGTTTCGGATGCAGCAGGCGTTACGTGCCGGCAACAAGCAGGAAGCGCTCGCCCATGCGCGCAGGCTTTTGCTGCTGGCGCCAGAGTCGTTAGTGACACGGGAGATCATCGAACGCCTGCTCGAAGAGGGCGCACGATGAATCGGGCTGTATGGCCTTTAGTTACATTGGGGTTGCTGGGCATTCTTCAGTGGACCTACGATCTCAGCTGGTGGCCGCAACGGTGGGAGGTTCTGCCGGTATTGCTGTGTCTGCCTCTGGTGGCCTGGCTTGGCGCACCTTGGAGCGTACGGGCCAAGCCTGTACGGGCCATGTGGTGGTGGTGGGTGTTGCTAGTGCCGATTGGCGTACTGTTTCACAGCTCCACGCTGTTGGCTGCCGCCACCGCTATGGGATGGCTGGCCTGGGGACGCAGCTGGCTGCAGGATGGTGCCCGATCCCGAGCGGCTCGCCTGACTCCGGTGTTGCTGATGGCGTTTCCGTGGATTACGCTGGACTGGCAAGGGTTGGGGTGGTTGTATCGCTACAGCGGTGCATGGGCGACATCCAAGTTTTTCGGTGCATTGGATCTGGATGTGCTGCACAATGGAACCGAGGTGCTGATCGAAGGCGTGCTGCTGAAGGTGGATGCTTCCTGCGCCGGACTGCATACGCTTCAGGTGATGATCTCCCTGGGAATGGCTTTGGCGGCCATATTGGCCGCGGAGTCTCGGTTTTATTGGATCAATTTGCCGTTGCTGTTCGCTCTGTCGTGGCTGGCAAACACCCTGCGGTTGATCGTCCTCGCTGCAATCGGGTTGATCTGGGGGACCTCTGTAGCCGAGTCTTGGCTGCACGATTGGGGAGGGTTGAGTGTGGTGTTCGCGATGTTTCTGCTGAGCTGGCCCATCATTCAGTTAACCGCACGGCTGGGAAGTCGCCGCTCATGAGGCAGCGTTGGCCGGTATGGGGCGCCTGGGCCTATTGCCTGTGGAGTTGCAGAGAGTTGCCCGGCGCCTGGATCAACGCGCCTTATGAACGCTGGTCATGGCTGGTGTTGCTGATCTGGCTGATACCGCTCTCTTTTGACAGGTTTCGCGGCATGTGGCGCAGTGCGCAGGCCTGGCAGATCGCCGCGGTGGTGCTAGCGGCTCTCTCGGCGATTACCGATCTGCGTCTGTTGGCTCATGTCGGTCTGTCATTGCTTGTCTTCGGCGCCTCGCCGGCATCCCGGCGGCGCCATCTGTCCAGCGTTTTCTGGTTGATGGGCGCCATTGCATGGATGCCCGCGTCCGGCTGGCTGCTGAGCTCCTTACCTGCCGCTCATGCTGCCTGGATCCGTGTGGTGTGGGTGGCTTTGGTGACCGCATGGACTCTGAACCATATGAGGCGACGCCCATGAACAGACGTACATTGGCGGTGATCCTGATCCTGTCCGTGGTGTTGACGGTCGCCTGGCGTTGGATCCCCCTGCCTGACAACGAGGCACTGATCACGTCCTTGCCGGCCAACGGCGCGGCGTACCAGTCAGCGTCCATCACGCTGACGGCTGCAGAGCAGGCGATCTATGGAGAGGCCAACGCTGTGAAGAGGCTGTACCGCATTGGCTCAGACGATGTGATGGTTTTGATGGTGGATGGCACCCGCAATCGGCACGGTGTTCATGACCCGGCATATTGCTTCCGCGGCGGAGGCTGGACTATTACCGATCGAACGCCTTTCCCCCTGCAGAACGGTGACGGGGCGCTTTACACCATGCAACGCGGGCAGCAAACCACTCAGGCGTTGAGCTGGTTCACCGACGGGCGCTCTCAATGGTCCTCTCCGCTGAGATACTGGTGGGTGGCAACGCTGCGCCGGGCTACGCTGGGATTGTCGGGGCCGGAGCCTGTGCTGGTGGTGGTACAACCCACCGAAGCGATCCCCGACTGGAACCGGTTGCTGCGTCTGATGCCGGAGCTATTCGCCCTATAGGGGCGCGCAATCACTCGGCTGAACGCGGGTTGGCGGCGCGTACCGGCGGATCGATGAACAACTCCTGCACCAGTGCGCGTAGCGCCTCCTGATCCGGATAGACATGGCTGATGGATGTGCGGCTGACGGGCACCGTCTCCATACGGATCGCCGAGGCCGGCAATCCTTTGGCGTACATAGCCAGCGACAGCAACTGGGCGTAGTTCATCGATCCAGTGAGGTTGTCGGCTACGGCATCCAGCACCTTGGGCACTTGCATCCATGTTCCGGGTTTGGCCATCTGTTCGCGTAACGCCTGCATGAACTGCTGCTGGCGTTCGATCCGGCCGAAGTCGCTGTCACAATGGCGGATCCGCACGAATCCCAACGCCTGTTCGCCGTTCAGCGTCTGCACGCCCGGTTTCAGGTGAACGTGCAAGTCCCCCCAGTTGTCATCGTAGTCCAGCTTGCGCTTTACATCGACGGTGACCCCGCCGATTGCATCGACAACCTGTTTGAACACACGGTAGTTGATCCCGACGGTGTGGTCGATTGGCACCCCCAGCCAGTGTTGCAGTGTTTCGATGGTCAGCGCCGAGCCGCCCAGCGCGTGCGCGGAGTTGATCTTGCGACGACCATGTCCCGGGATTTCCACATAGGTGTCGCGGGGAATGGAGAGCACGTTGATCTGGTTATGGGCAAAATCGAACCGCGCCAACATGATGGTGTCGCTGCGGGTGATTTTTGTGGAGATGCGCTTTTTGTGGTCGCGGTTCTCGTCTGTGCCCAGTATCAGCACGTTCAGGCCCTGCCTGCCGGCGAACACCTTTTCATGCGACAGTCCCCCATAGCTGAACACCGCACCAACGGTGCGTCGAACCATATTGGATTTGGCGTACAGCACCCCTACATACCCGCCGGCAGCCAAGGCCACCACGCAAAGCACGATGAGGATGACCATCAAGATGGGGGATCGTCGTTTGGGAGTGCGGGATAGCCGAGCTCCGCGAGTACTGTTCATGCGCAACCTCCGCACCGTTTATGATACCAGATACTCGCTGTATTGCCGCCCCGAAGCGGTAGCGCAGACAACGGTCATGCCCGTTCGGGAAGGGCAGGGGCGATTGTGTGGCGAAAGAAACACCACTCCGCACCCGCGGGATGTACACTCAGGAGGCGGTCATGTGGACCTGTTTCGGATTGATCGGTATCGCGTTGCTCATATTAGGACTACGTAGCGGCGCTCAGTCGGATACTCGTGGTCCATTTCTGGTGACCGGTCAGATCTCGCCTGTGCCGTCGGGCAAGGGGTGGCCGCAGGGTGTGAAAACGCCCACCCGGCAGCAACTGATCGATACCGTCGACGCGATGATCGAGCACGGCTTCAATGCGTTGTACCATCCCACCGGTATTCCGGTCAGTGATGCCGTCATGCAGGATGTCTTGAACTACGCGATATCGAAGGGCATGGTAATTACCTGGTCCATGCACGGTTTGGAGATGCTCGACCGAAACACAGCCCCCCGTACCAGCGCCTACGCGCCGGAGTACGCCGCCCAAATCCGTGCGTCGGCCGAACAACGACTGAAACCCGTACAGGCTGCATCGGCGGTGCACAGCATGTTTACTTATATGGATGAGCCGTTCCACGCGGTTCCTGAGGTGTTCAGCTACGCACCCGAGGTGCGCGCCGAATTCCGCCGGCGGTACGGATATGATCTGCCCGATGATCTGGATACCGCGCGAAAGGATCCCAAGGTCTGGCTGGATGTGCTCAACTTCCGGTCTGCGCACTTCCCGGATGCTTGGCGACAGGTGTATCCCATCGTGAAAGAGCTGCTTCCGGGCGTCAAGACGATCCTCACTCATGACAGCCACAGCACCTTCGGAGGCGGCGTCCGCTCCGATCAACAGATCGGGATGGACGATGTATTTCATTGGGGCGGAGATGCATCGGACATCTATGTGTTCGACATCTACCCCTACCATTTTCTCGACTATCGGTATGGCAAAGCCGGCTATGTGCGCAAACCACGCACGAGCCAGCTGATCTATGGCTTGGCCCACATGCGCAATCTGACGCGCGCCTACAACAAAGAGATGGGCTTTTGGTTCGGCACGTGGAACGAGGCCTGGTTCAAGCAGTTTCTTACCGAGGAAAACCGTGCAGAATACTGGGGCGCCCGCGAATGCGCCACCACAGCCGTGGCGCATGGCGCCGACCTGCTGATATCAGGCTATCTGATACCGCAGGACGCCAAACATTGGGACAGCTTGGGCGCAGGATTGCGGCTCATCCAGAAGGCAGCCGTTGATCTGCCGCAGACACCCAAATTGCCGTCTACCGCCTGTTTCCTGTTCCCCCGCTCGCAGTACCTGCAGTTGCAGCAAGAGTACTGGAATGTCGGCCAGGCGTTCGAGCTGTTCCGGCGTGCATATGGTGAGCTGGATCTGATCCATGAGGATCAGATTACCGATGACGCGTTGCTGGGTTACAAGGCGCTGGTGCTGCTGGATGTGTCGCTGCTACCCGAACCGGTGATGCGTCACATCGCCTCGTGGGTGCGCAAGGGAGGCGTATTGATAACCGACTGTGTGCCGCGCATGGATGCCGTGAAGCAGCGGGTGACCATCATGGAACAGCTGTGTGGTGTTCGGGATGCACTGACGGCCCGCGTGGAGCGAGAGGGACAGTATGTCCCGTATGCCGATAAACCGGTGTTTCGCGAGATGGCCCGTCCCGACCAGGTGGAAGCCGCGATCACCACACAAGTCCGGGGTACGGCATTGGGGCGTCGATTTGACCTGACGGTGGCCAGCCCGCGTCCGTGCACAGTCCAGCATGCCGATGTGCTGTTGAGAACCGTAACAGGGCAGCCGGCCCTGCTGACCCGCTCCGAAGGTCGGGGGCGAGTTTATCAGCTGGGCTTCTGCCTGCAGGACAGCTACCTGGAGACCTGGCTGGCCGAGGACGCACGATCCCGCGCCCAGTTGCATACTCTGTTGCGTGCTGTGACCGATCATGCCGGACTGCGCGCTCATGTCTGGTCCAGCAATCCGGATGTGGAGGCAACGGTGCGCGCCAGCACGCTTGGGGGCTATCTGTTCCTCATCAACCATGAAGCGCCCGACGGCCGCACGTCGATTGCGCTGAACGATCTGCCGTTCCGACTGTCGCGGATGACCGATCTTGAAACCGGCCGGTCGGTTCCGTATCGACGCACCGCTGCAGGCGTTATCACGTTGACTGCCGAAGTCCCGTTTGGAACGACCGCCATCTATCGCTTGAACGCACAATGAGGTGGATCGATGCAAGACACAGCGAGATATACTTGGAGCGACTCGTTTACGGGTTATCGGCCAGGAGATGACGCCTCAGCTCACTGGGCGCAGGACTCTCTGGGCTGGTCCGTGTCCGGTGATCAGTATCTGACCGATGGCCTGGCGTCCGGCCGGGCCTGGCCACGTTCCCTTCCGGTTGGACGAAAGGTGAGTGTGGCCGCCCGCGTCACGCCGTTACAGTCGCAATCGAACGATTGGAAGATCCTGGGGGTAGCTATTCGACTGGACAGCGCCAACTACTGGCATCTGGCGTTGTGCGAAGCCCCCGAGAGCCAGGGACGCAGGCACTTCGCCGAACTGAGCGAAATGCTCGACGGGCAATGGCTGGCTCACATTGGCTCGGATACGGCTCTGGAACCCACCGCGATGGTAGGGCAGGACCTGAACTGGACGTACGGCGTCGCCTATCGGATGCGCTTGGAGTGTACGGATGAGGGCATCGAGGGAACCATACACGATGCATCGGGAGCGCTGTTGACGCATTTGGGGTTTCGCTTCACGGCCCGGGCCGTGCGTGGCGGACGGCCCGCATTGACCTTCAGTGGTCTCAGCGGCGCATTTGCCCAGTTCGAGGCGACGGTGGAGGCTCCGTTGCCGGAACCTGCCCGGGCGCCTGTCAAACCCTACACGCAAGTGCCGCAGTCCGCCCATCGATCACGTGCCACCGGCTTTTTCCGGGTGGAGAAGCAAGGAGATCGATGGTGGTATGTCGACCCAAAGGGGTATCGATACTATGCGGTCGGGACGGATCACGTGAATTGCCGCGTTCACTGGTGTGAGCAGCTTGGCTACGCCCCGTACAGCCGCAACGTGTTCGCTCTCTATGGAACCGAGGAGCGATGGGCCCGCCAGACAGTTGAGCGCCTGAAGCAATGGGGGTTCAACACGCTGGGCGCGAATAACAGCGAGTCGGTGCGCTATCGAGGGCTGGCGCACACGGTGTTTCTGTCTATGGGATCTGACTTCTCCGGCGTCAGCGACATCGCACCGCGCACCACTTGGACCGGATTTCCCGATGTGTTCCATCCGAAATGGGAGCGCTGGTGCGAGATCCAGGCCGAGCTGAAATGCGCACAACACCGCAATGATCCTTGGCTGTTGGGATACTTCCTGGACAACGAATTGGAATGGTTCGGCAAGTCGGGTGCGCCGGAGGGGCTGGTTGAAGATACGTTCCGGAAACCGGCTGAACATCCGGCCAAACAGGCGTTTTTGGATATGCTGCGACGTAAATATGCGCAAGTTGATGCGTTCAACCGGGCTTGGGGTGTGCGTTTCGGCAACTGGGATGACTTGGCGCGTAGTACCCAGCCTGTTCAGAGCACCACAGACGCCGCCCGCAAAGATCAGGCCGCGTTTATACAACAGATTGCCGATCGGTATTTTGCGGTCACGTGTGCGGCCATCCGTAAAGCGGATCCCAACCATCTGATACTCGGCTGTCGGTTTGCGGGCCGCGCACCTGATGTTGTATGGGGCGTAGCCGGAAAATACCTGGACGTCGTATCGGTCAACTACTACGGTGCAGTCGATCTGGAACGCCGCACCGTTACGGATCTCCCGGATGCCATGGAGCGGTATCATCGCCTTTCAGGCAGGCCGTTGATGATCACCGAATGGAGCTTCCCGGCTTTGGATGCGGGCCTGCCCAGTCGACATGGCGCCGGACAGCGCGTGCCGACACAGGCCGACAAGGCGCTGGCGTATTCCCTCTATCAGCGCCGGCTGTTCGGAATGCCTTACATGGTGGGGTCGATGTACTTCATGTGGGTCGATGAACCCGAACAGGGGATCAGCTCCACGTTCCCGGAAGACAGCAACTACGGGCTGGTTGATGTCAACGACCGGCCCTGGCCGGAGCTTACACGGATGGCGTCTCACGTGAACCGAATGGCCATGACATTGCATGCCGGGGAGGGCGTGGAGACCGAGGTGCGCCTGAAGGAACGCAGCGCCGGTGTGGATGTTCAGATCCTGGCCAAGCCGGCCAAGCCCACCCGGTGTACGGTCCGGTTGGATGTTCAGGGGCGCAGTCAGATGCGGCAAGTCACTCTACAGCCCGGTCGTGGGGCGCAGTTGCGGCTGCCTGTCAACGGCCCCGCGCTGGTCGCCGTGACCGCCAACGCCGACGGCGCGCTGCCCGAGGTGAATCTCGGTAATAACCGGGCCGAGTTGGCGGCGGGGCTTGGGCGTGTGCCAAAAGGCAGCGTAATCGTCGCCAATCCCGGTGCGTTGGCGCTGAGCAACCTGGTGGTGGAGGTCCCCACACCGTCGGCAGGCGGATGGGGCGTGATCGCTGCTGACGGGCGAGCGGTGAAATCGCAGACAGAGGCGCGTGATGACGGTTACCGTGTCGCCTTTCTGATCGAGCGGTTGGCGCCGTACAGCGTGCAGATCTACCGGTTACGGCCGGTCGGCGCTGCCCATGTCATACAGCCCAAACCTTTGGGAGACACCTGGTCGCTGCCGGGCAGACTGTCACTTGCGCGCCAGTGCGGTACCGGGCCGGTGGTTACATCCCTACGCCTGGATGACTTGGAACTGGGCAACTATGGAGTGGTGTTGAATCAGGAGAACGGTCAGCCGCTCTGGACCCCCGCGCTGCGCTGGGTGAATGCGCAGATCTGGAAAGGGGCTGTACGGACGGTTCTGCTGGTCACAGCGGACGGCGGAGATGACGAGCCCATCACCGCAGTCGGCACCGATGGTGTGTATGCCCCCAAGCAAGTCGACAGCATACCGTTCCGCGTCACCGTGCGGTTGATCCACATGCCGCAGTCCGGGTGTGTCGACGCACAACTCGTGTCCATCAAGAACCGCGGCGATCGTCCTAATCGAATCAAATCGTATTTTCACTACCCGGCCTCCCGACTCGGTGGGGCGGACTCCGGTGACGAACCCATCTCCTCGGCGGATCTCCCGATGTGGTACGACGCCAAAATTCGCGCTGGATATGTTGCGATGGTGGACCCCGGTGCGTTTCATGCGAGCTTCTGGCGTGATAAACCTCCCGCCATGGGACAGCATCCCGATATCTGGCGAGTCATTGACCGAGTGATCCCGCCGGGACAGGCTTTTCGCTTTCCGGCGAACGAACCGATGGTTCGCCTGACGGGATTGCGCGGTGATCCGCACAGCGTTGCGGGCCGGCGTATACTGGACGCCTTGAAGGCCAGCCGCAGGGTCAACGTGACTGTTCGCAAATCCTGATCGGACGCCCCCAACGTGGAGCGTTTAACATACGTACAAATACGGCGGTACATTCTGTGACTGGTCAGAAGCGCGCGACTGATGTACAATCCGTACGGCTGGTTCGTTCAGCCATGCACCGGTCACTGCATAGTTGCGCATCCCGTCGAATGGCGGCCTGACGGCTGCGATTCGGCCTATTTGCTCGCGTCCGGGGTTGTTTCGCGTGGCGATAGGCGGTCCCGATCTGACAAGATGCGCGCGTCTTGTGATCCTGCGGCGCTAGGTGTATAGACTGCAGCGAGCGCCCGTGTGATGCGTCAGGCCGCGGTCCGGGTTTCCGGAAAAGCCATATGCCCTGACATGATCCGTTCCGGCGGTGTTCCGCCGTATCTGTCGCTTAACAAGATCAGAGGTTTTCGATATGCCCAATGAAACAGTGGCTCATGACATCGAAATGACGGTCAAGCGCTGGCGCAAGAAGCGCGGCAACCTGATCATGATCCTGCATGATCTGCAGGATAAGTACGGTTACGTGCCCCGTGAGGCATCGCTGGAACTGTCCAAGCAGATGAACGTGCCTCTGGCGCGCATCTACGAAGTGTTGACCTTTTACAACTATTTCAAGCTGGAGCCCCCGGGAAAGTACGTGATCTCCGTCTGCCTTGGCACCGCCTGTTATCTCAAGGGAGCGGGTGAGATCCTGGAGGAGTTCGGAAATCAGCTGGGTATCGAGGTGGGGATGACTACCACCGATAAGATGTTCCACCTGCAAGCCGTCCGCTGTCTGGGATGCTGTGGTCTGGCGCCTGTTGTGATGATCAACGGCAAGATCTACAGCAAAGTGACCGTGCGCGGCGTGGCGGACATTATCGATACCATCCGAAAGACGGAGGAACAGACCTGTGCCGCAGTATAACTCCGAGGCGATGGCCGCCATTCGCGAAAAACAGACACATTCCGGTAAGAACTGGATCAAAGTGGGGATGAGTACCTGTGGCGTGGCTGCGGGTTCTCAAGCCGTATACGACGCTCTGGTGGCGGGCGTCAAAGAGCGCGGACTGGATGTGGAGGTCCGGCCCTGCGGATGCATGGGGATGTGCTACGCCGAGCCTCTGGTGGAAGTCCAGGTGGAAGGCGCTCCGAAAACGCTGTACGGACACATCAACGAGTGGACCGCTGAACGATTGTTGGACTCGCACGTCACGCTGAAGCGTGTCGTCGAGCGGTTGAGGGTTCCCGAAGCGGCGAACATCGTATGGGCAGACGAAAAGGGCCCCACCGAACCGCGGCTGCACGAACCCACCCAGCAGTATCGCATCGTCCTGCGCAACTGCGGCGTGATCGATCCGAGCAGCCTCGACGAGTACATCGAACACGACGGCTATCTGGCGCTGGAGAAAGTGCTGACCCAGATGAGCCCGGAAGAGGTGATCCAGGAGATCCTGGAGAGCGGCTTGCGCGGACGCGGCGGTGCCGGGTTCCCCACCGGTCTGAAGTGGAAGTTCACCCGCCAGAGCGTTGGCCAGGAGAAATTCATCATCTGTAACGGCGATGAAGGCGACCCGGGCGCATACATGGACCGCAGTATCCTGGAAGGCGATCCGCACTCGGTGATCGAGGGCATGATCATTGGCGGTTACGCGATTGGTGCGCGGGAAGGCATCTTCTACATCCGCGCGGAGTATCCGCTGGCGATCGAACGCATCGAGACGGCGATACGCCAGGCGCGGCGCGCCGGGTTGCTGGGACAGAACATCCTGGGCACCGGCTTCAGCTTCGATCTGGATGTGCGGCTGGGCGCAGGCGCATTCGTCTGCGGTGAAGAGACCGCCCTCATCCAGTCCATCGAAGGCAAGCGCGGTACACCAGTTCCGCGTCCGCCCTATCCATCCGTGTCCGGCCTATGGCAGAGTCCCACCAACATCAACAACGTGGAGACACTGGCCAACATTGCGCCGATCATCGTGCGCGGAGCGCGCTGGTTCAGCAGCATCGGTACCGAGAAGAGCAAGGGCACCAAGGTGTTCGCGCTGACCGGCAAAGTGCAGAAGTCCGGATTGGTGGAGGTTCCCATGGGAACCACCATTCGCCAGGTGGTGAACGGCATTGGCGGTGGCGTTCCCGAAGGCCGGCAGATCAAAGCGGTGCAGACCGGCGGCCCTTCCGGCGGTCTGATCCCCGAGCAGTATCTGGATACGCCGATCAGCTACGAGCACCTGGCCGAGCTGGGCTCGATCATGGGCAGCGGCGGCATGATCGTCATGGACGATACCGACAGTATCGTGGAGATCGTGCGGTTCTACCTGGGCTTCTGCGTGGATGAGTCCTGTGGAAAGTGCGCCCCCTGCCGTATCGGCGGCAAACAGATGCTGGGTATTCTGGACCGCATCTGTGACGGCGAAGGCCGACCGGAGGATCTGGACCTGCTCCGGCGCATCTCCTACACCATGCAGAAGGCGTCACTGTGCGGACTGGGCCAGACCGCCCCGAACCCGGTGATGTCATCGTTGAAGCACTATGAACACGAGTATCGCGAAGCGATCGGCCGGCGCAAGGCCGGTGTGAGCAGCGGGAGGAGCAACTGATGCCGACGCAGACCATGATTACCGCGACCATCAACGGTCGGCACATCGAAGCGCCGCAAGGCACATCCATTCTGGACGCCGCCATGATGGCGCACATCAAGATCCCCACGCTGTGCAAGCACCCTGACCTGCCGCCCACAGCCGCCTGTGGCATCTGTATCGTGAAGGTCGCCGGATCGAACAAGATGCTGCGCGCCTGCTGCACCCCGCTGGAGCAGGGCATGAACATCACCACGCACGATGCCGATATCGTGGCGATCCGACGGTCGATTCTGGAACTGATTCTGTCCAAGCACCCCAACGAGTGCTTTACCTGCGGGCGCAACGGCGCCTGCGAGCTGCAGACCATGGCGGCCGACTTCGGTATCCGCAATCAGGCTTATGAGAACATCGTGCCCGACCTGGAGCCGGACACCACCACCAAGGCGATCGTGCTGGAACCGCGCAAGTGCATCAGTTGCGGCCGCTGTATTGTGGTGTGCCAGAAGATGCAGAACGTCTGGGCGCTGTGTTTCATGGATCGCGGCTTCGATACGCGCATCTCCCCCGCGGGAGAGATCGGCCTGGCCGAGTCGCCCTGTATCGGCTGCGGTCAGTGCTCCGCGCACTGCCCCACCGGCGCCATCTTCGAGCATGACGACACCGAGGCCGTCTGGGCCGCGCTCAACAACCCCAAGAAGCACTGTGTGGTGCAGATCGCGCCGGCCGTGCGCGTGGCGTTGGGTGAGGCGTTCGGCTACGAGCCGGGCACGAACCTGACCGGTAAGATCTATGCAGCACTGCGCTCGATGGGCTTCGAAACGGTGTTTGACACCAACTTCGGTGCGGACGTTACCATCATGGAAGAGGGCACCGAGTTCCTGCAGCGGTTCACGCAGCGCCCCGACGAGCTGCCGCTCATCACCAGCTGCTGCCCCGCTTGGGTCGATTTTCTGGAGAAGCGCTTCGGCGACATGCTGCACAACTTCTCGTCGTGCAAGTCGCCGCATGAAATCGTGGGCGTACTCACCAAAACCTACTACGCTCAGAAGCAGAACATCAATCCGGCGGACATCTGCATGGTGTCGATCATGCCGTGTACCGCCAAGAAGAGCGAGATCTCGCGCAGCAAAGACATGTATGCGTCGGGATATCAGGACGTCGACTACTCGCTGACAACGCGTGAGCTCGCGCGAATGATCAAGCAGGCCGGCATCGATTTCGAGAACCTGCCTGATGAAGAGGCCGACCAGCTGCTCGGCGCCTACACGGGCGCAGGCACCATCTTCGGCGTCACCGGTGGTGTGATGGAAGCCGCGCTGCGCACGGCATACAAGCTGATCACCAACAACGACATGCCGGATCTGAACATCCAGCCGGTCCGCGGTTTGGAAGGCGTCAAGGAAGGCGAGCTGGTCATCAACGGTGAGAGCATCCGGGTCGCCGTGGCGCATGGCATGGGCAACGTGGAGCAGGTGCTGGAGAAAGTGCGCGAGGCCAAAGAGAACAACGAGGAACCGCCGTACCACTTCATCGAGGTCATGGCGTGCCCCGGCGGATGTATCGGCGGCGGCGGCCAGCCCTATGGGGTAACCGATGAACTGCGCATGAAGCGGGCTGCCGGACTCTACACCGAAGACGAGCAGATGGTGCGCCGTTGTTCGCACGACAACCCGATGGTGCAGGAACTGTACAAGGAGTTCCTGGAGCATCCTATCAGCGAGAAGGCTCACAAATTGCTGCACACCAAATACACCGCACGTCCCACATACGTTCGGTAACGTTCAGCGGGCCAGTGATAACGCCTCCGGAGTTCTCTCCGGAGGCGTTTGTTTTGCGTGAGGCGGCTGTCGTGCCGCCGCTTTTCGTCCGCCGCGAAGGATCTGCCGCCGTGGGGTGCGGTCAATCTATTCTTCGCGAATGACCACCGGATGTAGGCGGGTATGCCAGTAGCCCCAGTTCACCCCTGGTCGGTCACTGTAGGCATATCCCAGATAGACAGGCCTGCGCACATCGATCTGGCCGTCCGGCCCGGCGCTGATGCCGCAGTTGTGCAGCCAGGGGCGCAGGTTGGGTTTTACGGCAATCGGTTCACTCCAGCGCAGCCCGTCAACCGATGTGCGCACTGCTATGAACGAGTCCGCCGAGAAACGGCTGGCGGTGGATACCGCAATAAACCGGCGGAACGCAGGTACATATTTGACATCGGCCGAGTCTTCATCCGGCAGCCGGTCCCAGGCAACGCCGTGGAAGGTGATGTGTGCGGGCCAGTCCTCACGATTCGCCGGCGCCGTGGCCACCATGGTGCGGTTGATCGGGCGGCGCTCGCCATTTACCAGATCGGAGGAAATGATCGTGTAGTAGAGATGCAGCGTGTCACCCACCCGCACGAAGCTGGGTTCGCCCGCCCCCCAGGCCTTCAGCGGTGTCCTGAACGACACGATCGGCATAGGCTTGCCACCCCAACCGCCGCCGTTCCATTTCTCGAATGGGCCCGTTGCGGACCTGCTGCGCGACACAAAGACCTCGTTGCGATTGCCGGCCAGATTGTCCACCGCAGTGACACCGAGATAGAACCAGTCACCCAGCTTGATGACCCCCGGGTCGCATACCGAGTATTGATCCCGTGACCAAGGCGTCGCGCGCAGCACAACGGTTTCCGCGGACCAGGTTTTTCCGCCGTCTGTGCTGCGCCTGTGTCGGATCCAGTCCCACTGAAACACATCGCCCCGGGTCTCCACATATCCCGCGGGCTCTGGTCCGCCCGCAGGCATCCAATCCGGGAAGCGTTCTCCCTGCGGCGGCCAGCCGCCCGGAGACGCAAACCAGGCATCGAGCGATCCGTCGGGTTGCAACATCAAGGATGGTCCGTATCGGTATGCATATCCGTCCCGTTCCGGGTCAAAGATGACCCAGCCTTCCGCCGGTTCCAGCGTCAGCCGCCGGATTGGCGTATCGGCATGAACCGTCACTGCGATAATCACCAACAACCCCATGATGACCGGCAACAGGTATTCTTCGCGCAGCATGTGTGCTCCTTTCCGGGCGCAGACCGCGCCGTGTACGAGCGGTGGCTGTTACCGCTTGGTGATCTGCTCTTCCCGGATGGTGACCGGATGCAGCATTGTATACCACAGCGCCCAGTTCACCCCC
The DNA here is from genome assembly GCA_964650005.1 of uncultured bacterium. Lineage (GTDB taxonomy): Bacteria > Armatimonadota > HRBIN16 > HRBIN16 > HRBIN16 > CAZHSN01. Next base: position 23,916 of record CAZYPZ010000006.1, on the reverse strand, counting down.
GGTTGGTCACTGTATGCGTAACCCAGATACACAGGTCCCTGTACGTCAATCTGTCCGTCCGGCCCGCTGCTGAGTCCGCAGTTGTGCAGCCATGGCCGCAGATGTGTCTTGAGGGCGATGGGTTCACTCCATCGCAGCCCATCGACCGAAGTCCGCACCGCGATGAACGAGTCGGCCGTCAGGCGGCTGGCGGTGGACACCGCGATAAACCGGCGGAAACGCGGTACATATTTCACGTCCGCGGAGTCCTCGCTTGGCAGCCGGTCCCAGCACACGCCGCGGAATTTGATATGGGCAGGCCAGTCCTCCCGGTCAGCCGGTGCGGTGGCGACCATTGTGCGGTTGATCGCCCGGCGTCCCCCCTGTTCCGCCTCGCTCGTGTGCAATGAATAGTAGATGAACAGCGTGTTGCCGACCCGTACAAAACTGGGCTCGCCGGCTCCCCAGGCTTTGACCGGTGTGCGGTACGGCACAATGGGCATCGGCTTCCCGCCCCACCCGCTGCCGTTCCATTTTTCGAAGGGCCCATCGGCACGGCGGCTGCGGGACACGAACACTTCGTTACGGTGGCCTGCCTCATTGTCTACCGCTGTGACACCCAGGTAGTACCAATCGCCCAGCTTGATCACTCCGGGATCGCATACAGAGAACTGATCGCGTGACCAGGGGGTGGGAGTGAGCACGACGCGCTCCGGCCCCCATGTCTTGCCGCCGTCATGGCTTTGTTTGTGCCGGATCCAGTCCCATTGGTAGACATCACCTTTTGTTGGCCGGTATCCCTCCGGTGGATCCAATCCCTTGAACAGCGGGCTGCCGAAGGGTATGTGCTCTGGAAACTGTGGCGGCATCGGGGGCCAGCCCCCAGGTGACGAGAACCAGGCATCCAGTGTTCCGTCCGGCCGCAATATCAAAGACGGACCGTATCGGTATCCAATGCCATCCCGAGTGGGGTCGAAGATCACCCAGCCCTCGCTTGGCTCCAGCGTGAGTCGCCGGATGGGCTGTTGTGCATCGGGGGAGATACCGCAGATCACGCACACGGCGGTGATCAGAGCGATCCGAAAGTTCATCTATTGCCTCCTGGCCCGTTTGTTCACAGACGCCGACCCCGAATGGGCCTGCGGCCGGGTTTCCGGTGTGGCGGATACCCGGACAGTACGCAAAGCATACGGTTTCAGCTGCAACGTTACCAGACCATTTTGCTGGGAGGCCTCTCCGGGAGCCGGCCGCTCGAACAGATCGACCGTCTGGAGCTTGGCCGCAGCGGGCAGAATCCCCGGAGCGAACCGGATGCGGGCCGGGTTGCCGCTTCCATCGGCGTCATACACGCGGATCAGCAGCGACTTGCCGTCGCTGCCTCGGGTCAGCGTGCTCAGCACAGCATGGGGTGACTCCAGACGCACCAACCAGCGGTCGGACGGCAGTTTCCCGGGACGACTGGCTACGTTGACCACATCAGGATCATGTTCCAGCATGTCGGCGTGTCGGATGGCCTGAGCCGGTTTCCATCCGGCCGATGGTGCGATCCAGAATCGAAACGTGTGTGAGCCGTTGTCTGGCCAAGGATCGGGGTCGTAGCTGGCCCGCAGCATCGATACCGTAACGCCCGACCGATCTGCGGTATAGCCATGACATCGATCATTGCCGATCCACAGCGAGTCTTCGTTCCGTTGCAACTGGATCCAGCGTCGCATGGGCATCTCCCGTCCGTCCGCCGGACGACGTACCGATCCCAGCGGCGCTTCCGCCAGCACTTCGTTGACGCCGGTGGCTGGAAACGAAGCGCGTAACGCCGGTACCCCGCGTACCGCATCGCCCCGCTCCCGCCACTCTACCTGCACTTGCATCTGAAGCGAGTCTGAGCCGGCGTCCAAGCTGTATTCTACCGTGGCATGGCTGTTAGTGCTCAAGGGGATATGGGCGCGCCATCGGGCGCGATAGGGACCGCTCTCCACAAGATGCAGCTGCGCCCCTCTGGAGACATCGCGTCGCTCGGTCCAACCCGCCAGCTCCCACGCGGTCATGCCGTGCGGCGGTTCAATGCCCATCTCCAGCGCCCCCAGAGGCTTTCCGGCACTCACCAACTCACGCCCCGTCTTCAAGTCGACCAGACTGGCCACTCCTGCCGATTCCGCATCCATACGCACCCGGATCGAGCCGTTCGATGCCTCCAGTCCGTTCACCTGGACTGTGTGTGCAGGGTGCACGGCGCCATTATCTGCGGGGACCACGCGCACCACGCGCCAGCCCAGCGGCGGCAAAGATGGCAACGGCACACGGATGTCGCGCCAGCTGTGTCCCCAGAAGCCCCCTTGGCCGGCGTCCTGTGCTTTGAGTGTTCGGCCATCCGGCGTCTCTACCGCCAAAGGCCGGCCGCCATTTGGATCATTCCATAACCGGAGCGTCACCACCCGATCGATTGACCACGGAACCGGATTGAAAACCACGAACCGGTCGCCACCGGTGGATGCGGTGGACAGCGCTCCCATGGAGGTGAGATTACCCGCGCCTGCGGACTGACCGCCATGGGGTGCGCCCGCACCCGGTCCGGCGGCCAGGTTAGCCAGCGCACGCAACGCACGCGTTCGCACCGCACCGCCGTCCGCGGCGACCTGCTGGGACAGCCCTAGCGTGTATTGAACGGTTGCCGGCACACCCGAACCCGGCAGGATGTCGTGGAAGTGGTTGAAAAGCGTATTCTGCCAGGCGGTCTGCAGGGTGTCGGCCGGCCATGGCATACCGCACAATGCGCCCGCCAGGACGGCGGTCTGTTCGGTGCGCACCAATGCGGCTTCACTGATCCGATTGCCCTGCTTGATCCATGCCTGCGATGTGTAGCATCCCTGAAACACCGGGTTCAACTCATCGGTGACCACAGGGATGCGTTTGGCCTGTTCTGCGGCGGTGAAAAAGACCTGAGCGGTGCTGAAGCGGACGCGGGGAAACACCGGCCATGAGTCCATGTCGATCGCACGTTCGATCTGCTGACGTGTGGGACCGCCTCCATGATCGCCCACACCGAACACATGCAGGCTGTGTTTCAGCCCATAACGCCTGTCCACCTCGACGGCCTGCCAGCCGATGCGCGCATCCATGGGACCGTTGTACCAGAGACGGCTGTCATCCCAGGTCAAGACGCTGCTGCCGTCCGGAGCCTGCCATCGGTAGAGCCACTCCCCCCGTCCCGCGCGGCAGTGGTAATACCAACGTATGCCGGCGGCGTTCAGAATGGTTGGAAGCGTGACCGCGTGACCGAATGTGTCCGGTTCCCAGTCGATCTTCATGCTGCCGATGGGGACGCCGAAACGCGCTTGCATCCGGCGTGCGGAAAGAGACAGATGCCTGCAGAGCGCTTCACCGGACACCAGGTTCTTGTCGCCCTCCACCCAATGCGCCGCGGTGGTTTCCCAGCGCCCTTCCCGGATGCGTTGGCGGATTACCTGAGCGAGTTCGGGATACAGCCGATCGATGGTGTCATAGACCGCTGCCTGGCTCTGGGCAAACCGGAACGCGGGATACTCGGTCATCAGCTGGTTCACCGTCACGAACGTATCGTGCGCCACCGAAGCGGTCTCGGGCCAGCTCCACATCCAGTTCATATCGATGTGCGCATGTCCGACGCAGTGCACCACGTATTCTTTGGCGCGAGGCGCCAGCGGCGCCAGAACTCGCTCTGCCGCTGCAACCACGCGTGCGGGCGGTTCATTTGCCTCTGCGGCGCGCACGGCAACGGTCAACGCCTGTTGTGGCAAATTCAACATCGCGGTGTTGTTGCCGGGCGTGCGTTCCGCCAGTCCCAGCGCGAACTCCAGCTGCGCCCTCAGGCGCGTTCTGTGCGGTTCCGGCAGCTTCTGAGACAGGCTCCTCAGCGAGTCTTCCCACGAGGGCCCCGGCGGGGCCGGAACGGCGCTGGCCGAAATCCCGACTGCCAGACAACAGACGATGATCCAAGCATGGGAGTGTATCACGACAGGTGTTCTCCTCAGGTCCGCGGCTGGTCGGCTGGATCAACGGACGCCAGTTGCCGATCGAGCCGCTCCAGCATCTGCAGCACACTCAGTGCGCTGTCGATCGTGCCTTGGGGCTCGCGCCCCTGCAAAAAAGCGACAAGATCCCGCATCTGGGCCAGATAGGCCGTTTCAACCGCGCAGGTAAAGTGGGCTGTCCGGCTGCTGCCGCGTAAACAGCCGCCGTATTGATAGGAGTGATGCGTCAGTTCCACCACACCGCGCCGGCCATTGCCGCTCTCGAGTACCGCCACGACGCCTTGCGTGTCAGTCACACAGCCGATCAGGTCGGCGGATGTCCCCAAGGCCTTGTGCAGCATCTCGAATGCATGTACGCCGTACCATATGATGGAGCTGCCGGCCGGAGCGGCGCCGAGAGGCCCATAAATCCACACGCGCTGCGGGGTTTCTACCGTGCGTACGGCCTCGACCAGTTCCGGAGCGGACCGAAGCGACGACGCGGACATCACCCGTATCCCCCGATGAATCAAATGGTCGGCGAGCGTTTTCCCCGACGTCAGATCGTGTGCAAATGGTTTGTCGATGAACATCGGCAGTCCGTATTCACTGCAACGCAGACCCCATTCCGGATGCAGCGACGGATCGTTGATCAGCAGCATCAACGCATCGCAGCCGGCTGCGGCTTCGTCGATATCCGTGGTGACCTTGACCCCGTATGCTTCGAGCTGAGCGGCGCGCGCATCCTGTCCGGCTTCATCCTGAAATGCGGACGGGAATCGCAACGCCGTAACCACCTGCGCCAGCTGCTGCGTGTGCAGTATACGTGTGAACTCGATGCAATGACTGCTGTCCAGACCAATGATGGCCAACCGTGGGGTCATGTTCGTTTCACCGCCCTTACGATTGAAAACCCAATACGGTGCGATACGGCGTGATTCCTTCCCAGATGCCGGGAGGCGAGTGACGTGGCTCCCCGGGAAAAAACACCTAAAACACGCCCGACCAACAGGCGTGGCAACGCAGGAATCCCTGCGCTTTGCGGGGTACATATCGTTTGTATCGCACTGACACCTAGGAGGCGTTGCATATGGGAAGACCTGTTACCCTGTTTACCGGCCAATGGGCCGATCTGCCGCTCGAGGTTTTGGCCGAAAAGGCGGCATCGTTCGGATATGACGGATTGGAACTGGCCTGTTGGGGCGATCACTTCGATGTGGACGCCGCCTTGTCGACCGACGGGTATGTGGAGTCGCGCTGGGAGATCCTGGGGCGATTCGGATTGACCTGTTACGCTGTCAGCAATCACCTGGTCGGGCAGGCGGTATGCGATCGCATCGATGAGCGGCACAAATCCGTGCTGCCGGAGTCTGTCTGGGGCGATGGCGACCCGGAGGGTGTACGTCAACGCGCGGCGACCGCGATGGCCAATACCGCTCGCGCCGCACGGAGGCTGTTCGATGCGTCCCCTTGTCCGTCGGAACATCGCGCTGTGGTATGCGGTTTCACCGGCAGTTCCATCTGGCCCTGCCTGTACAGCTTCCCGCCGAACGGTCCCGATCTGGTGGAAAACGGCTACAAAGACTTTGCCGCCCGCTGGAAGCCGATCCTGGATGTGTTCGACTCCGTGAATGTGGACTTTGCACTGGAGGCCCATCCCACGGAGATCGCGTTCGATATCGCTTCGGCCATGCGCGCGGTGGAGGCCGTTGATGGTCACAAGCGGTTCGGGTTCAACTACGATCCCAGCCACTTCGGGTACCAGGGGGTCGACTACGTGGCGTTCATCCGTCTGCTGGCGGACCGGATTTTCCATGTACATATGAAGGACGTCTACTGGTCCCCCACGCCCACTCAGGCGGGTGTGTTTGGAGGCCATCTTGACTTCGGCGATCCCCGCCGTTACTGGGACTTCCGGTCGCTCGGACGTGGCCGCATCGCGTTTGAAGAGATCATCCGGGCGCTCAACGACATCGGATATACGGGGCCGCTGTCCGTGGAATGGGAAGACGGCGGGATGGATCGCGAGCATGGTGCCGAAGAGGCGTGCGCGTTTGTGCGTCGTGTGGACTTTCCCCGCTCGGAGCGCGCGTTCGACGCCGCGTTCGACTCGTCAGATCGCTGACATTGTTGGCAGAGCGCGGGCAGCCGCGCTCTGCCAGACGGGCGTCCGATCCATCCGGAGTGGCGAATGCGTTACTACCTGCATGCCGTGAATGGCCGACGATATGGTCCGGCGGACCTGGAGACCTTGCGCCTCTGGGTGCAGGAGAAGCGCTTGCTGCCCGACAGCGAGCTGGAAGAGGAACATACCGGTCGTCGATTGGCTGCCGGTATGGTGGAGGGGCTGTTCGACGCCACTCCGGTGGATGGAGCTAACGCAGAGGCTTTGGTGACGTTTCAAGAGCCGCGAGCCGACGTGGCGTATGAAGCCCCGCGGTTCCGATGGAATTGGGCGGCATTCAGCTTGTATCCTCTCTGGCTGGCGGTTATGCAGCGTTGGGATTTGGTCGGACTGTCTGTAGTGGTGTTGTTGCTCTCAAAATTGACCTTCGGCCTGTTGCCATTGGTCTGGAGCATCTACATGGGGGCGCGTGGTGAACGGCTTGTCTGGGAGCGGCAAACGCATTGGCCCAGTTTCGAGGCGTTCCGCAAGGAACAGGACCGCTGGGTGGCCATCGGCGTGATCGCTTCGGCCTTCTATCTGCTCGTGTGGACCGTGATCATTCTGTTCTGGATGACGCTGGGAGGATTTTTGGCGGGACTCATGCGGTCATTCGCGCCATGACGCGGCCGGTTACCGATTACCGGACGGTGGTGTGGAACGCGCGTACGGATGTCTTGTTGGCTCCGCAGTCCACATATCCGCGGATGGCGTCTATTCCGGGCGGGTGGTTGCTGGTGTGTGAACGCCACGGCACGGTGGTGGCGAGACGGACCGACAAGTCGCTGCGCGAGTGGACGCCGATCGAGGTCTTGGCCCGTCGGGATGGCTCGATCTGTGCGAATCCTGAGATATTGCCGCTGCCGGATCGTCGTGGCCTGCTGCTGTTCATCAATGAACGGCCGTTGCGCGATGGCCAACCCTATCGCATTCTGATCTCGCGGGGCGACGCCGAGGGCCGTCGTTGGACTCCCCCCGAGGTCGTGTACACAGCCGGCATGACCCAGAACACGGGCTGCTGGGAACCCGTGGGGATCATGCTGCCCGATGGCTCGGTGGGACTGCTGTTCGCCAACGAAGCCCCGTATGGAGACGGGCAGCAGGAGATAACGGGGATGCGTTCCATGAATGACGGCCGCGAGTGGGACGCGCCGAAGCGGCTCTGTTTTCGCCCCAAGGGACGCGACGGTATGCCGTCTCCGTGCGTGCTCTCGGATGGCTCGCTGGTCACCGCGATCGAGGACTTCGAGGCAGGGCGGGTATTGCAGCCTTGGATCTGCCGTCTGGCGCCTCCGGGGGCGCGGTGGTCGGAGGCCGGCGTCTCACCGGATCGTCGCTGGCCGGCGTTGCGCGACCCCATGCCTCCTTTGCTGTATGGCGGCGCTCCCTGCCTGCGACGTTTGCCCATAGGGATCACAGCATTGTCGGTGATGTTAACCGACCCGGGGCGAACCCAGCCTTGGATGTGCGTGTATTTGGGTGATCGGCAGGCGCGTGATTTCGCCGGCCGGTCTGTGCCGTTTGCCGTTCCGCCGGATGCGGGCGCATACTGGGGTTCGTTGTGCGTGCTGGGGCCCGACCGGTTGGCCGCGCTCAGCGCATTGCCCGACGGGGTGCATCTGGTTACCGGCCGCGTGATGTACGTGTAGGTCCATCCCCACGCAATGCAAACAGGCCCCCGCACCGAAGCGGAGGCCTGTGAACAGCCGGGATAGTGGAGTGAAATCAGGCGTGCGCTTGGCGGAACGCCTGCATGAATTCAACTAGCTTCACCACGCCTTCACACGGCATGGCGTTGTAGATGGACGCCCGGATGCCTCCCACAGAACGGTGACCCTTCAGTTCATACAGACCGGCATCACGCGCCTCGGCTACGAACTGCTTTTCGAGCTCTTCGCTGGGCAGCCGCCAGGAGACGTTCATCAGTGAGCGGCTGTCCGGGGCGGCGTGTCCCCGGTAGAATCCGTCGCTAGAGTCGATGGCCTGATAGAGCAGGGCCGCTTTTTCACGATTGCGTTCGTACATGGCGGACAGACCGCCGATTTCGTTCAGCAGCCAGTCGGTCACCAGCCGCACCATGTAGATGGCGAACACAGGAGGCGTATTGTAGAGCGACTTGTTGGCCGTGTAGGTGCGATAATCCAGCATGGTCGGCAGCCCGTCCGGAATGCGTTCCAGCATGTCTTCGCGTATCACCACAATGGTTACCCCGGCGGGGCCGACGTTTTTCTGCGCACCGGCGTAGATCAGTCCGTAGCGGGATATATCCAATGGGCGACTCAGAAAGTCGCTGGATGCGTCACACACCAGCGGAACGTCGCCGGTGTCCGGCTCGGTCGGGAACTCGATCCCCTGGATGGTCTCGTTGGAGGTGATATGCACGTAGGCGGCGCCTTCGGTCAGACGCAGCTCCTGCGATGCGGGCATGCGCGAGTAGTTGCTCTCTTTGCCGTCCCATGCCACATTGGCTTCACCTTCGCGTCGGGCCTCGGCCAGCGCCTTTTTGGCCCAAGATCCGGTCACCACGTAGTCGGCCCGACCGCCTCCGAGCAGGTTCATGGGAACCATCGAGAACTGCAGGCTAGCGCCCCCCTGCAGGAACACCACGTGGTATCCGTCGGGCAATCCCAGCAGCTTGGCGATGTTGGACGCGGCGGACTCGATCACCTCGTCAAACGCCTTTGATCGATGGCTGATCTCCAGCATGGACGCACCTGCGCCCGGATAACAGTACAGATCGCGCTGCGCCTGCAGCAGTACCGGTTCCGGCAGTACCGCCGGGCCGGCGGCAAAGTTGAACACCCGTGTATCGCTCGCCCCCATCGGGAAGCCTCCTTGCTTGTGAAAAAAAGAACAACCGAACAGCTACGTTGTACCACCGGCCAGACGGTAAGTCAAGCGGGAAAACGAAATGGCGCGGCGCAGCGTCTGGATATATGGATCAGTATAAGCATACCGCACGGAGGCCGGACTCATGCCACAACGAACTTTTGCACGGATTGGCATTCTGGTGATGGCTTGCATTTTAGTGCTGTCGGGATTGAGGCCGGCGATGGGCAATGAGGACGCCCCGACGGGTATGCGCCGGCTGGCGATTGTCACCTTCGATCCGCCGGCAGGCGGTCATCAGCGCGTTGCGGTGGCGTTCACCGATATGCTGGCGGCCGAGTTGACGCGCAGAGGAGTGCCGCTGCTGGAACGCGAACAACTGGAGGCGGTGCTGCGCGAGCGTCGGTTGGTGGAGTCGGGGATGGTGCAGGCGGATGACACGGTGGCGGCCGCCAAGTTGCTGGGCGCCACCGCGTTGCTGGGGGGACGAATCACCGAAATGGGGGTGCGCGATGACAGCCGCGGTGTCGGATTGGCGTTGGGCCCGATCGCCGGCGTTCGGTTCACGTCCTCCACGGCTGTGGTGCGGCTCGATTGCCGGCTGCTGGACACGGCGACAGGCCAGGTGATCGCCGCGCCTTCCGCCAAGGGACAGGACACACGCACAGGGGTGACCGCCATTGCAGGACAGCTATGGCAGTGGCTGTCGGCGGTGGACTTCAGCTCAAAGGAATGGGCGGACAGTCAGCTTGGACGCGCCGCCCGGAGGGCCGCAGAGGATATCGCCAAGCAGATCGCGCAGCTGTTCCCCCGCCAGGCGCAGGTGCTGGCCGTGCTGGACAGCGACCGCGCGGTGATCGATATGGGCGCAGTGCACGGGGTGAAGCGTGGCGACCGGTTTCAATTGTGCCGCGTCAGTGACGTCAAAAACAGTGCGGGGCGGGTGGTATGGCAGGATGTGACGCCATACGCCGAGGCGCGTGTTACAGAACTGCAGGAAGGCCGGGCGCTGGTGCGTGTGGAACGCTGGTTGAGTGATCCGCGAACGATGCAGGAAAACGACGTCGCACGCGCCAAGTAAACAGGTGAATACAGATATAATGAGGAAGTGGACATCTCATCATGAACTTTCCATCATCCCGTCTGTCTGTACGGACCACTCATGAAGGGCGAACAGGTCAGTGGTTGGTGTTGAATCTGCGTGGCATGGATCTCGACGGCGTAACAGAGCTGGTGATCCCGATGGAGGCCGTCAGCAATGTACGGTCCGCCTCTTCTACGCCGGCTGATGACGACGATCCCTTTGCCCGGATGAGAGCCCTGTTGAACGATCGGCCGGACGAACCGTCGGCCGAGGAATAATACCGGCGTCATCACACGCTGCCAGGGAGGCGGTCATGATCCGCAAACCCATAGCCGCCGGGCGGTTCTATCCGGCCCGTCGCGAAGAACTGATGAAAGAATTTGCCAAGTGCTTCCAGCCGCCGCTGGGACCCGGTCCCATCTCGGCTCAACAACCGCGTGAGCCGGGCGCGTTGGCGGGACTGATGGTCCCCCATGCAGGCTGGCAATTCAGCGGCTACGCGGCGGCTTGGGCCTATACGCGGCTGGCGATGAATGGTCCCTTGGATACCGCCATTCTGATTGGCCCGGCCCACGGAGATCCCGGCGTCAACTATGCGCTGGCTACGGATTACACGTACGAGACGCCCTTGGGGCGCGTGGAAACCAATGTCGACATGTGCAAGGTGATCAAGAAGCGGGTTGCACAAGTGATCGACGTGCCGGGCGCTCACACCAACGAACATTCGTTGGAGGTTCAGTTGCCGTTCCTGCAGGTGATCTCCCCGGAGACACGCATCGTCCCCCTGCTGATAGGTTGGCTGCGGTATGACAGGCAGCAGCGTGAGGCGTTTGATCGCGTGGCCGAGTGTATTGCCGAATTGGTGATGGGGACGCCATCCACGTTGGTGCTGGCGACAACCGATCTGATGCACTATGTCACCCGAGAGACCGCGTTGGAGAAGGATGCGCATGTGCTGGAGTTGATCCAGGCGCAGGATGCCGAGACGTTGATCACCCATGTGCTCGATGAACAGATCAGTATGTGCGGCGTATACCCGGTGGCGCTGTTGCTGAAGGTCATGAAGCTGCTTTCCGTGCCGCATGCCGAGATCCTTTCACATTACACATCGGGTGATGTGCCGGATGGCGACCCATCGTACGTGGTGGGCTACGCCAGCGCCGCGTTCAGCCGGGATTGACAGCCCGTCGGCCGGTCGGCGCATCGCGGTTAGTGATGCGCCGAGGGTGATCCGGGTCTGCCTATGCTGGTTGTCACATTCATACTGTTAAACGCGTTCTTTGTTGCGGCTGAGATCGCGCTGGTGCGCATTCGGTCCACGCGCATTGAAGAGTTGAGCCAGAACGGCGTCTGGTCGGCTCGGCTCCTGCAGCATGCGCACCGCCACATCGATGCCTATCTCAACACCATTCAGGTAGTCATTACGGCATGCAACATCGTCATCGGCGCGATCGCCGAACCGGCTATCCATCATCGAGTCGGACCAATGGTGACATTTCTCGGCGTGACCGACCCGCAAGCGCACCACGTCATCTCGTTGGCCATCGGTTATCTGGTGATCCTGATTGTGCTGGTGGTCATCGGTGAAATGGTGCCCAAGAACGTGGCGTTCCGGCGCACCGATCAGGTGGCGTTGCTGGCTTCGTTGCCGCTGACGGCGGTGCATCGCCTGCTCAAGCCGCTCACGGTGATCATGACCTGGTGCGCGCGTGCAATTCTTAAATTGCTGCGGATCCCGCTGGCCTACGAAGGCGATCAGTACACGGAAGAGGAGATCCGGTTGTTGTTGGCGCACAGCGCGGACACCGGCGCCCTCCGAGACACCGAAGCCGAGATGATGGAGAAGGTGTTCCGGTTCGGTGACAAACAGGCGCACGAGATCATGGTGCCCCGTGTGGATATGGTCTATTTGCAAACGGACATGTCACCTGCGGAGGCGCTGGCTGTGGCCGAAGAGGCCGGATATTCCCGCTACCCGCTGTGCGGTGAGGGACCCGATGACGTGATCGGCATGGTTCATATCCGCGACCTGTACGCGGCGGTGGCCAAGGGGCATCAGGATCTGCGTCAGGTGGTTCGCGATGTGCTGGTAGTGCCTGAGAGCAAACCACTGGACCATCTGTTGAGGGAGCTGCAGCAGCAACACATCCACATGGCGGTCGTCGCGGATGAGTTTGGCGGGACCTCCGGGTTGGTGACCATGGAGGATCTGGTGGAGGAGATCGTTGGAGAGATCACCGACGAATTCGAACCGCAAATGAGTCCCGTGCATCCCAACGGCGAGGGGCGCTATCTGGTCGCCGCCACGGTGGACCTGGCGGAGCTGATCGAACAGACAGGCTGTGCGCCCGAAGACGACACGGAGTTCGAAACAGTGGCCGGATATGTGCTGGGGCATCTAACCGGTCTGCCTCACATCGGTGACCAGGTGACGTTTGGACGCGGCGTTCTCCAGGTAGTGGAGATGCGGGGACGCCGCATACACCGGGTGGAGCTTATCTGCCCGAAACAGGAGGCGTAACATGCAGACCGTGGACGGCCCGAAGGTGACGTTGCTGTTTCCCACACGTGAAGTCGCTGAAACGGCCTACCGTCAGATGATCTACACGGCGTGCCGCACCTGTTACAGTGAACAGCCTCCGGATGAGATCTGGAATGAGGTCACCAACGGTAAGGTGAGCGATCGGAAGATGCAAGGGCTGATCGAGCGGGTGGTCGCTTCCGGGCATCACAGCACGATAGAACACATCGTGTTCAGCTTCGCCATATCCGGCGTGAGCCGCACCATGACCCATCAGCTGGTGCGTCACCGGATCGGTGTGGCATTCGATCAGCAATCCCAGCGGTATGTTTCTTTTCAGGATCCGCAATGTGTGGTTCCCGAGTCCGTAAGGGCGAATCCGGAGGCTGCCGGTCTGTTTTCGGCGCTGGTTGAACGCGCCGCCGAGACCTATCAGAGCCTGTTGGCGATGGGGGTGCCCGCAGAGGATGCGCGATTCGTGTTTCCCCAGGGTGTAAGCACCGCACTGGTGATGACCGTCAACCTGCGCGAACTGATCCATATGTGTGGTCTGCGCCTGTGTACGCTCGCTCAATGGGAGATCCGCGAGGTCTTCAAGCAGGTGCGTCGGGAAGTGCTGGATGTCTCCCCGTTTCTGGGACGCATGCTGACCCCGCACTGTGTACACGAGGGGTTCTGCACGGAGATGAACAACCGCGACGGCCACTGCCGCATCCGACCGCACCGTGACGCCGTGTTGGATGTGTGGGAGCGGTACCGTCGGGGAGAACTGGTGGAGGCGCCTGGTCCATTGCAGGCATCCGAAGAGTGAAGCGCGCAAGCGCCGGTTCGTCCGCACGCAGGAATAGCCGTCTGGCGATACGAAACGTCCCGTGCCGAACGTCACGACGTTGGTTGCACAAACAGGAGGGGGTCATGAAGAGATGTCTGGCGGCTTTGCTCGCCGCTACGCTCTGTACAGTCACACTGGCTGCACCTCAGGGAGGGATACCCATGCTGAAACCGGAAGAGTTCGCTTTACTGCCGTGGGGATGGACGCCCGATGACGAGGCTCAGATGGAGGGGATCCGCGAATGCGGGTTCAACCTGGCCGGGTTCGTCACCGAAAAAACGCTGGATACATGCCAGAAAGTGGGGCTGAAGGCGATTGTCTCGACGCCCACCATGCATGCGGGCGATGCGGAGTGCGAACTGTCTCAGGAAGAGGTCGATAGCCGGGTGCAGGCCGTTACGGAGCGTGTCAAAACCCATCCCGCGCTCTATGGATACTATCTGCGTGATGAACCCAGCGCGCGAGTATACCCCGGACTGGCGCGATTTGTCGATGCGCTGCGCCGCTTCGACCCGGATCATCTTCCCTACATCAACCTGTTTCCCAACTATTGCGACCTGCCGCGCTTGGGCACCTCCACATATGAGGAGTACCTGGACCGCGTGGTCACCGATGTGAAGATGCCGTTTGTCAGCTATGACCACTACGCCATGATGGAGGGCAATCAGCTGCGGAATGGCTACTTCCAGAACCTGGAGGATGCCCGGCGCGTATCGCTGCGTCACGGGGTGCCGTTCTGGAACATCGTGCTGGGTAACGCCCATTTCAACTATGCCGAGCCCTCGCCGGCGACCATCCGGTTTCAGACGTTCACCACGCTGGCATATGGAGCCCGGGGGCTGAGCTTCTTCACCTACTTTGCGCCGGACGTGGGCAACTACCGTCTGGCTCCGGTGGATCAGTTCGGGCATCGAACGCCCACATGGGATATGATGCGCAATGTGCTGTGGCAGGTGCACCGGCTGGGACCGGCGTATCTCAAGCTGCGCAGCGTCAACGTGTTTCACCACCCGAACGTGCCCGAAGGGTGCAGCGGGATCGACAGCGCCAAAGTGGTGCAGTCGGTAACCGGCGGCGATCTGCTGTTTGGCGAGTTCGAGGGTGGCAATGGCCGTCAGGCCGTGATCGTGGTCAACAAGAGCCTGACTCAATCCACACTGTTCCACATCAAGCTGAAGAAGGCAGGCACGCTGCATCTGGTCAACCCCTACACCGGCCAGGAGGTTATTTGGGGCGGCGAGAACAACTGGCTGGCGCCCGGTCAGGGCATGCTGCTGTTCGTCGACTGACCATCATCTGCACAGCGGCGGAGCGCTGGATGGCGCTCCGCCGGAAAGGCCGCCTGAATGGACCAAACCCGCCCGGAACCCTATGTCGGCTTCATCTGGCATTTCCCCTTCAGCCGTGTCGGGACGGAAGCTCTGGGTCGATCCGGCGCGAATGCGTTGATGGCCCGGCTGAACTATGGTGCGATCTGTCCCGCTGCCGGTGAGTGGCGCTTCGATACGATAACCGAGCAGCTGCACACCGCCCGCCGCCATGGGTTGAAGCTGGTGCTGCTGCTGGAGATCAATGCATTTTGTGCGCCCAAATGGCTGACGGAGGCCTGCCGTGAAGCCGGCGAAGGAACCTGCGGTTGGGGAGGCGTGCCCGGCTCGATGGCGCGCGCCGACTCCTTGCTGTTACAGGCGCATCAGCGTGAGCTGCTCACCCGGTTGAAAGCCTTTCTGGATGCCCACGATGCGCAACGCACCGTCACGCACTATGTGCCGGGGATCGAGTGGTGGTTTCCGGAGTCCGAACGGTATGCGCCGCATGATGTCCTTCGCTTTCGCCAGTGGCTCAGGCAGCGGTATGCACACATCGATGTGTTGAACGCCCGCTGGAATTCGCGGATCGGCGATTGGTCCGAGGTGCCTGCGCCGCTGGTCCGGCAGACAGACTATCCCTATGCGCAGAACCGCCGCGGACTGGCCGGTGTAGCCGTGGAGTTTCCGGGCGTGACAGATCCACCGAGGGGACTCACAGCAGTCGCTGTCGACTGGGCCGGCTTCTGGTACGCCACCGCCGCTCAGACCATCGAACGACTGGCTGCACTGACCCGTGAGATCGATCCAAGCCGTCCTGTCGTGTCCTATCTGACCTTCGGATGGGCGCAAGTCGCCGAGTGGGACTACGTGGACTGGTCCTGTATGCGTACGGATCACATCTTGGCGCGCTCCCGTTCGCACGATGTGCATGGTCTGCAGTTGTGTTTTGCGCGCGGCGATACGTTCCGGCTGACGGCCGGGTTGGACTTGGCGCGTAAATACGGAAAACCCGTGTGGGATTGGGACCTGTTGGATTTTGTGGACGGGGTGCGTGCCGGTTGGGAGGTGCACGAAAAGGCGACTCATGCCGCCATCCAGCACGGCGCGGAGGCGCTGTTCTACTGCTGTTGGAACGGCGCCAAGGATTTTGAGTTTTATCCTG
The DNA here is from genome assembly GCA_964650005.1 of uncultured bacterium. Classification (GTDB taxonomy): domain Bacteria; phylum Armatimonadota; class HRBIN16; order HRBIN16; family HRBIN16; genus CAZHSN01. Next base: position 8,049 of record CAZYPZ010000006.1, on the reverse strand, counting down.
ACTGGCCTGTGGCCACTATTGCCCGGATGACGCGCGATGCCCGACAGGCGCTGAAGCTCACTCAGCGATATCGGGTGGCGGTGGACGGGGCGTTGCTCGATCCGATCGTACCCGGCGCACCGGGTGACGAGCTGTTCGGGCGTAACCGGGTCAACAGCCTGATGGGCTGGTATCACCTGCTGGAGCGGATCACGTGGGGTTTCGATATGGTGACGCTGGACGAGATAGAGAACGGTTGGGTGGATCTGAGCCGGTATCGCTGGCTGCTGATACCGGATTGCGCCTGTTGCTCCGATGCCGTCACCGAGATCATAGAGCGGTTCCGGCGCGCGGGGGGCCGGGTGATCGCCGGCGGACGGTATGCGACCCATACCGAAAGGGGCGAGGTGCGCAGACGTCGGGTGGCGGTGAGCGCCAAGCTGCCCGATTGGGGGCGGCAGTATGCCGGGGAGTACAACAACCGCCAGGGCGACGCGGGTGACACGCCGCCGCAGATGATCTGGCGCCGAGAAACGCTTTCACACCGGGAGACACTGGCTGCCGTGCGTCATGTGTTGCCAGGCCTCTTGGGCGTGCGTCCGATATGTGAACTGCACACCGATCAGGACGTTCGCGGCGTGTTGTGGCGGGATAATAGACGCTGGCTGCTGTATCTGGTAAACCACGAGCTGTCGTTGGCCGAAGGGGTGACACTGCGATGGCCGGGCGCAGCACCCGGGCGCGTGACCGTGGTGACCGATGGCCGTTCAGGATCCGCTAAGCTCACACACCGGGTGTTGCCCTTGCCGAATTGGCGTTCCAGTTGCATTATCATGTGGTAGAGTATCTGCACACATGCAACGGGAGCGATGATCCATGAGTCAACGATCCAGACGCAGCGATGCGCCGCGGCCTTTGAACCGGCTGGAGGTGACTCAGGCACTGCGCGTATCGGTATGGCACGGTGTCTTCGCCATGATGGCGATCACCTTCTCCGGCGGCGTGGTGCCCACCGCATTCGCCTTGTATCTGGGCGCCGGCAGCGTGTTGATTGCACTCATCACCGCTATCGGCCAATGGTCCGGGTTGATGCAGCTGGTGTCATCCTATTGGGCCGAAAAGGTACTCAGTCGCAAACGCCTGGTTCTGTGGTTCGGCGCATTATCGGTGGTGGTGTCGCTGCCGGTCATCTTTGTGCCCACGCTTGTGCCGCCCTCTCTGAGGATCGGTGTCTACCTGACGTGTCTGTTGCTTGCCAGCCTGTTGGGCACCATCACCGGCCCGGCATGGACCGCTTGGATCTCCGACCTGGTGCCGGCCAGTCATCGCGGACGGTTTTTCGGGTACCGCAACCTGTTGTTGGGTGTTGTCGGCACGGCGCTGTCGCTGCCCGTTGCTCTGTTTCTGGACCTGGCCCGCAAGCACCACCTGTTTCCCGAGGGTGTCGCCTATACCGTGCTTTTCAGCCTCAGCATCCTGTTCAGTATTGTTGGACTGGTGGTGCTGAGCCGTCAGGCCGAGCCGCCGCGCCAGCACGAGCCGAACGAACCGGAAACTGAAGGCGGCGGAAAGCAGGAATGGCGCAAGGTAATTCGTTACTACCGTCAGCCCCTGGAGGACGCCGCATTCCGCCCCCTGTTGCTGGCGCTGGCCGCGGTGCTGGTGTCACAAACGTTTGCGGGGCCGTTCTTCCCCGTTTACCAGATCAAGGAACTGAAACTGGATTTGACTTGGATCCAGATTATCGCGATTGTGGCGTCATCGGCCGCGCTGGCGGTAATGGCCGGATGGGGGTATCTGTGCGACCGGTATGGCAACCGGCCTGTGATCACGCTGTGCATGATCGGTGCGTCGATCTCACCGGTTGTGTGGTTTTTTACCTCGCCCGCCTGGTCCAAAGCCATGAATATCGGCATGATCATGGCTGCAGACCTGCTGAGCGGTCTGTTCTGGGCCGGAGTCGGCTTGGCCCAATTCAACCTGATGGTCGGGCTGGCGCCTGCCAACCGCCGGGCGCTGTATGTGTCTACCGCAACGGCGGCAATGGGGATCGCCGGCGGGCTGGCGCCGGTGTTGGGCGGCTGGACGATGGACGCGCTGAGCGGGCTGCGTTGGAGTGTCGGAGGCTGGACGCTGCAGAACTATCAGGTGATGTTTCTCAGTGCTACGGCTCTCCGGCTGTTGACGGCCTGGCTGTTCAAATTCGTGCAGGAGCCGGAAAGTAAGACCACCATGTACCTGGTGGGGCATCTCACCTCCAGCCGGCCCATCGCAAGCCTGAAGGCGATCCACGGATTGAGGAAAGCCGGTGACAGCGAGCAGCGGTTACAGGCGGTGGAACAGTTGGCGGATATACGCTCACCGCTGGCCGTGCAGGAACTTCAGCAGGCTCTGGATGATCCTGTGCCCGAGGTGCGCCGCCAGGCCGCGGAGGTGTTGGGGGAGATACGGGACAACACCTCGGTGGCGCCTCTGGCCGCCAAGCTGCGGGACGAGGGCTCGGGCGTCGGCCCCGAGGCTGCCCGGGCGTTGGGACGGATCGGCGTTCCGGAAGCGGTGCCGCCGTTGATGGAAGCGTTGCACCATCCGTTGAGGACTGTGCGCATCAGCGCCGCCAAGGCGCTGGGTGAGATCGGAAATGCATCGGCCGTCCCTGCGCTGGGAGAGGTCGCGTTATCCTCCAATGATGTCATGCTCACGCGAACGGCTGTGGAAGCCGCCGGTCAGTTGGGCAGTCCGGCGGCATTGGAGTGGCTGTCGCCACTGTTGGATCATCCGGATCGCGAGGTGCGGACGGCGGTCGGCGAAGCGCTGGCTCGGATCGGTGACCGCCGGGCGGTAGCGGAGCTGGTGCAACGGCTGCCCCATGAGGAGTCGCAGACGGTGGTGGCCGCATACGCCGATGCACTGGGCGCATTGGGTGACCCGTCTGCAGTGCCCGTGCTGCTGCAATCGTTGGATCGGGCGGCCAGCGGCATCACGCTGCGTCAGATTGTCGCCGCGATTGCGCGAATACTGGGAGGAGGCGACCGAGTCTACGCGTTGATGACACAGGAACCGTTCGCACGTGACCAGGCAATCAGCCGGCTGCTGGAAGGGGTTGCCAAGAAGTGGAAGCATCAGCCGCAAACTGCCGAGTTGGTGAACGAAGCACTGGACAAGTACAGCGAAGGCCAGTTTGGTGATGTGATCCGCATCGCCCGGGCGCTGATCGCTCTACAGGACCGCTCGGATGCGGTGTTGGACTATCTGGATCAGCGCGCCCGGGAGCGTGAGATGCGTATAGAGGAGACGCTGCTCGCGTTGACCCGCCTGACAGGATGACGCGCATCGGGCGTACAATGCGCTTGATGAACACACAACTGATAGTCATAGGCGGCGGGTTGGCGGGCGTCGAGGCCGCGTGGGCGGCGGCCCGACGGGGTGTTCGGGTGCGGCTGGTGGAGATGCGTCCGGGACGCACCACTCCGGCGCATCGTACCGGGCTGTTGGGCGAGCTGGTCTGCAGCAACTCACTCAAATCTGCGCTTCCTGACAGCGCGCCCGGCCTGCTGAAAGCGGAGCTGTCCGAACTGGGGTCTCTGTGCATGCATGCCGCGCAGTACAGCCGCGTACCCGCCGGCAACGCCCTGGCGGTAGACCCGATGCGGTTCGCATCGGAAATCACGCGGTGTATTCAGGCCCATCCGCTCATCGAAGTGGTTCGGGAAGAGCTGATGGAGATCTCCGCCGAACGTCCGCTGGTGATCGCCACAGGCCCCCTGACATCGCCGGCTCTGGCAGAAAGCCTGAGCGCCCTGACTGGCGATGCGCTGTATTTTTACGATGCGATCGCGCCCACTGTCAGTATCGATTCGTTGAACCGCGACCGGGTGTTTCTGGCGAACCGGTATGGCCGCGGCGAAGGCGGCTATCTGAACTGCCCGATGAATCAAGAGGAGTGGAGCCGATTCTACGATGCGCTGCTCCAGGCGGAGACAACGCCTCTTCACGGAGCAGATGATCCCCGGTTTTTCAGCGCCTGTATGCCCATCGAGGAGTTGGCTCGTCGTGGTCCGGACACCCTGCGGTATGGGCCGTTCAAACCGGTGGGGCTTATAGACCCGGCAACCGGCCGCCGGCCATGGGCCGCGCTGCAGTTGCGCCAGGAAGACGTGCATGGCCGATTGTGGGGGTTGGTGGGCTGTCAGACGCGTATGCGTCAAGGTGAGCAGGCGCGCGTGTTCCGTCTCATCCCCGGATTGGAGCGTGCGCAGTTCTGTCGGTATGGCGCGATGCATCGCAACACCTATCTGAACGCACCTCGGCTGTTGAAATCCACATTGGAGTTTCGGGATCACCCGGGGCTGTTCGCCGCAGGCCAATTGACGGGTGTGGAAGGATACCTGGAAAGCGCCATGGCGGGTTTGATCGCCGGTTGGAATGCGGCGAACCTGCTGTTGGGTCGCAGCCCGGTGAGCTTTCCTCTGGACACCATGATCGGCGCGCTGTTGGATTATATTACCGGTTATGCCGGCAAGGATTTTCAACCGATGAATGCGAATCTGGGCATCCTGCCTGACCCGGCGGATGCGCCCCGCAAACGCGTGGAGCGGCATGCTGCGAAGGCCGCCGCTACACGGGAAGCGTTTCGGCGGTATGTATCCACGTTGGAGAGTCCTGTATGACGGATATGCCCTGTGGCGATCTTGCCATCGACGGCTTCATCGAGTGGATGCGCCATGTCCGGCGACTCAGCCCGTGTACACTAAGAGCGTATTCGGGTGATCTGACGGCGTTTCTTGACTTTCTGGACAGCCGCGGCTGGCCGACCGATCCAAGGATGATAACCCATACACATGTGCGCGGTTTTCTGGCTGAACAGACACATACCGCACATGCGCGCCGTACCGTCGCAAGGCGACTGGCCGCGTTGCGGGCATTCTTCGACTGGCTGCGCCAGGCGTATGGGCTGCCTGCGAACCCGGCGGACCGCGTGATCGCCCCGTCAGTGGGCAGATCGCTTCCGCATGTGCTGACCGAAGCGCAGACACAGCGTCTGCTGGAGTCACCGTCGCCTGAGGGCCCGCTGGGGCTGCGGGATCGGGCAATCTTGGAACTGATGTATGCATCCGGACTGCGCGTGGCCGAACTGGCCGCGTTGCGACTGGGCGATCTGGACCTGCAGGCCCGTTCGGTGCAGGTATTGGGTAAAGGAGGCAAGCCGCGGATGGCGCTGTTCGGAGGCCCCGCCGCGGATGCATTGCACCGCTACCTGACAGACGCACGGCCTGTGCTGGTTGGGCATCATCCGCAGTCTCGCTGGCTGTTCCTGAACGCACACGGCGGTCGGTTAACCGATCGGAGCGTGCGGCGTATCGTCGTGCGTTATGGGAGGACCTGTGGCAGCACCGACACGCCGTCGCCGCACACGCTGCGTCACTCGTTCGCCACGCATCTGCTGGATCATGGCGCCGACATCCGGTCGGTGCAGGAGTTGTTGGGACATGCGCAAGTGACGACGACACAGATCTACACGCATGTCTCTCGCCACATGCTGCGTACCGCATACCGGTCAGCCCATCCACGGGGACGCGAGCGCACAGAGGATACGCCTGACTAATGGCGGATCTTGAAAGCGCTGGGGAAAACGCGCATAATGGCACTGGCCGAATCTGTGAAAATCGTCACGGATGGGGCGATGGCGGGACGTTCCGCCCAGATCGCAAATCAGGAGATTGAGATATGAAAGTCAGCGTCATCGGAGGCGGAGGGCGCGTCGGATCCAACGCGCTGTTCGCCATGCAGCTCGGGGGCGTCGTCAAAGAGTTGGCCGTAATCGATGTCAACCGCGATATGGCCGAAGGAGAGGCTCTGGACCTGCGGCATGGATCGGCGTTCTGTGCGCCTCAACGCATCTATTCCGGCGGTACAGAATTGGCGGAGGGGTCGGACATCGTGGTGATTACCGCCGGTTTGCGCCGCAAACCGGACGAAAGCCGATTGCAGCTGATCAACCGTAATGTGAGTCTGTTCAACGGCATTTTGGATGAGCTTAGCCGGGTGTCGCTTCCCGAGTCCGCGGTCATCCTGGTGGTCAGCAATCCGGTGGATATCCTGACCCACCTGGCGGTGCGCCGATGCGGTCTGCCTGCCGGCCAGGTGATCGGTCTGGGGACCGTGCTGGATACACTGCGGTTCCGTTCGCTGCTGGCTCAGGAGTTCAACGTGGCCGCTACGGATGTGAACGCCTTGATCTTGGGCGAACATGGTGACAGTATGGTGCCGATCTGGTCGTCCGCTACCGTCAACGGCATCGCTCTCTCCAGCCTGCCGGGATACACCGAAGACAAGGCGTTGGCGATCTTCGATTTTACCCGACGATCCGGTGCGGAAGTGATCCGGTTGAAGGGAGGAGCCGGATATGCGGTGGGTGTGGCCATCGCCGAAGTGGTGCATGCCGTAGCCCGCGACGCCGGAGCGATGCTGCCCGTATCCAGCCTGCAGACCGGCATGTTCGGCATGCAGAACGTCTGCTTGAGTGTGCCGACGATCGTGGGCAGGCGTGGTGTGCAGGCTTTGGTGGAACCCGCGCTGAGCCAAAGCGAGCGGACGGCATTGATCCGCAGCGCCGGTGTACTGGTCGAGACGATGGCCCAGATAGAGAGCTGATATGTGAGGACGCTGGCCGGTGGACAGCGAGCCGGCCTGCGTCTTGTTGACAGGGGCGTTGCGTGACAATACTGGAACAGATGACCGCGTTGTGCCGCGAGGCCGGCGCACGCGCCCGGCAGATGCAGTCTGCCATTCCGATAGAGGTGAAGGGCGACCTCACGCTGGTGACCGAGGCGGACCGATCAATAGAACGGTTCCTGCGTGAGGCGCTTGCCGAGATCGACCCGAACGCCGGGTTTATCGGAGAAGAGCAAGGCGCCTGTGGAAGCCGCCAACGCGTTTGGGTGATCGACCCGATCGATGGCACGTCCAACTATGCGTACGGCCTGCCCATTTGGGGGGTGACTGTCGCCCGGATGGTGGACGGCCGCGTGACCGAGGGTGTCATCGAGATGCCGGCTGTAGGGGAAACGTACGCCGCCCAAGATGGTGCGGGCGCGACGTTGAACGGCCTTCCGATCCATGCCCGTGATGGCGATAGCTTTTCACGGGAAGAACCGATCTGTCTGGCTGGAGACTGTACGACGGGTGATATGATCGATCGATCACCCTCCAAAGTGCGTGTGGTAGGCAGCGCCGTGGCCAAGCTGGCTTGGACCGCTGCCGGGCGGTTCCGCGGTGCGGTGGTGATCGGTAAACTGTGGGACCTGGCCGCTGGCTGGTTGATCTGTAAGGAAGCAGGCGCAGAGACACGCGATCTGCACGGCCGCTTATGGACTCCGTCGGTACTGATGGACGGCTCAAGGGTGACACCGGCCGCTCCTCTTCTGACCGCCGCCCCACGGACGATGCGCAGCCTGCTTCTGGCCTTTGGCCCGGTGTACGGTGTCACCGCTGACGAGTAGGCAGCCCTTCGAGGCGCGGGCATATGTGGCTGTCGCCACGCGGGTGTATGCGGCCTGTGACCGCACGGGCCCGGGCCACTCACCAGCCACCACAGATGTGGCAAGTAATCACCGAATCGATGTAGGGGCGGGGTTCGCCCCGCCCCTTTGGGGTGAAGTGGCCTTCGGCCACGGGGATGGGGTGGCCCTTGCGGGCCACGGGGGTGTCGGCGGTGCGCGCCGGGGGTGAATCGCGGTGCGTTTTTACGCCCCGCGCGGGGAAGGTGCGGCGCTACGCACCGCGGTTGCGGCGTTGCCGCATCGATGTAGGGGCGGGGTTCGCCCCGCCCCTTTGGGGTGAAGTGGCCTTCGGCCACGGGGATGAAGCGGCCCTTGCGGGCCACGGGGGTGTCGGCGCTGCGCGCCGGGGGTGAAGCGCGTTGCGTTTTCACGCCCCGCGCGGGGAAGGTACGGCGCTGTCGCGCCGCGGTTGCGGCGATGCCGCATCAATATAGGGGCGGGGTTCGCCCCGCCCCAAGGTGTACACAGACTGGTGACCTTTCATCTTGCGCGGCTACGTGTTGCGTTGCTG
>CAZYPZ010000005.1:0-191402 GCA_964650005.1 uncultured bacterium | reverse complement strand
CTCAATCCACATGTCAACCGTCGAAGTCTGGCAAATTCATGAATAATCCGGGATAAGATTAGACAGTTTTTCTTGATATGGTTCGAGCGGTCTGGCCGATTGCGTCAGGTTCGGGTACCATGCACTCGGACCAGCGGGGATGGAGTCCCCCCAAACTGTCACCTGTTTTGACTGATGACTCCTACCAGGATACCGCCCTGGCAGGATGGCCTCACAGCTGCACCGGCCCCGGGTTACGGATGAGGTACATGAACACGCATATGACAGCGTTTGCTGAGAATCAGCCACGCAATCCCTTACCATCCATGCCCACGGCATGGTTTGATGCGTCTCACTGATGCGACTACTGGTTATCATGTTGGGCGGCTCCGCAGGGGCGCTGCTGCGGTACGCCGTCAGTACCTGGGCCGCGCGTGCGTTGGGAAACGGGTTTCCGTATGGTACGTTGCTGGTCAACATGGCCGGATGCCTGCTGATCGGACTGGTGTTCGGGATTGGTGAACAACGGGGTCTCAATCCGCTGTTCCGCCTGATGTTCATCACCGGTTTTTTAGGGGCGCTCACCACATTCTCCACTTATGGCCTGGAGACCGTGAACCACGCGGTACTGGGGTTGACCAAAATCGCGTTGATCAATGTCGTCGTGCAGAATGTGTGCGGTCTGCTGTTGGTTCGTTGCGGCATGTGGCTGGCTCAACGTCTGGGTTGAGCTTGGCGGCGCCGTCTCTTTTTTGACATAATCAGCATAACCGCTCTTCTGAAAGGATCACCGAAATGGCGCTTCAAGGGATGCATCACGTGGCCTTCAAGGCCGTTGACTTCGACAAGTCGCTGCGATTCTATACCGAGGGGCTGGGCTTGAAGCCGGTGCTGATGTGGGGTGAAGGCGATGGACGCGCGGTCATCCTGGAGATAGCGGACGGCCAACACCTGGAACTGTTTGCCGGCGGATCACCGGATGCCAGTTCGGAAGGTGTGCTGATGCACTTCGCATTTCACAGCGACAATACCGACGCGGATCTGGCGCGAGCGGTAGAGGCCGGAGCCGAAGTGACCATGCCGCCCACGACTGTAGAGATACCCAGCAACCCCTCTGCAACAGTACACATCGCGTTCTGTAAAGGACCCGATGGCGAGGTGATCGAGTTCTTCCAGCGATTGAACTGAGGGTCAACCGCTAACGCGGCTTCAGCCGGCGGATGAATACGCGTCCTCCTGATTGGCGGAACGAGCGGTCGCCGTGACGCATATCCAGCTCCAGATAGGCGCCCGCGGACGGCCAGTCTTCAGGCCATCTCACGGAAACGCTTGTGATCGCCAGGCAGGGGACAGACTCGGTGATCCGCCCCACCGGACGCTCGGTGCCCGCGATAGGCTCGCCCTTGCTGTTCAGCAGACGGGCATATAACGCGAAGCCGTCGGCAGTCCATTTGGTCAAGCCGGTATTCTGCAGGCGGATCGTGCTGTGGGACGGGAGACGGGAGGGAATGGCCTCCGGATCGATCACTGTTGCATCATGCGTCCTGGGTGCGATCCAGCGATCATTTCGCACGCGATCATACATGCCATCCATCGGGAAAGGCCCATCTGTCCGCTGGCGTTTCAACCCGGTGGCGCGGCCGGTTACCACCCAGTGTCCATCACGCAGCTCGGATACATCCCAGCGAACAAGGCCGTAGTATGTTTCGCCTTTTCGGGCGAAGATGAACCGTTCCCGCGCGGCGTTGTTGTTCATATGCTGGTTGAACACCAGCGCTTCATCGAAGCGGCGAAACTCGAGGTCGGCCGGCCAGCCCTCGGCCTCTCCGTCGTACACGCAGTCGAACGGGGCGATTCGTGAGACCGTGGCGAAGTCATGGATCGATATCTGGAACAGCGGAGCGGTCCCGTCGTTCAACTCCTCGTAGTTGTTAGCCAAATAAGTGTTGGCGGTGCCGTGGAACTGCCACTCTGCGCCGGCGTGTATGGGCGCGAGTGCACGGCCAATCGCCCAGTTCTCGCCTGCCGGTTGCCGCGTGTTCAGTCGCCATTGCGCCGCGCCGGTGGTCAGGCGGGCAAGACTGGATGGCGTCCAGTCATAGATGATGGTCCGATCGGTGAACCAGTGCGCATATCCATTGGTTGTCTGAACGAACAGTCGCACCCGATCCGGGCGGGCATCCCAGGATGGTTGTGTCTCCGGCTCATGGGGAGCGCGCGGAGGCATGGTTTCGGTATGCAGTCGAATGGTGGTGAGATCATATGTGAATAACTCACCGTAGAACGGCTCCATGGAGTCTTTGCGCCAGAAACCCACGTTCCACGGTCGGAACAGCTGGCTGCGGAACGGCTGCAGAACCTGAGTGGCAGGCGCCCATGTTCGGCGTGTGTCGTCCCAGTTTTCGGCGTGAATACCGATGTACTCATCACGGGGGAGCCGGCAGTCGAACCAGTCGGTCGCGGTGCGGATCTGTTCCGTGAGCGGTAAGCGCACCAGCACGGCCTCTTCCAGCGTCTGTTCGGTGGCCATCCGGATTTCATTCGTCATCGGCTGGTCTCCCGTGAAAACCACACAGGCCGGTCGCCCTTTACGAATGATTCGGATATCCGTATATGCCGCCTCCGCGCGTTCTCCCGTTTCGAACATGCCTTCCGTGATGACCTGCCAATCGACCACATGCTGTCCCGCCATTTCGGCCGGAATGGGGATCCGCCGCGTATACCACCTTCCGTAGGCTTGGTTTGAGAGGTCCCATTCCGGCGTGACACCTACACCGTGTTGGTCCGTGACTGGAAACAGGCTCAGCCGTATCGACTGGTTGGTTACCAGATCCAGCTGTCCCACACCCGGCCGGCGCTGGCGCAGCAGCACACGGTACTCCAGCACATCTCCGGTCGCGAGTGTGCAGGGGGCGTTAGAAAGGCTCCAGCGGGCCACGGTGACGCCGCCGCGCGATGTGATGCGAAACCGGGCCACCGGTGAACCGGGTGCGGCGGTGTATGTCCGGGCCGGCGCCCACAAGATGGCATGCATACAGAGTATGAGGAAGAGCTGTCGGATCATGCGCAGAACTCCGTTTCGGTTGCGTCACGCGGTTTCGATATCTGTACACGAGGGATGGATCATGATCGCGCGGCGAACAAGACCGCCAAGAGATATGCGGTTATCTGTAAACCGTGCCCGGTGCAGCTTGACCGCAAGGATAGCGCTGTCGGGTTGGATGCCAAACCGCCTGCCGACGCCAAACGTGCTGTCGCGCACAAAACAGGCTCCAATCCGATTGCGCTGCACCAGCATTCCGCTGGCATGCATCAGCTGTATCGCGTACCCAAATGACCGGTCTATAACGTTGTCTTCAATCAGGATGTCGCGGTTCTCGCGGCAGGGCGCCAGGCCCGGATAGTCGTTCGGATAGGTCAGCCCTACCATTAATGCGGCGCAAACATCTGTCCCGTCGAAGAAGTTGTTTCCGGACCGAGCGCAATGGGTGAACCGGTTGTGCCGAACCGTGATCTGCCGCGCGAAACCGGCCTCCGACCAATAGCCGATGTCCGAGCCGATGTGCAGCGCGGTCAGCACGGAATGACAGAACCGATTGCGTTCCACGCATACGTTGTGCGCTTTGACCATGACGCGTCCGCCCCCGTGAAAGAGGCAGTTGCGAATGACAGCGCCGTTTCCGAGGCGTGTCACGGAGGAGATCGCATCGCCGATCTCCAGTCGGACAGGCCGTTCCAGCGTCACGTCCACCACTTCAGCGCCCCGCGTGGTGGGCGATCGGCCGGACCAGACACGATCGATGGTGGTTTGCAGTTCCGGCGCCTGCCGTGTACGTAGAAACACCACCCTGTTTGGGCCAAGCGACTCAAATGTAGTGGCGCGTGTGGTCTCGATGGTATCGCCAACTTCCAGACCTATCCCCCATTTGGTGGACACCGTGTATTGCCTGTCATCGGTTCGCGCAACGATATAGTGGTAAAACCCATGAATGTTGATAGGGTCGTCGGTGGTCAGTCGATACTCGCAACCGGTGATCGTCGGCCCGATCTCCACCGAGTTGAAGTGCGTGCCATCGCTGTTGGTGCTGCACAGGCGATCGTGGCGTGCACCGTGCGGTTTGGGGCCGGGAGCGACCCGAACCCGATCGAGTACATTCGCGCCTTTGCCGCCTACCACGTTGATGCCGAACCCGGGTGAAGCCTGAAGGTGAAACCGTTGAAAGCAGATACGGGAGGACTGATGGATATGGATCGCAGAGGGCATGTGCGCCTTCAACGCCACCACGTCGCCTGTGCGTACCGGTTCCTGGCCGGATCCGCAATCAAACACACTCCACTGCAACGCTACGCGCAACATACCCGGTGCGGTCGTCGTGACCTGTCGGGGCGTGATGAAATGGCGCACACCGACGGCTGGGGCCATCGCCTGCCTGTCGAATACCGTAAACCAGCCTCCCGCAAGAGCGCGCAGCAGCGGTTCATCCCAGGGATAGCCGGTATCCACTTCGAGGTCCACCGTCAGCCCGTCGGCGCTGACAGCGGTCACAACCCCTTGGGTGAACGGCAGCGGATCGTAGTCGATCGCAAAATCGGTGAACACCAGATGCTCACATTCCGAGATGGTGAAGCAGGCGCTTCGCGTGGTGTTTACCAGCAGGGTTCCTGTACCGGCCAGTTCGACATCCCGTATGTGTTGCAGCACGACCGGTTCTGTCAGCGTCAGCCGGCCGCGTGGCATGCGAACAACCACGCGGACCGGCTGTGACACGCGTCGGTTCCGGCGTTCTGCCTCCCGATGCGCGTCTCCGATCGCCGCCGCCAATGCTCGAGACAGGTTTCTGCCGGGCGCCATATAAGTGCGCAGGTCCGGTCCGGGGTGTCGCTCCGGGGAGATGCGCAAAGCACGTGCTGTGGACCCGTATGCCGCCACGGCTGCACCCCCTGTATATGAATATCCGACATCACGGTCAGTTGTGGCGCCCGCACTGCCGCCTCCTGTCATCCGATACGTTGGCCAGTGGGAGGATAGTCTCCTGCTTCAGGAACAATGACGGTCGGTTTGACCGGTCAGCGCTCGGAAGCGGAGGCGAACACTGCGTCGAGGTGACACGCGCGCGCCAGCGCGACCCGCGCGGTGTTGACGGCAGACAGCGCGTTGATCCGGTTGGTTTGAGCGGTGACCAGCGCAGTCTGCGCATCCAGTACATCGAGGAATACGCCCACTCCAGCCTGATACCGTCCCTGCGCCAGTCGCAACGCCTCAGCGGCGCTGCTGACCTCGGCTTCGGCGGTCAAGACTCTCTGCTCGGCGTTGCGCGCCGAGATCCATGCCTGTGAAACCTCGGCGATGATGGCCTGTTGCAGCGCATCACGCTGGGCGATGGAAGCTGCCAGGTTTGCACGGGCCTCGCCGGTTCGGCCATCGGTCAGCCCTGCGTCGAACAGGCTCCATTGCAGCGCAACGCCCACCGTCAACGTGGTCTGGTCCGGTGGAAAATGGTCGCTCCGTAAACCGACGCCCACGCTGCCCACGAGCGACGGTGCGCCGGCTGCGCGTGCGGCCTGCACGCCGCTTTGAAGCGCACGGAGCGTGGCATCGGCTTGCTTCAGTTCCGGCCGTCGGCGAAGAGCGGTCTCGATCAGCTCATTGACGTCCTTGCCGGCCAGATCCGCTTCCGGCTGCTCATCCAGGGTGATGGGCGTACGCGCATCCAACCCCATGAGAGTGACCAGCGCTATCCGCGCCACGGTTTCGGCGTTGCGGGCGTTCGTCAGCGATTGAACCGCGTTGGCAACCGCCGTCTCGGCCCGTACCACATCGATGGGAAGTCCCACACCGGTGTTCACCCGAGCCTGGGCGGCGCGCAGGTGTTCCTGCCTGCTGCGCAGATTGGCTTCCGCAACGGTGGTCAGGCGAAGCGCCTGGGCATAGTTGTAATAGGCCTGTTTGACCTGCTGCACCAGATCGGCCTGACTGCGCGTCAACCCGGCGCGTGCTGCGGTCTCCTGTGCGGCTGCCTGGCGCGCCAGGTGACGTGTCCGTTCGAAATCGAACAGCAGCTGACGCACGGTCAAGCCCGTGGTGAAACCGTCTGAGGTGCGAATACTGCCGGCAGGCGACTGTACGGTATCGGAGTAGCCGCCGGTGACGGTGAGCGAAGGCCACAGTGCCGACGCTGCTTGCGTGCTGCGCCCCGCAGCCGCCTGTACGGACTGTTGGGCCGCAAGTTGCGCGGGCTGTCGGTGCAGCGCGATTTGCGCCGCTTCAGCAGCGGTCAGCGGCTTGCTGAGCTCCTCGGGGATCCCCGCGTCCGGAGCAGGCAGTGTGATCGCTGCAGGCGTTCCGTCCTGCGCCGATGCGGTATGGGGCGGTGGCGGTGTTTGTGCGTCCGCCAACATGGCGCAGCATGTGAAGCTGAACAGCCACGCACAGAGTCTGTTTACGGTCACGGGCGTACTCCTCTATTCCTGTATAGCCTGTGCGTCATCCTCGGGTGTCATCCGGTCGATACGGCGTCGACGTCCGCTCAGGTCATCCAACAGCGTATAAGCGACCGGCACGACGAACAGCGTCAGCAGCGTGGATGTGGTCAACCCGCCGATTACGGCGGTAGCCATCGGAGCTTGAACCTCACTGCCTTTACCGATGCCCAACGCTAGGGGCAACAGACCGAGCAGCGTGGCCGACGCGGTCATCAGGATCGGGCGCAATCGGGTGGGGGCGGCGGTCAGTACGGCGTCGTCACGCTCCAGGCCATGCCGGCGCAGCGTGTTGGTGTAGTCCACCAGCAGAATGCCGTTCTTGACTACGATGCCTACCAGCATCAGCACGCCGATCAGTGCAGTCAGCCCGAACGGCCGGCCCGTCAGGAACAGCCCCAGGATCACACCTGTCGCCGCCAAAGGAACGGACAGCAGAATAGCCAGCGGATGGGTGAGCGACTCGAACTGCGCCGCGAGCAGCATGTAGATAATTCCGATCGCGAGAATCACCGCCAGCCCCATTCCCGCGTACTCTTCCTGTTGACGTTGCTGGGCTGTACCCCACGACCAGGTGTAACCCGACGGCATGCGCATATCGGACAGCGCCCGTTCGATGTCCTGTTGGATGTCGTTGATGGGCCGGCCCTGAGGCACCCCGACCACCGAGATGAACCGCTGGCGGTCCTGACGGGTGATCTGGCTGGGCCCCACTCCGAACACCGGGAACGCCACCTGGCGAAGCGTGACCGGAGGTCTGTTACCAGACGCAGGGCTTACCTGCATGTTGGCCATGGCGTCCACGGTTTTCCGGTCGGCTTCGGGCAGTTGAACCACGATCGGGTATTGGTAGCCGTCCTCCTGATAATAGGTCGCAATGGAACCGTTGGTTGCGGTGTTGATGGTGTCTGACACATCGCGGAAGCTCACCCCCAACTGAGCGGCTTTCTGGCGATCGACACGCCACTGCACCTCAGGCATCGATTCCTGCCAGTTCACATCCAGGTTCTGCAGTCCCGGCACCTCGCGTATGCGCTGCATCAGGTCACGCGACAGGCGCGAAAGGGTGGACAGATCGTTGCCGAAGATTACCACTTCAATGGACTGGTCACCACCGCTCATCAGCCGGCTGACGATATCGAACGCGCTGACTCGGGGACGAACTCCGGGCAATGCCGACAGTTGGCGGCGCAGTTCATCGATAATCTCATTTGTCGAGCGCTTACGATCTTCCTTGAGCCGTACGGTCATCGTTCCCTGGTTCGATGTCGCCAGGCCTCCGCCGCGGCGCCCGCCTGCGCCAATGGTGGCGAACACCGTGGCCACATCCGGATGCTGCATGACGATCTGTTCAGCCTGCTGCATCACCCGGTCGGTTTTGGCCAGCGCGGTTCCCGGGGGCAGCCGCAGGTCGATGTTGATGTCGCCGGAGTCGGTAGCAGGCATCATTTCGGCGCCCACGTAGGGCAGCAGCAGCAGGGATGCGCCTGTAACGGCGATCGCGGCGCCGGCAGTCCAGACCCGGTGCCGCAACGCCCATTGAAGTCCGTTGCGGTAGGACGCATCCAGTGCGTCAAACCATCGGCCGAAACGAACAAACAGTCGCACGCGCAGACTGGGATGGTCCTGCGAAGCCTCGCGCATCTCCGCGTGCGCCTCGCCGGAGATCAACCGGTGGGCGAGCATCGGTACGATCGTCACAGCGTCCAGCAGCGAGACTGCCAGTGAGAAGATCACCACCAGCGCGAACTGCGTGAACATCTGCCCGGCCTGTCCTTTGATCAGCAGCAGCGGCAGAAACACGATCATGACCGTCCATGTGCTGGCAATTACCGCCGACAGGATTTCCGAAGCGCCCGAGATGGCCGCTTGGAAGGGTGTCTTTTTGTCCCTTTCGATGTGCCGGAAAATGTTCTCCAGCACCACCACGGCGTCATCCACGATCAGCCCCGTGGCCAACGCCAGTCCGCTCAGCGACATGGTGTTCAGCGTGAAACCGCCCAGATAGACCAGCGCGAATGTGGACACGATCGAAATCGGGATGGCCATCGCCACCACGATGGTGCTGCGCAGGTTTCGCAGGAAGAACAGCAGGATCAGCACAGCCAGCACGGCGCCGATGATGGCGTTCACGATCAGGTCGTTCACGGCCTGTTGAACGAACTTGGACTGATCGTAGGTGACCGAAAACCGCAGTTGCGGATAGAGCCGTTTTACCCGTTCGATACGCTCTTTGACGGCGTCAGCTGTGGTGATCGTGTTCGCGTCGGCCTGCTTGCTGACGCTGAAACCCGCCGACGGTTCGCCGTCCATGCGGGTCAGCACGCGTGGTTCCTGATAGGCGTCCCGCACGTTGGCGACCTGCTCCAGGAAAACCTGTCTGCCGTCTCGCGCGGTAAGCGGCAGTCGGCGCAGCTCATCCAGGCTGCTCAGCCATCCCTGAGCACGAATGGTATACTCGGTGTCGCTTTGGCGGGCGATGCCTGCGGGAGCGTTTAGGTTCTCCTGCATCAGCCGCCGCACCACATCGGCCAGAGAGAGGTTATGGGCGCGCAGTCGCACCGGATCCACATCCACGAGTATCGAGCGCGTCCGACCGCCGGTTACAGTCACCGAGGCGACGCCATCCGCCGACTCGATGAGCGGGATGATCTGGTTATCCAGCAGTGTGCGCAGCCGTACCGGGTTGCTTTCGCCGGTGACGCCAACCGACAGGATCGGCGCCTGGTTGGGGTCGAACCGGGTGACCGTTGGGGGACGGAGTGTCGCATCCACTGGGAAACCGCGCTTGGCGCGCTCCAACCGTTGCATGATGTCGATGGCGGCCTGGCCGATGTCCTCTCCCCAGTTGAACTGCACACGTACCGAGGAACTGCCCGTGCTGGTGGTGGAGGTGACTTGGTACAATCCGGGGGTGGACGACACCGCCTGCTCGATCGGGCGGGTGATCTGGCTTTCGATCTCCTCGGGCGCCACGTTGGGCCACTCTGTGGTGATGACAACCGTGGGGATGGTCACTTTGGGCAGCAGATCGACGGGCAGTCTGAGCAGACAGATGACGCCCAGCAGCACCAGCGCCGCAATCTGCATGGTCACCGCGACAGGACGGGTGACCGCGAAACGGGCGATATTCATGGCCGCGCATCCCGACTGCGGCCGGCGCCGCGTCCACCTGGGCGTTGGCCGCGCTCACCCGGCTTGCGCACCATCACCTCCTGGCCGTCTCTCAATGGTGACGCGCTCATGGTAATCACCTGAGTCTGTTCCGATAACCCCGAACGGATCTGAACCCAGTTGGCATCCTCGATGCCCGTTTCGACGGGTGTGCGCGCGGCGGTGTTGTCTTTGGCCAGTGTGAATACAAAACGACCGCCCGAAGGATCCGATTGAACCGCATCGCGGGGTATGGCCAGCGCCTGCACAGCGCGCTGGGTCACCAGCGATACGCGCGCGAACATTCCGGGTGATATCCCGCTGAGGGTGCGCGGTAAACCGATCCGCACCGTGAACTGCCGGCTCTCGGGGTCGGCAGCTGGCACGATCTGAATGATCCGGCCCTTCACACGCTGTTCTCCCCGTGCAGACAGCACGAGATCGGCCGGTTGACCCACCGCCAGTCGGACGCATACATCCTCGGGCACGGGTGCTGTCACCCACAAGGCGTTGATGGACTGAACCGTCAAGACAGGCTGACCGGGAGAGGCCAACGACCCCGGATCCTGATGCCGGTTGGTGACGACGCCGTCGACCGGTGACTTCAACACCGTATCCGCCAGACGTGCTCGGGCGCTTTGTAGCTGTGCCGCCGCGGCCGCCACCCCGGCGCGCAACGCCTGCAGATTCTGCCGAAATGCCTGTGTCTGAGCCGTATTGGCCCGTGCGGTGCGCAGAGCGGTCTCGGCCTGTATGACGCGAGCCTGGGCCGCGTCCACATCCGCGTCCGCTTTGGCCAGCGTGACGCGGGTCTGCTGTTCCACCGAGCGCTGTTGCGCTTGAGCGGCGCTCAGTTGTGCAGCGGCGTTCTTGCGTTGGCCGGAAGCGGCATCCAACGCAGCCTGCTGCATCGACTGCGCCGTGCGCGCGTCGTCGACCTCTTGGGTGGCGATGAAGCCCTGACGGTGGAGCTCCTCCGCACGGCGAAGCCTGCTGGTCGCGTTGTCCAGACTGGCCTGTGCGCTTCGCATGGCCGCTTCGGCATTGCCCACAGCGGCCTCGGCTGCCGCCACACGGGCTGCCGCATCATCACGCAACGCCTTGACAGCCTCGCGCTGCGCCTGACGGGCCGTCTCGGCCTGAGTCAGGTCTGCGCGGGCGCTGTTCAGAGCGGCGGACTGTTGACGGACCTGTCCGGATACGGCGACGTCTGTGGGATCCTGGTTCAGCTGCGCCTGGGCCAGCCGGTGTTGGGCTTCGGCCAGATTGGCTTGCTGCTGCTGGAGCTGTGCAAGCAGTTCGGACTGATCGATACGCACCAACGGCTGACCATGACGGACGCGGTCGCCCTCTTGCGCCAGTATGGCCTCGATGCGCCCGCTTACACGCGGCGACAACCGCACATTCCAGACGGCTTCGACGCTGCCGGTGACCTCATAACGCACCTCCAGTGTGCGGCGCTCCGGTCGGACCATCTCCACCGAGGCCGGGCCGCGTGATCCGCGCTGGCCCATCATGGCGGTGTCGGCTTGTTTCTGGTAGAAGCGCCAGGCAATCAGCCCGGCCAACAGGCACACGGGTATCAACCCGTAGATCCAACGTTTCATGCAATCCCCCGGGCTTACGGACGGAACAACAGGTGCGATGGTTCATTATTCACAGCATACCGCATGGCTTTACTGCCGATGGAATGCCGAAACCGGCAGATGCACCGGTGGTGCGTAGGGGCGCTGTTTGATGGTATAATCTTTGCTACACGGTAACAGAGACGCCCGTGCCAGGGCGCGCCACTTCGACCGCAACGGCTGCGGAGCATCCGAAGGCGCCTGAGGCATGGGTGTTTTTTTTCCGGCCAGGATGGCAGTGTGGCCCGCGCCGGGGAATAGGAGCAAGACCAAGGATGGGCCTACCACAGCGCGAGGGTCTCTACGACCCTCAGTTTGAACACGACGCCTGCGGCGTCGGATTTGTTGTCAATATCAAGGGCGAGGCATCACACCGCATCGTCGAGCAGGCGCTGCAGGTGCTGGTGAACCTCGAGCATCGCGGCGCCTCCGGCAGCGATCCGGATACGGGTGACGGTGCGGGCATTCTGCTGCAGATACCCCACAAGCTCTTCGTGGAGGACGGAGACGTTCCGCTGCCGGATCTCGGATACTACGGGGTCGGCATGGTGTTTCTGCCTCGGGATCCGGTTGAACGGCGCACATGCCGGACGTTGATCGAGCAGGTGGTCGAAGAAGAGGGACAACTGTTCCTCGGATGGCGCAATGTGCCGGTCGACAACACGCAGATCGGCAACGCATCCAAGGCTGTCGAACCGGTCATCCGGCAGTTCTTCGTCGGCCGTGGTGAAGGCGTCGATACGGACGATGCGTTCGAGCGACGGCTGTATGTGATCCGGAAACGCATCGAGCGCGCCGCTTCGGAGCTGACGCTCCGTCAGGCGTCCTATCTGTATATCTGCAGCCTGTCATCACGAACGATCGTGTATAAAGGGCTGCTGCTGGCTCGCCAGATCGGCGCGTTCTACAAAGATCTGGTGAATCCCAAACTGAGCACTGCACTGGCGTTGGTTCACCAGCGATTCAGCACCAACACCTTCCCCACATGGGATCTGGCGCATCCGTATCGCATGTTGGCGCACAACGGCGAGATCAACACGTTGAGGGGCAACCGGAACTGGATGCGCGCTCGGGCGGCCAGTCTGTACAGCGATGAACTGGGAGGCAGTCTTGACCGCCTTCAACCGCTAATCACCGAGACAGGCAGTGACAGCGCCACGCTGGACAACGCATTGGAGCTGCTGGTGATGGGCGGGCGCAGCCTGCCGCATGCCATGCTGATGCTGGTTCCAGAAGCCTGGTCCACCAACGACCGTATGGATCCCGACCGCCGCGCGTTTTACGAATATCATGCCTGCATGATGGAGCCTTGGGACGGTCCGGCGGCCATCGCGTTTACCGATGGGCGCGTGGTGGGCGCTCTGTTGGACCGAAATGGCCTGCGTCCTGCCCGCTATGTGGTTACACGGGATAACCTGGTGGTGATGGCGTCGGAGGCAGGCGTGCTGGATATACCGGCCGACTCCATTCGCGAGAAGTGGCGGCTTCAGCCCGGCAAGGTATTGCTGGTCGATACGCAACAGGGTCGGATCATCGGGGACAACGAACTCAAAGATTCGATCGTCAGTCGGCAGCCGTACCGCGAGTGGCTGGAGGAGAACCGACTGCATATCACGGACCTTCCGGATCCGGTGATGCTGTCCGGTTCCCAGCAGCAGCCATTGGAGCCGCGTCTGCGCCTGTTCGGGTACACGCAGGAAGACGTGGATGTTCTGATCCGGCCCATGTGCGTGAAGGGCGAAGAGCCGGTCGGTTCGATGGGTAACGACACGCCGCTGGCGGTACTGTCGCCACGGCCCCAACTGCTGTACAACTATTTCAAGCAACTGTTCGCCCAAGTCACCAATCCGCCGATCGATCCGATACGCGAAGACATCGTGATGTCGCTGGAGTACTATGTGGGCAAAGGCGGCAACCTGCTGAGCGAAGACCCCGAGCAGTGTCAACAGCTGCATCTGGATTCGCCGATCCTCAGCAATGTTCAGTTGGAGCGGTTGCGTCAGATCGAGACGGAGGCCTTCCAGTCGCGCACGGTGGCTACTGTGTTCTCGCGTCAGGATGGTCCGGGCGCTCTGGAGCGGGCGCTCGAAGCGGTCTGCGCGGAAGTCGATGCGGCCGTGGCCGACGGCGTCAGCATTGTGATCCTGAGCGACCGCAGCGCCGGTCCCGACAAGACGCCGATCCCCGCGTTGCTTGCCTGTGCGGCGGTGCATCATCATCTGGTGCGGCAGGGATCCCGCGCTTCACTGGGTCTGGTAATCGAATCGGGAGAGCCCCGCGAAGTGATGCACTTTGCGTTGCTGCTCGGATACGGCGCCAGTGCGATCAATCCGTATCTGGTGTACGAGCTGATCGGTCAGATGGTACGCGATGGACGGCTTCCGGGCATCTCGTTACAAAAGGCCTGCCGCAACTACGCCAAAGCGATCAACAAGGGCATCCTGAAGACGATGTCCAAGATGGGGATCAGTACGCTGCAGAGTTACCGAGGCGCACAGATCTTCGAGGCCGTGGGACTGCACGCGGATGTGATCGACCGCTACTTCACCCACACCCCCTCGCGCATCTCCGGAGCGCGTCTGGATGTGATCGCCCAAGAGGCGCTGATGCGCCATCAGGCTGCTTGGCCTGCAGTGCCGGCACGCGGCAACACTCCGCTGGATCCCGGCGGGACCTATAAGTGGCGCCGGGCCGGTGAGTACCATCAGATCAATCCGGACACGATCGCTGCGTTGCAGTTCGCCGTACGGAGCGGTGACTACGCCAAGTTCAAGGAGTTCTCGCAGGAGGTCAACGCGTTTGACCGGCAGGTCGCCACGTTGCGCGGACTGCTGAAGTTCAAGAAGCGTGAGCCGATCCCGCTGGATGAGGTGGAGCCCGCTGAGCAGATCATGCGGCGGTTCGTTACCGGCGCAATGTCGTTGGGCTCGATCAGCACCGAGGCGCACGAAACCCTTGCGATTGCCATGAACCGTATCGGGGGAAAGAGCAATACGGGCGAAGGCGGAGAGGACCCTGTGCGCTTCCAGCGTGACCCGAATGGGGACTGGCGACGCAGCGCGATCAAACAGGTCGCTTCGGCGCGGTTTGGCGTGACCACCCATTACCTGGTGAACGCCGACGAACTGCAGATCAAAATGGCTCAGGGAGCCAAGCCGGGTGAAGGGGGACAGCTCCCCGGTCACAAGGTCGACAGGTACATCGGCCGGCTGCGCCACTCCACTCCCGGCGTGACGTTGATCTCGCCGCCGCCGCACCATGACATCTACTCGATCGAAGACCTGGCCCAGCTGATTTACGACCTGAAGAACGTCAATCCGGCGGCGCGGATCTCGGTGAAGCTGGTGTCCGAGGTGGGCGTCGGCACGGTGGCTGCCGGTGTCGCCAAAGCCCATGCCGACCACGTGCTGATCAGCGGACACGACGGCGGAACCGGCGCGTCTCCGCTATCCAGTATCAAGCATGCGGGGTTGCCGTGGGAACTGGGACTGGCCGAGACACAGCAGGTTCTGGTGAAGAACCGGTTGCGCAGCCGGATTGTCGTTCAGACAGACGGACAGCTGAAAACCGGCCGCGACGTGGTGGTGGCGGCGCTGTTGGGCGCTGAGGAGTTTGGCTTCGCGACCATTGCGCTGGTATCCATGGGCTGCATCATGATGCGTGTCTGTCACAACAACACCTGTCCGGCGGGCATCGCCACACAGGATCCAGAGCTGCGTCGGCGTTTTGCCGGGAAGCCGGAGCATGTGGTGAACCTGTTCCGGTTCATCGCCGAAGAGACGCGCGAATACATGGCTGAGCTGGGATTCCGCACCATGGATGAGATGATTGGCCGCAGCGATCTGCTGGAACCCGACATCCCCGGATACCTCTGGAAGGCAGCCGATCTGGATCTGCAGGCGATCCTGCATCAGCCGCAGATGAAGCCGGCCTCTCCGTTGCGCTGTGTCGAGTCCCAGAACCATGGCCTGGAAGCGGCGCTCGACAACACGTTGATCGAGCGCTGTCGCGCGGCGTTGGAACGTGGCGATGCGGTGAAGTTCGAACTGCCGATCCGCAACAGCAACCGCACCGTGGGGGCGATGCTGAGCGGAGAGGTGGCCCGACGCTGGGGAGCGGACGGCTTGCCGGACGCCACCATCCAGGGGCGTTTCCGGGGTACCGCAGGCCAGAGCTTCGGGGCATTTCTGGCCCGGGGGATCGAATTTACCTTGGAAGGGGACGCCAACGATTACCTCGGAAAGGGACTCTCCGGAGGTCGTATTATCGCGTTCCCGGATCGTACGGCGACGTTCGATCCAGCTGAGAACATCATAGCGGGTAACACACTGCTTTACGGCGCCACCAGCGGCGAAGTCTATCTGCGTGGAGTCGTCGGTGAGCGGTTCGCCGTACGTAACAGTGGAGCGCATGCGGTCGTGGAAGGTGTGGGAGACCACGGCTGCGAGTATATGACCGGCGGAGTGGTGGTGGTGCTCGGAAAGACGGGGCGCAACTTCGCTGCCGGTATGAGCGGCGGCGTGGCGTTTGTGCTGGACCAGTGGGGGCAGTTCCGGCAGAACGTCAACCGGGGTGGAGGGAGCATCCTGCTGGAGGCGGTCACTCACCCTGATGACGTCGCGCTGCTTCGCAGACTGGTGGAGGCGCATCTGGCCTACACGCACAGTACCCGCGCCCGGGATGTGCTGGCGAGATGGGATGACGTGCTGGGGCACTTCATCAAGGTCATCTCCAAGGAGTACAAGACCATGCTGGCGGTGCTGGCCCAGGAAGAGGCCCAGGCAGGCCAGATCGAGCGGAAGGAGGTTGTCACCCATGGCTGACCCGAAGGGTTTCTTGAAGTATGACCGGGTGACCGCACCGGACCGCCCGGTTTCGGAACGGATCAAGGACTGGCAGGAGTTCCACCTGCTGCTGGATCCGGAGGAGCATCTGAAGCAGGCTGCGCGCTGTATGGACTGCGGCGTGCCGTTCTGCCACAGCGGCTGCCCGCTGGGCAACCTGATACCTGAATGGAACGACTTGGTATTCCGGGGACGTTGGCAGGAAGCCATCGAGCGGTTGCATGCCACCAACAACTTTCCTGAGTTCACGGGCCGACTGTGCCCGGCCCCGTGTGAGGGATCTTGCGTGCTGGGGATCAACTGCCCTCCGGTGAATATCAAGTTAAACGAGCAGACGATCATCGACGTCGCCTGGCGCGAAGGGTGGGTGAAACCGGAACCCCCTCTGGTGCGTACCGGCAAGACGGTGGCGATTGTCGGCAGCGGTCCTGCCGGGTTGTGTGCTGCCCAACAGCTGGCCCGAGCCGGTCATTCGGTCACGGTGTTCGAACGCGCCGACCGCATCGGCGGACTGCTGCGTTACGGTATTCCGGATTTCAAGCTGGAGAAATGGCAGATCGATCGCCGCATCGCCCAGATGGAAGCCGAAGGCGTGGTGTTTCGCACAGGCGTGAACGTGGGTGTCGATCTCAGCGGTGAGCAGCTGCTGGCCGATTTCGATGCGGTGGTGCTGACAGGTGGAAGCACCATTCCCCGTGACTTGAAGGTTCCCGGCCGTGAGCTGAAAGGCGTTCACTTTGCCATGGAGTTCCTCACCCAGCAAAACCGGCGTGTGGCCAGCTTGCCGCTGCGTCCGGGTGAGGAGCCGATCGACGCGAAAGACAAACACGTGATTATCATCGGCGGAGGCGACACCGGCGCGGACTGCTTGGGAACGAGTATCCGTCAGGGCGCGGCCAGCGTCACCCAGTTGGAACTGCTTCCTAAACCGCCTCTGGAGAGGGCGCCGAACAATCCCTGGCCTCAGTGGCCGTTGGTGCTGCGCTCGTCCAGTTCGCATGAGGAGGGCGGCCAGCGTGAGTGGTGTGTCAGCACCACGTCGTTGGAGGGAACCGATGGACAGGTATGCCGTCTGCATGCGGTACGCGTGGAGTGGGAGGGGACTCCCCCAAGAATGCGCGAAATACCGGGTTCCGAGTTCACGCTGAAAGCGGATCTGGTGCTGCTGGCGATGGGCTTCCTGCATCCACAGCATGAAGGGCTGTTGAGTCAGCTGGGAGTGCAGCTGAACCAACGCGGCAACGTGCAAGTCAACGGCTCCTTCCAGACCAATATCCCCAAGGTGTTCGCAGCGGGTGACATGCGTCGCGGACAATCGCTGGTGGTCTGGGCGATGGCTGAAGGTCGAGAAGCCGCACGGCATGTGGATACGTTCCTGATGGGCGCCAGCGACCTGCCGTTAACCGGAGCCCGTCGCTGGTAGCGACGCTCGTCTGAACAAGACCACTCAGGCAAACAACAACAGCCCGGCCAGTTTGGCCGGGCTGTCTGTATGGAAGTGTTCCCTAAAAGCGCGTCAGTACGGCCAGACGCTGAACGCCTTGGTGTGGGTGAACACGCTGATGGCGTACCAGATGGTGCCCATCACGCACTCACCCAGAGCCAGCCCCAAGAAGAACGGCAACGCCTTCTGGAATGATCGTAACCCGCCGATCTTCATGATGGACACTTTGCAGATCCAGGCGATCAGCAGTGGGAACCACAGCAGCGATCCGCTCCAGCTGCTGCTGATGGCGTATCCCACCGGATGGAGCGGAAAGTTCACGATTTGCAACCGCATCACCGAAAGCAGCGCGGTGACCACGAAGCCCACCACCATGGCCCACACCACGTTGCGCTGCTGTACCGATGACACGGCCGCGGTCAGCAGCGATGTGATCCGATCATACGGCTCGCGTCCGAAGATGGTGGATACGAACGGGAAGTCCGACTTGGAAGCGGCTCCCCACTGATAGTGAAGCCCCACATTGATGAAGAACGCCCAGGCGGTTCCCCAGGCAACGGCGAACACCATCACCCAGAACATGGCTCGCATCGACCCTCCGGTGCGCTCCGCTCCCCGGATGGCCTCGATACCCACCGGCATCGGGTGCGCGCGATACGCCCTGTTGAAGCCCTGGATAGGCGCCAGCATGGCGATCTCCTGCTTGTTCATGTTCTCCACGCCGTAGAGCAGCGGGATCAGCCGCTGGGGACCGGCATCGTGCAAGTCGTGGGCCGGCGGTCCCAGCTCGGCACGCATGCGCGTGACTGCTATGGAGATGACCAGATAGATCACCAGCGTCATCAGAATGACAGCCGGTGACATGCCGCAAGTGGAGAAGAAGATCCAAAGCAGCGCCATCGAAGCCAGGAAGCCCAAGGCTGCCCAGCGATAGGGCAGCGGTTCGCCCTTGTCCTCATCTCCGGCGCCCTTGAAGATCGCCAGCAGCGCTTTGCCCAGCACCTTACGGGCGGTGTACAGGGTGAACAGCGCGATGGCCACATAGGCGCCAAACGACTGCTCGTTGATATAGGGGAAGCCCGGTATCTGGTTCCAACCGAACTGGGCGGCGATGATTGGCTGCAGTTTCCATATCCAGAAAAAGAACCAGCAGCTGAACAGCAAATCGGTCGGAAGCAGCACGCCGATCCCCACGATCCATGGGAAGAACGCCAGGGGTGTCCAACCGATCGCGTTCCAGGGAGGCGTGGTGATGCTCTGCTCCAAGGGGACCAGTTTCTGGTACGGAGGCGGGATCGACGGGAATAGCGACGCGAGTCCGAACCACATGTCCAGCAGCCCTGCGATGATGAACGCCACCCAGAACGCCCGATTGGTGAACAGCGGCTGTTTCGGCTGAACCATCTCCAGAGCGAACTGCACCAGCGGATACGCCAGGCGCTCGCGGTCGGTCCACTGCTTCCGTAAAATGGCGTTCAGGCAGAACAGACCGAACGCCAGCACAAAGAAAAAGCCGGTCCACATCAACAATGGACCAGCCCAGATACGGATTTCACTCCATTGCCAGAAATTGGCTCCACCGATGTAGTACTTGTCGACTGCGCCCGGATCGCTGACGAACAGCCATTTCGGCAGATACGGGATGACATCCGTAGCCCACCGGTTGGCTGGATTGGCGTACTTGAACGGGTAGGTCAAAATGGGTGTCATGACCTCGATCAGGTCATGAGAGGCCATCACCGCGCCCATCATCACAAAGAAATAGGTGGTGATCAATTCAGCGACGGAGAACCGCCAGGATGCCCGCACTTTGCCCACCAGGGTGTTGATGCCCACCATGAACAGCAGTAAAGCCAGCAAGTGCGGGAACAGAGAGATCGTGGTGGGCTGGCCGGCGTAGCGGATTGCCTCGATGGATATGTTGAACCAGGCGATACAAGGAACCAGGATCATACCCAGGATTACCGCACGCAGAGAGACACCGCGGTGAACGGGCGGATGTTGGGCCTGTTCGGTGGATTCGGTGTGTTTATCGGTCATAAAACTGTACCTGCTCGTTGTTATTGTAAAGTCATACGCTCCGGGGCGTCCGCCATCACGCCCAGACGGGCCAAGTAACGATAGCTGATGGCGATGCTCTCCAGCGGATCGATGCGTGACTGGTCTTGTTCGACGACCGCCCAGGCGACGCCGACCGGAGCCGCTGCACGCAAGACAGCCGGCCAATCGATGGAACCGGATCCCACTTCGGCAAAGAAGCCGTCAGGCGCCATGTCTTTCAAGTGCAGAATGCGCACGCGGTTTCCCAACTTGCGTAACCAGGCGACCGGGTCTTCACCGGCAGCCTTGACCCAGTAGAGATCCAGTTCGCAGAATAACCGGTCGTCGCACGCCGCCCCCAGCATCAGTTCGAGGCCTGTGGTTCCGTCCATCCGGGTGAATTCGAAGTCATGGTTGTGATAGCAAAATCCCAGCCCCTCATCCTGAAGGGCTGTGGCCACGGCTGCCAACCGCCGGCCGATTGCCTGCCATGACTGCATATCCGCCCGGTGCGACTCCGGAAGCCACGCCAGCACCACGTACTGAACCCCCAATTCATGGGCTGCATCCGCCAGATGCAGGGGGTCCTGCAGATCATCCAGCCCGACATGCATGCTGATCGCGGTAAGCGCTTGAGCGTCCAGCTGCTTGCGAAATGCCTGTGGGGTCATGCCATGCAGACCGGCCAGCTCCACATTGGTATAACCGCAGGCGCGCACTTTCGCCAGCGTGGCCGCGGCGTCGAGCGCCATAGCCTCGCGCACGGTATACAGTTGCAACGCAACGGGGATCTTAACCATATCCGTCTCCCACAGGTGGATTGCCGGGACATGCCCCGCAGCGTCCCGAGAGTTATTGTACAGTAACGTTCAGAATATGGGCCCGATGTGGAATTTGTTTCGCGCGATCAGGAGATGCCCATGGCCTGCTTGACAGCCTCGAGGGTAGCGGGAACCTGCAGCGGCGTCACCCGCGACGCATCGATCGCCGTATCCGGATCCTTCAGGCCGTGTCCGGTCAGCGTAGCGGTGATCACTACCGGTTCGGTGAAGAAGCCTTCGGCTGCCAGTTTGCGCAGCCCGGCCAATGGCGCCGCGCTGGCGGGTTCGCAAAAGACGCCGTCCAGTGCCGCAATCATCCGGTATGCTTCCACGATCTCGGCATCGGTTACCGCATCGATCCGGCCGCCTGACTCATCCCGCGCGGCAATCGCCTCGTGCCAACTGGCCGGATTCCCGATTCGGATGGCCGTTGCCAGCGTCTCCGGCTTTTCGATGACACGGTTTTCTACCAGCGGAGCCGAGCCGGCGGCTTGAACTCCCAGCATCTTGGGCAGTCGGCTACTCTTGCCTGCACGGTAGTACTCCCGATATCCCTGCCAGTACGCCACGATGTTCCGCGCATTTCCTACCGGTATGGCGTGGTAATGCGGGGCGTCACCCAGATCGTCGATGATCTCGAACGCAGCCGTCTTTTGTCCCTCTCCGCGATAGGGATTGACGGAGTTCACCACCGTCACGCTGCCGTCCTCTGCCACTTCGCGTACGATGCGCAGCGCGTCATCGAAGTTGCCCTGCACGGCCAGCACCTGGGCGCCGTGCATCAGCGCTTGCGTGAGTTTGCCCAAAGCCACCTTGCCTTCGGGCAGCAGCACAAAGCAACGCATACCCGCGCGGGCGGCATAGGCCGCCGCGGAAGCGGAGGTGTTTCCCGTGGATGCACAGATGACGGCCTTCGCTCCGGCCTCGGCAGCTTTCGATATGGCCATCGTCATTCCCCGGTCCTTGAACGATCCGGTCGGGTTCAGCCCTTCGAATTTGCAGTACAACGTGATGTAGGGCGAAAGCGTGCGGGCGAACGCCGGCGCCGGTATCAAGGGGGTGTCGCCCTCGATCAGGGTGACAACAGGGGTAGTATCGCTGACCGGCAACCAGGACCGGTAGCGATCGATGACGCCATATTTCATGTGGGAGACCCACCTCCAGACTTGATATTGACTTGAGGAACCTCGACCTGACGCGGCCGAGCCACCATAACCTCGCATTTGGCGCGGCTGAGTACCTGGGTTAGCATATCGTCGGCGACTCCTCGACGGTCATCGCGCGGAATGCCCAGCACCATCAAATGCGGCGCCTCCTCCTCCGCAGCCTTCAGCACACCGCTGGTCAGGTCACGGCTGCGCAGCACATGGCTTTCCAAGTGGACATGTGCCTGTGTGACCAGCGCCCCCAGATCCTCCAATACCTGATAGGCCTCCGCCTCGCGTTCGGGCATCGGCGCGGTAAGCGCCAGCGTCTGCGGCACTACCAGAATGTACACCAGTGACAGCAGCCCTTCCCGGTCATGAGTCAAGTGTATTGCATGCTCGACGACATGTCCGGGATCCAGACCGTCCCAGATCGGTACCAGTACATGGTACTGTCGCGCCGCCTGATCGTCATCCACCTTGGCGTCATCCAGACCCAGCGACCGCATGGCCTCCGCTTCGTCGGCCGCGAGCGGAAGTTGCGAACGCAACCCGGGGGTTCTTGTTAGCACCTCCATGACCGCGGGGGGAATATGGATCAGCACCACGCGTTTGGATTGGCGCTGAATGAACGACAGGGCATCTGAGAACGTGTGTACACCCTCTTCGGAACACCCTGTCAACCCTTCACCGGAGATGATGATCCCGGAAGGGTTGCGTTTCAAAAGCAGCTTGGCGGCAGCCCGAATGGTGGGCCAGTAGTTCCTGTCCAGATAGCCGTACAGGGTCAACCGGTTGGTGCGCGCATCGATGACCATCAGTTCTCTCCTGCGTTGGCCGCCATGAACCGTTTCAGTCCTTCCTCATCCGAGGGCGGTTTGATCTTGCCATCGGCGATTGCCCGGCGCGCGGCATCGATCTGTTGCAGCAGCTCCGCGGGGATCTTGTCGCGCGTATATTTCATGTCGCTCAACTGCACCCCGCCTTCCCGTACGCCCAGCCGCCTGATGCCATTGGTAAACCGTCCGGCGGCCTTGTCTTTAATGATCTCTTTCACGGCTACATCCATTCGCTTCATCATGCTGGACAGCACGAATCCTGGCGCCAGGCCGTCCTGATCGGCGTCCACGCCGATCGCATAATGCCCGGGGCCTCGGGTTCGCGCCGCTTCGATCACGCCCAAGCCCGTCTTTCCAGCTGCGTGGAACACCACGCGGGCGCCACGCTCGAACTGGCTGAGCGCCTGTTCTTTACCGGCTCCCGGATCTTCCCAGCTGCCCGTATAACTGACCAGCACTTTGGTCTTCCTGTTCTGATACCACGCTCCGGCCCGGTATCCCACTTCGAACCGTTTGATGATGGGTATGGACTGCCCGCCGACGAATCCGATGACCCCGCCGGGCGCCATGCCCGCCGCCAGCATGCCCGCCAGGAAGCTGCCCTCTTCTTCGCGGAACTGCAGAGAAGCCACGTTGGGCAGACCATCCACCGATCCGTCCGCAATCGCGAACGATATCTTGGGAAACTCACGCGCCACGCGACGGACCGGGTCATCGTAAAGATAGCCCATGGTGATGATCAGGTCATATCCTTGCTGAGCCATCAGACGGACATTGGACTCATAGTCGGTGACCGTGCGTGACTCCAAGGCGCGCATGGTGATGGGGATCTCTTTCGACGCATCCTGAACACCCTGCCAGGCGGTTTCGTTGAACGACCTGTCGCTCAGCCCCGCCGTATCGCTGATAAAGCCAACCTTCAGCTGGGCCGAGCCGGTCGGCGCGGGTTTCACCCCGGTCTGCCCGGGTTCGGTCTTGCGGCCGGAGCAGCCCGTCAGCAGAACGGCTGCCACAGCCAGAAAGCAGGGTATGTATCGGCGCATCAGTCTACCTCGACACATATGGGGCGCGTTGCCGCGCCCCCGGTTGGTGAGTGTGCTGTCGTCTAGATATGGATCGCCTTTCCATGCACATCCTCGTAGGCCTCCAGCAGGCCCTCCAGCAGGGTGGGATGCGGATGGATAGTCTTGGTCAGCGAGTCGACAAGCGCTTCCATCTGGATCGCCGTGGTCGGCTCACCGATCATATCGGTGGCATGTGGACCGATAATATGCACGCCAAGGATCTCGCCGTACTTGGTATCGGCCACCACTTTGGCCATGCCCTCGCGTTCGCCCATGGCGAGCGCCTTGCCGAGGGTGCGCAGTTGGAACCGGCCCACCTTGACCGAGTGGCCCCTTTCGATAGCCTGTTCTTCCGTCAGTCCGACCGAGGCGACTTCCGGACTGGTGTAGATGCAGCTGGGGACGGCGCGGTAGTCCATCCAGTCGTCGCCGCCCATGGCGTTGGTTGCGGCCACGATCCCCTCGGCCGAGGCCACATGCGCCAGTTGAATGCGCTGCGTCACGTCGCCGACCGCATAGATGCCCGGCACGACGGTCTCCATGCGCTCGTTGACGGCGATCTTGCGCTCGGTCTTCAGCCCGGCGGCCTCCAGGTTCAATCCCTGTGTCACGGCGCGACGGCCGACGCCCACCAGCACCACATCACAGGGGATCTCTTTGTCGCCGGAAGCCGTCTCGACCACCACGACTTTGCTGCCGTCAGACAGATGACGCACTTCCTTGACTTTGGACTCCAGGTGGAACGTGATGCCTTGCTTTGTCAGGCTCTTCTGCAGCTCGCGCGCCATCTCGGCATCTTCGGTGGGGATAATCCGCGGCAGCAGTTCCACCACCGTCACCTGAGATCCCATTCCGTTGAACGCAAACGCGAACTCGCAGCCGATGACGCCGCCTCCAATGACCACCAGACGTTTTGGAAGGAACGGGGCGTTCACCGCTTCGTTGCTTGTCCATACGCCATCGCCGTCCAGCCCCGGTATCGGCAGGCGGATCGGTTCAGACCCGGTGGCGATGATCACGTTACGTGTGGTGATCGACTGGCGGGAGCCATCGTTCAGCACCACCGAGATCGTATGTGCATCCACAAACGAACCTGTGCCCTGGATGTGGGTTACGCCGTTCTTTTTGAACAGCATACCGATGCCGGAGCGCAGTGTTGTGACCACTTTGTTTTTGTGGCTCATGAGCTTGTTGAAATCGAAGTTCACTTCGCCCACTTGAATGCCGAACTGACCGGCATGCTTCACATGGATCAGGCGCTCCACACCGGCGATGATCGCCTTGGTGGGGATGCATCCCCAGTTCAGACAGGTGCCGCCTAGGTATTCGCGCTCGATGCAGGCGACCTTGCCGCCAAGTTGGGCGGCGCGGATCGCGGCCACGTAGCCACCGGGACCTGCCCCGATGACCACGAGATCATATTCATAGGCTCCAGATGCCATGTGTTTGCCCTCCGATGGACCCCAAGGCAGGCGCT
The DNA here is from genome assembly GCA_964650005.1 of uncultured bacterium. GTDB lineage: Bacteria > Armatimonadota > HRBIN16 > HRBIN16 > HRBIN16 > CAZHSN01. The sequence goes on along the minus strand of CAZYPZ010000005.1, from coordinate 166,491 downwards.
GGAAGGCTGAAGCGTCGACGAGCGATTGGCTGAAGGGACCTGACCGGGATGCGCCGGCAGGACCGGTTCCGCACGCCCACCTTGGCGCTCCCGCCCGTCCGCACCATGCGGATGAGGAGATAGCGGACGCATGCAGTGAGTGTGCCCGGGGCGGGACTCGAACCCGCACGCCTTGCGGCCCGGGATTTTAAGTCCCGTGTGTCTACCATTTCACCACCCGGGCGCATAACGCCCGTATGAAGTATAGCACGTCCGGGCTCTTTGGGTCAGCATTGTCCGGCTCGCAGTTGCAACGTGATGACTTCATGGGGACGCAGGGTCAGCGCATCGCTGCAGATCGGCTCGGGATGTGTCTCATCCAGCCGAAGTCGAGCCTTAGGCGCAGGAGAGCACTGTACGGAAGCGTCGTTGTCTGTGGGATTGACCAGACGAAGGGTTTGTCCGATTCCCGACTCCGCGGGCTTCCAGGCGCTCAATATCGCTCCGGTGATGTTGATGGGCCTGCCCGCCGCAGCCGCCGTACCCTGCGGATTGCCACGATGCGTCACGCAGAGTGGGCACAGTTTGTACCGTTCCACCTCTTCCCAAAGGCTCAACAAATCGGCCTGTGGACAGAAGGGTAATAACGCGTACCGGTATGTCGCCTCGCCCGGCAACTGGCTGTCCTTCGTCCAACCGTCGCCGATCTGCTGCCGGAATGCCCGGAACAGGGTCAACGCCAGGGGACGGTCCGGCGTGTCGAGTGCAGAGATCTCCTGAAGGCCGTGAGAGAATACGGCCAGCCCGGCCTGCTCGTCTCGGAGGAACGCCATGTTCTTCATCGGACTTTCCGGCCGTGCGGCTTCCACCCATCCGGTGGTATCCGGCAACGTGATGGGGCGTTTTACCACATCGAACGCGGTATCGGCATGCCAATGCGTGGTGTCGCGTCCGGTGGGAAGGAGAACGCGAAGGCGGTGATCGCGCGCCCGGTTATCGACCGTGATGCCGATCTCCACCCGGCGCGAACCGGCGTGAAGCGCCACCTGTACCGAAACGGGCACCCCGATACGTTCCTCGCGTCGCGCCGTGCGCGATGACTCCAGTTCCAGCGGCAGCAGCAGCGTTCCTGCTACGGCGACCCCGGCATACAGTGGTCCTTCATGGGTAACTTCCACATGTTGGACAGTCCATGCCCCCGTATCGGATGACCTGATTACCGTGTCTTGCTGTGGATACCGATGGTCCCAGCCATCTCCACAGTCCCCGTCATCCAGCAGAATGTTGAGGTTGTCGAATGAAACGCCGGTCGTTCGGTCCAGAATGTCCAAGCTGCCATTCTGAGCGACTTGGACGCGGAGCAATCCGTTATCCAGAGTCAGTTTGTGTGCATCCACTGTTACGGGCGTTTTTGTTGGCGTCAGTTCGGATTGGTCTGTCCAGCCAAGGCGGAATGTGCGCCATTCCAGTGCAGCCAGTCCGGATTCACAGACGGCAGTCAGCCGGACATGCGGCCGCCAGGCTTCGTCTCGTCGCATACAGGCCCGCGTGGGTTCCGTCACCCGGTGCATCTGAGGCCAGACCAGCGCATCGAAGTGGCTTTGTATTACCTGGGTGGGGATCGGATCGCCATCCAAGGTGTACAGCTGCAGCCGTTGTCCTGATTCGGTGCGGGACAGGTAATCGGCCTGGTCCCACTCCCATTGCAGTCGCGCTGTCTCAACGGGTGTGTTCGCTGGATTCCACACCGTGACATAGCGGCAGTCCTGCGCCTCGGTGAGACCGATTGACTCGGCCAGCGTCATCATGCCTTCGGCTGACACAATGTCGACCAGTTGTTCGCATTGGTCAAACCGGTATTGCATTTCACGGTGTACCTGATCCAGCGAACAGCCGACGATCGAGTCATGCGGGTGGTTGGTCAAAAGCCACTTCCAGGCCTGCTGAAGCCAGGGGCGCATGTCAGTCCCATCCCGTTGTGCGGTCATAACCGCCAGCGGTTCGGCGATCCGGGTGAGCCGCCACTCCAGCGAATCGTTGCGCTGCTTCAGCGGGACACGCGCCGAAGCGCATCCGTAGAACAGCTCACCCCAAAGGCCGGCCTGACAGGGCCATCTCAGTTCACCCGTGTATACCGGCAGCTCAGGTTTGGTCCGGCTCAGCGCCTCCTTCAGCTCGCTCAGGTAGTCCGCCCAGTTGCTGTGTATGACGTCGATCTCCGGGTCCAGCGCTGCGAGCTCTCGCAACCGTTCCGGCAGGCGATGGTCCGCCGGCATGTGGTCGTTGCCGTCCAGTGCGCAGAGTACATGTGTGGCTGCGATACGTTTCCGGTTGGCCAACCACTCTCTTCGGGTCTGTTCATCGGCGTCACGGTAGGCCAAAAAATCGTTGTATCCGGACCACGGATACGCGGCGATGATCAGCACCTCCGAACCGTCGGCGCCAATCCAGCGAAGCTCGGAGGCATCGTCTGCATTGGTGATCCCGCGATGCAGAAACACACTGTCCCATCCGAACGAACGCACAATCTGCGGGAACTGCGAACAGTGACCGAAGATATCGGAGACATACCCGATGGGCATCGGTTCCACGCCGAATCGGTGGCAGATACTCACCCCGCGCATGAGGTTGCGCACCAGACTTTCACCTGACAACAGCAGTTCATCCGGCATCACATACCAGGGGCCTATGGGAATTCGTCCGCTTTGCAGGTGGCTCGTCAGCCGCTCGGTCTGTTCCGGTCGGATCTCCAGATAGTCCTCCAGGCAGATGGTCTGGCCATCCAGATGAAACACACGGAACTCGGGATTGGAATCAAAAAGGTTCAGCAATGCGTCCATCTGGTACACCAGCCGGTATCGAAACCCCTGGAAGCTCTGGTACCACTCACGGTCCCAGTGTGTGTGACTGAGTACGTGCAACCGATAGTTCGGCATGAAAGATCTCCGTTCGGTTCAGCGTATGACGCGTTGCAGGGCGGTCATCAGGTCGTCCGGACGCCGGGATCCGATGAGCAGCCGGCGGCCATCGCGGAATGTCAGCCGCACGCCCTGGTTGCCTCCACCGATCACCGCCCGGTCGGCGTCTGTGCCCCGCACGCCCCATCCGCCGTATTCGCGCATGGCATCGAACGTGGTGCGTTCGATATGGGTTACCTGATCCAAAGGCATGGTATACGGTCGGCGGTTGAACGGCAGCAGCCGGATTGTCAATCCATCCCTGTGTACTTCGGTCACCACGCGTAACTGCATCATCAGGATCAGCAACACCAGCGGCACCAGAAAGGCGATCGCGATGGCGGTCAGCGCCAGCGGCGACAGCATGGAAAGCTGCGCCCAGCGTTGCCCCATGGCCACTTCGCGGTATAGCGCAAATGCGATGATCCCCCAAATAACCAGCGTATCGATCACCAGTACGGTCAGCAGCAGGCGTTGAGCGATACGCTGTTCTTCCCGAAACAGCGGAGAGTCGTACGATGGCATGATGTGCTGGTCTCCTCCGGCTAGATGTGGCTGTAATCCAATACAGCATACAGGCAGCCAGTCCCTTCCGGTCATTCGCGTTGCGGATGGCCGGCCCGCACGATACAGTTAAAATAACCCGATGGCGCCGTGCGACCAACAAGGAGGCTGTATGAAACCGAACGTGCTGTTCATCATGACAGATCAGCAGCGGTGGGATACCATTGCCGCTTTGGGTAACGGGCTGATCTATACGCCAAATATGGACCGATTGGTGCGCCGCGGCGCCGCGTTCACCCGTGCCTATTCGCCCTGTCCGGTGTGTGTGCCGGCGCGGTATTGCATCCGTACCGGGTGTGAGCCCAAGACCACCGGTGTGTACCACAACGGGGTGGAGCCGCCTCTTCCGGGGGAGTCGCCCACGATCAACGGTCGGTGCGGGCCGTATCTGGCCGACACGATGAAGCGATTGGGCTATCGCACCTGGGGCATCGGCAAGTTCCACACGGTCCCTTGGAACGAGCCGCTGGGTTTCGACGTGCATCTGCACAGTGAAGAGTTATGGGGTAAAAGCCGCAGCGAGGACGCGTATTGCCGTTATCTCGAGACAGTCGGGCTGTCCTGGATCGATCAGCCCCATGGCGAACGGACCGAAATGTACTACCAGCCACAGATGAGCCCGATGCAGCCCGAGCATACCGTCGAGGGATGGGCCGCCAGAGAGGCGGTGAAGCAGATCGAGCAGAGTACATCGGGTCCCTGGTTCGGGTTTGTGTCGTTCATCGGACCGCATCCGCCATTCGCACCGCCACAGCCGTTCAACCGCATCTACGATCCGGACAAGATGCCCAAACCGATCTGCGGCGATCTGCGGCTGGATCACATGGATGAACAGATCCCCTGGATGAACCGTTTGATCTGGGCGGATGGGATCAATGACAGCCACGCACAGGTGCTGAGGGCGCGGTACTACGGAGAGATCACCTATATCGACTGGTGCCTGGGGCACATCCTGGATGCCGTGGATGCCCGCCCGGATGCCGATAACACGCTCATCTGCTTCTTTGCCGATCATGGGGATCACATGGGTGATCATCACGCCTGGCAAAAGGAGAGCTTTTTTGAGGCCAGCGCGCACATCCCGTTCCTGGTCAGCTGGCCTGCCCGTATCCGAGGGAACCAGCGCCGTACGGAGTTCGCGTCGCTGACGGATCTGTTCGGTATCGCCACAACGGCCGCCGGCGCGCCGGAGTTGCGTGACGGATGCGATCTGCTGGGCGTACTGGAGGGTAAGACCGCCCCGCGAGAGCATCTCTTCAGCACCTACGGAACTCCCGGGACGTTTCTGTTCAAGATCATGGTTCGCTGGGGTGACTGGAAGTATATCTATATGGCCAACGGCGGGCGCGAGCAGCTGTTCCATTTGCGGGAAGACCCCAACGAGCTGCGCCAGCGACTGCGTGACAGGCCCGACGTGGCGGCCGCGTTGAAACGCGCCGCGGAACAGTGGCTGGATACCCCAAATGTGGCCCGTGCGCTGGACAAGGGAACGCTGAAGCGCTTCCGATATGTGCGGCGGCCGGACCAGCGAATCCGCCAGATGGCTGCAGACAGAGGGGTGCTGGATTTTCCGAAGCATCCCTCGGAGGTGGTGGATGCGTTTGCGGCGAATCATCGCCTGTAACAGCCGGTTACACAAACAGAGATTGCAGAGGATAACTGATGGCTAAGAAACCGATTCGATGGGGCATTATCGGCTACGGCGGCGCTTTCAACATGGGCAAGGCGCATGCCTCCTGGATCAACGCCAGTCCGGGCATGACTACGGTGGCCGTGTGTGACGTGGACGCGACACGTACCGCCGAAGCCGCTACGGATTTTCCGGGGATCACCACATACCAAGACTACAACGAAATGGTGAAAGACCCCAATGTGGACAATGTGGTGGTGATTCTGCCGCACAATCTGCACTATCCGGCCGCGATGGCTGCCCTGACCGCAGGCAAGGGAGTCGTACTGGAAAAGCCGATGTGCCTTACCACTGACGAAGCCACTGAAATGATCGAGACCGCCAAGGCCCGGAAGGTGTTACTGACGGTATTTCACAACCGCAGACACGACGGGGATTTCAAGGCGGTGAAACGGGTGATCGACCAGGGGCTGCTGGGCGACGTGTTTCGGATCGAGGCGTTCATGGGCGGATACAGCCATCCGGGACATTGGTGGCGCAGCGACAAGGCGATCTCCGGCGGATGTTTCTACGACTGGGGGGCGCACCAGATCGACTGGGTGCTGAACTTCCTGCAGGGACGTGAGATCCAAAGCGTGACAGGGATATTCCAGAAGCGGGTTTGGCACGATGTCACCAATGAAGACGAAACGCAGGCGATTGTCCGTTTCGATGACAACGTGGTCGCGGATATCACCATCAGCAGCATCGCCCGAGCCGGCAAGCCCCGATGGCGCATTCTGGGCACGCAGGGTGCGATTGTGGACGAGTGGAAAGGCTCATTCAAGGTATACACCGATCTCAAAGGGTATCCCGCCGAGCTGACGGTGCAGTATGACAAGGGGACTTGGGAGCAGTGGTACCCCAATCTGGCGGCTCATCTGTTGGAAGGCGCTCCGCTGGAGGTGAAGCCCGAAGAGGCGCGCCGTGTAATCATGATTATCGATTACGCCGAGCGCTCCGCAAAGTTGGGCAGTACACTGGTGACGCCGTTCCGCTGATTGGCTCCCGTAGCTTTTGGGGTTGTACGGGCAGACGCTTGGCGTCTGCCCGTTTCTTTGTATGCCGGGCGATCAGTTGCCCTGAGCGCCAAATGCACTGTCCACGATCAGGTAGTCGAACAGCGTGACCTGGCCGTCATCATCCAGATCCGCGTATGCGGCGTTGGTGCCGAACGCCCCGTCCAGCGCCAGATAATCGAACAGAGTGACCTGGTTGTCGCCGTCTGCGTCTCCGTTTACGAGACTGACGTTATTCAGATTGTGAGTGGGAATAGTGACACCGGTCTTCAGCATGCCTAAGTGATGGACCGCACCGAAGTGTATGTCGAAAATCCCGTTCAGTTGGGTCTCCAGCTGGTAGTATCCATCGGGTTCCGGCGTTACTGTGTGCTGTTCGGAAGGCGTCAGAGATCCTGGGATCCAGAACTGCACGGTTATGGGCCGTTGCGAGCCGGCTGCGGTGCGTTGACGCTCCGCCACCCCCGCGAACAGCTTCCTGGCCGGTACGCCGGCGGCGCCCAGGTTGACGGTGCCGTTCATGTTGGATACCACCCGCTTCGCGGACAGGTTGAACAGGAAATGGTAGGTGCCCAGTAGGCTGGGCACGTCCAGAGGAACCGCTGGCAAGGGAATATCCACCTGCTGGTCGATCTGGCTGGCAACCTGGTAGGATGCTGTCAATGTCGCACTCGATCCATCCGGGGCGGGAGTGATCGTTCCGGTGACATGCAGCACCATCGGCGCCGGCTGGCCGGCATAGGTGTTGCCCTGAAAGCGGATGTCCATGGTGGCCATCACCGGAATATCGATCGCGAAGCTAAATCCACCGCTTCCGTCCGGGGTGAGCGTTCCGCGCGCGGTTCCCTCGGTTTGTACGGCGTCGAACCGGGTGACCGTTGCCGACTCTTCCAGAATCAGGTAGTTTGTCTGTCCGGGAAACGCTCCCGTCGGGTTGCGCGTGTATGCCGACTCGAATGTCGCATAGGTGCTGGTCGGGACGGTGATGGTGCGTCCACTGGGCAGGCCCGTGGTCAATCGCTGTACGCGGCAAACGCCTTGGTCGGGTTGCAGTGTCATGGTGAACGTGCCGACGATGGTGGTGTTCATCGTCCGTTCGGCGTGTGTCTTTGTGGAGGCGGGAACCGGCCAGTTTTCTGTCGTACTGGTGAACACGCCCATCGAAACCGGTTTCGTGCGGGTGCCAGTCGGATTGGTGGTCTTGTCGTAGTTCCCGATGTAGTGCCCTTCGGCGTACAGATCGGCGTTGATGCTGCCGGCCCATTTGGTTCCGTCGTTATATACGAAGTCGAATGACTGCGCCCAGAGCGGAGCGGCGCAGAGACACAGGGCGACGAGCGACAGGCCGCGTATCATGGAGACCTCCCCGAAACGATGTAAGCCAACATCCCATTAGTAGCGTACCCGATGGAGGTTGTTCCATACAGACGAGCGGGAACCGGGCGGCGCTTGAAGCAGGCCGCCCGTTTGCCGATTATGCGTGGTCGCTTCAGCCGATGACGGCGGGGTCGCCGTGCACCGGAGGCAGCGGATGCGGACGGACGATCGCGCCGCCCTGCTCGTAGCTCTCCATCACCGCCCAGGTCAGTTCCAGTGCAGCCAGCGCATCGCGGCCGGAGGCGCGCAGCGCTTCGCGATGGACGCCATTGGAGACATCCTCGAGGAATGCGTGGATGCGGCGCGGGAATGTCTGCCCGAAGTCGGTGATGCCCGAGTTGAACACTTCGGGGCCATCGGCCGCACCACCACTCATCTTGGACGGGTCACCCGCTTTGGTCGGATCTGGCGCTGCCCAGAATGTCACCTTTTCGATGCAGTTTTCAATGCAGAATGTGCCCTGGGTGCCTGCGACCTCGATGCTCCACCAGCCGCCCAAACCGTACGTGGCGTCGCCTCGCTGGCTGAGCAGGTAACCCACACAGTCGTTGGCGAACCGCACATGCACGCTGACCGTTGACAGCATCACATCGTTGACGCGCCGGCGGAAGCCCGGACGGTTCACGAACGCCTGCACGTGGGTGACTTCGCCGCAGAAATGGCGCATAACGGAGAACGGATGGGTCAAGAACGCCTTGAAGTGCGCATAGGGCAGGTTCCACCAGCGCTGGTCTTTGTTCACGGCGTACGCCATTTCACCTGCCGAGAAGCCCATCTTGTGCAGGCAGTACACCAACTCGCCCATCTGACCGTTCTGGATGTAATCCATCGCTTTTTCGGCTGGCGGGGTGAAGTAGTGGTTCAGGTTACAACCCAGATACAGATTGTTCTTGGTTGCGTACGCCACCATCTCGCGCGCTTCGTTGATGTCGTTCGACAGCGGCTTTTCCACCAGCACATGCTTTCCTGCGGCCATGGCTTCCATGGCAGGTTCGTAGTGCCAGCTTCCGTTTTCGTAGCCGCCCGTGCAGACATCGACTACGTCCAGTTCTTCGTTGCGAAGCATCTCGGACAGGCTGGTATAGGCGCGCACACCATGCTTGGTGGCGGTCTCGGTCGCCCGTGCTTCGATGACGTCGCACACGGCGACCAGTTCTGAGAGTTCGTCGTCCATGTGGATCTGCGCGTGCTGGTTACCGATGCCGCGCAGGCCGACTACACCGACTTTGAGGGGCATGTGAGGGTCTCCCTGTGTACTGAATTGTGCATCCGCGCCGCCGCGCTGATGCCTGACATGCCCACTATTCCGCCATTCCGGCACCGATACCTGCACACTTGGGCCAAGTTACAGCATATTCGCCACGTAATGCGGGATGTGGCAAACGGGTGACTATCTCCCCCGTTGTGTATGAGTCTGCCTGATGAATCGCCGAGTTGAAGCGCGTTGCACTCTATCGAGTGCGTTGTGGCATCTATCCACCCCCTACATGGCCGCGGAGCCTAGGTGGCGGATCTGTCACAAATATAATGTTGACCGGCGGCGGACCTGGCGCCGGCAAGTCGACTATGCTGAAGGACCTTCTGAAGGGACAGGGTGCGTTGGTGTATGACGGCACCTTGAGTGATCCTGATGATGCTGTGCAGTTTATGGTGGAGGCGCTGCGCACCGGTCACCCGGTACGTGTTGGCTTTACGATTGTCACACCGGAGACGGCGGGCGACCGTATATTCGGGCGGGCCTGGGATTTGAACTTAAAGCGTGGACAGGATGGCACGACGGTGGTGCGGACTGTACCGTTTGACTATGCAGCGGATGCGCACATTGGCGCCGCTCAGACGGCGGCAAGACGCGAAGAATTAACAGACCGTGCGATGCGGGAAGCGTATCCTGATCTGGACGCGACCGGACGTGCGCAGAAGCAGCAGGAGATGGTAAGCTGGCATATATATGACAACAACGCGGAGGGCGGAACACCTGTTCCCATCGAACCTGATGGTGTACTGGCTGCGTTCGGCGGTACGTATGATCGGCGGGTTGTTCGGGGTAAATTGGATACGGGACTGCAAAGGAGGTTAGCACATGAGAGAGCCGCTGCCGGATTGGATGGAACGGCACCTGGAGCAACAGACCAAGTATCTGGAGTATCTGAAGAGCATCGACGAGCCGGAGCGGACGTATCGGGCGCTGGAGCAGATGGACCCGGTCGCAGTGCAGACGAAGGCAGCGGCAGGTCTGCCCTTGAATCGCGAGGAGAAGATATACGAAGCCATACGGCAGAAGGTACCGTATTACATGACTCTGGACGGGCAGATGTGGACGGACAGCTGCGGAGTGATGACGCAGCGCTGGTGCCCGACGCTGGCGTATCTACCGGGAGTCCCGCCGATGCCAAAAGTGCTGGACGATCAAATGGCGCGCCTGCGCAAGGCGGGGCTGGAGCATCTGATACCCTAAGTGCATCTGCCTCGTGGTCGCGCCGGATCGCTCTACACTCGTAGGCAACCTTAGGCCGCCCCTCTGTTTTGGTGTGAGGAACTCTCAAGCGCACGTGGTATGATATGAGCCATACGTGTTTTACAGGAGGAGGCTCATGGACGCGCGCATCGAGGCGTTGGAATGCGAAGTGGCCGAACTGCGACAGTTACTTCAACAGATGATGTCTCAATGGGAGATACACGGTGATCTGAACCTGGCCATCCAGAACGGAGGCGCGGTGCAGCTGACAGTGGGTGACGTGGAGGGGGATGTCAACTTGGCGGCAAGTCCCGGAGTGACGGCGGTCACCGCTCACGTCGGCGACGTGGCGGGAGACGTGGGCGTAACTCTGAGCGGTAGCACCGAACAGACCGTTGTGAACATCGATGGTGATGTGGGCGGGGATGTGATGTTCGGGACCGGTTCCGCTTCCACTATCGGCACAATCGCGATAACTGCCAGTGACGTGGGAGGGGACGTGGGAGTATACGCCGCGAATCCAACGACGGAAATGCAACTGAACCTGCCGGACGAAGGGGATGACGCCTGAGACAGGCATCATCCCCTTCCTTTAGTGGAGCTTTATCAGCGCTTTTGGTGCTTCCCGGCGGCGCAGGGAGTCGAACGCTTCCGCGATGCGTTCCAACGGCCAGGGATGATCTGGATCGTACCAGTACCGGGCATCCAACAGCCCTGCCCGCACCCAGTTGATCACCCGTTCATGGGTCTCCGCTTCGTCGTAATCGCAGGGATGCTCAACGAACGGACCGGGTGCGAGTTGTGGATCCAGTGTCAGCTCACCATAATCATCGATGCCGTAAATACCGTAGAGGCCTCCGGGCCGGATATGAGGTAGCAGTTGAGCACCCAACGCCTTCTTGCCGACCGCGTCGATGATCCGATCGAACCCGTCCGGGGCGAATGCGTTCAGCGGTTCGTCGATTGACGGGGCGCGATAGTCGACGAAGGATCGAACGCCAAGCCTTTCGGCCACCGGGAAGCGACTCGGGCTGCCCATCAGGCAGACATGTGCACCCAGTAGCAGACAATGACGGGCAAACGCGAGTCCGTTTCCGCCGGTTCCGGCTATCAGCACGCGCATACCGGGGCCGATGCCCATGCGTGACACATAAGACAGCGTCTCCCGCCAGGTGGTGAACATGGGCGCCTGACGTACATCGATATCCGGCGGCACGATCTGGTTCCAGCGATATGGACGCCACTCCGCCTCCGGCAAACCGTCTTCACGCATCGCCTGCCAGTCACGCGCCAATCCATACTGTGCGAAGCCGCCCCAGGTCGCGCTCCATGTGGCGCCCGGCGGTGGAACCGCGCCCACCCGTGTGACCAGGTCACCCGTACACAAATGCCTGACCCGGCTGCCTGTATCACAGACATATCCCACCGACTCATGGCCGGGCACCGTGGGAAACGGGTTGCTCCAAGGGAACACCCCATCGATGATGTGCAGGTCGGTTCCGGTACAGGTGGCGCCGTATACCAGCTCGCACAGCGCGTCATACGGCCCGGGTACGGGCATCTCCAACTCGGCGACCGCCAGTTCTCCGGGGGCAGCGACCAGTGCGGCCTGCATCACGCCATCCCCGGGCCGCGATATGAGCGCGGATTGCCCAAATACCAACCGATACCGAACGGCTCACAGAACGGCCGATAAGGGACCATCGCCGCAATCTCATCCAGCCGAGCCAGTACGCCGGCCGGTAACGCTCCCTTGTTCACGGCCGCCACGTTCTGAGTCACCTCATCGGCGGAGCGGGCGCCCATCAGCACGGTATCGACGGCAGGATTGCTGATTACAAATCGGAGGGCCAGTTCCGGGACCGATATGCCGCATTCGTCGGACAACCGGTAGAGTTCACGGAACTGCGCCCGCCGGGCGTCTGACAACCAGTAGACCGCCGGATCATCGATGGTTTCATAACGGCGCGCCAGTGCGCCCTGTTGCAGCGGCGATCCCGCGATGACGCCCATGCCCATCTCTCGGGCTGCGGGTATGACAGTCTGTTCGGCTTCGCGCCACAGCAGGCTGTAATTGAATGCCGTCAGCACAACGTCGAACCGGCCGGACCGGCACAGGTGTGTCAGCTCATAAACAGTGGTCCCGCCCAATCCCAACGCTCCGATGAGTCCGCGCGCTTTCCACTCCTCGGCCAGATCCAGTACCGGTCCCGCCAGATCGTACCAGTCGGTCCACCAGTCATACTGGCCCGGACGGTCGGGTTCGTGGATCATGAGCAGATCGATACGCTCACGTCCCAGAAGCCGCAGGCTCTCTTCGAAAGAGGCGGTCAGTCCTGCCCTGTCGCGTGCATCGAACGGCACAGGCCGTCCGCCCAGTTTGGTGGAGATTACCACCGGCGTATCGATGGTGCGCAGAGCGTCTCCCACCACCTCCTCGCTGTTTCCGTAGCCGGGCGCGGTATCGATGTAGTTGACGCCCAGCTCCAGAGCGCGATGGATGGTGGCAATGGCCTGCTGGCGCTCACTCAGAAACGACGCGACAAACAGCCCTCCCAGCCCCAGTCGGCTGACTTCAACTCCGGTTCGCCCCAGCGTGCGGCGTTCGAGCGCATGCATTATATCGTTACCTTGACCTTTGACGATATAGGAGGACTTTAAATCCCATTGCGCACATAAAATGCCATTTGGTGTCTATAATTTCTGCTGAGACTATTGGCAGAATAGCGCTACTAAGTAGCGCCTGCGAACAAAACACTGGATACTTCTGTGGTGCTACTCAACATCACTAAAAAAGTCTTCTCCTAGTTCTTTTGGTAATATATATACATTATCGTCTGCAACCACTGTTGTCTTCTCGCCAGTTAGGCGTAAAAAATCCCATTGATTTATACAATATCTGATGTGCCTTCTCATGGTGATGCTGTTTTCTGGCAATAGGTCAACATCTTCAGGATCCCAACCATAAGCATCCCTATAGATCTCTTTAAGTCGATTGTATGTGTCAGAAAATCTAACGCCTAGATCAATTTCCAGGCTTTCGTTTTGAATGATGTCCATTCCACACTCTGCACCAGGCAACAGATCTTCATATAGAGACTTGTTGTATCTGGCACGTAGACCTATCCTGTCGTTTACTGTGCCGTAGATATAAACTGATGCGTAGTCATTTGTTATGGAAATAGCTGACTTTAAACCTGTGAATTCCCGTTCTTTTCCGTATAACCAAGCTAGATTATTGTAAGCTTTTACACGCCCTATTGGCGAATAGCTGGCAATCATATCTGCTTCATCAATCAAAATCAACCAACCATTATAGCCGGCAGCCTGATATAGCATACTTAGATATTCAAATCTATTACGATCCATATTCTTGTAAGGACTACCGATCTTTATATAGTCTATGTTCAGACGTTTCAATCCTTTACGTAAATCGGATGCATTTATGCCTTGACCACAGAGAAAATCTACAATTTTAGGTTGTAACTCATCATCGCATAACAATAGTGTCGCAGCCATGAATCTTGGATCGATGTCTTCTCTCTTATCAAGCCATGTTAACAGATTATTGTGCCTTGGTGCTTTACTTGGGCTGTATGCATGGGCTATTTCAAGTAAAGCATTACCAGTTTTATCTGAGACCTCAGAGGATTCTACAGCCAATTCATAGAGCTTTTTTAAGTCACTTAATGGAGATTCCTTGTTTACAGATACTTGTGATACAACGTATCTATGACAAAGTGCTGTTTGTCTGATGTATTTTAAGAAATGGGATTTCCCAGATCCAAAGCTGCCTGATATAATTAGGCCGCTGTTGTTCTCGTTTATATCAAGAAGCTTTTGAATGCCTGCTTCTATATTATTTTGCTTAGGTGGTAATAGTAAAACGGCATCTTTATTAGGTACGCCCGATCTAAGCGCTTCTATAGCTCTTCGATATTGATTATTACTTGCGTTGTATTCAATCATTATTGTGGTCTCCATTCGACAGAGATACAAGAAGATTTAACGGATTATCACTTTTCTCACCATGTACCTCATTCACTATTCGTGAATACAATGCTGTGTAGAGTTCCTGAACGGACAAACGGCCGCCATCAGTTAAAGCTGTATCACAAAATACAAAAAGTGCAAAATTACTAAAGTCGTCTATATCATCAATGAAACATCGTATAGATTCGTAGGTATCAATAATCGAAGACTTAGTGTAGTACAGAATATCGGATCTATTAGTATTTGATCGTTTTATGAATAGACTTCTAGCATCGACAACAATAGCCAGTCCTTGTTTATCGATGACACCTAAAAAAGTGCTCAGCGATCGAAGCATATGCCTTGCGTTAGATTTCGAAATGCGTTGAAATATGAGAAATCTCTTCTTGAGTGGCGCAATCAAGCAGTCATTTCCAGTAGCCCAAGATATCAGGTTGTCAATTTCTGTGTCGCGAATATCATTTGGAAAGAATACTGATGTTACTAAAGCAGTCATGAACCAACGAAACTCTCTACAAAACTGATAGTTAGTCGTAATGTCACAATATATAATATCTTTGATCTCTCTGATCATGTCCCTGGGCTCTCGGTTGTTTAACGAGGCCATTTGATCGATGTCATCAAGTGATTCTTTACTGAAGGCAATACACCTTTTGTCCAATAATATCATCGCATATGAATTCGCATAATTCCTCCAATCGATGCTTCTTGCAGCCTCAAAGTATATGTTATGAACGTGTTGAACTCGGGTATTTTCAGTGTTAATTACTACATGGTGATAATTCATAGATCGAAAGCATGCTATAAGAGAGTCAATCGCACTGCTGATGGTTCCGCTGTCACCGATGGCAATGCGAACTGATGAACCGCCTGAGGGTATATAAAAACTTAAATATTCTTTGTTTATATAATGGATCCACTGAGTATAATTTATACTCATCGATGACCTCCAGATAGGTACTAACGGGTCGGATTAACAAATTGAAGATAGGTGTAGCGCATTTCGTGGCCATCTCTGGTAACCAGAGAGATGCTTTTTGTCTGGCCACGCGAACCTGCACTGGCTGGTGGGCATTTCATGCAGAGTCCTTTAGATGTTCTTAGTGTTGGATCATTAACCATCTCATGTATATCCTTAGCAAAATCCAAATCCGTATACTCTCTTTTGCTGCCTGGCATAATCGTTAAAATATCGTAAATCGTACTAAGAGGTATCTGTAGGTCAGGTGAATAAGTAGTGAGTGAGTCGCTGCTGCAAAGCTTTTTTCCTGCGTATTCGTGGCACTCAAAAAGAGAATCGATCAACTTTTTGTAGTTGGACGAGTTTTTGTTTGAACGCAACCTCTTAAAATAAGAAACAATCGCAGAAGGTCTAAGAAAAGTGACCTTTTTCTTCCCAATCAACAAGGATAGGTCTTTGCGATTGATTGACAGTGTTGTTGGATAACAAAAATACCGATCATCTTCAGATGATTTTTTGAATGGTAGTTTTTCATCTTCAGCAGCGGATAATAAGTCTTTGTGAAAGCCTGAAGGTGATGATAGATAAGATAAGATGTCAAATTGGAAATTATCAAGATTACTTCGAGCAGTTATCACAGAGTCAACTGCACTATTGAGCTCTGCGTAATATTTATTGATATCTTTTATGCTGCCTAAATCAACTGCTTTTCTCAATCGGGATGCAATTGTCACCGCTTTTTTAAGCTTAGCTAAGTTCTCAGATACCTTGTCACGGTAGTTGTCAAGAGCCTTTTCAAATTCCATACTATTCCTCGGAAATGTTAGTGTAAAACACATGCAGTCCAAATGGAGAGCGCATGTATAATTGTGGAAATTATACAAGAACTTGCCTGAAAAGTCAATGCCTGTGTCAGTGCATCCTTTAGTGTCTTGCTGAAAAAGTACTGCACTGACACAGGGTGACTATGAAATCATACGCTGTATTTTTCTCAGAACTCAGAAATGTAAAGTTATTTCCCGGACTTCCACACCCGACTGACGGCCAGTGCAGCGGGCTTGGGGTTGCCGTAGAAATCCAATATGGACGTATTCGCCGTGCAGGGGAAGCAGTCATGTCCCATCCACAGCAGGATCCCGCCGCATTTCGGGAAGCGCTGCTTGCAGGCGCGTACCGCATATTCCAGAGCTTCGGCCTGACGGGTCTGGCTCCAGGTGACGTATTCGTTCAGGTCCTTTGGATCCTGTCCATCGTGGAGCGCCCTGTAGGTGTCGATCTCCAGCCACCAGTCCACTGGATAGCGCCACAACGGGTTGGTACGGTCAACGGGCCAGGGCGATTCGTCGCCGCAATGCGCGTTGATGATCTCCACCGGTGAACATCCGGGGCAGCCGGTTTCGGATCGGAACAGCGCATCATCGCCGTCCCAGTACTCGCGCCACTTGGCCAGGTCAGGCTCCGCTTTCCAAGGGCCGTGGACATCCCAATGCAGCCCTTTTCCGTAGTTGTCCGGAGTGGCGTAGAACAGCGGTCCGGTACTGCTGGTGGCCAGAAAACGCCGTTCGGGATCCATTTCCGCCACAACTTCCGCCATTTTGGCGATCATCGGGTGCTTCAGGTCAATCGGCTTGCCCTGTCCCTCCTTGCCGCCGTCGAGCGCACCCTGCAGCTCGTTGCCTCCACACCACACGATCAGCGACGGGTGGTGCGCCCGCCGCAGGATGAAGCTTCGGACGATGTCGGCCATCTCGCGGATGGCCAACGGATCTTCCGGCGGCCAGTTGTCGATGCCCGATGAAGACAGCGGGAACTCCTGCCAGACCATGATGCCCAGTTCATCGCAGGCGTCGTAGAACCAGCGGCGCTCCAGTGTGGCGCCGCCCCAGACGCGGAACAGGTTGGCGCCCAGTTCGCGATAGGTTTCGATGCGCGACCGATAGTCCTGCTCGGTCAGATCGGCGAAGTTGGGCCGGATGGGCGTCCAGTTGACGCCCTGCAGGAACACCGGCACGTCGTTGACCACACAGATCCACGGATCCGCCTCGGTCGGGGCGCCTTCACAGGCTTTCCAGGTCACCCGGCGGAACCCCACCCGGCGTTTCACGGTGTCGTGTTCACGGCCATCCGGCGCCACGAGGGTCACTGTGACCGTGTACAGGGGCTGGTCTCCCAGTCCATTGGGCCACCACAGCTTGACGGGAATTCCGTGCAGGCTCAGTCCGGCTGTACGGAATGCGGAAGCGGAGAGCGTTTCCGTGCGGATGGAGTGTTCCCCGTCACACAAACGGACGCAGACCGTCCAATCGGCAGGGGCGTCCGTATTCCCGGCCACGCGAAGACTGCCCAGGCGCTGCTGCGGGTCGGCGTCCGCAGAGACTTGCACCCGGGTGATTTCCGGACCGGCGATCTCTTCGATGGTGATCCGATCCCAGATGCCGGTCTGCACCACACGGGCGGTCCAGTCCCAGGTGTAGTAGAAGCGAGGTTTCCAGTCGGTCATCTGCGATGTATAGCCGAACTGGCCCTGCCACATGGGGTGCCCCGTGAACACGACCGCCAGCAGGTTCTCCTCTCCCGGCTTGATAAAGGGGGTGAGGTCAAACAGATGCGGTACGTGAGTGTTATCGAACCGTCCGGCCTCCTGGCCGTTGCAGCGCACCACACCCTGGTAGTCCAGTCCGTTACAGCGCAACCGGTAGCGGGCGCCGGTGCGGAACCACTCGGCGGGCAGCCGCACCTGAAAGATCCAGTGCCGGTGTTCCACCCATTCACAGGCGCGGGCGTTCATGCCCTGATTCCAGTCCGGCAGCATTCCGGCAGAGTGAAGATTGCTGTGCACGGAACCGGGTACTTTGGCCGGAAACGCACGGATTTCGGCATCCGGCAGTGCGCCGATTTCCAGTGACTGCGCCAGTCCCCAATGCCAGGGGATCATGCCGGAAAGCGTCCATTCCAGGGGAGACAGATCATGAACCGTACGCACGGTGTTCCTCCAGGTTTTCAGCGGCCGGGATACCGTCCAACCGCGAGGTTTCTAGTCATTGCACTGAGTATTTCGTCCGCGGAAAGCGGCATTCCTTCCGGTATCCGGCGCCGCAGGGCTGCAGAGCCGTATCGGTCAAGAATGGATCTTGTGTTTGCGCAGGTCTACAGCAGCTCTTCGTCCGGCAGTAGATCCAACCCGACGGTGCGGATGCGCGCCGCCAGCGCACCGGCCGGTTCCACATGCACCAACACGGAGAGCACGCCGGGCACGCCGTTCTGGATGGATGCCTCCACCTGATCGGCCACTGCGTGCGCGTCCTGCAGGGGCATCGAACCATCCACCTCGATGCACAGCGTCATATGCAGGCATTCGCTGACGGTGCGCACCCGAACGTCGCGCACCAGCCGGACTCCTGGAACAGCCTCCGCCAGCGTCTCGATCTGGCCGAGTATTTCCGCTTTGGGTGCGTAGTCCAGCAGGTCGCCAATGGCGCTGTGGCCGATCTCCCAGGCCGAGTGGATGATCATCGCCGCCACAATCACCACTCCCAGACGGTCCCACAAGGCGGGATTTCCGAAGAGTGAAGCCATCAACAGGCAGACCAGCACCACCAGCGACGACAATGCGTCGGACCGGTGATGCCAGGCGTTGGCGACAATCGCCGGGCTTTTAATCCGTTTTCCTGTCAGCAGGGTGTACCAGAACAAGGCCTCTTTCACCACAACCGCCAGCCCGATGACTACCAGCGGCGCGCCTCCCAAGCCATGGACGTATGTGGCGCCTTCCCGGAAGCTGGAATAGACCAGTCCGGCAGCGGTGAGCACCAGCAATCCGGTGATCAGCAGCGTTGCGAGCGTCTCGAACTTGCGATACCCATAGGGCTTCAGCCGGGTCCGGGGCTTTTCGGAGATGCGCAGAAACACCACGACCACCGCGTCCGAAATCAGGTCGCTGAGTGAGTGTATCCCGTCCGCCAGAACCGAATGCACGGAGAACAGCCAGCCCACGGTGATTTTGGCCACCGACAGCAGCACATTCGCCGCTGCGCCCACGTAAGTCACGCGCAGCGCCTGTTCAACCTTGGTCTGCCCTTCGCCTGCTTGGGTTGTGTGTGTGTCAGCGCTGTGTGAGGTCACGTATGGCTCCCTGCCTGAGGTCTCACCAGCCTATTCGCCGTCATCCCTTGCCGTTCCTGCCCGCGGCAGGAAACGGCGGATATCGAGGCGAATGGGGCAAGGGGAGGGGTTGCTATGAACGGATCGCACGCGGCTGGACGGCCGAATGTACTGATATTCCACTGCCATGATTTGGGTCAGTATCTGCACTGTTATGGCGTGCCGACGGTGCAGACCTCCTGTATCGACGCTTTCGCGGCGGAGGGGGTGCGTTTTGCCCGCTCGTACTGCACTGCACCTTCGTGCAGCCCGTCGCGCGCGTCACTGCTTACGGGCCGGTATCCGCACTCCAACGGCGTAATGGGACTGACGCATTGGTACTTCAATTGGGAACTGCACGACACCGAGCGGCACCTGGCGGCGGTGCTGCACGATGCCGGTTACGCCACCTGCGCCGTGGGAGTAACGCATGAAACGCATCGGGATCCCCGCGCATGGGGGTATGAGTCGTATCTGCCGCAACTGCGCGCCCGGGATGCGGTCGATGCCGCCATCGGGCAACTGGCGGCGTTTTCCCAACGGCCGCAGCCGTTCTTTTTGTGGGTGGGCGTGCTAGAACCGCACCGGTTGCCATATCCCGAACCGCCCGCGCCGGACATGATCCCGCATGACCACGGATTCCCCGGCCCGGGGCTGTCTGCTGACGACACGCTGGGTGTGTATGTGCCAGGCTACCTGCGTGACACTCCCGGCACCCGGCGCGAACTGGCCGGTCTTCAGGGCGCCGTGCGGCATGTGGACGAACAGTTCGGGCGGCTGATGGAGGCGCTGCGGGCCTCGGGCCTCGACCAGGACACGCTGGTGATCTTCACCACCGATCACGGGGTGGCCATGCCGCGCGCCAAGTGCAGTCTGTATGAGCCCGGGGTGCAGGTCGCGCTGATCCTGCGCTGGAGCGGCCGTTCGGGCTGGTGCGGCGGTGTGAGCCGTGAACAGATGGTGAGCAACATCGACGTTCTGCCCACGCTGTGTGAAATCACCGGCGCCGTCCTTCCGGATGGAGTGCAGGGACGCTCGTTCCGGGCCTTGCTGGATGGAGAACCGTATACACCATGCGACCAGATCTTTACCGAAATGACTTATCATGACTACTACGATCCACGGCGCGCGGTGCGCACCGAGACGCATAAACTGATTGCGAACTTCAGCACGGCGCCTCCCTTCATGGATCCATCGCAGCAGTGGCGTCCGCTGAGCGATACGGTGACCCCCGCCAACCGGGCCGCGGTCTACCATCCCCGGCTGGAAATGTACGATCTGGTCGCGGATCCTTGGGAACAGCACGATCTGCTGGAAGATCCCTGGGACGGCGTGGCGGCGCCCAAGAACCCGGCGCTGCAGGCCGTGTTCCGCGATTTGTGCGACCGGCTGATGCGCCATCTACAGAAGACCGACGATCCGATCCTGCAGGGCGCGATTACGGGCCTGCACCACAGACACGCTATCGAGGCGCTGCGGCTGGGCGCCGGATCATGACCGCCAGCCACATGCCGGATCCATCTCGGCGGGAGAGCTGGACGGATCCACCCGCGCATGCCACTATACTGGCGCAGAACAACCGGCTGGTGGCTGATGCGGCGGAGCGGGTTCGGACCGATCGGTACCACCCGAGGTATCACTTCACCCCTGCATCCCGGTTCATGAACGATCCGAACGGACTGGTCTGCATCGGTGACGCGTATCACCTGTTCTACCAGCATCTGCCCAACTGGGGCGAACCGGAGGCGCGCTTGGCTCCGTCCTGGGGACATGCCGTCAGTCCGGATCTGGTTCATTGGCGACGTCTGCCCATTGCGCTTTCACCCGTGCCCGGCACATACGATGCGGAGGCCATCGCCTCGGGCGCCTGCGTGCTGTCCGATGGCATGCCCACCATCGTCTACACCAGCGTTGCGCCCCAGGCGCAGAGTCTCGCGCGCAGCTTCGATGGCGGGCGAACCTGGTTTCGGTACGCCGGCAATCCGGTGCTGCACCGTCCGGACCTGGACGGATTGCTGGACGGATTTCGGGACCCCACGGTCTGGCGCGAACACGGCCGATGGCGCATGTTGGTGGGCTGCGGCATGCGGGACCGCGGCGGTGCCGTGTTACTGTACACGTCACCAGATCTGGTGCGCTGGAGTCTCGATGGTCCGCTGTGTGTGGGCATGGGGCCTGACTGCTTTCAATGGGAGTGTCCGGCGTTCTTCCCACTGGGCGATCGGTGGGTGCTGATCGTCTCCCCGCTGTTGCATTCCGAACCGGCGCTGCGCGGGCCGGTGCAGTATGCGGTGGGCCGATACGACGGCAGGCGGTTCGAACCCGGCGCTTGGCGAATGATGGACTTGGGCGGACCCGGCGTTTACTACGCGCCCAACACGCTTCAGGATCGGCGGGGACGCCGGATTCTATGGGGGTGGGTGATGGGTGGAGGTGAACCGGGCCGGCCATGGAACGGCTTGCTGACAGTGCCTCGTGTGCTGACGCTCAGCCGCGACGGACTGCTCGAACAGCGCCCCGCCCCTGAAGTCGACTCCCTGCGCCTGCAGTCGCTGTCGGACATCCGCCGGAGCGTGCTGACGCCGGATGCACCAATTGACAGCCCTTGGGAAGCGCAGACCGATGGCATCTGTACTTTCCGGGCCGAGCCGGGTGCTGCACTGCATGTGGACCTACAGGCCGGCGAATGGTCCCATCGCGTCACCTATGCGTCGTCTGCGGGACATCTCGCCAGCGGAACCCGTACGGGGCGGCTGGATGGCGAGCCCGCCGGGCGCTCTCAGTTAAGACTGCTTTGGGATCGTTCGGTATTGGAACTGTATGCCGACCGGCGGGGCGTGTTGACTGATCGCGTGTACCCGCCCGACACGCCGGTGCGCGTGCGGATCGCCTGTTCGGGAGGTCGACTCCTTAGCCTCCGATGGCGGGCCTGGAGTATGGGATCGGGCTGTATCGATGAGTCACCCGGGAGTTCGCCCGCTCCATGAGCGAAGAGATCCGCTCACCCGATAGCCCGCTTCCGGAGTCGGTCGATTTGACGCAACCGTCACCCGAACAGGTGCGCATGCGGCGTTGGGAGCGCGCGCTTCTTGATCTGACGTTGCGTAATCCGTTGCTGCACTACCGGGCCTACAAAGCCAGCGCACCGGTGTGTGTACTGGATGCCGGCGCGCTCGAGTCGGCCTTGGCCCAGGGACGCGAGTTCGACCTTCTGCCGGCGCCGGATGATCCCGCGGAGGGGGTGACGCCAGAGCACTGGGACGGCCTGTTGCGTCAACGGCGATTGCGGACCGGCATCCCCGCGGTCGATCTGGAGGCGCGTCTGACGGCGATCTATCGATCCGCGCGTACCCGTTTGGAGGAGAGCGGCAGCAGTGCGCTGTTCTTGGCGTTGGGCCAACTGGTTTGGTTCACCGCTGATGATCCGTCGACCCCGCATCCCGCTCCGTTGCTGTTGCTCCCTGTAGAGTTGGTGCGGCGTCCCGGTCGACGAGGATACCGGCTGCGCGCCTCGGATGATGAGCCGCTGTTCAACATCACGTTGTTGGAACTGCTGCGGCAGGAGTTCGACATCGACATCCGCGACCTGGACCCCTTACCGGAGGATGAAGCTGGGCTCGACGTGAACGCGGTGTTCGAACGCGTGCGTCAGGCCGTGTCCGATCGATCCGGATGGGTGCTCCAACCCGATGCGGTGATCGGATTTTTCGCATTTGCCAAGCATATATTGTGGCGTGACCTGCGTTACCGGGCGGAGTCGTTGAACCGCAGCCCGGTTGTTCGCAGCTTGGCGCAAGGACGGTTGTGTGACGAGTTGGCCGCCCTCCCGATCGATGAAAGCCGGCTGGATGATCTCTATCCCCCGGATGCCCTGCTCTGTCCGCTCAGCGCGGATTCCTCGCAGCTGGCGGCCGTCGCAGCCGCAGATGCCGGCCAGAGCTTTGGGCTGCACGGACCGCCCGGAACGGGTAAGTCTCAGACCATCGCGAACATCATCGCGCATATGCTGGGACGCGGCCGCAGCGTGCTGTTTGTGGCCGAGAAGATGGCCGCGTTGACGGTTGTCCAGCGGCGACTGCAGCAGCTGGGTTTGGACACCTGGTGTCTGCCCGTGCATTCCCATAAAACGCGAAAACAGGATGTGTTGGCGCACCTGCGCCGCAGCCTGGATGCCGCCGCGCCGTATCGGCAGACCGACTGGCAGCGTGAAGCTGCCGAGATGGCGCGGTTGCGCCGACAGTTGAACGACTACACGGATGCATTGCACCAGCAACGTGCTATCGGTCATTCGTTGTACCGCGGTTTATCGGAACTCGCATCGGGCAAGTCGGGCGCTGAACCGGTGAGGTACGCTCCCGAGACAATCGCCGCACTGGATGCGGATCGGTTGACGCGCAGCCGTGAGGCGCTGCGTCAGCTGGCCGCGGCCGCTCGTTTGGTGGCGCCTCCGTCTGAACATCCCTGGGCCCAAGCTGAGTTGAGCGTGTTCACACCCGAATTACGCCACCAGATCGTCAGCGCGATAACCGGTCTGAGACAGGCTGCGGGTGACCTGACTGACTGGATGTCTCGCCATGCGGAGCTGTTGGGACTGACAGGCCTGCCGACAGTGACCGAAGCGCCGTTGTGGTACAGCCTGATAAGGCGGCTCGCCGAGGCGCAGCCCGTGACCGAGAAGCTGCTGACCGAGCCCGACTGGATGACCCTGCGCCAGATGGTAACCGAATGGGTGCAGCATGGCCGGCAGCGGGACGCGCTGCGGACGGTGATGCTGCAGCGGTACACCGAAGCGGTGATCCATGTGGACATCAGCGCGTTGCGGAGGCTGTGGCGCGATGCGTGCGACCAGTGGTGGCTGCCGCGGGAATGGGCGCGCATGCGGGTGGAGCGGGCGCTGCGCCGGGTGACACGCGGCAGACGCGACCAGACTGAAACGGCGCTGAGTGAGGAACTGGACCAACTGAGCGCGTTTCATGCCGAGGAATGGGCGATTATCCGCGCCACGCCATCCGCTGAGTTGCTGCTGGGGGCGCTGTGGCGCAACGGAGAACCTGACTGGCAAGAGGTGGAGTCGGCGCTGGAATGGGCGGATGCGATGCGTGATCTGGCCAATCGGTTTGCCGGTCGTTCCTCCGTTTCTCCTGCTGAACTGTTGCAGCACTGGGCCGCCCGGCTGACGCCTCCAGTTCGTGATCGGTCGCTGAACGAGTTGCCGGCGGCGGCCAGGCGGGTCGTCGCGCTACAGTCTGCGGAGTCTGGCCTGATCGAGCTGTTGAACTGGCGAGGTCCGTTGCTTCCGGAGACGTCCTCATCTGACGGGTGGCCCGAAGCGCTGTTCGACCGGCTGGCCGCCATGGAGACTCATCTGGATGTGTTGCGAGAGTGGGCCCAGTGGATGTATGCGCGTGGCCAGGCACGCGCCTTAGGGCTTACACCTGCCGCTGAAGCGTTCGAGCGGAATACATTGACTGCGGATGAACTCTATGATGCCGCAATGCACGGGCTGTACCGGTGCTGGGTCGAACAGATCATCAGCCATGATCCGGCGTTGCGCCATGTATCGCGCCAGTCTTTGGAGGAGACAATCGCCCTGTTCCAAGAGTTGGATGATCGGCTGCTGGAGCTGACGCGTCGGGAACTCCGCGCCCGGCTGGCCGGGCAGGCGCCGATCATGCATGACCCGTCCGCTCTGTCCGAAATGGGTATCCTGCGACGCGAACTGCAGAAGCAGCGCAATCACCTGCCGCTGCGCCGTCTGTTCGCGCAGATACCCCACCTGCTGCCGCGATTGACCCCCTGTCTGCTGATGAGTCCGATCTCGGTGGCCCAGTATCTGTCACCGGAGCATCCGCCGTTCGACCTGGTGATCTTCGATGAAGCGTCGCAGGTTACCACTGCCGACGCCATCGGTGCGATCGCGCGGGGATCGCAGGTGATCATCGTGGGCGATCCGAAGCAGCTGCCGCCGACGCGTTTCTTCATGGCCGGAACAACCGAGGACGAACCATCGGACGAGTCGGTTCCCGAGGATCTGGAGAGCATTTTGGACGACTGTCTGGCGGTCGGGCTTCCCGAACGTCGGTTGCGCTGGCATTATCGCAGTCGTCATGAAAGCCTCATCGCATTCAGCAACCGCCGGTATTACGATGGAATGTTGTATACGTTTCCCACACCCGACAGTCAGACATCGCAGGTACGGCTGGAGATGGTCGACGGTGTGTATGACCGAGGCGGCACGCGTCAGAACCGGCGCGAAGCCGAGGCGGTCGTCCGCGAGGTGGAGCGGTTGCTGCACGGGCCGTCGCCTCGGTCTGTGGGTGTCGTGACGTTGAACAGCGCTCAACAGCAGCTGTTGGAAGACCTGCTCGACGACCTCGTCCGGCGCAATCCCCACATGGAGCGCTGGTTCAATGGGGACCTGCCCGAACCCGTGTTTGTGAAGAATCTGGAAAATGTGCAGGGCGACGAGCGGGATGTGATTGTTCTGTCGGTAGGTTATGGCCCGGACCGTGAGGGCAAGGTGACCGCACACTTCGGTCCGATCAATCAGGAAGGCGGATGGCGGCGGCTCAACGTGGCGATCACGCGCGCCCGCACGGAACTGGTGGTGTTCAGTTCGCTTCGTCCGGAACAGATCGATACCACACGTACCGCGGCGCAGGGCGTTTCCGACTTGCGTCAGTTTCTGGATTACGCCCGATGGGGCGCCGGGCCGATGCCGTCGCGGTCGGAACCGGATGAACCAATGGAGGAGAGGCTGTTCGACACGCATGTCTGTCGGATGTTGGAGCAGCGCGGTTACACGGTGCACCCGTATGTGGGATGCTCTGGATATCGGATGGCTCTGGCGGTGGTGCATCCGCAGGCGCCTGACCGGTATCTGCTGGGAATCGAGAGCGACGGTCCGATGTTTCGCGATGCCGCAACGGCGCGTGACCGGTGTAAGCTGCGCCAAATGGTGCTGGCCGATCTGGGGTGGACACTGCATCGCCTCTGGTCCAGCGAGTGGTGGCGCAGTCCGGATGCCGAGTTGGAGCGGATCGTGCAGTCCATCGCGCACGCGTTGACCGCGCAGGTTCGGACACCGCCTAGAGAACCCTTCCCTGAACCGGCGCGACTGGCCGACACACAGAACGAGAGCCTCGAAGCGGATGTTCGTGGAGAGAAACCGCCACCCGCATCTGGCCCCATCGCAAACATATACACTCCGTGTTCTTTACCTCGGGTACGGATGCGCCCGGAGGCGATCATCGAGCCCGGTGCGCTGCCATTGCTGGTCCGTCAGGTGCAGGCGGTGGTCGCCGCGGAGGCGCCGGTGTCGCACGCGCTGCTTTGCAGACGGATCCTGCAGGCCTGGCATGTCGCCCGGCTGGGAGCCCGGATCAGCACGCAGATCGATCTGGCTGTTTCGCGCGCCGGCATCCATACGACTCTGTCGGCCGGTGAGCGGTTTTACTGGGGCGCACCGGATGCTCCCGCAAAGTATCGCGGATGGCGGGCGGCCGGGCGCGAGGCCATAACGCAACGCGCAATTGCCGATATTGCGGATGAAGAGCTGATCAACGCCATGCAGCAGGTGTTGCGTGAGCAGGTGGGGCTGCCGGCGCCGGAGTTGATCCGGGAGACGGCCCGGATGATGGGATTCAGCCGGACGGGGGTTCAGGTGGAGACCCGTATGCAGGCCGTGCTGCAGCAGCTGCTGCAGGCTGGACGCATCCGGGAGGGCGCGAACGGCTGCGTGACGCTGGCGGGTTGAGCGGTGGCCGCCCGTCCGCGGACAGGCGGCCATCGGGATGTTATCGGCCTAACTGGATGACCATCGAACCTGCTTGGGCGGGCAGCGTGAGCGTGCCGCCCGGACTGGCGGTCAGCTGCCGCTTTTGCATGCCCTCGATCACGGTGATGGGAGCATTAGGCCATGCCAGTACTCGCAGCTCGCCGGTAAAAGTGCCCGAGAGAGTGACTTTGATGGCCCGGTCACCCTGAGGTGATAGCTTGGCGCTGCAGCTTCCGGATTTCAGTCCGATCAGCACCGGTGCGGTGGATGTCGCGCGTGCTTTGCCTGAGGTCACAATCGCGGTGCGTCCCGCCTCGATACGGTTCTCGAGATCGACCCACAGACGCGGCGAGACGATACGCAGATCGCCAGCCCGCGCCAGCTCCAGGCTGACCTGCTGGTTCTGCATGGTGATCGATCGGATCGGTTCGGGCGTGTCGACTTGACCGATGAACAGCCGATGCCTCTGGCCGTTGCGTGTAGGGATGCGCATGGCGAAGTTCCAACCGGATGAATCCGCCGGGAGCGGCTGATACCAGTCCTGACCGTGTACCTGCTGGTCCATGAACCGCCATGTCTGTCCGTCGGACTCGAACAGCATCAGCCCATTCCAGGATGGCATCCCTCGGATGATGAGCGGTAACACGCCGTGTCCGCCGCTCATCTCGAGCTCCGCACAACCCGGAGCGGCCGCGCGTATCTCGGCGGGAAATGCGGCGACCAGTGTGCCGGTGGTCACTTTGGCAACGGGCGGGTTCTTATGGAACCAATCCAACTGCTGAGCCGGCTCACGCGCCGACGATGCACCGTGGCCGTAGGGCATCAGGATCAGGTCCATCTCGATCACATCTCCCGGCTGCAGTTGCAGAGACTGACCGGGCAGCGCGACGAACATCTCGTGCACCTTGTTGGGATAGCTCCGGCAGCTGACCACCGGTGACTTGGATGCGCCACCGATGCGCGCATCGAACCGCTGCAGAATGAACGCGCTGTTACCCTGATCCGATGCATACATGGCGCAGAATCCGCCGTTGCCTTCCAGCGGTTCGCCTCTGGCAGCCCATCCGTCGGCGGGCAGGGGTTTTTCGATCAATTGACCCTCGGGCGGTGTCCATCCCAGTGTGTGAACGTTGTTGCGCGTGATGTCGGTGTTGCTGACCACCAGCCTCAGGTTATCTGCCGCGTCGCCGTCGATCGTGACCGGGCGCTTGACCTCATATCGGATTCGGGTGAACATGCGTGTCGCCTGCGGGTCGGGCGACTCCATGCTCCAGATGGAGGCTTCGATCGCCCCGTCTTCGCTCAGATAATGCTGTGTGACCGCTGAATAGCATGGCGATATGGCGTGCCAATCGGTGGACTGGTACCGGAGCGGCACCCAGGCGCCTTGGGAGCGGTATTGCAGATAGCCCTGAAGCGCCGCGTGATGGAACTGCGGTTGGTCGACCCACATCAGCCCATCCATGCCGCGGTAATCGGCCACATGGTACCGGCAGTCGGGATGGGCCTTCATGCCAAACAGCGAGAAACAGACCGTTTCGGTGCATCCGGTGCTCAGATGGTAGTAGTGGTTGAAGAACCGGATCGAGGAGATCTGCTTGAGCGGCAGTCGGCCCCAGTTCTGCATCAGATGCAGGCTTCGCACCTGCAGTTGCTCGCGGGGTGTAACAGCTAACGGATAGTATGCTTCGCTGAAGGGGGTATCATCGGGTTCCTCGTTCTCCCCCGCGAAGTTCTTGCTGACTTGCACCGGGATGGGTAACGGTGCACCGTACGGATCGCAAACCACTGCGGCTTCGAGACAGCCTGACTGTACATGGGACTCATGCAGTATCCACAGCCGGCGCGGCAGCGTGTCGTTATTGATCCGGATAGATGCTTCGTGATAGTCGTTGGGATTGCGGAACGCCGGTTCAAACCCGATCGGTGCGGCCTGCGATCCCTGCTGGATCACGTAGATCCCGCGGATGGGGTCGAATCCGCGCAGAAAAGCTTCCCGGTTCAGTGCGATACGATCCGGTGATAACGGCTGAACGATGGCGCGGCGGGCGTCTTCCGATGCGGCCGAAGACCAGCCAAGGAACCTGCCATAGGTTTTGCCTTTCTGCAGCAACCCGCCGGCGGGGACGGGCGCCATGGGGTCGCTCAGATCCCACCATTGAGCGCCAGGCGTTGGGTCGCCGGTCAGCCACAACAGCGATCCGCCGGCCGAAGCGGTTGCGCTGATCTGGGTCCCGCTGGTCACGGCGCCCAATGGCGTGCCGAGTGTCCGTTCATCGGGCAGTACCCGTTCGATTTCGGCGCGGGTGTGGAGCAGCATCAGCATGCCCACGCGGTCCGGCAGGCAATACAACGCGAGCTCGGCCTCCGCCGGCAGCTCTTCGCCGGCGTCAGTGGCCAGTTTCACGTCCAGCAGGTGCACCTCGTAGTAGTACACGCCGTTGCGCCAGACGTTCAAGCGGGCCGGACCGCGCTGTGTGTAGCGCTTGCCGTTGGCGCGGACAGACAGATTCTGTGTGAGTTGTAACGTCTGTTTGTCTGCTGTCAGGGCAACCAGAGCCGCGGGTTCACGCGTGATCTCCAGCCGGTAGTCGGTCGCCTCGACGGCCAGATGCTGCATGGACCTGTCGAGCGATCGGAAGTCGACACGAAGCGTACCCAGGTCGCGGTCCACCCCTGCCGGCCATCGGCCGGCTGTCAACTCCGAACTGCATCCCGCCACTAACAGCATCACAAAAAGCACGCCGACCGCGAAGTAACAATGCATGCCCTTTCCTTCCTTCCTGGTAGATCCGGCGGCGTGATGGGGTGACCTCGTTACGCCGCTGTGGGATGCTATACCGTGTAGCCCAAGGCCAGGCCGGTAAACCACACGGTGTGCGGCTTCCCGGCGGATTTCTGGTTTGAATCGATCAAGAGCGGGGAGTCCCAGCGAATCGGATAGTGTATCACGCCGTCGTTGGCGCCGCCCCAATGACCTGCGCCCGTCCCGTCCATCGGTGCGCTGACCCAGCGCCAGCCGGTGAACGTCAACTCGGTGTACTGTGGTTGAAACGTCTGTCCTGTGCTGTCGACAAACCGCAGACGCAGCGGGTTTCCGCTTCCGTCACCATACACCCAGACACCGATGGACGCAGGTCGTCCGGTAATGCTCGGTTCATATGTCCGGGGGAATAGCCGGATAAAACGCCAGCCGAGTTGAAACTGATAATCCACGCGTAACGCGGCCGGCCCCGTATCGATCGGACGTCCTGGCTGAGGCGGCGTGATTCGGCAGTCAGCATTCATGGGCACTTTGGGATCGCCATCTTCCGCGATTGTCCACCCGGACCCCAGGGTGATGAAGCCGGTATCCTGCCAACGAACCATCCGGCGTTCCATCAGCGGCGCTCCCGAAGTGGTGACCAGTCTCCACACGGCCCCTCGAGACGCGGACGCGTTGGTCTTGAGCCGGATCATTCCGTCTCGGGTCTTTGCGGGGATCTGCACCGAACCTTTCCAGAGCCGATGACCTGATGCGTCATCGATGACCAGTTGGGCTGTGAGGCCCCGTTCACCCGGATCTTGGAATGTCATGAAGCCATCGCCGGATGGATGGAGCACCAGATCGGCCGTCAATGGATATCGAGCAACGATGTACACGATATCGGATGCCAGCAGGGAGGCAGGAGCACTCAGCTGACGGACGACAACCTGAGTCCCCACGGTCTCCAGCAGCGATCGGGACGCGGTCAACGGGATTACCCGGGTGGACTGTGCGGGAATGACCGCCGAATTGCGGGCGATCCGGTTGCCCTGCATTTCAGCGACGAAGGCGAACCGGCGGGCCGTTCGGGTGGGATTGGTTACCTGCACGCGTATCTGAAACGGTTTGCCGGCTTCATACGAGACCATCCGGTCCAGGACGCCCCAGCAGCCCAGCAGTGCGGAAGTTGCTCCCGCAGGAAGCCGAACGGTATTCGGTGCGCCGCTCAGCGTCAACCGTGCCGGCCGCATGTTTGTTTTCCCATAGATGTCCTGAACCTCAGAACCGGGTGGC
Organism: uncultured bacterium; assembly: GCA_964650005.1. GTDB lineage: Bacteria > Armatimonadota > HRBIN16 > HRBIN16 > HRBIN16 > CAZHSN01. The sequence continues at coordinate 135,561 of CAZYPZ010000005.1, read as the reverse complement.
AGTGCCACGGACGCATTGCCTGCCGACTTCCAGCAGGCCAGAGCCGCCTCGTTTCCTTTGCGGAATACCAGCACCCAGGCATTGGGATCGCCGATGTCCACCCGACGCGCCAGCCTGAAGCCGCGAAGACGGTTCACCAGTTGCCGCGCGGCTACATAGCTGGGTTTCGGGCTCAGGTCCTGTCGGACCGTGCCAAAGCGGTGTTCCCGTTCATTCGGATCCGGACCATCATCCTTCCAGTCGTACCAGATGCTGACCGGTACCCCCATGGCCAGATTGCTCAGCCACTGCCGCGTCAGATAATCCGCTTGCGTATCTTCGGTTACGCGCTCATGCTCTCCGCCGGTGCTGTAGCCCCACTCACCGCTCAACAGGGGTATACCGCGGCCGCCGCTGTACCGGTCGACGATGCTGCGCAGCACCGTCCATTCGGTGCGTGCGGACTCTGGCTCGTTCCCTCGATACGGATGGACGCTCACGCCATCCAGTTGGGCCAGCACACCTTTCTGCCCCAAATAACTGATGAAGTCGAGTCCGAACCCCGAAGCGGCGGGAGCGATGATTGTGGCGTCCGGATCCGCCTTGCGGATCGCCTGGGTCGTGGTGAGTGCGAGCGCGGCATAATCGTCCCAGTTGGGCTTGGGCAGCCAGAAGCCGATATTCGGTTCGTTCCAGATCTCCCAGATGATGCCCCGTCCGCGAAACCGCGTGGCAGCGGCGGCGGCAAATCGGGCGAACGCGGCGCGTCCCGCGTCGGTGTAGGGCGCCCGCGCTTCATCATACAGCGGGTTGCCGTAGTCCAGGATGAAGAGAACACGGATACCCCGCTGCTCCATGGCGTCCACCAGTCGGGCGTAGCCGTCCATGTCATATATGCCCGGCTGGCGTTCGACGAACTCCCAGGTGAAGTCCATTCGAATGATGCCGAAGCCGCCGGCGGCCAGCCGGTCAACTTCCCGGGGGTCAGGCTCCACGAAATGAATATTGACGCCCACCGCGTCGGGCAGACGCAGCGCCGGCAGAGGAACCTTACGCATATTCATAAGCAGCTCCTATGTGTTCGATACCGTACCATGCTGATGACCAACCCGGAACCGATCGGGCAGCCTGACATGGCAGTGGTCATGGCGTCATTCTTGCCAGATACAGGCCGTGCGTTGTTCGATCCGATCCCTCCAAATCAAAGGGCCTATCGGGTGACACGCACCAACCGTTACTCCGTCGGATGTGGAACCACTGCCGGTTGTCGGAAGATATCAACACAGCGCTGTCGGGAAATTTCCCATCAACCCTGGACTGAGAGTCACGCAATGACATTTCCGGCAGTGGGCACTTAGCGAGCACTTCTGGATTACGGCGTCACCCGCTGTCCTTGCTGGCTGGATCGGTAGCAGGCCAGCACCATGCGCAACGACAACCGTCCCTCTTCGGCTGTGGCGATCGGTTCCCGGCGGCCGTGCACGAAGTCAGCGAGGGGCTGCGCCAGCCCGGCGATCCGTTCGCCATGGCCAGCCGGGGAGGGAATGCCGCTGTCTATCCATTCCGAACCGCCATGCAGATACCACTTCAGACCAATGGCTCCCTCTGGACGAGGCATGCTGCAGCTGGGGCCGTCACCGTAGTTTTGGATGACCATACCCTTTTCACCCAGTATTTCGGTGGTGTTTTCACCGGATACGCTGGTGAACGAACAGACCACCTCGGCGATGGGGCCTCCGGAGTACCGGAAGATGGCGATCCCGTTATCGTTCGGCACTGCCGGATCGAACAGCGTGTCCATCTCGGCTGTGACGGTGTCCGGGAAACCGAGCAGCCAATGGATGAAGTCGATCGGATGGGCGGCGTCATCGGCCCAGATATCCCGGTTGAGCTTCGGGTCGTTATGCCAGAGCTTTGCGAAACCGGGCCATGTGTGCGTACTGAGGGTGTGTCGTCGGCGAACCATAAACAACTGGCCCAATTCGCCGGACTCCACCAGCTGCTTCATCCGCAGGTTCTGCGGGTCCACGCGCATCTGCCAGGCCAAGGTGAACCGCGCGCCGTGTTTGGCAACCGCTTCACAGATGCGGTCGGCTTCCTCGAGGGTGAGGCAGAGCGGCTTCTGAACGATGATCGTCTTTCCTGCCGCCGCTGCCAGTTCCACCAGTTCGGCGTGGTAGGCGGTCTCCGCGCAGATCAACACCGCATCGATGTCCGGCCGGTCGACCATCTGGCGCGCCGACTCGGTGCGGCTCAGTTCCAACCGGGTGCAGTTCTCTTCGGCGCGCCCGGCGTCATGGTCCCAACCGGCTGCAACCTCGATCCCCCATTCGGGGTTGTTCTTCCATCGATCCACATAGGCGTAAAGATGGCCATGTGCAAATCCCAGTATGCCCAGTCGTTTCATGTGTGTCGTGTCCTCATTCTTTTCTGATGTAGTGCTGCAGAGGCGCCGCTCCTTGGTGTCAGCGGAACCACCACATATCCAACCGTCCAGTGTCCATTTGCAGGTCTGGCGGCGCCGGATCGCGTTCCTCCAGTAGGTAGCCGCGGTCGTAAAGCGCCCCCGGGCCGTCAGCGGCATAGTACACCGGCACATCCGCCTGTTCAACCGATGACCAGACCGTTTGCACGTCGTTTGCCTCGTCAGGCTCCAGACGAACCACGGAGTCACCTTTCCAGGTGGCCTCATACACCCATTCCCGAAAACCGGGATTGCCCACGCGTACCTCTTCATGGACTATGGGCAGAGGAAAATTGATCTCGTACAGTTCATCCGCCCGGGCCGAGTCGATCTCCAGCCAGCCGGAATGGAACCGCACCTGGACGCCGCGGCAGCTGCAGCCTACCCGAACATCTGCCGGTTGGACGAACTCGGGCAGACGGATCCGCACATCCATGTCCTGATGCAGGTGAACACTCACCCGTCCGACCCAAGGCAGGGCGCTGCGGATCTCCGCCTGGGGCAGCAGTTTGTCCACCAGCAGGTTGACGCTGAGTATGTCGTCTTGAACGCGTGCGGCGTTTTTCCAGGCGATGAACAGCGCATGCGGACCCGATCCGCCGCAGCAGTTCTGCAGTACACGTGGTTTACCCCGCAGCTCCGGGCCGCCCCAGTGCAAGGTCTCGCGATATGCCAGAAGATGGTTGGGCGAAGACCAGCCGGCCCACGCTCCGACGATCCGTTCGCTGACTCGCCGTGTGCTGAACTGTTCAGTGTCCATGCCATCGTGATGTCCCAGCCAGTCTGCGTCGATGATCATGCTCTCGATCAGATGGTTCCGCAGAAGCCGGGCAGCGATCCCCCAAAACTCCGGATATCCGTGGTTGGCCAACGTGACGCTCAATGCCATGTAGTCCATCAGCGCACAGGTTTCACACGCGATGAGACTGTCCGGCCGGCAGTACACTTCCGGAAGAAAGCCGAACCGGGTGGCGATACTCTGAACAAACCGTAATACGGCAGCTGTACGATCCAACATCTCACGATCGCCCAACGCCAGTGCGAAGTCGGCGCACCCCAACAGCGTGCGCAGTGATCCATGCATGTGGGCGCCCGGAGCCAGGCGGTTATCGTATGTGAACAGAGACTCGGTCGACCAGACATCGTTTATCAGTATCTGAGCCGTATCCAAAGCCTCCTCCACATCGGCAAACCGCGCTGCGGCGGTCAGACTTCGGATCATGAAGCCGGTAAGCATACCCCGCCGTGTGACCAGGCCATTGGCTGTCAGTTCGGTGATCTGGTCGCACAGATTCCGGATGGAGCGCAGCACGACCGGGTCGCCGCCATCCATCCAGAGGGTCACCAGCGTATAGAGCGTTAACGCGATGTCACCCAATTCATAAGCAGGATCGAGGCTTGTGGTGTACGTTCGCACCGGTCGCTTATAGCGACCACTCTGAGGATCTATCCAGCTCAGAAGTTGTTCGCGCCAGACGGACTCGATGGGGGTGCCGACTCCGCTCATGGTGCGGATCATGATGGCCGCCTGCAGCTGCCGGGCTGTGACATCGCCGAAGTCGGGCCAGTCGTGCGCCGCCTCCGGCGGGTCGGTCCAAAATACGTTGAAATAGGGCTGGCCGCTGCGGTCCACCAGTTGTTCAAAATACCGGTAACTGCGTTGCGCCAATCGCTCCAGGGCAAAACCGTTCAGGAATTGCGCCATACTGCCCACCCCCGTCTGGCGCTGTAGCATGCAGCGCCGCAACGCATATTCAACGTGTGGGGGGCGTCTTCCTGCATTGTCCGGCTGATGTAATGCGCTGATCGAGCCGTCAGGTTGCTGGTATAATGAAAGGTACCCACTGCAAAAGGCTGCGGGGCATACGCGGAGAGGTGCCCGAGTGGTCTATGGGACCGGTCTTGAAAACCGGCAGGTGACGAGCCTCGTGGGTTCGAATCCCACCCTCTCCGCCACCATTTTTCGCCGGAACCATGCGGCGACAGAATACCGACCATCAGGACGGACCGTACATAGCGTTGATTCGGCGATTCACACGGTTACGATCTCGGCTAACGGCCACTACTCTGGCTGTGTGCATCATACTGACCGGTGTCGGAACAGGGGCGAATTACTACAAGTCGGTTCAGGTGTTGTCGGCTGCTGAACTGCAATCCACACCGTTACTGGCGCCTTTCAAACGTTCCGACCGCGTGTTGATCGTGTCGCCCCATCCGGATGACGAGACCTTGGCATGCGCCGGAGTGATCCAGGCCGCCAAGGATGCGGGTGCTGAGGTGCGCGTGGTTTTCGTCACCAATGGTGACGGATTCCGGCTGGCCCTGCAGCGTTATTGGGGGGTGGTCAAGCCGCGCGGACAGCACTACATCCGCTTCGGTCAGTTGCGTCAGCAGGAGGCGCTGCATGCCTTGAAGGCGCTGAAGCTGCGCGATGATGACGTGATCTGCCTCGGGTATCCGGACAGAGGGATCTCGGCACTGTGGAGTCGGAACTGGACGCCGGCGCAACCGTATCGTTCGCACTATACCAACGTCCAGGTGAACCCATACAGGGATGCCCCGGGGCAAGGATTGACCTACTGCGGGCAGAATCTGCTGCATGACTTGGAGAGTCAGCTCACGCAGTTTCAGCCGACACACGTGTTTACATCGTCCACCTGTGATGATCATCCCGACCACGTCGCGGTAGGGCAGTTCGTTCAAGCGGCTGTCGCACGGCTGTATTTCATGGGAACGCCGTTTGCCCAACACGTCGAGTTGTATGCGTTCCTGGTGCATGACGGCGCGTGGCCCAGGCCTCAGGGATTCTTCCCGGATGCGGTGCTCAGCCCGCCGGAATGCTATACGCCGCCCGATTTTCGATGGGTGCATTTCCCTATGTCTGACCGCCAGGTCGAGGCCAAACGGGAAGCGGTGGAGCGCTATGCTTCCCAGACGCGTATGCTGGGACGCTATATGCGATCGTTCGTGCGCACCAATGAGTTGTTCTACCCGGTCAATTTTCGCTCTCAGCTCGCCGGAGACTGGGCGTGTATGAACGAACCCGTGGAGGAAAACATGGTCACGCAGGTGCAGTCCGGTGCGGATATCCGTGAATTGGAAATCCATCGCACCCATAAGACACTGACCCTGACGCTTCGCATGCGCAAACCGGCGCCTCCTGGGGTACGCGTGGACGCCATCGTGCGCGTATTGGACTTAAGCGAGTACCCACGAGATGTGGTGTTCCGCCTGTCCACGGAGACCGGTGTGCCCCGGTTGCGTCAGATCCGCAGCGCCGACAGCGTCAGTCTGAACTGTGCCGCTCCTGAACCGGGTGAGTTGTTCATGGTGCAGGCATCCACCCGCTTCGCCGGCCTGCCGGTTGACCGGTTCAACTCGCGCATCTTCCGGTAGATATCGCTCTCCTTTCTCCGTCTCCGTCGGCAGGAATCGACAGGTGTTCGGTATAAACACCGATCAGAGCTATTTAACTGCCAGGAGACACCGTTGCGTATTCTGTTCCTCGATCTGGACACCCTGCGACCCGACCATTTGGGATGCTATGGATACCATCGGCCCACTTCGCCGAATCTGGATTGGATTGCCGCTCAGGGAGTGCGGTTCGATCAGGTGTACTGTGCCGATGCGCCCTGTCTTCCCAGCCGGGCCGGGTTGGTGACCGGCCGGTTCGGAATTCATACTGGCGCTGTGGGGCATGGCGGCACCGCAGCTGACCTGAGGCTCGAAGGCGCCTCACGGTCATTTTCCGACCGGTTGCGAGACTGGGGGCTGTTCGGCACGCTGCGGCGCGCCGGGTTGCGAACCGTCAGCATCAGCCCGTTTGCCGAGCGACACTCCTTTTGGCCGTTTTATGCGGGCTTCAACGAGATGATCAACACCGGGCAGGGCGGTATGGAATCTGCGGAGAGCGTGACGCCTTACGTGCTGGATTGGATCCAGCGCAACGCCGCCTCCGATAACTGGTTCCTGCATGTGAACTATTGGGATGCGCACACGCCGTATCGCGCACCGGAGGAATTCGGCAATCCGTTCGCCGATATGCCGATCCCCTGCTGGATCACTCCCGAACTGTTGGAGTCACATCGAGCGCTGACCGGGCCGCATGGCGCACGTGAGATCAACATGTACGACGATCATACCTGGCCGCGATATCCGCGGCATCCCGGGGCGTTACACGACATGTCCGATCTGCGCCGGATGTTTGACGGTTATGATTGCGGGATCCGGTACATGGATGAACACATCGGCCGAGTGCTGCAGGCCCTGGATGATCAGCGGGTTCTGGATGATCTGGTGATCATCGTCAGTGCCGACCATGGCGAAAACATGGGAGAGCTGGGTATCTACGGTGAGCATGCGACGGCTGACCCCGCCACCTGTCGTATTCCCCTGTTGATCCGGTGGCCGGGTATGGCGGAAGGCATCGTGGATACCGGGCTGCACTACCAGTTGGACATGGCGCCCACGCTTGCAGAGCTGCTGCAGGTCAGTCCCGCGCCGGAGTGGGACGGGCAGAGATATGCGCCATCACTGCGTGGCGAACCATGCGGAAGGGAGTCGCTGGTCGTCAGTCAGTGCGCCCATGTCTGCCAGCGTGGTGTGCGTTTTGGCCCGTGGCACTACATGCGCACCATTCATGACGGATACCACCTGTTCGACACCGAAATGCTGTTCCATGTTGAAACGGACCCGCACGAGCAACATAATCTGGCCGGCGAACGTCCAGATATCTGTCATCAGGGCGCGCACCGTCTGCTGGAGTGGCAGGAACAACAGATGCGCACGTCATCCAGTCCCATCGATCCACTCTGGACGGTCATGCGGGAAGGCGGTCCGTTCCACACACGCGGGCATCTCAACGCCTATCTTCAGCGTCTGGAACAGACGGGGCGTGCCGACGGGGCGCGAGCGCTGCGTGAGCGTCACCCTGATGAGATGACCTGAAACAAGTCGCCTGTAATACGGAGGTGCTGACCATGATGTCCCTGTCGGGGGGTGATCCCAGTGACGGGTTGTTCCCGTTCTCCATTACGCGAGACGATGTTGTCCAGTCCATTGTGGACTGTGCGCCTCTGTTGCACCGTCCGGCAGGGCGCTTCGGGTTTGTAACGGTAAAAAGCGGCCATCTGCAGACCCGGGCCGGACGGATCAGACTATTCGGCGTGAACCTGACCACAGGCGCCTGCTTCCCCGAACGCGCCGATGCCGAACGTGTGGCCAAACGGTTGGCCCGGATGGGGATCAACGCCGTACGGTTCCATCACATGGACGCCGCCTGGGAGAGCAACCTGCTGTTGGCCGACGATCGGGAAACTCTTCATCCCGACAGGCTGGACCGCCTGGACTGGTTCATTGCCAAACTGATCGACCATGGCATCTACATCGATCTCAACCTGCACGTCAGCCGGGAATACCCTCGCGGAGTGCGCTGGGAGGGTATGCCGGACTTTTTCAAGGGGGTCGACCTGTTTGTCCCGGAGCTGGTCGAGTCGCAGAAATCCTATGCCCGCCAGTTGCTGACACATCGAAACCCGTATACGGGCCGGAGGTATATTGAAGAACCCGCGTTGGCTCTTGTGGAGATCAACAACGAAAACGGCCTGTTGTTTTGGTGGTCCACGCGATCGCTCGATCGAATGCCAGATGCGTACGCAAAGGTACTGACAGACCGTTGGAACCAGTGGCTCGTGAAGCGGTATCCGTCACGTGAGAATCGCGAGCAGGCCTGGAGCGCGGCCAATGCACCGCTTGGGGCCGATTGGCTGGATGAGGCCCGTTACCGGCCGGGAGGTGAGGGCTGGACATTGGAGCGGCAGGGCAGCGCGCGTGCGGCTGTGGAGCCGCTCGATGCGCGGACCGTGCGGGTCGATGTGCAGGCGGTCGACGAAGTCGATTGGCACGTGCAGTACCACGCCACCGGGTTGCGCTGTCAGCGCGGTGAACCCTTGACGCTGCAATTCCGCGCGCGTTCCGAGGCGCCGCGCTCGCTCACCATCGGTCTGGTGCGCCACGCTCCGCCTTGGAGTATGCACGCGATGAGCTCCGTGTCATTGGATACCGAATGGCGGACGTTCCGGCTGGTGCTGACCCCCGCGGCGGACGAGGATACCCTGCGGCTCACTTTTACCGGCCTGGGAGCGCGTACCGGATCGGTCTGGCTGGCCGATGTCACGCTGAGGCCGGGGGCGCAATACGCCCTGCCGGATGTTGTCGAAAACAGCGTCCGCATTTTGCCGCGAAGCGCCTTCGATCAGTACGCGACGCCCGTGCAGGATGACTGGCTGACCTTCCTGGCCGACGTGGAGCGTGACTACTGGATATCGATGTACCGCTTTATCAGAAACGATCTGGGGTGCCGTTCTCTGGTGCTGGGCACTGCGGTCCCCTTCAGTCCGCCCGATCTACAGGCCGAGCTGGATGTGGTGGACGCGCATGCCTATTGGCAGCATCCGCAGTTTCCCGGCCGGGCATGGGATCCGGAGCACTGGATCCTGCCCAACCTCTCGATGGCCGGCGATGCCTCCGGTGGGACGCTGCCCGGTCTGGCTGTCAGCCGGGTATTTGGCAAGCCGTTCGTGGTGACCGAATACAACCATCCATCGCCAAACACCTATAATGCGGAGACGCTGCCGATCATTACCGCCATGGCGCTGCTTCAGGACTGGGACGGATTTTTCCTGTTCGAGTGGCAGGGCGGACACAACAATTGGGACAGTGGCCGTATCGGCGGATTTTTCAGCATGGAGCATCATCCGGCTCAGCTTGCGCTGATGCCTGCTGCGGCCAGGTTGTTCCATCAACAGCACATGCAGCCCGCCAAACGACGCCAACTATGGGCGATCCGGCCGATCTCGTTGGCGCGTCTGTTGGCCCGCAGCGGTTGGCTTTCGACCCAACTGCTGGGGATCAACGGTCTGGATTCCTTGATGTCGGCTTGGGGATATGATCCGCGGCGAGACGCACCGAGGCGTCCGATGCGTTCCACCGATACAGCCGTGCGCAGCGACACCGGTGAGTTGACATGGGATGTGGCAGGACGGCGAATGCTGCTGGTGACGCCGTTCACCCGTATGGCGGTGGGGCAAACCGATGGTTCTCCTGTGCAGTTGGGCCGGATGACCGTGACGATCACCGCATCGAAGCAATCCTGGGCGGCAGTGGCGTTGACGGCGTGCGATGACAAACCGCTGGAGGCATCTTCACGGGTGCTGTTGACCGCCGCCGGTATGGCCTGGAACACCGGTATGCGTTGGACGGGACCGGAACAGAACTCGGTGGGCGCCAACTGGGGCCGCGCACCAGCTTTGACGGAAGGGATCGGACTGGTTGTGCGCGGGCACGGAGGCGGAGCGACGCCCCGGGTGTGGGCGCTGGACTCACGGGGCGCACGCGTACGGGAAGTGACCGTAACACCGAACGCCGGCGGCTGGCAGTTTTCGGTGGATGCGTCACTTCAAACTGTCTGGTATGAACTGGCGCGATAGAGGCGCAGGCTTCGACATCGGGCGGCAGCAGGTTTGACACATTTTCTGTAAGCGGCGTGGACAGCTTCGCTGCGAACGCCCGAAACGGCTTCACGCCGGGGCGGGTTTCCGTGCGTTACGCGCGGGTGTGATCGCTTCGGGGATGAAAGGCAAGGACGCCGCCATCATGCCTCGCTGCGTGGTGCGGGGCGCTTGCATTGGCGTGGGTTTCGCGCCACAGTATACATACTTGCGCACGTCGGACGTGAGCCGGTGTGCAGAAGGAGTGTTGCCCGTGTTCGACTCTCATCCGCTGTATGATGTTCCACATGGAGTGGTGACCCGCTGGGCCAGCATGGAGAACCCCGATGGTGCGCCCGGTGCGGGCGGCGGGCGGCCGCACACGCGCAAAGGAAGCGCCTGCAGGCCATTGGCTGCAGGCGACCGGTTTATGATGGCGCATGCCGAGGGTGTCGGCGTGGTTCGGCGGATTTGGGTGACCATCAGCGAACGGACGCCCGAACTTCTGCGCGGTATTGTGATCCGTGCCTGGTGGGATGGCGCGGATAAACCGGCGATCGAGGCGCCGCTGGGCGACCTGTTCTGTCAGCCGTTGGGCCTGTGTGTACCGTTTGAAAACGCCTGGTTTGACAATCCGGAAGGCCGTTCGTTCAATATGCGCATCCCGATGCCCTTCCGCAACGGGTTCCGGATGGAAGCCGAAAACCAGACCGGTGTCGACCTGGCCATGTTCTTCTACGATGTCAACTACACGTTGGGCGACCAGCTGCCCGATACCGCCGGCTACCTACATGCGCACTGGCGCCGGGAAAATCCCACGGTGCTGCGCCAAGATTTCACGATCCTGCCCGCCGTTTCCGGTCGCGGACGGTTTCTGGGATGCTGCCTGGGAGTGAATGCCGATACCGCCACCTATGGCCGCTCCTGGTGGGGTGAAGGGGAAGTCAAGATATACCTGGACGGAGACAGCGAGCTTCCAACGCTGGTGGGCACCGGCACCGAGGACTATATCGCCACCGGATGGGGACAGGGACACTACGCGCACCATTGGCACGGGTGCCACTATGCGGATCACGATGCCATGCGGTACGGTTTTTACCGGCTTCATGGTCCCGACCCCGTCTGGTTTGCCCGATCCTGTCGTGTCACCATTCAGCAGATCGGCTGTCCCGACCGCGATGAACTGATGAGGCACCTGCGTCAAAGCGGCGTTCCCGGCTTCCTATGGGCTGGAGACACAGATCGCATGATCACGCTGGAAGGCCTGGAGCGTGGCGAGCCGCTGAGCATTTTTGAACGAGCCGATGACTGGAGCGCCTGTGCCTGGTTCTACCTGGACCAGCCGGAGAACGGGTTGCCCTCACTGGCCCCCTTGCAAGAGCGCATCAACTAGCCTCCGCGCTCGGTCTGGCGGTCGACAGGGTTGAACAAAGGAGGTTATGTCATGAACGAGGCGTTGCGTCCGCGAACAATTGCGGAGTTACTGGATCACACGGTGGAGATGTACCGACACCATTTCGTGCTGCTGTTCGGCATATCCGCCGTGTTTCTGGCTCCGCTTCTGTGTCTTTCCATCCTGGTGACCGATGTGATGTCCATCGTGTTGTCTTTGGGTTCCCTGGTGGTCTCGTTGCTGGTAACCGGCGCGATGAGCTATGCGGTGGCGTGTATTTACCTGAAACGGCCGGTCACCATTATGTCGGCATATCGCGTGGCGCTCCGCTATGGATTGGACTTGTTCGTGGCGGTTGTCATCACAGGGCTGGTGATCGGCGTGCTGCTGGGGCTTCTGATTGGTGCGATGGTCGCGGTGGCGTCTGTTGGCGATATGTTTGACTCGCTGATCGGGTTCATCGCCGTGATCGGGTTGCTCGTTGTGGGTATTCTTGTCATGGTGGCTGTTGGGGTGCTGTTTATTCTGTCGCCCGCAGTTGTGGTGTTGGAGGGAAAGAGCGCGATGGCAGCGGTTCGTCGCAGTTATCAGCTGGTGAAAGCGACTTGGCGGCGTGTCTGGGCCGCACAGATCTGCGTTCTGGTGATGTTGTATGCACTGCTGATTGTGTTGACGGCGCCGATCTTGGCGATTGTTACCACGACGTTCGACCGTACGGATCCCACGTCGGCCATGACGATGGGGATTGTGTCCTCTCTGGTTATCGGGCTGGCGAGCATGGTGGTGACGCCTCTGCAGATGATCGTCACGACGCTGCTCTATTACGATGCACGCATCCGGCTGGAGGGGTTCGACATCGAGATGTTGGCGCAGCAGTTCGCCGAAGACTCCCCCGTCTATGCGGGTCTGCCCGGGAACGCGTGATGAATGATGCGCTGCGTCCCCGCAGTATCGCGGAATTGCTCGATCACACGGTGGAGCTCTACCGCCGCCATTTCGTGCTGCTGTTGGGAATACCCGTCATGCCTATCGTACCTGTGTCCTGCCTGGTGCTGCTCCTGCCCGGCTTTTCGTCTGCGATAGCTTTATTGATCATGATCTGGCTCATGCTGATGGCGAGCGGTGCGATGAGTTATGCGGTGGCGCGTATCTTCTTGAAGGAACCGGTCACCATACTGGGCGCTTGGAATGCTGCGTTTCTACACGGGCTGAGTCTGACAGTTGCTGCGGCTTTGGCCGCCGCGGGTGTTGGGGTGGCGCTGCTGGTGGCTTTGGCCGGTGTTTTCGGTACATCGGCAATATTGGTCTGGGTGCACAGTGACATCTTAGTGATGCTCATTCTGGCGTTCGCCTTGGCATACATGCTCGTTCTGGCAGCCTTCGCGGTGCAGTTTATACTGGCTCCGACGGTAGTCATGGTGGAGACCATCGATGGCGTTACCGCCATGCGGCGCAGTATCGCTTTAGTGCGTGCCACCTGGCGGCATGTATGGGCATGTCAGACGACGATGGGGGTGTTTGCTGTGACGGTTACTTATGTTCTCAGTATGCTGGGCTTAATGTTCATCCCTAATATAGTCGTGATGGATGGTGTTGGCCATCCAGATGTCGTGCAGACGGTTTTTCGGGTGGTGCTCACGGTGACGGCCATCCTCAGCCTCCTGTTGATACCACTGCATGTCGTCCTTACGGTGCTGTTGTACTTTGATGCGCGCATACGGCTGGAGGGGTTCGACATCGAGATGCTGGCGGAACGGTTTGGGGACAGGGTTGCCGTCCGTTCCGCTGAAAGCGACGGAGCGGTTTGATGGCGCTGCGCTGGCGACAAGGAACGTCCGCCGTCTGGCTGCTGCTGTTTTGCATCGGATGGATGATCGGGTGCCCGCAGATCCAAGCGGATGACATGGCTCACTACAGGAGGCAGCTCCAACAGTGCCGGTTATTCCTGGTCGCTGCAGGTCAGGCCGAACGGATGGCCGTCGGTACAGGGAGACCATGGGCATCGGAAGCCATCCGGCAACTGCGGCCGTCTTCGGGGGGGCTCATCCGGGACAAGAAACATGTGAGTGCGTACTATGCCATCCATTCCGCACTGTATGAACTGTACACCACATCGCTGAGCCGTGCGCCTGAAGGACTCGATGCGGTTGTAAACTCGCTGGATACGCGCTGGAAGCTGCTTCAGCCGGCGCCCGCGCCTCCCCCGATGGCGATGGCGCACGCCGAGGAGGCGGTGGCGGCAGAACTCAAAAGAGCCGCCTATCAGGTGGGGGCTCTCGCGGCGTTTCGGCAGAAGATCGACGAACTGATCGAGCGGTTTTTGGAAGGCTTGTTGCCAAAGGATTTCGACGGTGACGGCATTACATTTGTCATGACGATCCTCCTGATGGGAGCGACGGGCACCGCTTTGGGCCTGCTGGTGGTTCGATTGATGCGTATGCGCCGCCGGCAAACTCCAACAGCGGACACAGACACCGCCGAGTGGGAAGAGACCCCAGCCGATACCGCATCATGCCTGCAGTTGGCAGAACAGGCGGCGAGGGACGGGCGGTACGATGATGCGTTGCGATGGCTGTTCCGTGCGGCGTTGCAGAGCTTGTTGGACGACGGCCGTCTGGAGGACCGGCCGGGGTGCACCAATTGGGAGATGGTGCGGATGTTGGAACGCGGTTTTCCACAAACCGCCGGCGCGTTTCGGCGGATGGTCATGTTGTTTGACAACCACATCTACGGAGCCCGTCCGGTGACTGCAGAGAGGTACAGGGAGGGACTGGATCTTCTGAACGCCCTGAGACAGGGGGAGCAGGCATGAGACTCTCCCGGGATGCCTGGCTGCTGGTGGGTATGGGGGCGCTCTTGCTGATCACGGTCGCGGTCGTGTTGACCCAGGGACGTCCCGAAGAAGAGGGCTGGTATCCCAATCATTCGTCCCGCCGGACCGCCGCCTCAGGGTTGCACGCGTTGTACCAGACCCTGAAGGATATGGGATACCGTACCGGTCGGCTGACCGCTCCGGTCGATGCCAACACGCCGGATGGCCTGGTGTTCGGCATCGGGCAGGAGCATAGCGAGGCTGAATGGGCCGGTGTGTTGCGTTGGATCGCCAAAGGAAATGTGTATGTCAGTGCACCCCGGACCAGATGGTTGGAGGGATCTGTACGGGCGGACAGCAGCTGGATACGTCTGGAGCCCGCTGAACCATGTGAATGGACCCATACGGCGCCGCAAGTGATGGCCCTGAAACAAACAGAGCCGTTGAGTACATTGATGTGGTTCGATGAAGAGTATTTACCGTGGGAGATGGCTGATTCTGCTGATCATCCTGACAAAGGCGCGCCGATCTCCAAGCGTCTGGTGGTGTTGACGCCTGTGTACCAGCTGCCGATGATGGACAGACCACAGCCGAGGAATGTCCCCGGTTTTATGCGTCGTTCCATGACGCGGAAAGGGCCAGGCGCGCCGGTAATCGGCGTGGCGCACCACGGAAAAGGGCTGCTGATTGTCCTCGCGAATGGCTGGTCGTTGTCGAATGTGGGACTAGGACGCGGTGACAATATGCGCCTGGTGATGCAATGGCTGTATCTGGCCGGCATCAACCACGGTAACAGCGTGCTGTTCGACGATGGACGCTACGGGCGAGATCAGGCCGACGGACCGCTTTCTCTGCTGGATGGCTACGGCCGGTCAGGGCTGGCGTTGTTGGCGCTGGCGTTTGTGCTGGTTCTGATCGCCTCACGCCGGTTTGGACGTGTGATCCCGGTGCCGGCTGAACCCCGAAGGCGAGAGGAATACTTGGGATCGCTGGCGTCGCTGCTGCGCCGGACGCGGTCCGTCAAGCTGGTTCATGCGCGTCTGTCCGAACGGTTCTTCAGCGACGTGCGCGCCGCGCTGGTGCTGGATCGAAACGCCGGAGTGCCCGAGATCCTGGATGCCGTGGCCGCACGCCGTCCCGATCTGCTCGACGAGATGACCGCTCTGTGCCGTGACACCGCCGCGCCGGTAGTTAACGACCACCAGTTGCTCATGTTGGCCAAACGCTGGCATCGAATGAAAGGAGAATTGAGACGATGACTGTTGCGGAACTGGGGGATGCCGTCCGGCAGCGGATGGCCCAGGTGATTGCGGGACAGCAGGAGACGATCGAGATGATGACCGTCTGCCTGTTGGCGCGCGGACATGTGCTGCTGGAAGGCCCTCCGGGGGTGGCCAAAACGCTGTTGGCGCGTTGTTTCGCCCATCTGCTTCAGTGTGAGTTCCGGCGGATCCAGTTCACCCCGGACCTGATGCCGTCCGATGTGACCGGAACGAATATCTTCGATGCCCGTCAGACGGACTTCCGGCTCAAACGCGGACCGGTGTTCACCAATGTGCTGCTGGCGGACGAGATCAACCGCACACCGCCCCGCACGCAGTCCGCCCTGCTCGAGGCGATGGAGGAGCGCCGCGTCACCATCGATGGAGAGAGCTATGCGCTCGACGGCGTCTTCTTCGTGATTGCCACGCAGAATCCGATCGAGTATGAGGGCACGTATCCGCTTCCGGAGGCGCAGTTGGATCGGTTCCTGATGAAGCTGATCGTAAGCTATCCGGATGAGGCCGATGAGGTGGAAGTGGTGCGCCGCGCCCATCTGGGCTTTGATCCGCATGAGCTGCAGGACCTGCAGCCTGTGCCTGCAGACGCGGTGCAGGACGCTTGGGCGGAGATCATGCGCGTACATGCCGATGACGCGGTGCTGGCGTATGCGGCGCAGATCGCCCGGCAGTCGCGTGAGACCTTCCGGGTTGAACTGGGAGGCAGTCCGCGTGCCGCGATCGCCCTGATGAAATGCGGCAAGGCGTTGGCCGCGTTGCGCGGAAGGGACTATCTGACGCCGGATGACATCAAGTCCGTGGCGCCTGCGGTACTGAGACATCGGTTGATCCTGGCGCCGGAAAGCCTGTTGGAAGGTGTTCGTGTCGATGACGTGATCGCCTCTATCCTGGCGGCCTGTCCCGTTCCGCGATGAAACGGCGTGATCCCGCAGCCGCGCGTACCGGACTGTCACTGCGTGTTCCGCTCATCGTGGCGGTATCCAGCCTGGGACTGTTTCTCGCCCCGTGGATCGCCTGGGTGGGCGTGCTGTTCACCGTTTGTATCTTGGTGGCGCTCTTGCTGTGGATGGCGGTCGAGGCACGCCTGTTGAGACACGCGGATGGGCTGATGATCGCCCGGACCGTCGATCCGGTGCTCTCACTGGGAACTCCGAACGCGGTTCGGCTGACGCTGTCACAGCCGGCCCCCTTGTTCCTCGATGTGGAAGTGCTGGATGAGCCGCCATTGGGTTTTGCGGGCGACGCGGGGGAATATCGCTTGAAGGCTGAAGCGCGACGTACCTACACCACCCATTATCATGTCGTTCCGCTTAAACGGGGCGACTACCAGTTTGGCAATCTGCATCTGCGGGCGCGTTGCGGCTTGGGTCTGATGGTGCGTACCCGGGTGGTTCAGGCCACACAGTGGGTAAAGGTCTACCCCAATGTGCAGCAGAACCGAAGCCTGATGCTGCTGGCGCGTGCGCAACGCATGAATGCCATGGGGTTGCGCCGGATGAAGCAACTGGGGCAGGGGATGGAATTCAGCGCCTTGCGCGACTATGTGCCGGATGATCCCATGCGTACCGTGGACTGGAAGGCGACCGCACGACGCGGTGCGCTGATCACCCGCGAATACGATGTGGAGCGTAACCAGACCATGATCCTGGCGCTGGATCTGGGGCGCACGATGGCCAGTGTGACTCATGAAGGCATCACCAAAGCGGATACGGCCATTAACGCCTGTATGCTGCTGAGTCATGTCGCGTTGGAACATGACGATCGGGTGGGATTGCTCTGCTACGCAGCGCGCCCCATCGCCTGGACCCCACCCGGAAAGGGCGCCGGTCAGATCGCGCGCATCGCGGACACCCTCTATCCGCTGCAGCCCCGGATCGAGGAGTCGGATACGCGGAGCGCGCTGACGATGCTGGCGCACAAGCAGACGAAACGATCGATGGTGTTTCTGTTTACGGACCTGATCGATCCCGTTTCGTCACGGGCGCTTCTTACCGACGTGGCGATGCTGGCGCGAAAACACCTGGTGGTGTGTGTCGCTCTTTCGGATTACGAACTGCCTCAACTGCTGGAGCGGGAACCCGAACACGCGGACGATCTGTATGAGCAAACAGTGGCGATGGAGATCCAGCACGACCGGCGCGCCGCGTTAGCCGCTCTCGAGGCTCTCAATGTGGTTACCATCGAGGCGACACCGGCGAACCTGACGGTACAGACCGTCAACCGTTATCTGCGGCTGAAACGCGAAGCGCGTCTGTAAAGACGTACACCGATCCGAGATTGCGTCTGAACACGCCGCAAATCGGTGCGGTTTGGTGAAGCAGGGGCGGATAAGGCGACAGGCCGAACCTCTGGCGCCCATCGGACCCGGGGCGCCAGAGGTGTTTACCGCAATGAGTGCGTCAGTCTCTTGTCTCGGGCCTTGATCAGCAAGTCTTTTTCTGCACCATTTGGCTCTTCGGACTGATCCAGAATGGTTTGCACGAAATGCGCCAGAAGAACGGCATGCCCTTCGCCCGTGGCGCAGCTGCCTGCTGACCGCGTACGTGGCGTACCGCTGCCTCATCGAGAGCATCCCACTGGTTGGGTACATGGAAGCACGGGCCAATGGTGTCAAAGGGCCCTGTTACATGGTGGACAGTTTCTGTTTGAGTGGTTGATCTACACAGCCATCATACCGCTGTTCGCGCTGTTGGGTGTGCAGAATCGCAACTTGCTCACTCTGCCTCGCAGGTAAACGGTACGTTTCACGGTGCGGTTGAACCGGATGTTGGCGAGCGTGCCCATCGCAACCGAAAGCCAGTCAGACACCCTACGGTGAACTCCCGGCAGGGAGCGTATACTGAAATCGTACGATACACCGTTGAGGCAACGTAATGGAGTTTACTGCGATCGATTTTGAAACCGCGAACGCATCCCGAACATCCGCGTGCGCGGTGGGCATCTGTGTGGTGCGGAATGGACAGGTCACGGAGTGTCTGCAACGTCTCATCCGGCCGGAGCCATTGGAGTTCGCCCCGATGAACATCGCCATCCACGGCATCACGCCCGCGGACGTGATCGATGCGCCGGCGTTTGCCGAAGTCTGGCAGGAGATCAGACAAATGGTCCGCGGACCGTTGATAGCGCACAACGCATCGTTCGATATGAGCGTGATCCGGCGGTCGCTGGAATATGCCGGTTTGCCCTGCCCCGACTGGGCTTATTACTGCACGTTAACGCTGGCGAAACGCATCTGGCCGGACTTGCCCACATACCGCCTGGACGATCTGGCGCGGTTTCTGGATGTGCCATTACGGCATCACGATGCGGCCGAGGATGCGCGCGCCTGCGCAATGATTGCGCTGGAAGCCTGCCGTTGCCGGGGTGTGGATACGCTCGTTCAGCTCGAAAAGGCATGCGGTATAGCCGCAGGATGTCTGGAGTACATGCGCGCTGATGGCGGCTCATGTAAAACGTCTTACCGCCGCTGGCCGCCAAGTGTCAAGGCGAGCGAGATCATGGCCACAAATACCCCTGTGGACACAGCCCATCCCCTGTTTGGCAAGCGTTGCGTGTTTTCGGGCAGTCTGGCCTCGATGACACGCCGTGAGGCCATGCAGTCGGTGGTGGACTGCGGAGGCATCTGTACGGACACGGTCCGTCGAGACACCGACTACCTGGTCCTGGGACAGGATGGGTATACCGGATACCCTGCCGGGTACAAGAGTTCCAAAACCCGACGGGCGGAGCAGATGGCTGCGGAAGGGCATCGGATCGCCATCCTGTCCGAGGCGGAGTTCCTAACCCTGTTGCGGTGCAGATAATCTCCTGCGACTGATTGGAAACGCGCGTCGCTCTGCTTCACAGGGGGGATGCGGGCAGAGCGGTTTATTCAGATGCTGCGGCGGCTCCCGGTCATCAGCATGCCCACGGTCTCCGGGTTGAACTGCTCACGGGCCAGTTCACCCACGATTTGACCTTGTCGAATCACCAGCAGGCGCGTGCTGATGGCCAACAGCTCCGGCAAATCGCTGGAGGATAGCAGCAAGGCGCCGCCGCGCTCTGCCACACCGCGCAACAACGCGTGGATCTCGGCCTTCGCCCCCACATCCACGCCTCGCGTCGGTTCATCGACCAGCAACACGTTGCACTCGGCTGCGATCCATCGCGAGATGATCAGTTTCTGCTGGTTCCCGCCGGACAGCGAGGCGGCGGGTGTTTCGGTGGATGGCGCGCGTACCGCCAGGCGGTGCATCGCATCACGCACCAACGCCACTTGACGCGGGCGGTCGATCCATCCGGATCGCGACAGCCGATGCAGGATCGGCAGGGTGATGTTTTCGCTCACCGACATCAGAGGAACCAGGCCGTGGCGTTTCCGATCCTCGGGGATCAGCCCGATGCCGGCTTCCAAAGCATGCAGCGGGCCACGGCCCAGAGGAATGGGCTGCCCATGCACCAGCACCTCGCCCTCAGCCAGTTCATCCAGACCAAAAATCGCTTCCAGCAGCTCGGTGCGACCTGCGCCGACCAGACCGGCCAGACCAACGATTTCACCCGGACGCACCTGCAGTGAGATCTGGTTGAACTTGCCCGGACTGCTCAACCGTACCGAGAGACTCGGCGGGAGATCATCGCGGGTCTGGACTGTTGCCTCAACCTGTGGTGTGTCACGGCCGATCATCAGTCGTACGATCTGCTGTTCGGTAATGCCCTCCACTGGCAAAGTGCTGACCAGTCGCCCGTCGCGCATTACCGAGACGGTATCACACAGATCCAAAACCTCCTGCAACCGGTGCGATACATAGATGCAGGTCACCCCTTCCGCGTGCAGGCGGCGTACCAGTTCATACAGCTTCGCCGTCTCTCCTGCGGACAGCGAGCTGGTTGGCTCGTCGAACACCAAGACGCGTGCACCTCGCGCAACAGAGGCAGCGATCTGCACCATCTGCTGTTGACCGACCGTGAGCGCGGACATAGTCGTATCGAGCGGGATGTCCGCGCCGATGACGCTCAACATTTGGGCTGCACGTTCACGCAGCGCCCGGTAGTCCACCAGCAGCCCGTTATGCGGCATCTGGCCCAGTAAGAGATTTTCGGCGACGGTCATGTTTTCCGCGAACGCCAATTCCTGGTGAACCATGCCGACACCCGCTTTGAGCGCATCAGCCGGTGATCCGGCGTGCATCGGCTGGCCGAACAGCAGCACGCGGCCGGCATCGGGCTGCTCGATGCCGGCCAACACTTTGCCCAACGTGCTCTTGCCTGCGCCATTCTCACCCACCAGTGCGTGTACCGAACCGGCGGCGATAGACAGCGAGACATGATCGAGGGCGACCACGCCGGGGAAGCGGCGGGTCACCCCTTCGAATACAACGGCATGCTGAGCCGTCACGGTAGTTTCAGATACTCCTCAGGAACGTCGGTGAACCCCCAGTCCTTCAGCTGTCGCGCCCATGTGCCCAGGTTCTTTTGGGTAACAGGCACCAGCTCCATCTTGTTGATCACCGGTACGTCCTTTTTGAGTACGAGCTTGTCCACGATCTTTTCGACGCCCACATAGCCCCAAAGATAGCATGACTGTGCCAACAGCAGGGGGGTGATGCCGGCTTTGACGTAGGGCAACTGCGCCGGTAGGGCATCCACCGCCACCACCTTGACGCGTTTGGGATCTAGATCGGTCAGCAGTGTCTTGGTGAAAAGCGGCCATCCGCCGATCATCGCCCAGCCGTTGATTGACGGGTTCGCATTCATGGCGCGCACCACTTCGGCGGCGGCGTCCTGCGGGGTCTCCGTGTGGTAGAACACGTCCAGTATCTTGATCCCGGGGTACTTGGTGGCCTCTTCACGCACGCCCGCCACGCGGGCCTGCAGGTTGGGTGCGTTGGGGTTTCCGGCCAGGATAGCGACAACCCCTTTCCCGTTCATCACGGCAGCCAGCTCTCTCATGACCCGCTGACCGGTCTCTTTGTCGTTGACCCCATAAAACGCAAACCGCTTGCTGTCCGGCACATCACTGTCGAACGTCATGACCGGTACGCCGCGGTTGACGGCATCATCCACGGCGCCTTTGAGCTTTCCGGCATCCGAACTGGACAGCAGGATGGCGTCCGCGCCCTCGTTGACCGCTTGGGCAATCCGCTGAGCCTGCACTTGACCGTCCTCATTGGGCGGGGTGCGCCAGTCGATGGTGATCTTGACACCGGTCTGTTGGGAAAACTTCTTGGCGGCATCTTCCGCACCCACACGTGCGGACAAGAAAACCGGGTTGGTGGAGCTCTTGGCGATCATGGTGATCTTCAGCTCTTTGGGCTTGGAGCCGGCGTCACTTGAGGTCTCTTTCCTCGCGCAGCCGCCACACAGGCTGATCCCCACAGCGGCGGCCAGAGCCATACAGGCGATCGGCAGGTATTTCACGGTTGTTCCTCCCTGACAGAGTCCGCTTTGACGGATTGCATGGCCATGCGGCGCGCCGTCGACGCGGCGTTCATCCGGTCAAAAACCACCGCGATGACGATCGCGCTGCCGATGATAATCTGTTCGTAGTTCTGTTCGAAATGAAGTGACCGGATGGATTGACGGATCAGGATAATCAGCAGGGCGCCCAGCGTTGCGCCCACTGCAGAACCTTTACCGCCGGCCAGACTGGCACCGCCCACCACGGCGCTGGCGATGACCAGCAGTTCATAACCGGTGGCGTCCGCACACGATGCCGACCCGTAGTAGGCGGTACCCAGAAAGGCCGAAAAGCCGGCCAGCAGGCCGCACATCACATACACGCCAATCAGAGTGCGCTCCACGCGCACACCGCAGTAACGCGCTGCCTGCTGATTGCCCCCCACGGCAAAAATATGACGTCCGAGCACGGTGCGCAACAGCAGCAGTTCGCCCAATACGGTAACGATCAGCATCAGCAGCAGCGGGATGGGATAGACGCCTTCACTGAAGCCGAGGCTTGCCTTGACCATTCGTGTCACGCGATCGGGCACCAGGATGCTCTCGGCATGACTGGCCACGAACGCGACCCCCCGATAGACGCTCATGGTACCCAGGGTGATGATGAACGGGTGTACTTTCAATCCAGTGATCATCACGCCGTTGAGCAGGCCGCATCCCAGTCCAATGGCGACAGGCAGCAACAGCGCGACGGCGGGTGTCACCGGCGAGTCGGGGATCGCGCGCAACGCCAGAGCGGTCAGCACTCCGGAGAGCGCGTAGATAGAACCCACCGACAGATCGATGCCGCCGGTAATGATCACCATGGTGGCGCCGATCGCCATAATGGCGAAGAAGCTGGCGTCCGTGGTGATCTGCATCAGGGTGTACGGGTTCAGAAAGTTGTTGACTGGATGGCCCGAGACCCGGTCGAAATGCGTTCCGGAGAACAGCGTGAGCGCTACCGAGATCAGCAGGATGACGCCGACAAGCCCGGCATATTGAGAACGCAGCATCGACGGGATATGACGGACGGACGGAGAGGCCATAACCGGTTTACCGCTCAACCAGTCCGGCGATCACGCCGTACTCGTGCACCAGCTCGGCGCCCTCATGGCCTGCATGCATCAGGATCCATCCCGCCGGTACCCATAGGATGATCCCCAGCACGAGCAATCCGGTGAGTCTGCTTGTCAGTGGTTTTGCGGTGATCCGCGAAAGTCCCAGCGGTAACAGGCTCAGAATGGAGAGCAGCGAGAACACATTGCGAGTGAGCGTCGCCAGGCTCTGGTGAGTGGTGAAGGTGCTGAGCAGATGTTGTTGCATTTCGCCGGATTGGCGGGCGGCGGCTGCTTCGATAACACCGGCGGCGACACTGGCATGTCCGGTGAACTCGGCCGCCCATGAGCCGGCCGTACCCAGCCACAGGCAGATGAGCCCGGCTATGGCCCAGGCGGAGCGATGGGCTGGCCAGATCAACGCCAGCACCCACCAGAATGGGACAAACACGAGCAATACCAGTGGAATGTGCACCATCAACGGGTGCATTCCTTCCAACGGCGGCAGGGCAGGCAAGCTGGTTGGCATACGCGTCGCTCCGGTCCAAAGATGATGTACAACCATGTTTCATCGTACGATGTTCGTTCCCAATCGGCCAGATTCCTGGCTCCCGGGCAATACAGATGAAGCGTTTTATTGCCGTATTGCCGTATTGCCGAAATCGGCCACTTCAATGGCGGTGTACAGCCGGACACAGGGCGATATCCAGCCGGATTGAGCTCTTTGCGAGGATACGGACCGCCGGAGCTATGCTCGGTTAGGCTGCGTTGGCGAACGCTGCAGTGGGCCGTCGATGCCGGGATGCGATTGTTACTCGGTGTCCTCTCCGGCTACCAGAACGCGTACGCCCTCTTGTTCCAAGGCGGCGCGCATCATGGGGGTGATCCCGTCATCGGTGACCAGCGTATGGATGCCCTGCACGGGGGTAACACGGACATGAGAATAGCGCCCGAGCTTGCTGCTGTCCGCCAGAACAATCACCCGACGGCTTTGGGCGATGATGCTGCGTTCCAGCCGCGCGATGGAGGCGTCGAAGCTGGTGACGCCGCGGGTCAGGTCCAGCGCCGACACGCCCAAAATGCACGCATCCCAGAACAGGTCCGGCAGCACATCCTGAAACAGTTCTCCATCGGTTTCCTGAGATTCCGGCAACAATCTGCCGCCGACCAGGTCCACGCGCGTGGCGCCCAGCGAAAGCAGCGCCAGACCGATCTCGGGCGAGTTTGTGGTCACATGCGGTATGGATTCGCGCGGCAGCCGGCGGACCATCTCCAGCGTGGTGCTGCCGGCGTTGATGAATACGGACAGGTACTCTCCCACCAGCCGTGCTGCGGCTTGACCGATTCGGCGTTTTCGGTCCATGTTGGCGCCGCGTGTTTCGGTGTATGGCCTCGAGGGGGTGCTGGCCGAAACCGGGATCGCACCCCCATGAGCGCGTACCAACAGCCCTTCACGCTGCAGCGCCGTCAAGTCGGTCCGGATGGTGTTCGGTTGCACACGTAGCTCGCGCGCCAACTCGGTAACACGTACGGCGCCGCGCGCTCGGGCGACTTCCATGATGTACGCTCGCCGTTCGGCGGCGATCATATTGCGTTTGACGGGACGTGGTTCCATGTGATTTAGTCTACCAATTCATGCCGCCCAATCGCTTCCTGTGCGTCCAGGCCGTTTCGCACCACATCGATCAGCGCGCTTTGGAATCGCTTGGGATCTGGAACCTGGATGGCGTTTCGGCCGAACACCACACCTCGGCCCCCTGCGTCCACTATCCGCTGCGCCAACTGGAGCGCCTGCAGCTGCGTGGGGGTCTTTTCGGCTCCCAGCCCCAGCACGGGCACCGGGCACGAGCGCGTCACCGCCGCGAAGTCCACGGTGTAGAACGTCTTGATCAGGTCCGCCCCCAACTCCGCAAGGATGCGTACGCCCCGGTATATCTGATCGTGCAGTTCCTCCGGTGACAGTGTATCCACGTTGGGCGGAAAGCATTCGCCGACAATCGGGACGCCCAATCGGCGCGCCTCTGCAGCGGTCTCGCAAAACACACGCACATTGGCTGCATCACGGGCTTCGCTGCCGGTGTGCAGCGTGAGCGACGCCAGCACGCAGTCCGCGCCAGCCGCGACGGCGTCGTGCACGGACAGTGCGGGCACTGTGTCGGCCTCGTGATAGCCCCAGTGGAACGCGTAGACGGTGGACCAATTGAGCCGCACCATCGCCATGGGTGCGCTGCGTCCGGTGAAGAGAGGCGCACAATGGGTGAGCATGCCCGGCGAGATCAGCACCGCCGAGACCGCTTGGTCGATATGGCGGGCCGTTTCCGGCAGGATCTCCATTCCGGTAATGGGGCCATCGAATTCGCCGTGGTCAATCGCCACCACCACCGCATTGCCGTTGTCAAAAAGCCGGCTGAGGCGTATCTGTTTTCCGTTCATCAGTCGATCCTCTCTTCCACTGTCACAGGGCGTTCCCTTTGTCATTATTGAATGATCAGACCGTCGGCGCGTAGCCAGCCGGCCATGGCCTGCCATTCTCTCGCCGATGCGCCGTACACCAGCCCGCTGTGATGAGTGCCTCCGTGCAGGCTCCACTGGCGCAACACCTCTGCGACAGGTTGGCTGGGGCGGAACCATCCGCGTACCGAGTCCGGCATGGTCAGTGCGGATGCCGCGGCATCGACCATGTATCCGTGCACCGCTGTCAGGGCCAGACGGTCCGGTCCGGGGGCGAGGTTGACAATCCATGCGTCTCCCTCTCGAAAAGCACCTGCAATGCGTATGGGGGGGCTGCCCTGACACCACGGAAGCGGTGAATCGATCCAGCGCGGTGCTTCCAGCACGGCCGGGTTGGCCTCACCCATGTGACTCAAAAACAGGTGATCCCCATCCCAGTCCGGGCAGAACATCTCACAGAAACTGGTAGCCGGGTGCACACTGGCCAGTGCGCCGACCAGAAGCGCCGTCAACAGGTCGCCCTCCCCGGCATAGCCGATGCCCTGTTGCATGGCCAGGCATGCGGCCGCGAAGGGCATCGAGCCCAGACCGGGAAGGGGCAGGCTGGCGAAGTTGACGCTGAACGCACTGAGCTGTTTTCTTGCGATCCAGTCCATTACGGCAAGCTGATCATGCTCGCTCTGGACGGAGCGCTCGGTCCGATGGTCGGACGCCCAGCGTGTCCAGTCGATCTCACCCGAAGGTGAGGCAGGAGCCGACCACTCGACCGGAGTCGCGTGCAGCCATGTCCACAATGTTTCGTCAGTCACCGCAAAGTCGCCCATGCCCGGGAAGGCCGGCCCGATCCGCCCCACGCGCCGGCCAAGCATGCGCCGAGCCATGGCCGCCCCCTGCACTTCCTGATGAGCGACCGAAAAGAACTGGTTGTCGAGCGCGCCCACCACGAGCCGATACGGCCGTTGTCGCCGACGAAGCACACTGCAGAGATCCTGCACCCCGTGGATCCCGTGGTTGTACATGATGCGCTCAGCGGGGGTCTCCGGTGTAAAGGAACGGTCCGGCGTGGTGTCCAGAACGATCAGCGGCAAGTCCACCGCGCAGAGTGCATCGGCCGCCTCCAACGACGGCGAATAGGCCAGATGGAGTGTGCAGATGCATTCCACGCCGGCCTGTTGCAAGGCGTCCATAGCGCTGGTCACTTCTGATGCCAGTCGGCATACAGGCGCGCTGGTCACCTGTATGCCGGCTTGGCGCAATCCATCACCCACCGCACGGGCAAATGCGTCCATGCCGGGACGAACCTCGGGCATCGCCCGGTCATAGAGTTCCAGATAGAGCGGCAGGAGTCCGGCGTGCGGAGTTCGCATCGGATCAGCCCGGGTAGCCTAGCTGACGGCTCACCACCGAGATGGCCTCTTCGATGATATCCATCGCCTTGTGCGCCACTTCAAACGGCATCACGATCGGTGGACTCATTCGCAGAATATGTCCGGCAGGAATCCAAGCGAGTCCACGGCGGAACGCCTCCTGGTAGACCCGTTTCCCTGCCTCATCGAATGGCTCTTTGGTGGTGCGGTCTTTCACCAGTTCCACGCCCATCAGGCATCCCTTCACACGGGTGTCGCCAATGATAGGGTACTTGTCCATCCAAGCATCCATACGGGCCCGGAAGAGCTTTTCCAGTTCATGAGCGTGCGCCAGCAGGCCCTCTTCTTCGATGACCTCGATGGATGCGAGCGCGGCCGCACAGGCCATGGGGTTTCCGCCATAACTGGTGCTGGCGCTGATCTTGTCGACCGCGTCGGCGTACTCTTCGCGCACCACCATCGCGGTAACCGGAAATCCGTTTCCGAAGCCCTTGCCCAGCGTGACCACGTCGGGCACGACGTTCCAGTGGTCGGTACACAGCCACTCGCCGGTGCGTCCCCAGCTCGTCAGCACTTCGTCGGTGTACAGCAGAATGCCCCGCTGTTTACAGAACGCAGCGAGTTTCGGGAAGAAATCGTCCGGAGGCATGATCGATCCAGCCCATCCCTGTATCGGTTCCAGAGCGAACGCGGCCACCTGCCCCGTGGTTTCATTGGTGATCACCGCATCGTAGAACTCCAGGTACTTCTCCGTGTCCAGCGACCCATCGGAGCGTGTCCACCAGGGACGGTAGGTATCGGGGCGTGGGACCAGGTAGAAACCCTGCGTGCGTCCCGGCCCGTTCAACTTGTTCATGCTGGCCAGGCTGACCGCGTGGCCGCTCTTGCCGTGAAAGTCGCGGTGGCACGAGATGAATTCATACTTTCCCGTGGCCGCGCGACAGGTGCGCAGTGCGGCCTCCACGGCGGTGGTGCCGCTATCGTAAAGCTGTACGCCGGTGAAGCCCGGCGGCAGCACGTCGATCAGCCGCTCCAGCAGTTGCACCTTGATCGGGGTGGTGAAGTCATGTGCGTTCATCAGCGTGTTGGCCGCTTTCGCCACCGCCTCAGACACCTTGGGATGGCAATGCCCCAGCGTGGTCACGTAGATGCCGCTGGAGAAGTCGATATAGCGGTTGCCATCGACATCGGTCAGCGTACAGCCTTTTCCGCTTTCGAACACCACCGGAAACAGTCGCACCTGTCCGGAGAGACCGCGAATGTACTTGGTGGCGCGTCCGTGCAGCGCTTCGCTTTGCGGCCCCGGGATGTGCTCGGTAACCAGTGAGGGCCATTCGTCAAGGTTCAACTGATACGGGGTCGGGTCATATGTCCCATTGCGTCCGCGAAAAGTCTTTTCCATTTTGGCTCTCCTTGTGATGCTGAGGTCAGGGTCGATGGTCGCGATAATACAGCAGCCCATCGACGAACGTGCGAATGTTTTCCCAGGGGACTCCCGGCGCCACCGAACTGGATCCACCGAGGAACAATCCAGTATCTGGTCCGTTTTCAACCAGGAACCGCATTTCCCTGCGCACGTCATCCGGCGTGCCCATCGGCAGTGTCCGGGTTACCGAGACGCCGGCGATGATGGTCAGCGGATCGCCGGTACGGGTGCGCATCCGGCAGATGGCCTTGTAGTCCATTCCATCTTCGTATTGAAAACCCTGAAATCCGTGAAGGCCGACATCCAGCAGACGGGGAACCATCTCCATCAGGTTGCCGTCACAATGCCAGATCAACCGGACATCGGTTTTGAGCAGTGGCTCGATACATCGCGCGAAGTGCGGAAACCAGATCCGGTCGAGCGACTGGATATTGACAAGCGTGCCGCGTGAGTCGGCCATATCGTGATCCAATCGATACAAAGGGGGCAGGTTTCCCGTGCGGTAGGCCTCCGCGGCGGCGCGATTCATCCGCAGCGACAGATCGGCCTGCAGGGAGAAGTGACGCTCGATGACCTCCGGATACAGCGCGTAAGCCGAGAAATACGGCACGTACCCATACAGGCCATACGCGAAACACGGAAAGCCGATAAACGCATACCCCGTTTTCAGAATGCCGGGCCCCAAACGCTGCTGAGCCGCAATCTCGCCGTCAATGATCGCGCGCGTATACGCCGGTTCATCGAACTGGGCGGTGGCGGTTTGAAGCGCCGGGAACGTGACCCGCTCAAGGTGCTCGACCACGGCTTCCGGCGAGTCGATCGTGATGCCGTCCAGAACCACCGACTTCGCGCCTGTGGTTGCACCGTGTGCCGCGCCTTCGTAACCATGACTGCCCATGCTGACCGGATTGTCCCAGATATACTGGTCCAGCAGCGACACGCCGCAGTTATACTGCATTTTCAGGTAAACACGCTCGGGATCGTTGCGATACGATCCGGGGGGTTCTTCAGCCAGCCGATCGATATGGTCATGCTCCATGATGTTGATCAACCAGACGGGTACTCCGGGTGTACGCTCTCCGCGGATCGCCCGTAGCGTCTGCTGAACAGGGGGAGTGTCTGGAGGTGCAAACACGGGTTGTGCGCTCATGATGTGTACAACCTTTCGTCGATCTCCCATGGGCCCTGAACGCATGGGTGTTCGGGCTGTCCCGGTCCGGCCAATGCCGGGTCCGGGCACCAGGTATCTGAACGGTACGCTTCGCGTTGTTTGGGGTCCCGCAGGTCCGGTATGTCCATGGGAGCATTTCCGTTACAGATAGACCGGAATCCCTGGATTCCCGGAAGCGTCATGTCAAGCGCCTGGTAGACGTCGATCAACCAGGGGGTCTCGTCGCGCTGCAGGATCGCCTGCAGAAACCAGTGCATGGTGTAAAAGTCAGAGCCGCCATGACCTGCGATTCGGGAGGCCAACTCCGAGGTGACAGGTGGTTCCGGCAGGTAGCTTTGCAGACCTGTCTGTTCGCGGTACACATGCAGACGGTTGACGCCGTCATGCCATCTGTCTGTTTCTGCCATGCCTTCGGTGCCGTACAGACAATACCAAACCGAACCCGGCTCGCGAACGTAGTTGCTCCAAGGAAGCACTTTGGCGGTTGAGCCGTTACTCATCTGGCACAACACAACCGCCCCATCGGCGCCTCGACGCCCAACTGTACGCCCCAGACGGTTCGCTGTCTCCATGGCAACCACCCGGACAGGACGCAATCCGGTGATGGTCAGGATCGGCCCCAGTGAATGGGTGATGTAGAACGTCGATGCGCACCATTGCCTCCAGTGATTGCGGCGCCCGCCCTGGGTCAGCGCCGGCCAGGCGGATCGGCAGTCATGTACATACTCCCCCTCGGCATGCAGCATCTCGCCCAGCATGCCGTCGCGATACAGCCTGCGCATCTCCATCGTGCCGCGAAAATAGCAGTAGTTCTCTGCATACGCATAGACGCATCCGGAACGCTCGACCGCCTCCACCAAGGCGACCGCTTCGGCCATATGCTGGCAGGCGAGTACTTCGCTGACCACATGGCGCCCCGAATTCAGCGCCTGAATCGCCGCCGGCGCATGTTCATGAGCGTAGTTGGCCAGCACGACCGCGTCTAGATCGTGTTCCAGAAACCGCTCGTAATCGGTGTATGCGGTCACCGTGGTGTCATACTCCCGCGCCAGTTCGACACAACGCGCCAACGGCTCCCTGGCTTCGTCGCATACCGCCACCAGTTCGGCGTCGGGGTGCTGCGCCAGTGTCTGCACCATGGTCTGGCCGCGTCCGGCGCCGAACACCCCGATCCGGATCCGTCGACTCATGGTGCAACCTCCTGCGCTGAGCGCGCTGCGGTGAGCAGCCGTATGGCATTTCCATAGAACACATCTGCGGCGTCTGCCGATGTGAGACCGGAGCGTTCAAACGCCCGGATCAGTGCGAGCAGCTCCTCGTACAAAAACCATGTATATCCCGCCTCTGTTTCAGGCGGCTTTCGGCGGGTGTTCCACGAGTAGTCGCCGTTCGTCCAGTTGATATACCGGTCGCCGTCATGTTCCCGGAAGCCCCGCATGATCATCACCGGCAGGTCGCTGCCGTACAGTACGCGCTGCGGACCGATCGTTTCCAAGGCCAGAGCGAACACGTCGGAGTTGAGATGCGCGGCTGTGTCAAAAACGATATCGGTATCGCGGAAGTGCTTCAGTCCTGACTGTGCGTTCGGCATTCCGTAGGCTCGGCCGATGTGCGCCACGATAATCCGAACGGAGGGAAACCTCTGTCGCATATCCAGCAGCTCGCGGATGTTGTCCGGATCGGCGAGCCGGCCAGCGCGAGGCAGGTGGAGCATGAGCAGGCCGCCGTAGCGGTCCAGCACGGACAGATGAGAGTCGGGGAGAAAGTCCGCGATCGAGCAATCTCCGTAGCCTCCCGGCGCAAGATCGGGATACGGCTTCAGCCCGAGCCAACCGGACGCCAGCGCTTCGTCGATGCGCTCCGCGGGCCAGTCGGGATGGGATACCAGCAGCGTGCCCGCACAGCAGTCACGATGGCGTCCAGACCAGACATAACGGTTGTTGGCCTCGATATCCACCTCGCGGTACACCCAGCCGAAGCACAGCGCGCGCGTCTGCACGGAAGGCAGCATCACCGCAAAGGCCTGCTCCAGCTCTTCCCAACTCTGGCTGTCGGCTATCTCCATTGGCCACATCTCGGCGCGCCGGGCATCGCTCACCGGCCCCCAGTATTCCCGTAAGCCGATATGCGTATGGATATCGATCACCTCAGGCGGAAGCCAGGGCGCGATGTGTTGCTCGTAGATGCGTTGGTCATGTGGTTGGGCGACGAGCATGGGACGCAGTGTCTCCTCGATGTGTACCGCGCACAGCATACCATGAACGAATTGCGTTTTCAATGTGATTTCGGTTGTATTTTGTCGAAAATCGATGGCATATGCTGTAAACTACGGGTGAATCTATTGCCGTATGCTCGGATCAGGCTTATGAAGAACGGGAGGTTCCATTGGTGATGATACGTGTCGCAATGGTTACGGGATTGTTGGTGCTGTTGGGTGTACTCAGTCCACTGCGAAGCGCCACCGTGCAGAAGCGCTACTATGCGTTTCCGGCAGTTCACGATGCAGATGGCGTTATTGCCAGCCGCCACACCGGTGGAAACGGCCCGTTCGATGAACGCATACGCATCGCCATGGACACGCTAAAGCGGTATCCGTGGACGGAACCCGGGCAAGCGCCTGTCACAGCGCCCCATCATGTCTACAGTGGTCAATGGCGGATCGACGCCACATCGGGGGCCATCTCGATCCCTGAACTGACCGACTGGAACAACGGCGACTGGGGACAACGGGCGGCCAACACACTGCTTGGTCTGGCCGACTATTACCGCTACAGCGGTGACCCCCATGCGATCGCCCAGATGCAATGGATTGCCGAAGCGGTGGTCGCCACACTATTGACCCCGGATGATCACGACTGGCCGCGGTTTCCGGTTACCGTGCCGGTCAAAGGCAAGCCGTTTGGCCAGGCCGACCCGCGAGGTCACATACAACTGGATATCGCCGCGGAACTGGGATTGGGGATGATCCGCGCCTGGCAGCTCACCGGAGATCGTCGCTGGTGGCAGGCGGCAACCCATTGGGGCGACCTGTTTACGATGCATCGCAACCGGAGACCCGGCCAACCGCCCTGGATGCGCTACGCCAATCCTCAGGACACCCCATGGCCTGCCGAGTCCCAAATGACCGGTGGCCTTGTGTTCATATTGGAGTTTCTGAATGAACTGGATGCAAATGGCCACACCGGCCGGAACGGGGCCATCACAGAGGCGATACGGGCGGGCGATACCTGGCTGCGTTTGGCGCTGCTGCCCCGATGGCTGGACGGCGATACATGGGGCCGCAACTATTGGGACTGGCATAACCCCGTGCAGGCTGAAAACGTGACCGAATATGCGGCGCGCTACCTGATGTCTCATCCCGACCGGTTTCCGCAATGGCGCACCGACGCACGCAACATCATGATGCTGTTTCTTCACAACACCAGCGTAGATGGCGCATCCGGTGGTGAGGTGTACAGCGGCGCCTGGGCCTATCCGGAGTCCAGCTCGTGTTGCGGTCGCTCGTTATGGTACGGACCCATGGAACTGGCCACCGTATTTGCCGAGTATGGCGTGCGCACGCGCCAATGGGAGTTCGCCGAAATGGCGCTGCGCAAGCAGACGTTAGCCGTGTATGACGCCCATCCGAATGGACTGTCGGAGGACAACATAGACGGAGGGAGTCTGGTATGCGGCGACTGGTTCAAGATCGCCCATCCCATGGCGATGAAGCATCTGCTGCACACCATGGCCTGGCTGCCCGACCGCATGGGGCCTCAACGGGAAGATCACATCATGCGCACCACATCACCGGTTGTCCGCGTGGTATACCGCCCCGGAGAGATTGCGTACACCACCCATCGAGCGCCCAAAGGGGTGCAGGAGGTGGT
The DNA here is from genome assembly GCA_964650005.1 of uncultured bacterium. Classification (GTDB taxonomy): domain Bacteria; phylum Armatimonadota; class HRBIN16; order HRBIN16; family HRBIN16; genus CAZHSN01. The sequence continues at coordinate 102,390 of CAZYPZ010000005.1, read as the reverse complement.
ACGTACCGGTTTTCGTCCTCAACGTGTGCTGGCTGGCGGCAGACTGCTGCCGTTTCGGCAAGAGCCGCTGGATGCGCCTGGCTACACGTTGTCCGCTTTACCTCACGGCGACTGGCTGGTGAACGTTCGGCATGACGGCCAGACCGATGTGCGTATTGAGGGATCCCCGCACCGCACGGTATTGCCCGCGCGGTCCGCAGTGTCTGCCGGTGCATGGGCGGCCGATGCCTCAGGCCGACGGGCTTCGGAGCAAGATGGACATAAACTGACATTTCGTTTTCGGGGGACTTCCTTTCGGCTGGTGGGGCCGGCGGGGCCCGATGGCGGGCTGGCGGACGTGAAGATCGATGGTGTGGATCAACTGGCCCCGTTGGACGCCTACTGTCCCCGTTCTCTACCGGAGCAGACACTCTATACACGTTCCGGTCTGCCAAACGGAGAGCATACCGTCAGCATTCAGGTTCGTGGGCGCGGAAATCCGCGATCCGCAGGAGCCTGGATACGCATAGACCGGTTGGAGGCGGGCAGTGCACCCGCATGGACCGATCGCCGGTACGGACAGCAGGTGAGCCATGCGCGACGCCTGGTGTATGGACGCCCCAGCCGAAATGACTTTACAGACTCTCAGGGCGGTGTCTGGCGTCCGGCGCTCGAGGTGGTGACGCGGCGCCGTCCCAATGCATATGCGGTAGACGAGGGTTGGTGGCGTGACCCCTATACGGAAACGGTTACCGGACCGTTACCGACGGAGCTGTATAGCTATGGGATGCATGCTCCCGAAATCATCACCAACGTCACCGTCGGTCCCGGGCGGTACAGTGTGGTGCTGCACTTCGCGTCTGTCCGGCGTACCGCGGTGTCACCGGTTGTCGACGTGCGGGTCAACGGCAAGCCAGTCGCCGAGGCGATGGATGTCTGGCGTACTGCGGGAGGCATAAACCGTGGCTTCCGGCTGGTCGTTCCTGACATACGCCCTCGTAACGGGGTGATCGATGTAGTGGTCACCAGTGTGGGGGTGGCCACGGGTGATCCGGACTGCAACCTGGATGCCGATGAAGCCACGCTGCATGCCCTGGAAGTGCTTCCCGGCGACACCCGGCCGGGAGTGACTCCGGTTCCATACGCCGGTGATCTGGGCAGGCGGAATCTGCTGCGTAATCCGGGATTCGAGCGCGGAAGTTTTCAGGCCGTCTGTCCTCCGGGCTGGACCGGTACGGCGGAAGGCTGGACCGGCCAATCCTTGGGGCCTGGACAGGCCTATCTCTATGTGGAAAGCGCGTATATCATTCATCCCGCCTGGGGTTTGCCGGAGTACCACTGCGGAAAACAGGCGTTACGGACGCATGTCGATACCGAAGGGGCGACCCGCGTATGGCAGGATGCACCGATCCGGCCTGGTGTTCCGGTGGAGGCGGCGGTGTGGGTGCGCTGTGCGGACAACACTCCCGGAAAAGGCTTTGGCGCCCATCCCGATGACCGGGCGGCGCTGATCATGGAGGAGCTGGATGCTGCCGGAAACACGGTGCGATCCCATCCGCCGGTCGAACGCCGTACAGCGGGTCCTTACACCCGTCTGTCGCGCCGGATCGATCCCCACCCGTCCACACGGGCCGTACGGGTGATCCTCGAGGCGGTGCAACACGCGCCATACCACCAAAGCCACGTCACGTGGGACGATGCGTCAGTGGTGCAGCGGTAAATGTAGAGGGGCGCCCGGTTAGCCGGTCACCCCTCACACAGCACCTTCACCACGACTTTCAACACGTCGGAGGGTGCGCCCAGAGCCAGACATGGTCGGTGGGCGTCCGCGGGATGCAAGATCACGAATGTGCCTGCCGGAACCGGCAGGATGGCGCCGTGACCGGTGAAGAACGCAAGGTCGCGTTCCGAGTCATGCGGCGTATCGGGCTGTAACGCCTCTACGGGCGCCCAGCCGATCTGTTCACCGCCACCGGCCACATACTGAATATCGATGTAACGGCGGTGAGCCTCCCAGCGGCAGGCCTCGGGGCCGCGTGTGCGGTACCGTTGCACGATGGCGTAAACGTTGTCGCCATCGATGGCGTAGCGGCCATCCGGCATTGACTCGAAGTCGGCCTCTTGCAGCCACTTCAGCCCCATCTGTATGCCGGCGGACAAGCCGGCATACAGCGGCGCACGTTCCAGTCGATCGATCACCATGGCGAGCATCCCTTTCGGAGGGCGCGAGGCGGCGCAGGCCGCCCCACAGCGCGGTTATTCCTGCGGTACGTCCACTATCCGTCCGGTTTCCAGCGAGGTGATCGCCGCATCGATCACCAGCTGCGCTTTCAGCCCGTCCAGACCGGTTCCATCGATGGCGTCCGGATGCACGCCGGCCTCCACTTCGCGGACGAAAGTGCGGATGCGCTCGCGGAATGTGTCATCGAAGCTCTGATATCCGCCGAACACAGGATTGGTGTACACCATTTTGACGGGATCGCCTGCGGGATAGAGCGTCGCTTCGCGCCACATGTCCTCCACGATGAACCGTCCCCGGGTTCCGGCCACCTCGCAGCGTTCCATGGGATGGCCGCGTTCGATATCGTAGCTGCTGGTCAGATGTCCCACAGAGCCGTTGGCGAATTGCATGTTGATGGATGCGCTGGACCAGATGTTACGGCCGGGGGCCTTCATGGCGAAACACTGGACCCGCACAATATCGCCGTTGTAATGGCGCATCATATCCACCGAATGGGGATTTAGCGCCTTGATATGGAAATATGGCGATGCGAAGTCCTGGAATCTGCCGATCCAGAGCGCCATGTTGACAAAAAGCGGATCACCGATGCGTCCCTCTTTCAGCCATTGCTCGGCGATTCGGGCAGCGGGGGTGAACCTGTGGTTGAAGTCGATGCCGAAGCAACGGCCCAACCGTTTGGCCGTGGCCACCATCTCTCGGGCGCGATCCACATCGTTGCAGATGGGTTTTTCGCAGAGTACGTGGCATCCCGCCTCGAGCGCCTGAATGGTCGGTTCGTAGTGGTCGCTGCTGTACTCGTACCCGCCGGTGGTCACCGAACAGAGGTCCGGCTTGAGCGCCAACAGCATCTCCGGTGCAGAGGCGAACGCCGGAACGTGAAACCGCTGCGCAGCGGCCTCAGCGCGCTCAGGGACAATATCACAGACGCCCACCAGCTCAACTAGCGGGTCTTCCTGGTAGATTCGTGCGTGCAGATTACCGATCGGTCCCATACCGATCACACAGACTTTGAGCATGCTTCCTTCCGTGGTTCTTGGCCTGCCGGCAGAACACTCCGCCGGCAGGCTTTTCGTTTCCTACAGTTCCTTTTGGCCGCGTTGCATCTGCAGTTCGCGGCGCTGCAGCTCTTCGGCTGCCTTGGGTGATCCGATGTGCAGCGTATCGTATGCCTGCTGGCTGCTGGTGAACGGGCCGCAACCCTTGCCGTGCCAGTTCAGGTTGGTATAGATCGGCGCGGTGCGTTTTGTCTGCCGCTGCCGGCGCCTGATGTGTTTCATCATGCGCTGTTCGAGCATCTTGACCACTTCCGGGTTGGCTGACGCCACGTTGTTCAGTTCATCGGGATCCTTGATCAGGTTATACAGCTCCACCGTTGGTTTGAAGTGGAAGTCCGGCTCCAGCGCAATCATCAGCTTCCATTCGGGGGTGCGCCATCCATGCTTGCGCATCCAGGTGCATTCCGTGATATAGCACTCCGGTTCGGGCTCCCGTTCTCCACCTTCCCACCAGGGGCGTAACGAGCGGCCATCAAAACGTATGCGTGGCTTGATGCCCATGACGTCCAGAATGGTCGGGGTGACGTCTTTGGTATAGCTGGGCATATCGATGCGGTAACCCTCCGGAATGACGCCCGGCCATCGGAATCCCAGCGGGATGCGCAGTGTGCACTCGTACAATCCGTGATGGTCGAACCAGCACTCGTGGTCATACAGCGTCTCGCCGTGGTCACTGGTGAACACGATGAGCGTATTCTCTTCCAGACCCAGGTCGGAGATGGTGGCCAGCATGTTGCCGATGCAGGCGTCCATATAGGCCACGGCGCCGTCATACTGGGCAATGATGTAATCCTTGTCCGTGCAGCCCGGCGGGAACCAACTGGCGAAATAGTCACAGAACGGCTTGAACGCCATCACGGGCTCCAGTGAGCGGTTGGCCGGGTCGAACTCGTTGCGGTCATAGAACAGCCGTTCGAACGGCCGGGGCGGCAGGTATGGCGAGTGGGGGTCCATATGGCGCATGAACAGGAAGAAAGGCTGTTCCTGACTGGCCAGGCGCTTAAGCTCCGGAATGGTGACTTTGTTGAGATTCTCCGCTTTCGGGCTGCGCCCATCATCATACGAACCCCAACCGCTGAAATCGATGTATTTTTGGAAACCGCGGCTGGCGGGGTTTCCGCTGAACCCGACGCAGGTGGTCTGATAACCCCGCTGGCCGAGTATCTCGGCCAGCGTTTGTACGTGATCACCCAGCGGTCCCTCATGACGCAGCGCCACCACGTCGGTGCCGAACACATCCATACCAGTGAGCATGCTGCTGTATCCCGGTGTGGTGGGGATGCTCGGGCTGACCATCTGCTCGAACACCACGCCTCTGCTGAGGTAGTTGTCGATGTGCGGTGTGGTGAGCCGATCGTAACCGTAAAGGCTCATGTGATCGGCCCGCAGGCTGTCTATTCCAAACAGAATGAGGTTAGGCTGGCGCTTCATGGTTGACCTCAGCGTGCGCCCAGAGAGCGCAGGATGGCGTTCAGATATCCGTAGCTTTCGGCCGCGATGATGCAGCTTTCATGCAGCGGGTGCTGAGCGGCGCCAATGACCTCCAGGCAGACCGGTCCGTCATATCCACCGTCGACCATCACCTTGCAGTAGGCCCAAAGGTCGATATCACCCCGACCGCAGGCCTGCATAGACGGCTCTCCCGGCGATGGTCCGGGGCCTTTGCAGTCGCGGATGTGGATATGCTTCACCCGCGGAAGGACGGGTGCAAGCGCCTCTGCGGGGTTCTCACCACCACGATAGATGTGGCTGGGGTCCATATCGATGCCGAATGCCGGGTTGGTGATGGCGCCCATCGCGGTCAGCGTCGTGGGGGTGTTGTAGATCGCCGAACCGACATGCGCTTTGCAGCAGAGCGTAACCCCGTAGGACGCGGCACGCTCGGCGCGGGCGGCGAGCGTTTCGATCGACTGCTTCAGGTCATCTTCGTTATCCGACTTGCCGCCGGGCCCTACATTGATAATGGGGATGCCGATCTCCGCGCCGGCCGCGAAGGCCTTTTCGAGTCGCTGTTCATCCAGCGAGGCCACTTCCATGGAGAGGAATCGGAGTCCGTTATCCGCCACGATCTGTTTCAACTCCGCGGCTTGCTGCTGCCAGTTATCCAGGTCGATGTGCTCGACCATGCCCTGGATGGCCGATATCTCGACGCCGTCGTAGCCGGCTTTGGCGATGCACTGTACTGCGGTGGCGAAGTCCACCGAACCGAAGAGTACCGAGTTCACTCCAAGCGTGATCACTGTTGATCTCCTTTGTGATGGGGTACCGTTGCGTCTGTAACGCTCACCAGATACCACGGATTAGTGGACATATACACGTCCTATCGGGCCAATACTGTTCCGTTCAGGCCAGTGCTGTTTCCAGCATCGCCAGGTAGTTGTGCATGGGTATGTAGTTACATACCGAGTTGCCGGTGCCGATGGCGAACCGGCCGCCCGGTGAGCAGGCCTCGATGGTTGTGCGTGTCAGTTCACGTACGCCCGCTTCGTCATAGGTGGCCAGTTTGTGGACGTCGAGACCTCCCAAAATGGCGGTGCGGTGACCGTAAAGCCGTTTGGCATCCAATACGGGATTGGCCGCGTCATCGAACGAGTGTCGGCCGTCGATACCCACGGTATCGATCAGGTCATCGATCAGCGCGTCGATCTGACCGCAGCTGTGCAGCAGGAAGAGCAGTCCGTTCCGGTGCGCCAGTTCCGCCACCTTGCGGTGCCAAGGCAGCACCAAACGGCGCAGATGTTCCAAGCCGATCAATGGCCCGGTGCGAAACCCCATGTCATCACCCGAGAAAAACCCCGCCACGCGAGGCAGTCCGATGCAGCGTTCATACAGCCGATACAGGATCTCTCCGCATCGCTGGAATACCGCTTCGACCAGTTCGGGGTCGTCATACAGCAGGTAGCACATGTTTTGATAACCCAGCAGATTGCTCAACGGGACCTCGAAAAAGCCGCTGCGCGGACAGATGAACAATCCCATACCCTCCGGCAGTTCTTCCGCAAGCAGTTCGTACTGATGCAGGTCTACCGATTCCGGATCGGGCCATGGGTAGCTGTGGAACTCCTCCCAGTTGCTGATCATCCCCATGTTCTCTTCGTCCCAACGGCGCCGGCCGGTGCTGGCGGTGTCATTGGTATCGCGTGAACGGGTGGGAAAGCTGACGGGGCCTGACAGCCGGACCATGTCGTAGCCCATGCGATACCAGACCTGCGCCATCGAGCGGTAGTAGACGCGTTCTGCTTCCGGGTCGGTCGTCGGGTCTGGCCAAGGTAGACCGAGCAACTGTTCGGCAATCTGCTGTTGTACATCCCTGTCGATGATCAATTCGATCAGGGGCGGCCTTTCAGGAATGATGTCGCCTCGGATGACCGCGCAGAGATGTTGGACATCTGGCGCGGGTTGGGACAATGGCAAACGCATTGTATGACTCCTGAAGGAATTCCTGTCGCCTATATGGTAACGTGTAGGCAAGGCGTTATGGCCTGTATGTGATCCGAATTTCTTGGAGAGTGCTTCATGCAGAGGCTAAACATCATACTGATCGTGACGGATGACTTGGGATGGCGGGACCTTTCCTGCCAGGGCAGCAGCTTTTATGAGACCCCCTGTCTTGACCGGCTCGCGGAGTCGGGAATGCGCTTCACCGATGCATACGCCGCCTGCCCCGTCTGTTCTCCCAGCCGTGCGTCCATTCTGACCGGCCGGTATCCGGCGCGTATCGGGGTAACCGATTGGATCGACACCGATCATGTGCTGCATCCTTGCCGCGGCAAGCTGGTGGATGCGCCATACGTGGACCATCTGCCGCTTCATGAGCAGACTCTCGCCAGCCTGCTGAAAGAGGCCGACTATCAGACCTGGCATGTAGGGAAGTGGCATCTGGGCAAAGAGCCGTACTGGCCGGAGCATCACGGGTTCGATGTCAATATCGCCGGTTGCAGTTGGGGAGCGCCGCACAACGGCTATTTTGCTCCGTGGGGCAATCCGCGGCTCGAGGAGGGGGCTCCGGGCGAATACCTGACGGATCGACTGACCGACGAGGCCATCTCGCTGATCCGGCGTCGAGACCCGCGTAAGCCGTTCTTTCTGAACCTTTGGCACTATGCCGTGCACACACCCATACAAGTTCGCGAGGAGTGGCTGGAACGCTGGAAGCAGAAAGCGCATGAGATGGGATTGGATCGGGTGGATCCTTTTGTCGAAGGTGAACCGTTCCCCACCGAACAGAAGCGCCATCTGCGGGTAAGACGCCGTATGGTGCAAAGTGATCCCAGCTATGCCGCCATGCTCGCCAATCTGGATGACAACATCGGCCGGCTTCTACAGGAGCTGGACGATGCCGGGATCGCCAATCAAACGGTGGTGGTGTTTACCAGCGACAACGGCGGGTTGGCCACCAGTGAAGGCTCTCCGACCTGCAACCTGCCCTTACAGCAGGGCAAAGGCTGGATGTACGAGGGAGGGCTGCGTGTGCCTCTGATTATCCGATGGCCCGGTCGCACGCAGCCGGGCAGCGTCTGCCAAGAACCGGTCATCGGTCCAGACCTGTTTCCCACGCTATTGAAAGCTTCCGGATTACGGTATCACTGCCGGGTGCGACTGGACGGCATCGATATCGGTCCATTACTGCAGGGTAAAACCCAGCCCCGCGGCCCGATCTACTGGCACTATCCACACTACGGGAACCAGGGGGGGACCCCGGGCGGGGTGGTGCGTCTGGGTGACTGGAAGCTGATCGACTTCTACGAAGATCGACATGTGGAGTTATATCAACTGCGTGAAGATCCCGGTGAGCAACGGAACCGAGCCAGCGATGATCCTTATACCGCCCGGATGCTGCAGAACAAGTTGGCTGTCTGGCGGCAGGAAGTGGGAGGGATCATGTGCAGCGAGTCTTCAGACGCGTTGACGCGTTCCGATCTCCGGTAACCAATCGCCGCTCGCGTCCAGCGGGAGGAGGAAAGCCCGATGGTCTTTCACGATAGACCCAATATTGTCTACATCCTGATGGATGATATGGGGTACGGCGATATGGGGTGTTATGGAAGCTCGTTGCTCTGCACCCCTCATATGGACCGGATCGCAGCGGAAGGCACGGTCTGCACGCGCATGTACTCGGCGCCCGTGTGCAGCCCGGCCCGGGCACAGCTGTTGACGGGGTGTTATGCGCCGCGTACCGGTATTACCCGCGTGCTGTTCCCGCAGGACACCACAGGGTTGACCGAAGCGACCCCCACCATCGCAACCCATCTGCGCCAGGCAGGCTATGCCACCATGGCGATCGGTAAGTGGCATCTGGGGTGTCTTCCGGAACATATGCCCACCCGCCATGGTTTTGATGCCTACTATGGACTGTTGTACAGCAACGATATGGATCCGCTGTTCCTGTACCGTGACGAAACGGTCTGCGAATGGGAGGTGGATCAGGCGTCGTTGACCCGACGGTATACGGATGAAGCGATCGGTTTCATCGAACGCCATCGCGACAGGCCGTTTTTCTGTTATCTGGCGCACACTATGCCGCATATTCCCTTGCACGTCGAGCCTCGGTATGCCGGTCGTTCACGCGCGGGCCTATATGGTGATGTGATCGAGTGTATCGACGACCAAATCGGTCGTATACTGGAGTACCTGGATACGTCAGGGCTGGCTGAGAACACACTGGTGATCGTCAGCAGCGATAACGGCCCCTGGTATCAGGGCAGCGTTCGCGGCCAAAGGGGACGTAAATTCGATGTGTACGAAGGCGGTGTGCGGGTTCCTTTCATCGCGCGGTGGCCGCGACGCATCCCACCCGGGAGCCATCGCGATCAGCTTATGTCGCAGATAGACATTCTCCCCACGTTGACGAATCTCGCGGGATGTGCGCCTATTGCGGGTATTGACGGAAAGGACCTGAGCGGGACGTTAATCGAGGATGGTCCCTCACCGCATAGCGAGGTGCTCCTGTACATCGACGCCGTTCCAGGGGCGGTTGTTTCCGGTGAATGGAAACTGCATCTGAACCTGGGGAGGGATACAGCACAGGCGCATGGGGAGTATCCGCAACTGTTTCACCTGGCTACCGATCCGGAGGAGAGCTATAACCTGGCCAACCGGTATCCCGATGTGGTCGACAGGATGCTGGAAGCGGCCCGTAGAACAGACGCGCGCTGACCGGTCTATTTGTCGGTGAAATTCACATCATAGCTGCAGGTATACCTGGCACAAATGGCGAAAGGGTGTTTTGATCGAGTATCCAAGGAGGGGGACCGACGTGGCGCTTTATACATACGACCTGACCCACACGTACGCACTCGACCGAAAGGATCCGGCTCAGGCGCGACTCGCTTGGGACACGGCGCATTTCGTGACGTCCGTACAGGGTATCGTCAACCGCGACGCCCCTCGGCTGTATCTGCTTTTTATCAATGGCCCGGACGCGACGGTCGACCGGTTCTGGCTGGACAGGTTCCGCGAACCGGACGGGTTTCTGTCGGGGATGCCGCTGCGGGCATGCCGCGACCTGAACGAACTGGTCCGTGTGTTCCGAAATCGGATAAAGGGTGTGGTGGTGTATGACGAGCGCGTCCCATCCACAAGCAACCTGGCCAGCACCATTGCGGGCGTATCGGACCTGGCATGTCTGCGGTACGACCCGGCGCCCGGCAGCCTGTATCACCAGCTGGTGGAGGATCCCCGAGGCCCCCGACTGCCCGTGCGCTTTCGGCTGATGCGCGAAGATGGCTCGCCCCTGTTCACAGGTGAAGGCAAGATCCCGGACAGCAATCTGCCGTCTACCGGCAGCGCCAAGTGCGATGCGTATGTGTGGGCCCGTCGGCGCTTTCTGGAGACAGGACGCTGCAACAGCAAACGGCTGGCCTACTATCTGGATGCGTGGTGGCTGCGCTTCCCGGATGGCGAACTGTTCAACCATACGCTCACCAATCACGACTTCTTCATTTCAGAACGAGCGTTTTTTTGCGATCTGGGGCCTTGGGATGATGAGACCCCTGTAGACGACCGCAATCAGCCACTGGGCGCCGATCAGCGCACGCTTCAAGATATCCTGCATGTGCTCTATCGGCGCAATCAGGGCGGCATGCTGGCTGTGGGCGGGTTCACTCCCTGGGCTTGGAAGTACACAAACTACGGGAATGCCGGTGGAACACACGGCGGCGTAGATACCGAATGGCGGTTTGCCGAGATCATCTCCTGTTTCAACGGGTTCATGGATGCCGATGCGTTGGGCTACAGCGGTATGGCCAACGCATCCGTGTTCCGACATTTCAAGCCCAAAGCCAGCTATCCGCAGGCTCGGCCGACGCTCGACTCCCTGAAACAACGCGGATTGGTGTTGCCGGACGGCAAAGTGGCGTCCAAGAGTTTTGTGGCCATCTATGCGGGGGATTACGATGCGGCCGCGTGGGTGTATCAACGGATGCCGTTTCTGTGGACCGATCCGGAGCGCGGATCCATACCCATCAGTTGGTCGATCAATCCCAACCTGGCCGACCGCTTTGGTCCGGGCTTGGATTACCTGCGGCGCACCGCTACGGCAAACGACGTATTTCTCGCAGGCGAGGGGGCCGGCTATCTCAACCCGGGCCACCTGGTGCCGCCACGTCGGTTCAGCGGCCTGCCGGATGGTGTCGAGGCATGGGTGCGTCACAGTACTGAGTACTACCGGCGATGGGGGTATACGGCGACCGGCTTCGTCATCGACGGATTCGCTCCTCGGACAGACACCCGTCTGTTGAAACAGATGACCCGGTTCTCACCGGATGGGATCGGCATGCAGATCAGCGACAACACGGGTATGGTGGATGATACGCCGATCGCCCGCATGCGATATGATTTCTACGATCCCGAGGCGGGCGCACAGCACGCCGCGCATGAGTTGGGCTGGAGCGTTCCGGAGTTTCGCATGTATCGTACCATCCTGTGGAGTCCGGCTGGTCTGAAACGGCTGTACCGAAGAATCCAGGAACTGGCTGGTGAAGGACGCGTGGAGATCGTCGATACAGTGACGTTTTTCGCGCTGATCCGGCAGTTCTACAAATCCGGAGCGGCTGTTGCGCCTGGGTGGCGTGATCAAAGCCTCTGGAGTATGCAGTCCGGACTCAAGATCACCGGGCACAGCCCGGACATCCCGGGCTTCCCGGTAAGTAAGCTGTTCGATGTACAGGGGGACCGCGGACCCAGGGAGACCATATTCGCTGATAACCGCAACGATCACTGGGTGGAATGGGAGACGCCGGAACCGGTCACGGTTGGCAAAGTGCGTATCTACGCCGAGGGAGACCACGACACACAGCGACGAGAGTTCGAAGCGCTTCAAATACAAGGGTGGGACGAGTCGACGCAACGCTGGCAACCGTTTATCGAGTTGAAGCCGTCACATCCCTACGTGTTTGAAAACCCGAACCTGCGGCTTCTTGCAACCGTCAGCGGCGGACCCGTCACCGCCAGGCGATGGCGCATGGATCTGACACAACACCGCACACCGGATGGTGAGAGAATGGGACCGCGTATCATCTGGTTGGAAGCCCTGGCGCCGTAACCGCGTCAGCGGCGGCAGGCGGTCGTATACTGTAATGGCCGCACCATGACTGCCGACACACCGGATTGCACGATACAGACGCTGACCGCTTGGGGCCGACATCAGCTGGCCTCTGCGGGCGTGGATGCCTGCATATTGGAGGCCGAGCTGTTGTTGGCGCATGTGTTGGAGTGCGACCGTACTGCGCTGCGCGCCTGGCCTGAACGAACCGTCACGCAGGCACAACGGCTTACGTATGAACAGGTGGTCACCCGGCGGACTGCCCGGGAGCCGCTCGCGTACATTGTGGGCCATCGCGCCTTTCAGGATATGCAACTGATGGTGACCGATGCCGTGTTGGTTCCCCGCCCGGAAACCGAACACCTGGTGGAGTATTGCATTGCGCTGCGCCCACGGGTGTTTGTGGATGCGGGGGTCGGGAGCGGCTGCATCGCCATCGGCCTGTTGCGCGCACTCCCGTGTGCTGTCGCAATCGGGGTTGACATCTCCCACGATGCGTTGCATGTGGCCGGGATGAATGCCCGCCGGTACGGAGTGGATGACCGGTTGACACTGGTCAAGGCGGATCTGCTGACCGCAATGGCCCCGAGCAGTGTGAATCTGGTGGTTTCCAACCCGCCGTATGTGCCGGAGTCGCAACGCTCACGGCTGCAGCCGGAGGTGGCCTGTTGGGAGCCGGCCACGGCACTGTTTGTACCGGGTGACGGTTTGCTGTATTATCGGCGATTGGCGACTGAAGCCGCTGAAGTGCTTCGGCCCGATGGGTATCTGGCCGTGGAATTCGGTGACGGGCAGTGCGACGGCGTTCAGGGTATATTCGAACAGACAGGATGGCGACAGGTGACGATACACAGCGATCTGGCGGGAACGCCGCGCGTGTGTGTGGCCCAATGGCCGGGAGGAGACAGCCGATAGTGTGGGAGACGGATAACAGCGTGCTGCTGCCGGGGGTCTGGGGGGTGTGCGCCTGTGGCCACACCATGACCCCGGATGCGGAGCGTTGCGGATGGTGCGGGGCTGAGGTGCTGTTGTTGAAACCGCAAACTGTGGGAAAGCCGATCCGCCGGCGATCATCCGGTCGTGCATCCAAGGCTCATGCCGATGAACAACCTGCCGACACAACCATTGCAGAAGGACTGTTTTCTCAATGATGCGCCGCCTGCCTGTAAGTCACCCCTGTGCGATATCCGAGGCGGTGGACTGCCTGAGTCGAGGTGAGCTGGTGGTGCTTCCCACCGATACGGTGTATGGGCTTGCCTGTGACGCGCTGGATCCCGGGGCGGTCGAACGCTTGATGCGGGCCAAAGGGCGTCCCGACGGTAAACCGTTGCCAGTTCAAGTGGGTGATGTCGATGCCCTGTCGATGGTCTGGGCTGATCCACCGGTTGAGCTGATCCGGTTCGCGCGTTGCATCTGGCCTGGGGCGGTAACGGTGGTGTATCACGCTGCTTCAGGTCTTCCGCAGGCTGTAACCGCTGGTTCCGGGTCGGCGGGAGTGCGGATTGCAGCCGATGCGATCGTGCGCGATCTGCTGAGAATTTACAGGCGTCCGATCGCGTTGCCCAGCGCCAACCTGTCGGGTGAGCCGGCGGCACGCAGTCTGGACGATCTGCCGGAGATGCTGCAGCAGCATATCGCTATGGCACTGGATGCCGGCCCCTGTGCCTCACTGCCGCCATCTACCGTGTGCGATGTGCGTAATGGGGAGGTCAGGATCCTCCGCGAAGGACCTGTGGAATTCGCGTTGCTGCGCCAATATTGGGCAGCCTGTCAGGAGGCGGCGCCGTGATCGAATTGAGACAGTTGACACGCCGATTTGGGGATCTGATGGCGGTGGACCATCTCTCCCTGACCGTGCAACCGGGTGAGATCTATGGGTTTCTGGGGCCGAATGGTGCGGGGAAAACCACGGCGATCCGTATGCTGAACGGGCTGGTGCGGCCAACATCTGGAACGGCTTTGATCTGCGGGTTCGATGTCGTCGACCAGCCAACAGAGGCACGGCGCGTGACCGGGTATGTTCCGGACAACCCGTTCCTGTATGATCGGCTGACAGCACGCGAACATCTGCGGTTTATTGCAGATGTGTTCAGACTGCCGGATAGGACCGCGCGCCGTGAAGCGGACCAATGGCTGGAGCTGTTTCAACTGACGCGCAGTGGCAGTCTGCTGGTGGAAGGATATTCGCGAGGCATGCGACAGAAACTGGCCTTGGCCGCAGCGTTGCTTCACCACCCGAAGGCGTTATTCTTGGATGAACCTACCGTAGGGCTTGACCCACAGGGAATGAAGCAGTTGCGTGATGTATTGCGCGACCAGGCGGCGGATGGAACAGCGGTACTGCTCTCCACGCATAGCCTGGATATTGCCGAACGGTTATGCGACCGGGTAGGTATCCTGAATCACGGTGTGCTGTTGACAGAAGGGGTGCCGGGTGCATTGCGTGATCAGATGCAGGCAGCCAGCCTTGAGGATCTGTTCTTGCAATTGACGACACCATCGGGTCAAGGGGAAGGAGACGCGCAGTGAGTCGTGGCGCGCGTGGGGTTGACGCATGAATATGCTGCAGCAGATAGGCCCTTGGGGGCTGTTAGCGTATTTGCTGTTGCAGATACCGCCCATTGTGATGGTCGCAATCGATCGCGCAAGACGGCGGCGCGGCGATACACCGCTGCTGGCCGCCACTTGGAGCTTTATGGACCTGTGGTTCATCCTCAATATCGCGCTCTGGTTGATCATCGGTCTGACATTTCTTTGGGCCTTGCTTTTCTCGGCCACGGTGCACGTGACAGCGCCACGGGGCGCCATGCCCGCCCAGGTATTGTCGTTCACGGCTGACATGACCAGTCCGATGTTCTTTTGGAGCGTTCTGGCGCCCTCGCTGGTGTTTCAGAACCTGGTCATGATCGGATTGACCGTGGTCTATGTCCAGGGGCGGTACCGATGTACGGCGGAAGAGGTGGGCTTCAACCTGAAGTGGTTGATGGTGTTGAAGGGCCTGCTGCTGGCGCCGGTGGGCATGCTGCTGGCCGGCGTGGTTGGTGTGGCGCAACAGAAGCTGTTGCCAGTTGTGCTGGGGAAGCACCTGTGGGACGTGCTGATGGAGTGGCAGCGGTCCACTAACTCGGCGGAACAGATCCTGCAGCAGCTCACCCAACCCGCGATGATAGGCGCACTTGCATTCGCCGCGGTGATCATAGCACCGCTGGGTGAAGAGTTCTTTTTCCGAGGATACCTGTTCGAATTGTTCAAACGTCGTATCAGTACCGCAGTGGCGGTGATCGCGACGGCGGTGCTGTTTTCCATCGTACACATCGCTCCGCTCAATATCCTGCCGATTGTGGCGCTGGGCGTGCTGTTAGCGGTTGTACGGCATCGAACCGGCAATTTATGGTCGGCTGTCGGGTTGCATGCCGGGTTCAACGGGTTGTCCGTTATGGCGTTGATTGTGGCCAAGCATCTGGGGATCGATCCGCCATGATGGGGAAGCTGATGAGGCCCGAACGACGGTATCCCTGGTGGATCACGTTGATCATCGCGCTGGGGTTGATGGCGTTGCTGCCCGGCGTGCGTGAGTCGGTGGTGCAGCTTTGGTGGCTGCGGAAGACCGCAGGTCCTGTTCACGAGGCGCTTCGAGAGAAGGACGTCGGTAAAGCGGTTCGCCTGGCCTATGATGCGGTGGAACAGGGGGCTCCTCCAGCCGCGATCCTGGGACTGATGCAGGTGTTCATCGCCGAGTCGGCTCCTGCAGAGGCCGCAGCCTTGGGCCAGAAGGTGTTGGAGCGCAAGGAACCGGCGCACGATCAGGTCTGGACCAACCGGATACGCCTTTCGATCGGTGATGCACTGATGGTGGCGGACAAACCCGCGGAGGCCGTTCGGTTTTACCGCACCGTGAAGCCCGATGCCATGATGGAGCCGATGTTGTGGAACAACCTGGCCTATGCGATCCTGTTGAGTCACGGTGATACAGCTGAGGCCGAGCGCCTGGCCAGGAAGGCGTTGGAAGCCGTGCATCAGCGGGGCGTATACGGACTGAGTGAGGCTGCCGTGCAGGATACCTTGGGTTGGGCGCTGCTTCATCGTGGTCAGCATAAAGAGGCGTACAGCCTGCTGATGGACGCCATGCAACAGGCGCCGGGGGATCCGGATGTAGTCTGGCATACGGCAGTCGCCAGCTGGGCGGTCAAAGATCTGAAAACCGCCAAGATGCTGTTACGCTGTGCAGAGGAGCTTTACCGGATCAAGCACCGCAAACTGCCGGCCGAGTTTGAAGCTGTGCAGAACGCTCTTCGCAGTGAACGGGCTTTTGATCCGTCTGTGCTGCGAATGAGGGGATCTCAGACGGAGGGTCAGACAAAACATGTGGATACGCCCTGAATACGAAGGCTGTGCCGGAGTCGATATTGGCGCACAAACCATGAAGGTTGGCGCCGTGGTGAATGGAACGCTTCGAAAGGCGGCTATCCCGACCCTTCCTGTCTGGGCGGATGCCCGCGCTTCGCTTGTCGATGCCGTACGCTCGTTGATCGAGAGCCCCAGAAGCTTCGGCATCGGCTCGCCGGGGCCGCTCGATTGGCGAACCGGCTATATGAACGGTACGCCCAATATTCCTTGGCGGGATGTGTACTACAAGCAGTTGGCCGATGACTTGAACTGTGCGGTCGCCGTTGATAACGACGCCAATGTGGCGGGACTGGCCGAAGCGTTGCATGGCGCCGGACTGTATACAGACGACACCGGCGTCCAACGAACGTATGAAGTGGTCTGTGGTTTCACTTTGGGGTCCGGCATCGGTTATTTCTGTGTGGTGAATGGACGGATATTTCATGGCCGGCTGGATGTTGAAGGAGGTCATCAGGTACTCGACCCGACGGGGCCGATGTGTGGATGTGGCGCGCGCGGGTGCCTGGAGGCCTACTGTGGCGCTTCATTGATCCAAGAGCGGTATCGCTGCAAGCTCGATCAGATCGATGACCCGGCCTTTTGGGACGACTACTGCTACCATTTAGGTTGGGGGATTGCCAATGTCACGGCAATCGTCTGCCCGGATGTGTTCATATTGTGTGGAGGCGTCACGCAGCGTGAGGGGATCGTGTTGCCCATCGCCGATGCGGCTGCGCGTATCTGCCGTATTCACGCCGTGCCTCCGATCCGTGTGTCGGCGATGGGGATCGACTCCGGATTGATCGGGGCCATCCTGTTGGGAACACAGACATTAGGCGGTCGTTGAAACAATCCCCCGGGGACAGCGTGAGGGTGTCTCCGGGGGATTGCAGTCGTTTTATGCGTTGACTGTGGTGAAGCCGGCGGCTACCAGGGTGTTCAGCATCTCGTCTTCTGTCAGTTCAATGGGGTTGCCCTTCATCGAACTGGCCTGTCTTGCCTGGCGCACCAGCTGAGGCAACGCCTCGGCGCTGAGTCCCTGCTCCTTGAGGGTCGGAATGCGCAAGCGCACAATCAGCTCTTCCAGCCAATCGGCCAGCGCCTCTGCCGGTGCATCTTCGCGCTGCGTTGCCATGGCGGCCAGCTCCTGGTACCGCCCCAGAACCGGGCAGTCGCTGCAGCGTTCCCGGATCGCCTTGATGTTGGTTCGCAGCACGGCGGGGGCAATGGCCGCGCAGGTGGCGCCATGGCGTGCGCCGGTCAAGCCGCCTATGGCCGCGGCAAAGCCGTGAATCGCCCCGAGGCCGGCGTTCGTGAGTGCAATCCCGCTGTACAGGGATGCCAGGCACATCGCTTCGCGGGCGTCCATGTTGTCGCCATCCTCGACGGCTGCGGGCAGCGCCCAAAACGCCTGTTTCAAGCCGTGGACGCACAACATGTCCGTTAGGGGGTTGCTGCGTCGGGTGGTGTACGCCTCCATCAGTTGTAACAGCGCGTCGCAACCTGTGGTGGCTGTGATCGATGGAGGCATCACTCGGGTCATCTCAGGATCGATGTAGGCGGCTGCGGGCAGGATCAACGGACTGCGCAGGCTGACCTTGACGTGCTGGTCTTCCACGCAAAGCACCGCATTGCGTGTCACTTCGGCGCCGGTTCCTGCCGTTGTGGGCACCGTGATGCAGGGTACGGAGCGGTTGATCAACGGTTGGCCCGCCCCCACAACCTCCAGGTACTCCAGCGGATCGCCGGGATTGTTCAGCATGGCGGCAATGGCTTTACCCATATCCAGCGTGCTTCCGCCGCCTACAGCCAATACCGCATCACAGCCCGCATCGCGCGCTTTGGCGACGCCGGCGTTGAGCGCCCAAACCGTGGGTTCGCCGGTGACGATGTGGTGTGTCATACGGGCCGCTTTATGCTGCAGCAAGTCGATGATAGACTGCACCCGCTGCGTCTGCTTACCGGTAACTAACAGGATCGATTTCCCCATCTGTGTGGCAAGCTGTGCGGCGTCCTTAGCAACGCCGCGTCCAAAGACCACTTTGGATGGCAACCCCAGTTCAAACGAATTCAACGACATCGCCAGGCCTCCTCGTCTGTCGGGTATATGGGTGTGTACCTAACTGCACGGCGTGGCTCCGCCATCATGGACTCTACACGTTCACGCCACTCCTTATAATGGGGCGTCAGTTTGTGCGCCTTGATGGCCTCTTCGTCCCGATACATCTCGAAAAGGACGAAACGGTGCGGGTCATCATCCTGTTGGAGCAGGTCAAAGCGGATTACGCCGGGCTCTTCAACACTGTTCCGGGCGTTGCGTTCGCTGGCTTCGCGGAATGGGACCTCCTGTCCCGGCAACACGTGCACATGCACCTCTACGATGATCACGAATGCACCCCCAAGTCAGTGGTACTTGGTGCCATTATACCGTTGAGTTGCGGGTTTGGACATGTCCGGATGGAACGGTTGCGGGTGAGGAGATGGGGCGGATGGTCATCCGCCCCGAATCGGTGGCGTCAGAAGTTGAAGTTCGCGATGTTGTCTTTGGTAAACACCAGAATGTCACCCAGCAACACGTTGTCGCCAACAACCTTCTTTTCCCCCAGTCTGCCGGCGGTGAAGGTGGTGTCTCCGGGCTTCAGCGTGCCATCCGCCACTGCACGAGCGACATGAACGGTCAGATAGCCCAAGTCGACCGTGTTCCACAGTACAACGGAGCGGACTGTGCCATCGTTCACGTAAGCGCGCATATCGTTGGGGGTGGCCAGTCCGGTGACCTGCACTTTGCCTGCCTTGCCGGCCTGTTTCACCGCTTCAGCCGCACCCGGGAACGACACGGAACTGATGCCCCATATGCCCTTCAGGTCGGGCCACGCTTTCATCAGGTCTTGAGCCGCGCGAAAGGCCAGGCTTTGGTCTTCGTTCGAGGGCTTCACATCGACAAGCTCCAGCCCCGGGTATTTGGGCAATCGCTTTTTCATCCAGGACATCCATTCGTTCTGGTTGGCAGCTGTAAGCGTTGCGGTGATAATGGCAACCTTGCCTTTGGGGTTGTCTCCGCCGATGTCCTTCGCCATCGTGTCCACCAATGCGTTACCGATCTGCTCCGCTGTGGCCTGGTTGACGAAGAAAGTACGTGAGTCCGGTGTACAGTCAGAGTCCCAGGTAATCACATGGATACCCGCTTCCCGGGCCTTCCGCATCGCCGGCGCCAGTACGTTTGGGTCGTTTGGTGATACGGCGATCACGTCCACACGCTGGAGCGTCCACTTCTCCACCATGGCTGCGGCCTTTTCGGCGGATCCATCAGTAGGGCCGTCATAGATCAGGTTGACGTTGAGCTCATTGGCTGCCTGCTTGGCGCCATCCGCACAGCTTGTGAAGTAGGGCAGCCCTTTCTTTTTGGGCAGCAGACAGACAGTGATGCGGCGGTTCTTGTCCTTACCCTCGTTCACCGAGGTCGTGGAAGATGTCTGTGATGCTTTGTTGCTGCAGCCGACCAGAGCGGCCATGATGACCATCGATGCGGTAATAACCAACAGAGTCCGTTTCATTCTGTCCTCCCGTTACCTGACGACTACCGCCTGCGTGCAGACAGTAACGTATTGAGCAGCACCGATGTGATCAACAGGGTGCCGATCACCATATAGTTCAGTTCATCACGGGACCACAGCCAACTCACGAGTTCCCGTGTTTCGTGAATCAGCAGTACTCCCAGTGCCGTTCCCAGTATGCGCCCTTTCCCGCCGAAAATGCTGGCGCCGCCCAGTACGACCGCGGTGATCACATCCAGTGCGATGTCCCGTCCTACATCGGCGCTGGCTGTGTGACGTCGTGAAACAAACAACGCTGCGGCCAGTCCGGCGGTTGTGCCTGAGAACAGATATACGCAGAGTTTGATGCGGGCTGTAGGGATGCCGGAAAAGCGCGCCGCCGTCTCGGCATGGCCGATGGCGTAGATCGACCGCCCGACCGTGCTGAAACTCAAGACTGCCGCAGTGGCGCCAGCCGCCAGCAGAAAGATCCATCCGGGGAGCGGCAATCCGGCAATCATCGATCCGGACAGCAGCGCGAACTGATCGGGAAATCCGCTGATCGGCCTACCAAGGCTGATGCCTTCGGCGATGCCTTGGAATACCGCCATCGTGGCCAGCGTGACGATGAGTGGATGCACGCGCACCACGGCGACGAACCAACCATTGACGAGACCGGCAAGCGCCCCCACACAGACAGCTACCACGGCGGCCAGCCAGGGGGACATACCGGCCTCGAAGCAGAGGCCCAGGCACACGGCGGACAACGCCATCACGGCGCCGATCGACAGGTCGATCCCTGCGGTGATGATCACCAGCGTCATCGGTAACGCCAGCAGCGCCAGTTCCCAGGCGTGTGTCGACAGCTCGCTCTGAACCGAGCCGGTCAGAAACGTGGGCGCTATAAACCCCGCAGCACCCATCAATCCGATCAGCAGCAGCGCCAGGATGGCTTCATGCCAGAAGGGGAAACGGCGAGCCCAACTCATGCGGCACCGCCGACATGACGACGCCGCGCCAGATGGTCCGCGAGTACCGCCAGCAGGATAAACGCCCCCTGGATCGCCCGTTCCCAGTAGGTGGCCGAAACGCCCAGCTTCATGAAGATCAACATGGTGCCGATAGCGCTTAGCAGCAATACGCCGAAGGTCACACCGGTCAGTGTTCCACGGCCTCCCGAAACCGACGTGCCACCTACCACGACACAGGTGACGATGAGCATCTCCGTACCCGCCCCGAAACCGGATTCGATTACATCCAGTCGCGTCGCCTTGACCAGCGCCGCCACGGCGCTGAGCAGTCCCGTGATGACGAACACCAGTAGCTTTAGATTGCGTACAGGCAGGCCGACCGCATGGGCGGCATCGGGATTGCTGCCTGCTGCATAGATACGCCGGCCGGCCGGTGTGCGGTACACCAGCACCGCAGTGGCGCACAGCGTGATGACGGCGGCCGCGACCGGTACCGGGACTCCCAGCAACGTACCGGTGCCCAGCCACCGCAGTTCCGCCGGCACAGACGTGATCCATTCGCCGCCCATCAACACCTCGGTGGCGCCGCGCAGCAGCGAAAGCATGCCCAAAGTGGCGATGATGGATGGTACACGCCCGAATGTGACCAGGATGCCGTTGATGAGTCCTACGGCCACCCCGATGCCTAGCGTGAGTAAAGCGGCTTCCGCAGGCGAGGCGCCCCACCGGGTGGCCATCAGCCCGCATATGGCCGCGCAGAAACCCATCAATGAGCCGATCGAGATGTCAATCTCACCCATCACCATGACCAACATCAAGCCACAGGCGGTGATCAGTGTGGGAGCCGCAGCGATCAGCAGGTCTCGCAGATTGGCCGTGCTGACAAACAGGGGATTGATCATGGTGACAATCAGCGTGGCGAACAGAAGCAACAGAAACACACCGGTCTCGCGCCGGCTCAACAGGTTCAAAACACGCTGGTTCATGCGGCGTCTCCCGGGGCAAGAGCCAACTCCAGCACGCGCTCTTGTGTGGCTTCCGAACGGCTCAGCTCGCCTGCGATACGGCCTGCACGCATTACGAGTAGACGGTCACATAACTGAAGCAGCTCCGGCAGGTCACTGGAAATCACCAATGTGGCGCGCCCTTCGGCGGCTTGTGCCCGGATGAGACGGTACACCTCCGCCCGTGCGCCCACGTCCACCCCTCGCGTGGGTTCATCCAAGATGAGCACCGCCGGGTCGGCGGCCAGCCACTTGCCCAATACCAGTTTCTGCTGATTACCACCGGAGAGGGTGGATGCCGCGACATCGACGCTGGCGGCCTTAACCTGAAGGGCCTGCATGGCTGCGGATGCCACGTCACGCTCCCGTCGCCGGTTTCGCCAGATCCATCGAGCCAGTTTCTGTTGCACCACGATTACCAGGTTGGTTTCAACCGACATGGGCAGGATCAATCCCTGGTGCTGACGGTCCTCGGGTACCAGCGCAATGCCTGCCTGGATCGCGTGATGGACACTTCCGGCTGGAACGGGTTGCCCCTTAACCTTCACTTCGCCGTCGTCCCGCGGGTCTACGCCAAAGATACACCGCGCCACCTCTGAACGTCCGGCCCCAACCAAACCGGCCAGCCCCACGATCTCGCCTTCATGCACAGTGAATGACACATCGTGTATCACACCGGAGCGCTGCAGGCGACTGCATGTGAGTACCGGCTCCCGGGCCGAGCGAAGACTGGAGGGCGGCTGAGCGGTCTCGGCGGGTTCCAGCTCACGTCCGACCATCAACCGGATCAGCGATGCCCGGTTCAGTTTTTCCGTGGGTTGTGTGCTGACATGTGTGCCATCCCGTAACACGGTAACCATCTGCGACAGATGAAACACCTCTTCGAGTCGGTGACTGACATACACAATACCGATACCGTCCTGTACGAGACGTTTGATGATGTCAAACAGCACATCGATCTCACGGTTCGATAGTGACGCTGTAGGTTCATCCATAATGAGCAGCCGGCTGCGAAGATTTAGCGCCCGACCGATCGCGACCATCTGTTGCTGAGCCAGCGGCAACTCGCCGACCGGGGTTTTGAGGTCTATCGATACACCCAACCGATCCAGCATCGCTTGGGTATCTCGGACCATCTGTCTGCGGTTCAGCCAGAAACGCCCTATGCGCGGTTCATGTCCGGCGAACAGGTTGTCCACAGCGTCCAAGTCGGGGAAGGCGGTGGACTCTTGATGGATCACTGCTATACCTGCGGCCTCTGACGCAGCGACGCTGCCGAGGCGGATGGGCTGTCCGTCCACCCGAACCAGACCATGCGAGGGTTTGTGAATGCCTGACAGCACCTTGATGAGCGTGGACTTGCCGGCGCCGTTTTCACCCACCAACGCGTGGACAATACCGCGTTCGAAAGTGATGGACACATCCCGCAGGGCCTGGACACCACCAAAGCTCATCGTCACGCCTTCGATGCTGATGAACGGCGTATGCTGCGTCAAACCCGTGTCACCTCATCCTGTGAAATCTGCGTTCTCATGAGCCGCAGAGATTATTCTGCGGCCGACTCGGGCTCCGCAGAGCGGGGCTGCACCAGAGACTTGAGCTCCGATTGCGGCAGCACACCGATGGATGCATACACGTTCAGCTTTTCGCGCGAGTCCGCGATATCCAGATTGCGCATGTGCAGCTGTCCGATGCGGTCCAACGGCGAGAAAGCCTCGCTTTCTACGCGTTCCATGGACAGACGTTCAGGATGGTATGTCAGGTTTGGACCTTCCGTGTTGAGGATCGTATAGTCGTCACCCCGGCGCAGCTCGAGCGTCACTTCGCCAGTAATGGCCCGTCCGACCCAGCGCACCAGCGTGTCACGCAACATCAGCGACTGCGGATCGAACCAACGCCCTTCGTACAGCAGCCGTCCGAGTCGTCGGCCCAGGGTGCGGTAGTTGTCGATCGTGCCTTCGTTGTGAATAGCAGTGACCAGCCGTTCATAGACGATATGCAGCAGAGCCATACCCGGCGCTTCATAGATGCCTCGGCTCTTCGCCTCGATGATCCGGTTCTCTATCTGGTCGGAGACACCCAAGCCGTGGCGACCTCCGATGCGGTTCGCCTCGAGTACCAGGTCGACTGGTGACGTAAATGTCTGGCCGTTGATGCTGACCGGCATACCGGCCTCGAATCGCACCGTCACCTCTTCCGGATCGATCGTGACTGCAGGATCCCAGAACTTGACGGTCATGATCGGATCGACGATGCGCAGACCTTTGTTCAGAAACTCCAGCTCCTTGGCTTCGTGAGTCGCGCCCCAGATGTTGGAGTCGGTGGAATAGGCCTTTTCGGCGCTCATTCGGTAGTCGAAACCGTGCTCCGTCAGCCAAGTGCTCATTTCCTGACGTCCGCCCAATTCCCGCACGAAGTCCTGGTCCAGCCAGGGTTTGTAGATGCGCAGATTGGGATTCGCCATGAGTCCGTATCGATAGAAGCGCTCGATATCGTTGCCTTTGTATGTCGAGCCGTCGCCCCAAATGCTGACGCCGTCTTCTTCCATCGCCTGCACCAGCAAAGTGCCTGTGACGGCGCGCCCCAATGGAGTGGTGTTGAAATACGTTTTGCCGGCGGTGGAGATGTGGAACGCGCCGCATTGCAGCGCCACCAGCCCTTCACTGACTAACAACTCCCGGCAGTCGATGAGCCGAGCCTTTTCCGCTCCATAGGCAATCGCGCGTCGTGTGATGTCGTTGTAGTCTTTCTCGTCCGGTTGAGCCAGGTCGGCGGTGTAGCAGTATGGGATGGCGCCCCGGTGGCGCATCCAGGCGATAGCTGCGGATGTGTCCAGCCCTCCGGAAAAGGCGATACCGATGTTCTGCCCAACGGGCAGCGAAAGCAGGATTTTGCTGGTGTTCATGGTTACGGACTCGACGCAATGCAATGAACGCGTGTTCTGGTGGTGAGCAGCTGACAGGAGGCGCTGCCGGCAACCAGAGCAGCGGCTTGAAACGCGTGTGACACGCGAACAGGCTGCCTAACATAGTATCAGTATGCGTGGCTTTGCTGCCAATGAGTCAACGCGCTGCGGCCATCTCCCTCAGTAATCCGATCGTCATGGCGTCCAGCAAGACCGACCCGGTGAAATGGGCTCCCAATTCGGCGCCTTCCAGCTTGTCCACACCCGTCCGCCCGAGTCTGCGGAATGCCTGGCGGGATTGTTCGTAGACCGTCAGCCGCTGGGACTCTGTCAAGATAGTTTTTATGGCGTCCCATAGTTCGGCGGAACGTGTCTGCAATGCCCTCCGGCGCCGACTGGTGGCCTGAGTGTCAAACTCAGCCATCTGATCGAGCAGAGAGGCGGGCACGGGTTTTCCACGGATCGCATCCACACGCGCCGTGCGCAGCTGTGCATCCATGGCGATGATCGCTTGCGCGTTTGGTTCGTCATCTTGTCTGAGCTTGTTCAGCGAAGTCTGGGCTGCATCGGCCACGGCGATCAACTGCTCTCGGGTCATCCGTAACGCGTTCAGAACGTGCAGCGCGTTCAGTTCCACTACGCGCTGATACGCTTCATCGGCGCGCGCAAACAGATCGGGTTCTGGTTTGGGGGGAGTGCCGTTCGCATCCGGCGCCGCCGACAACGCTCCCGATATCAGGCACGCCAGTGCGGCGATCAGCAGGCGTATCATGCTTCCTCCATCAGCGAGGACAAGCTCGAGATCACTTCGTCGACATGTCCGTCGACTTTGACTTTGGGAAATACCTTGCGGATGACCCCGCGCGGATCGATCAGGAACGTGGTGCGTTCCACTCCCAGATATTTCTTGCCGTACATGCTCTTCTCCACCCATACACCATAAGCGGCCGCCACCTGATTGTGGTCATCCGCCAGCAAGGTGAACGGAAGGCTATGCTTGTCGGCGAATTTGCGGTGAGAAGCGGCGCTGTCCGGACTGATCCCGATGACTTTGGCGCCCAGCGCTTCGATACGCGCCATGTTATCCCGAAACGAGCAAGCCTCGCGAGTGCAGCCAGGTGTGTCGTCTTTTGGGTAGAAGTAGAGCACCACCCAACTGCCCAGCAGGTCACGCAGGGATACAATGGATCCGTTCGCATCCGCCAATTCAAACAGCGGCGCTTTCTTTCCTTCGCTGATAGGCATCAGACCCCTCCTGTGGTGTGTCGACCCGGCTCGACCGGCGCAGATATCCAATAATACCCGCTTCTCAGGAGAATGTGGTTGAAATCAGACCAGTCAGTCAGCCTGGCCAGACGGTGGAGACGAAATCCTTGAGGTGCTGTTCCGGATAAATATCGATGCCAAACAGGCATTTTATGCTGTAGCAGACCAGGAACAGGAACACAAAGCCCCCGACCATCCCCGCAAATGCTGCGATACAGAGCAGCAACTGAAGGAACGCCTGGCAGATCGCCTGCTGAAGGCTTAGATCTTCGGCTCGTTCCCAGCGATGTGAACGGCAAGCGCGCACGTTTATCCCCGGAACCATCCTCTGCTACATGGCAGAACGGTTCCACCGGGCACCTTCGCGGGCGCTCTGTGGCTTCAATATACCACATTCCACATAACACCACTATCCTTACACCACCTTCTTTGGCCAATTCGGAACAAAGCGATGATGTATTATGTCTATTGCGTGTGATTGGGTTTATTCATCACCGGGAGCCTCGGGGGTATCGTTAGTGACCGGTTCTATGAAGCGTTTCCTGCCGATGGCAGTCATCGATCTGGTGGCTGCTTATCTTATGGTGTTCATCGCCACCGTGTTGCGATATGACTTCGCTTGGCGCGATATCCCGCTGGGCACGTTCCTGGTACCTCTCATCTGGCTTCCGCCTCTGTTTGTGGGTGGGGTCGCTCTGGTTGGGTTTTATCGAACGCATTGGCGCTATCTGGGATCACGCGACATGCTGCCGCTGGGCTATGGTGTGGCTTTGGCTACGGGCGCCGCATTGATACTGCGCTATCTGCTTAAGGTGCCTATTCCGGTCAGCATTTTGCTCATGAGCGCCGTGTTTGTTGTAGTGGGGTTGCTGTTTATCCGGTTTGTGTTGCGCACCTCGTTGGGCTTTAACATCGGGAACGGGCACGGCAGCAACGGCCTCGGAACCAAGGGAATGGATGCCAGAGGACGCCGACGCGTGTTGATCGCCGGCGCCGGGGATGCCGGCGATATGGTGGCCCGTGACGTGCACCGCCACCAGTCTTTTGATCTGGTGGGGCTGGTGGATGATCAGCCGGACAAGCAGGGCATGACGTTGCGCGGATATCCCGTGTTGGGCACATGCGACGACATCCCAGATTTGGTAAACCGCTTGAATGTGCATGACGTGTTTATTGCGATGCCGTCTGCAACGGGCCATGAAATCCGGCGCGTGATGAATTTGGTTCAACAGAGCCGCGCCGTCGCCCGGATCGTTCCAGGCCTGCCCCAGATGCTGGGAGCGGCCGGTGTGCTGCCGATGCTGCGCCCGGTACAGCTGGAGGACCTTTTGAGGCGCGAACCGGTGCAGACCGATCTGGAACAGGTGCGCTCGTACATCGCCAATCGTCGCGTGCTGGTTACCGGAGGAGGCGGATCGATCGGCAGTGAACTGTGCCGTCAGATCGCTCAACTGGGACCGGACTGCATCATTATCCTGGGGCATGGAGAGAACTCCGTCTTTGAGATCCAGCAGGAGTTGCGTCAGGACTATCCGTCTGTGAAGGTGGAGTGCTGGATCGGCACCGTGAAGAACTACAGACGCATGGAGTATCTGTTCGAGTCCTGCAAGCCCCAGGTGGTCTTTCATGCCGCAGCGCATAAGCATGTGCCGCTGATGGAAAGCAACGCCATGGAGGCGGTGCTCAATAACGTGTTAGGTACGCGGAATGTGGTGCAACTGTGCGTCAAGTATGAAGTGAAGCGATGTGTGTTTATCTCTACCGACAAAGCGGTGAACCCCAGCAGTGTGATGGGCGCCACGAAACGCCTTGGAGAGATCATCGTTCAGGCTGTCGCCGCCAATCAGGAAGTGACCGAATTCAGTATTGTGCGATTTGGAAATGTACTGGGCAGCCGCGGAAGTGTTATCCCCATCATGCGCGCCCAAATCGCCAAGGGGGGGCCGGTAACGGTAACCGATCCGGCCATGACGCGGTACTTCATGACAATCCCGGAAGCGGTCAAGCTGGTACTGCAAGCGGCTGTTTACGGCGGAAATGCTGAAGTGTTCGTACTGGATATGGGCGAGCCGGTGAAAATCGTCGACATGGCCCGGGACCTGATCACACTCTCCGGGTTCATTCCGGAACAGGATATCGCCATTCAATACACGGGGATCCGCCCCGGCGAGAAGCTGCATGAAGAGCTCGTTTATGAGCACGAGACGGTTTTCGAAACACCGCATAAACGGATCAAACGGATGCAGGGCGATGACGGCCATCTGTCCGAGATGATGATGATGATAGACCGGCTGATCGATTTGGCGGAAGAGCACAAGGTTCATGAAGCCAAGGAGTTGCTGCGCGATCTGGTTTCCAACGATCGGCTGGGCATTTCCTCAACGAGGCCGGACCTGTCGATCCGCTGAACTGCAACACGGCCCGGCGTCAACTGTGAACGTTTGCACAAACTGGTGAGGGCCGGGTATACTGGCGTTGGTGAAAGATGGATAAGACAACTCCTTCCCTGCGCCCTCGTCGTGTTCCCACCGCCACTCTCGAGCGGATGGCGACCTATTTGCGCCTTACGGCTGACTTGATGGCCAACGGGGTTACCATGATCTCTTCCTCCGACGTCGAAGAAGCCACAGGCGTCAGCGCGGCGCAATTCCGCAAGGATCTCTCGTACTTTGGCGAATTTGGAACGCCGGGCGTCGGGTATCCCGTAGCCGAATTGCGGCAGCGGCTTACGGCCATCATGAACACCGACAGGGAACATCCGGTGATAATGGCCGGCGCCGGCAATTTGGGACGTGCTGTGGCGATGTATGAAGCGTTGCCCGAGCAGGGTTTCAAGATCGTAGCTGTCTTCGACAAAGATCCGCGGCGTATCGGGTCACCGGTGGGAGGCGTGCTGGTGCAGCCTGCCGCCCGGCTGGGAGAGATTACGCGTCAGCTGAAGGCGCGCATCGGGTTGATCGCCGTGCCGGCCGCGGCCGCGCAGGATGTGGCGATGCAGATGGTGGACGCCGGGATTATCGGTATTCTGAACTTCGCTCCGGTGAGTCTCAAGGTCCCGTCGACCGTCATGGTGCGCAATGTGTCGCTGCGCCGGGAATTGGCGCTCATCGCTTACCATCTAAGTCTCAGCGAGGATCCCCCTTCGTGACCGCATGGCGTCCCTTGCAGACGCCGCCTGACGAGCTTCGCCTGCCCGTCACCTTGACCTGCGGGCAATCGTTCCGATGGAAGCAGGAGGCTCCCGACGTCTGGTTCGGGTATGCCGCCGATGAACCGGTGTGGATGAAGCAGACCCCGGATGACGTTCTGTGGCGCAGCGCCGGCCCCGCTGATTTGGGGCCAGCCCTCAGGCATCTGTTCCAACTGGATATACCGCTGAAGCCTTTGGTCGGCATGTGGTCGCAAGTCGATACACGGGTTGCTGAAGCCGCTCGACGGTATGTTGGACTTCGAGTCCTCCGGCAGCCTCTGTTCGAGTGTTTGATCTCGTTCATCTGTTCAGCGAACAACCATATTCCCAGGATTACCGCCATGGTGGAGCGGTTGTGCCGGGAATATGGCGAGCCGGTGAACGGGATGCCATCCCATATACGGCGCTTTCCCACCCCCGACAGGCTGGCCCATGTCGACCCGCAAGCACTACGCGCGATGGGGTTCGGGTACCGTGCCGAGTCTGTTGTGGGCGCCGCCCGCGCGATTGTGAACGCTGGAGCGGATTGGGGCCACAGACTGGTTAATGCCGACTATGCGGCTGCGCATGCGATGTTGTGTGAATTGCCCGGAGTGGGACCCAAAGTGGCCGATTGTATATGTCTGTTTGCACTCGATCACCCGCACGCCATCCCCGTTGATACGCATGTCTGGCGGATCGCCTGCCGAGACTATGGGATCGCGCCGTTGGGCAGTTCATTGACCCGCAAGCGATATGAAGCGGTGCACGATCTGTTCGTTCAACGGTTTGGTCCGTATGCCGGCTGGGCGCATAATCTGCTGTTTGTTGCCGAATTGGAGTCTTCTTCGTCGGTACGACCGGCCAAATCCTGACAGGACAAGGCAGCAGGCTGCAGGAAACCGCAGCGCGTACAGGGAACACCCGGTGTGGTATCTACGCTTCGGCGTCATGGAGGTTCATCGTGTCTGTGCTGTCCAAACTGGTGCTCGTTCCTCTCCCACGATCGGTATCCGACCTGCCCGGTGAGCATGTATTGGGTGTTTCGGGTTGTGTCGGTCTGTCAGATGGCCCTGGGCTGTTGAAGATCGGTCAAATGGTGCAACGGGATCTGGCGGCCCATCAGTGCGCTTGGACGATTACCGCTGCTCCCGTCTTCTGTGGAATCCGCCTGACTCTTGACGAGGCATTGGGTCAGGAGTCCTACACATTGGAGATCTGCGAGGACGGTGTCCGCATTGCAGGCGGAGACGTGGCGGGTGTGTTTTACGGCGCCATGACGTTGAGGCAGATCATGCGGTTGTGCGGGCGTATCCTGCCCTGCGGTGTGATCGAGGACTCGCCGGATATGAAGCATCGCGGCATCATGCTGGACATCAGCCGCGATAAAGTGCCGACGATGCAGACGCTGTATCAGATCGTCGACATGATGGCTGAACTGAAGCTCAATCGTCTGGAACTTTACACCGAACACACCTTTGCATACAGTATGTATCCGGAAGTATGGGCTCAGGCCAGTCCGCTGACGGGAGAGCAGATCCTGCAACTGGACGCATACTGTCAGGACCGGCATGTGGAACTGGTTCCCAACCAGAATTCGTTCGGTCACATGCATCGCTGGCTGAAAATGCCACGCCTGAACAGCCTGGCCGAGTGTCCGGATGGATTTGACTGGCCATGGGGTGGCCACCACGATGAGCCGTTCTCCCTCGATCCGGGCAACCCGGGCAGCATCGAGTTGATCGCCCGCATGTATGACGAGTTGCTCCCGCACTTTTCCAGTCGTAACTTCAATGTGGGGTGCGACGAAACATTCGACCTGGGACTGGGAGCCAGCAAAGAGCGGTGTGCGCAGCTGGGCACAGGACGTGTGTACTTGGAGTTTCTGCTGAAAATCCACCAGTTGTGCAAGGAGCGGGGACGACGCATGCACTTCTGGGGCGATATCGTCATTCAACACCCCGAACTGGTGCCGGAACTGCCCAAAGACGTGGTGGTTCTGGAATGGGGTTATGAAGCGACCCATCCGTTTGCGGACCGGTTACCCAAATACGCCGAATCCGGATTGGACTTCATGGTCTGTCCCGGTACGTCTACCTGGGCAACGATCACCGGACGGGTGGACAACGCGATTGCCAACATCCGGAATGCGGCCGAAAACGGAGTGCGATATGGTGCAACCGGACTGCTGAACACAGACTGGGGCGATGGCGGGCACCTGCAATACCTTCCCTTCAGCTACCCCGGATTCGCGGCAGGGGCGGCCTGGTCCTGGTGTGTCGACTCCGCCCGTTCATTGGACCTGAGCGCGGCGATGAATCTGCATCTCTTCCAGGATCCCACCGGCGTGATGGCGGATGCAATCATGGACTTGGGACGGGCCTATCTGCATGTAGGGGTCCAAGTGCCCAACAGCTCGGTGCTGTTCCGTCTGTTGATCAACCCGGCGTCTGATACGTTACCGGAAGGCGTGACTGCCGAGAGTCTGCGATCCACAGTGGAGTTCATCGATGCTGCCGCGGCCCGGGCCGCAACGGCGCCGTTGCAGATCACTGATGCGGCGTTGGTGCGCGACGAGGTGGCCAATGGCGCCCGCATGCTGCGCCATGCATGCCAGCGTGGCATCTGTCTGTATGGCGTGGAACCGGATGCACACATCCGTGGTTCGCTGCTGGAGGATCTGGTCTGGGTGTTGGGTGAGCATCGGCGATTGTGGATGGCTCGCAACCGTGAGGGCGGGTTGCAGGACAGCGCGGCCCGGCTTCAGGAACGTCTGAGCGATTACGCCAAGCGGTAACCCGTCAGCCCGATCACATGCCGTCGAAAGATACCTCCGACGGATATGCGTCCCGTGGGGTCCGGTACGAGTCCCGGCCGGACCCCATCTGGGCCTCCACGAGGCAGCCGGCCGTTATTGGAAGCGCTTTCCGAGCCGCGGGTGTTCAGGCGCGTTGGATCTCGGTGGTCGACCCTTGGGGAGTGCCGTACTACAGATCGCGCTGGCTTCCCACAACATTCACTGATGTCGACGAATGGGAACGGCAGCTCATTAGGCTGATCGCTCACGCCCGCCGATCCGGTATGGCGTTGCTCTCCCGGTACCCGCTAAGCCTGAACAAGGCAGCAGTTCAGGCCCATCCGGACTGGGCACAACAGATGCTGGTCGACAGCCCCAATCCGGGGGTGTACCGAGGCATCGAATGCTGTATTCATTCCGGTTGTGGCATGGTACTAGCCGTCCGTAGGATCCGCCTGCGAGGTGATCGATCGGCTCCAATCGGCGCGCAGCGGACGGATAAGTGACTGCAGCGCCGCGCTGTCGCTGGTATGTGCCCTGCAGCTGAAGCCTCATCCGCTGGTTCGCGTCAACGCCCCTTCATCCATTCGGTCGGCGATGTGCCGCTCGAGTGCCGGTGTGGTGGTGCATTTGCATGATACGCACGGAGAACAGACTGACCAGCTGTCCGATCACCAGGTTCGTCTGATATGCACCCAAACGGTGCGTGAGGTGACCGATCTGCACACAAACAAGCCGTTGGTGGTGAAGCAGACCAACCGGGGCGCGGAGATTATCGCGCCCCGGTTCGTACTGCATACCGCGTTACTGCTTAACGGTATCTAGCGTTAACGACAGATCACGGAACGAGTATCACCACGTTGCGCGCGGGGACCGTTACCGATGGCGTCGTCAGTGACTGTTCTCCGGATGCTGAAATCATCCGTGACGGACGGAACGGCAATCTGTCTGACTCCGCCGTTACCGGCTGTTCCGAGCTGTTTACCAGTACGCACGAATACATTTGGGTTGAGGCATGATACAACAGCGCTGCTTGAAGGCCCGGCACAGAAACACGGTGCTCCACGTCGGGTGTTGCTTCACGCACAAACGCAGGCAATCGACGGCGCATCATCATCAGCGGCTTCATTGACTCTGAAGGCCAGGCGCCGTTTTGCAACTGCGCAGCCGTTGTCTCGTCGAACAACAGGTGAGAGCCTGACATGAACGCCGACCACGTGGACTGCACGGGATCCGAACCTGCATGTACGGCGGGGCGCCACAAAGGAAACGCCCGCCGGAAGGGGGACAGTTGCGGCGCTTCCGCCAGGCAGGGCATCCCCTCGCTGGCGGCCCAAGCCCGCGGCTCCGCCAGCCAAATGGTGAATTGATCGTTCACGCTGCGTCCCGCTTCGGAGATGGCCCGTACTATTCGTTGTTCGCCTGTCAACGACGCCGCATCCGGCCGCAGATCCGAACCGGGGTTGAAATCCATGGGCTTGCCCTGTATCCCGGACAGCACGACTCCATCGAACCCATATCGGGCAATCGCCTGCGCCTGACGACGGAAATACGCCATGGCTGCCGGATGGGCGAGCGTGATATATCGTGCGCGTTCCTCATGACCAAAGCGCCCGTTACGTCCGGGGCGAGGAACATAGACCGGGACGGTAGCCGGCACCCTCCAGCGATCAACGGCTACTGCAGGTGACAGCGCCTCGCGGATTTCCGGACGGGTAAATGCCACCGGCTGCAGTGTGTAGCTGGCCAAGACCCGGATGCCGACTTCCCGGCATTGCCTGATGGCGGTTGCCAATGAGGCCGCATCGCCCAGCTCCGGGTCCACTACGGTGAACGGTTCAAAAGAAGGATGCCCTTCATGCCAGTGACTCAGCACAAGGGTGTCAATGCCCGCGTCTGCCGCACGCAACGCAATCTGTGGGAGGTCGGCAAAGCGGACCCGTCCCACACGCAGCAGTGTCGACGAGGCAGATGGGGTTAGCTGCCGTTCCGGGGCGGCATTGCGCCACACGTCGACTGTCGATGTCCAATCCGGGTCGCCGATGGTGATCAACACATCCGCCGTTTGAAATCCGTCTCCGGGACGTGTGTATGGCATTTGAACAAAGCAGGCGCGGAGGCCCATCGGTTGCCCATCGAGTTCGTCCACACGAGGCCAGTTGCCTCCAGCGCGCGCGGGAGCCAGACCGGGGCGCATCTCCAAGTGGGCAAGTCGAGCCGTCGGTGACCCATCCAGAACGATCAGCGACAGGCCACGCCTGTTGCGGGAGGACGCAAACCGCATCCACGGCATGGAGAGCGATTCGCCAACGGCGTAGTACTGCTCGGGGTATAGAATGCCGAATGCCGACATGTTCGAAAAGCTCTGGAATGGGCGGCTGACCGACAACGAACTTCCGGTCGGCAGCTGCAACAGGGTGGAGCGTCTCTCTGTGGGCGAGTGCCCCCAGCCCATGGAACCGCCCACAATCGGGTACCAGACTTCACCGATCTGTTCCCGGGAGTTGTTCTCGATCCGCATGACGAGCCGGAGTGACTGGTCCTGTAACGTCGCCTGAACCTGTACCGTGACCGGCCAGGTCTTACCATCGTCGGCTTTCAGCGGTCCTTTCCAACGCAGTACGGCAGACGTGGTGCCTGTTTTCACGATCTCAACCGACTGACGCGTACTGTCGACATAGTTCGCTTCGTAAGCGGACCAGGCTTCATCACTACGCAGCGGTAACGTGAAACGCCAGAAACCGGACAGGCGCGGTTCGGTTATCCACTCCACACCGGTCTGAAGGTCCGTCAATCGCACAATCGCCCCGTTCTTACGGTCAAACCCGACCCGGATCCTCTCGTTCTGCAGGATCATCTCCATATCGGTGGCTGGTGTCGCGGCAGTGGATGACGTGTCATAGGTGATGATGTGGACGTCGTCGATACAGAGCATCGAAAAACTCGTTTCGCTTGCGTCATCGACGGCTTCGAGGTAAACTTGTTGCCCTTTGGCGCTTTGACCGTTCAGAACGACCTCGGTGAACAAGGTGGTGTTGGGCGCGTATACCCGGTCCAGTTCGACTCCGTCTACTGTGCACAGGCGTACGTAGTTCCATCGATCCGTTGTAGCTCCCCGTATGTCGGCCCATCCGGCGATGAGTAACGCCACCCCGTCGCCAGCCAGCACAAAGGGATCCGAAACCAACCGACCAGTTTTGCTCTCTCCGCCGCCGCCGCTGAAAGCGTAGGTGCGTCCGCGCCAGCCCGAGTACCATCCCCCTGCGCTGTTGTTATCGATCACCCAGTTGGGATCGCCTCGCCAGCCGACGAAGGTGTTCCCCTCGAAGTCGCCGCCGACGACCGGAGTGCTTGAACCGGGCAGCGCCAGACCGACCAACAGCAATAACACTGTAAACCAATGGGACATCCCATTCACCTCTCTGAAATGAACACAATACCTTCGGCCGGTATTGTGACGTCTGCGCGACCGGTGGCCTTACTGGCGGCTTGGAAGGGCGTTTCGATAATCATCGGGCGGGATACCCCTGATAACCGGACGCTTACAGGCGCTGGCTCATTGCCGTTATTGGTCAGTATAACCGTGCGAAGCGATGTGTGCGGGTTCCTATAGACGTTCAGTGCGACTGTCGCCGGTGCTGGCTTGTCGATGATGACTGCCTGGTCACTGCTGACGGGCTCGCCCAGCCATACGCGATCCGCGCGACGGTCGCGTATGCGCTTGACCTCGGCGATGTATCGGGCCATCCTGCGGAACTCCGGTGTGTCCATCGAGCGGTTGAACTGCAACGCGGAGATCATGACGGCGTGACCCGAACGCACGGCGTTGTTCAGTCCGATGAAATCGAAGGGTGAGTAGTGGCCTACGGTTTCGATCACTTCGGGGAAGATTCGGCGTGCTGGACTCATATTCCCCGCCCACCAAGTGGCAGTCCCGTATGGCAGCACACGATCCCAGTTGCACTCGTTCGAGATGCTGAAACCGGGGCGGATCCGGTTGCATTCGCGCATGGTTGCTTCCAGCACGTCTATTGTGCCCTGAAGCGCCGACTCATCCGGGCCGGATCCGGGTGCGGGTTTGTAACTGAACGCCGCGGGAAACACTTTGTCAAAATGGATGCCGTCCGCGCCCACTTCGGCCAGCTTGCGCCAGTAGCCCAGTTGTAACTGTTGAAACGGTTTGTACCCGGCATCCAGAAACGCCATGAGCGGTACCGTGTATCCGGTTCGCGAACCGAGTGTGCCCATACCCCAGCCGGCAATCCAGGCGGGATCACCCGACCGCCAGACGGCCTGGTACCGGTTCCACTCCGAACGGAACCTGCGCAGGTCGCACATGGCGGGCTGAATGTTGGCGAAGAAATAGACCTTGACGCCCATTCGGTGGCACTCCGCCAGGGCCTTGCGCAGGTCATCCCATGTGCCCAATCGGGGATCCGGCTCATAATAGGGATATCCGTTATCATGTCCACCATACTGCCAGCCGGCGAGCTGCAGACTGCGCACGCCGTACTTCAACCCGTCTCTGGCCAGCTGCGGCACATCCTTGATGCGGTAGTTGATGTTTCCTTCCGGGAGCATCATCATGATCATCTGGTAGAAGCTGTTCTGCCGGACCCAGTCATCATTCGGGCGCCTGATCCCGAATGTCTTCAGGAACCAAGGGCGGTATAGCGCTCGGCCTGTAGCCTGCCAATCGCCGGGCCAATATGCGATGACCAGATCTCCGCCGTGCCAGCTGCGTCCTGGGTTGACTTCCGGGCAGTACACCAGATGGAAGCCTATCGCGCGTGTGTCCCCCGGGAGATCCGAAAAGTGAAACAGGCGTGCGCGCGCACGCCTGTCATGCGACCCCAGATACAGGGAATGCTGTTCGTTTCCCAGTCGTACGGTCACAAAACCCATGTTCTGCCAACCTGGGTACAGCGAATATCTCTCGCCAATCAGTCCCTTGAGTTCGACTCGCGAACCCATCCCTTCTGCAATCGGTGGCGATTCGGTGATCGAGGCTTTGGACAAGTCGGCCAGAGTGGGGTACCAAACTTCGGAAATCACCGCACCCGGGTGGCGGTGATCGAGCGACAGCTGCACATGCACTCCTTCAGCCGCGAACCGATACCTGACGGCAACCGATATGCGGTAGCTGTGTCCCCGATTGTCTGTCAGGGGAGCGGCCCATCGGAACTGCACGCCTTCTTGGGACTCGGACACGTGAGGGGAGCATAGTGAATGGCTCAAAATCCATGTGTCTTCGCGTCCTGGCACGCTGATGCGCAATCGGAACGCGTCCGTGTTTACTCCATCGGCGGTGAATCCCTGGGGTTTGACAGGTACGTACTGCACGGTTTCTATCGCCCCTGACGACCTGTTGATCGCCAGAGCTACATTGCCGGCAGTGTGCACCAACTGAGCCGGCAGCGCGGCGGACAGCGCGGCAAGCGCAACCACAGTGGAGAGACACATCATAGCTGGCTCCTGGTCAGTAAGCTGATATTGCATTATCACCGGAGCAGGCGTTCCACGTGTATGGATCGTTTTGCCGGACAGATGGACGTTTGTCGTGTTTACAGTGCGGGGTCATAGGGCTCGTACAAGCGCGCCACAGGCAGAATGGAGTACAATAACTGATACCACGTCGCCGGAGGTGTGCTATGAAGCTGGTCGTTACAATCGTCCACGACCGCGACAAAAACCGCATCACCGAGGCGCTTTTGCGCAACGGGTTCAAGTTTACCAAGGTGGCAAGTACCGGAGGATTTCTTCGCGAAGGCAATGTGACATTGTTCGTCGGGGTGGATGATGATGACGTGGCTCGCCTGATGGATATTGTCAATGAAAGCTGCAAAACCCGTGAACAATTCGTCAACGTGCTGCCACCCGATGCGTCTCCTGTGGGATCGTTCATGCCGAGTCCGGTGAAGGTGCTGGTGGGCGGAGCCGTGGTGTTTGTCTTGGATGTGGAGCAGTTCCACCGGTTTTAATGGCTAGAAAACCCAAACAGAGCTCTCAAACACCGCCGGCAGAGCCGCAGGCTCCCGATCGTCTGGTGGGGCATTCCGCCGCGGTGCTGTCTTTTCGCCGGCTGCTGACTCAGCATAAATTGCCGGCTTCCTGGCTGATTACCGGCCCCGAAGGAATTGGCAAGCATACGCTGGCGCGCTTGCTGGCGCGCGACGCCATGTGTCTGACGCCTCGGGAAGATGGCAGCAGCTGCCTGACTTGCGCCAGTTGTCAGAAACTGCGTGCCGGTATGCATCCGGAACTGCACGTCATCGAGCCGGCCACCGATGCGACACTGATCTGGCAGTTATGGGATGGGCATACGACGCCGCGTACTGCGGACGAATCGCAATGCGGACAGATTGGCCGTCATCTTCCGTATGCGCCTTTGTTTGGCGCCAGGCAGGTGTTCCTCATCACACAGGCGGAAACGCTGACCGAAGCGGCCGCCAATTCGTTGTTGAAGACATTGGAAGAGCCGCCCGATTATGCGCTGTTCTTCCTTTGTGCACCGGCTCCCGATGATGTGCTGGGTACAATCCGGTCCCGATGCGCTCATATGGCTTTAGGGCCGGTTCCACTGGATGAGATACAGGCTTGGTTGTGCGATGTAGCGGGACAGGATGAAGCAGCCGCTCAGATGGCCGCACGCGCCAGCCGCGGACGGCCCGGTCAAGCGCTGAAGCTCTGTACGGATCCCGAGGTCCAAGCGTTGTACAAAGCGGTGGCGGAAACCGCCCAGGCCATCTGTCGTGAGCATCCCGCCCATGCTTTGCGCTTGGCCGAGGCATTGCGGCGCCATGCTTCTCAGCGGCAGGCAGGTACAGGGAAACAGCCTGGACGGCGCGGCATGCTGGAAGTGCTTGACGCGCTGGCTGTGTGGTTTCGGGACGCGATGACACGGTGTATGGGAGCGCCTCAGGATACGGGGCTGTACCCTTCACTGGATCCGATTGTGGCGCCGGATTTGTCGCCAGCTGTGCTTCAGAACATGCTGACGATCTGTCTGGATGTGCGGCGGACCATCAGCCGCAATGCCAACATCACCCTGTCGACAGACGTCATGGTGTTGCGTCTTCTGCGCGCGCGAATGGCTCACCCCGAAGGGTGAAGTAAAACGCCGCACCGTGACCGGGTTCTGACTCCACCCAGATCCGCCCGCCAAACCGTTCCACAATGCGCCGGACAAGCGCCAAGCCGATGCCGGAGTTGAGGCCATTGTTCGTATCACCCAAGGTGCTGAACATTTCGAAAATGCGCTGATGGTGTTCTACCGGAATTCCCGGTCCGTTGTCGATGACGCCGATCCTCCAGTCCCCGTCGATGAAGTCACAGGTGATCTGGATGCGCAGATCGCTGCGGCCGGAGTGTTTGATGGCATTCGCGATCAGGTTCTGAAACACCTGCTGCCAGCGGGTGCGGTCCAGCATCAGTACCGGCATGTTGTCTGGCAGTGTGACCTCGGCGTCAACAGGCATGTCCACCATCAGCAAGGCATCCTGGATCACTGCCCGCAGATCGGTAAGTTCTCGAGTCGTCTGTCCCTGACCTGCGCGTGAATACTCCAATACCGCATCGATCAGGTGCTGCATGTGATCGACACGATCACGCATCGCGGACAAATGAGCACGCGCCTCGTCATTGAGAAGGCTCGAGGTCTCTTCGCTGAACCAGTCGGCCAGATTGCGTACTGCACGTAAGGGCGCTTTCAGATCATGTGAGACCACATAGGCGAATCGCTGCAGTTCATCGTTGGCTTCCTGGGCTTCAGCCAGTGTGGCCTGCAGACGTTCTTCGGCATCCTGGCGCTGCATCTCGATCACCGCCCATTGGCCCACCAGACGGACAAACTCACGGTCTTGTGCGGCCAATTTCTTGACCATCGGAGTGTCTGAACTCAGGCAGAGAGTGGCGTAGGAGTCATCGGAGATTGGAAGCCGGACGCCCACCACGGCTGCCGGATGGACATTGCACTGTAACAGATGCTGGCAAGGGCCGCCTGCATCGCCCTCGAAGACACGCAGCGTGTCCACCGGTGTGGTCGTACAGCAACAGGATGCTGAAGTTTGTACCGATCCCCGAAGCGATTCTTCATCGGCCGACCAATGACTGATTATTGTGCAAACACCATGTGTCTGTCTGCTGACGATCCCCCGGTTCAAGCCGAGTTCGGTACAAACCATCTCCAGCATCCAGTGCAGACGCATCGGCAGCGCTTCATCGGGTGAGGAGATCACCTGGATAAACCGGATGAAACGATCCAGAAGACGATGATGTTCCGTGTGGTCCTGAATGGCAATCCAGACACCGGTAATCTCGGAACCATTACGGTGCTCTGGCACCGCGGTGAGTTCCAGTACGGCAATTCCGCGATCCATTTTGAGCGCTTCGGTGCGGCGGAATCCTCGCCCGGTCATCAACACCTGTTCGAGTTGGGCACGTAACCGTTTGACAAATGTTGTTTCACCCAACACATGACCGAAAGGTTTTCCCAGTACGGCCTCTTTCGTTAGTCCGGCCATGTTCAGCAACCGATGAATTGCATCGTTCACTGCCACATAGCGCAGTTGGGTGTCCAGCAGGACCACCGGTATCGGCAACATGTGAAATAATGTTGCCAAGTCACCTTGCAACGGCTCGTTGTCTGTTTGGGTGCTGTGTCTCAGCCCATCATCGGGGATGTCTGCGCACATAGATTACTCCGGGTCTATCGGATTAATAACAGTGTACCTGTCGCGACCGATGCTTAAAATCGCAGCAGCCACGTCACCTGCAGTGCAACATAGACGGCGGGAACCGCCAGCATCAGGCTGTCAAACCGGTCCAGAATGCCTCCATGTCCGGGAAGCAGGTTACCACTGTCCTTGACACCCATCTCCCGCTTCAACGAGCTTTCGAACAGATCCCCCACAATGCCTGTGACAGACGCCAGCAGGCCGATAATCGCCGCGAGCGGCCAGGCGATCTGCACGGGAAACGGCCAGATCGATGACTGCATGACCAACGAGGCGATAATGGCGGTCGCCACAGCGCCCAGGCAACCCACATAGGCGCCTTCCCAGCTCTTGCGGGGGCTCAAGTGTGGAGACAGCCTTCGGCGACCGAAGCGCTTTCCACCAAAGTAAGCAAACGAGTCACTGGCCCATATCGACAGGAAGACCAACAGCACCAGCCAGTGTCCTGCCACTTCCGGTTGATCACCCACCTGAAGACGTGCGCCGTGCAGCAGCACCCAGAGACGGAACAGTACACCCACATAGAGCGTGATGAGCGCAGCACTGCCGATATTCTTCCAGGCGGAGGGTTGGCCGGTACGATCGGCGATCCAGACTTCGTACCCGATCGCGCTGAGGATCAGCAGCGTGCCCACCAGTGTTTCGTAGCGCTCCACAAAGGCCATGTTGTTCATGCGAAACCATGCGTCCAGCGGCAGCAGCGCACCGATCAACGCAATCATCGGGTTGATCTGCGAGCCGGGATTGCACTGTTCCCAGACGGTTGCCAGTTCGCCGATGCAGAGAAACGCCAGCAGGGTGACAAACAGCGCCCACCAGAGGCCATTCGGCAGGAACAGAAAAAACAACACGATGGGAATGCCCACCAGTGATGTGAGAACCCGCTTGGCCAGCTCGCTCATGGCGTATCCTGACGTTCGACGGTCGGTACAGAAGCGCTGACCACACGGTCCCGTCCCATGCGTTTGGCGCGGTATAGTGCTGCGTCGGCGGCTTGCAGTAAGGCTTCCCGACGGTATGGAGGCGACTCTATAGCCGCTACACCGACGCTGATGGTGCATCCGGGTGAGCGCGGGTCCGCGTCATCACTCAACCGTACGTCACGTGCCGCGCGTCGCAGGCGTTCGCCAATCTGCATGGCGCCGTTGAGGTTGGTATCTGGCAGCACAATCAAGAACTCCTCGCCGCCGATACGGCCGCAGATGTCATTGGCTCTGACTTCGCACCTCAGGCGCGACGCAATGCGCTGAAGCAGCCGGTCGCCCGCGTGATGACCGTGCAGATCATTGAAAGCTTTGAAGTGATCCACATCGATCATCAGCGCGGCAAGCGGTGAGCCGGCCCGTTCTGAACGATGGAGTTCCCGGTGCAGTGCTTCTTGAGCGCCCCGATAGTTCAACAACTGGGTCAGTTCGTCGATGACCGCTCGT
The DNA here is from genome assembly GCA_964650005.1 of uncultured bacterium. Lineage (GTDB taxonomy): Bacteria > Armatimonadota > HRBIN16 > HRBIN16 > HRBIN16 > CAZHSN01. The sequence continues at coordinate 60,376 of CAZYPZ010000005.1, read as the reverse complement.
TCGCGTTCGGACTGGTAGAGCTGCACGTTTTGTGCGGTCACCGCTAGATAGTCGATGATCACGGAGATACGAGACACATCATCCATGGTGAATGGCCCCATGGACTCGGGGCGATCGAATCGGACCAACGCGACGCATCCCTCCAATCCGGACAGCGGCATGAACAGAGTGTGCAAGTGCTGTCCTTCTGGTGTTGATGCAGGGGTCATCCCGAATACCGGCGCGCCTTGGGCTGCGATACATGCCAGTTTCGATACACTGACGAACGGCATCTCGGGGTCCTGCGTGGCGTTCGACCACATGGACACCACGCGCCACTCCGGTTCCCCATGTTGAGGCGCCCAGATAACCATACGCTGAAAGCGAATAAGCCGAAGCAATCCTTGGGCGAATTGCGGGGTCACATCAGCCAGCGTAAACGCGTTGATAAGATGCTGCTGAATGCTTGTTAACACCTGAACCTGCGTCTGTGCCAAGCGCATCTGAACTAGAACATGCGTCAACCAGAGCGCCGCGACCGTAAAGACAAACAGTGACATCGCATTGACATGGGAACTGCTACGCATGTGCACCAACAGCAGAGGGACGACGATAAGCGACAGCAGGTCCATGAACATATCCATGAGCCGCAGACTGCATGGCCTTTGACAGGACGTCAACACCAGAGCCAGCCAGCGCACCAATAAAGCAGACAACGCGGCAGCCACAACTGGGGCCAGATCTTGCCAGGTACCCAAGCGGGCAGGTGTCGTATAGCCCATCCACTCGTACACGCTGCCTGATACGATGGCCATCAGCGGGTAGATCGCCGCAGGCGGCGTCAGGCTCCATCGGTGTCGAGTGATTGCTCCGGCCAAGGCAGACGAGATGGCGACGCCCAGGCCGGCGATCAGCGGTCCCATCAGGAGCGATCCGCACACGATCACCGGCAAAATGATCAGCGAGCGGTTTCGGCCCACGGTGCGGATGGGAGCCAGCAGCACCAGCAGCACCATGGCGATCATCATCACCAGCGGGCCGGCTGACATGGGATACAAGACGAACGGATGTGTGGCGAACTCGGCGACCAGCGCCACAGCCGTGATCAACCACAGCGTCCAGCACCAGCCCCTTTGGTCCATATGGGCAGTGGGTGTTCTCATGCTCTTGCCTCCGATTATAGCCGCCGAGACCGACCGAATGCCAATAAACGCGTAATCAACCGGTAACAGCCGCGCAATCTGGCTGTAACCGGCGGCCGATATCGTGAACATGGCCCGCCAGGGCAGGTACGGCTCACAAGCCACAATGACTCAGGAGGAAACCATGCGTCGCGCATTTACGTTGATCGAACTGCTCGTGGTGATCGCCATCATCGCGATCCTGGCAGCGATCCTGTTCCCGGTGTTCGCTCAGGCCCGCGACAAGGCCCGAGCCGCCAGCTGTCTGTCCAACCAGAAACAGATCGGTTTGGGCGTGATCATGTACACCAACGACTACGACGAGACCTATCCGATGGCGTATTACTACATCAATGGCGCCACCAGTAAGAACGGTTATGTTCACTGGACCGGTCTGGTGGATCCGTATGTCAAGCAGATGAAGTCTTCCGCCAGCATCTGGGTGTGCCCGTCTCACCCGCTGAAGGGCTTCGCTCCCACCAACTTCACCAACAACAACGCTCCGGGCGGTCAGATCCCGCAGACCGCCGGCGTGCAGGACGTGCAGGCCGTGCGCATGAGCTACATCGCGAATGAGCTGCTCATGCCCCGCAAGAAGTACGCCGCTGTTCCCCAGAATGTGGTTCCTGTGGCAGCGGTGGATGTGCCCGCCGATGTGATCGCCGTGGCCGAGATCACCGACACGCTGGGAGCTCTCAACGACTCATCGCCCACCGGAGGCGCCGCGATCAAGTCCCACCGGCCGACCAATGGCGTGTCGGACAATGGGGCGGTGTATGATGGCGAGGCCGGAATTGTGGGACCGGTGTATGCCCTGACGGTGGACCAGGCGAAGGCGGCGATTGCCTATGCCCGACAGAACAACAACGCCGGCGGCCAGCACCACATCGCCTATATCTCGCCGGACCGCCACAATGGCGGCGCCAACTATGTGTTCGCCGATGGTCACGCCAAGTTCTTCACGCTCGATGCCACACTCAACCCCGCCAGCTTCAAGTGGGGCAAGGCTGTATACACCTGGGGCAACATGCCCGTTTATGATCCCGTGAGCGGTCAGCCCGTACAGTAACCCCCTCGCATATCCCCGAACCGATGCAGCGTCACCCGCTACGGTGACGCTGCATTCTCTTGGCATCAGAACAATCGATAGTACCGTCCCATCCAGTAGGGAAGCAGCCAGGCGGAGCCGTCTTCTTCCGTGACGCCGCCGTTGCCACCGTCCGGAACAAACGGGTTGCTGTTCCACCGGTTCACAGACCGTTCGCTGTAAGGCAGAGCGCGCGTGGTCTCCAATCTGGGAACGCCCGGTGCAGACCGGAAGGTGATATCGTGACGGTGACTGTTGCGCATCGTAAACCGCGTCAGATCCCAAGGCCACTCCCGCAGTGTCTGCAGCGCTTCGCTGATACCCTCTGGACGGCCCATCATCGCCGAGTACATGACGGCGTAGAACGGACTGCGGTTCAGGCACAGGCCGGGAAGGTCTCGGTGTCCGGTCCACATCTGTTCTGCGGCTTTGAGGTAAATTGCCTTCCATGCAGGATTGGGCTCCAGTTGCACCAGCGGGAACCACACCAAAAATGCCAGCTCATCATCGCTGTGGTTGATGCGAAACCATGGCGTGCTGCGTCGGTACTCCAGCGTATTGAGCACGTAGTGATGCCGGATGGCCAGTTCTCTACGGGCCTGTTCGTATCGGGGATCACCGCATATATGGCTGGCAATCGTCAGATAACTGAGCATTTCCGCCGAGTTGAGTCCGCGCTCTTCCACCCATTGAGGGTTGTCGTTCAACTCTTCGGGTGCAAATACACCCCATCGGGTGCGCCGACCTGTATGCCCCACCAAGGTGAAGCCGTGTTCCAGCAGGTGATCGGTGACTGCGGCGACATAGGTCCGCAGCTCCTCACGTTCCGACTCGTTGGCGCCGAGGGTGTACCAGACATACCACGCGAAATAGTGGCCATCCAACTCGTCCGATGACGTGTCCCCTTTACACATGACCGACGGGTCCACCGGAGAGCGAAACCACAACGGATCGGTTTCGCCGGGGATGCGCACCGTCTCGTTGAGATCCATCCCTTCCGCGTTTTCTGTGTCACGAACCAGTGAACGCGCCGGGTAACCGGGAATGCCTGTATAGCGGATCAGGTCATACAGCGCCTGCATGCTGCGTGCCGCGCGTTCACGGGCATGCTCATCGCCTGTTACCGCCCACTCATATGTCTGTGCGGCGGCATACAGCGCCGTCCATAATCCGTCGTTATCGTCGGAACGCGGGGTGATGCCTCCGTCGGGATTACCCGGAGTGTTCAGAATGCATGCCGAGACGAATCCATGCCGTACATGGCGTGCCTCGGTAATGGCCGTGTAGTGACGTGCTTTGTCTGCCAGCGTGTTGCCTCGCTCGCTGATGATGGAGATCCCCCGGTCGGTCAATAGCCAGGCATCGTTGTTGGTGTCGAGGGCGATCCGGGTGACCGCTTCACCGATCACCCAGCGGTCTCCATAGAAGTAATTCCATGTGCCGTTGTGCAGTCTCCAGGCGCCTTTAGGGGTCCCGGCCCAAACGGCACCATCCGGGCTGCAGGCAATGCAGAGCAGATCGTCATACGGCATGCCGTCCGATCGGTCCAATGGGGTCCACCAGTTCGGGTCACTGAAGACGCAAGCGCCTCTCGATGTGGCCAGCCATATTTGGCCCTGTGCATCCACAGCGGCGTCACGGATTTCGATATCCGGATCAGGATATGCCTGCATCGATCGATACCACGCGGGAACGCGCAATGGAACATGCGTTTCATCCTGTACCAACCAGACGCCATCGGCATCTAACTGTACAGTACAGAGCGCGCCCCGTACTTGGCGTGGCGCAGCATCAGGCGCTCCGCCGGAGCTTGCGCTGACAGTCGGCTCTTCTATCCACTCTTTATGCTCCAGCCGAAACCAGCTGTTTCCGGCGAATACATGTGGTGGAGCGATTGTCAGGATGGGCTCAGATGAGATGGTATGGCTTGGATGACGCTGGCTGTAAAGCTGTTTGTAGGGCATGGAGATGGTTGTCCTTCTCGGCGTGATGCCGTAGTGTACGGTGAACGGGGGGCTCGCGTCAAGTGAGTTGATGAATGTCGCCCTCTTGCATGTCCCTCCACCGTTTGGCGTCGCGCTGGATACGGGCTCCGGAGCGGGGATACCGGTCAGGAGTTGGTTGGGCTTTAACGGCCACCAGCACCAAGTTCACGATGTCAGAGCAGGGGACGGGAGCCAAGTGTGCCAAGCATTTGGGCGCTCCTAGTTCGGCCAGCATGGCGGCAGCGGCTTCGCGTTCGGCTTGTTGTGTCGGACGCTTCAACCAGATGCCTGCACCGCCTGTGGCCACGAAGGGCAACGTCATCTCCGCCAACACGGCCAAATGGGCGACGGCGCGTCCCGTCGCCGCATCGAAACGTTCCCGGAAAGCCTCTTTTCGGGCCAACTCTTCGGCGCGTCCCTGCACGCACTGAACACCGGAGATCCCCATTTCGCCGGTTACTGTTTCCAGAAAGCGGATCGGGTCGGCTCGGGAGTCCAGAAGCACCACTTGAAGATCGGGACGCATCAGTTTCAACGGTAACCCGGGAAAGCCGCCACCTGTTCCCACATCGATTAGAGAGGCGCCGATAGGGGGTGTCCACACAGAGAGGATGCTCAAAGAGTCCAGGAAGTGTCGGACCGTTGTCTCACTGTCAGGTATCGCCGTCAAATTGGCGCGCTCTGACCATTCGGCCAAGCGTGCCTGGTATAACGCGAACCGTTCTGCTGTCTCCTCATGCAGTGTCAGCCCCAGCTGTTCGCAGCCGGCGGCCAGCACAGCGTCCCGGGCGCTCATCGATTGGCGCCACCGCGGATACCCAGCCGGACGACGCAAGCCACTTCCTGCCCATCACGCAGCACGGTCAACGACAACGTGTGGCCCGGCTGCATGCGTCTGAGCATGAGCGATATCTCGTCGGCCCGGCTGACCGGTATGTCATTCACCCGGATGATGATGTCGTCAGGGCGCATCCCGGCAACCGCGGCTGGACCATCAGGCTGAACCGACACGATCCGCACACCGTTTCGTGTGTCATCATCGGAAGCGGCAGCGAACGTCGCACCCATCCAGGGACGTCGCAGCGTACCCTGCTTCATCTGATCGAACACCTGCCGGATCACATGAATCGGCACCATCAATGAGCCCGAGACCGCTGGATTGGGCGTTTCTTTGCCGCGTATTGTCTGAGCCACCACCATCCCCACGGCTTCGCCGGCTGCATTGAAAATGACCCCGCCGGTGCTGCCAGCCGGCAGCGACGTGGATATTTCGATCAGGTCAAACACGATCTGGTCATCGCCCAGTACGGCAGCGATGCCCGTGTTGTTCACCAAGCCTAAAGCCGTAGCCAAGCGTCCACCGGGACCGGCGCCGGCAAATATCAATACCGATCCGGGTGTCAGCTTGGACGAATCACCGATACGCACCGGCTTCAACATATGCTGCCCCGTTACCCGGAGCAGTGCGGTACCGGTGAAATCATCTGTGGATACGACCTCTGCGGGCCAAGTCTGTCCTTCCAGTGTTTGCACTTGGCAGGTTCGCACACCACGCACGACGCTGCTTCCTGTGAGGACCCAACCGGGCGCATCGGCCACGAACCCGCTGCCCATGCGCGCTTTACTACGAGTAACGGCAGGTGCAATGGCATCTGCGGTGTCTGTTTCATTCAGCACGATCGCCGGCGCCTCGGCGTTATGAACGACGACGCGCACCAATGAGGAGGCCGCATTGGCGATGATGGACTGGGTGTCCTGATCGAGTGTTTTCAGGCTCGTCTGTGCGGTCGAAGCTATCGCCGTACAGGCGGCCAATATGCCGGCGGCAACAGTGCGAACGTTCATCGGTACTACTCCGAAATACGGCTTGGTTCGTAGACTGCGGAATCCAGAACGGGTCTGGCCAGAACTCCTTCTGACTCGGCTGGGACCGGTTGTGCTGACGAAACCCGGAGGGCTGTCATGGCCGGTGTAGCACCGACCGAGATCGTATCTGCAGAGGCTTCCACGCGTGATACGGCTGGCAGGTTCAGCGGACGAGACGCCATACTGACCGCCGGCTGGGGAGCCCGTTCCACGGCCTGTCTTGCACGCTCCACCCGATCCGCCCGAACAGATGCGGTTTGGAACCTTATGATCGGTGGAGCTGTGACACGTACCTGACTGGACACTGGCTTTGCGGGCCGTACAGTGGCCATTGGATCTTGCGCCCCGTTCAGCGCCATCGCCGACCGGTTGGCAGTCGTTGCACCGGTCGGCTTGGCTTCCGTAAGCATCGTGACGGTCGCGCGGGGCGGCTGTGTGTTCCGCGATCCGGCAACCACCTCGGCGACCTGTGGCCCGAACCGAGTCACCGCGAAGAGCAATGCGCCCAAAAGCCCCGCCGTGACCAACGTCTGGCGTGCCGATGGCCATCCCGCCATTGCCGATCGCCTTGGAAGTTCCAGCGGTTGCCATCCGCGGTCAGGTGATGAGGGCAATTCCATGCGGATCTGCTCCACCCCGGTGGCGATCTGGCTCCAGATCCGGGCAGACCTCGCGCACCGAGGGCATTTGGCGAGGTGCTTTACCACATAGGGCGCCAGCGCCGCGCCGTTAACTTGACGAGATAGCCTCGTTTCCATATAAAGGCATAACAGTTTCATCAGGCCTCTCCCATCAGTGACTGCAAACGCGCCTTGAGGTGTTGGCGCGCACGAAACAGGCGCAGTTTGACACCGCCCACCGTGGTGCCCAGTACCGCGGCCATGTCTGAATACTCCATATCTGCAAAGTCACGCATACGGATCACGGTGGCGTGGTGTTCAGGCAGGCTGTCTACAGCCCGATGCACCAACCGGGCCATATCGTTACGTACCGCGCAGGCCTCAGGGTCATCGTCGGGCTGGCGCGATGCATAGGTTTCCGGGATTTCATCGGTTTGACGGTTCTTATGCCGCTTAATATGGTCGAGCGTGTGGTTGATGGCTATACGGGTCACCCAGGTTCGGAACATGGAGCCTCCGCGAAAACCGGGTAAGGAGTTCCATGCTTTGATGAAGGCTTCCTGTGTGATGTCTTCCGCTTCGTCGGCATTACGCACCATCGCATACACTTTCCGGTACACCGTGGTGCGATGAGCTTCCCATAGCTGGGTGAAAGCCGCCTGATCGCCGCCACGCGCCCGTTCCAGCAGATAGGATTCGTTGGGAAGAGAAGACATGGACCGGTTGAGAACCCGCCTGTATAGTGTCGCATTGTCTATCATAGCCGGTTCCTCCTTCTCTGCGCCAACAGTGCTGGCAATGCTGCGTCATCTATACAGACGGTTCGGTACTGCGTTTGTTATCATGTCGACGGCCCTCTATGGAGTTCGTTCATCCCTGTAACTGGAGAAAGATACATGTCCGGATCGCTGCAAGCGAATCCTGAAAAGGTACTCGACCGCGAGGTGGGGGGACGCCGATACCACCGGTATCCGGTACCCACACACACGTTGACCGAGCAGGATACACCGGAGGCCGTACTCGATCAGTACGTGCGTCCTCATCTGCAGCCTCACGATGCAGTCATGATCAGTGAACGGGTGATCGCCATTATGCAGGGTCGCGCCTGGCGCATTCAGGACATCGAGCCGTCACCTCTGGCCCGTTTTCTGGTCCGGTTCGTCACGAAATCGCCGTATGGCATCGGTCTGGGTAGTCCATGGACGATGGAGCTGGCGCTCAGGGAGGCCGGAGCCCCGCGCATGTTATTTGCCGCATCGATCGCTGCCCTGACGCGTCCGTTCGGTATTCGCGGAGTGTTCTACAAGGTGGTAGGACGCAACATCAACGCAATCGATGGACCCTGTCATAACACGCTGCCTCCTTACAACGAGTATGCGAAACTCGGGCCCCGTGATCCGCAAGGGGTGGCGAAGCGATTGGCAGCACGTCTGGGAGTTCCCGTAGGGATTGTGGATGCGAACGACCTGGGGGTGAACGTGCTGGGGACGAGTCATTCCCGCTTGTTCGATGCACCGGCCGAAGCGTTTATCCGAGAGGTGATGGGAGACAATCCCCTGGGTCAGTGTGACGAACGGACCCCCATTTGCATCGTTCGCTCCGTGGACTCCTAGACCGCGCGTGCGGCTCACTGTTTTTGGCAGTACTATCCTGTTCCATTTGCAGTACAATGCCAGTAATGTCTATGCGCCAGAGTGCCAATGGACAGATGGCAGTATCATTCCACATCGAGGTATATACCGTGGTCAATCGCTTGACAGTGTTCGGCTTACTGTGCCTGCTGGCCGTGTGCGCACGGTCCGGTTGGGCCGGTGAAACCCAGGAAGAGCGTCTGCAGCGTCTCGAGACACAAGCACAGGCGCTGTTGAAAGAGATCGATGAGCTGAAGCGCGAGATGACCGGAAAACCGGCTCAGGCCGCCGCTCCTGTGACACCGGCTCCGAAGCCCGTGACCTCATCCACGGGGATCAAAATCAGCGGTTACGCCCAGTTTTGGACGACTGTGGATTTGCGCGGAGATCGTTCCGCGGACGCCCGTCCGGATACATCCAAATACCGGCGATTTGGTGTGGTGTTCGAAGGACCTGTGGGAAAAGGCAACTGGATGTTGCTGATCGATCCCACCATCCCCGGCAAGGTAAACCCGGACGGCAGCATGACGCTCACGACCAATCCGGTGCTGGAAGCGATCATGACGCAGCCCATTGGTAACGGTTGGAAATTGACCGCAGGACAACAGCGCCTGCCGTTCAGCGCTGAAGCGATGTTGTCATCGGCGACCATCGATACGGTGGAGCGCGCGATGCTGACTTACATCGGCAACTTTGGCATGAATTACGACATCGGTCTTTGGCTGACCAAGGCGGGCCTGGATGGCAGTGTGGCCCTGGCCGTGGTGAACGGAGCCGGTATCAGCCGGGCGGATGACAACGATCCGAAGGACATCGCAACCCGCCTGACGTGGAACGCCAACAAGCTGTTGGTGCTGGGTGTTTCGGGTTACAAAGGCTGGGAGGGGAAGGCCCATACCACCAATGACCGGGTGGGCGCCGATGCGACCTTCAAGTCCGGTCCTTGGCTGGTTCGAGGCGAGTTAGCCGAGGGTGTACGTCAGCACAAACAGCCCACGGGAGGCTACCTGCTGGTGGGACACCGTGTGAACCCCGGCTGGCAGGTGGTGGGGCGATATGACAACTGGGATCCCAACCGGCGCACACGCAACGATGCGATTACCGAGTGGACATTGGGCTTCAATCGGTTCTTTACCCCTCAGTTGAAGTGGCAGTTGAACTATGTGCACCGCATTCCCGCAGGCAAGCTGCAGCGCGATATGTTCATGAGCAACCTGCAATGGAGCTACTGAGCGCCATCTGCTGCGCCTGCCGAGTGTGATATACTGACGGTTACCTGTCGGGCTTCCTCATGGGAGGCCCGACACTCTCGTCAGGGGTAACAGGAATGTTGCGCAGGCTTCGCCCTACATCACGAAAGGCGCGTGCCGCATCGCTATCGGTCGGCTCCAACACCGCTCTCGTCATCGGAAAACTGGTGGTAGGGATCGCCACCGGCTCGGTCTCCATCATCGCAGAAGCCATCCATTCAGGCATCGATCTGATCGCCGCTCTTATTGCTTGGGTGTCCGTACGAATTGCTGATCGGCCGGCGGACCGTGATCACCCGTATGGGCATGGCAAGGCCGAGAGCATCTCGGGAGCCGTCGAAGCCGCATTGATCGTATTGGCTGCCTTCTGGATCATCATTGAAGCGGCTCACCGTCTGCACGTGATCTGGATGCATGAAGCCACCGTCAGCCAGCCTGGGCTGGGCGTTCTGGTCATGGGCATTTCAGTCGTCGTGAACATCCTGGTGTCTCGGTATCTGTTCCGTGTGGCGCATGAGGAGGATTCGCTGGCTCTGGAGGCAGACGCGCACCACCTGTCTACCGATGTGATGACCTCGGTGGGAGTCATGGTGGGACTGTTTGCGGTGATGCTTACAGGGTGGCAGATCATCGACCCGATCGTGGCGCTGATCGTTGCGTTGTTCATTGGCAAAATCGGTTTGGAACTCTCACTGACCGCAGGCGCCCAGCTGATGGATCGCAGGCTGCCGTCGAGCGAACTGGCTCAGGTTCGCTCCATACTGGACGCCTGTCCGGAAATCCATTCCTGGCACAACCTTCGGACCCGCAAGGCCGGCAGCCATCGGGAAGTCGATCTGCATTTGGTTTTTCCCGCGGAGATCAGTCTGGTCAATGCCCACGTGATAGCAGACCGTCTGGAAAAACAGATTGCACAGGCGTTGGCTCCGGCCCAGGTTGTCGTCCACATGGATCCGTACGATCCGGACAAGATCATTCGACCCTCCGGGTCATCGAAAGGCGACACACACTAGCCTTCAAAGACCGAATAACTCCTTGACGACCCAAGCCAGGCCGTTTTCGTGCAACGGCGGAGCCACGAGACGGCATGCCTTCTTGACCGTGTCGCTGGCGTTGCCCATCGCCACACTGAAGCCTGCCCATTGCAACATGGGCAGATCGTTCTGTCCGTCACCGATCGCCAGAACACGGTTGCGTGGTACGCCATAACGCCAGGCCAATCGGGCCAGTGTATGCGCCTTGTTTGCAGCGGCGTGCATGAATTCCAAGTACTCCGCGTTGCTTTTGGTTACATTGGCGCGTGCGCCGAACAGGCTGCGGAAGTGTTCGCCCAGCGCATTGGTTTTTTCCGGCGAGTCCACGATGATCAGCTTGGTGGGTGACTTCCCGATAAACTGGCGCAGGTCGCCCACGGATTCCAGCAGCGATCCGGTGCGTGAACAGTATAGGTCGGACCACTCGGTGTGACGGTGAGCATATAGATGATCATTCAAGTAGAAGTTGAGATGCAGTTCGTTGTCTTCACAGAAGCGGATGACCTCTGCGGCCAGATCGGCCGGAAACGGCAGATGAAACCATTCGAACTCATTGGCGGGGTGCCGGATCATCGCACCGTTGTAGCAGAGTATGGGCGTGTTCAGGTTCAACCGTTTGTGGAACGTGACAGTGGAACGGTACATCCGTCCGGACGCGATCACAACCGCGACTCCGGACTCGTTCAGCCGATGCAGCGCATCCGCGTCTATGGAAGAACAGGTGTTGTTTTCGTCAACCAGCGTGCCGTCCAGGTCGACGGCCACCAGATCGTAATTCATATCGCTCATATGTACATGATAACCGGTGCAGGACCGTGTGCTGTGCTTCAGTGCCTGGCATTCCGGAGCATGGTGAATGCGCGTCCCAGTTCCGACATGATCGCATTCGGGGTGATGCCGTCCGCTTCGAACAGAAAGTGCCCATGCGTCAGATCGAGACCCCACAGGTTGTACTTCAGGCAGATCTGCGCCAGACGCACCGGGTCCTTCGCACAATCGTAGTATCCGGCGTTTTCGGCCCACATGTGGATCTGTCTGTAACCCCGGGCGTCCAGATACCGACGGAGTGCGGCTACCTCAGGTTCGTTTTCGGCGCCCGTATATTGCAGCCACCACTTGCATTTGGCGGCCGCATCGATCAACCATCGGCTGTCGGCCATCAACTTGATCCAGTCGTTCCCGCGTCCGGTGCGCACCGCCTCCTCCCAGTCTGCGTCCGTGTAGTGCGTGCCGGGGACGTATACCAGTGTCTCGATGCGGCGGGACGTGTAGGAACGGACCAGTTGGCTGTCGCTGTATGCCTGCCATTCGACGAAACGACGCTTACTGTCTCGGTACCAGGTGAGCACGTCTTGCCATAACGCTCCCTGTACGGCACCGGGTTTTGGAACAGTCAGTTGCTTCCAGTCTGTGAATGAGGCGCCCCAAGCCTTGTTGGCTGCAGCGATGGTGCGGTACTTACGGCGCATGTTGGCCCGAAAGTCCCGCTGGGCTGCCGGCGCATAGCACCAGAAAGTGACTGCCCGGTCGTCCATTCCCAGTGTCCAAGGATGAGGATAGATCGGCTCACCCGCGGGACCAAAAGCGGGGATGATGAAGTCGACGAACGGCCAGGCGCCTGCGGCTTTGACCACGTCGTACAGCCGGCGGGTTCGCGAGCGGATGGTCTCTTTGAGTTTCGGGTACCAGTAGCTGAGGGTATTGCGACTGGGCAGACCGGTCTCGTCGAGTATTACCGCGTCCGGGTTGGCGTCCAGAAACCAGCCCGGGGGTGCCATCATGACACCCACAATGATCTTCAGCCGAAAACCGTACTCTACGGCCAGACGCAAATAACGATCAGTGACGGATGTGTCCCAATACCCCTCGCGGGTCTCCATGGACCGCCAGTCGATCTCGACCCGCAACGTATCGCATCCGTGATCTCGGTAGATTGTGAACCGTTTGCGTATCCGGCTGTCCGGATCGCGGTACCATCCCTGAGGATCGGTGATGCAGCATCGACCGGGATCGTCTGCTTTCATGGGTCTTCATTCCCCCTGTGATGGTTTCGAGCACTCACACTGTGTTCAGGATGCGTTGATTATCAGTACACCCTGCCCGGGCGCGAGCCAGCGTTGTTCGCCGGTGAACGGTGTCGTGCGCCCCGTCCAAGGGTTGATCATCTGTATCTGGCCCGGGCGCCGGAATGCCAGATCTACAGGCGTGGATCGGGTCAGGCTGGTATTGACCACCACCGCGGCCTCCGTGTGATCAGGGGCCAAGAACTCGCCGATCAACAATCGCTCCCCTTCCGCTTCACGAAGCAGGGCGTTTCGCGGAGCCTGCGGGACTCCCACTGTGCGGGTACCGTACACACAATGACTGTGAAGCGTACACAGATGGGGCGCCACATTCGACAACGTATGCAGTACATTTCGGAGCATCGCCCATGTTTCCGTCGCATGTCCGAATTGATCGACCGGAGCCAGCCTGTAGTTACCGACCGCAGGGGCGTCATACGTGAACCAGCCGATCCCCCGTATGCCGTATGCTAGCGATGTCCAGGCCTGGAACCGCAACGATGCAGGAGATGGATCGGCGAAGTTGAAGTGCGCGTTGCTGAGGACAATGTTCCAGCAGGGCACACTGTACTTGAGCGCGACTGCGCGCGCGTCGGCCAGATTCGCGAAGTAACCATCGCGGATCGTGCCGTCATCCATGATGGCATAGTGGTCGTAGCTGAGAACCTTCAGTTGAAGTTCACGAACCGCTCGGTCGAGATACTCCCGATAACTGCGTGTACCCAGGCGGGACAAATCACAGTAGTTAGGGAACAGATTCGTGAGTGCGGGATGCTGAGGATCATGCCGTTTGAAGGCGGCGATTACCCGTCTCAACACGGGGAACAGGTCCGCACCGGGTTCGTCATTGATGAAGTAAGCGTACAAAGCCGGATGCGCCTTGACGGACTCGGTATACAGACGCACTCGACGATCGATCTCCGAGTCGGTCCAATAGAACGCTTCCGGCCCAACAGTCATCTCTTCATCGACGAGAAACGCCTTCAGCCGGAACCGGTGGCATGTGTCTAGAGTATCCCGGGTCACCAGACCTGCGCAGTTGAATCCGCAATCACGGATGAGACGGATATGGTCGGGATCGTTTGGTGTCAGGCTTCCCGGTATCAGCGCCAGGTCTTCGAATCTAACCATTCGTCACCTCGTACAGTCTTCGAGTACTTCGTGATGCTCTGCGTACGATCCTGCTATTGAGTGCAACTATGAAGTCATAGATCACACAGATGAAAAAGGGCGGCCCGTAAAGAGGGCCGCCCGAATGTGGTCAGTCCTGCCAAACGACTACCACGGAGGACGGACCGGATCACCATGCCTGCGTACTTCGAAGTGCAGATGGGGCCCCGTACTGAAGCCTGTGGAACCGACCCGTGCGATAGTCTCCCCCTGTTTGACCTCCTGGCCTGACCTGACCAGCAGTGAGCTGCAGTGTCCATACAGCGTGGATACGCTGCCGCCGTGGTCAATGATCACTGTATTGCCGTATGCGCGCATGTACCCGGAGTGCACCACCACGCCGGATGCTGCGGCGCGGATCGACGCGCCGTACGATGCGCCGAAATCGACGCCCGTATGCAGCTTGCTGTACCGAAGAATGGGATGGAACCGCATTCCGTAAGAGGATGTCACCGGACCGGACACCGGGCGCAGGAAGCCTCCCTTGAATGCGATCGCCGAACGCCTGCGCCCGGCTGCGGTCTGCTCCATGGCGCGCAATGAAGCGGCGATGTGCCGCGACATCTCTTCCAGTTCATTCAGCGCTTGCTCATAGGCTTCTCGCTGGGTCTTGACCTGCTGCAGCAGCGCCTGCTTTTCATTGGTCTGCACCTTCAGGGCGTGAGCCTGGCCTTGCAGCGCACGTTCCAACTGCCCGATTTCAGCCACGGTCGATTCGAGACGTCGACGTTCAGCGTCCGCCTCGACCTGATCGTTGCGTATGGACTGTACGAGCTGGGCATCCGACATGGCGATGCGCCGGATCACATATCCCCTGCTGAGCAGATCGTTCACGTTTCTGGATGTGGCCAATGCGCTGACATAGCTGGTGTTGCCCAACTCATAGCTGGCGCGGATCCTGCGGCTGAGCAGGCTGCGCCGGTAGTTGAGCCGGCGTGTGATCTCCGCCAGTCTGCGCTCCTGACGATCGCGCTGAACGCGTGCGGCAGCCAATCGGCTTCGGGTGACGCCCAGATTGTTGCGTGTGACATTGAGTTTGTGTTCGGTATGCTCCAAGTCGACGCAGATACGGCGTTCACGCCGTTTGGTCTGACGGAGCTTACTTTTCACATCCGATATCTGCGATCTGACGCTGGTCAGCTTTCCTTGCAGCTGTGCTTTCTTGGCCTGCGATGCAGCCGGTTTGGGTGTCTGCGCTGTGGCCTGCATCATGGACAGCGCCAGAGCAAGCGCCAATACGAAAACGTGTCTCATCCGACTTCCTTCAGGTACCGTTGTACGGAAATGACGCTGACGATCAGTCCAATCAGGCATCCGATGCCCGC
This sequence comes from uncultured bacterium, assembly GCA_964650005.1. Classification (GTDB taxonomy): domain Bacteria; phylum Armatimonadota; class HRBIN16; order HRBIN16; family HRBIN16; genus CAZHSN01. Next base: position 45,185 of record CAZYPZ010000005.1, on the reverse strand, counting down.
CAGTAACAGCCCTACCAAGCCAAAGGATACCTCGGGGGCATTCAGAGTGCGCAATATCGGCAGTGTTCTGGCCGTATATTTCGAGGTGAAGTCCGCCACGCCATACAACAAGAGCCAGGATAGCAGCCCGCCCGCCAGCCCTTGTATGATGCCCTCCAACAGGAAAGGCGCCCGGATGGTGTGACTGGTGGCTCCGATCAACTGCATGGTTCGGATCTCCCGGCGGCGGGCGTGCACGGCGATCCGGATCGTATTGTGAACGATAAACACCGTGACAGCGAGCAGCAGCGCCGCGAGGGTGATGCCGACCCAGCGGATCCACTTCGCCACCTTCAGGATCAATCGGACATCGGCCCGCCCGTCGTTGACCACTTCGACTTCAGGCAGCGAACGGATCCAGCCGGAAACCTTGGCCATGTTGTTGGCATCGGCCAGGCGCACGACGAAGCTGTGCGGCAGCGGGTTGTCTACCAGTTGCTGCACAACCTCCTTGGACAATGACTTGCTGTACTCCATCCAGGCGTCTGTACGAGATTTGAACGTGACGGAGAGTACATGCGGACTCTGTTTCAGCTTTTTCGACACCGCTTGTATGCGCGATTCAGGCACATGATCTTTCAGAAAAACCACCATCTCAAACCGACTGGGCAGATTGCGGGCTGCACCGTCCAGTTGCCATGCGAGAATGCTGAACCCCCCGGCAATGGACAGCATCAGCGCCATGGTCAGGATGGCGGCGGTGCTCATCACCCGATTGCGTTGCAGGTTTGCGAAGGCCTGTATGAGCAGAAACTCGATCAGACTAAGCACGGTCAGACTCCGGCTCAGTCGGCGCCAGTGTATTCTGTGTCGGCATGGGGGCGTCCGTGGCGGATCGATCGTCCTCTGATTCCGGTGCAGACTCAGCCGGTTCTTGCACAACATCGGGCGTGTCTGCAGAAGCGGAGACGACGGGCATGGCGATAATCTCCGGGTTGTAGACTTCAGCCGGTGTGTCGCTGACCACCTGTCCGGCTTCCAAGCGGACAATCCGCCGGTTCATGCGCTCGATAACCGCGAAATCGTGGCTGGCCACCACGACGGTTGTACCCCGTGCGTTGATGTGCGACAACAGTTGCATGATGTCCCATGATGTATCGGGATCCAGATTGCCTGTGGGTTCGTCTGCAAGCAAAAGGGGAGGCTCGTTGACGATGGCTCGGGCGATCGCCACGCGCTGCTGTTCACCGCCTGACAGCTCTTCAGGCCGATGTCGGCACCGCTTGAGCAACCCGACCAGTTCCAGCGCCCAAGTGGTTCGCTGGCGCACTTCCTTTCGGCCCATACCCAGTACGCGCAGTACAAAGGCGACATTTTCCCAAACCGACAGGTTGGGAAGCAGTTCGTAATCCTGAAAAACCACGCCCATCTGGCGGCGGAAGTGCGGTATCTGATGGTATCGCAACTCGGCGACATCCTGACCGCTGACGATCACGCGGCCGCTTGTTGGCAGCAGTTCGCGGTTGATCAGCCTAAGGAGCGTCGATTTGCCGGCCCCGGTGGTTCCCACCAGGAAGACAAACTCACCCTTTTCGACGCGCAATGACACGTCGACCAGAGCGCGTACGCTATTGGCATATGTAACGGCTACGCGTTGTATTTCGATCATTACGTTATCCGAGTACAGTATACGGTACGCGTTTCAATCAACCGCCGGAGGGCTGCTCGGCCTGAGCCAGCGCACGCTCCAAGTCATCCCAAATCGGGTCCATGGTATTCATCGAACGTGCCTGCTGCAGGAGTTCTCGGGCCGACGGTCCGGTGTGCTGTTGTACCAGCAGAAGCCTGGCCAGATCGCCCATAATCCCCAGCCGTTGGTGAGAAGACTGAGCCGTGCGAACGGCCCGTTCCAACAGATTGGTCGCCGTGGAGCGATCTCCCAAGCGCCAGCTGGTCAGTGCCATGTGGTGCAACGCATCGACCGGGGCAAACAGTATGGCCGATGTTTGACCCGCCTCGCGGATCGTGTCCAGTAACAGGGCACGTTCGTTCAGCGCTTCCAAACGATTGATGGCGGTATTATAGGCCGGCCACGCTGATTCCGGCAACGATGCTCCGCACAATGCGCGCGCCAGCAACAGCCAGCTTAGGGGACGCTCTGGCTGGGTTTGTGTCAGCAGTTCCGCCAGACGGCGTGCCAGGATCCAGTCCCCGCGGTCCATGGCCTGCTGCACGGCCACTCGGGTTTTACGTGCGGAGCTGGTGCTCAGTCCCTCCAGTGCGACACCCCAAAGTGCTCCCAGCAACAAGCCGGACATGTGAGCGGCATGTCCGGTATGGGCGCCGGGGCTGGATGCCGCCTGTACGGCGTTCCAGCCGATCCATAACAGCACAACCACCAGACAGGATATCCTGGGGCCCCTTTTCCATAACGGCAGCGACTCCGCCCGATAACGTACGCCGAACAGTCCAATAAGGCCGGCTGCCATGCCCGATGCGCCCACAATGGGTACCGTGGCGCGATCGGGTGCGTAAAGCAGCGCCGCCAGCGCCTGTGCCAGTGTGGCGCCTGCGGTCCAGACCATCAACCCTGCAGCCAGCGACCGACGAGAACAGATCTGCTCACAGTACCATCCGAACAGACCGGTCAGCAACAGATTGGAAGCCAGATGTCCGAGGCTGGCGTGAACCAGAATGACCGTCCACCAGGCCCATGGTCGAGGAGACGCCGGTGTCAGAGCCAATGGCGATTCGGAGGCGGCGCCGTTGCTGACCACGTACCCCAGGACCATCAGGACCAACAGAGACAGCGTCAGCCAAGGTGTACGACGGGTCACGGCTCACCCCGTGGTGACAGCTTAACGCTGGCATATCCTTTCACACCCGTCAGGGTGATCCAACACCGGTTGCCGTTTTGTCGCACACGGGCATGCGGCGTGCCCGTCGGTGCGCGGACTTCGACATCCGGAGGACCTTCGGACCAATCGATGCGGCAGCGGAACGTGCCAATCGGGTGGAGGGCCGAACCATCGGCGCTCACATCGATGCTTGCCACATCCAGCCACACAGTGCGATTGTCCCGCCACAGAGACACGATAGAGGGGCGTTGCCGAGATGTGTGCGATAGGAGCGGGTCGGCGCCGATCAGCCGTGTCATGGAACGGACAAGCCGTCGTCGTTCGGGTATCTGGGTGTAAAACCGTTCACCCAACGAAGTGCGATACCAAGTCATATGTCCCCGACCAATCCGCCGCGTGACAATGGTTTCGGCGGACCTGGGCCACCAATCCGGCAGGCTGGCCGGGGAGCGACGCTGCAGCAGCCCATCCACGCCGTACCGCTCCGCCGCCAGTCCCGAGAGCACCACCCGCGCTCCGCGCAGGGCGGCCCGATACAGCGCCTGCAGCGCGGAGTCGTCCATAGCGGATGCGCCCGGTACGATCAGCGTGCTGAAAGGAGCGAGCGTGTCGTCATCGATCCGCCAGTCGGGTACGGCGCGCCATTGGTATCCGCTCGCGTCCAGAGCGGTTCCCCATCCCAGATACTCAAAAAGATGCTCCAAGCGGTTCATGTCGCGCACACCGCCCGGGGTGATCGATGCCAGTCGGCTCGATGTACTCCAGATCAATCCGATGGCAGCCCAGGGACGGCGCTGACCGTACCATTGCGCCTGTTCGCTCATGAACTGCATCCACACCCTGCGTGTGACGTCATCCCCAAAGTAATCCGTATGCCCCCCGGTTTTGGGAATCACATTGCATGCGAGCGCTTCCCCGTAGATGGCATGCGTCATTCCGGGCGCTTTACGCATTGTGGTGTATGGTTCATGCATGTAAAGCCAGACCGTTCCCCATGGACCGGACTGGTGTTCCAGTAGTGTGCGGTATACCGGCGATAGCCGTCCCTCTGGCGGTAGGGTGGTTCCCCGGGCGCCGGTCATCAGTCCCCAGCCATGCGTCAGTTCGGTGCTGACCATGTCGGTCCAGGCAGGCTGCGCCCAGGCCATGCTGTAGATGGGAATGTCATTGCCAGAGACCAGGAAGTCATTGCAGCCGGCCCGGGCTGCCTCGGACTTCACGACCCGATAGAAGCGCTGAAGACCTTCCATACCGGCCTGCTGCTTCCAAACCAAATAGGCCAGCCAAAGCGGCTCGTCCAGCCAGCGCGGATCCCGCCATGCCGGATCATCAAGGTCGCGCTTGGATGTGCCGCCAAATGCCCGCACACGCCGCTGCATCCATACCCGCATGTCGAAGGAAGAGAGATCTCTTGGGGTACCGGGCAAAGATGCTCCTTTGGTGCCCAAGTCTGCCAGAAACTGTCTGAAACCATGAACCGACCATTCACCGAATGCCCGCTCCACGGGTTGGCCGCCCAGGTTATCCCATGCGGACCAGTTGTCCACCCAGAAGCCGTTCAGGCCCTGCTGAACCGCAGTCCGTACCGACGCGCGCACATAGTCCGCCCACCATGGGGCGGCGATGTCCTTTCCCAGTGACAGCACACTGGCCGTATAGAGTTCCCCTGGTTGTTTCCCGGACACACGGGGAAGCAGATCGCTGCCGACAACGCCTGTCAGCAATCCACGGTCTGCATCTCTTGTTACACCCTCTGGGCGAGGTTGAGGCATTTCGGCGTTGGGCGTCAGCCGGCCGTACACATCTTTGGAACACAGCGCGTCATAGATGCGCGCATCGAGAGGATAGGGGAGATCGTCTCTCACACCGAGAGCGGGGCTACCATCCGGATAGGTGGGCGCCGGCAGTCCTTCGTCCGCTACGGAGAAGCCGGTTTGGGCAACCGGGTCGTCGACGGTGGCGTTGTGCGCGCCCAGCCAGAGATCGATGTCGGGTGCAGGAAGCCCTTCAACATACCAGCACCACGCATTCCGTACCGCATAAGGAGTCTTCGCATCATCGGAACGGGTGCGCAGGCGGCCTGGAGAGTCCCATTGGAAGGAGGCGGCGTACAACATGGTGTCGCCAAACCCTTCAACCCAGGTGATCCAATGACTGCCCGGTTGCCGGTGTTGTGCCAGCACAGGAGCGCCGTCCAGAACGGACAGTCTGCGTGCCAATCCCCCCCAGCAGGGATCCGATGCGACACCTGTCATTCCCATGTTGCCGCCGTACCGGCTGCAGGCGTCTTCATCACCGGCGAACGCCGGTAGCGTCCACCACCACGGGGCGGCGCTTGCAGACGGAGTTGTGCTCAGGATGATGGCCGAACTAACGGCCAAAACTGAACAGGCGCGCCACATACAGCCAAGCCAGCCGAAGGTCGTATCGCCATGATGCAGCGGCAACGTAATACGCCTCGGCCGCAAACTGGTCATCCTCTGTCGCCATGTCGCCATGGCGCACCTCCGCTTCATTGATGAGCCCGGGTTTGGACTGCAGATACAGCTCTTTCCAGTCGGATGGCAGGGATGCCACCTCTTCCGGGGTGCGTGGCGGAACCCCTACCAGCCGTAGATCGCCTCGCACCACATTCCAAAGGCCGGGCAGGAATCGCCAAAAAAAGGAACGCTCCGGTCCGGCCCATCCGCCCGGGCAGAAATCGTCGTTGATGTCCCATGAGTAGAGTCGGAATGTGCGCCAAGTCACGGGGTCAGGGCTTGCCGGCAGCCTCAGACATTCACGTCGAACCCGCGTACGGGGATGCGCCAGCAGCGCGACCAGTCCGCTAAGCAAAACCAGAGGCAGCAGCAGCACCAGCAACACCAGCCCGATCAACCGAGAAACGGTATCTGATGCGATGCGCCCCACAGGAGGCGGAGCCAGCGATCCCAGGATCACCGGGTCTGTGACCGTGAAGCTCGTGTCCTCTCCAACCACCAGCACGCGGCCGTGGTCAATCACCAGTCGCCGCACTTCAAGCTCCTCGCCCAGAAAACTTCCCGGATAGATCACCGACTCGGACAACTCACATCCGCGATCGATCACACAATGAGAACCCACGCTGACATAGGGCCCTAATCGCACACCGCGTTCGATGCGCGTGTTCTCACCGATGAACACCGGCGGTGTAATCGACACCGTGGATGGCATCACAACGTTGCGTGACATCCAGATCCCTGGTTCTATCTCGCGCCCGCTTAACATCACGGAAAACCGTTTATCCAACACGGCCCTATGCGCCTCGAGTATCCCTTCGCCGGAACGGATATCCAAACAGAGCGCTACATCAGCACGGGTCAATCCGCTGAGCAGCTCCAGACCGCGCTCGTCACCCAATGCACACCATTCCACCGCCGATAACCAGGCCCAGCCGGTCCACTCGTCGCGATAGTACCAAGCCGTAGAGCCGCCGTCTGGTGGAATGACGTCAAAACAAGGCAACGTGTCGCATCGTCCCAAAACCACAGGTTCAGAGTGCCTTTGATCGAGCAGCGATTGGGGCAATTCGCCTGCATCACGTGCCAGATGATAGTTGACCGATGCGCCCCAACGCTGACCGGATCCTATGAATCGTTCGATCATTTCCGGGTGATGAACCAGCACCAATTCGATATCTCTTACCCCGCGACTTACCAGAAACTCGATTACATGTTGGATAAAGGGGCGATCGATCAGAGTAAGCATGGCAGCCGGCCGATGATCAACCAATGCCCCCAGCTTTTCCGGGCGGTCTCCTGCCAGAAGAATCGCTTTCATGATGATCCCTCCAATATCCGGTCTGCGGGAGCGCCACGACCGGTGAGTCGCTCATAAAAAACATGCGCCAAAAAGATACCGTTACCCAGGATATACCGTCGCCACATGCGCGCAGGCTCCATCATCAAGCGCCAAGCCCATTCCATGCCGATCTCCCGTACCCATTGTGGCGCTCGGGTGATGCGTCCGCTGTAGAAGTCGAACAGGCCGCCGACCCCCATGCTGACCGGTATGTTCAATTCAGATAAATGCTGCCGGATCCAGAGATCCTGACGCGGCACTCCAAACGCCACCAGCAATACCGATGCCTGTGATTCGCGAATTTCGCGGATCACCTCCGGCTCTTCCGCCGGAGTGAAGTATCCGTGCCGGACTCCAGCAACGATCACGTCCGGATAACGACTGCGGATCCATTGAGCGACTGCCTCGGCAACGCCTTCCCGAGCGCCCAACAGGTACAGCCCCTTGTCAGTGCCAGCGAGCGCTTCGCAGAGCCTGGGGAACAGATCCGTGCCATTCACATTTTGCTTGATGTCGCGTTTGAGCAGCTTGCCGGCAAGTTTCAACCCGATCCCGTCGGCAAGACTCAGGTCCGCATCTTTGAGCACCCTCAAATACTCCGCATGCGACCAGGCGATGTTTGCGCAATGGGCGTTGACGAATACGACCTGGTGGGGCTGGCTGCGGTCTGCGGCGTATTCCAGGATGCGCTCGATCGCCTCACTCATGGTCAGGTTATTGATGGGGATGCTTTGGATTGTCAGCAGATCCGGAGCCGATGCAACGCCGTCGCCGTACAGCAACGCGGGCAAAGCGCGCAATGCGATGCCGATGTCTCCGCGAATACTCCAGCTCTCCGAGTAGTCTGCATCGACATCCCATTCGCGATCATAGTGGATGTTGGCGCGACGGCGTATCCACCAAGGACCGACCAGTCCCGGCCGTACATTCTGGCGTTTCAGGAACGCGCGATCTTCCGGTGCGATCTCTTCCGGGGCCAGAGGGCGTGGACCGATCAATGACAGATCGCCGCGTAACACATTGATCAGCATCGGTAATCTGCCGATCCCCGTCAGACGCAGGAACCGCTGCACGCGGTCGGACGGGGAGTCGATGGTGAGCAAATGGATCGGCTCGCAGTAACGCCCCATTCTGTGCAAGCGACGCAGGCCACCGCCTGTGGCCTTGGCCAGCGCCAATCCGGCGAGCCATAACGGGCTGGACAGTAGAAGTAAAACGAACGAGATGACCACATCGATCAGCCGTTTGGACTGGGCAACAAGCTGAATGATGAAGAACCAGGTGAAACCGCGCAGAGCGTGATGTATCCTGTATCGCCATCGAGTCGCTGGGTTCAGCCGGGCGTACAGGGAGTCTCTGACACGGTCGCGTTCGGAGCGCGCGGCGCGCATAGATCAATAGGCTCCTTTGCCCAACAGAACGGCCGGCACTGTTTTTAACAGCAGCACAAAGTCGAGCCACAAACTCTGGCTTTCAATGTACTGCACATCCAGTTCGACCTGCTGCTCGAATGGAATATCCCCGCGCCCGCTGACCTGCCAGATGCATGTCAGACCGGGCACAACATCCAGTCGGCGTCTGTCGCGAAGCGTATACTGTGCGACTTCGCGCGGCAGTGCGGGGCGGGGACCCACTAAAGACATGTCACCCGTGAGTACGCACCAGAACTGCGGCAGTTCATCGATGCTGAGCTTGCGAATGATCCGACCGATCCACGTGACGCGCGGGTCACGGCGCATTTTGAACGTGACGCCTTGTGCCCCGTGGTGACTTTGAGACAGCAATGTATCCTTCAACTGCTCTGCGTTGACCACCATCGAGCGGAATTTCGGGAACGGAAACTCCCGTCCATGCAATCCGACGCGGGTTTGCCAGAACAGTACGGGGCCGCCATCCGTGGCTTTGATCAGTATCGCCACCAACAAGAAAAGCGGAGACAACGCCACAAGGGCGATGAGCGACACGACCACATCTATCAGCCGTTTGAGCCAGCGGGCGCCGCCAACCACCAGTGTCCAAGCCATTCGTTTACGCCAGTAGGCGAAACGCTGCAGCCGATTGCCCTGTCCATAACGGCGGAACAGTGCTTCGGCCATCTCCATTCGCGATGTATCGGTACTGCGTTCTGTAGTGCTCATGGTCATCGTCTGGAGTGAGCCAGTATCGCTTCGTGTATGCGATATGTCAACGCATTGATCAGTTCGTTCAATGGCAGTGAGCCATCCAGCACGACATCTGCATATTGTCGTGTCGGCTCGATGTAGCGTTGTGTCATGGGACGCACCTGTTCGTCAAACTGCCGGTGGACATCTTGCAGGGTGCGGCCCCGAGTCCGCATATCCCGATTGATCCGGCGTCGCAGAGCCATTTCCGGGTCGACATGTACGTAGGCTTTCAGGTCGAGGCGTTCGCGTATGGATGCATCCCACAATACGAGAGTACCCTCGAGAATCAATACCGGATGGGCCGTCAGGCGCTGCGTGGTGTCTGCCCGTCGGGTGTGCGTGTCAAATTGATACACGGGAACATCCACAGGGCGCCCGGCGCGCAGTGCGTCCAGGTGCTCAACCAACAGGCTCCACTCCAGCGCTTCGGGCACATCGAAGTTGGTCCGGGCGCGTTCTTCCTCCGGGAGGTGTGACAAGTCGTAATAGTAGTTATCCTGGTGCATGATCGTTACGGGCATGCGGAGATGGCGAGCCACGCGTCTGGCCAGAGTACTTTTTCCTGAACCGGTAGGCCCGGCTATCCCTACGGTCACGACGTTCACTGGCGGCCTCCTGCGTCGCGCAGTATGGCCAGCGTCTGCACTGCGGTGCGCTGCCAGGTGAACAGCGGCGCACGCTGACAACCGCGTGCGATCAGGCTTTCCGACCGGTTGGGGTCGGTGAGCACATTCTCCATGGCGAACGCGATGGAGCTGACATCCAACGGATCGAACAGCTCAGCCGCATCGCCGGCTACCTCAGGCAGCGCGCTGACGTTGGAGCAGGCCACAGGCACATGGCAGTGGAACGCTTCGGCGACAGGAATGCCGAAGCCTTCGTACAAGGACGGAAATACAAACAGACTGCATCCCCTATAAAGGTGCGGCAGATCGCCGCGCGCCGCGAACCCCGGAAAGATGATGTCATCAGCGTACGGTGATTGACGGGCCTCTGCATGCACCTCTGCAGCGCGCTCCCGGTCGGCCCCGACCAGCAGCAGTTTATGTGGCAATCCGGTGCGTGACCTCAGCTGGTTGTAGGCGCGGATCAGACGGACATGGTTCTTTCCCGGATGCTCGATCCGCGATACATACAGAATGTAGGGGCCGTCGACATGGTATCGTTCGGCTACACGGGCGCGTGATACCTCCGGGTCACCGGGACTGAACAACGTTGTGTCCGCGCCGTTGTACACCACGCGAATGCGTTCCTCCGGTGTGCCCGTGTAACTCACAATGTCCCGCTTACTGCTTTCACTGACCGTGATCACCATGTCGAGCCTGCGAACCAGTTCCGGCAGCACCTTCTCGAGATACAGCGTGCGCCGAGAGTCATACTTGAACGGAACGTGCTTCCAGGACATATCATGTACGGTTCCAACGGTGGGACAGGGAGCGCTCCACGGCAATCGGCGATTGCCTGCAGGCAAGAAGAGCACATCGTACTTGCGTGAGCGGCAAAGACGCGGCAGATAGTAGGAGTGCCATAACACATCCTTGATCTGGCTGCGAGGGGCCTTTGTGTCAATCCATGGTTTGATCCGGGCGTGTCCGGCCCCGATAAATACCCCGACGTCGGCAGCGGAAACGAGCACCTCAAACTGGTCATCATCCGAAGCGATCCGAGGCATGTCGTGCAGCAGATTCACTATGTAACTGCTAATCCCTGACTGTCCGCTGTCTCCACCAAACGTGGTGATACCGACCTTCATAGTCTCCACCTGCCATTCGGTCTCGGAACGCCGGACCGTTCCCGCCGCACCCGATTTATACTTAATTCTAGCATCTGAGCCTGCGCGATTGGTACGCATGTCGCGCTATCTTTCAGATCGCTTGGTTCTGCTGTCTGGCCCAGGGGGTATGCTAGAGCCATGAACACACATGACAATCGCACAACCGTTCAACTGCGCATACAAGGTATGTCCTGTGCCTCTTGCGTAAGGCACGTCGACCGGGCGATCCGCAGAACGCCTGGCGTCATTGACTGTTCCGTCAACCTGGCTACAGACAGCGCAACCGTCCAGTTGGAGGCGGGTGCTTCGATCGATGCGGTCTGCACGGCTGTGGCAGATGCCGGTTATGAAGCATCACCCGAGGGCGGTAACCTGGAGGAGTCGTCTGAAGAGGACGACTCAGCGCCGGCTGCGCCTGACACGGCGCAGCCGGCACGAATATGGCCCTGGCGGCTGACCGTATCCATCGCGCTCACTGTTCCATTGTTCGTGATGGGCATGGTATGGATGCACCATCCTCCGGACGTGCTGGCTTGGAGCATGGCGTTGCTGGCATCGTGTGTACAGATCATCGGAGGGGGCCCCTTTTACGCGCGCGCCTGGCACGCGGCGCGGGGCGGTTTGGCGACCATGGACACGCTGGTCGCCATAGGATCCACCGCAGCGTGGGCGGGCAGTTTTGCCGCGTTGTTTACCGGTGGACATCTGTTCTTCGAGTCCGGAGCGGTCATCGTGACCTTGGTGTCGCTAGGCAAACACTGGGAGATGCAGGCCCGACGGAATACGGGACGAGCCATAGCCCGTCTGCTGAAGCTGGCCCCGGACACGGTCACGGTCAAGCGTGATGGGGTATGGGTGGAACAGCCGCTAAGTGTGGTGCGGCCAGGTGATGTTCTGCAGGTGCGTGCGGGGGATCGTATCGGTGTGGATGGGCTGGTAACCGATGGCGAGTCCTCGGTGGATGAGAGCTTGCTCACAGGCGAACCCATGCCCGTTTTGAAACGCATGGGTGATCCGGTGCATGCGGGAACCGCGAACATCGATGGGCTGCTGGTCGTTCAGGCGCAGGCGGTTGGCGAACAGACACGTCTGGCGCGCATTGTCGATGCGGTCCGACGGGCTCAGCAGTCCCGTGCGCCTGTGCAGGATCTGGCGGATCGGATCTCCGGGGTGTTTGTACCAGTGGTCATCGGTATAGCGTTGATAACTCTTGGCGCCTGGCTGTGGTTGGGATATGACTGGCTACAGGCGCTCCGAGCGATGATAGCTGTTCTGGTCATCGCCTGTCCGTGTGCCTTGGGGCTGGCGACACCAACCGCAGTGGTGGCCGGAACAGGACGGGCTGCGTTAATGGGCATCTTGTTCCGCGAAGCCGCGGCCTTGCAGCGACTTTCTGAAATCCGTCGCCTGGTGCTGGATAAGACCGGTACGCTGACCCGCGGAGAGCCATCGGTGGACAACGTAACCCTAATGAGCGACCTGACCATCAAGGATGTACTGCGCCTGACTGCCGCGTTGGAGCTGCCAAGCGGGCATCCGCTGGCCCGCGCGATTGTTTCCTGTGCGCAAGCATACGGATTGGAGTTGCCGACGGTGACGTCTCATCGCACGGAAGCCGGAGGCGGGGTGAGCGGATGGGTGGATGGACGGTATGTCGTGGCGGGCACCGAGGCTTGGCTGGAACGGAATGGCGTTATGGTTCCCGAAGCAATGCGGGCCGCGACGGACGACCATACGATCGTCGGTGTGGCCATAGACGGAGTGCCGGCTGCCATAGTGAAACTTGCAGACCTGCCATATGCGCAAAGCGAAGCTGCCCTTCGTGACCTGGAACGGCTTGGTGTAAGTTGCTGGATGGTGACCGGTGACGCGCCCGGTCCTGCATTGTCCGTCGCACGTACAATCGGCCTTCCTGCGGACCGGGTGATCGCCAGGGTTTTGCCCGAGCGCAAGGCAGCTGAAGTTGAGGCGTTACGCGGCGATGGGAACCCGGTGGCCTTTATGGGGGATGGTATAAATGATGCGCCGGCGCTGGCGGCTGCTGATGTGGGTATCGCCGTCAGCAGCGGTGCAAATATCGCCATCGACACGGCCGACGTGGTCTTGACCCATCAGCCAGCGATCGCGCAGATTGGTTCAGCCATCCGGATCGCACGCGCCACGCAACGCACCATCCGTCAGAACCTGTTCTTTGCATTTGTTTATAACGTCGTGCTGATACCTGTGGCCGCCTTGGGACGGCTTGACCCGATGGCAGCCGCATTGGCCATGAGCCTCAGCTCGGTCTCTGTGGTGAGTAACGCACTGCGGTTATCCCGGTTCCGTAGCTAGTCGCCCTGCGACGGCCGCGTCTATTCCATCCGGCCCACCAGATCAGGCACTTCGCCAACGCCCTCCAGCACATGGTTGGGTTGGTATGGGAAGCGACTTAATTCGATACGATCGGTGACTCCACTGAGCACCAGCACCGTTTCGATTCCGGACTCGATGCCGGCCACGATGTCGGTGTCCATCCGGTCGCCGATGATCATCGTCTCTTCACGCTGGGCGCCCAGTTTGCGCAATGCATGCCGCATGATCAGCGGGTTGGGTTTGCCCACATAATAGGCTTTGCATCCGGTGGCCATCTCGATCGGGGCGATCAGCGCGCCGCATGCGGGGACTACCCCATCCTCAGTCGGCCCCGTCACATCCGGATTCGCTCCGATCAGTCGAGCGCCGTTTCGAACCAGTTGCACGGCGCGTACGATCTTCTGAAAGTTGTAGTCTCGGGTTTCCCCCAACACCACATAGTCGGGGTTGTGTTCGTTCATCGAGATCCCCACGTCATAGATGGCGTTGATCAGTCCCGGCTCACCTATGACATATGCGCTGCTGCCCGGTTTCTGGGTGGCCAGAAAACTGGCAGTGGCCAGTGCGCTGGTGTAGAAGTGGTCTTCAGATACATCCAGTCCCAGGCGCGCCAGTTTCATGCTCAGTTCCCGGGGCGATCGCTCGCTGCTGTTCGTCAGGAACAGAAAGCGGCGCTCTTCACGTTTCAGCCAGTCCACGAACGCTTCGGCACCCGGAAGCAGCTTGTTGCCATGATATATCACGCCATCCATATCGCAGATAAACGCGTTGGGTTTCATATGAGTCACCTCGGCGCCGCTGTAGCGGCCACAGTCTATTGTTACAGACTTACCTGAATTCCCGACGACAGGAGTCGGTCAGTGCCGATATACTGAACGCTAAAGGAGGATGAGCACCATGTTCGCTTTACTCTGTGTTTCGCTGCTGCTGTGCGCGATGGGATTGAACGCTGTACCGACGGTGATACGGGTGTCACAGTATGGCGCTCGCCCCGATGGCAGCGATAGCCGGGAAGCGGTCTTGCAGGCGATAGAGGCCGCTGCACAGGTGGGTGGCCCGGTACAGGTTCAGTTCGGCGCAGGCAGGTACCGGGTCAGTGCGCCTCCAGGCGAGCCAGCGATTACATTGAACGGGATACACGATGTGACGCTGACTGGAGTTCCCGGCCGCACCACATTGGTGCTGACCCGCACAGGGCATCCCTTGATCCACGCCGCCGGTTGTCAGCGCGTCACCATCCAAGACTTGATCATCGATGCCGATCCCTTGCCGTTCACGCAAGGAGTCATCACTGCGGTGGAACCGGAGCCGGGAGCGATCGATGTGCGTATCGATCCGGGATTTCCACAGATGTCCGACGAGCAGTTCGCGCGTGCCAGGAACATGTACGAGCGGTGGGGCATGGTGTTTGAACCGAATGAGCGATCCTTGAAGCGCGCGGCTGGCGATGCATATTTCATCAACTCCTGGAAACGGGTGGCGCCTGACGTTTGGCGATTGTTCGCGCCACCGGAAAGTAGGGGGCAGTGGACAGGGGTGGTTCCGGGCGACCGGTATGTGCAGCTGGCGCGAAGTTCGGGCGGGACGGTGTCGATCTGGCGATGCAAGGATGTGCTGTTGAGCCGTCTGATATTCCATGCATCCGCCGGCCTGTGTATTGCGCTGGTTGAGAATGAAGGCGACTTGCGTGTGCAACACGTACAGGCGCGGTTCGCCCGCGGCAGCCGTCGTCTGATTACCAGCTGTTCGGATGGGGTTCATTGTCAAGGCAACCGGTCCGGACCTGTGATTGAACACTGTTACTTTGAGGGGCTGGCCGATGACTCCATCAATATCTACGGTGCGGCGTCCATCGTGGCGGAGCAGCCCCGCGCGGATCAATTGAAACTGCTCCGCGGACCGGCGCATCGTGTGGGAGACCTGCTGCAGATATTTGACAGCTCCAAAGCCCAAGTGGTCGCCAATGTCACGGTCACCGATGTGCAGGAATTCGGTGGTTTACGTTTGCTGACGATTTCAGAAGAGTTGCCCCCGCTCCGGTGTGGTTCTGACCATAAATCCGCAGACACGGTATACAACCTGTCGGCCAGCGGTAGCGGATTCGTGATACGAAACAACACCATGCGGGGGCATCGTCGCTTTGCGGTGAACGTTAAGGGCGGTCCCGGCTTGGTGGAGAACAACCTGATCGATGAGACCTTGGGATGGGGCATGGTTGCCGGCAACGATCCGGACTGGCCGGAAGGACCCGTGGTGCGCGATCTGGTGATCCGGAACAACACGTTCCGAGGCACCGGTAAACTGAGCCACTACCACAAGATGCCGACGGGCGCATCGCTTCGCGTGGGTGGATATGGAGACTATGGGCGTTGGTCTCCGGGACGTGCCGCTCGCGGGATACGTATCGAGGGAAACACGTTCATCGACCCTCCAGGCCATGCTATTCTGGCGGCGGGTATCGATGGCCTGGCCGTTTTCGACAATCGGGTGAACACGCCGCCGTCTGCACCGATATTACGGAATGCGTCGGTGTTCCGGCTGGAAAACTGCGACAATGTCGAAATGGTCAACAACCAAGTGCAAGATCTGCGGCAGGGGGTAACCAGCGTGATCGAGATCGGTCCGGAATGTACCCGTAAAGTCTACATCTCCGGATTGATCGCCCGGACGCATCCTGACACCCCCCGATTGGCTGACCACCGGCTCAGGCGCTGATCCGCTTCAGGCGCGTAGCTGTAACGGCAGCTGCGCGCCGATTCGCATCTCACCGGTCCACACGGCCGCCCCGCGGTATATATCCTCCCGGAACCCTTCCGGACGCTGCAGCAGCCGCAGCGCCGGTCCACGGAGGATTACCCGGTCATGCGGGACGTACCGTACGGAGAGCGCGTGCCCCCGGATGAGCAAGTGATCGACCCCTTCGGAACCGGGTAATCGCACCAGCTCGGGCAATCCTTCGCCGACCATGACGCCATTGCGCCAAAGTGCGGCATCGATAATGTTCAGGGCGCCGAAGTTCGATGGCGTCACACCGCTGGCGACGGGCGGAAATCGCTGATGGTACGTTTCGCCGAACTCGTTTGACTGGGCGATGTCCCGCAATATGGTCTCCGCCAGGCGCAGCGTTTCGTCGGTCATTCCGTTCCGGTAGGCGCCGCAGAGCGTATAGCTGAGACTGGGATGCTTGGTCAGGCCGGGGATCAAAAATGCCACGTTGGGATCCAAATGCTGCCTGAACAGGCGTACCAACGCAGCGCCGTACCGTGCAGGCAACAGATGTGGTATCAGCACCATCGACGGTATGCACCAGCTCTCGTTCAATCCGAAACGGCGTTGTGTGCGCTCATCCCACAACCTGCCGACCGGGCCGTGAGGTGTCTCCCAGAACCATTGGAGCATGGACCGCATCAGTCGGCGCGTTTCGCTCTGCCATCGGCGGCGCTCTGCGGGCATCTCGAGCACCGTGCAGATGCGCATCGCATAGTCCATGTCCATCAGAGCATGAGTCACGAACTCCAAGTCCTTCATGCCCTGTGGAGTCAGGTCTTTGTAAATCCACCGTGGGTCATCGACCTTCCATTTCAGCAATCGGGCCATTGTCGGGTACAGACGGCGCAGCCGGTCCGTCTCGCCGGTCAGGTTCCACAGTGTCCACGCTGTCTGCATATGGCGTGCAGGAAGTCCCTCTCCGTTCATGCCGCCCTGCTCATCGACGCAGGCTATCAGGCCCTCGAACGCCTTCCAAGCGCTGGGGGCATCTACCCAGCCCAGGAACTGCATCGCCAGGATGCTTTCCCATTGCGCCGATGCGGCCGATTTTGGGTGTCCTTCCGCCCAAGTGGACGGTTTACCGCAAGCGGCCTGCGGATATGGGAACCGGTTCTCCGGCATGGGCGGCAACAACCCCTGCAACAGAAACACCCAAGCCCGATAGTAGGTGCGCCGAATCTGCCGTTCTGCAACCTGCTTGGAGTCGATGGCAGACAGTGCGACGTTGCGCGGAGCGGGTACGCGGGACAGCAGGCGGTTCCAGTCACGTTCACGTCGTTGGCGTGACAGCTTGATTGCCTCGATGTCTGCCGCTGAACGCGCCCGACGTGCCAGACGGCGGGGATCACCGTAGCCCGGCCGAATGTGCAGTATGACGCCGTACTGCTTGTGAAATGGGATGGCGCCCAGATCGACCGCCCATATCCCTGCGCCGTCGACCGCATCGAACCGTCCCTGTACGGCGTTGGTCACTGTACGGGCGACGCCCTGCCAACGTGCGGGAACGCTGAAAGCCAGAACGGCATGCGCCCTGTCCGACTGCATACAGAGCACCTGCAAGGCAGGGTCCCACCAGACTCGTCCATCAGGCCGCCATCCTCGGCATCGCAGGCTCACCTCCTGAGAGCTTTGGACCGTCACCTGTTGCGCCAACAGATCGGTTGTCGCAAAGTGTGTTATGGCCTGAACCATCGTATGAGAACCTGCGCGGGCCACATCCACACAGTGTGCAGGAGACCAGTGACTGGACTGGGCGATCAGAGGCGGCGCTTGGTCTGCCAACTGGGCGCAATGCAGCATTCGGCAGGTTATCCGCGCTCCCTTCTCACCGATGACGAAAAGCTTGATGATTACCTTCTGGGTACCGGACCATTCGGAAAGTGACGTCAGATCGACCGCGCAGTCGCCCGGGGTGTCCGTATCCGGTTGAGCCACCAGGTCAACCGGCAGCAGGCCATCGGTCACTTTAAGCGCCCACCGCGCCCCGGAGCCGGGTGACACATCGGCCATCAGCAGCGGATTGCGTGACAGGTCGAGTGTGACGGTGGTCTGCGCATGGCCAAATCCGCTGCGGTCAAGCGTGATGTCCAGACCGTCCGGTGTCAGAGCTGCCCGGGCATCGATGGCTGTCCAGTCATGTGCTGCCCAGTTCAACAAGTCATCTGTGATTTCCAACGATGCGTCTTCAGCATGACCAGGTGCAGTGCAGCGCCACGACCAGCACATCGGCAGTTTCAACGCCGACTCCCCTTGCCAGAACAGAAGGTTGACGGGCAGGCCGAAACCGGCCCGCTCCGAGATGGGCGCACGCATCGGGGTAAAGTCGTATCCGCCAGACGGATTCAGCACCAGACGGCTGTGTGGCAGGCTGAGCCAACGCGGAATGGATGTCGTTTCGGTGATGTCGCGGCCGTTCATTGCGCCCTCCTGCGTTGATGAGTTCCCGGCAGTTGATGGAGTAGGCGTGGGAAGTCTTGGGTACATTGTACGCAAGGGGCCGATTGCGGGACGTGTTGGAAGGTGGTGACGTAGGACGTACCGAACAAGATACGCGGTAACTCAGCGGAGGTGTGAGATGACCGCGGCGTTTTGGGTGATCTTTGTTGCACTATTGGCCGCCTGCGCGACTGTTCAGGCGGAGCCGTGTGGTGTACCCATCTACACCGGTAACATGAGCGTCAGCCCGTTCATGATTTACTGGGGCACGGCTCAGCCTCCGCCGAACGACCTGGCCTCCGACGAACGCTCTGCCTTACTGCGTTCGTTGGGGAGCGTTGCCGACACCGACTACATCTGGTGGGCGGTTTTGGAGCCTCAGCCGGGGATTCTGGATTTCTCGGTACATCGGCGCAACGCCTTGCGTACGCGGGCAGCGGGGATGAAGTACGTGCCGTTTCTCTATGCACATTTCGCTCCTCGCTGGATGATCGCCTCGGATGCGTTTCACCCTTACATATGCGCCGAGCACGGAGAACGACTGGACCAGCTGTCCCCGTGGTCTCCGGATGTGTGGAATGTATATCGACGCCTGTATCAGGCGATGTATGACCAGATGGGCAGCTTGGTCGACTGGGTGCGGTTGAACACGCCGTCAGACTACGGTGAAATGGGATATCCGGCCGCGATGACCTCATGGCTGATGCCCCAGGCGCATGCGCATCCCGGGTACTGGTGCGGGGATCCGCACGCACGGGAGGACTTTCGACGGGAGATGCGCAAGCGGTTCGTCCGTTTGAGCACGTTGAATTCCCGATGGGGAACATCCTTTACCTCCTGGGATGCCGTCGACCTTCCCGATGTCCGCGAGCAGCGGGCGTCACGCGAAGCGCGCGATACCCGGAACCCGGCGGCCCGCAGGCGGTGGCTCGATTTTGTCGAGTGGTACAGCGGTTTCTGGCTCCGGTTCACTCCTCAACTGGCGTCGCTTGTTCGGGACATCTTCCCCGATCGGCCATTGATCACCAGTGTCGGTTATGCCTCTGAAGCGACGGTGTTTGGTAATGACTACTCGCTGATGCCGAAGATGGCCCATCAACACGACCTGGCGCTGCAGACCCCCGGCAATGTGCCGTACTATGCGTTGAAGCGGGTATCCACGGCGTGCCATTTTTATGGGGCCCGATACTACACCGAGCCGCCAGGCGATGTACCGCCTGCGGCGCAGGTGGATCGGCTTTTCCACGACGCAGCGAATGGTGCGCAGGTGTTTTTCGATTATCCTCCCAATATGGATCGGGTGCGCGAACAGATGCGCGCATACGGGCCTCACCTCACCGGTGCGCCTCCGGTAGTGGATGTGGCGCTGTTCAACCCGACTGTGTGGCATCGCCTGTGGGAAGGGCGTGGCAACTTCCCGGAACTCACCTATCTGTTAGGCGAACTGGGACGTGATCAATTTGACTACGACGTGGTGGATGAATATCTGGTGCGTGACGGGGCGTTGGCGCGCTACCGGGTGTTGGTCTGGGTGGAAGGCGATGTTACCGAGCGGTTCGCCTTGCAGCAGGTGGAGCGGTGGGTGCGAAACGGAGGGGTGCTGGTGATCCGTGAAGGGCTGCACGTGGAGGATGTGGAGAATCGCAGCGATATCTGGAACCGTCTGCGCCCGGGTCCCTTGGGACGTGGCCGGGTGATTTCGGCAAGCACCAAGGGGACAGCGACGACGGATCAGGCCCTGTCATTGGCGGAGACGGTGACGCGCATTGCCTATCACTTGCGTGATATCGATCCGTCACGACGGAACGCGCCGTTAATAGACGGGGAGCGGGATGGCATTCGCGCCGTGCTGCTGCCAGACCGGATTCTCTATCTGAATGCCTCGGATACGCCGGTTCTTAAAAAAGTTAAACTGCGCCGGATGGACTGGCCGTTTGCCGGCCGTGTACCGGAACGGATGGAATGGGAGTTGTCGATGCCGCCTCATACAATCGCCGCGATCATGTTGACTCGGTCAAAATAGTACGCAGACAGCAAATTCAGTAAATCAATAGGCCCTGAAGGGGGGCATTGCATGTTATAATCAGCCAACAGCCTGTATGAGTGATGCGGCTGTGGGAGGCGGTTGTGCGCATTACCCTTTTGGTCGACAATGAGACGGTGCGATCCGATCTGCAGGCCGAACACGGTTTGGCCCTGTGGATCGATACCGGTGCGCATCGGGTGTTGTTTGACACGGGTTCTAGCCCGGGGCTGGTATCAAATGCACTTCAACTGGGAATCGATTTGGCCCGTACAGATGCGATCGCGTTGAGTCACGGACACTATGATCACTCCGGCGGGCTGGCTGCAGTACTGGCTTTGGCGCCTCACGCCCGGCTTTATCTGCATGCGGATGCCTTACGGTCACGTTATTCCATACACCCGGCACGACCTGCACGGGAGATCGGCATGCCCGATGACATACGCCGTGCGGTGGAAACACATCAGGGACCGGTGATTTGGGTAGACGGGACGACGCCGGTGTGCCCGGGGGTCGCGCTGACCGGTCCCGTGTTGCGAACCACCTCATACGAAGACACCGGCGGCCCGTTTTTTCTGGATGCCGACGCCAGGCTGCGAGATCTGTTGATCGATGATCAATCCGTCTGGTTGAATACGCCAAAGGGGCTGGTGGTGCTGCTGGGGTGCGCCCACTCGGGCGTGGTCAATACGCTGCAATCGGTGAAGCGTGCAAGCCCATCCGCCAAGCTGCATGCGGTGATCGGGGGGATGCACTTGGCGAATGCCGATACGACGCGTCTATACCGTACGGCGGCCTATCTTCAGGCCCAAGGGCTTGCGCTTGTGGGGCCCTGTCACTGCACAGGCGCTGCCGCTGTTCAGTATCTGACGCGTGCGTTGCCCGGCAAGGTGGTCCCGTTACACGCCGGCGATACGCTGGATTTATAGCCCCGGGGAGTTCAGGAACCCCGCCTGACGGATATGTGCCCGGACCATTTGTTCCAGCCGATCCGGGTAGGTTACTGCATGACGTGTACAGGCCAGGCGGGCATCTGTTGCGAAGCTGTCCAGCTGGACCGGAAGAGCCGTGGCTATGTCTGAGGCGTCGCACGCACGAAAGTAACGGAATATCGCCTCCTGCTGATGCGGGGCGGCCAGGCGACTTACGCTGATCGGCCACCAGTCCCAATGATCATCCGCATAGACAGCCCTAAGCACCTCCAGATGGCAATCGCGAAATACCTGTTGGGTATAGCACAGCTTGAACGTCTGATTGCGCCTGAGGTACTTCACGATTATGTAAGCGTAGACCCAATACAACTCAATCTGGTACAAAAGGGCATCGGGCTGGTAGAGCGGGGGTGGTATGTACTGGAATGCCGTGGTGACGATGCCGGTCTTGTCGAAGACCAATTGATCCGGTGTACGCCCGATCAGCCAGGCGGACGAGAAGGCAGATCGTCGAAGGATGTTGATGTCATACTGCAGCAACGGGGGACCGTTGAACAGGATCGCATAGTTTCGATAGTCGGCGTTGTTGCCGCGTTCGGGCCACCACAACAGTATGTCATCGGCGACGCGCTTGAACAGCTCCGGAAGCTCGGCGTCGAAGGCCTCGAAGTGTGCATCCTCGATCAACAGCATGGGGTCGACGTCTGAGTCCTCATCCTCATGGGTACTTTGTGCCGACCCCAGAAGCCAACAAGCAAGCACGCGCAGGTCGGCGCGGAATATCGCCACCGACCGCTCGAAAGCCTGTCTGAGTAAGGGGTGCATGCGGTGTTGCGGTTACCAGCTGCCGCCCGACGACCAGATCGCCACACGGAGGCCGAAATAGTCGTTACGGGCCACGGGCGGCGCCGCGTACCGGTCCGCGCATCGCAGCAAGGTGTACTGGAACCCGAAGTGGCCGCCCCGCAGCACGCGCAGAGCGCCTGTGTCCGGACCCGTCGGTTCCACGGTCACCAATGCATCGCGTCCCTTATACCAGGTTTCGCTGTACCAGTCGTAGCACCACTCCCACGCATTACCGGCCATGTCATGGCAGCCGTAGAAACTCGCACCGGCTGGATACGATCCCACGGGGGCGATCTGATTGCCGTGAGTTATCGGATCGTCCGCATGGTTGCATCGCGTGGGATCCCAGAAGTCCCCCCAAGGATAGATACGCGAGTGCCCGTCCCAGCGCGCCGCCTTTTCCCACTGCGACTCGGTGGGCAATCGGAAGGTGGCGCGCGGCTGGGCATTGGCGCTCAGCCAGTTGCAGAAGGCCACCGCATCGTCATAGCTGATGCCCACTACCGGGCAATCGCCTTTTCGGCTGAAGGGGGGATCTCCCCAGAAACGGGGATCCTCCCAGTAGACCGGCTTGCGGCCTCCGGCTGCGATGAACCCTTCGTATTGGTCCCGAGTGACTTCGTACTTGCCGATCCAGTACCCGGACAGATAGACCTGGTGCTGAGGCTTTTCATCCTCCCATTGGTAGGCTTCGTTTGATCCGGCGCCCTGCAGGAATTTACCGGCAGGCACATACACCATGATCAATCGCGAGCCATTTGGCAGTGTAAACGTCTCTTCTCTGTTGAACTCGGATGCGACATGGGCGATCAGCTCTTCGTACCGGCTGGTCATCGCGGCGCTGGCCGCGCGAATGGTGAACTGTCCCGGTAGAAAGCTCATGAACTCCAGCCGGCCTTCGCTGTCGGTTTTCAGCGCTCGCTCCTTGCCCGCGTCGAACGGCTGGCCGTTTTCGTCACAGAGTCGACCGGATTCGTTGGTGATGCTCCAGGTGATCCGCTTGTCGGCCATTTCCGGGTTGGTGATGCGAGCCGAGAACAGGTGACGCTCACCCACGGCCAGTTGTTTGCTCAATGGATCCAACAGCAGATTGATCCGCCGCGCATCCACCGTGATGATCGCCGATGCGGCCAACTGCGGGTTCTGGTTGCTGCGGGCGCGTATGGTGTATGATCCTTCGCGTGCCGGAGCGACATACAGACCGGTCTGATCGATGGAGCCATACACCACAGGCACCAGTTGCCCGTCACTGACGACCATCACCGGCAGAATTTCCCATGTGATGGTGGTATCTTCCAGTCCTGTCAGGTCGACGTTGAACTGCATCGTGCTGGTGGGGGCGACGACCGCCGTATCCGGGCTGATGGTCAATCTAGGCGCTTGCCGGACATTCACCGTGCACTGCGCGGTGATGGCGGGATTGGATACCAGCACCGCTTCCACGTGGTAGGTGCCCGCCACGGCGGGAGCGGTATACAACCCGGTGGGAGACACTGATCCCCCCAAGCTGCCTTCGAGCACGCGCCAGGTAACCTCTGGAGTGGTATTGTCAGGCAGCACCGCCTGCAATTGCCTCTGTTGGCTGGGGGCGATGGTGATCGCGTCTGGACTCACGGTTAGCGAGGTGGGTGAGCCGGAGAGCACCGTAACGGTGGCTGAACCGATCACGGTGGGATTGCTGGCCAGATACGCGCGTATGACGACCTGCCCTGGGGTGCGTGGAGCGGTGAATTCGCCATCGATGATCCGGATGCTGTCTCCGGCTGGCAGGTTCTGTTTCGGTTCGGCCGACCAGATCACGCGCTTATCTGCGGAATTGGCCACAGTAGCCGTGAAGGTGATCTTCTTCCCGGGTTCCACAGACGCATTGGCTGGAGTCAGGGTGATCGATGCTTTGTCGCTGCCGCCTCCGCCCCCACCTCCGCCGCAGCCTGACAACCAGATCGGCAGGCAAGCCAGCGCAATCAGCCAGATCCATCTGTTCATCGCAGGTACCCCTTGGGATGGGACTCGGGACGTCCTTCACGGGTGCGCCGTCCGGCTACTTTATTGTACGTATCCTCACGATAAACGTCGAGTATGTCCGTAGCCTGTCAATGAAGCGATGAATGTATGACCAGTTACCCGAAATCTATCTGTATTGCGCTCCGATGGGTTAACATACAAGAGAGGCACCCATGGCTGCACTCTGACCGACGGAAGGCGGAACAGATGAGCGTCAAAAAGAAGGTCGTACTGATAATAGCGCTCACTATCTCCGGATTGGCGCTGTTTCTGTACCTGATCTCCTGGTTTCTGATCTATCAGGGGATTATCAGCATCGATGCCGATGTTGCCGACCTCAACCTTCAGCGCGCGCGCACCGCAATGCGGCTGCAGGCGGAGACGATGGAGCGCGACGCACTCGATATCGCCGGTCTTCCTGCACTGGGTGTGCTCGGAGTCAGCTCGAATGCGCAAGAGATCACCCCGTCAGACAAATGGTTCCAGGACCATCAGGTGGATCTGTTCCTGGTCTACGGGGCCGACAGACGGCTGGTCACAGGCACCATGTGGTCACAGGTGTTGCAGAAACACACCCGACCCAGTCCCGCCGTTGTGGAGTATTTTGCGCGTTTGACCGCCCGTGAGGGCGCTCAATCTGGCTTTGTGGTCTTGCCGAGGGAACCGGTGTTGCAAGCGTCGGTCGCACTGACCGGACAGGGCGGCATGGTCGTTCTGGGCCGGGTGCTGGATCGACGGGCGTTAAACGAGTTCGAGAAAAAAATCGGTTGCACCATTGTGCTGTCACGGCTGGATACGCGGTATCTTCCCGACGATGCCGAGCTGGCGCGTGACGCCTATCTCAAGTCCCTGAAGTCTGAAGGGAACATCGACCAGGGGATGGTGCTGTCATCCTATTCCCTTCAACGTGACTTCCAGGGCAGACCGGTGCTGGTGTTACGGGTGGATACTCCCCGCTTCTCCATGGCGCGGGGCAACATTTCATGGAGCTACTTCATGCTGGTGTCCATCGGCGCCGGCAGTCTGTTTGGATTGATCCTGTTGTACCTCCTGCAGAAGGCAGTTATTCGGCGTCTGGTCGACCTGAAAGGCGCTGTCGCCGCGATAGAGGCAAGCGGTAGCCACACGCAGCGCGTTCAGGTGGAGGGTAACGACGAGATTGCGCATTTGGCCAGTCAGATCAACGCGATGCTGGATTCGCTCGAGCAAAGCGAAGCGCGTTATCGCGGAATTGTGGACTCGCAGAACGATCTGATCGCCCGATTTACTCCTGACGGCATCCTCACATACGCCAACCAGGCGTTTCATCGGAAGTTCCGCATGACGGACCTGGAGGGCAAACGGTTCTTTGATGTCATTGGCCGTCTGGATGCGGAGACTGTCACCCAACAGATGCAGCAACTGCTCGGTGAGCCGTATCGCAGTATTTTCGAGGTGGAATGCGACACGGCAGACGGCCACTGCTGGGTGGAGTGGGAAGGTTGCGCAATTCTCGATGACGCCCAGCAGGTGCGCGAGATCCAGGCATGCGGACGGGATATCACCGCTGCCAGACTGGCGCATATCGAGCTGGAAGAGGCACACCGTCAATTGGAGGACCGGGTCAATGAACGGACCGCCGAATTGGCCATGGTCAACAGCTCACTGCAGCACGAAATCGTGGAGCGCATGCATACCGAACAGGCGCTTCGACGACGCATGGAGATGGAACGCCGACATGCCGCGATCTCTGCGGGGTTGATTGCCGGGAGCGCGGAAGGCGTGGACGATGCGATCCTGGAGGCCTTGCAGGTTGCCGCCGAATGGGCCGAGGCCGACCGCACCGATATTTTCCTGGTCACCGACAATGTGGACTCGGTCATCCATGAATACAGCTGGCGTGGCGAACGGCTGACTCACTCGCCCGCCAGCTTGGGACGGCTGAAGTGGGCGCCTTTCAGTTACTGGCAGCGCGCATTTGCCGATGGGGATCTGGTCACCCTGGATGACCGGGAGCAGCTGCCGGTGACAGCCACCGCGGAACGCACTATGCTGGTCCGCATGGGCATACGTTCATGTCTCGCGCTGGCGCTCCGTCGAGGGGATCATTGGACCGGTTTCATCATGGCGGGACGCGTGGATGAGTCCGACGAATGGATCCACAACGCCGTGGACGTGATCCGCATGTTCGGAAACACGGTGGCGCTGGCTTTGGAGAGGAAACGCGCGGATCAGCTGTTGCGGCAGGAGCGCAGCATGCTGGAACAGCGGGTAGCCGGGCGCACCATGGAACTTCAGGAAGCCAATGCGCAATTGGCGCGCGCCAACCGACTGAAAGACGAGTTTCTGGCGAACATGAGCCACGAACTTCGCACTCCGTTGAACGCCATCCTCGGCATGTCCGAAGCCATGGAAGAGGAGATCTTCGGCCCCATCACGGCCAACCAGAAACAGGCCTTGACGCGCGTTCAGGAGAGCGGACAGCATCTGCTGTCACTGATCAACGATGTGCTCGATCTCAGCAAGATCGAAGCCGGCAAGATGACGCTCGACTACGAAGTGGTGGAGGTTTCTCCTTTATGCGAGTCCGCGATGCGGCTGGTGAAGGACCTGGCGCACAGAAAGAACCTCACCCTGGAGACGCATGTCTCGGAAAATGCCCGCATGCTGCTGGCAGACGAGCGCCGGTTGAAGCAGGTGCTGGTCAACCTGTTGAGTAATGCCGTCAAGTTCACACCGGTCAACGGCCGGATCACTCTGTCAGCCGACATGACACCTGCGGGCGATGTTATTTTCAAGGTCTCTGATACCGGTATCGGTATGACTCCCGAGGCGCAGCAGAATCTGTTTACGCCGTTCTATCAAGTGGATGGCGGTTTGAACCGGCAGTATGAGGGGACCGGGTTAGGGCTGGCGCTGGTGTTGCGGTTGGTTCGATTGCACAGTGGAACGATCTCTGTCCAGAGCGAATTGAACAAAGGCAGCACCTTCACCGTGACGCTTCCGGCCAAGCCTCTGGACGAGTCAGTGATTGCACTGCCTCAACCCAGCCAGGCGAACTCACCGTTTGGCGTGGCGGCGTTGATCATCAGCGACCCCATTGACCAGGCCCGGTTGGACCTGTACTTGCGCAAGCTGGGCGTTCCCACCCGCATTGTGGACTACCGGGAAGACGTTCATCAGCGACTTCTGGAAATGGGCGCTGGACTCGTCATCATCGATCTGGATGCGAACGGATGGACCTTGCTGGAGTCGCTGGCCAACTCGGAACGTCTGTCCGGTGTGCCGCTGATGGGCATCTCCGACGCAGATGATCGAATGGCGGCATTGGCCTACGGCGCGATGGAGTGCATCGCGCGTCCGCTGTCACTGGATGATGTGCGCAGCGCGATCCATCGGCTGGAGGAGAAGCTTGTTGATTCGGTGCAGGCAGAGGCTGCTGCGAATGACGTCAGCCCGCTGATCCTGCTTGCCGAGGATAACGAGTCCAGCGCCGATCTCTTCACACGATACCTGACCTCAAAAGGATACCGGGTGCAGGTGGCGACCAATGGGCGGGAGGCTGTCGATATGACCCGCGACCTGCAACCCGCGCTGGTGCTCATGGATGTGCAGATGCCGGTGCTGAGCGGTCATGAGGCCACTCAGGCGATCCGGTTGGACCCTCAGTTCCGCAGTCTGCCCATCATCGCGCTGACAGCGTTGGCGATGCCGGGAGACCGGGAACGCTGTCTGGAGTCCGGCATGAACGAGTACCTGTCCAAACCCATCCGGCTGACCACCTTGCTCGCGACGATCCGGCGCTTCCTGCCCTGACAATCTCGCGGTCCGGTCAGTCGCGCGCATCGGGCTGTGGATCCCGACAATACCACAGGAGTGTAATCCATGAGTTCGTCACGGTTCTGGTGGCCGAGGATGCCTTGGCCGGCGCGTCTGTATGTCACCACGGATATGCATGCGTTCCCATCGCTGGCGCCGGGCGCCGATCCAGGCGGGCGGTTCGGTGACCTGGCTTTCACCATGGAGTCTGTAGCGGGGCTAATGGCCCGGGCGGTCAACAGACGCCGCGGCGACGCCATGTTGTGGATCGGGGTGGGAGCGAACGCGGATTACGCCCGCTGGCTGAAAACAGTGTTGAGGTATACGAACGCAACGCGGGTCGATCTAGACGATCCGCTGACGTTGGTGCGGGACTTGGCGCGCAGCCGGCAGATCGGTGGTTACGTGCTATACCGGGCTGACCGGACCTCGCGCGCGCCTTACGACGCCCATCCGGAACGGGTGACGGGGTATACAACCAGCGCCAATGCGGCAACCTGCCTCTGCGCGCTATATAACGCCATCTTGGTGGAGGAGTCATCCGAAGCCCTGTTCGCCGGCATGGGGCTGAGCAGACTCGCTGACGCCCGGACGATGAGTCAGGAGTCCTTTTTCCAGGATTTTGGTCAGCGTTGCCGCCGCGACATGGTGTGCGTGTTGGACCCCAAAGCACCGGATAACCGAGGCTATGCGATTGCCACGGGCAGTCTTGTCACGTACGGAGTGACGCCCGGGACGGAAGCGATCTATCGGTGGCTGAAGCCGAACAGCCCGGTGGTTGGGTGGAATGCCGGTGACGAGTATTCCGGCGTGGAACAGATGAGCCGGCATGGGCTGTTCCTGACGGCATCCAACTGGTGTACGAACTTGACCGTGTTAGCCACGATGAGCGCGGATCAGGGGATCCCCCCCGATGTGGTACAGGTGAACCGGCGCAGCATGGTGGATCCCCTGTCACTGGATTGGCCGAAGGATACGCACTTTACAAGCTTTGTGATGTCCGACGGCGACAATCTGCAGTGGTATGGAGGCAACTTCTTTCACCATCCGTTCTATTGGTCATCGCCCGCACGCGGCCGTTTCCCGTTCGGATGGACCGCTCCGTTGGGGGATCTGTGCCAGGTAAACGTGCCTGCGCTGCTGCATATGACGCATACGGCCACACCGAACGATCAGGCCGTGATGGCGGAGTGCGGCTATTTCTATCCCGATCTGTATGGAGCGGCCCGTCGCGGCAGAGACCGTCTGCTTGCGCAACTGTTCGCGCGGTTGAACCCGTGGCTCGCGCGCTGCGGTGTGCGCGTGGTCGAACTGATCGCGGGGAAGGACTGGCAGTCGCCCCAGTCCCGGGCCGCCTATCAGGCCATCGCCCGAGCCGTCGATCACCTGGACGGAATGATCGTTATCCAATACTATCCGTACAATGGCGGCAAAGGGCGGATGGTTTGGGTGACCAACAAAGAGGGGGCGCCGATCCCAGTCATCTCCGCACGGTATGCTCTCTGGGCGCATCTCTCGCATCTGGATCTCAACGGGCCGCCCGCGCTGATCGCCGATTACATTAACGACGCACCTCACTCTGGCCCGGTCACTGAAGCGCACATCGATTGGACGATCGTGCATGCCTGGTCACGGTTCCGCAGGGCAGATACCCGTGTCAACCGGCTGGCGGAAGAGATGAGCGAATCGGAACCCGGATACACCGAACAGACCGTGGGCGGGGTGGAACCGGTAAGCTGGTGTGTCGATCGGTTGAAACCGCATGTGCGGGTGGTTACCCCGCACGAATTGGTTTGGCGTGCCCGGTTGCATCTGCGCACGAACGAAACACTGTGGTGGCTGGCCAATGCGCAGATGAAATCTCAGAATCTGTCGGGACGGCAACGCGATGAACTGCGTGTGTTGTTGCGGGAATGGACGAGCGCACCGCTCGATACGGACTCACAGAAGCGCGATGCGTGGCGACGGTTTCAGGACTGTGTACGCCCGGATTGACTGCCCGCACTCAGGTCAGGCAGGCGCGCCCAAATCCAAGTCAGTATCAGCGTGCCAGTCGCCGGCGCGGCCCACACCCATGCCCAATGCGTACCGGATGCTGAGGTAAACAGATGCTGCACCACGCCGCACATCAGGCTGCCCAGCGTGTTCCCCAGACCCAGCGTGACAAAGGTCAGCAGATTCTGGGCGCTGCCGCGGATGTCGTAGGGAGCGATCCGGGCCACGTACATCTGCTGCAGCACGGTCATGAACGCACCGTGCATCGCCAGCCCGATCCACAGCGTAGGACCGTCTGACTGAGGCATCAAGGCCACGTACCGCACAGGCCAGGTGACCGCGGAGAGCAACAGGCAGCGTCGCAGCCCCAAGCGGGGGAGCAGCAGCGGCAACGCGACCATCAAAACAGCTATCTCAAAGACCTGCCCCACGGACTTGATGATCGCGATTTGAGTGTGCGGTACCTGCAGGAACTCCATATACGGCGCCGACAGCACATAGTAGAACTGGTGCAGGCCGGCAAAACAGAAGGACACAGCCATGAAGGTGGCGAACCCGGGCACGGTGTGAAACAGCCGAAAGGCGCGGCGAAACGCCAGCGGATCGACCTCACCACTGCGCGACGGCGGGGTGCCGGGAAGCAGCGGGCAGAACGCCGCGGTGATCAGCCCCAACACCGCAGACAGCTGCATTTCCGGGATGGGGCCGGTGACCCCCAGCGCATCGGCATGCGTCCAGCGCATCCAGGCGTGCAACAGAAACGCCACGCCGATCCATCCCACCGTGGCGCCTGTGCGAACCATCGAAAACACGCGCTCCGAAGTGTGTTTGTTTTGGACCTCTTTGCCGATATGGTGCATGGCGATCGCATTGACCACGCCCAATGTCGGGGCGAAACAGAGCGACCACATCAGCATCCATCCGAACAGGGCGGCCGGTTGAGTCTGAACAGAGGCCATCCAGGCACATCCTGCGGCCGCCAGGTGCGCCAGCGCGAGAAACCACTGGGAGGGCATCCAACGGTCGACGATCTGTCCACCCAGCAGGGGGGTGAAAACACAACCCAGCCAGAGCGCGGTGAATACCGCACTGGCTTCCTGCGGAGCCCATCCCCGATTGGCGAGCGTTCCGGTGATGATCGGCGACCAGACACCCCACACCGCCCATTCCAACAGCATCAGCAGTGTCAGTGTGGCGAACAGACGCGTACGTTGAATCCCCTGCCTCCGGTCAGCCGGTTGCCGACTCTGTCATTGTACACCCGCAGTGGGCTGTCAGTGGGTGTACAATGCGCAGGGACTCAGCGCTCCAGCAGATGACGCCGCACCATGCCGATCCATCCCGGGTCGCGCGGGTAGCGGTCATAGGACTGCAGCGGTTGCAGTTCGGGGTCATCGCGCTGGATCTGCAGGCGTTCCAACAGGCCGTAATCCTGCAGTCCCAGGGCAAACACTTCCCAGCGGATGCTGTCAATCGGTCCGTCAGGCCCCGGATATACCATGAACGGATCGCCATACGGCCACCCCGGCCATGCGCCTGCCGCCTGCTCCTGGAAGGGATCGACCAGCTCCCGCTGCTGGCTGCGCTGCCAGTAGTTGTAGCCCCAATGCAGAAAGCCTTGGGCGTTCAACGCATACAGCAGCCACCCGATTGTCCGGATAACCGCCAGCGGTGTATCGAGGACCCGGTTAATATACGGTCCGCGCGGCCCGCAACAGAAATAGACCCAGGTAGTGATGCCTGCTTCCTGATATTCCGGGACACTGCTGATTATTGGCACCGGAATGTCGGTCAACCCCTCGCGTCCATAACGGGCATCACTCAGTGCATCCATTACGCGCATCCAGGGTGCCAGTTCGCGAAGCATCTCGCGCGCAGCGCGATAGGCCGCCAGATGTTCGTCCCCATGCGGTTCATCCGATAGGTGGAAAAACGAGCGGTCGGCCAACCCCCGGCGGGTCAGGTAGGTTTCGAACGCAGGAAGAAACTGCTGCAAAAAACTCCGGTATACCGGTTCGGTGGCTCCGGTCTCCGCAGGCCATAGTAGCGACTGGTCATCCTCGTTGTCCCGATAGACCCGCAGGGCGTATTTCACCCCCCACTGGCTGAACAGGTGGGGCCATTCGAACCAGCGCGCTCCAGCTCGCTGAGCCAGACTGACCCATCGATCGACCTGTGAGAAGTCGAAGCGGTACTGATTGGCCTCCGGGGTGTGCACTCCCAGCAGCTGGCAGGGGCGTTTGACCCCGTCAGTCGGGGGCGTGAAGATGGGAACATACACGCAGCTGTTTCCATGGGATACCGCGTCGGTTATGTACCGTTCCGCCAGTGCCCAGAAACGGTCTTCAAACGCCTTGAGCCCATACCAATCCAAGATGGCATCCGGATAGATCCAGTGAGTCACCGGCAGCGTCTGCGGCATCCCCCCTTGAACATCCAAGATTTGGTAGTTGGCGCCCAGCCGTTGAACCAGTTCACCGCCGGCTTTGATCTCGATGGTCAATGCGTAGTGATCCGGTACCGCGCCTTCCGCCGGGAACACGTCCACCCAGAACGCGGCCGTCTCGTTCGGTCCGATGGTTACTTGGGACTCGTCGAACAGCGGATCGGGTGTGAGACCCGGCAGATGTTCGGGGTCTTCCAGCAGCCCCGGATGTGTGCCGGGATTCAAGTGGCGCATCAGCACATAGCCGGCGCGTCGGACGCGTATTCGTTCTTGTCCACATCCATGCACAGCGATCTCCACGTCCACGGCATCACAGCTCATGTTCCGGATCGCGACCTGAAATACGATGCGCTCACCCAGTGCAGCCTGCATGATGCCCGGACCGCCGTCGGATCGCGCCGTACGGGGAAACACACGGCGCTGAGGGCTATGCAGCCAGGTGATCAGCTCAGTCATTCCATTCCCCTTTCAGCACCTTGGCGCAGCGGACCAGCGCACGCGCCAGATGAAATGGCCCTTTCCAGCAGTTGCCCTTCAACCTGTGGGACACACTGCCGTCCCGATGGAGATATCCGTACCACTCACCGTATTGTGGATCGCCGAAGCGGGGCCAGCACCAGTCCCGTATGCGTTCGTGCCAGTCCAACCAACGGTCATCTCCGGTCTGTCGCCAGGCCATCGCGGTGGCCACAAGCGCCTCGGTATGGGGCCACCAGAGCTTCATGTCCCATTCATATTGAACACAGGGCTTGTCGTGCACATCGGTGAAGTAGAACAACCCGCCAAACTCCGGATCCCATCCGCGCTCCAACGACCAGTCGAGTATATCAACCGCCCGGTTCGTCAGCGCCGGATCGTGTGTGCGCACCGCTTCGCGCATGAGAAACCAGCTCGTCTCGATGGCATGTCCGGGGTTGACGCACCGGCCGTCGGGAGTGTCGATAAAGCCGCCATCGGGAGCCACCGTCTCCAGCAGGGCGCGCCATTCGGGTTTGCAGAAGTGGTTCAAGATCTCATCGCGGCAGATGGCGCTGATCTCATCCAAGACCGGCCGCTGGTCCACCAGCCGCAATACCTGAGCGGTGGCGATCAGGATCATCGGCATTGCGTGCCCTTTGGAGGGTCGTGTGCCGGGGATCTCTTTGGGTTCCAGAAGTCCCGGTGTGGTATGGTATCGCCAGATCAGATCGAACAGCTCGGAGGCGCGTTCTGCCGCCTCTCGGTCATCGGTGACGCGTGCATACTCGGCATACGCGATGACCGCAAAGCATTCCGAAAACAGATAGCGGCGTTTTCGTAGCGGCTTGCCGTCACGCGTCAGCAGGAAGAACATCCGTCCGTCCGTATCAAACGCGTGTTGTGTCAGGAATTGCAGGGTCTTATGCGACAGGTCCAGCCATTCCTCGCGCGGTTCAACGGTACGGAAAAGGTGCGCGAACAGCCAGGCGATCCGTCCCTGCAGCCAGACGGGTTTATCGGTGCAATACACAGAGCCGTCGCGATCCAGATATGTGAAGAAGCCCCCTTGTTTATCCACTCCGTGACGCACCCAAAATGGGATCACGTCCTGTAACAGCAACGCTTCGTACCGGTCTGCCAACTGCTGCGGGTTCGGTTTGTGCTGTGTCATCTGGGACTCCTCAGAACGGCGAGGGAACACCCAGCACCGTCTCACAATATCGACGGTACAGGTTGGCGGCGCCGGGGAACTCGGAATTCGGACTCATGAAGTGCGAAAACTCGAACGTGATATGCTTGGTGACATACGGGTTGGCGCGCATCAGGCGCCGCAACAGCACGCGGTAGTCACGCGGCGGGAAGCGGTACGACATGTGCCGGTCGAAGGTTTCCACGTTGTTCCAGATCTCCACCCCGCAAGTCTTGCCCAGCTGTTGCACCGCCTGCAGATACCCTTCGTAATTCTCTGCCGGAGCGGTGCCGTCTTGGAAGGCGACTATATCGATCAACCCGCGCGTGCCATCCAGCGCCTCCTGCCAGGAGGCCAGAAACCGTTCCGGGGTCATGTTTTCATTACGCCCTGTCAGCACGGTGGGGTAGAACGGCGATATCAGGCACCGGTGGGTGGGACAGAGCGTTTTGAGGTGTTCCGCTGTCTCACGGAAAAGCCGGTTGACACCCGGTTGATTGGCGCTGAATTCATGCGTGATGTACCAGCCGCACCAGGCCGGATGTCCTTTGTACCGGTGAACCACTTCCTCCGCAAAGGCCCGGCCCAGGCGAATTTCCTCGTCCAGAGCGGCCTCTCCCTGGTGGTAGAACTCGCAGGTATCGTAGGTGCCGAAGAACAGACGCATCTGCCGCTCGGCCGCCTCATCCAGGAACAGCTGTGCCAGGTCCGGATCATGAGGATTGCCCACCACTTCGCTGGGGAACACCGCCTGATCGCGCAGTCCGCCGCGAATGATGATCACCGTATCGATGCCGATAAACGCCATGGCGTCGAAGCAGACGCGCCAGTCATCGGCTGACCAGTTGTGTGATCCAATGTCAATGGTGATTTCGTCCAAGAACGATCCGGTGATGCGACCGGTCAACTCCGCAAGCATGGCGTCCTCCGCTCTGGTTCAGTAATCGGTATTCCCAAAATACACTATTCACCAAGGGAGCGCAGGACTCCTGCGCGGGCGGATGTCAGTACAGTTCCAACCGGGCGATGGCGATGTCTGCGTGGAAATCCTTCTTGATGGCGACGATGGCCAGCCGGCCGAGTTTGGACACATCGATGCCAGCGGGCTTCAGTGAGGTAAATGGAATGTCGACCGTCTCCCAGCGCTTGGGGGCTTTGAACTCCGCTGAGTAGTACTGCCAGGGGAGCGGCGTCTGCCAGGTGCGCAGGTGCAGGCTGTAGGTCTCGTCGTTGCCGTACACCAGCATGCGGATGCCGCGATACTTGCGGGCATCCAACTGGCGCAGCTTCAGGGACATCTGGGCGAAGCCTCCGTTGTTCTTGGTGGAGACGTCGGCCTCCATCCGCTGACATCGTTTGCCTGCCAGTATCTGACGCCGCATGGTGGCGGTACTGACTCCCCCCATCACCTGATCGGTAAACAGCTCCCAGCGTTCCCCGAGGACGGACTTGTCAGTGGCATCTCGGAAGTCGTCAATCAGCATGGATTGTATCCCTCCTAGACCCAGTGTACCGCGAAACAGGGCTTCGTCAACGGGACAGCACGGCGCGACGGACAGCGGCCTTCAATGACGCTGGCAGGGCGACGATGTCACGCGCGGGCCAATCGGATAGGTACTCCGCTCCGGTGGCGGCATCGAGCTGGATGGCCGTATGGGTCCACGAACCCCGGATCCACGGTCCGTAGGGCATGCACCAGTAACTCTGTGAGATGACCGCTTCCAATCTGTCCATCGAGGGGTCATACCGAAGACAGCTGATTTCGGTGCCGTTAAAACCACGAACACCAATCTGCCGCATCCATAAGAGCCGGTTGGACAGATCATAGGCGTAGACGGTGTGATTGTTGGCGATATAAAGACGCCCTTTTCCGGTAGCCAGCGAGGGTCGCGTCCGCTCCGCGATGGGACTGGGCTGCATTCGGTCATCCAAGGGAAAGAAAAACAGCAGTTCAGCCCTTCCGGAAGGGTGTACGCGCACCACGCGGCCGCTTTGGTAGTTGACGGCGATCGGCCTGCCCCCTTCGGGATCGACCGTGGCGACACTGTCCGGGAAGCTGAACCGTCGACCGGACTGGCGGTGGACCACCAGTGCAGGTACGCCTCCCGCCAGCCAGTTATCGTTCACATAGATCCAGCGCCCTGGCACCATCGCGGCAAAGTCATACCGATGAGTGCGATCTGGAGCGTACACGCGGACGCTGGTGCTCACGCTGTTCGGGTTAAGCCGTGCAAACACGACCTCACGGTTCGAATAACCGATCAGGTCGCTGACAGGCGCCCGCCCCATCCGGACGCTGTCGGTGAATTCGCCATTGGGATCGTACACATTGGGACTGGATATCTGGCCGTCAACGAACTTGAACCACCGGCCATACGCGTATGCCTGCACGGTACGGCGGTATGGAGGCGGCGCCTGTCGGGCTCCCCAGACCCACAGCGTGTTGACAAACAGCAGATACAGCAACACAGCGGTCAGCGGAGCGCCCAATGCGATCGATATCAGCTGCCGGGGGCGTCCCATATCTATACGATACACCCTGAGGCGGGCATGCATGTACAATATACGTGTATCACGACCGTTTGCGGCGACGCCAAACCGGCGCATCGTCCGCTCAGCTTAGGAGACACCCTGATGATCGTTGCGACCAAGCAGCTGTTCGCACACGCTTACGGCAAGTATGCGCTGGGTGCGTACAACATCAACAACCTGGAGCAGGCGATGGGCCTGTTCACCGGCAACATGGACTCTAAAGCGCCTTTCATCATCCAGATCTCGAAAGGCGCGCGCAGCTATACCAACAAACTGATGCTGGAAGCCATCATCCGCACCGCGGATCAGATCTGGCCCGAGGCGATCTTCGCTGTGCATCTGGATCACGGCGACGAGGAGACCTGTTACGATTGCATCGACTCCGGCTTCTACAGCTCTGTGATGATCGACGGCTCCCATCTGCCTCTGGAGGAAAATATCGCGGTCACCAAGCGTGTGGTGGAGTATGCGCATGCACGTGGCGTCAGCGTGGAAGCCGAACTGGGACAACTGGGCGGCGTGGAAGAGCATGTGGTGGTGGACGAGAAGAACGCTCACCTGACCGATCCCGAAGAGGCCGAGTACTTCATCAAACAGACAGGTTGTGACAGTCTGGCCTGTGCGATCGGCACCAGCCATGGGGCCTACAAGTTCAGCGGCAGCCAGGGCATCCATTTCGAGATCTTGGACGGCATTCGTGAGCGATGCCCCGGATTCCCGCTGGTGATGCACGGATCCAGCTCGGTGCCTCAGGACGAGGTCGAGCGGATCAATGCGGCGGGCGGCGCGATCAAAGGCGCCAAGGGGGTAGATGCCAACCAGTATCTGCCTGCCGCCAAGAAGGGCGTGACCAAGATCAACATCGACACCGATGGACGCCTGGTATGGTGCCGCGTGCATCGCGAGTACTTCCGCGACAAGCCGGAAAACTTCGACCTGCGTCCTCCGGGCAAGGTGTTCATGGCGGAATACGCCAAGTTCATTGCCAGCCGCAACGAACTGCTCGGTTCGGCCGGCATGCTCGAAGAGGTGCGTGCGTTCCTGAAGTAACGCCTCGAAAACAAAACGAATGCTGAAAACGCGGAAGCGGGTGACCGGTTCCGCGTTTTTGTTTATCAGGTGTCAAGGCTGGCGGAGATGTGTCGATCGTGGTATAGCAATGCTATGGCTGAACATGTGTCAAATCAGGAAAGTGCTTGGACGCCGGGACGGTTTGCGCTGTTGCTGACGTGTATTCCCGGCGTGGGCAATCATCTGCTTGGGAAACTGCTGCGACACCAGTCTCTGGCTGGCGCCGCCCCCGCTGAATTTATCGCGTCGTCCGCAGAGCAGCTGCTGACCGAGTGGCCTATCACACCAGTGGCCGCCGCAGCGGCCGCAGATCGCCGCGATGCCTGGTGGCCGCGATTCGAGCAGCTGGATGCGTTGGTCCGCCAATATCAGATCGAAGTGATCACGCCGCAACACCATCTGTATCCCACCGACCTCGAATCCTTTTGTGACGACCCGCCGGCGGTGCTGTTCGCGCGGGGACAGCTCTCTTTACTGGCCGATGGATGGCGTTACTGCATGGCCTGCTCCCGTGGAGCCAGCGCGGTCGTGATCGAGGCGATGCGCGATCTGGTGGGGACATGCGCAGAGCAGAAGGGTATTGCCGTGACCGGGCACAACACGCCCGGATATCAGGCGGTCGGGCTGGCGGCGATCCGTGCGGGACAGCCTCATATCACCGTGCTCGACCGGGGCATGCGAGCGGCCATGGGGCCACGGCTCGACATGCCGCTGTTCAATACCGCCCGTCTGTACGAAATGGAGTTTCGAGCGGACCGCGACCTGGTGATCAGCCCGTTTCCTCCCGATGTCGGATCGATCGGATTGCACAACCAGCGGCGCGATGAGATCATTTTCGCCCTCTCGGATGTGGTTTGGAGGATGCATGTGCGTCCAGGAGGCAATATGGATCGGTTGTGTGAACGGGCCGCCGCCATTGGACGCCGCGTCGAGGTCTGGAACCCTCCGCAGCGCTGACGCGCCGGCGCTGTTTCATCGCCGGATAGGAGAGATGCCGATGAGCCTGCGGTACAAACCCGAGTGGGACGAGACGAAAGATCGTTTCCGGCATTGGTGGGCCGGTGAGGCGACCGACCGGTGCGCCATCGCTATCACCGCGCCGAGGCGCGATGTGCCGTACAGGCCTGCACCGGAAATGCCGGAAACGCCGTTGCAATATTGGACCGATCTGGACCTGGCTGCGGAACGCAACCGTTATGCGATGGAGCGCACCGCGTATTTGGGTGAATCATTGCCCATCTGGACCGTGGGATATCCCGGTCACACCGCCATTCCGGCGTTCTTGGGGTGCCCTACCGAACTGGCTTGGGATACCGGATGGTGGGAGCCGATCCTGAATGGCGAGACTTTGGATGACGTGTTCGACCTGAAGATCGATCCGCAGCATCCCTGGTGGACGTTCGCACTGGCCGCCTTGCGCCGCGCAGTAGAAGAGAGCCGCGGAGCGTGTATCCCCAGCATCGGCGCATTCGGCGGAAGTGGCGACACACTGGCGGCCTTGAGGGGTACGGAGCGGCTGCTGATCGACGTGGTGGAGCGGCCCGAGCAGGTCCGCGCTGCCGAAGACTACCTGATGAGCATGTGGTTCGAGGTGTATGAGGCGTTTTATGGGGTGATCCATGAGGCCGCGGAAGGATCGATCTGTTGGTTCGCCCTCTGGTCTCCGGGGCGGTTCTATGCGGCTCAGAACGATTTCTCATACATGATTTCGCCGCGACAGTTCGCCGATATCTTTCTGCCGGTGATCGATCGTCAGACTCAGTTTCTGGACCACTGCGTGTATCACGTGGACGGCATCGGCGCTTTTGCCCATGTGCCCGTGCTGTGTTCGCTGGCTCATCTTCAGGCCATTCAAATCTTGCCCGGCGCTGGTAAGCCGTCGCCGTTGCACTACATGGATGTGCTTCAGTCGGTTCAGCGTGCGGGCAAGAACCTGCATATCACCATCCCGCCGCAGGAGGTGCAGCTGGCGCTGGAGCATCTGTCGAGCCGGGGACTGTTCATTGAAACTTGGTGCAGTTCCGAGGAGGAGGGCGAAGAGCTGTTGCGCTGCGTGCGGCGATGGTCGCGTCCCTGATCCGGCTGAAACGCTTACAGACGGATGGGCTGTTCGAACAGCCGGTACGTCCACAGGCATGCAGGGAAGGGCGCCAACATCGACCGCGTCGCGTGTACCCGGAGCCTGCCCGGTTCGGGCAGGTGGCCCTCCGGGGTGCGCACCAGCGCTGAATTGTGGTTGCGCGGCCACCCCGTACCGGCGGGCGTGACATTGCCAATGATATGCCAGGCGCCCGTCGAACCGATCAGATCGCCATACGGCAGCGCGGCGATCTGAAGCTCACTGACGATGAACGATGGATCCTCCGTGTCTTTCGGCAGCCGATCGTACACCATGTACACCAGCCGGCGGGCAGCGTCGAATACCAGATCGGCGTTTGTGACAGCCCAAGACGGGGCGCCGTCACGGTTCGTCAGCCCTTGTCGGTGGACCGGGATCTCCGGACCGAGTACCGGACGGTCCATATCGGACAGATCGCACACCCGGCACATCACGCCGGAACTGCCGGACGTGCCCAGCGAGTAGCTCAGCAGCAGCCGGCCTTTGCCATCCAGTGAGAAACCGGAGGGCTGGCCCGTTCCCCACGAGTCGGTCCGGGTATACGGAACGAGCGGATTCCCGGGCCATTTAAGATAGGGTCCCGCGGGATGCCGAGCCAGCGCAACACCCAGTTGGTTGTGGTTGTTATCGTGCCTGTCGCACCCCAAATAGAACAGCGCCCACCGGTACAACGTACCCTGAAACCGGTAACGGCCGCGCACAACACACGGATCGCACACATGCACACCGTCCCATGCGTCGGGGCCCGGGCCCAGTATTTCCAGGGGAGGTCCGCATACTCTGTGTTGCAACTGTCGGAGATAGATGAAGTCGATGATCTCGCCAGAGCGCCGGTTACGGCAATACCAGACGCGCATCATCCCGTGTTCGACAATCGAACACGGGGCGTAGTTGTAACGGTTCCCTGAGTCGGTAAACAGAGGTTCAACCGCCGGGTTGTTCGGTAGTTTGCAAAACAAGAGACACCATCCCGTTGGGGCATACCCGCCTGATGATCCGAATGCCTTAGAACGCGATGTGCGTGGACCGCCAGCCTGAGCATATTCTAACCGCATGCGGCATCCGACACGGCGCGCCTGTACAATTTGTGTGTGGAACTGACTGCGGGTCGAATGGGCAAGACGACTATCTGGTGGCGCAAGCTGCGTGCCGTGTTTGGCATCCATGTGCAGGGCATGCTGGCGTACCGGGCGCAGGCGTTCATCTGGATCATGACGGATATCATTCCGGCGCTGATTATGCCGGCGGTCTGGCTGGCCAGCTTCAACGGCCGCCCGGACATCGTGGGTTTTGACCCTAAACAGCTGGTGATGTACTACATTGTCATGGCCGCCTTGACCAGCTTCGTGATATCGCATGTGATGTGGGATATGGCCAATGAGATCCGCGAAGGGCAGCTGTCGGCGAAGCTGGTGCGTCCATTCAGCTACTATCAGTACATGTTCGTGGGAAACCTGGCCTGGCGCATCATGCGTACGCTGTTCTTCATTCCGATCATGGCTGTCGGTGCGCTTCTATACCGCCACTATCTCGACATAACGTCGCTGCACGCGTCCGGGCTGTTCTGGGCCTGTCTGTTGGGGGGACATCTGTTGTCGTTCGCGTTGACGTTTACGCTGGGCGTGCTGGCGTTGTTCTTTCAAGAGGCGCGCAGCATCTACAACGTGTACTATGTGCCGATGCTGTTCCTCAGCGGCCAGATGGTGCCGATCGCCATGCTGCCTGCCTGGTGTCGTGACATCAGCCAATGGATGCCGTTCGAATATACGCTTGCGCTGCCAACCAATGTGCTGCTGGGCCGGATCACCGATGCGCAGGCTGTGCAGGGATTGGGCGTTCAACTGGCGTGGTTCGTGCTGGTCACCGTGCTGGGGGCGATGTTGTGGCGAAGAGGCCTGCGAAGCTACACCGCGGTGGGGATGTAGACCGGCATGAAACGGTACATGCGGCTGTATCGATTGTTCTGGCGGAACAGTTTT
Source organism: uncultured bacterium (assembly GCA_964650005.1). Taxonomy (GTDB): domain Bacteria; phylum Armatimonadota; class HRBIN16; order HRBIN16; family HRBIN16; genus CAZHSN01. The sequence goes on along the minus strand of CAZYPZ010000005.1, from coordinate 3,640 downwards.
CGGCGGGAAGCGGAGTTTCGCGCCAACTTCTGGGCCAAGGTGGTCACCAACGTGGCATGGTTGGCGTTCTTCGTGCTGACTGTGGAGGTGATCTACAGTCAGACCAGTGCGGTCGCTGGTTGGAGCCGTGCGGAGGGGCTGATGCTGAGCGGCATCTGTTATTTCGTCACCTCTGTGGCTTCGCTGACGTTCTATCCGAATCTGAGCCAAATCCCGAATCTGGTTCAGCAGGGCACGATGGATTTCGTGTTTACACGCCCCATCCGATCGGTGTTTTGGGTATCCTTCCGGTTTGTCAATCTGGATGAGATCGGCTCGTTGTTGGGAGCGATCGCACTGATTGCATACAGCTGGAGACACCTGCCCAACCGGCCGGAGATGCCGGAGGTTGCCGGTTTCGTGGTGTTGGTGTTGGCCGCTCTGGTCATGCTGTATGCGTTGTACCTGTTCATGATGAGCACCGCGTTCTGGCTGGTGCGGGTGGACAATCTGGTGGTGCTGATCGACACCATGTTGTACACGGCGCGGTTTCCCACCGATGTATTCCAAGGGCTGGCGCGCCGTCTGTTCACCTGGGTGCTTCCGGTGGCGTTCATTGCCACAGCTCCCGCGTCGGTGTTGGCCGGCAAGGCAGGTATCAATCTGGTAGGCTGGGGTGCGGGCCTGTCGGCGCTGTTCTTGCTGGCGGCGTTGCGGTTCTGGGCGTTTGCATCCCGGCACTATAGCAGCGCCAGTAGCTGATCGATGGAACTGCATCCCGGTGCTGTCGCGCTGATGGCGTTGGCCTCACTGAGCGCGGGGTTCGTGGACGCGGTGGCTGGCGGTGGTGGTTTGCTGCAGATACCCGCGCTGATGGTGCTGTTTCCCGGCCTGCCTCCCGCCACGCTGTTGGGGACGAACAAACTGGTGTCTATTTGCGGCACAGCGGTGGCCGCCTGGCGATACACACGCTCGCGTCTGCTGCCTTGGCGATTGCTGCGGATCCCCTTGGTGCTGTCTTTTTCCGGCAGCGCACTGGGCGCCTATGTGGCCACGCAGCTCTCACCCGGCTATATCCGTCTGGTGGTGTTGGCAGCTGTGGCCACTGTCGCATTGGTGACGCTCCGGTTCCCTCAAATCGGCATGGCGGAACGCGCCGTGACGCGACACGCCATATGGCTATGGGCGTGCGTGCTGTTGATCGGTTTGTACGACGGTTTTGTGGGGCCGGGGACCGGTACGTTTTTGATCTTTGCCCTCACCACGTTATGGGGACGCAGCTTCCTGCAGGCCAGCGCTGCTTCCAAGGCGATCAATCTGGCGACCAATCTGTCGGCGTTGATCGTGTTCACATGGCACGGACATATTTACCTGTTGTTGGCTGTTCCATTGCTGATCGCCAACATGCTGGGCGGATGGCTGGGTGCACGCGTCGCGATACGAAACGGCGCGCCGTTCGTACGCGCCGTGTTTCTGTGTGTGGTGTTTCTGGTGATGGCGCGGCTGGCCGTGGACATCTGGCGTTGAGCCAGCCGCAGGGCTTTACGGATTGTAGTAATTCCAGGTCATCTTGTTGCGCCGATAGGCGGGATCCCGCCACAGGCTGCGGCGGTTGGACACCGGGTTGCGGTCCGGATTCTGGTACACGCGCAGACGTTCGCCGCTGATGACCACCAGTTCCTCGCGCCAGTCACCGGAAACATCCGCCACATACAGCCGATCGGCCTGCTCCTCGATGCGCTCCACGAAACGTCCGGTCATCGGTTCGAAGATGCAGACATCGCCGCTTTCGTGTCGGGCCTTGGCGGCGCATAACTGTGTGGGGCGACCTGTCCAGTCGATCGTGAAGATGACTTCCACGCCCTTTCGTGTCCAATCCGGCGGGGCGGTTTCCTGCAATGCGTACTCCGTCAGCACATTGCCGAACATATCGAACACAAAAGGCTTTTGGTCGGTGTCGTACCGGCTGCGGCACCAGATCTCCAGCCCGTCATGAACCTGACTGAAGTTGCCCAATGCGGCATTCTGCGGCTCCTGATTGCGGTGGTGAGATGACCAGATCAACCCCTGGCTGTTGGCCAGGAATACGTGGTTCCCACCGCCCTCTTCCAGGAAGACCACCTCCAGCCCCGGCAGGTCAGGGCGGACATCGCCCACAAACAGGCTGTCCAGATGGCCCCGATGTTCGAAGAGCGTCTGTATGCGTCCGTCCGCCCAGATGAGCGTGCTGCCCAGTACTTCGTCCCGGCCGTCGCCGTCGATATCCGCTACCCGCAATCCGCTGTGTGCGCAGCCGACGTAGCGATCGGTGGACCACAGGGGTGTCAACTTGGCCGGATCGATGGAGAAAGCCGACACATACCGGCCCATCCGGTATCCGCGCGCATTGGTGGTCTGCAGCAGCAGATCTTGGTCTCCCGCACCTCGCAGATTGGCGACCACCAGATGTTCCCAACGCTCCGAACCCTCCGGATGATCAACCCTCCACCTGTACTTGTCTCTGCCAGTCCGTCCATCCAGCGCGATAATCGTGTCGTTTTGGTCCAGCAGCAGGACCTCAGGCATCGTGTCTCCGTCGATGTCGGCAACCTGCACGCCGGGTGCATGATGGCCGGGCAGTCCGGTGTTTTCACTGGATCCTGCCGAAACCCGGATATCGATCTCGCGCATCCACAGCTGTTTGCCGTTCGGTGCGAACGCCGCCAACCGTCCCGGCGCGGTCACAATCAGCTCCTGCTGTCGGTTGCCGGTGATGTCGGCGGCTATCAGCCCTCCCGCCGATTCGGTGACGGTAAAGCCCAGCGGGGCGTCAACCACGCGTTTCCAAGCCATGTGTCGCCTCCGACTTCCTTTATCTGGTTGGACTGCCAATCTGACTCCGCTGTTTCCTATCCGAACGCGGTTCACTCAGTCCACGGGCAATCTGGCGCGCACGCAGACGGCTCGGTGACGGTTATCATCGAACGCGAAGCAAAGCCAACGCCTATCCGCGGTGACGAATCCATCCGGATAGTTCAATGCTCCGTTCGGGCCGTCTGCCGACTGTGCGACAATCACCCGACGGTAGGGCCAGGTCTGCATGCCGTCGAGACTGACCCACAACGCCAGCGGACTGCGATGCACGGGATTTGGGTTGTGCAGCAGCGCCACCATGTTGCCACCTAAACCATACAATGTGGTCTTGGAGCCCGGATTGGGTATGTCGGTCGGTTGGGCGATTGCAGGCCAGGTGCGTCCTCCAGATGTACCCGTTTCAATAACGCGGCGAGTAATCGCCGTAGCGATGTAGGGGTGGGGTTCGCCCCGCCCCTTTGGGGATTAGTGGCCTTCGGCCACGGGGTGAGGCGGCCCTTTCGGGACGAGGGGGTGTCGGCGCTGCGCGTTTTCACGCACCGCGCGGGGAAGGTGCGGCGCTTTCGCGCCGCGGTTGCGGCGTTGCCGCATCGATATAGGGGCGGGGTTCGCCCCGCCCCTTTGGGGTGAAGTGGCCTTCGGCCACGGGGATGAAGCGGCCCTTGCGGGCCACGGGGGTGTCGGCGGTGCGCGCCGGGGGTGAAGCGCGGTGCGTTTTCACGCACCGCGCGGGGAAGGTGCGGCGCTTTCGCGCCGCGGTTGCGGCGTTGCCGCATCGATATAGGGGCGGGGTTCGCCCCGCCCCTTT
>CAZYPZ010000004.1:0-207790 GCA_964650005.1 uncultured bacterium | reverse complement strand
GGCGGAGCCTGGCCCTTTTCCTGCGAGTTTGTGCTTTTATGAATAATCCGGGTTACTCGGGGTAAGACCACCTGTTATGAAGCCGGCGTCCATGTGCCTCTGCTTTTCTGGGGATATGGCGTGCGCCGTCAGAAACCACGCGGTGAACTGGTCAGTGCGGTGGATATTCTGCCCACATTGCTCGACTATGCCGGTGTGGCGATCCCCAAACCGGTGGAAGGACGAACGATGCGCCCCGCACTGGAAGGCCGGACCTATCGGGGGCGTCGTACAGTGTGCATGGAGCATACAGCCCATCAGCCTGCAGAGTACTACCCCCGGCGGGCTATCCGTGATCAGCGCTTCAAAGCCATACTTAACTTGCGCAGTGAAGTCGCCAATCCCGTGCTGGGGATCGACGGTTGTGCCGCATGGGAAGCCAGTCGCAATCCGCGACTGGCCGGTTCGGCAACCCGTCACGCATTCGATACATATCACCACCCGCCTCGCTGGGAGCTTTATGACCTGCAGAACGATCCCGACGAGTTTGTCAATTTGGCGGACAACCCCGATTATGCCACGGTGCGGAAACGTCTGGAACGCGAACTGCATGTGTGGCGCGTTAGCACCCGCGATCCGCTCTTGGATCCGGCAGTGTTACTCAAATTGAACGCAGTGCACGACCGGCTGGCCGTTCCCGGCAGCCGATGGAATCCAACACTGTTCGACTCGCGCGGTTGACGCGCGATCAAGTCGCACAGCCGGTGACCAACTGCTCGGGCGACAGCCCGGTGATTCGTTGAGGCTGTCCGGGTGACAATTGGATGGTCACGCTGCGACTCAACGCGACCGGATCGTCACTATCCCACGGGTACAACCGGCAGTCCACGCCCGACGGCGGGGTGATGGTTACAGATGCCGGTTCGTTTGTTGTTGTGTATAGATAAGCGGTCCAGTTACCGTCTCGTGGCAGCACGGTCGCGGAAACCGACCCGTTCAGCTGAACCTCGAGGGTCTGAGGGCGCCGATGCGGTGAGCGGATCCGCAGAGTGATCGTCTGAACGCCTGCTCTCACATCGGCGATCACGATCCCGCATGCGTTGCGGGTATATGGCGCTTGGACGGGTACAAATCGTTGTGCGCCCGACAACCGATATTGACTCTCATGGGTGACGCTAACACAGGGCAGATCCCACAGAGCCAGCGCCAATTGCTTGTGGTCATGCTTTGATGTCACGGTGATTTCCGCGATACATTCATCCGCGACACGGCGGGTGGATACCGAGGCCTCCAAACCCCGCGTGTCCAGCTGTCTGGGCGTAATCTGAAACCGCTCCGGCGTATCCGGAACGATGTAGCCATTAGGACGGCGCGGGATGGTCTCGTTGCCCCAATCTGGATAGTTCCAGCGTGTGGTGTAATCGTAATATACGTAAGGAAGAATGTCTGGTTTGCGGAAGATTGATTTGAACCGGCCGTTTTCGATTTCCAGAGTGTCAGGATAGCATACTGGTTTGTCGTTGTACGTCAGCCCGGCGAATATATCCACCAGGTAAAGCACGCTTTCAGGGGTAGTCCGATAGCGGCGACGCATGTAGTCCGCCAAGGCTGCCGGTGTTGTGAACGCCAGATGACTGTCCCGGGTGCGATGAGCGCAATACTCCAGCAATTGGCGATTGCAACCGGCCATGAACGGCCAGACGCCGTTGAACTCGACACCGGCACAGAGGAACAGAGGATGTCCGCTTTGGCCTCCGGATTGGATCATACATTCCAGGAAGTCTTTTTCACGAGACTGGCTCATCTCGTTGATTTTCCGCTCGCGGCTGACACCACCCATGACATCCAGCGCCAGTCCAATGCCGCCTTCAAACGAGTAGACGCAGTTATAGTCGCGCGTCAGGCACGTCTGACGCTGACACTGCTGAAAACCCACCATCGCACCGCGTCCGCCGGGACCGGCCTTACGGAAATCTTCGTGACTGATGAAAAACGGACGCGCCGGCATGCCCCAGTGGTTGATCCGATGCATTCCGTCCTGCCAGTTCTGGTCCGCGCATAACGCCCCAATCCGCGTATAACCCAGAGACCGCGCGATGGACACAGGTGCATTTCCGATACCGTAGCTACTGAGCGTATCCAGCGGACGCGGGAAGCCGCACATGTTCCACATCTGACGGTACGCGTCCAGTACCTCTCGTTGGACAAACTCCGGCTCATCATATAACGGGCGCATCACATCCCAGGGTTTTCCGTATTCGGATGGTACGTAGCTTCCGCTCAGATAGATGAACAGGTTCAGATCGTCTCCGAACTGACGTGTCGGCCGGCTGACAGAGGCGAACGCCTCGGCATGAGGGCGATCACCGAACAGGAGCGGTTCGAGCCAGGCGCTGAACGGGATCTTCACTTCGTGAAAGTCCGGTTCCGGGCGCGGGACGCCGTGACTGGTCGAGTTGAACAAGAGCACCACCGAGCGATTGTCAATCACGGTGATGTGCCGGTAAAAGATATCGATATCACCGCCGATGTCGCATGTCCAACTGATCAGATGATTGCCGCAGCGTCTGGGAATCCACCGCCAGATCGCTGTGAACCGTTCACCTTGTCGCCTCCATGGCAGGCGGTGCGTGGTGACGACCGGCTTCTCATCGTAAATACGTTCAGTCAGCAGCAGCTCAGGTTGCGGTCTGTGACTGCACACGGCTGAGAATCGGACTGTCACGGCCTCCCCGAGATCCACCAGTTCCTTGTCCACAGAAACAGAGACACGGATTAACCGCGAGATTTCTTGTTTATGCCTGGCGTAGGCTTCGCGTACCTGAGCGAAGCCATTCCGGATTTCCTGTAATCTGGCTGCGGTATCTGCCGTTGTCATCGGTAGATCCTCTCGTCAAAAGGCCGTCTGTCTACTCGTTGCGATGCGACACGGGATGTCAAGGGATCACCCGGGCGTTATACATCGAGTGGTCGATCTTTCTTGTGCGTGCAGTTGGCCGATATTCCGGATGGATGGCTACAACCTCGCTGCACTGCTCCAGCGGGTATCCGTCCATGGATCGCACATCATAACCCTGTGCTTCCAATGTAGCCAGACAGTCCTGCCGGCGCTGAGCGCCAGCTGGAGCTTGCGTGACTGTGCGTTGACCAGATCCGATATTCAACCGGAGTTCTTATCTGTCCTGCACAGACGCTCTATTTGGGCAGGAGTTCCCATGACAATCAATTCGTCGCCGGGAAGCACCTCGAAGTCGGCCGATGGATTGACGATCACATCCTGCCCGGGACGTCTGATCGCGAGCAGTGTGACGCCTGCTTGAGAGCGAAAGCCGATCTGACTGATCGTCCGGTTTACGAGCGGACAATCGTCTGTTACGGGCAACATGTGAAACTCCGCTTCCAGTTTCTCGCTATGCAACACGAGGTCCAGGAAGTCCATGATCCCCGGCCGTGTGACAGCCGCCGCCATACGGCGTCCGCCGAGTATATAAGGGGACATCACCCTGTCGGCCCCGGCGCGTCGCAGTTTGTCTTCGTTCTCTTCGCGGATCGAGCGCGCCACGATGAAGAGATTGGCGTTAAGTACACGCGCCGTGAGAACGATGAACACGTTGACTTCATCTGAGGATGCGACTGCGATCAGGCCCTTGGCCCGTTCGATGCCCGCTTTGATCAATGTCGCGTCATCGCTGGCGTTGCCCTCCACGTGGGGTATTTGCCGTTCACGCAACTTTGGCAACTGCTCCGGGTTGTCTTCGACCACTACATGTGGCACGTGTTGACGTGTAAAGTCTTTGACGATCTGTTGGCCCATACGGCCGTAACCACACACGATATAGTGGCCAGATAGAGAGTCGATCAGTTTATCCATAGCTCTCCTTTCGATTTGCGCTTCGGCGTCACACAGCAGATCCACGGCCTGTTCTGCGGCGTCCTCGAATGGGGCGAACAACAGATCGGCTTCCTCGCAAAGATCCGGAGGCACATCCTTGCGGCTGTAGGCCGCCAATGCGATGTGCCCCTGATAGCCCGTGTGCCGCAACGCATTGACGATACCGGTGTTGATGCGGATATCGCGGATGGAGCTGACCACCCAACGCGATTGAGACAGCGGCAGGGAATGCGCAAAGTCCGGGTCTTCCACATCGCCGAACACCGCCACGCCTCCGGCGGTGTTCCATGCGCGTACGGCCTGTGGATTGAAGTCGACTCCCAATACCTGTCGACCGCGGGCGGCCAGATGGTGTGCAATCCCGGCGCCGTACTCTCCCAAGCCGACTAGTATGATGACCTGATCACGGAAATGCTGGATGGCTGACGCGTTGGCGTCTTCATAATGTGGTGTCTTACGTTCGAATATGCCCAACCAAGGGGCGAGCCGTTCGTACAGAGGCTGAGCGTAGATGATCATGTAGGTGGACAATCCGATGGTGATCAAACCGACCAGCGTGACCACGCCAACCGCGTCCGGCCCGACATGCTTGGCATTCGCCCCCATGGCGATGAGGATCAGCGAGAACTCGCTGATCTGCGCCACCGTCAGCCCCGCCATGAAACTGGTGCGTTTCCGGTAACCCAGGTATCCCATAATGATCATGACGATGATGGGATTGCCGATTAATACAAACAGAGAAAGGGGGATTGCCGCGGCAACTTGGGATGTCAGGTTCGTCATGTTGAGGCGGCTGCCCAGTTCCAAAAAGAAAAACAGCAGTAAGAAGTCCCGCAGACTGACCAGCTTGGCGCCGATGATATCACGGTAAGCCGTAGATGCCAGCGAGATGCCGGCGACGAATGCGCCCACTTCCTTGCTGAAGCCCATCAGATCGCCCAGTTCGGCAAGCACCAAGGCCCAAGTCACGCCGAACAGCACCAGTAGCTCAGCCGATCGGGCAATGGCCGGCAGTACATGGGGGAAGGCCAGTATGCTGACCGCCGACACCCCGGCGATGAACAGCACCGCTTTGAGAACGATCATGACCACCTGAAGAAGCGGATGCACGCCGTTCGCGCCCGTCAATGAGCTGAGCACAATCATCATCAACACCACGACGATGTCCTGCACAATCAGAAAACCCAGTGCGATGCGTCCATGCAGCGACTCGGTCTCCCGTTTGTCCGAGAGCAGTTTCACCACAATGATCGTGCTGGAGAATGTGAGGGCAACAGCGACATAGAGCGCCGTCATCGGGGTCATGCCAAGCACCAAGGCCAGACCAAAACCGCCCACGGTGGTGAACAGGACCTGGCCGATGCCGGTCGCCAAGGCGACGGTCCCCATGCTGCGGATCAACCCCAGATCCAGTTTCAGACCAACCACAAACAGCAGCAGCGCCAGTCCCATCTCGGCCAGTGCCCGGATCTCTTCAGTGGAGCGGATGACATTCAACCCGGCTGGACCAAGTCCGATACCGACAGCGATGAATCCGATGATGAGCGGTTGACGCAACAAGACGGAAACCACGCCGGCCAGCATGGCCGCCATGAGCAGCGCAATCAGTTCGCTATAGATGTCCGGGAAGTGGAACAGGCCGTTCGCCCTCAATTTCACCAGGCGAGGCGTCCAGTCATCGAGCAACACGATACACAGGACGCCCGCCGGCAGCAGTTACACCTATGAGTATACCGACCCTGCGTTGCCGGTATGAACCAGTCGCAGGGTGAGAACAGGCCCTGGTGGCCGTCCGGCTCTACTTTACCTGTACCGAGTTCAACAAGCGGTAAAAAAGAGATGCATGTTGATCATAGGTATCGCTGGGTGACATGTACATCAACAGCAATGTGGTCTCCGGTGAGGTCATGAAGACAAACGCAAATGTAGCCCGCTTGCCATTCCTTGATCCATTGGCAATCCGGAGGAGACCTGGTCGATTTGCAATGGTCATCGACTGACTGGCCACAGTCTTCATGTCGTTGGAGCCAAGCGCCGGACCGATATCTCGCATGTAAAAATCGGCAAATTCCGTTATGTCTACGCCTCCATCACGGCATTGAGCAGGATCCCGACCGGCAGGCCAATACGCGGGATCAACGCCAATGTACGTGCGGATGCATCCCATTGCTTGTCTAAACCGGGGGGCATTTCGTAAGACAGGCTGGTTGTAGGCAGCGTTTCTGCTTAAACGGATGGGTGTGGTCGACTCGTAACGCGCCGCCAGACCCCTTACTCCGTATGCGACCTGTGATGTAACGCCGACCGGACTGAATTGGCCGTGAGGAGTCCAGCAGACATATACGTGTGAGGTGTTGTCAGGGGGCCTATGGGACTCTGCAGGGTGCCCCAATGTTGAGACCGCCTCTTGTAAGGCCTGTAATCTATTGTGGTCTACCACGTTATCGGCTTTTGCGGTGGCTCCCGTGATCACCGCGGTGCATAGTACAACCATTCCGATCGGGTACTGTCCCGGCATCATGGCAGTTCTCCTTCACCGCCACTGACGACTTCACCCGAATGGTGGCGCCTTGAAAGCGGTGTTTCCGGCTGGTTAACTCACAAATGTCAAGAGCACTCCGTACACTGGGGCACGGAAAGTAGTAAGACAGCTATGCACGGACCTTCGTTTCGTGCCAAGTCGATCCGCTCCGACGCGATGCGTTCCGCTCGTGCCTTTGTGTGTCCGGTGTTGCGCCGAATACTGCAGGTCACGGCATGCCCTCACTTGTTCCCATGCCGATGTGTCCTGAGGCAGAATGCCTTCTTTGTAAAGGTCGTATGATATGCGCCCCCTCTGCATACTTGTGACTACTGGCGTTTCCCATACTCCGCTATCGAAACGATAACTGGTGGCAAAATCAAACCCCGTTTGTTATATCCAGACCGTGGGATCACATCTAATTACACAGGACTGACTGGAGGCGTGGCGGTGAAACTTTGGATTGGATGCATCGGTATGGCGATGGTCGTTTGCCTGTCTCTGCTCAGCGACAGGGGTGATACGGCGCCTCGATGGCGCATCGGGGAACCGATTGTCACGTATTGGTGTGGACCGGGACACACGATGCCTGCGAATGAGCTGACGGCGTCTCAGTTACAGTCCGGCGGTTGGAACCTGGCATGGGCGCATAATGAAACAGACCTTGATCTGTATCATCGCTTTGGACTCCGAGTGATGTTGGTCATTCACACGCCCGATGTCGATGATCCAGCTCAAGCAGACAGCTTGCTTAAACTGGTGCAACGAGTTCGAAACCATCCGGCGTTGTACGCCTACTTCCTCGTTGATGAACCCGGAGCCGGCGCCTTTCCGAAGCTCGGACGTCTGGTGGCGTTTTTGCGTCGTCACGATCCGGCCCATTTGGCTTATATCAATCTCTTACCGACATATGCCTCTGATGCCCAGCTCAACGTGACAGATGACGATGTGGCGCGCGCTCGGGCCGGCTATCCGACAAACTTCGCCGGTCTGGATGCCGATGACAAAACGTCAGCCCGATACGTGGAACACCTGCGCCAATATGTTCAGCAAGTGAAACCGGAATTGATCAGCTACGACCACTATCACTTTTTGAGAAACGGTGATGGAGCTCAGTATTTCCTGAATCTGGGGTTGATCCGAAAGGCGGCGTTGAAAGCTGGCGTGCCGTTCCTGAATATCATCCAGTCCTGTGATTCGCCTGCCGAAGGCTGGCGGGGGCCGAATGCGAATGAAATCCGCTGGTTGACATACACCTCATTGGCTTATGGCGCGCAAGGACTGGCCCACTTCCGATATGACATCGGTTTCTGGACCAATCCGCAGGACCAGTCGACGCTGTTGCCTCTGTTCTGGTCAGTGGCTCAGTCGAACCGTGAGTTCGTTGCTATCGCCCGTCAGCTCCAGTCGTTGAGGTCCATCGGGGCGTACCATTACGGCAAGACGCCTTGGGGTGCAGAGCCGTTGCCGGCGAATTGTGCCTTTCGCCCGGAGTCATCCGGTTCCGATGTGCTGCTGGGATTGTTTGGCAGCCGAGCCGGACGTCCGACACATGCGCTCGTGGTGAACTTGGACTACAAACAGTCGCGTCAGATCACTCTTCAGGGCCCCGGCCGCATGGATGTCTATCATCCGGGAACCGGTACATGGGTGCGGGGCGGTGAAACTTCGCGCATCGCGTTGGATCTGCCACCGGGAGGCGGAGCGCTGGTCCGAATGGCGCGCTGATAATCACTGTCCAAATACAGGTTTGGGCTATCTGCACGAGAAATGCTGCATAACGCAGAAAATCATCGGGGCTGGCCCGAACTTGCCAGCGCACAGCATGCTGCATGTCATGACGTAAGAATCGATGCTACGTTTGATGCGGACGATTGGATCATCTGCTGCCGGCGACGGCGAACCGTAAGTGGCTGATTGCAGGAGAAATGGTACCGGCAAGACCGGGAGCGCCCGGGAGGTCCCAGATCCCTTTCGATCATTCGTGACATGCATACCCTGTTGTGCGAACCCATCGACATACTGGGAGGCCTAATATGTCCGCTGCTCATGAACTCTGGTACCGCCAACCCGCCTCAGCGTTTATAGAAGCGCTTCCCTTAGGAAACGGGCGGCTTGGCATGATGTTATATGGCGGTATCGCTGAGGAACGTATCGTTCTGAATGAAAGCTCCATGTGGTCAGGATCCATCCAGGCCGCAGACAAGCCCGATGCCCATCGGGCGTTGCAAGAGATCCGCCGTTTGCTGTGTGAAGGACGTAATGTAGAGGCCGAACAACTGGTGAATGAAACGTTCACCTGTGATGGTGTTGGGTCAGGGCATGGCAATGGCGCCAATACACCCTTCGGATGCTATCAGACACTGGACACACTGCGGATATCGGTTCAGAGAGCCTCTGAGATCCCAAGCGATTATCGTCGTTGGTTGGATCTCCAGACGGCTACGGCGCATGTGACCTATACGCTTGAAGGTGTCAGGTATCACCGTGAACATTTCGTCAGTGCGCCGGATCAGGTCTGTGTCAACCGGTTCAGCGCCAACCGGCCAGGCTCCATTTCCTTATCTGTCAACATAAACCGTCCGGAACGGTCGACGACAATGCTGAGCGTCGACGGTGATCTGCTGATGCAGGGGACACTCACTGACGGTCGAGGCGGTGATGGCGTGCGGTTTGTCGCGCGCGTGCGGCTGATCTGCAAAGGCGGGGCATTGACGCGTGATCAGGACCGGTTGACGGTGCATTCTGCAGATGAAGTGTTGGTGCTGATTTCCGCTGCTACGAATTACAAAGGATTTGCCGGGCGTCAACTGTCCGATGAAATGGCGGCTGCGTTGACGGATATGGGTAAAGCCGCCCGTAAACCGTTCACGGTGTTGCTGAAAGACCACTTGGCAGACTACCAGCCTTTGTACCGCAGGGCAATGCTGGAGTTGCCTGCCAGTTCCAACAGCACTCGGCCGACAGACGACCGCCTGAAAGGATTTCAAGACGGAAGCGATGACCCGGCGTTGGCTGCTTTATACTTTCATTACGGCCGATATCTGCTCATCAGCTCGTCACGCCCTGGAGGTTTACCCGCAAATCTGCAGGGGATATGGGCGGAAGAGATACAGACGCCCTGGAACGGTGATTGGCATTTGGATATCAATGTCCAGATGAACTATTGGCCTGCCGAGGTATGCAATCTGTCCGACCTTCATGAGCCCCTTCACCGGCTGATTGCATTCCTCGTGGAACCTGGTCGACGCACTGCGCGTTCCTACTATAATGCCCGTGGTTGGGTGGCGCATGTCATCACCAATCCCTGGGGATTTACATCACCGGGCGAGTCCGCGTCTTGTGGAGCTACGGTGAGCGGATCCGCATGGTTATGTCAGCATCTCTGGGAGCATTACGCTTATACCCGTGACCTGAAATTCCTGCGTTGGGCGTACCCCATCCTGAAAGAATCGGCTCTATTTTATCTGGACAATCTGATCGAAGAGCCCAAACATGGGTGGTTGGTGACCGGTCCGTCGAATTCGCCGGAGAATGCGTTTCTGCTTCCCGATGGAAAGGCGGCGCATGTCTGTCTGGGGCCCACAGTCGACATGCAGCTGCTTCGGGAACTGTTCGCGAACACTATCTCCGCAGCCGAACTGCTGGAAACGGACGCACCGTTACGCCATCAGTTGGCGCAGGCACGGGCTCGGCTGGCGCCCAATCAGATTGGCCCGGATGGGCGCCTTCAGGAGTGGTTGGAGCCTTATCCGGAACCGGAACCCACGCATCGGCATACATCGCACCTCTATGGGGTGTTTCCGGGGTACGAGATTACGCGTCAGGGAACACCCGATCTGGCACAAGCGTGTCGGGTCACGCTGGAACGCCGAGGTGACGAAAGCACGGGATGGGCGCTGGCCTGGCGGATCTGTTTGTGGGCGCGGTTGGGGGACGGCGAGCGGGCACATCGGTTATTGACCCGATTGTTTAGACCTGCGTCGCATCCAGAAACAGGCATGACGTACATCGGTCAGGGAAGCGGCACGCTGCCCAATCTGTTCTGCTCACACCCGCCGTTTCAGATCGATGGCAACTTTGGCGGATGTGCCGGCATTGCCGAGATGCTGGTACAGAGTCATGCCGATGAAATCGAGCTGTTACCTGCGCTTCCATCGGGCTGGAGTTCCGGTGCGTTCAAAGGGCTCTGCGTCCGAGGCGGTCATCAGGTTGAATGCGAATGGAGCGATCGGCGAGTCACGCGCTTCCGGATCACGTCCAGATTTTCCGAACCGGTGAAGGTGCGCGTTAACGGACAGCTCCATACGGTGTTGCCGGAGCCGCTCGGTGCAGTGAAATAGGGGACGCCGATGGCGGTTAACCGCCATCGGCGATTTCTTGAGCGTTACAGGGCGCGAACGACATCCTCGCGCTCGCGGAAATAACGCGCGGTTTGGCCGACCAGACGGTCCAATGCCGCCGGATCGGGCTTGCCGTTCATGGCGGGATAGGGATCTCCGCCCGGTCCCAGCGGTTCTGGGGTGACGTAACACCCGGGCTGGTTGTACCCGATCAGGTACAACGCCATGATCAGCGTATCCAGATCCAGCGATCCATCTCCCAGCGCGCATCGGTTGCTGTCCGCGATGTGCAGGTTCGTCAGCATGGAGCCTGCCTGCAGCACCGCCTCTCCGATGTGTGACTCTTCGCTCTGCATGTGGTAGACATCGCCGTTGATGTGCGCCACCCCGGGATGCGCCACGGCTGCGATATAGAGTTGAGCATCGGCCACCGTATGGCAAAAGCTGACTTCTGCAGAGCGGATAGGCTCGATGGCGGCCCGAACTCCTGCTTCACTGAACCGGTCGGCGACCAGACGCAGAGTCTCCACACTGCGGTCGAACTCGGTATCGTCGTAGGCCTGTGGTCGGCCGACTGCACCAGGCACCACCAGGATGTAGCCGCCGCCAACAGCTGCCGCGAAGTCGATCTCCCGTTTCAGATAGTCGATCGCTGCCTGGCGGGCCATTGGGCGGTTGCTGGACAGGTCGTTATCTGCGGAGAACATCCCGCAAATCCCGGCCGCAGTGACCCCATGGTCCGCCAGGATCATCCGGGTCTCATCGGGTCGATAACCCAGATCGGGACCGTAGTGGTTGCCATGCAGCTCGATGAACCGGATGTCATGGGCCGCAAGTCTGGCTACGGAGTTTTGCAGCGGCTCCATTCCGAATCCCCAGTTGCTCCAACTGAGGTTCAATCGGTTTTGAAGCATATCGGGGTTTTTGCGCTTTTCCTCTAGGAAACGACTGCGGATGGCCTGATTCTTGGCTTCAAAGTGTTGCAGACTCATCGGGTACTCCTGTATGGATTGTTGGTTCACGCCTCAAGGAACATCGTCACTGAACAGGACGGGCGCCCGGCCGCTCGCAGACGCCCTGTTCCAGAAGCCAAACTTGAATGAGCGGCAAGCGCTAACCGTTACGCCGTCGGCAGCAGTACATCCTGCCAGGTCATCCTCGAAGTTGTTCGCTACCTGGGGGCGTCAGGGGCACTGACCGGCGCATCGGGCTGTCCCGGATCAGCCATTCCGGGCATCGCGCCGGGATGACCGGGCATGCTTGGCATGCCTGGCATTGGCTCCATAAACGGCGGGCGCGGTTGGGACAGGATCATCTGCAATCGCTTCAGTTGCTCGGCACTGAGAATGTTGCGAATCTGCTGCCAGGCCTCCAATTGCGTAGTTACCAGCGCCGTTTCGACTTTTTGAGCGGTTGCAGCGGCTTCCTTGATACGGCCAGGTGTGACCCCTTTGTCGAACTGTGCGCTTCGCAGCGCTTCGGCTGCCTTGGCGGCAGTTTGGCGTATCGGGCGAATGGTCTTTTCGGCGGTGAGCATGAGGTCCATCAGGCGGTTGACTTGGTCTTCGGACAGTTGGAGTGGTTGGGCAAGAGCCTCAGGCCACTGCAGCGGAGGTAAGGACGTGGAGATTGCCGCTGCGATGGGAGGAGGCGCCATCGGGGCCATCCGTTCAGGCGGCATCATGCCCGGTCCGCCCGGGAATCTGCCCGGTTCGGGCATCTGTTGATTGGCTTGGGCCAGCGTGGAAGACAGCACCAACAGCACCCCAAGCAACGCCTGTCTGTACAGACGATACGATGTCATGGCCATTCTCCTTTGCCGGAAGTGTGTTCGGCCAATGTTCTGGCCGGCCGGTTTGGACTCAGTATACATCAGAAAGAACACGTGAACAGTTGAAAGTGACTGTGCGCAATGCATTTACGTTGAGAGATAAGTCGGGTCGATCGGTGGTGTTGTGGGGCGTGTAGCGGATGTCGTTTTCTACAAAAAAGCGATGGGCATGGGTAGGTTGTTGCCAGAGCGGTGATGCAACAACTTGACAGCAGCCCTTCCAGTCAGTTAACGGACATGACTACCGTCGACATGCCTAACTGACTGGAGGGGCCACCTCTTTACCGCCATTCGACTTGGGATTGCTCCGTCTGTCGAACGCGATCAGAACATGAGTTACCGGTTTTGGCCGGGAGCGGCGTTACGGCCCCGCTGTCCGCCCATACCACCCATGCCGGGCATCATCGGTCGACCCTGCATGGGGTTGTTTAATGTCTTGCTGAGCGCTGCCAGCTGGTCAGCGGTCAATATTTCGCGGATGGTGGCCCAGTTTTGCATCTGGTGGGCGATCAGCGCGTCATCAGCCTTGCGGGCTGCCGCCAGCAGTGAGCGTAGTTGGGCTGGGCTGCTCTTCTTGTCCATCAAAGCGTCGCGGAGCGCCTTGGACGCTGCAGCGGATGCCTGTCGCAGAGACCGAATTTTGGGAGCATCCGCCTGCAAGGTGGTTTGCAGTTTCTTCAACTGGTCTGCGCTGAGTTTCCATTCACTGGCCATACCCTCGAACAGGCGGTACGGCGGTGTGGAAACGGCCAGAGTGGGGGATGCCATCATCATCATCATCATGCCGGGTTGGCGTCCTCCGGGATTGTTGGGCCCACCCGGTCGTCCCATGCCACCCGGCCCTCCTGGTGGTGGCCCCATTTGCGCATACGCAGTGACTGCTGCCACGAGCGCAACGCTCAGTGCACTGCCGAGCAATCTGCAGTTCATACTACACCTCCAATTGTTTGCATTGTTCGCCTCCTGGCGCCAGTCCATGGGGATAGACGCATAGAACGTCAAGTGGTTGCATGGTGTGACGACTGATCATTCATATCTCAGTGCCTCGATAGGATCCAGCTGAGCGGCTTTCCGGGCCGGGTAGAAACCAAAGAATACCCCTACCAGGGCTGCAAACGTGAACGAGATCGCCACCGAGCCGAGGGATACGGTAGTCTGCATACCCGTGGCCGCCGTGAATCCCGTCGCGATACCGACTCCCAGCAGAATACCTGAAACACCGCCAATCAGAGAGAGCGTCATCGCCTCCACCAGAAACTGTGCCTGAATGTCCTTTCGGCGCGCACCCAAGGCCTTGCGGAGACCGATCTCACGGGTGCGCTCTGTCACGGATACCAGCATGATATTCATCACACCGATGCCTCCTACCAGCAGTGATACGCTGGCTATGCCGCCCAGCAGCAAGCTGAACATCCGTGAGGCATCGTTTGCCATTTCCATCACCTCCGCCTGGCTGCGGATCACAAAGTCATCAGCATCGGAAGCCGCAAGACGGTGCCTTCTTCGCAGCAGGCGGGTGATCTGGGATGTTGCGCGGTCCATCAGGTCCATCGAGCGGGTTTGGACGCTTATGCTCTGGATGTTCTGCATACCGAACAATCGGCGCATGGCTGTTGTGACAGGCGTTATGATCACGTCATCTTGGTCGCCAAACCCACCGGTACCTTTGGACGCCAGTACGCCCACGACCTCACATTGGATGCCACGGACTGCGATGAGGCGCCCCACAGGGGACGCCTTTCCGAACAGATTTGTTGCGGTGGTCGAGCCCAACACCACCACTTTGCGCGCTCCCCGGACGTCACGGTCGCGGAAAGCACGCCCCTTGGCTATCTTGTAGTTACGGATATGGAAGAACGTCGGAGCGGCGCCTATCACCGATGTGCTTGTATTTTCGTTGCGGTATTTGACCTGAGCGCTGCCACGCACCTCCGGAGATGTGTGCAGCACGGCGTTGCAATGGTCCATTATGGCTTTGGCGTCCTCGAGCGTGAGGGTGTCCATGCTGCCGAATCCGCCGCGCACCGCGCCGCTTCGCGCTTGACCAGACATGACAGTCAGCACGTTCGTCCCCATACCTTGTATGTTTGACATCATTCGGGACCGGGTTCCGTTCGCCAAAGACAGCATGGCGATGACGGACGCCACCCCGATCACGATCCCGAGCATTGTCAATGCGGAGCGCACCTTGTTGCTCAGCAGACCTTCCACTGCGACGATCAGGCTTTCCCGGATGTTCATGACGGCACCTCCAAAGGAGCTGGGTGATGTGTCACGCCGGCGTTGGCATCGATGCGAACAGGTTCATCGGACAGGATACGCCCGTCGCGAAACCGGATGATCCGTTGTGCGTGCCGAGCTATGTCTTCTTCGTGGGTGACGATCACGATGGTACGGCCCTGTTCATGCAGTTCGTGGAAGATCTCCATCACCTCTTCGCTGGTGCGTGTATCCAGATTACCGGTCGGCTCGTCACCCAGGATGATCAATGGATCGGTGACCAGCGCGCGCGCTATCGCCACGCGCTGCTGCTGACCGCCTGACAGTTCGGTGGGTTTGTGATCCAGTCGATGCGCCAGTCCCACGCACTCGAGCGCCTTACGCGCCCTCTCTTCGGCGTCTGTGACCTCCGGGTTGTAAAGCAACGGCAGCATCACCTGCCTCAACACGGGACGACGTGGCAGCAGATTGAACGACTGGAACACAAACCCGATCGTGCGGTTGCGAAGCGTTGCCAGTTGATCTTCGTCCAAGCTGCTGACATCATGCCCGTTCAGCCGTACAGTCCCCTGCGTCGGTCGGTCCAGACAGCTGATGAGGTTCATAAATGTCGACTTGCCCGAACCGGATGGTCCCATGATGGCCACGAACTCCTGTGGTCGAATATGTACAGATACGTCTTGAAGCGCGTGCACGGCAACCGATCCAGTGCGATATGTCTTGTATAAATGTTCTGCGCGGATCATGATGGGCACCTCACATGGGTGGTGGCGGGCCGCCGGGACCACCAAACGGTCCGCGTTGTTTGGACTTGTCGGCAGGCGTTTCATCCGGTATGATCACCATCTCGCCTTCGGTCAGTCCGCTGATGATCTCGGTGAATTCGTCTCCCGCCAACCCGCACGTAACCCGCCGTTTCATCGGTTGGCCATTTTCCAAGACCATCACCGATGGGCCTTCTGGTGAGTCGACAATCGCTTCGCTGGGTACTGCGAGCACATTGGATTTGCGGCTGACGATGAACTCACAGGTTGCGTTCATCATGGGTTTGAACCGCGGGTCTGAACGTGTCAATTCCACCGTTACCGGCACAGTGGTGACGTTCTGTGTGACCGTCGCTTTGGGTGCGATCTTCACAACCTTCGCCGGAAACACTTCATCGGGGAATGCATCGAGTTTTGTTTCTACCTGCTGACCCAATGTGACACGGCCAATGTCGGTCTCATCGACATCAACCAATACCTGCATACGGCTGATGTCCGCTATTTCGACGATAGTGACTCCCTCACCGCTGCCGGCCATGGCTTGGCGGCCTGCTGTCACGATCGAGCCCTTTTCCACGTACTTCTTGACCACCACGCCATCCCGCGGAGCCGTTATGGTGGTGTAGTTCACCTGAGTGCGGGCGTTGGCAACCGCCGCGTCTGATTTTTGTTTCTGAGCCTGGGCCTGTAACAGGTCGGCCTGTTTGATGCGGTCTTGTCGTGCCGCTGCTTCTGCCGCGGACAACGCGGCTTCAGCCTGTCTGACCGCCGCTCGCGCGGCTTCTACCTCCTGCTGCTTCAGCTGGTCTTGCACTTTATTCAGCTGAGCGGTCCGCAGAGCCGCATCCGCCTGATCGACACGCGCTTGAGCGTCACGCAGTTCCTGCTCGGTCTGTGCTTGAATCGTGTCATAGCGGCTGCGCTCGGACGCCAGTTGCGCTTCTGCCGTGAGGTACTGCTGTTCTGCGGCGTCTGCATCGCTTTTCGGCACGAACCCTTTGGCGAGCAACGCCTGCATTCGTTCGTGGTTCCTCTTAGCTTGTTCGAATGCCGCGCGTGCCTGATCATATGCTGCCTTGGCTGAAGCGATCTTCTGAGGCACGGCGGCTTGTCGAGTCTGCAGCGCCGATGCCTTGGCCGATTCGAGCGCGGCTTCAGCTCCACGGATCGCTTCACGGGTAATCTGCGGCTGGACCAACGACTGTTGTTGCGCCTGGGCAAGACGTTGACGCGCCGCTTCGAGCGCTTCCCGTGCGCTGCGGATGGACGCGCTTGTCTGTTGCTGTTGCATCGCAACCGCTTGGCCAGCCTGGTCGACACGCGCTCGAGCGCTGTCCTGGTCTGCCTTGGCCTGATCGAGCGCAGATATCCAGTCCGATGGGTCGATCCTGGCGATCAACTGGCCCGATCGCACCACATCGCCTTCATCGACCAACAGATCCACCACCTGCCCACCGACATTGGATTTCACTTCCACTGTGGTTACAGGCTGAAGCACGCCGTTTCCGGATACGCTGGATAACACTAGTTGACGCCGGACAGGTTCCGCTTGCACCGGCGGCGGCTGCGGATGCGGTCTGAGGGTCCAAACCGCCCCCGCGAGCACCGCGGCGAGGGTTAGCCAAATGACCAGTTTTCGAGTGTACTTGTTTTTCATGGGAGTTCTCCTATCGTGCCGGTTGCATAGGCCAGTTGTGTCCGTGCAAGAAATAGGTCGTACAGGGCCTGGATCCGGCTGCTCTGAGCGCTTGTCAGTTGTGTTTCCGCATTGAGCACGTCGACTATGGAGTTCAGCCCTTGATGGTATCGCTCCACTTGAGCGGAGTAGCTCTGAGTGGCTGCCTGGACGCTGACTTCGGCAGCCTCCACACGCTTAACTGCACTGGTGAGATCCAGTAGTGCTTGCTCCACTTCGGCGTGTATGCGACGCTCGGTCTGTTGAATGCGCAGTTCCGCAGAGGAACGGGAAACTTGGGCCTCTCGAGCGGCTGCAAGGCTCACACCGCCATCGAGCGTACTGAGCTGAATGGCCGCCCGGATCTGTCGTTCTTCCGATTTACCGCTGGAAAGGTCACGTCGAACATACGCCAATGACACCACCGGTCGGGGATAGAGGTTGATTTCGGCTTCTCGGACCGCCCAGCGGGATGCCGCTGCAGCTTCAAGCGCTTCACGCAGATCGGGCCGATGCGCTTTTGCAGATGACAACGCCTCGGTTAAGGACGGCACATCCTGTGTTCCACCCATATCAAGCCCCTGAATATCAAATCCGGCATCCGGCGTCAAACCGATGGTGATCTGCAGATCGATCAGCCTGCTCTGCATCGATGTCCGGGCTGAAACCAAGGATACATCCGCACTGGCCAACTGTGCTTCGACAGGCAGCACGTCAGCCGTAGCGGACAATCCTTGTTCGGCGCGCGCACGAACCTGATCACGCAATTGGGTGATGTATTGTTTGCTGCTCAGCGCGACGGCATGCAGCTCGCGTGCGCGCAATGCCTCGATATACGCCTGTATGGTCTGCAGGCGGATGCTGTGTTCCGTACCGGTGCGCCCAGCTTGCGTGTTGAGCAACTGATGGCGTGTTCGTTGGATCCCGGCTTCGCGAAGCCCGCCATCATACAGCGTGTGCTCCACTGTGAGGGTTGTGCCCGTGTCATTGCTGTTGGGGCCTGATCTGTTGTAGTCGTTCAACACCGTATATTGCGCGGAGATCCGCGGCAGGTATCCGCTCAGAGCGGCCTGCTCGCGGATCCGTGCCGTCTGAACGTTGTTGCGGGCCAGTTGCAATTCGCTGTTTTGTTTCAGCGCCAGCTCAACGCACTGGTCCATTGTGAGCGGGGCTGATTGCGCCTGGCATGCCGGCATGTGAGCAAGCATGCCCGTGACGCTGAGAAGTGCTGCCCACGTCCGCAGGACCATGCAGCGACGTTGAGGCGAACACATGTGTGAATATCTGGTATGCATGGTGGTCTCTCTTTTCTCTGGTGGCAGCGAGCAGAGGGCGGGGCGCGTGGTACGCGCCCCGCATAGGGCCCAAAGGGGCGATCAGCGAGCCGGAGGCGGAGCGAGTGGCTGGCCTTCCATGGGCGGTCCATCGGGCCGCTGAGGTCCGCCAGGTCCGCCGGGCCGCGGCCCGGTAAGCTGCTGCAGTGCAGTCAGTTGATCGGCATCCAAGATGGAACGGATCTGGATCCAGACATCCAGCCCGACAGCCGCCAATGCGGCGTCCGCCTTCTGTGCCGATGCAGCCAGTTCCTTCAGTTTCGGCGTGTCAACAGCGGGGTTCACCAAGCCGGAGCGCAAGGCTTGCATGGCTTTGGCAGCAGCCTGACGGGCCGTCTGAAGTTTCTGGTTCGATGTCTGAATGATCTGTTCCAGCTTGCCCGCCTGTGTGTCGGTCAACTCTACGACGTCAGCCAGTTGCGCAAGCAGTTGAGGCGGTGGGGGAGCCAGTACGGCTGATGGGGCCAACGCGACACCGGCAGGGGTGGGTCCCGGATGGCCATCCGGTCCGCCAGGCATCGGACGCTGTCCCTGTGCTGCGGTGACAACGGCGCAGGCAATCAAAGCCACTGCCGCCATCCATAGGCTCAATCTGTTCATTGTGTGCCTCCCAGTCCGATGTGGACAGCTTATTAGACCTCGACCGCTGGGCGACAGACGATGGTTTTCATCACATGCACATCGCATGACTGTTTACGTTTTGTTAAGGTCGACAACTTTGCGACCAGGGCCTTTCGAGGGTGTGGTATACAGACATCGGACGGGGTGGGTTCCAGATGGGAGTGAGGACAGATGACCAGCATACTGATCGTCGATGACGATATCAACCTGGTAGAGGGGCTGCGCTGGTACTTGGAGGCGGAGCAGTACCGTGTGCTGACTGCATCCGATGGTCTGAACGCTCTGGCGGTGTTCCGCGCTGAGCGGCCGGATCTGGTGATCCTGGATATCATGATGCCCGGTCTGGACGGCTTGCGCGTCTGCGAGACGATCAGCGCCGAGTCCGATGCGATGATCCTGATGCTGTCTGCCCGAGATGGGGATATAGACAAGGTGCGCGCGTTGACCATCGGCGCGGATGACTATGTGACCAAACCGTTCCATGTGTCCGAACTGGTGGCGAGGATCCAGGCGTTGCTGCGTCGGCGTCGCCGCAGCCTGGCGCCGGCGCCGACCTGGCGGTGGCGGAATCTGGCCGTGTCCCGTGAAGAGCATCGGGCGCGTGTGGACGATGAAGAAGTGGATTTGAGCGCCATGGAGTTCAATCTGCTGACCACCCTGATGGAGCATCCCCAGGAAGTGCTGTCGCGGGAGCGACTGGTGCAAGCGGTGTGGGGAGACGATTTTGTGGGAGAGTTGCGATTGGTCGACAATCTGGTTTTCCGTCTGCGCGAAAAGCTGAACACAGCGGGTTGTGCGGACTTTCCGATCGTGACGATCCGGGGGGTGGGATATGCATTTCGGCCAGAAGGGTAGTGTTCGGACCAGCCTAACCGCGGCGATCTTTGTCACAGTGGTGCTGACCTGGATTATCAGCGGAGGTGTAGCCAACTACATCGGGTATCTCAATATGCTGTCCCTGCACGAGCAGATGGCGTTGCAACGCGACCGGGATGGTGTTCCCGTCGTTGAGCCGCGGTTCGGAGTGTTGGAGTTCCTGACCGGTCGACCGCCTCTGCCTCCCCCGGCTCCATCCGGTGCGCCTCCCGAACCTGGCCGTAACCCCGATGCCAGGGGCGGAATACCGCCGTGGATATGGCGTGATCTGTTTCTGCGCTTAACGGTGGCCTTCGCTTTGGCCGGGTTGGCGGGTGTGACATTGGCCCGTCGGTTCACCCAACCTTTATCGGCGCTGGCCCAGGGGGCCAGCGCATATCAGGCGGGGAATTTTGGTTACAAGATCCCCACCTGTGGACATAACGAGTTCGCCGCAGTGGCGCAGGCGATGAACGACATGGCTGCCCGGGTGTCCGGGCATATTGACCGGTTGGAAGACGAAGCGCAGCGGCGCCGGCAGTTCCTCGCCGATGTGGCGCATGAGTTGCGCAGCCCGGTTACAACCATCTGCACCATGGCCGGGGCGATGCGGGACGGACTGGCCGACAATCCCGAGCGGCGTGCGTATGCTGTCACCGCCATTAACGACACGGCTCAACGGCTCAGCCGGCTGGTGCAGGACCTGATGGAGCTGGCTCAGTTGGACCAGACGGAACTCCCCCTGAAGCGCCGTCCGACGGATCTGCGTACGCTGGTGCGTAAGGTGATGGAGTCGTATCAGGGCACCGCGGAGCGGCACGGTGTCCGTCTGGAGCCGGTCGCAGCAGGCCCGGCGGTCTGGGCAGAGATCGATCCTGACCGATTGACACAGGTGGTGGACAATGCGGTAGGGAATGCGGTGGCATATGCAGGGGAAGGCGCAACCGTGCGAATTCTGCTGGAAGAGACCGACCCGGCGCGCATTCTGATCCAGGATACGGGGCGCGGAATCGCACCGGAGCATCTGCCGCATGTCATGGATCCGTTCTATCGTGCCGACACCGCACGTTCTCCGAATGAAGGACACTCCGGTCTGGGTTTGAGCATTGCCAATCGGCTGATCCAGGCCCACGGGGGACGGATGTCCATCCGGAGCGTCCCGGGAGAAGGCGTGACCGTAGAGCTTACGATCCCGAGGGGGCTTCATGACTGAACACAACATCCGAAGGCGGCGTATCATGGTATGGTTATGGGGCGTGATGGTCCTGGTGTTCATCGGCTGGCTCGGTTTACAGGTGCGCCCGCGGCCGTTCTCACCGTACAGCGGCGGTGCGCCATCCACTCGATACATAACGTTGCCGACGCATCTGCCGTCTCCTGTGGAGCGGTATGCGCGCAACACGTATGGAGACCGCATCCCGGTAATCACCTCAGCGGTGATCACCGGGCGCGCGAAGATGCGGATTGGCGGAGTGAACGCTGCGGCACGCTTCCGGTTTACACACGAGGCGGGCATAGGCTACCGTCACTACATCGAAGTCACTTGGTTTGGCATTCCAATCATGCGTGTCAATGAAAGCTATCTGGATGGTCATGGACGCATGGAGTTACCTTTTGGGGTCGAGCAGGGGGCCGAGATTGACCAAGGGGCTCGTCTTGCACTTTGGGCGGAAGCCGTCTGGTTTCCCGCGTTATGGTGGACCCATTCCGGTGTGCAGTGGCAGCCGGTGGATGCGGAGACCGCGTTGCTGCTGACGCCCAACGACAACGGGCACGATGCATTTGTGGCCCGATTCGACCCTGAAAGCGGTGAGCTTCGGATGCTGGAGGCCATGCGATACAGGACCAATGAGCCCCGGCGCACATTGTGGATAACCCAGACCGGGGCGACCCGTTCAATCGATGGATATCATGTGCCGGCCGTTGGCAGCATCACATGGCTGGACGAGGGGCGGCCCTGGGCGGTATTCACGGTGGAGTCAGTCACCTACAATACAGACGTGCGACAATACCTGCGTCGCCGAGGACTATAAGCAGATCGTGCCCTGACCGAAGAGCCCGCAGTCAAGGACTGTGCAGGCATGAAGCATAAGAGCTGATTATGCTCTAATTGACCTGAACCGCACGGCTATCGAACCATTCACCGGTGCTGGATGCGTCCACAACAGGGGACACTCCCATCAAAGCATCGGTACTGATCGAAGACGCCAATATGGCAGGAAACAAGCCCGCCATACGCGAACGTATAACCAGTAGCCTTCACAGAACAGGAGGATCATCGTGGTCAAGAATCGCGCACAGTGGATGGCGGACGGCCTGTATGGCCTGATGGTGCACTATCTGTTGCAGCCGCTGGGGGATACGGAAGCGGATCGCACCCGGGAACTGGAGAGGCTGATCAATGGGTTTGATCTGGATACTTTCATTCAACAGTTTCGCGACAGTGGAGCCGACTGGCTGATTTTCACAATCGGTCAGAACACCGGTTACTATAACAGCCCGAACGCCACGCTGGATCGGCTGTTGCCGGGACGCACGCCGCGTCGGGATCTGGTGCTGGAGATCGCACGCCGAGTCAAGCGGATGGGCAAGCGGTTCATCGCGTATCTTCCCGCCGAGATTTCCGCCCAACAGCCCGAGGTGAAGCGTGTGTTTCAATGGAACGACGCCGATCAGCGCCTGTTCCTCAGCACCTATCTGGCGTTTGTTCGCGACTATTCGCGGCAATATGGGCGGTTCTGTGACGGCTGGTGGTTTGACGGCTGTTATGAACCGATACATCGCGGCCGCTGGAACTGGGCCGAATGGGCCGCCGCCGCCCGCGCGGGTAATCCATACTCGATAGTGGCTTTCAATGACGGGGCATTTTGTGTCGGCTTGCTCAAACCCGTGTCGCTTGAACAGGACTATCATGCCGGCGAGGTGCATCTGCTGGAAAATGGCAAGATA
Source organism: uncultured bacterium (assembly GCA_964650005.1). Classification (GTDB taxonomy): domain Bacteria; phylum Armatimonadota; class HRBIN16; order HRBIN16; family HRBIN16; genus CAZHSN01. The sequence continues at coordinate 184,806 of CAZYPZ010000004.1, read as the reverse complement.
CGGATCGACCCGCTGAACACAGGAGACCTCATCGTCGATGCTGAGGGACACGTGCGCCGTCCCGGTCAGCAGCCGCAGTACTACATGCCCGACAGTCAGTTCATCGATGGCGTGCAATGGCACGCGCTGGTGCCGGTTGACTCCTCGTTTGTCGGTGACTCTATACCGATGGAGCATCTGCGTTACTCGGCGGAATACCTGGCGCGGTTTATTCAGGATTGCCGAAAGGTGCGCGGGGCGGTGACCATCAATCTGCCGATCGGTCTGGATGGAGTAATCCCATCGGACTCTGCCCGCAAGGCGCGTGAACTGGGTGCGCTGCTGCGCCGGGGATAAGCATTCGACCTCGGCCCGTAACGAGGCAAAGGGAGATCACATGTTCGACTGGGGACTGAAACCCGCAGAAGCTGAATGGCTGCATACACAACGACAGCACTTTGCAGCCGGCTTCATGCTGGGGGATGATGAATGCCCCTGCGCCCGGTTCGCCCGAGCGATATCGGAGCATTTGGACCGTTGTGATCTGCCGGTGTACGCGGGCGGACGCATCTATCCCGAGCGCGACAACCTGTGGCTTCCTTCCGGGACCCCCCAGTGTCTGTGGCAGTTCTACGTGCATCTCGGTGTGAACCCTGAGGCGATTGACTGGCTGGATGCACGGGCCGACTCGGATTGGACTCGGGCGATCGTACAAAGGGTACGGGACTGTGCCCGGGACTATCCGCTGGGGGGAGGTTATACACACTCCATAGTCCATTTCGAGCGAGCGCTGCGTGAGGGATTGAGCGGCTATCGCGCCCGAGTGGAAGCCGCCCTGGCAGGCCCATGTGATGCCGGGGCGTCCGATCTATATAAGGCGTTACTAGTGGTTATCGATGCGATCGATAGGTTCCGCCTGCGGATTGCCGAGATGCTATCGGCCTGTTCGTTTACCGATACGCAGCACGAGACAAACCGACTGCGATTGCTGGCAGCCTTCAGCGAAGGGCTACCCATGCGACCTGTTCGCAGCTTCGACGAAGCGATGATCGCCACGACGTTGTTGTATGCACTGGACGGTCCGGATGACCTGGGGCGCGTCGATCAATATCTGTGGCCCTGGTTCGATGCGGATTGCCGATCGGGACGAACCACTCGCGAAGAAGCGGTTTTGTGGTTGCGCGAGTTGTGGGGATATGTGGATGCGAACAATGCGTGGAACGTGGCGTTGGGCGGGTCCGATACAGATGGCCGTGAAGCGTCCAATACACTGACGGAATGCTGCTTGTCAGCCGCGCGCGGTCTGCGGAGGCCCAATCTGGCGCTGAGAGTGCGTCGTGACACACCCGATGCTATCTGGGAGAACGCTTTGGACTGCTTGGCGACCGGCAACGGCCTGCCGGCGCTGTATTGCGAAGAGCGGTACTTGCAAGCCATTGAAGCGGCTCACCTGGGAATCTCACCGCAGGAGGCGCGTAACTATGCATTCGGCGGCTGCACCGAGCTGATGGTGCAGGGATGCTCCAATGTGGGCTCGCTGGAAGGGGACTTTCATCTCCTGAGCTTGTTGGATCGGGTGCTGCCCGAGCTGCTGCCTGTCAGTGAGACCTTCGATGAGTTGATCTGCCGACTGGAAAATCGAATACGTCAGGAAATCGAGGCGCTGACGGGGCTGTTCTGGAGAAACCAGGAGCTCCGCGCTCAATGGCAACCCTGTCTGATACGGTCGCTGCTGGTGGATGACTGCATAGAACGAGGGCGCAGCTTTTCGGCGGGCGGCGCGCGGTGCAATTGGAGTGTGGTGAATGTTGTCGGGTTGAGCAACGTCATCGACTCACTGTGGGCGGTACGCGCTCTGGTGTACGAGTCCCATGTGGCCAATGCCGACACCATGTTGGCTGCTCTGGCGGCCAACTGGGACGGTTACGAAGCGTTGCGGCAGGCTGCGATCGCCGCCCCCAAATTTGGAAATGATGATCCCGATGTCGATGCTTTGGCACACAGGCTGTCGAATACCGTGTACCACACGTTCCAACGGTACGCTACCTGGCGTGGCGGACGACACATATGCGGAACCTTGATGTTTGTGACATACGGCTGGTTCGGCGCAACGGTGGGAGCGACTCCGGATGGACGGCATGCCGGCGCTCCCGTGGCGGACTCGGCAGGGCCGGTGCAGGGGCGAGACAGGAACGGGCCGACGGCGATGCTCCGTTCTGTGGCCTCCCTGGATCAACTGGCTGCGCCGGGCACCCTCGTGGTGAACATCCGGTTGGCGCGATCGTTGTTCGGGACTCCCGAAGGCCGGGCACGGATACGCGCGTTGATTGAGGGATACTTCGATTTGGGCGGCATGCAGCTTCAGATTACCGTGGTCGATCGTGAGGTACTCGAAGATGCGCTTCGTCATCCGGAACGGTACAGCGATCTGATCATCCGAATTGGCGGATACTCGGAGTACTGGGCCAACTTGACCGACGACCTGAGACAGGCGGTGCTGGAGCGCACGGAACATCGTTGAGACAGATCGGGCTCATCGGTTCGGTGGAGCCGACGAGGGGACTCGAACCCCTGACCTACGCATTACGAGTGCGTCGCTCTACCGGCTGAGCTACGTCGGCGAAGGGATGGTGCCCAGGGGCGGGATCGAACCACCGACACCGGGATTTTCAGTCCCGTGCTCTACCAACTGAGCTACCTGGGCAAAAGAATGGCGGGAGCGACGGGGCTCGAACCCGCGACCTCAGGCGTGACAGGCCTGCGCTCTAACCAGCTGAGCTACGCCCCCGCGTGGGATAAACTGGTGGGCGAAACAGGACTCGAACCTGTGACATCTTCCTTGTAAGGGAAGCGCTCTGCCAGCTGAGCTATTCGCCCGTGTGACTCACTTATCACACGCAGGAACTATTATGCCAGAGCCTGCGTGCTCTGTCAACCAGCCGATGGCCGTTTGTGGGCCGAGTTTACTCGTATTTCAACAATTCGGATACAGTCACGATCCGGTATCCGTTGGCCTGGATCTCGGATATCAGGTCCGGCAGGGCGGCAGCGGTGGCCTGACTGCCGACGTGCATCAGTATAATCGCGCCGGGCTGCAGGCGACTGATGACACGCTGACGGATCTGCGCGGGTGTTATGTCTTTACGTACACTATCCAGAGAGTCCACAGACCAGTAAATGGGACGGTATCCGGCTGCCGCGACCGTGGCTAACACGGTTTTGTTGCGCGCTCCGTACGGCGGGCGAAACAGTGGCGCGCAAGGACGTCCCGCCACTTCCGCGATGATTCGACTGGTGCGTTCCAACTGGCTGCGCATTTCATCGGCGCTGAGTTTTGTGAAGTCGGGATGAGACCAGGAATGGTTTGCCAGTTCGTGACCGTCCGCGGCAATGGACTGTACTTCGGCGCCGTATGAATTGACCCACTTGCCGGTGAGGAAGAATGTGACGTGCAGATCGTTGTTGCGCAATGTGGTCAGGATGGACGCAAGCGGGGCCGCACTGGCGCCTGCATCCAGGGTAAGCGCCACCCGTTTGCCTGCCGATGGGACACGCGCCACTTCAGTGGCCGGTACCGCCTCGGATCGTGACACGGATGGTTCTGGCGGCTCCACTGATGGTGCGGTGTTGTCGGATGCGGCAGAAGGGGGCGTCTGTATGCCGGGATTCTGCATGTCTTCTGATATTGGTTCCGAAGCGCCGTCAGAATGAACTGTGGGAGCGTTTGGACTCCGCGTGGGATTTTGCTGGAGTTCGTTAGAATCGTCAGGCTGTATTGCCGGCGAAGTGGTGCGTGGAGGCGCCTGTTGCCCCCCGGTAAGCGGCTTCGGCGTATTGCCTGTAGTTGGCCGGGATGTGGTTTGCGGCGCTTCTGCACGATGGCAGCCGTGCATGAACGCCGCAGACGCACCAACAAGAATAAACAAGAACAGCAGCACACCCGCCGTGGAATGATTGCTTTGCCGAGGGCGGCGTGCTGCCCGTCGCTTGGCCATGTCAGCGCCTGGCCAGCTGCTCGTTCAACACGCTGACGGCCCGCTTCAACTGAAGGTCATTTTCGCGGTCGTTCATATCCTCCATTTTGTCGCTCGGTTTCACCTCTATGTCTGGGTGAATGCCGCCGCGCACCAGCTCTTTGCCGTCAGGGTCGACTTTGCGGTTGATGTCTTGTCCACTAGGGGTGAAGTACTTGGCCGTGGTGATGGCGGCTGCGCTGTCGCCCGGAAGTTGGAACACTGTTTGCACCAGCCCTTTACCATATGTGGTTTCACCGACCAGCGTGGCCCGCTTGGCATCACGCAATGCACCGCTGACGATCTCACTGGCGCTGGCGCTGAATTCGTTAATCAGCACCACCATGGGCTCCTTCACTTCCTGCATGCTGGGCACTGCGTTTAACGTGAACCTGCGTCCGGATTTCTCCTGGATCAATACGACCGGGCCTCCATCTACAAATCGGCTGGTGACATCGATCGCCACGTTGAGCAATCCGCCCGGGTTGTTCCGGAGGTCCAGTATCAATGCCTTCATGCCCTGGGCGCGTAATCCGTTGATCTTCTCGACCAGCATCTGATCGGCCTTGTCGTTGAATTGATACAGCGCCACCCGGCCAACGCCTGTTTTGGGATCTTCCATCCAGGCCTTGGCGACCGGACTGACGATCAGATCACGGATAATGGGGATCGTGATCAACTGGCCTGTGGATGGACGGTGTACCGTGATCGTAACCTTGGTTTGCCGTGGGCCGCGGATCTGTTTGACGATTTCATCCACCTTTTGGCCTGCGACAGGCTTGCCATCGACCTTGACGATCACATCACGCGGCTTTACCCCCGCCCGTTGGGCAGGACTGTTCTCGATGACATCGAAGATGATGACCTCTTTCTTCTTCTCTTGCAGCTGGGCGCCGATGCCAAAGAAGTCGCCGCGAGTGTCTTCCTGCATGGCTTTGTATTCGGCTGGGTTCATGAACCGCGTGAAGGGGTCATGCAGCGATGCCAGCATGCCACGGACAGCCGCATAGGTCAGCTGCTTGTTGTCCGCCGCCCCCACATACTGGTTGTTGATGCGGTTAAGCGTCTCCCAATAGGTCGTGACGGGCGGCAGGGAGGTGCGTTCTGAACCGGTGACGGCCTGAGACACCTCTGTCGGCAGGTTGCTCAGCGATACCTGTGCCTCGGCCAAACGGCCGCTGGCCACAAGCAGTATTTCAGGGAGTATAAAACCGATCCCTAACGCCACCACCGTCGTCGGAACCGCGAGCATCCAGCGTGTGCGTTTCATTCGGTCACCTCGGAAGCCTGAGAACTGGAGTGGGCCGTTTGCAGGTCTGCCTCCATCAGGCGTGTGGCGATCGCCATCGAGTCTGTATCGGAGGCCAGACGAGTCGGTCTGATACCGACGTTTTGGAACGCCTGTTTGGATGCTGTCAATAGGGTGGCGGTGCGCAGCTTGACAGATGACCCATCCGAGAGCGGGGTTAACGTGCTGATCCCGGCGTCACCGGCTGTACCCGGACCGATCACCGGTACACCGGAGCGCGCCAGTGCAGACGCGAATACTTCAGCAACCGAAGCTGTCCCCTTGTTGACGACAATCGAACAGCGGATTGGCGCCTTGGACGGATTGGGTACGGCGATGGGCGTTGTTGTCTGAGCGTCCGGACGGCCAGTGACGGTATATCCCAGTCTGGTGATGTTGGCGATCTCTCCAGCGCATCGTGCTGCGGCATTGGTGTTGCCGCCTGGATTGTTGCGCAGATCGATTACCACTCGCTTTGCGCCGGCCAGCGCCTTGCGCAGTTCCAGAGGGGCGTCGCTGGTGAACTGCCGAATGGCGACACGTCGGACGCCGCCATCGTTCGAAAGCACTTCGACGGGCTTGATCACCGTGTCTGCCGGACGGATCTGAACCAACTTTCGCTGTGTTCCGCGTACGATTGTGACGGACTGGAACGGCTCGCCGTTTCCAAGCAGCCGTTCCATTGCTCGGGTCAATGTCACACCATCCAGCATGCGCTTGCGGGCCCGTTCAAACGCTTTATTGCGCGCGGCTTGGGTCTCTTCCTGTTGTATTTCGGCGAACGGATCATGAGAGACTATCCACGCAGAGTCGATTTCATCGATCAGGTCTCCCGGCTGCAGCCCGGCCTTGGCGGCGCCTCCTCCGGGTATAACCGAAACCACCTTGATCATCTGTGCCGGAACATCGCCGTGCTTGGTCTTATGTAACGTCAGCGTGCAGGCAATGCCGTGATATCGCCCTGCCAGCGCATCCCGTTCACGCTTTGTGGCATCGGGTGTGAGGTACATGCTCGCCGGGTCATTCAATGATGCCAGCATGCTGCGCAGAGCTCCTCGGGTGAGCTCGTTTTCGTCACGTGGCCGTTCCACGTAGTCGTTACGAACATGCTGATAGACTGCGTGAAACAGGGCAAGCAATGTCATGTCAGGCCGCTTGACCGATGAAGACGCGACAGGTTTCAATGCGACTTGCTGCGGGCTGCCGATGGTCTCCGTACTTGCTTCGGCTCGTGTCTGATCGATATGTATCATCAGACCCAGCCGAATGCCTGATCCAACCAGCGTTCCGAACAGCGCCAAGGGGATCAGCACCGCGGCGAGATTAGCGCGCTTCTGAGACATCGAGCCCTCCGAATGGGTGAGAAGTACACGGTTTGACCGCCACGTATAGCATACCTCGGTGATGGGGTGACAGCGTGCGGGGATGGAGTCACGGGCGGGTGGCGGAGAGTCCGGGATTCGAACCCGGGGTGGGAGGTTTAGTGCCTCCCACAACCGCTTAGCAGGCGGCCGCTTTCGTCCACTCAGCCAACTCTCCACTGCGCGGCTATTATAGCATGACTGCGCGTCGCTGACAAGGGCGTGCGGATGCTCGGGCAGTTGACCCAATCGGATATCATACGTATTGTTATTAACTATACCAATCGATGGAGTCACCTCATGAACGATCTGGAACGCTACAGGGCCACCATGGCATATGAGCCAGTCGACCGGTACCCTTGGTGGGCCTCCGGCCCCTGGCCGGAAACGCTGGAGCGCTGGCGAACCGAGGGGTACGTGGATGGGACCGATCTTAATCTGGGCGCTGATCGACGGGAGTTTTACTCCCATTGGTATTTTCCATGTCCGCGGTTCGAGAACACGGTGGTGGAAGACGATGGCGTGCATGTGCTGTACTACAACCATGAAGGGATTCTGATGCGCGAACTGAAGAACAACCCGTACAGCTCCATGCCGCAGTTCGTCAAGTTTCCTGTGGAGACCCGTGAGGAGTTCCGGAAGTTTTGGGCCGAAAGGATGAACCCCGACCCAGTCAGCCGTCTGGGCGCCGATTGGGAGCAGATGTTGCGCGACATTCGCAGCCGTCCTTATCCGTTTATCCTGATGGCCGATCGGTGGGGCGGCTTTTTCGGGCCGCAACGCAATCTGGTGGGTGTCGAGAAGCTGTGCATGCTGTTTGTGGAAGATCCCGATTTTGTGGAAGAGATGCTCGATGCGAATGCGGATTTCCTGATCGCACTAACCGGGCGGATTCTGGACGTGGTGGAGATTGACGCCTTCGTGTTTTGGGAGGATATGGCGTACAAGACCGGTCCGCTGATCTCACCGGCCATGGCGCGGCGGTATATGCTGCCGCGGTACCGGCGCGTGGTGGACTTCCTGCAATCCCGAGGAGTGAAGTACATCGGCCTGGATAGTGACGGCCGGGTGACCGAGTTGATCCCGGTGTGGATGGATGCGGGGCTGAACACCCTTTTCCCGTTTGAACCGCAGGCCGGTATGGATGTGAACGCGGTTCGACGTGAGTTCGGCAAAGATCTGCGCATCTGGGGCGGTTTCGACAAACGCGCGCTGGCTCACGGCAAGGAGGCCATAGACGCCGAGATCGAGCGCATTCGTCCGTTGATCTATGACGGCGGGTACATTCCTCACTTGGATCACAGCGCTCCGCCGGATATATCCTGGCCGATGTTCCAGTATTACGCGGAGCAGATGGTCCGCGTATGCGAACGGGGATGATCGTATCGGATTAATACAGGCAGGATCGACGCCCGGCTCCCGTTGTCGGTTAGAGAGCCGGGCGATGCCATTTTCCTAGAGGCCGTACTGGTCAAGAAGCACTTTGGTTCGGTCGATATCCGGCAGGATGTCATCGATCGCTTCCTGCTCGGATACCGGCAGATCCTCGGCTTCGTCGCTCAGACGCGATAGCCAAGAGACCTCCCGGGCCGGGATGACCAGTTCGCCAGAATCCACCGCTTTCTGAATAGCCTGTGTGGCGGCTATGGCGGCGCGTCGCGTCTGGCGCCACGGATCCGGTTCTGCGATGATCTGTCTGGCAATGTCGATCACCACATCGGGACGCAGTACCCAGGCCTGCGGGTCAAAAGACGCATCGCTTTGTGTGTACCAATCGCGCAGTGTACGGGCGCCGGCTGGACCGCTTTGGGATGCGCAGTTCATCAGCCGGGTGGTGTATGCAAGCTGTTCCAGCGATACAGTTGGGGCCATGCCGCCCAACAGCTTGATGTTCTGTACCGATTCGTTGCTCCAGAGGTCAGCTGTGGTATGTGCGATATTGCCCACCGGCGAGAGGTGTGCGCATGCCGCATCGGCGCCTTCGGCCGACATGGGGCAACCGGTGATCGCCTTCAGGTAAGCGTTTTCGTACGCGCAATCTTTTCCGGGCCCCACCGCTCCACACGCATGAGCCACCAGCGCGCGGGGTACGGTCATCACACGGATGATCGCCGCCCAGACGCGGGGGATATATCGGCGCTCGGCGAGCACCATGGCCGTGTTGCCGAACCCGCAGGCTGAGTCTCCCGCCGAGATGGCGCCATGGGTCTGACAGATCCGGCCAATCTCTGACCACAGATGTTGCATGTCCCGGCTTCCCAATACACCCAATGAAAACGCGACAGCCCGCAGGTCGGCGTTGACAATCGCTTCGTCGTGTACCTCTTTGCCTCCTGTTGACTCGATCGAGACCATGTCCGCTCCGGCTTCGATGTTGCGCTCGAAGCTTTGCAGCATGGCCTCCCACAAGTCACCATCGCGCATGCGAGGCGGGCGGCGGTGTTCCCTGATGTCATTGGGGGTTACGCGCAACGCACTGACCAAGCCGTCGCTGGCTGCGTATCGGTCCAATGTCTCGCGGAGTACGGCGGTAACTTCCGCTCCCCATGCCGGATTCATGGTCTGGGGCGGCAGCAACTCGAACTCGACAACCAAGCCCGGAACCGCCAACTCTACAGCCCGCTTGCAGGCCTCGTCGATCATCTGTGTATATTGCGCTCTCACCTCCGCTAAGGTGCTTTGCTCGATGGTCATCGGAGGCAGCGTAAAATTCAGTTCGGGATAGACAGTGCCGCCGCCGATCACCAGGCCAGAACGAGTGGTTACCGGATTGGGCGCGACCCCGTAGATCAGCGCGTCCGGATTATCGATTGCCAGATGCGTGTACGCTTGCATGTCAGCCTCCCCTGTGGAAGTCGTCTGGTAGCATTGTGACACTCGATCATGCGTGCATCTGGTAAAATGGTGCATTACAATGGCATAATGGTGACATGAGCCGAATGCATATCTCTCCGATAGATCACGACGCAGGGGAGTCCGCCGGATCGCAGAGTGACCATGAATTGATGGACACGCTGCACCGGTACGCATCCCATTGGGGCGTGTGTGCAATGCTGTTCGATGCATCGGGTGAAGTGAGCGGAGTGGCAGGGTCGGGATGCCAAGCCTGCCGCCATGGCGTAGAGTGCTTGAACTTGATGCGCCGTTCCGTAGATGAATCCAACCGATGGGGTGAGCCCTACACGGCGTTATGTCCGGAAGGGCGGCTCATTTGGGCCGTGCCAATCCACAACACCATGCGATGCTGCGGTGGTGTGGTTGCGATCAGCCCCGAACCGGACCATACGCCTTCCCAGTCACGTGAAATGATGTGGGATCTGGTGCAGCGTCTTTCGGAGATCAATCGGTTGAACACCGCGCTGATGGAACTTCGTCGCAGCGAAGCCAGCCGTGAGTCAAAGCGCGCCGAGGCCATTCACGCCGCCAAGGAACACACCTTTGCCGGGATCCGCGAACTGTACCTTGCAGAAGAGCCCAAGCTGATCAGCGCAGTGAAGCGCGGTGAACGCAAGGTGGCGCGTGAGATCATCAACCGCGTGCTGGTCGGTATCTACTTCATGGGGCGTGAGAGAGAGTCTCTGTTAAAAAGCTTCCTGTTGGAACTGGTGGTGATGCTCTCGCGCAGCGCAGTGGAGGCGGGAGCTGACCCGGCGCAGGTATTGGGAGCCAACTACTCATCCTTTGCGGATTTGGCGCGAACAGAATCAGAAGAGGATCTCTGTCGCTGGCTGGTCGATATTCTGGAACGGGTGATGGATGTCATCGAGAGTCAGCGTCAGTATCCGGTCAACGCGTTACTGGGAGCCGCGTTGAACTATATGCGCGCCAATCTGCACACGAATATTTCCCGAGACGACGCCGCGCGGGTTGCCTGTCTGTCGCCCACTCACTTCAGCCGCGCGTTGCGCCGTACGGTTGGACGTACGTTTACGGAACTGCTGACCGATATGCGGATTGATGCGGCCCGGGAGATGCTCGCGCTGACGGACCTGTCCGTGGGGGATATCGCGTTCCGCTGCGGATTCAACGATCAAAGCTATTTCACCAAGGTGTTCCAGAAGATAGCCGGTTGTACACCGGTTCAATATCGCCGGCAACATCCCCGCAGAAAGGCAAAGCCATGAACGATGTGGAACAGCGCATCTTCGATCTGGTCAACTCCGAGCGGCGTCGAGCCCGCATGGCCCTTTTGGATACGGATGAGCGCTTGGCGGATATAGCACGCGGCTACTCGGAAGATATGGGCAGGCGTCGTTTTTTCGGTCATGTGAATCCCGAAGGCGAGGGACCTCAGGAGCGAGTTCGGCGACTGTACCGTGAGATGGTGGGGGGGCCGGCTGAAAATGTTGCATTCCTTGATGGAGAGCCGCGGGCACGTTGGGCGGAGCGGTTCATGTTCGAGTGGATGAACAGTCCGGGACATCGGGCGAATATCCTGAGACCCACACTTACGCATCTCGGCGTCGGTATAGCCGTGAGCGGCCGGCGGGTATATGGCACCCAACTGTTTGCGGATCGGGTGGCGGTGCTGCTGCGCCCACTGCCTGAACGAATGACGGCGGGTGAAACGCTTGTTATCGAGGGCACTTCCCCAGAACCGGTCAGTGAGGTGACGATCAACATCGTATTTCCGGATCCTTCGGTGCGGTTTCCGTTGCCGGGAAACCGGTATACTGTTGGCCAAGCAGTATTGACGCCACGCCAAACGGCCCGCACCCGCTGGGAGGCGGAGCTGGACATGAGGTACGGCAAAGGGCGCTATGAAGTGCGTGTCGGTCGTAATAATCGGTACTATTTGCCGGGCTATTCGATTGACGTGCGGTGAACAGGCGGTTGCCTTCACAAGAATCGAACTGTATACGGCTCTTACAGGAGCCGCTGACTTTATCGAGTGAGGTCGCTTATGCTCTCTGATGTTGAAATTGCCCAGCAGGCCCAACCGCGCCCCATACAGGATGTCGCTGCGGAGATAGGGATCTCCGAGATGCATCTGGAGTATTACGGGCGAATTAAAGCCAAGATCAGTCTCGAGGCGTTGCGGCAGCGACTGGAACACACCGGCAGGCTGGTGCTGGTCACAGCGATCACTCCAACCCCCGCTGGAGAAGGGAAGACCACCACCACGGTGGGGTTGGGAGATGCGTTGCGCCGGCTGGGGCACAAGGTCTGCATCGCCTTGCGGGAACCGTCGTTGGGACCGTGTTTCGGCGTGAAGGGGGGAGCCGCAGGCGGCGGGTATGCGCAAGTGATCCCCATGGAAGACATCAATCTGCATTTTACGGGCGACTTTCACGCCATCACGTCCGCTCACAATCTATTGGCTGCCATGCTGGACAATCATCTGCATCACGGGAACACGCTGGACATCGACGTGAACAGCATCACCTGGAAGCGGGTGATGGACATGAACGAACGCACTCTCCGCGATATCGTCATCGGATTGGGAGACTCCAATGGCATATGTCGGCAGACAGGTTTTGAAATCACCACCGCCTCCGAAGTGATGGCGTTGCTCTGTCTGGCATCGGATGTGCGCGATCTGCACGGGCGTCTGGGGCGTATCGTAGTGGCGCTGGACAGGCGGGGTAAACCTGTTACCGCCAGTGACCTCAACGCGGCAGGCGCCATGGCTACGCTGCTGAAAGACGCCATCAAGCCCAATCTGGTACAGACACTGGAAGGTACGCCGGCGTTTGTTCATGGTGGTCCGTTTGGGAACATCGCGCATGGTTGTAACTCGGCCATCGCTACCCGCATGGCGCTCGCGTATGCCGATATCGTGGTGACCGAAGCCGGCTTCGGCAGCGACTTGGGGGCGGAGAAGTTCGCCAACATCAAGTGCCGAACGGCCGAGTTGAAGCCCGAGGCTGCGGTTGTGGTGGCCACAATTCGCGCGTTGAAGATGCATGGGGGCATGTCACTGAGTGACTTGCAGTGGAGTGACCCCAACGCGGTGGTTAAAGGGATACCCAACCTGTTGAAACATATCGAGAACGTGCAGGCGATGGGGTTACCGCCTGTCGTGGCCATCAATCGCTTCCCCTCCGACACCGACGAGGAGATAGCGGTCCTCCATGATACCCTGGAGGCGCGCGGCGTGCCGTTTGCGCTGTCAGATGTCTGGGCGCAAGGAGGTGCAGGCGGCGAGGAGGTGGCCCGTCTGGTGTTGAAGGCGCTTACGGGAAGCAGTCAGTTCCGCCCGACGTATCCGCTGAATGCCAGCCTGCGTGAAAAGATCGAGTCTGTCGCAAAAACATTTTACGGGGCCGTCGGTGTGATCTATACACCACTTGCGCGCCGTCAGCTGCGTGATATCGAGGCGCTGGGTTTCGGCAAGCTCCCGGTATGTATTGCCAAAACGCAGAGTTCGTTGTCCGATGACCCGAAACTGCATGGGCGCCCGGAAGGGTTCAAAATCACCGTGCGTGAAGCCAAGGTGAGCGCCGGTGCGGGCTTTGTGGTGGTGTATGCCGGAAACGTGCTGACCATGCCCGGCCTGCCCAAGGTTCCCGCAGCGGAGCGCATCAGTATTGGACCGGACGGCCGGATCGCCGGGTTGAGTTGATCAGCCGGCAGCCCGCTGTGTGAGCGGGCTGCCCAGCCAGGTCACAACCGCACCACTTGTCCGGGACTCAGTGTGCCTTTCAGACTGCGCCGGGGCGTTTTTCCGTCTTCGTCGACGATGGTCCATGTCCCCTGGAGCGCACGGGTACCGGGGACCGCGATCAGTTGCCTGTCCGGACCTACGGCATAGGCGGGTTCGAAGGTGCGGCCGTCTTCAGTCCTGAACACCGCACGCTTTTGCAGCCAAGCAGCGAAGATGCGGTTGCGGTCGAGCGACTTCACGGCGCCTGCGCCATACAGAAGGCCATGAAGGGTGTTCGCCCGTGTCACCCAGCCTACGGCGACCATATACCGGTCCATCTCGTCCCGATGCTGCCAGAGTGGGACCGGATCTGTGAATTTGAGACCATCCGATGAATTCGCCACCGACAGGACGGCGCCATTTTGGTGGTAGGCCATCAGGTAGAAACGTCCCCATGGGCCATCGATTCGCCGGATATCGTTGGGCATGCGCGCCGGTCTGTTGCATTCTCCGTCGAGATGGAAGCTGGACGCGTCCGTGGAACTGGCGCGCCATACTGGTCCCCATTGTTTGAAATCTGCGAAATATAGCCGGTACTGGCCGTCTTCGTACATCAGCACGTTCATGCCGTTGATGTCCGATGTTTCAATGCCCGGGTAACCATGAATCGGAACGAGATCCGACAAGCGCGCGGGATACGGCGCCTTCACACCGTTCCAGTTCACTCCGTCCGGGCTTCGGAACACCACGGGACGGTTATACGGGCTGTTCATCGGCAGTCCGGTGCAGCACAGCCTGAACGAGCCATCGGGAAGGCGGACTGCCGAAACATTGCATACATGCTGGAAATCGCCATGTTCGATCACAGTGTGCCGCTTCGTGAACTGCATGAAGTCCCGCGTTTCCATGCTGTAGATGCGGTCGTTGCCGGAAGACACGCCATCCCAGGCCCCATAAAAGATACGCCAGCCGCCGCGGGGCAGCGCGACCACGGACGGTGCATAGATGTTGCGCCATTGCCCGGTCGTCAACGGTTCGATCAGCGGCCTTCGGAATTCAGGCAGCAGAGCCGGGGGCTGGGTCTTCCAGAGTTCCGGTCGGAATGCGCCAGCAGAGACGCCCTCCACGAGGCAGTATCCGGCCGGGACCCGGAACGGCAGACGCTGGTTCATCGTTATCTCCTTCGTGCCAACAGGTCGTTACCTGTACGTAGCACGGCAGGCAAAGCTCTGTCCATGTCCCACGGTATGGAGTAGGGGATGCCCGGAAGCAGATCGAAACAGTTGTCCGGTATCGTCTGTTCACCGTCCAGATCGATGGCGACACCCCAAACATAATGCGCGGATGTGAAGGTGACCCGATCCCCTTCGCGTGTGATGCGAATATCAGCGGGCAATAACGGCAATTGATGGTACCGGCTGGTGAACAGATGCACCGGAGCCCGAAGGCCTTCTCCGTCTTGCCACATAACCACTGCGCCTTGTGTTGGGCCGGGCAGCGGGATCTCCGCAACACGTGTGGACGCGTTGGCCGTCGCCGTGACAACCGCTGACTCCCAGATGCTCAGACCGCCATCCACATCGACCAACCCCCAATGCAGGTGGCCCGTTCTGTCGGTGAGTGTATCGTTGACGACGTAGACACCCACCCGATCACCGTCGATCGCCGGGATGGCGTTGACCGGCGAGAACGCCCGGCGAACAGGATGCCATGCGAGTTTTCTTCGAAGGTAGTAGTCAACGATGGTCCAACTGTGCGTTGCCGGCCACGAGTCGTTGTACATCCAGAAGATCGCTGAAGAGGAGTCGAACTTGCGTCGACGGAAGTTGTTGATATATTCCTGCAGCCCTTCCGCGTGAAGCAGTGCGCTGGCGAACACGTAATCGTCCAGATCCAATCGGTCTGCATCCAACCCCAGGAACATCTCCACGGCGCGGTAGGTGATACCGGGCACGATGAAGTTGATCGCGTTGTCATGAAACTCCCAGGCCGGGGATCGCATCGCGAACTGTGCCCCGGGCATAAACTGCCTGAGCGTTGCGGGGGTCGAGGCGCCCAAGACACCGCCCTCGTTGGGGAACCGGCAGATCATGTCACGGTAGAGATAGAAATCAGGCGTGGAGTCGATAATCGATACGCTCCAGGGATGCTGATCGCCCGTGGTGTCGTCGTTCGGGAATACATGATCTTCCGAGTAAGGTGAAGAGGGCCAATACGGTTTGAAGGGATCTTCTTCCTTCAGGATGCGCGGGATCAGCAGATGGAACAACGCATAATGGGG
This sequence comes from uncultured bacterium, assembly GCA_964650005.1. GTDB lineage: Bacteria > Armatimonadota > HRBIN16 > HRBIN16 > HRBIN16 > CAZHSN01. Next base: position 169,298 of record CAZYPZ010000004.1, on the reverse strand, counting down.
CCAGGGTTTGATCCGGTCGTAACCCCATCCCCAATCGCCCCATTCCAATTCGTTGTTGCCGCACCACACCGCCAGTGAAGGGTGATGCGCGAGATCGCGCACGCCAAAGCGCACTTCGCGTTCGACATTGTGCATAAATGCTTCGTCATCGCCGGGATATTTGGAGCAGGCGAACAACAGGTCATGCCATACCAGAATGCCCAGTTCATCACACGCGTCCATCAGCGCGTGATCGGCATACAGGGCGCCTCCCCAGATACGCAGGATGTTGAAGTTCGCTTCACGCGCCATCTCTGCCAACCGACGGTACCGTTCGGGGGCGATGTCTCCGTAAATCATGTCAGGCGGAACCCAGTTTCCACCCTTGGCGAACACCGGCTGTCCGTTGACGTTCAGCAGGAAGTATCGGCCTATCTCCGGATGGTGCGGCTGTTCGATGGTGATACGCCGGATGCCGGTTCGGCGGGAGACGCTGTCTTGCGTCTGCCCTTGTTGATCGAGCGCCACCTTCACGCGGACCAGTTGTGGCTGTCTGTGATCCCATGGATACCAGAGGGGGGCGTTAGGAATCTCCAATTCCAGTGTATGGGTGGAGATCCCTTCGGGCAGATCGGTCACAGTAATAGAGGTCTCGGCCAAGCCTTCCACAGTCATTGACAGAGTGGTTTCTTGTGGCATCCCCGGTCGCCGGTCGATGTGTGCGGTCGCCCGTACGATACCGGTGGTGTTGTCCGGCTTGACGGTTGTGGTGATCACCACATCGGACAGGCGAAGCGTGTCCGTCCATTGCAGCGACACTGGACGCCAGATCCCCACGTTCACCAGCCGCGGATTCCAGTCCCACGAGAAGCTGTATTGCGGTTTTCTCAGCCAGGAGCGTTTGTGCAGCAGGCAGTCGAGTTGCCCATTGTAGGGGATCTGAGGTTTCTCACTGACGCCGAACAAACCGGAGTCAATGCGCACGGCAAGTGTATTGCGGCCTGGATGAAGCCAGGGCTTCACATCAAACCGGGCGGGAACAAAAGCGTTGTTATGGCGGCCTATTTCGGTGCCGTTCAGGTAGACGACGGCGTCCAGGTCCAACCCTTCGAACACCAACTCGGCGACTGGTGCGTTAACCGCCTCGTCCGGAACATCGAAACAGGTGCGATACACCCAGACCTCTTCCTCAACCCACCTGGCCAGTCGCGTGTTGACGCCGACATTGAGATCGGGTAACAGTCCTGCGTTTTGCAGATCGCGGTGTATTACACCCGGAACACGAGCGGGAATAAACGTACGTTCGTCTGCAATAACCCCTATGAACTGCTCCGGTACCCCGTGCTGACCATCAAAACCGCGCGCAAGCCATTCACCATTGAGATCGATGCAGCCTTGCATGTGAAGCCCCTTCAGTTATGTATGAATTGGTCCGGGGGAAACCGCAATATCCCCCGAACATATCCTACATGGCTTCGGGCGCAGATACACCTATCAGGTCCAGCGTATTCCGCAGAGTGATGCGTGTTGCTTGGCAGAGCAGCAGCCGTGCATGGGTGAAGCACAGCTCTTCCGGTTCTGTACCGACCACACGGCATTCCTGATAGAAGCGATGGAAGCAGTCGGCAATCTCCATGGCATAGCGGGTGAAGCGGTGAGGAGCGCGTTGTGCCGCAGCGGTATCCACCTCTTCGGGAAGTTCGCTGATCTTTTTGATCAGCGCTACTTCTGTGGGATGCGTCAGCACGCTCATATCGCACGCATCGGCCGAAGGAACCTGGATGCCCGCCTCATCGGCTTTCCGCAGTATGCTGCAGATGCGGGCATGGGCGTACTGAACGTAGTACACCGGATTTTCGTTGCTGGCCCGGGCGGCCAGTTCCAGATCGAAATCGATGCCGGTGTCTGAAGAGCGCATCATCAGGAAGAACCGCGTGGCGTCTTTTCCCACCTCATCGAGTACATCCCGCAGAGTGACCACGTTACCCGCCCGTTTGGACATGCGGACCATTTCACCGCCTTTGAAGACTCGCACGATCTGATGGATGATGACCTCCAGACGGTTCGGGTCATACCCTAATGCGGCTATGGCGGCATGTGTGCGTGCGACGTATCCGTGATGGTCCGGCCCCCACACGTCGATCAGCAGGTCAAAGCCTCGCTCCAGCTTGTCGCGGTGATATGCGGTGTCTGCGGCAATATAGGTGGGCTGACCGTTCGCACGTACCAATACCCGATCCTTGTCATCCCCATAACGGGTGGAGGCCAGCCAGATGGCGCCATCCGCTTCGTACGCGTCATTGCGCTTGAGGATCTGTTGAATGGCCTCTTCCACGCGACCGGAGCGATGGAGTTCGGCTTCGCTGAACCACACATCATACTGGATCCCGAACTCTTCCAGGTCCCGCTTCTGTTGCGCCTTCATCTCCGTTTCGGCCAGCTCGCGGAATCGCTGCAGCACTTCGTCTTCGTCTCCTTCGGCAAGAGACGGGCCAAACCGGTCCAGAAGCGCTTGAGCCATGTCCACCAGGTACTCACCGGCGTACGCGTCTTCCGGCAGCTCGACGGGCTGCCCGATCAACTGGCGGAAGCGCACCACCAGTGACAGCGCGAAGTTCTGCATCTGCAGCGAGTTCAACGCATCGTTGATGTAGAACTCACGAGTTACCGCGTAACCTGCCTTTTGCAGCACGCGCGCCAGGCTGTCTCCCAGTGCGCCGCCCCGTGCGTGCGCCATGTGGATGGGGCCGTTGGGGTTGGCGGATACGAACTCCAGATTGACGCTGCGTCCGGCGCCCGTGCGGGTGCATCCATACTCCCAATCCTGTGAGATGATCCGACGCACAACCGCGTGCAGCCAATCGGGCCGCAGGGTCAGGTTGATGAAACCGGGACCGGCCACATCGACTTCGCTGATCAGATCGTCCTGTGGCATGTTGGCCACGATGATCTGAGCCACTTCCCGAGGCTTGCGTCCTGCAGCGCGCGCCAGCACCATGGCTGCATTACAGGAGAAATCACCGTGCTGCGCCATTCGGGGGACTTCCACCGTGAAGTCCGGCATCTCGTCAATCTGTAAATCACCGCTCAGGCGGGCCTTTTGCACAGCCTCGGCGATGAGTTGGGCGATGCGCTCTTTGGGCATCCGTGTGACTCCTTCCTGAGGGTAAAAAACACGATGAACGCGGCACAAAGGCGCCGCGTCCACCAGCAGGATGCATAATACCACACCACAGAATGCGCCGTCAGTCCACGGCTTCCAGCGCCTCCTCGGGAGCGGTGAGCACTCCCTCTTCGGTGACATCGGCCGACGGCAAGGTAAACAATACCGTGGTGCCTACACCCATTTCACTTTCCAGCCAAATGGTACCCCCTTGTGCTTTCACGGCCAGTTGGCAAAAGGTGAGCCCAAGCCCGCTGCTCGCGGCGCCGGCTCGGCGTGCGTCCACTTGCGAAAACTTATCGAACACTTTGTCGACCCACTCGGGGGGGATGCCCGGTCCCTCGTCTTGGATGGCGAAGCGCAGCATCTGAGGGTCATGGCGCGTTACCGTCAGGCGGATGGTGCCGTGTTGCGGGCTGAACTTCAACGCGTTGCTCATGAGGTTGACAATCACCCGTGTGGTGACGGATTTATCCGCACGTACACCGGTGATGCCCTCCTGTATACTGGTGACCAGCCGTACATCGCTCTGTCTGGCCCACAGCGCTACCTGTTGTGTGGCGGCGGTAGTGATGCGATGTACCGGAACATTGTCTATCTGGAGGGGCAACCGGCCGGTTTCCAGCCGAGGGAGATCCAGCATGGAGTTGATCATGGTCAGCATCCGATTGCTGGAGATGACCGCCAGATCCACCAGCTCACGCTCCAGATCGTCCAGCTTGTCGGCGCTCATTTGCTGAAGTGTCTGTAAACCGGTCAACACATTGGTCAGCGGAGAACGCAGATCATGCACCACGAACTGCATCAGGTCTTCCTGACGCCGCCGGGACGCCATGTTTTGAGAGACAAGCATGGCGATCAACAGGAAGATGCCCGCCCGTGCCCCCAGATTCAACACCACGTCCAGTTGCAGATCGAGCCCCTGCTTGGCCATATCCATGCCGATGCAGGCGAACCAGGAGAATGTGGCCAGTACCGAAACGGTCATGGATGAGCGCTCTGAGGCGAACATCGCGCTGGCAATGACCGGCATGAGGTAGAAGATCAGCAGATCCGGAGTGGTTCGATAGTCGACTGTCCCCAGAATGGCGATGGTGATAACGCTGAGTACGAAGACGAGTTCTTTACGTCGTTTGATCACGAATGCCTTGACGGCAGATAGCATAGCAGATGACGAATAACCGAATAAACGGCCCTTTCACAGAATATGGAGAGGCCTTCCCCATTAATAATGGACGATGAAATCGGCCCGATGAGTTCCTCTCCCACACCATTGTAACCGTGGAATGGGTCAATCGCGCGGAGGTGTACGCAGAGCGCTCTGGATCATCACGAATTCCCCCACATTTTCGGCAGTCAGCAGTCCGGCCAGAGTGGATCCATCCAACACGGGTATGGTGGTGCAGCTGCACTCCTGCAGGCGCTGTAATGCGCTCTCCAGCGGATCACTGGCCTGTGCGGTGACAAACTCGCGTTGCATTGCATCGGCAACCCGTCCATGTTGTCCGTTTTGAGCCAGGGCCATCAGCAGGTTCTGTCGGGTGAGAACGCCCACGAGTGTTCCCTGTTCATCCAGAACGGGGAAGTCCGTCTGCAGCCCCGCGATCACCAGATCGGCTGCACGGGTCAGCGGATCGGTTTCATGTACCACATCGAACCGTGTGATCATCGCCTGTCTGACCGTTACATCACGGAACAGACTGCGGGTCTGCACCGAAGCGGCCTCCTGCGCTGCGCCCATCCAGACAAACAGCGCGATGAACAGCAGGATCGGGTTGGAGAACAGCCCGATCAGCCCGAACAATACGGCGATACTCTGTCCCACGTTGGCGGCTGTCTGTGTAGCCGCTACGTGGTCCCCCTTGCGCGAGAGAATTGCGCGCAGAATGCGTCCGCCGTCCATGGGGAATGCCGGGATCAGGTTGAACAGAGCCAGGAACAGGTTGACGTCGCGCAACTGGGCCAGCATCGAGCCGCGAGTGAATATCCCTGTGGTCGGTTCCGGGCCGCTCTGTGTGGCGGATACAACGACAGACAGAACGAGCGCAATCAGCAGATTGACGGACGGCCCGGCAATCGATACGGCGATTTCCTGCTTCGGGTCTTCAGGCATACGCTCCAGTCTGGCGACTCCCCCGATAGGATAGAGCGTGATGTCTTTGGTAGGTATGCCATAGCGTCGGGCTGCCAGCGCATGTCCGAACTCGTGCAGAACAACGCACGTGAACACGGTGATCAGGAACGCGATGCGTTGAATTCCAACCTGCATGTCTCCCTGTGCGCTGAAACCGATAAACGCCAGCAGCAACAGGAACGTGACATGTACATAAACACTGATCCCGCTGAATTCACCGACTTTGAATGCCCAACGCATGGCATACCTCACCGTGTGGTTTGTGCACATAAGTATACCCTGCCGAGGCATCGCCATGCCGATGTGATATGACTACTCGGGATGGACAGTATGTAGAAAAATATATACATGTTTGGGTATACTTCAATGCATGAAATGCGTGGTGGCCTGCGTAGATATACAGGGATACCGCCTGGTGGGCGCCGGATTGGATCCGGCGTACCCGTGTGCGGTCGTGTCTCGGAACCGACTAGTGGAAGTGAGTCCGGCGGCCCGTGAAGCGGGCCTGCTGGAAGGAACACACGCGGGCGCAGCGGCGGCGGTCTGTCCGGCAGCGGAACTGTGCGATGAACATGTGGAAGGAAGCGAGCGGATATGGCGCGCCTGGCTGGACGCTGTCTCAAAAGAGGCGCTGGCCGTTCAGCCGCTGGCTCAGGGGCGCGCATTGCTGGATCTGCGCGGTTATCGGGGAGGCGAGCCGGCTGCTGCCCGCGCGATCAGCCGGCAGGCCGCTTCAATGGGCCTGCAGGCTATTTTGGGGTTGGCCCCGGGAGTGACCAGCGCGCGCGTGGCGTTGAACATGGCGCACCGGATGCCTCGGCGCGCCGCCTGCCTGATGCCGCCATTGGCCGCCTCGTTGGCGTCTGTATCGCTGCAGTATGCGCCGGATGACAGTATGGCTGTTGCGATGCGGTGTCTGCGTATGGGGATTTTGACCTTTGGAGACCTGGCCGGCATGTCACGTCGGACGGCGATTGGGCTGTGCGGGCGGAATATCGAGGGTCTGTGGATGCTGGCTCATGGAGTGGATGATCGCCGCGTTCAACCGCTGTGGCCGTTGCCTGTGGTTCAACTGACGGGTGAAGCCCCGCCACATATTTCGCGGGGCGATATGGAGCATTTGTGGCGTGATGTCGGGCGACAGATGTGGCGACGGATCGAATCGCAGTCGCTGTGCTGTGTTCGGCTGGAGATGGGCGTGATAACCGAACGGGCGCGTCGGTGGTGGCACAGTACGGATTTCACTCCGGCGTTGGCTGGCCGGGGAATGCTGGAGCGGCAACTGTTGCGGCTATGGTCTCGGTATGACGTGGAGGATGAGCCGGAACGTTGGGAGCTGTTGGCCCGGTGTCGCCCGGTGAACCGGCCGCGCCAGCTGTGCCTGGATGACGTTCAGCCGGAACGGCTCAGCTATTCAGTGGACGAGGCGCTGCAATCGTTGCGTCAGCGTTTCGGCGAATCGGCGCCTGCCAGTCTGGCGCTGGTTGCCGTGGACTGGAATCAGCAGATGAGGGGGTTGTATGAGCCGCAAAACCTTGCCCTGTACCGTCTGGTTTTCGGAGGAGACGGGGATGCCCATCGGGATCCAGGTGCAGTCCCGGTACCTGGAGGTGCGAACCATTCTGGATCACTGGGTGCAGGCCGGACGCTGGTGGGCCGGAGAGACTCCCCGGAGCTCATATGTTATGGAGGCAGGCGAACACATACTGTGCGAGCTTTCCGGTGAGTATCCGGATGGCCCCTGGGTGTGGCGCCGTCGGTAAATCATGCAGTGGCCGCAACTGCATACGCATTCGGCGTTCAGTTTCGAAGACGGTGCAGATCATCCGGAAGATCTGGCATCGGAGGCTGCCCGCCTGGAAATCCCGACTCTGGCCTTGACCGACCATAACGGCCTTTGGGGAGGCATTCGCTTTGTCGCCGCCTGCCGGAGACAGGGGGTTCAGCCGATACTGGGCGCCGAGGTCGAGTTGTGCAACAGGGGACATCTGACGCTGCTGGCGGAGACGGCTCGAGGGTATGCCAATCTGAGCGGACTGCTGACGCGCGCCCATATGGAAGCGGCCCGTGCCTGCGGATATGACCGGGGCAGCGGACAGCGTCCGCGTCCGCAGGTCCAGCTCGCATGGCTGGCCGATATGCATGACGGGCTGATAGCCCTCAGTGGCTGCCGGCTCAGCTGGCTGGTGTACCTGGTGCGTGCCGGACGGCTGGATGATGCGCGGGAATGGCTGGCCATGCTACGTGATCTAATGGGACCTCGGCATCTGTATGTAGAGCTTCAGAACCTGTTGCGGCCGGGAGACCGCTGGATAGTGTCGCGTTTGCAGGAACTGGCCGGCGCCCTGCATTTGCCTCTGGTTGCGACGGGTAACGTGCATCATGCCACTTGGACCGGTTTCGCCATTCATGATCTGCTGAGCTGTGCCCGTCTGGAGATCCCGGTGGATACCGCCCATCCATTGCGCCCGATCAACGCCATGGGATGTTTGGCCTTTCAGCGGGATTGGGGCCATTTATACGCAGACATCCCGGAGGCGCTGGAGAACACCCGTGAGATCGCCGCGCGGTGTTCTTTCGATCCGTTTCCGCCTGGGCGCACCCTGTTTCCCGCGTATCCGTGTGAGACAGGGGAGAGCAGCGAACAACGGTTGCGCCGACAGGTTCGTGAAGGCGCCTTGCAACGGTACCGACGGATTACACCGCAAATCCGGAAGCGACTGGCGTATGAACTGAGCGTGATCTGCCAGCTGGGATATGCCGATTATTTTCTGACCGTGTGGGATATTGCACACTGGGCCTCTGCCCATGGAATACGTCATGCCGGGCGGGGCAGCGCCGCGGACAGCGCCGTGGCGTATTGTCTGTATCTCACCCGGGTCGACCCCATTCGGCGGGGTTTGCCGTTTGAGCGATTCCTGTCGATGGAGCGCAGTCAGCAGCCCGATGTGGATATCGATTTTGATCGTGACAGGCGGGAAGAGGTGTTTCATTATGTGCGTGATCGTTTCGGTGAGCGGCATGTGGCTATGGTCTGCACCTACGCTACCTATCGCGGGCGGTCAGCAGCCCGGCTGGTGGGCGGTGCATTGGGCATTGCGCCAGACCTGGTAAGCAGGTTGGCCAAACGTATCCCGTTTCACTGCAGCGCCGACCGTGTGGCGGAAGCGTTCGTGCGGGCGCCGGAGTTGGCGCAGAGCGGCCTGAAGCTGGAGCAGGTGACACTATGGGTCAGACTGTGCGCCCGTTTGGCAGGGTTGCCATCCTATACCAGCACGCATCTGGGGGGGATTATCGTGGCGTGTGTGCCCATCGAGTCGGTGGTCCCCGTCTCGTTGTCTCCCATGGGGCGGCGGGTGGCTCAGGTGGACAAGGAAGATGTGGAAAACGCCGGGCTGATCAAGATCGATCTGCTGTCGCTGGGTATGCTGGCCGCCATGGAGCAGGCAGAGCGCCAGTTGCAGGTCGCGGACCCATCGTTTGATACCGACCGCATCCCGTATGAAGATCCGGGCACCTTCGGCATGATTCGCTCGGGCCAGACGATTGGCGCCTTTCAGATAGAGAGTCCGGCGCAACGGGCGTTGCACCTGCGGTTGAATTCGGACACCCAGAACGACATTGACGTCAGTGTGGCGTTGATCCGCCCCGGTCCGCTGTGTGGAAACATGGTTGATCCGTTTGTGTCCCGGCGCAACGGTGAGCAGCCAGTCACCTATTTGCACCCTGATCTGGAGCCGATTCTGAGGCATACATGCGGAGTGCCGGTGTATCAGGAACAGATCATCCAAATCGCCTCACTGATGGCCGGCTATACGCCCGGCGAAGCCGACCAGTTGCGGAAAACCATGACCAAGAATCGCAGCGCCGAAGAGATGGAGCGGCTGTGCGCCGAGTTCGTGGAGCGTTCCATCGGGCGGGGATATTCTTCCGATATCGCCCAAAAGATGTATGAATGGATTCGGGGATTTGTGGGGTTCGGTTTCTGCGAAGCGCACGCCGCCTCGTTTGGCGACACGGCGTATAAAAGCGCCTGGATGCTGCATCATCACCCCGATGTGTTTCTTGCGGCGGTGATGAGCTGCCAGCCCATGGGGTACTACTCGGTGGCCACCTTGGCCAATCAGGCGCGCGTGCGGGGCGTAAGTATACTGCCTTTACATTTGAACGAGAGCGAAGACCGGTGTACCGCGCAATCCGGATGTATTCGGCTGGGGTTTTGCCTTGTGGGAGGCATGCGCGCTGAGGAGCGGGAAGAGATTGTAACGGAACGGCAACTTCGGGGGCCATACAGCAGCGTTCAGGATCTGGTGGTGCGCACCGCTTTGAAGCGCGACACACTGGAGCGGCTGGCGCTGGCCGGTGCTTTTGACTGGGAACACACCAACCGGCGTCTGTGGCTGCGGCGCATACCCGGTCTGCTCACATTGCGCGGTGCTCAAGGGCTGTTGGGTATGGATCAGCCGGAACCGGCCGTCGCCGATACGCCCGACTACAGCCCCTGGGAGCGTTATCTCAACGAATGGCAGGCGGTAGGGGTGGTGGCGCGTGGGCACCTGATGAACCACTTGCGCCCCCTGATGAACCGATTGGGCGCCGAACACTCCCGGCAACTCTCCAGCATACCAGGCGGTGCGGTCATATCGGTGGGAGGGCTGGTGGTGTCGCCACATCGGCCGGCCACGCGCAGCGGACGGCGGGTGATGTTTTTCAGTCTGGAAGACGAGCACGGATTGACCGACTGTGCGCTGTTCGAGCCGGCTTACATGCAGTATGGCCATCTGGTGATGACTGCCCCGGTGGTGGTGGTTACAGGTGAACTGGCCCGACGGGGACGTGGCGCCAGCCTGGTGGTCCAGCACGTACAGCCGATTGACAATACCCAGATACAGGATGCCGTCAACGGGGTAGAGGCTGTGTGTTGAGTTTCAGGATGATGCGGGAAGGGCGTGTATCTTTCATGGATCGCTTGATCGCCGGGCACGGGGTCCGCAATGATTCAAATCGGAATGGGGGCACGGCTGTGGATCCGCTGTGACCTTGAGAGCATATGTTGTTCCAATTATCGGTCGCCTCACGGTGAGGCAGAGTTGTCTACTGCTTGACGCACTGACAGTAACCAATGGGCGCGGTGTGGTCCCCGCGCCCATCGATAGGGGGCGTCTATTCGACGATTTGGATCACGTCGGACAACGGTTTGCGCTGTCTGGCCGCTTGTGTGCTGGCGATTGCCGCGTCGAAGTCGTCTGGTTTGCCCAGTGCTATCGCGCAGATGGGGATCACCTCGTCGGACAGCTTCAGCCAATTTCGCAGTACGTCATCGCTCCAGCCTCCCATCGGGCAGGAGACCAGATGCATCGCGGTCGCGCAGATCATGATGTTTTGCGCGGCCAACCCGGCGTCGAAGTACATAGTGGCTTCGCGTTCCGGTTGATCCGGTATCTGGTGCTTTACCGCGCATACCACGATGATCGCTCCTGCTTCGGTTGTCCAGCCGTTGGCGGGCATGGCAGCCTCTTGGCCGAATCGCCGGATGTTGTCCCGCCCTGTGATGGCAATCAGATGCCAAGGCTGGTGGTTCCATGACGATGGAGCCAAGTGACCGGCTTCCAATATAGTCAGCAGCGTCTCTTTGTCGATGGGATCCGAGCGGAACTGACGCAGTGCGACGCGCTGTGTGATCACGTTCGGTATGGTCATTTCGGACGCCTCCTGCTGTGCAGTGTAGTGTCCTGATTGTGACAGAAAAGAACGCCAGTCTGTTGTGGTTTCTGTGAGGAAATGGTGGGCGATACTGGACTTGAACCAGTGACCTCTTCGGTGTGAACGAAGCGCTCTACCACTGAGCTAATCGCCCGAACTGAACTGATCGGATCGGATGGTGCCCGAGACGGGACTTGAACCCGTACGCCTTGCGGCACACGCCCCTCAAACGTGCGCGTCTACCAATTCCGCCACCCGGGCGTGTGGGAGGTGTGGTAGGGCTACGGGGAATCGAACCCCGGTTTACGGGCTGAAAACCCGTCGTCCTAGCCGCTGAACGATAGCCCCACGGCGAAATCTATTATACGGGGATGTGGGGATGGTGTCAAGTGGAACATCCGGCCTTATCCGGCTAGATGGTATTATTGTCTCCATCCCTGCTGGTCAAGCCGGCGGAATGGTATATGGACTGCCTCAAACGTCAGCCTGCATGCAGACCGCGACTGCCCGCGTGCGTTATAGTAAAGGAGCCGTAGCGCATTATCTTCACCCGTATATCGGGTAATGGCAGGCTATCATGTTAGACATTCATACACTTCTGGAACAAGCACTGGTACGACGGGCTGCGGATATCCTGTTGAAGTCAGGCCGATCGCCCATGTTTCGTGTCGACGGGGTGCTGTGCGAAAGCTCGATGCCCTCGCTGACACCTTCGGATTGCATGGATCTGGCGCGCAGCGTTCTCTACAGCAGCAACCGGGACAGGTTGCTTTGTTCTGGCATGCTGCCGGACGCCGAGATTGATGTGGATGCTCAGCTCAAGCTGTTGAAAGAGATGCAGGAGCTGGACACCGTATTCACCATTCCGTGCGTGGCGCGGGTGCGGGCCAATCTGTTTCTGCATCGTGCGACGATGGGGATCGTACTTCGGGTCGTACCATTGGTCGCACCTACGATTGCCAGCGCGAATCTGCCTGCTGTGCTGCATGATGTCGTGCAGCGTCCTCAGGGACTGGTTCTGATATCCGGCCCCACGGGCAGCGGAAAGACCACCACGTTGGCTGCATTGATCGAGGAGATCAACCAGACACGTGCGGCCAACATCGTCACCATCGAGGATCCCATCGAGTACGTGTTTGAGGATAAGCGAAGTGTTGTGCTCCAGCGCGAGGTGGGTACGGACACCGCTTCGTTCGACAGCGCGCTTCGCAGCGTGTTGCGTCAGAATCCCGATGTGATCGCGGTGGGTGAGCTGCGCGACGCCCGGGCCATCCGGACGGCATTGACCGCCGCTGAACTGGGGCATCTCGTGCTGGCGACGGTACACACCGCATCGGCAACAGCGTGCGTGCGCCGACTGATCAATGTGCTTCCGCCGGACGAGCGGGATGCAGCGATCGGTCAGATTAGCGCCAATCTGCTGTGTGCGGTGTCGCAGCGTCTGGTGAAGCGTAAAGACGGGAATGGACGCATCCCGGCAGCGGAGGTTATGACCGATTCGCCGACCATCCGCAAGCTGATCGATGAGCGTCGGTTGGATGATCTGCACAACGCGGTTCGCGATGGTGAACATTACCATATGTGCACGTTAAATCAGTCGCTGGAATCGTTGGTGTTGCGTGGATTGGTGGAAGCGGATGAAGCGCTTGCCAAATCGCCCAACCCGATGGAGCTGCGGCAGTTGTTGCGGCACGCATAGTGGGGCGATGTCCGGATATGCAAAAATGGGGCGGTCTGATGACCGCCCCATCCGCTTGTCAGGTGTTATGGCGTCGCACCGGCGTTACATCAGGTCCGATGCGGTAATGATCGACTCGGCGATGTCGCGCATCTTTTTTCCCTGGCTGCGCGCCTGAAAATGGATTTTCTTGAATGCATCCTCTTCAGACAGGTTCAACCGCCGCATCAGGATGCCTTTCGCCCGTTCGATGATTTTGCGCGTTTCCAACGCCTCGCGCAGGTCGTCTACCTCACGGGAGCGGGCTTGCGCTTCCTGGAAACGCTTCATCGCCACTTCCAAGGCCGGCCCGAGGTCGTCCTTTCGAAACGGCTTCATCAGGTAGCCAAACGCTCCCAAGTCTGATGCCGCAGTGACGAACTCTTCGTTGCTGTGAGCGGTCAGGAATACGATCGCGCAGGGCCACTGAGAGGCAATTCTGCGGGCTGCCTCAATGCCGCCGAGTTCGGGCATTTCGATATCCATGATGATCAGGTCGGGCTTATGCGTCTCGGCCAGCTCCACGGCTTGCAGACCATCTTGGGCCTCTCCGACTACCTGGTGGCCCAGACTGGTGAGCCGGGCCCGAAGCATCTCCCGGAACAGGTTGTCATCATCAGCGATGAGTATGCGATGTTGTGACATTACGTGTGACCTCGTCCGGTTCAGTGCAATTGTCGCCGGGAACTGGTAACAGTCCACGGTATCAGCATGGTACCCGTTATGACGCCTTTTGGTGACACGCTGACCGGCTTCAGAAGGGCAGGATTTCCAGCGCGTCTGCAGATCGGCGGCAGCCTGGCGCCCTCGAGAGGAATCGAACCTCCGCACCCGGCTCCGGAGACCGGTGCTCTATCCACTGAGCTACGAGGGCGTGCATAGATGATTATAAGTCGCGCAACGCTCGATTGTCAATCGGCGTCGTCGTTGTTGCCCATCTCCCGGTCACACTGCAGCACCATCTGGTGCAGCGGGTGGTCCGCAGGCAGCTCACAAACCTGTTCCAGCACGGCCGAAGCGCCTCCTTGCTGTCGTATCTGTTGCAGCTCCCGGGCAGACGGGTCCTCGGGGTGGCCATACCGCAATGCTGCGGCGATCGCCCGGCAGACAGGCCATGCATTGCCGCCCATGTCGTGTACCAGCTCCGCCGCGCCCACCAGGCGGTCGTTACGTCTCAGCTTACGCATCGGGTCACGCGCCACCCTGGCCACTGTATCCCCCAATTCACGATTGGAGAACCGATGCAGCAGGTCTTCGTAGTAGTGTTGTTGATCGGCAGGATCGAAGCCATGCCGCCGGATCAAGGCCGTGTTCACCTCCGCCATGGCGGCGTCCAATGCCTGGCGAAGTTCCGTATCCGCCACGGCCTGCCAGACATACTCATGCCCTCTTGGCCAGCCCAGGTAACCCAGCAGGGCATGTGCGGCATTGTGTACAAACAGTTTTCGTTCTTCGTGTCCTTGGAAGTTCGCCACGGGTTCCAGCCCCACGATGGCGGGCACAGGCGGCTTCAGGGCGCGGGCGCTTACGGGCAGGCGCTTGTAAGCCTCCACCCGAACTCCCAGTGGATCGACCCGTCGCTGCTCATCGGTTACGACCGGCACCATCCGGCTTACAACACACAGAGCGAAACCGGTGTGAACATCGATTTGATCCCGGACATCCGGCGCCAGTGCATCGATGACCGCGTTGCGCAGCAGCACATGGGCATCCATCTGGTTTTCGCAGACCAGAATGTTGAGCGGCGTCCGGACGCCGGCGCGCCAACGAGCGGTAAGCCCAGCGGCGATCGGCGCTCCCAGCCGAGGCAGGATATTGACCCCAACGGCGGTACATGCAATCGATGCCTGAACAAACGCCTGTTCGATGCCCTCGGTATCGTTGGATAGCAGCGCCCGGATGTGTGTCACGGGGATCGATTCGGGATGGTCGCCTACGATATGTATGGTGTAGGTTTGCTCTCTGTTCAGGGCCTCGACGAGCGCCGGTACGGCGTCAATAAAGACCGTCTGCATGCCGGATTCAAAGAACAGCTGACCGGTGAATCCTCGCCCGATGTTGCCTGCTCCGAATTGTATCGCCAGTGGTTTGTCCACGGTGTCCTCCATTATGCGTCGCGCATGCCGTTGCCAGCGGCGCTGGTGTCATCTCAACTGTACAATGGTTACGCCAGCACCGCCTTCGTTGGCGTTCGCTTCTTCGAACCGACTGACCAATGGGTGTCCGCGCAGATGTTGCCGGACGGCTGTTCTCAGTTGCCCGGTTCCTTTACCGTGGATGACACGGACACTTTGATGACCTGCGCGCAGTGCCTGGTCCAAATAGGCATCGAGTTCGATCAGCGCTTCGTCGACGCGCATGCGGCGCAAATGAATTTCGCCGCTGGTGTGCGGCGCATTCGGCACAGGTGTATATCCTGGTGTGCGTGCTTGGGGACTTCGGTTCCCGGGCGCAAGCCGCGCATCAGTCGCCCGGACAGTGAACTCCATGACTCCGCTCTGCACCACCATCTGGTCTCCCCGAATGCGCAGTACAACACCGGTGACACCCTTCGATTCCACGTACACCGTGTCTCCAATGTGTATTTGCTGTCTTTCGATTGTTTGGCGTCTGTTCCGCGCGTCCGCGTGGTGGTGTACCTGTTTCACGGTGTGTTGGATCTGTCGTCGCGCCTCCTGAGCGTCCCGGTTTTCCCGGGGCTGGGCCCGCAACGCTTCGTAGGCCTTTTCGGCTTGTTCGAGCAGCTCGGCAGCCTGTTGTCGCGCCTCGGCGAGCGCCTGATCGATCATCTGCTGTCGGGTCTGTTCCAGACGCTCCAACTCGCTTTCCAGCTGACGTTTCAGTGTCTCTGACTCCGTTAGTCGTGTCTCGGCGGCCTGTCTTGCCTCTCTCGCTGCTGACAACTCGGCTTCCAGGCGCTTCATCAAGGTATCGACATCGCCTTGTTGTTCTGCGAGTAATGATCGGGCCTGCTGTATAACGGATGGCAGGATGCCTAACCGCTCCGCAATGGTGAGTGCATGGCTGGATCCGGGCGAACCGATCTGAAGCCGGTATGTGGGGCGCAGTGACTGGGCGTCGAACTCCACCGAGGCGTTGCACACCCCGTCGCGTTCGTACGCATAACGTTTCATCTCGCCGTAGTGACTGGTCGCCAATACGAACGCCTGTTGTTCCAGCAAACGATCTAGGATGGCTTGCGCCAGACAGGCGCCCTCGGCGGGGTCGGTGCCCACACCCAGTTCATCCAGCAGCACCAGTGTGTTCTCGTCTGCATCTGGCAGCATGGAGGCGATGTTGCGGATATGAGCCGAAAAGGTGGACAAGGACTGTTGAAGGCTCTGCTCGTCGCCGATATCGGCGTATATCTGGCGCAGAAGCGGTATCTCAGATCCTGAGTCCGCGGGAATATACAGCCCGGACAATGCCATCAGACAAAGCAGTCCGGTTGTTTTGAGAGCCACGGTCTTCCCGCCCGTATTGGGACCGGTGATGATGATAATCCGCCGGTTCTGATTCATCTCTACGGAGATGGGTACCGGTGAGTCAAGCAGCGGGTGTCGGGCATTTTGAAGTCGCAATCGGCGTCCCTGGACAATCACCGGAGGTTCGGCGCGCATCTCTTCGCCTAGCAATGCCGCACCTGCGGCCAGATCGATGATGCCGATGACATCGAGGTCACTGCAAAGCGACACCGCGTGTGAACCCACCATAGCCGTCAGTTGGGCCAGAATGCGGTCCTCTTCGTTGGCCTCTGCAATATGCAGCTCCCGCAGCCGGTTCCCGAATTCCACCACGTCGCGTGGCTCCACAAACACCGTGGCGCCCGTCGTACTGACGTCGTGTACAATCCCGCCGAACTGTGTTCGGTATTCGGCCTTTACAGGCAGACAATAGCGATCGTCGCGTATCGTGATGATCGGTTCCTGCAGCATTCCCTGAATTCGATGGGATGCCAACAACGACTGAAGACGGGATTGGATACGCGCATGCACGGTGCGGATCTGGCTTCGCAAACGGTCCAGTTCCGGTGAGGCTTGGTCGACCAGTTCATTGTCCGAACCGATGCATCGGTGTATCTCTTCAGGCAGGTTGGGGTAGTTCTCCAACGCTTCCGCAAGATCCCACAATTTTGGGGCCACGGTACGGCGCGACGCGAGAAACCCCCTCAATCGTCGGATGGCTTCGACGGTATCGGCGATCTGCATCAGTTCGTGCGTCGCCAGGATTCCTGAAATACGAGCGCGTGAGACAAGGGAACGTATATCGCGAATGCCGCCTAGAGGTAACGGTTCGGCTCGTCTGAGCAGGTCGCTCGCTTCCTGAGTGCGCGCCAGTCGGGTCTGAACTTCCCATAAGCTGTCGGACGGTGCAAGCTCACGTGCGCGGTGTAACCCTTCTGCAGTGGCAAGATGCCGTTGCAGACGGGTCCGTATGGCGTCGTACTCCAAGACCTGCAGTGCGTGTTCGTTCATCGTGCTCTCAGGGCGCCAGGGGAGGTGAGTGGTGGATGGCTGGTCGGGGTGGGCGGACTCGAACCGCCGACCTCACGGACCCGAACCGTGCGCGCTACCAAACTGCGCCACACCCCGCGACCGCGGAACAGTATATCATATGCGTGAGGCTCTCGCTAGAGCCCAGAGACGTCGTAGTTGGAAAGGTGCCTCGTGAATATCTTCCGTTTCTGTCCGGTCCTGATCCTGTTGTGCGGTTGTGCGGTCTATGGAGCCGGATCACAGGATCTGCAAGCGGACGGGGCCTGGTCTCTCCGTGCCGATTCGTTGATGTGGATCCGTGGAGACAATGGGCTTACCGAAGCGCATGCAACGGGTAATGTGCTACTCTTGTCCGGTACGACGTCGCTGACAGCCGGACGACTGACAACCCGTTTCGATACCAACGGATTGCGTCAGGTGAACGCATCGGAGCAGGTGCGTTTGTTGACATCGGATCTGGACATGCGCGCGGATTTCGCCAGCCTGGACGCCAACGATCAAGGGCGTGTAATCCGTGCAGTACTAAACTCCCCGAACGGCAGGTTCCGTTCGCTGTATTCGCAGGGTGACAGCGCTACGCTCGATAGCGACGTACTGACGGTGACACGCGGGCGGATTACGACCTGTAATGCCAGCCACCCTCATTTTTATCTGACGGCAGGCAGACTGACATACGATGCTGGTTCAGGCAGGGTTACGGCAAGGCGTGCTGCCCTGTTTGTTGGCAGGACCAAAGTGCTGACACTGCCATATATATCCCAATCCACGCATGCCCGCGAAGGCAATACGCTTCCGGGAGTGGGGTACAGTCCGGCGCGTGGCGTATCCGTGCGGTCCGGTTTAAGCGCGACCGGTGCCTCCGGGCTTTGGAGATCGGATGTGCGGGTGTACAGCTCTGACCAGACCGAAATACAAGTGGGTTGGTCCTATCGGTTGGGCAGTCGCCGGCGTCATGAACCGTTACCCTCGTTGCAGATCATGGAAAGGCGCAGCACTTCGCTCGTGCGGATCATCACCGATGAGTCCGCTCCTGAAGCTGGTGAGACCGGTTTTCTGGTGATCGGTATGATGAACGCGCCGGTTGATGTGCGGGATGCGCCCGCATCGCGTCTCTCAGGGATAGATGGCGCGGTTCTGCACCGAAGGGCATTCGCCGGAGGTGCGCTGCTGCTTGACCTGCGCGCCGGACGATTGGTGGAGTACCCGCAGGGAGGCTGGCATGACCGTGTTTCGAGTGCTGCACGCTGGCGGGCTCCATCGATCATCTTGGGGCCGCAACTGCGATTGGAGAACGCAATCGAGGCCCATGCTGCAACCTATCAGCGGGGCGCCGATGCACACTGGTTCTGTGGCGAGACAGGGCTGGTGTGGCAGGCTTCACCGTTGGCCCGTTTATCGCTCGGCCTGACCTCGGCCAGTGTGCATGGTACACCGCCCTTGTTATCCGAGCAACTGCGTGTCAGTCGCTGCCTGATGGCCGGAATACAGCTGACAGGCCCGACGCAATTTTCGGTGCTGAGCGCGTATGACCTGGGACGGAAACAGGTGGAGGAAGCTGTCATCCGGATGGTCATAAACATGCACTGCATCCGGCCCGAGTTGCAGTACAACACGCGTAGCAGGGACTTCCAGGTGGGACTTCAACTGGCTTTGGACTGAGCAGAGTTGCGCGGAGGCGGCGATGCGTGCCGCCTCCTATGGGCCTATCGGGTGACCAGCCGACGCAGCTTGTTCTTCAACACCTGTTTGTTTAGCTCGGCGATGGAGCGCGTCAACGGGATATCCTTGGGACAGGCCCGAATGCAGTTTTGGGCGTTGCCGCACCCCGTCAACCCATCCGGACCCGCCATGACGTCCATACGGTCATCTTCTAGGGTTGCCCCCACGGGATGCAGGTTGAACAGAAGCACCTGCCCAATGGCCGAAGGGCCGATAAATGCCGAATGTCTGTTGACATTCGGGCAGGCTTCCAGGCAGCATCCGCACGTCATGCACCGACTGTACTCGTACCGCAACTCACGTGTCAGATCGTCCATTCGCTGACCGGGACCCAGGTCGTGCGTTCCGTCGATGGGTATCCAGGCCTTGATCCGTTTCAACGTGTCGAACATGGCTGACCTGTCGACTACCAGATCGCGGATCACCGGAAACTTGGTCATAGGCTCCAGTGTGATGTGCAATGCATCACCTTTGCGTCGACCGACATTGTCTACCAAGGCGGTGCAGGCCTGACAGACCTTGCCATTGACTACCATGGTGCAGGTGCCGCACACCTCTTCCAGGCAGGCGGCTTCCCAGGCGGGAGCGGTGGTGCGGCGTCCTTGGCTGTTGACCGGATTGCGACGTACCTGCATCAAACACGATATGACGTTGCTGTTGGGAACGTACGGTATCGTGAACTCTTCCCAATACGGTTTGGCGTCGGCATTGAATTGGCGTCTCACCTTAAGATGAACGGTTGTAGGGGTTTTCATTGGTTAACCGTCGCCTCCTTGTCTGCCGCGGTATCCGTTGTTCCGGACTTGTCCACATCGTATTTGCGTGCCCTTGGTTTGATCAGGCTGGTATCGACATCCTGATACGTAATTTGCGGGTTTCCACCGTTCCATGTCGCGATGGTGGTTTTGAGGAAACGTTCATCGTCACGGTTGGGAAAGTCGGGTTTGTAGTGTGCGCCGCGGCTTTCATCACGCAGGAGGGCGCCCAAGGTGATGATCTGCGCCAATTCCAACATATGGCGCATCGCACGCGTGAAGCAGGCTGTTTGGTTGGTCCATGGGCCATTGTCTGCGACGCCGCACTTGGCCCAGCGCTGCTTCAGCTCCGAAATACGATCCAGCGTCGACTGCAAGCGGTCGTTGTAACGCACTACGGTTACGTTATCGGTCATGATCTCGCCCAGTTCCGCATGAAGAGCGTAGGCGTTTTCGGGGCCATCCATGCGCAGGATCTCTTCATACTCCTCGCGTCGCCTGTCGCGTTCAGCATCGAACAGAGCGGACGGGATCTCCTGCGCGGTCTTATCGAGCGACTTGACATATCGGGAGATCGCGTTGCCTGTCACTTCACCAGCGAAGATACAGGCGAGCAGGGCGTTGGCGCCCAAACGGTTAGCGCCATGGTATTGATATTCGCATTCGCCTGCCGCGTACAACCCGGGGATGTTTGTTGACTGGTTGCGCGTGCTTTCCGGGTCCAGGAAACCCTCCGCGGTTCGCTCGAAGTCCACCCATAACCCGCCCATCGAATAGTGCACCGAGGGAAACACGCGCATGGGTGTGTCGCGCGGATCTTCGCCCACGAACTTGATGTATATCTCCAGAATGCCGAGCAGCTTGCGGGTAACCTCGGCGCGAGGCAGATGAGTAATGTCGAGGTACACCTCATTGCGTCGGCGGACGCCCAGTTTCTGATTGACACAGATGTCGAAGATCTCACGCGTGGCGATATCTCTGGGAACCAGATTGCCATACGCCGGGTACTTCTCTTCAAGGAAGTAATAGCGGTCTGATTCGGGAATGTCGCTGGGGCGTCGCGGATCGTCCGGATTACGAGGCACCCAGACGCGCCCACCTTCACCCCGAATGCCTTCCGACATCAGGCGGTTTTTGTCTTCACCTGGTATGGCAGTGGGGTGAACCTGTATGAACTCCGGGTTGGCGTAAAGGGCGCCCTGTTGGTAACACAAGCTAACCGCGGCGCCCGTATTGATGATGGAGTTGGTGGACTTCCCATAGATATATCCGGGCCCACCCGTGGCGATGACAACGGCGTCTGCCGGGAAGCTGCGTACTTCCATGCTGTACAGGTCTTGAGCTACCAGCCCTCGGCAGACACCATTGGTGTCCGGGACGATCCCAAGAAACTCCCACATTTCGTATTTAGTGACCAGGCCCTGTACCTCATATCGACGAACCTGTTCATCTAGCGCGTACAGCAGCTGCTGGCCGGTGGTGGCGCCTGCAAAAGCCGTTCGATGGTGTTTCGTACCGCCAAATCGCCTGAAATCCAGCAACCCCTCCGCGGTGCGATTGAACGGTACTCCCATACGGTCCAGCATGTAGATGATCCCCGGCGCCCGTTCCGCCATGCTTCGAACGGGGGGCTGATTGGCCAGAAAGTCACCGCCATAAACGGTGTCATCGAAGTGCTCCCAAGTGCTGTCCCCTTCTCCTTTGGTGTTGACCGCCCCGTTGATACCTCCTTGGGCGCAGACGGAGTGACTCCGTTTCACGGGAACCAAAGAAAACAGGTCAACAGCGAGTCCCTTTTCGGCGCACTTGATGACGGTCATCAAACCGGCCAATCCGCCGCCGACAACAGCGATGCGATGCGAAGCCATGTTGTTCACCCTCCCCAGATCAATGCATGCGGAAAGCGTAGAACGCGAACCAACCCCAACCGGTCAGCACAGCGAACAGCCCGAGGCAGATATAACCGAAAACCTGCTGGGAGCGTGCACTGAGCACCAGGCCCCATCGGATCGCAAAGTTCCACACGCCGTTGGCGAGGTGGAATGTCGCCGATGTGATACCTGCGAGGTAGATGAACGCGATCCAAGGATTGGCCAGACGTTCGGCCATGGCGTCGTAATAGATCGTTTCCAGACCTTGCATGCGGGCGGTGAACGTCGTGGTATACACGTGGTATCCGATGTAGGCGACCAGCAAGACTCCGGATACACGCTGCAGGACGTACATCCAGTTGCGGAAATAGTTATATGAACCGACGTTGGTGCTCCCATGAGAGGTGATGAGCAATCCATACAATCCGTGAAACAACAGGGGTATGAAAATCACTCCCCATTCCATCAGAAAGAACAGATGGTGCGGCATGATCTCGTTGAAAAAGCGGATAACCGCATTGAACTGTTCTTTTCCGGCGAACGCAAACGAGTTGAGTGTGAGGTGCTGAACCAGAAACAAACCGATAGGAATGATTCCGGTCAGCGAGTGGATCTTATGGAGCAGATGGTTGTCTGAAGCGACAACCGATCGGCGATACGGTTCGGAAGTGGTCACAGCCATGACGAATGGCTCCTTGGTCTTGACGGGATTCGGGCGGCTGCCGCAGCCGCCAGACACATTATACAGACGTTTCGTGAAAAGAGACACAAATGTGGCCGGCAAATCGTTACATTCGTAACGAAGCTCGGTTACGGTATACTATTTAGGACCATTCAGGTACAGCCGTCAGAGAGGATGCCGCCATTGCCCCCAGGAGCCCGCAGGCGTTCGCGTGAACGTGAACAGGCGCGTCATGGTGCGCCCGTTGTTCGCGTGGCTTTGGTGACTATGGGGTGTCCCAAAAACACCGTTGACAGTGAAGAGATGGCCGGTGTATTACGGGACGCCGGATATGTGGTTGTTGCGGACTGGAAAACAGCACACGTGATCATTGTGAATAGTTGCGGATTTCTGGCTGCAGCTGAAGACGAGTGCCGAGAGACGGTAGCCGCACTGAGGGGCGCCTGTCCACGGGCGAAGATACTTGTAGCCGGCTGTATGACGCAGCGCCGTGGCGCAGAGTGGGCGCTGACATTGGGGGCCGACGGGGCCATAGGTGTTGGGCGCATGGCTGACATCGCCATGATCGTTCGGGATCTTCTTCAGGGGCAGCAACCCGATTTGTGTGGTTCGGCGCCAGTTCATCACTGGGCGTTGCCGGAGCAGCGATTGCTCTCGACACCACCAGGCGTTGCATGGATGAAGATCTCCGAAGGCTGCGATCACCGGTGTGCCTTCTGTACCATCCCCAGTTTTCGGGGAGGGCATGTCAGTAAGCCAATCGATCGGCTGTTACGTGAGGCCGAGGTTCTGAGCGAACGGGGTGTACAGGAACTGGTGTTGATCGCCCAGGATACCACCCGGTACGGGCGTGACCTGGACGGATATCGGGATGGATTGGCCGGATTGTTGGGACATTTGTCGAATATCGGACAGTTCCGGTGGATCCGCGTGATGTACATGTGTCCAGACGGTATTTCAGACTCACTGATAGAGGCGATGTGTCATCTGGACCGTGTAGTGCCGTATTTTGATATTCCATGGCAGCATTGTTCGGAGCGTGTATTGAATGCGATGCGTCGGTGGGGTTCTCGAGACCGTTACAGTTCGCTTGTCGCCCGGATCCGTAGCGAGCGGCCCGATGCGGCCTTCCGAGGCACGTTTATCGTGGGACATCCCGGTGAGGATCAGGCAGCTTTTGATGAATTGATGGACTGGCTGGAGTCCATGCAGTTCGACTGGGCGGTAGCGTTTCCATTTTCGGCTGAAGAAGGGACTGAGGCGGCTGGGATGGAATGCGTACCGTCATCTGTTGCACAGGAGCGGTACCATCGTTTAATGTCTTTGCAGCAGTCTATCTGTCTCCGCCGCGCCCAGTCTCTTGTCGGTAAGACAATGGATGTCCTGGTGGAAAAGCGATGCCGTTCGCGGCATGGTATAGGACGCACCTATCGGGAAGCCCCCGAGGTGGACGGTGTGGTCGAGGTGAAGGGAGCCATCGGTGAGCCGGGACGCATATGTCGGGTACGGATCACCGGAGGCTCAGCGTATAGTCTGCAGGGCGTTATCGAGCCGGATACTGTGAAGTCCTGTTCTTCGAAAGCCGAGCATCAACAAGATACCAATCAGGAGGTGGCGTGATTGAACGCACAGGCAGCCCCTGTTTCAACGGATAACCATTCCAGACCTTATTTGAAGGCGCTGGTCTACCGAACCCTGTTGGCCCATGGCGGCCCCATGCGGCTCAATGAAGTGATTTCTGGCGCGGCCAGCAACCTGGTCCCGCAACCTGCCATTCGGTTTATTTTGGGGGCGGAGCCCGATCACTTCATGACGATAGATCGCAAGTGGGCGCCTTCAACGATGTTTGAAGACAATAGGCGACCCTTGCAGTCGCTTGTGCTGCGTATGCTCGATACGGTTTGCCGTCCGGTCCCGGCCTCAGAATTGGCCTGGCCGCTCGCCGGCGTGTACAGTCGCGTTCCCGAGTCCATGCAAGCGATGATCAGCCGGATGGCGGGATCCGTGTTCGGTGTGTTTCCCGATGGGCTGGGACGACCTGATTGGCTGCTTGAAGTAACGTCTTCTAAAGCGGATGATGTGGCGTTCGACAATATGGTCGATCAGGCGCGAGCCGACAAGATCGTCTCCGCGCTGAAGAAGACCGAGTGGAGCATCGAGAATCTGATCGAGCAGCTACTGAAGACCAAATTGGCGTTGTCGATCCGATCCCTGCAATACATCAAATGGCGCCTTGATCCATCCAAATTCGACGCCATGGACTGTGTCACGGACCTGTGGGCCAGTCCTTTGCTGATCTGTTTTCCCGCCCATGAGCCTGACGCCACACACCCGGCTCCGTATTTTGCACCTGCATCGTTGTTGCCAGCGTGGTTGGAGCAGATCAGCGAAGAGATCGATGCAGTTTGCAAGAGCTTTGAGGTGGATACAGCCGAGCCGCTGGAATTGACCGACGACAGGCGCGAAGCGGCGATTCAGTATGTTTTGGAGAGCGCTCATGGCGTGATGGTTCCCGAAATTGCCAGGAATCTATTTGATCTCTCCGATGCGGATACCACCTGGAAGGGCGACCTACAGACCATACGCGCCGCGCTGGAGGCGGACAGCCGTGTAAGCTGGCTGGGGGGGCAACGCTTTGGACGTGCTGACGCATTGCCTCCATACGTGCTGGATGTGCCCTCTTCGCTGGTATTTCCGGTTCTTCATTTCGAATCGGAAGATGGAGAACCACTGGAAATCGATCTGGATGACGATGGTCTGTCCGGTACACTCAAATCCGATCTAATGGAACCGCTCGCTCAGGACGTGCTGGATGAAGAAGAGGATCGGCTGAAAGTTCTGCCGGTACCGACTTCCGTGCGGTGTGTTGTGAAAGCCCGCCACAAAGAGATAGGGACATTTCCTTTGTGTCAGATACCTGAAGGGTTTTTCCCATCCAAGCCACAAATCCAGGTTCTCAGCTTTACCGATACAACCCATAATGTGCAGTATGACGCCATCTATCTCAACCACGGCACCCGGCTGTTGTATGGTCTGATGGAGTTCTACCTGACTCGAGAGCCTGCCAGTGGTCTGGTGTTTACCCTGACGCGCACCAGCGATCCGTGCCGCTATGAGATTGCCTGGGAAGAGGAGCTGGAGCCGCGTGTGCAGTTGAGTGCTTCTCGGTATAACGATCTGCTGGCTCGGGCGGGAGCGGTAACCGAATGGTCTACGTTTGAGTTGATGGCTGAACTGCTCACGTACAACCGGAAAGGAATGGATTTTCTCAACATCCTTACGGAGGTGAACGTGCTGCGCCGTACAACTCGACGGAGAGTGGCTTCCATATTGAGCGCATTTCCTGCCTTCTATGTCAAAGGCGGGCTGTGGCACTTCGACGAGAAGAAACGAGATACGCCGATCGAAAAAGCAAAACGCAAATACGTAAGACGCTGACCGTGGCTTGCCGGGCGCTTAGGCGTCCGGCGGTGGTTTGACACTCAGCTGAACGGTCGCTAGAATCCGAACTGTATGACGGCGTCGCGATGCACGGTGCGCCGAAAGGAGACAACGCAGGCATGATACGAAGGTTTACGGCCCTGAGCCTCGTGCTCGGTCTGGTAGTGGCCGCTTGGATGACCGCCTCGGCCCAGACGGCTGTAGTCATCGGTGAGCGTGATGTGGTCCAGCTGACCGTGATCGGTGTCGACACCGAAATGAGCGGAAAGCAGACAGTGGATGATGCCGGAAACATCAAGCTGCCCCTGATCCAGACCGTGAAGATCGCCGGATTGACAGAAGATGCCGCAGCGGCGCACATCACAAAGCTGCTAAAAGAGTATTACATCGACCCTCGCGTCACAGTTGTCATCGTCGAGCGCGCCCAGCGCTTCGTGACGGTGGTTGGTGCGGTCCGTAAACCGGGCAAGCAGCCCATTCGTGAGGACATGCCCACCTATCTGGTGGAGGCCATGCAGACGGCTGAGCCGCTGCCTGAGGCAGACACCACACGTGTTTCGCTGCGGCGATCGGGTTCATCACAAGAAGAGGTGTTCAACGTTGAACAGCTGATGCGATCCGCCGATCCGGCCGGACGTGTGGCTGTCGCCAACGGTGATGTGATCACCGTGCCGCTTCGGCGCATGATGCAGGTGTTTGTTGTGGGCGCCGTCTCAAAGCCGGGGCCGTACCAGATCCCCGAACAGGGCACACTGGGGGAAGCTATCAACGCTGCCGGTGGCTTTTCCGCCGATGCCGATGTAACGCGTATCAGCATCCGTCACGATGGTGCCGATCAGGACCAGATCATTGCGTTCGAGAGTACAAGCGGCAGCGATCCCGCCCGCGCCACGCCGTTGAAATCCGGTGACCGGGTACTGGTCCCCACCGTGGCTGATAAAGTGTTTTTCTCTGTGCTGGGACCAGTGGCCCGGCCGGGCACATATCCGTTAGTCGGCAAAATGCGTCTGTCTGACGCGATCAGCGCGGCTGGCGGTTTTCTACCCAATATCAGTAAACCGGAAGATACCCGTGTGCTGCGCGCCAAGGGTAAGGACGGCAAGTCAGAAGTGATCCGAGTGGACTTCAAGAAAGTGGCTGCCGGAGAACAGGAAGACCTGTTGATCGAGCCCAACGACAAGATCGTCGCAACAGACAGGCGGACCATGCAGGCGAATGTTGCCAGTATCTCACAGATCCTGTCGGCGGTGCTGACCACGATCTACCTGATCGATCGCGTGCAACGCAAGTAGCTGGGTGAGGTATGGCGCCGGCTGCAACCGCTGAGATCCGCAAATCTCGGATCGCGCGTGTATATGATGCAATGCGTGCAGCCGGCGCGAACTGCCTGATATTGGGGGCAGGTGTCAACACCAGTTATCTCTGGGGCTATGGTGAAGACTCCTATGAGCGGTTTTGTGCAGCCTTCCTCAGCCCCGATGCAGACCCCGTGTTCGTCGTTCCCCATCTGTCCGCTCAAGCGGCCACGGCTGTACTTGCATCCCGCTGCCAAATCCTGTCTTGGGATGATAGCGTCGGCCCCGAAGACGCTATCCAGGAAGCATTGCGGTTGATGGGGGTCACTCCGGGCTGCCACGTGGCGCTCGATGACGCGCTGAAGGTGAGTTGGATGCTGGAAATCGACAGGAAACTGCCATCCGATGTGGTCTATCAGCCAGCTGCCTCCATCATGGGAACTGTAAGGGCAATAAAGGAGCCCGAAGAACGACGCCTGATGATCGATGCCGGATCACACACATGGCAATGTTGGCTCGAGCACCTGGGCAGGCTGCATGGCATTTCCGAGTCTGAAACTGCGTCCGTACTTTCATCGGCGTTAAGAGAGCGAGGGGCTTCTGACACATTCGCGATCGTTGCCGCCGGGGAGCATACGGCCTATCCACACCATCAGTCGGGGCATGACCTCATTGGCAACGGCCTGTTGCTGTGCGATTTCGGCGGTTGTTTTTCCGGTTACTGGTCCGATGTCACTGTAACGGTGTCCTTGGGATTGCCAGATGCGCATCAAGAGCGTGTGTATTGCGCCGTCTGGCAGGCCTGGCGTGAGGCGGTGACCGCGGTCCGTCCCGGAGTGCGCTGTTCCGACATCGATCGTGCCGCATGGTCTGTGCTGCAGCGGTATGGAATGGAGCATCATGTGGCGCACCGAACCGGACATGGCATTGGACTGGAAGTGCACGAATACCCGTGGATCTCACGGGGTAGCGATACGGTGCTGGAAGAAGGGATGACCTTCAGCATCGAACCCGGCGTATACATAGCTGGGGCATTCGGTGTCCGGTTGGAAACCGTGGTGATGGTGGA
This sequence comes from uncultured bacterium, assembly GCA_964650005.1. Lineage (GTDB taxonomy): Bacteria > Armatimonadota > HRBIN16 > HRBIN16 > HRBIN16 > CAZHSN01. The sequence goes on along the minus strand of CAZYPZ010000004.1, from coordinate 141,274 downwards.
GTCCGATGGATGCAGACTTCTGACGCCGGCGCCTTCGGAACGACTGCCGATCATACACGTTGCGGAGGAACGATGAGTCAGCTGATCTGCCTGGGTGAGGCGTTGATCGATATGATTGCCGAGCCGGGGTACCCGTTGGGGACGGCGCCTGCTTTCAGACCGCATCCCGGTGGCGCACCTGCCAACGTGGCGGTTGCCGCCTCCAAACTCGGAATACAAACGGCCTTCCTTGGCAAGGTTGGAGACGACCCATTTGGTCGTCATATCGCCTCGGTTCTGGCGGGCCATGGGGTGGATACGGGCGGCATGCGATTTGACGCGTCTTATCGCACCAGTTTGGCTTTTGTTGCAGTCAATGAGGCAGGCGTACCGGAGTACACCTTTTACCGAAATCCGGGCGCCGATATGATGTATGACACGGGCGATGTCGATACCCATCGCATACGGCGTTGTCAAGCGCTTCACTTTGGCTCCATTTCTCTACTCGATGAACCCAGTCGCTCGGCCACATTATATGCAGTCCGTCTGGCGCGGGAATGCGGTGCGCTGGTTAGCTATGACCCGAACCTCCGTCCAGTGTTATGGTCCGACCCGGATCTCGCGTTGAGCCGGGCCAACGAAGGCGCCAGGCTTGCTGACGTCATCAAGTTGACGGATGATGAACTGAAAGCGCTAGTGGGCACATCCGATCCCGCCGTCGGTGCGGACTTGTTGATGTGTCGGATGCCGCTGCTACAGCTGGTTGCTGTAACCATGGGCGAACGCGGATGCTATTGGCGTACTGCCCAGCACGAAGGGCATGTGGCTGGGCACCCTGTGCGTGTTGCGGATACTGTCGGGTGTGGAGATGCCTTTGACGCAGCGTTGTTGATGCAGTTGCTCATGATGCAGGTGACGCGCGATATCCTGCAGAGGATCGACTCGGAAAGAATGAGAACGGTGTTTGACTTTGCCAACGCTGCTGCAGCGCTTACTGCCACACGGCCGGGGGCCATGCAGGCAGCGCCCACCGAGGGGATGGTCGAGGTGTTCTTGAGACGTCGGGACATGGAGGCGAAAAGATGAAGCATATAGGGGTACTCACCAGCGGAGGCGATGCTGCAGGAATGAATGCCGCGATCCGGTCTGTCGTTCGGACGGCGATCGTGAGGGGCCTGAAGGTCACCGGTATCCGTCGAGGCTATACCGGACTGATCGAGGGCGATGCCCAGCCAATGGACCTCGGGTCTGTGGGAGGTATTATCAACCGCGGTGGCACGATCCTTCGTACCTCGCGTTCTGCACGGTTCCCTACGCCGGAGGGACAAGCTGAAGCCGCCCGACAGATAGAACGGATGGGATTGGACGGGCTGGTGGTGATCGGCGGTGACGGCTCTTTCCGTGGTGCGGAAGCGTTGCACGCCACATGCGGCCTTGCGGTGGTCGGCATTCCAGGCACTATTGACAATGACATAGGGGGCACCGAGTACACCATCGGTTTCGACACCGCGGTGAATGTCGCGTTGGATGCAGTGGACAAGGTGCGCGATACGGCGGACAGCCATGAGCGCTTGTTTGTGATTGAAGTCATGGGCCGTTCCAACGGGCATGTGGCGGCGGCTGTCGGACTTGCAGGCGGGGCTGAAGTGATTTTGGTTCCAGAGCGTCCTTTCGATCTCGTCCAAGTAGCGGAGCGGTTGAAGCAAGGTATCTCGCGAGGTAAGCTCTCGTCGATCATTGTCACTGCGGAGGGCGCCGCAAAGGCAGCCGATGTGGCGGTCTTCATGGAGAACTATCTGAAACGGGACGTCCGCTACACCGTGCTGGGGCATATCCAGCGAGGTGGCGCTCCCACAGCGACGGAGCGCATGATGGCCAGCCGTTTTGGACAGATGGCGGTGGATCTGTTGATCGCGGGTGAAACCTGTGTCATGACAGCCTGGATGGACGATGTACTGGAGGCCGTTCCGTTGTCTGCATCCTGGCAGAGTCCCAAAACACTGGATCTGTCATTACTCGAGCTGGCCGAATTGATCGCGTCGTAATCATTAGACGTGATTCCGTATAATAGCAGTGGCGTGTTCAGTGACGGACATGCCACTTTCTTCACCATTTCTTGACTACCGGGGGCAATCCACAGATGTCACGTGAGGCACGATTAACGATTGACCTCTCCTCGGACGCGATTCGGATAGAACCCGGTACAAGCTGCCCGATCACGGTCACGTTGCGGAACACATCCGAGAACGATGACACCGTTGGGTTTGCCGTTGACGGCATACCCTCCGAATGGGTGGCCATTCCCGTGGGGTCGGTGATCGTTCCCGCCGGGCAGACCGTGGAAGAAAAGATCGTCTTCAAGACTCCGCGGCACAGCTCCTCAGTGGCGGGCTCTTACCCTTTGGTCATCCGGGCGCGCTCGTATGAAGAGGGCGATGAGGCCGTGGCCCAAGCCACGCTGGAAGTGGCCCCATATCTGGTGACTTCTGCAGAAGTGTTTCCCAAGCGGGCGCGTTGCGGGGGATTTTCTCGATGCGCCTATTTTGAAGTGACAGTCGATAACCCCGGAAATGTGCCTTTGCGTGTGCGGCTGCATGCCAGCGATGCGGAAGATCTGGGCATCTATACCTTCGATACCGAGTATGTGGATTTGGCCCCCGGAGAGTCATCGACGGTGACGATGGCCGTGGAACCATCGCAGCGGAACCTTACGGGACGCACGCGCGTAGCGGTGTTTACGGTGACTGCACGATCGGTGGAACATGCGTATGTGTCCGGAACCTCTCAGGGCCAGATCGAGGTCAGGCCGCTTATCTCACCGTTGTTTCTTTGGAGCGCGATCATCATTCTGGCCGCATTGCTGGGTTATCAGCTCACTCGGCCGCGACCGGTAGTCATCCATGAGTTCACAGCAGAACCGGATAGTGTTGTACAGGGAGCTCCAGCAACGTTGCGCTGGCGCATCGACAATGCGTCTGCGATCACAATCACTCCTGATGTTGGTAAGGTCACGGAGTCGGTCGGGGCAATACAGGTGATCCCGAATCAGACGACCGAGTACAAGCTTACTGCCAGTGGCCGCGGCGGGGAGGCTGTCAAGCAGCTGACTGTCCAGGTGACGCCCGCGCCCAAGCCACCCGCTCCGGAGATCACCTCGCTGACTGCAGATCGAAACAACGTACTTCCGGGTGAGCCGGTGAACCTCAGCTGGAAAGTCAAAAACGCCACCCGGATGTTTTTGAGTCCGCCCGGTGAGGAGATTGATCCGGTGCTTCCCTCGCGCGAAGTTACGCCCATGCGGACCACCACGTATACATTGGTTGCCAGTAATGCGGCGGGGGAGACCGTACAGAAGACGCTGGTTGTGACCGTAAACGATCCCAACGCATTGAAGGTGATCCGTTTTGATGCCCAGCCACGCAGTGTCGACCCAGGGGGCAAAACGGTGTTGCGTTGGGCGGTTAATGGTGCTGTCGAGGTGACACTGGAGGGTGTGCCGGTCGATGCGATCGGTGAACGTGAAGAGGTATTGACCGAGACGCGCATATTCACCCTTCAGGCGCGCAATGACCGGGGTGAGCAGATAGAGAAGAAGCTCAAGGTGGTTGTGGTCAGCGGAGCCCCCACCAGCACCGCGCCGCCGGTTCCCAGCGGCCAATGAAGCTCGCGCTTATTTCCCTTCTAAGTTATTGATCACCAGCATGCGTTTTCGAACACGGCGGTAAACAGCCCGCGTTGATGTGGCTGTCGCTTCGATCACATATTCGCCATCCGGCAAGGTCTTGCTGTCCCAGACCAGCGGTGTAGAGAGGCTGCTTACAGCGTGGACTTGTTGCCCGTCCACGATGAGTGTCGTTCGATACCAGCGTGAGTCTTTGGATGACTGGAGCCGCAGTCGAAAAGTGCCACGGATCACCGGCAGTTTTTCTTTCAGGCCGCGCTGTACGCTCAGGGCGCTGGCCCGTGCCGCTTCTTCAGGCAGCACTTTGCTCATCGTGTCCTGTATACGTGTCAGTTCCATTGCCGAGCGTGCATCGCCCACGAATTGGAGCGGCTGTCCCTCCTGGACGCTTACAGGGGTGCCTTCGATCTGGTAAGCGCTCCACGCCAAGCTCCGGGCATCCGCGCTGAACAACCATCCCTCGGGCGACAGGTCAGTCATTACGGTCACGGTGTCGGGTTTACTGCCGTAGGGAGCTATCCGGATCTCCCTCTGTTCGCGGATGCCGATCCGAATGCGCGGACCACGATCAAACACAACCTCACCCGGTTTCAGATTGCTGGCGGCAAACATCGGCGGCATGGTGGTTATCCGTCCAATAATCTGGAAGTAACTCTTTCCTGGGTAGTAGATCCGCACGGTGCCGCCCACCACCAGATAAGCGGCTACCTCGACGGCCGGGATGAACGTTGGGGGAGTATTGCGTTGCTGTACGTATGTCATCATTCTACACATTCAGTATGCCATGAGCACGCTGTACCGAAGAGCCCGGCTGTGATATGATTCAGCACGTGAACCCAACGTCTGGCGTGGAAGAGGCAGTCATGGATACACCGTATATCGTGACCATACCGGAGATATGGGAACGTACATTGATTGTGAATGCTGAAACAGAAGAACAGGCCCGGCTGCTGGCCGAGGACTATTACATGAACCACGTGATCGGTGAAGCCGATGTGTTGGATGCTCCCGAGTATTTGAGCCTGGCGATCACGGATCCGGAAGAGATGGATCTGGTGGAGGTCATGCCGGCCACCCGATGGAAAGTTCGACGTGCAGACGAGTACGACCCAGATGCCTGATCCGCTGTGTCTGTCACGTGCAATCTTGGCGCTGAATCGGCTAATCTGAACAGGAACCGGAGAACCGGTTATCTGACGGAGCCTGAACATCTGATGCATGAAGTTCATTTTTTACCCATAGACAAACAATTGAACGCCTCCCCTGACATTGACCTGTTAACGCTCTCCCGGCAGGCAGGCATCGCCATCGAGCAGACCTGCAACGGAAAAGGGACCTGCGGGAAGTGCGTTGTGCGTGTGGAAGGGGCGGTGAGCGAGCCGTCGCCGAGTGAGATCAAGCTGCTGGGCGACTTGGCGCTGCAGCGAGGATATCGCTTGGCGTGTTGTACCTATCCCCGCGGTCAGGTGCGCGTTACCGTGGCGGAGGCCCGAGGCGTCGAGGTGTTGGCCACTTCCGCCAATCTGGAGTCGCTGTGCGGTCAGTCCGACCTTCGGAAACAGTGTATCGAGCTGCCGGCACCGACGCTGTCCGACCAGCGCGATGACCTGTCGCGCATTTTGGCAGGGCTGCCCGAAGGTATAGAACCCGACCTGTCGCAACCGTGTTTGGCGGCACTCTATGATGCAGTTCGAGCTGAGATGTTCACGTGTACGGCGGTGCTTTGGAACAATCGCCTAGTTGGCGTGGAGCCCGGAGACACTACGCGCAGGCTGTATGGGGTGGGTTTTGACATCGGCACCACGACCGTCGTGGGGTACTTAATCGACCTGAATACCGCGCGGCAGGCTGGCGTCGCCACGATGTTGAACCCGCAGACACAATATGGCGGCGATGTGATCAGCCGGATCGAATACAGTTCCGTATCGTCTGCACAGGCTCGGTTGTTGCAGGAGTCGATCATTGGTGCTTTGGATGACCTGATCGAAACGCTCTGTGTCCACGCACGGATAACTCCGAAAGATATCTACCTCATATCGGTTGCGGGCAACACCACGATGCTGCATTTTGCGCTGGGATTGCCGGCCATGGCTATAGCCCAAGCGCCGTATATTCCCGTAGTGACCCGCGGCTTGGATTTGTCGGCTTCCGCGTCCGGATTAGCCAATGTGGCGTCATCGGCCCGTTTGTTGACAGTGCCGCACATCGCCAGTTATGTGGGGGCTGACATCACGGCCGATCTGTTGACGTGCGGTATGCTGGATCGAACGGCCAGCACGCTGATGATCGATATCGGTACCAACGGCGAAATGGTGTTGGGGTGCGGCGACCGGCTGGTGGCCGCTTCGACCGCTGCCGGTCCCTGTTTTGAAGGCGGCAGTATCCGACACGGTATGCGCGCCACTGTAGGAGCGATCCATTCCGTTCAACTCGATGAAGCGGGAGTTCATCTGGGGGTGATCGGTGATGGTTTACCTGCTGGACTGTGCGGTACCGGATTGGTGGACCTAGTCTCAGAAATGGTGAGGACACAGCTCATCGATGAGTCGGGACGTCTGCTTCTGGCCGATGACAGCGACTGTGAGGTGGACGCGCTGATCAGTCGGGTGCGGGAGACCGAGCAGGGAAACGAATTTGTGATCGCGTATGCGTCGGAAAGTGCAACCAATTCTGACATTGTGTTGACACAACGCGATATCAGGCAGGTACAAAATGCCAAGGCCGCCATCATGGCCGGCATCGAGATCATGTGCACCAAGCTGTCGATCAATCCGAACGATATCGAGCGTGTGCTATTGGCCGGTGCGTTCGGCAACTACATTTCTCGATCGGCAGCGATCCGCATCGGATTATTGCCTGCGGTGCCAGAAGAGCGTGTCGAATCCATCGGGAACGCTGCAGGGGTAGGTGCGGTGATGTACCTGCTTTCGTCGGCGATGCGTGACACAGCCGATCGAATAGCCACACGTGTGGAATACATAGAGCTTTCCGGGGATCCGGATTTTACTGACGCATATGCAGATGCCATGTTCTTTGAATAACAGGCAAATCAGCATAAGGAGGAGATCATGAGCCGGCAGGAGGTTCCGTACACACGGTTTTTAGCTCAGACGGTCAATGCGGCGGCCGATCGGGGTATTTTGCTGGTCACACAGGGACAACAGGGCATGCCGAATGCGATGACGATAGGCTGGGTTACGGCCGGCGTCATCTGGGGGCTGCCGATCATGACAGTACTGGTCCGCCCTTCGCGTTTTACCTACGGCCTGCTGAATGAGTCGGGCGAGTTTACAGTGAATGTCATGGGGCCAGATATGCTCAACGCCGTGGACTTTTGCGGCAGGACGTCAGGCCGTGACTACAACAAGTTCAGCGAGTGCAATATGTTGCCATTGCCCTGCGATCGCGTGAATGTTCCTATCATCGCGGAAGCGGTGATCGCCTACGAATGTCGCGTGCTGTACGCGAATCACCTTCCGGACAATGTGCTGGAAAAGCGGATTACAGACCGGTACTATCCAACGGGCGACTTCCACAAGGTGTACTATGGCGAAATTCTGGGTTGCACCGCTTTAGCTGACGCCGCCGAGCGACTGCAGGCCTGGACATAAACAGACCGAGCATGACAATGACAGGCCAATCATTGCGTCTCGTGGCTCTTTGCTGTGATGTCATACGGGAGGAGGTCGAGCACCTGTTGCCCGAATGTCCGCATCAAGTGGACGTGCGATATTTGGTGCGCGACGAGTATCACAACTACCCTCAACGCAGTCGGGCGAAGCTGCAGGAGATGGTAGAATCGGTACAGAACGATGGATATGATGCGGTCTTGGTCGGTTTCGCTCTTTGTAACCGACTGCTGGATGGACTGAGTACCCGTTCGATACCGATGGTGGCCTTCAAGGCGCACGATTGCCTGACCTTGTTGATGGGATCACGCAAACGATATATGCAGCGTTTTACCGCGGAGCCTGGGACGTACTACTACTCGGCCGGATGGCTGCAAGGCAGCGTCAAGGCGGTGGTGCAAGCCGGCACCTTGCCGGGGCTTGAGTCGACAACATATGAAGAGCTTGTGGAGCGTTATGGTGAGGATAATGCCGAATATCTCATGGAGGTATGCGGCGCATGGAAGGCGAATTACCATAAAGGGGTCTTCATCTGCCTGCCTTTTTATGACGCGGACGCGATGAGGCGTCAAGTACAGCAGGAATGTACCGCAAACGGGTGGGAATATGGTGAAATAGATGGGGACTTGTCATTATTGCGCCGTTGGCTGTACGGTCAATGGGACAGTGATGACATCTTAGTTGTGCCGCCAGGTGCGACGATCCGGTCGACGGGAGACGACCGAGTTGTCTGTGTCGGGCAGGTTCAACAGCCGGCGATGGAGGCAGCGACCTGATCGCCCGCATCACATGAGCCAACAATACCAGGGAGGACGCTCAGTAATGGATCTTAAGGATCTTCAGGACTGCATTATCAATGGCAACCGGAAGAAGGCCGAGTCGTTGACCAACGAACTGCTCGCCGCCGGTGTGTCGCCCAGCGCCATCATCTCCGAGGGCCTGATCCCCGGCATGCAGGTCGTCGGCGTGAAATTCAAGAATAACGAATACTATGTTCCCGAAGTGCTGGTGGCAGCTCGCGCCATGCAGACGGCCATGAACATCGTCAAGCCGCTGTTGTCGGCATCCGATCGCAAGGCGCCTGCTACGGTGGCTATCGGTACCGTTCAGGGCGACCTGCACGATATCGGTAAGAACCTGGTGATGATGATGATGGAAGGCGCCGGCTACGAGATGGTCGATCTGGGGGTCGATGTAAGCCCGGAGCAGTTTATCGATGCCGTGCAGAGCAAGAAGGCCGATGTCGTGTGCATGTCCGCTCTGCTGACCACCACCATGCCCGCCATGGCCAAGACCATCGAGGCGCTGCAGGCGGCAGGACTTCGCGACAAGGTCAAGGTGATGATCGGTGGAGCGCCCGTGACCCAGGAATATGCCGACGAGATCGGTGCAGATGGTTATTCCGAGGACGCAGCCAGCGCTGTGGACAAACTGAAGGAACTGGTCGGCGCGTAATACAGCCGATCATGGTCTGCTTTCGAGCGGTTCTCGGTCATGCCGACCGGGGACCGCTCGTTGCTTTGTGTTACGGTACAACCCGCTGGTAATCCAAGGCACGCGTGATCGTGTCGTCCATTTCGTCCAGATGAGCCAAAGTCGCCGCATCATGCGGTTGATTTTTGGCATCTCGTATCTGCTTTTGGGCCAGTCTCAGATGATGGCGAGCCAGCATTCCGGCGTCATCCGGCGTTCCAGGGACCTGTCGTAACGCCAACTGGACCATCTGGTCCGTCCAGGCACGCTGCATCAAGATGCGTGTATCGGCATAACTGCGGGCGTTCAGCTGGCGGAAAACGGCACGATGCAGGCTATCCATCAACTCCGCCATGGTCAGCGCATCGGGCGCCGCGCTACGGTAGGCGTTGTTGGCTACCGCAGACAGCGTGTCTGGCGCGAGCAGTCGACTGATCAAGCTGATAGGAATTGCAGCGATCCGGTCACGTACGGGTTGATCCCATCTCTGTGTTGTTTCGGCCAATCCTGCCAGCGGGTTGGGGGCGAGCATGCCGTACATCGTCTTCGGCGCCCAAGGAAACGCGTCCGTCAAAGCTGTATCCATGATCAGCCTCAACGCGCGGCGCTGCAATCCAGGTGAGACCGGTTGAAGCGGTTGCTTCTCGTCGGCGTCACCTTTGTGATTGTTATACAGCCGCACGCCTCCGATGTACCGGGTGGATTCCTGCAGTGCACGGTTCATCATACCGATTACGCCCCAGAAACGACGCGTGAACTGATAATAACTCTCACCCGGTTTGACGCTTTTCGTTGGCAGTTTCAGCAGTATCTGGCGGCTTTCTTGGAGCATCCGTTGCCAATAGTCCAGTGGCTCCTGGGCCAGGTCAAAGCGTGTGATGTAAGGATCCGGCCCATCGGCATACTCATCGCCGAGCCACTGTAGCCCGGGCCGTGTGCAACGGCTGGCGATCGACTCCAGCAAAGGTGTTTCTGTTTCCGGTGATGTGGCGCCAGACGGCCGATAACCGTACTCGATTGCGTGAAGATCGTAGGTCCCCAGCTTGGTCGCCCAGAAATCGGTGTCGGGATGGTGCAGGGCGCCGAGGTTGTAGGGTGTATAGTCCATCACGGAAGCGGTGATACCGTTTCGGGCGACAGCCGCGGCGTCACTGAGAGCATCCATGGGGATCGATGTGCTGGCGACGAAGTTGTGACGCAACCCCAGGATATGCCCCATCTCATGAGCGACAATGGAGCGCAGATAGTCGCGAATAAACTGTTCGGTACGCCGGTTCACGTCGCCGTTATCCAGTGTTTGCAAGGCAACCCAGCCAAACCAGGCCTGTACCTGGCTTTCGACACCCAGTCGGCACAAGGTGCATGAGCCATCAGCGGGTGTGATATCGGCCTCGTGGTGATCAGGCGTTCGGAATGGATCGATGAACCGTTCGAATTCACCCCGGGTGAACCGCACCATATTGGCGTCGATCGTAATGGCTGCGTTCAGCACTTGGCCGGTCAACGGATTTACCCGTGCCTGAGCGACGGCGTATCCCGATGAAGGCGAGACGACCCAACGCACCATGTTGTAACGCATATCCGCAAAGTCCCAATCACTGTTATCCGGCATCTGTTCAACTTGGATTACATTGCGAATGCCGATGCGTTCGAATGCCTGATTCCACCAAAGCAGCCCTTCACGGATGACGTCACGATATTCCAGCGGTATGGCGTTATCCAGCCAAAACACGATGGGCTCCTTGACATCGGATATGGCTGCTTCTGGATCTTTCTTCTGGATATGCCAGCGCCAGATGAAACGCCGAACTTGGTCATCCTTGGGCAGACTGTAGTCCATATGGTCGGCGCGGAAATAACCGACCCTGCCGTCATACAGGCGGGGGATATAGTCGTTTTCCGGGAGCTGATACAGGTTCCATGTAACGGTGGTGGCGATAGACCGTTGGTCCAGCAGCGGAGTCCATGTGGTGGCGTAAATCGGTGGTATCGAGCTGCCTTGCCCCTGCTGCCCCTGGCGGTTCAAAACATACCGGGTGGTCAACACCACATTGGTGGGAAAACTGCGAACCGAGGTGATGGCGGTCTTATCTTTATCGATGCTCCAGGTGCCGATGCCCATGGCGCGCGCTTTTTCGGTGATCTGCGACAAATCCGAGCGGAAGAGTTCTGCCACAGAGACCAGTACTGTCTGGGTTTCAGCGTTCCGCGCTTCGATTTTCAACACATCCAGCCACGCATCCGATACAGAACGCTGCACGGCGCGTGCCACGGGTGAGGATGGGTCTGCACGATATTTCCAGTTCGGGCGCACGATGACCAATCGCTCGTCATCTAGCTTTTCCAGGCGAAAGAGAATGTCATCCACCGGTGATCCGGCAACCAGCCCTCCGGCTCCCGCACCGCTGTTGACCGTACACTGGAGCATCATGGGTTTACCGAGTGCAGACTCCGGGATCTCCAGATATAACGTGTCTTTGGAAGCTTCCACTTTGCGGTACAGCGTGAAGAGTCCTGTCTGTTTGTCAAAACCGCTCGTGAGCTCGCTGATCGTTTTTCCTGGTTTGGAAGGCGAGGCCGACGCCTCGATTGGCGCCACGTCGGCCGAGAGACGGTCCAATATCAGTTTGCCGCTCATCAGCCGGTCCGGTGTTTTTGAACTGGGGGGCGGCAGGTCGGTCACCACCATGTCTGCGTAGGTTACATCGCCTGTCACCGGATCCACCAGGAAGAACCCGGAGCAACGGTAAGGCTTACGTCCGGCTGTCTCCTGGTAGCTGATCGAAATTCGAGCCACGTCGATGTTCTTGTGTTTTTCCAGTCCGATGTACCGACATTGCGCTTTAGCAGCCACCTGTCCCGACGCCTCATTACCGGGGTAGATGTGCGTCCATCGGTCATTCCGTTTCACGGGTTTGTCCGGTAGTATCGGCTGCAGACTGATCATGCGGCGGACGAGTGCGCTTCGCAGTGTGGCGTTCACATCGGCGCCCGTAAATTGAATCTCTGCGAGCGCGCCATTGGGCCGGATGGTCCACGTGCAGCGCGGCATCGGTTCTTTGTCGCCCTCTGGTACGTCCGCTCCGTTCACTCGCAGTCTCGTGGCGGTGATTGTGTTTGTGCGGGTCACATCACCGGAAGACGAGACCGCGGTCACTTGCTGCCAATAGTCCTGATGGCATTCCACATTGAGGGTGCGTCCATCCGCGGTTTGTTTCGCGGTCAACACCAGGCTGTAAGTGGATTTCAGCCCCTTAGGCAATCGATGGGTAAGGGTGACAGCGGGGTCACGTTGAGCCGTCAGTGGACCAGTGAGCACGCAGCATAGGACCAGTAGAGGAAGCCGGAAACGCATGAACGATCTCCTTGGTGCGAATGGCGACGAAGCGACGTCTATATTCTACTTGGGTTCAGCGTGTGTGGAGAGGCTCCGCTGGAGTTGACCACAAGCCGCATGGATGTCCGTACCCCGTGATTTGCGTACAACAGCCGGAATCCCCGCGTCGACAAGTGTGTGCGCAAATCGGTTGATGACCTCTGGAGGCGGACTGGCATACGGTGATCCGGGGGCGGGATTCACGGGGATCAGGTTCACATTGGCAGTCAGAGGCCGTACCAGATCCGCCAGTTGTCTGGCTTGGTCCATTGAATCGTTGATCTGCCGGATCAGCACATACTCGATCGTGCACTTCCGTCCGGTGGCGAGGGTGTAGTCGGAAAGGCATTGCAGCGTATCCGACAGACTCCAGTGTCGCGTCGCCGGCATCAGGTGATGACGCAGGGTATCATCCGTCGCATGCAACGAAAGCGCGAGCGTGAATGCAGGCCTCAATTGGATCAAACGGCGCATCTCGGGGATCACGCCGATCGTCGAGACCGTGATGCGACGCTGTGAGATGCCCACCTCTCGGTTCAGTACTTGAATTGCCTGTAGTACCGCGTCCGTGTTCCAGAGCGGTTCCCCCATACCCATGAACACCACATGCGTGACGTCTGCGCCGGTTACGCGTTGAGCCGTCAATAACTGGGCCACAATCTCTGCCGCAGATAGGTTACGGATAAATCCCATCTGGCCCGTAGCACAAAACAGACATCCTGCATTGCATCCGACTTGTGTAGATACACAGAGTGCTGTGCGGCGAGTATAAGGCAACACGACACACTCGACTTGGCGCCGATCTGAATACTCAAGTACCAATCGGTGCGTTCCATCGGCTGCGTTCACTTGGGCCGCTACGCTCGGAAGCACCCAGCCCAATACATCCTCGAGTTCTTCACGCAAGGCGACTGGCAAATCAGTCATGGAGGCAAACGATGTTGCTCCGCGTTGGTATACCCACCGGGCGATCTGTCCAATGCGCCACTGGGGCAGTGCCAGCGGCGCCAGGATGGTGGTCAGCTGGGGTTGTGTAAGGCCCGGCAGGACCTGTTCTGGTGAATAGACCAAGTGTTGCACGGCTACATGGTACCGTGTATGGTGGTGTTCTGGAACCGCGACGTGAAACGGGAGAACCAAGCATAGATGCCAGACCGTCAAAACATCGATGTGTTGTTCCTGCATACCCGGTTTGCAGTGGCCGGGGCAGAACGTGTCATCCAATCCGTTGCCCTTGGTTTACACCAACAAGGATATCGTGTGGCCGCTTTGGCTCTATATGAACCCGATCAGATCGGTCAGCAGATTGCTGCCGCAGGAATACCGGTTCAGTCTCTACACGCGCACGGTAGATCGGACATGACGCTTCCGGTGCGGTTCCGGCAGGTGTTGATGCGGATGCATCCAAGAAGCGTTGTGGTTGTGGATTCGCCCATGTCGGTTCTATACGGTTCTTGGGCCCGCACGATGGGGTGGACGCGCCGCTTGGTTCTGTCGGTTCACTGCTTTGCCAAGCCGGGCAAAGAGCTGCAATGGCGGGTGGCACGGTCTTGGGCGCATCGCACTGCAGACCGGATTGCTGCACTGACCGATGCGCATAAAGAACACATTGTGAATCATCTGGGTTTTTCGTCGCAGCGGGTGACCGTGATACCTAATGGCGTAGACACAGAGGTGTACCGGCCAGGCCGTGGAGTATGGAGAGAAAGCTGGCAGTTACCCGAGGACGCTGTTGTTGCCGCCGTGGTCGCTCGGTTGCGTCCGGATCGTAATGTCGGAATGGCGCTCGATGCTATAAAAGCCTGCCCAGAGCGTGTATTTCTCGTTGTTGCGGGGGACGGCCCGGAGCGCGCCCGTCTCGAATTGCGTGCTTCCGAACTGGGATTGACACATCGCGTGCGATTTATCGGCATGGTGGAACACACAGCGGAACTGTGGAGAAGCGTGGATGTGGCGGTCAGCAGCAGTGATGCAGAGATCTTGTCGATGTCTCTGTTGGAATCGGCCGCGACGGGCATACCAGCCGTAGCGACGGACGTTGGCTCCTCGCGTGAGATCGTGCTCGATGGGACCACAGGCATGCTCTGCCCGCCCAGAGACTGGAAAGCGATGAGTCACGCACTGTCCCGACTGGCCGACGATCAGTTACTTCGGGATCGGTTTGGGGCTGCGGCGCGCAATCACATCCTGGCGCGTTTCAGCCGCCAGGGGATGCTGGCGGCTTATCAGCGGCTGCTGTTTGATGGCTGATCAGAGAGGACGCATCGCAGGGAACAGGATCACATCCTGTATCGAATGAGCTCCGGTGATGATGATCGCGAGCCGGTCCATCCCGATGCCGAGTCCGCCTGTCGGAGGCATCCCGTATTCGAGCGCCATCAGGAAGTCCTCATCCAATGGATGCGCCTCCTCATCGCCGGCTGCCCGTTTTCTGGCCTGTTCGATGAACCGTTCCCGTTGATCGATCGGGTCGTTGAGTTCCGAGAACGCATTGGCCAGCTCCTGTCCACAGACATAGGCCTCAAATCGGCGGGTGAATGCCGGATTATCAGGTTTTTTCTTGGCCAGCGGAGATGTCTCGAGGGGATGGTCTATCACGAAGGTCGGGTTGATGAGTTCCGGCTGAACGAACCGCTCCAGTAGTTTCTCGATTATGCCGCCGACGGAGTCTTCTCCTTCCGTTGGAAGTCCACATCGTTGCATGGCCACTCTGGCGGTGTGCAGATTTTCGAACTCATGTGGCTGCACACCTGCGTACTGCTCGATGAGACCGAGCATGGTGCGTCTGGGCCAGGGCGGTGTGAAATCGACGGTGTGACCGTCGTACTGAGCGATTGGAGCACCGTTGACCGCGGTGCATACATGGGCCACCAGGTTCTCCGTCAGCGTCATGATGTCATCCAGATCGGCGTAGGCTTGGTACAGCTCCATCAAGGTGTATTCGGGACTGTGCCGACGGTCCATTCCCTCATTCCGAAACACTTTTCCGATTTCAAACACCTTCTCGATATTGCCTACGATCAGACGCTTCAGGTATAGCTCCAAAGAAATTCGCAGATGAAAGTCCACATCGAGTGCATTGTGGTGCGTTGTGAATGGCCGGGCTGCAGCGCCTCCAGCCACACTCTGCAATACGGGTGTCTCTACTTCCAGAAAGCCCTGCGCTTCCAGATACCGCCGTGTTTCACTGACCACGCGGCAGCGATCGAGCAGAATCTTGCGTGCATCAGGGTTGACAAGAAGATCAAGGTACCTGTGCCGATAACGCGTTTCGACGTCGTTCAAGGCGAACCAGGTGTGACCGTCTTTGCTCTTGCCGTAGGGCACTCCGCGGATCGCCTTTGCAAGAAGGGAAAAGCTGCGGGCATGCACGGACTCTTCACCGGTTTTCGTACGAAAGACTTCACCTTCGACCCCGATAAAGTCCGACACGTCCAGAAGCTTCACCAAATGATATGCGTCATCTCCCAGATCGTCTTTTCTCAGGTAGATCTGAAGACGGTTCGATCCATCGTCGATGTGTGCGAATGCGGCTTTACCCATCAGGCGTAGCGATACAATCCGGCCGGCAACGCGGACCGTCGTTCCTTCCAAGTTATCGAAGTCAGTCAGAACTTCACTGCATCGATGTGTCCGGTCGTATCGTTCGACGGAGAACGGGTCATACCCCTCCGCCCGCATGGTCTCCAGCTTCTCCAGTCGGGCTCGATTTTGATCGTTCAGGTCTTCTATATAGTCAGGCATGGTAAGTCTCCCTGCGTGATGGTGATGCGTGTTGGCCAGTATAGTATGCCGGAATACGCCTGACAGCCCCAAAAAGCCCATGTGTGATACAATCGCGATGATGCAGGACTCTTCACCACCCGTATCTGTCATCGTGCCTGTCTTTAATGAAGCAGGCACGATTCGTGAATTGTTGCGCCGGCTCCGGGCTGCGGCGTTTCCTAAACAGATCATCGTGGTGGACGATGGCTCAACCGATGGTACGGCAGAGATCCTGTCAGGTGAGTCCGACATTACACTGGTGACTCATACTGGCAACCGGGGCAAGGGGGCGGCCATTCGGTCAGGGATTGCCCGCGCAGAAGGCCGTGTGGTGATCATTCAGGATGCGGATCTGGAATACGATCCCGAGGAGATACCGGCTGTGGTGACGCCTGTACTGAATGGCACATTTGATGTTGTCTACGGTAACCGTTTCGCCCATGGGGTACCTCCTGGTATGGCATGGCCCAATCGTCTGGCCAATAGATGGCTCTCCTTGACAGTTCGAATGTTATATGGCGTGCCCATGCAGGACGAGGCAACTTGTTACAAGGCGTTCCGCACTGACCTGTTGAAAGAGTTGCCGCTTCGCTGTGAACGCTTTGAGTTCTGCCCCGAGGTCACCTCTTTGCTGCTGTTGAAGGGTGTACATATACATGAGATCCCGCTCGAGCGGTACAAACCCCGAACCCGCAAAGAGTTCAAAAAGATCGGATGGCGAGATGGGGTTGAGGCATTCTGGACATTGGCCAGGCTCCGGATATCAGGGCGTGCTCTGTTGAACAGGCAACAGGAGAAGGAGGGGATTCGTGAATAGATCGATCACGGCGCTCCGCCCATACCTAGGGCTGATCATTCTGGGGGGCATCTCGGCAGCTGCCATTGGTGTGGCATTTGGCCCCATTTTTTCCAAGTGGGTATATCAATACACAAACGAACTGGGCTATTACTCGCATGGACCCTTGGTACCGTTTCTAACGGCATACATGATCTACATGCGCCGAGATCATCTCAAGACATTGCCGCTCGATCCCGCCAAGTCCGGTCTTTGGCTCCTTGTTCCGGGGTTGCTGATCGGTGTGCTGGCGCACAAGTCTTATTCAACCGGCCTTGCCATTCCGTCGTTGTTTCTGCTGATGTACGGAGCAGTCGCGTTCGTATGCGGTTGGCGATGGGTTAGGGCCATCTGGTTTCCTATCGCGTTTCTGGGGTTTATGATGCCCCTGCCATCCGCTGTGATCGATGATGTTTCTCGACCTATTCAGGGCATGTCCGCCAACCTGGCTGACCAGATACTGAAGTTGCTTCAATATGAGACATACCGTAACGGCGTGGAGATTCATATACCAGGAGGCTACGATCTGTTGGTCGGCTCTGCGTGCAGCGGATTTCGGACCATCATCTCCTTGGGCACTTTTTCCAGTTTTTTTGCGTACTATACAGGGATTGCGCTCTGGGCTCAGACCTTATTGGTCGTGCTGTCTGTTCCATTGGGGCTGATAGTCAACGCGATCCGCATCGCAGCGGTGGGCGTTGCAGGCACGGTCTGGGGCGACACCTGGGGAGAGCGCGTGCATGACTGGGGCGGATACGTGGTGATCGTGCTTCCGCTGCTGGTGTTGTTTGGCTTGGCGTCGCTGCTGGGCTGGAACAGGAGGGAGTCATGATATCTACCGCCACAAAACACGCCGTTATCTTGGCTGTCTGCTGCGCTCTCCTGGCGACTATCACGCTCGTCACCCCTCCGATGCATGGTGTGCGCCAGAACGGGTTTGATCCGGCGACTGTACCGGCGCAATTGGGTGAGTGGACTAGTATCGATGTGCCTGTAGATGAAGCCGTACTCAGGGAGCTCGATCCTGACAGGCACGGAGACACCCTATCGGTGGTGTCGAGGCACTACACAAAAGGGGGCGACTTTGTCGACGTACTGTTCATGGCCGGATCGACATCGTCCACCTTTCATAACCCGCATGTCTGCTTTCCAACTCAGGGATTTACGATTACCGTCGATAAACCGGTACGCATGGATGTTGGAGGCGCGGCCTCGCCCGTCAATGCGCGCATTCTGGCGTTCCGTCATGATGATGGCAGCGACCAAGGGGTCATGCTGTACTGGTTTCGAATGTCGGACCGTACTTGCACCACCACCACGGAGGTCAGGTGGTCACAGTTTATGAATCAGCTGTTGGGCAGAGGAAGCACCCAGGGTTACCTCATCCGTTTTGTCACAGCTGCCGACACCACGGAAGAGGGGGCCGAACGGTTGAAAGCCTTCGCAACTGAGTTCATCAGGGCTCTGCAGAAAGCCGTTCCGGATGCCACATAAGCCATTGACGACTCAAGAAAAACCGTTGGCTGTTTGATATGAAAGTGTTGATGGCGGATCTGATGTCATGGGTGCCTTATTACTGCCGCTGCCTCGTGGATGGGCTGCATCAAGCCGGACTGACGAACATCGAGTACGCCACAGAATCCTATCGCTATGATAATCGTGGCAGTACAGTCAGTCCCTCTTGGTTTAGAGATCCTTGTGATGGGATCTCCGCGTTGCCGATTGCGGTGCGCAATGTTCGGCGAGTGGCATATTACATTCGCAATCTGAACAGTATGGTAGCCCATGCAAAAGACTATGACATCATTCATGTACAATGGCTTCCCTTGGTACACACGGGCGGTTGGGAACGCATGTTTATGAAGCGGCTGGCCAGCCGGACAAAACTGCTCTACACCGTTCATAACTACTTGCCGCATGATACGGGTAATCGCCACTGGCGGGCTTATCGGGACCTGTACAACGTATTCCATGGTTTGTTTGTGCATTGTGTTCATTTGCGGAAGCGACTTCATGAAGAGATGGGGATTACATTGCCTATTTTTCCGATACGTCACGGGCAATTCGGTCCCATGCGTATTCCATCATTCAACTCAGAACGGGCCTGGCGTCCGGTGTTCTTGTTACAGGGGGCGATCAAACCGTACAAGGGAGTCGATATCTTACTTGACGCATGGTTGCAAGTCGAGCGCAAGCATCCAACTGCCCGCTTGCGCATAGTCGGTCCGGTGAAACCGAAGATGCATGCACGCCTTCAATCCGTGATCGCCGATCGGGGATACCTTCGGCTGGAGTATGTCAGCAGATTCCTCAGTGAGTCGGAGCTGGAGCAGGAGTACGAACAGGCAGATATCCTGCTATACCCATATCTGAGCAGCAGCAGCAGCGGCGCCTTGATGATGGGATTGCCATACTGTAAACCGATGATCTTGTCCGACATTCCGGTGTTTCAGGAGACCTTGCAGGACGGACAGAACTGCCTGATGTTCGAGTCAGGAAATCCAGAGGCGCTGGCATCGGCCATACTTACCATGGCGGATAACAGGACCCTGTGTCGCAATCTGGCGGACGCCCTCTATCACACAGATTTCAGCGAATACACTTGGGAAAGTGTCGGATGTGCGACATTACAGGTGTATCGCGCTATGTAGCTCATATCGCTACGACCACAGGATTTTGTGAGGTGAATGGGGTGTCGGGTTTTGCCTGAGCAGTCCAGTAAAAGAGGCCAGATAATCTTATTGCTTGCCGTAGCGAGCGTATTGCGACTAATCTGGGTTGCATTTATCCGTCCGGAATATTATTCGGATTTTGCGTTGTACATGGATTTGGCACAGTCCATGGCTGATGGGAATGGTTATCGCATGGGAGGGGCGAGTACAGCCTTCATGCCCCCGGGATATCCGTTCTGGTTGACGGCTCTAATCGTGTTGCATGTTAAACCTGTGATAGGCCAAGTTGTGCTGGGTGTCCTGAACGTGTTGTTGCTGTATTTGCTGGTACAGCAGTTGACCGGCCAAACGCGCGCTGCGCTATTTTCCGGCTATGCACTGGCACTGTATCCAAACCATATCGCCTACAGTTCTTTAATGGCCAGTGAACTGCTTCATTTGTGCTGTGTTCTGGCTGGCTCATTGTGGTTGATCTTGGCCTTGCGACGATCACGGCCTCTTATGATGATGATGTCTGGCTTGGCTTTCAGCTATGGCACTCTGGTGAAGGCGCAGGTCGCGTTGGTGCCTGCAATAATACTTGTGGCATGGATTGTTTATGATCGTCATGCCGCTCGTATCACTGCGGTGACTCGACTATGTTTGGTATTCCTGGCCGTTTGGTTGTTGGTGCAAACACCCTGGTTTGTCCGAAACCTCCGGCTGTTTGGCGAACCGGTGTGGGTCTCCACCAATCATGGTTACAACATGTTGATCGGTTTCAACCCGAGATCTGATGGTGGCTACAGCTTGGAGGCGTTACCAAAGCAGGAGGCGATAAATGAAGTGGAGTACGATCGGCAGCTATACAGAACTGCCATGCGTAATCTGCGCAATGACCCATGGCGGTATATCACGTTGTTGCCGCGTAAGCTGGTGAGGTTATATGCCGGTGATGGGGACGGCATCCTGTACAACTACATGCATTCAAATCGGGCGGTGATGCAAGCCTGTGACAATCAGTTGTTGTGTGCGTACCAGGCAATGTTGCGCAATGAGTGCAAAGGTCGCCGATGGTTAATGTTATTTGGGCTAAATCTTGTGTTTTATATTGTTTTTTGGGGCTTATTTGTTGCTTCCGTTATGATGTACCGTCGAGTGCTTTTGCACGATATTGCACCTTCATCATTAACAATTACTTGGCTTATTGTAATATACTATACACTTTTGTCGCTAGTGAGTTTTGGCGGACTACGTTTTCATTTTGTGATCCTACCATGGATGATCGCCAGTGCATCGTGCTTATTTTCCGTTGGGTTGACTACCTTGTCTCGCCGTAAAGGCGCATCAGCATATGTAGTGCGAAACGACACCAATCACACAGGGGATTCGGCATGAAACAGGCAGTACTTCAGATATCGTCGGTCTGGGGATCGGCATGGCGGTGGACGCGCATTCGCTCATACCGTCTTGCGGAGTTCATCTACGAGTCCTATTCATCCGTTCACCTGATCAACACATTGCGGATCATTCTGGTTGGATTGGTCGCCGCAGCGCTGGTGCAGCTGGTTATCGGCAGTGATGTGGTCAGCCGGGAATTCTTGGGCATACAGATCAAAGCACTGGACCAGGGGCTGGTGCTGTTGTTGATGTTCGCCGTCATGATCTTGCCTTGGTTGATTATCAATCCGTTATGGATTGCCGTCACGGTGATGGCCATGATGTTATCCATAGTGACTTGGGAAGTCTGGTTTCGATCGAGAAGAATGGGCCTCTCGCCCACCGACATGCTGTTATGGCTGGGAGTCCTGTTGATTTTCGCGCATCAGAGCTACCGCCTCGATTGGCGTCGGACAGCCCTGCACAGTATAACCTCGGTGGCTTTGGCCTATTACATCATCGTTGCCGGTATAGTTCCGACGATATATGCAGTCTACTACGTAGGCATCAATCCGCCAAATGTCTGGCGAGTCACAAGCGTCTTTCAATGCTGGTTGTTATATTACATCATCGCGGCGCTTGCCAAAGATGCCAAAGGATTACGGATCGTACTCAACAGCGTTATCACTTTGGGGATTGTTACAGCGATTGCGACTGCACTGCAGTCGGCGTTTGCGCAGCAGTTGAGTTGGTTTCGGTACATCTTCATCGGTATTGTGAGTATGGAAGAACAGGGCGGTGTAATCCGTGTCATGCCGCCGGGGC
Organism: uncultured bacterium; assembly: GCA_964650005.1. Lineage (GTDB taxonomy): Bacteria > Armatimonadota > HRBIN16 > HRBIN16 > HRBIN16 > CAZHSN01. The sequence continues at coordinate 119,679 of CAZYPZ010000004.1, read as the reverse complement.
TTTTGCTCATGGTGCTGGCATTCTGCATCTGCTATTACATGTATATTCATGCTTCCAGCCATGCCGGGGCAGCACGTATGCTGGGGTTTTGCCTGGTATTGACTGTCGGTATGATCATCACCATGACACGACATGTGTGGCTCGGCGCGTTTATAACGTTTGTTGTTGTGTCGATATCCGGAGGCTTCAAGGGCATTACCAAGGCGGTTGCCTTGTTGGCTATGGGCATTGCTTTCCTGATGGTATTTTCGACCGTATATAAGTCCACATCCGTACTGGCATCAAAGGATGTGTTCAGCAGCATTGTGGACCGATTTGAAGTGACCAAAATGGAAGATCCATTGAGCCGCCGTGGAAGCCTCGGGGACAGAGTGCGTGAGATCGATTTGATGCGTCCCCAGTGGGAAAAAAGCAAGTTACTGGGGATTGGTGTTGGTAAGCCCTACTCATACAAGGGGCAATATAATCTTGCCTATGGACGTGTCATTAAAATGCCGTATACCTATGTCCACAACATGTTCTGGGCGGTACTAGGATATACAGGCCTTTTGGGACTGTCCGGAGTAGCGGTGCTGTATTTCGTGAGTCTAGGACGCGGTATTTACATTTACATGGTAGATCGTAATGCAAAATACCGCGGCATGACGTTATGCAGCGTGGTGACGCTTTTCGCATTTGGGGTCTCTACATTGGTGCAGCCACTGGTCTTTGAGCCGAACTCTGTCCTTGTCATGAGTTTGTGCCTTGCGATTCCGGAGGTCACCCACGTGGTGAACAAGCAGATGCGCGCCGTCACATCGTCCTGAACAGTTTCGGATTGCGAGTCGTCCATCGGTGAAGATACTGCATGTCACAGGCATTGACCTGATGGGCAACAGCTCATCTGCCGTTCGTTCACGGCAGTTGATAGAAGGTTTGACTCAACTGGGACATACGGTTGAAACCGTGCATGGTGGCGGCGAGACCGATGCAAGACTGTCCTGTCCATTGCACCCCCAACACCGTGGACCGGTCCCTTGCCGATGTCCTGTCGGCAGAGCGTATCGCTTTTTACTCTATAGAGCGTTGCGTCAGCACGCGCGTCTATGCCCGACAGCGGTAGATCGCAGGGTGTATCAAGCCGTTCAACGTTCCATCGTATCCGATACGCTCTATGATCTGGTGATCTCGTCCAGCGATCCGGTTTGGACCCATCAAATGCTGTGCGAGATCCGTAGACATCGCGGATGGCCTGGTCCGACATGGGTGCAACATTGGGGTGATCCGATGGCGACAGACATCTCTCGTTCCTGGTTGTTGCCTCGCCGTATTGTGCAGCATCTTGAGCACCGACTGGTTTCTGCGGCGGATCGGATCATCTATGTGTCACCATTCACGCTGGAGCAGCAACGGTGTTTGTACCCCGATGCGGCCGAGCACATGCACTGGCTGCCAGTGCCCTTTATCACTGATTTGCCGGAAAGGCCTTCCATCCAGAAGGGGGCTCCCATGCAGATCGGTTATTTCGGCGACTATCGACAGATCAATCGGAATGTGACTCCGTTGTTCGATGCCGTGGTCGCTTCGCACGATATGAAGTTGGTGGTTGCTGGGGAGGGGGATACCGTCATTCCGGATTGTGCGCGTATTGTATCTCCTCCGCGGTTATTGCTGGAACAGTTGAAGCCGTTAATGGCAGCATGTCAGGTGGTTGTCTGTGTACTCAACCGTACCGGTACGCAAATTCCCGGAAAGTTGTATCACTGGGCAGGCTCGACGCATCACATCTTGGTTACGTATGAGGAATCGCAACTGCCGGTTGTCCAACACCTGAAGTGTTATGAGCGGTTTGTGTTCTGCCCGAACAAGGCCGAAGCAATCACCATCGCCTTGCAGGATATCCGCTCGGGTAAGTACGACGACTTGGCGAAACCATGTCAGGCGTTGTCACCCCAGGTTATTGCCCGGAAGTTTCTGGAGATCGCGACGGGGTGAGGATAGTCAAGGATATGCGGCGCCGGGTTATCGTTCATGTACACGCTTCATTGGATCCTTCTGCAGGCGACTACACGCGCATCCGGCGTGTTCGGCAAGTTCTCCTTGGTCTGGAAGATGCGACAGTCGTTGAAATTGCGGTGTTGAAACTAAGTCAGCTGCCTCGTATGCGGCAATGGGGCGCTCTTTATGGCGAAGCTGCACATCGCAGGTTTTTCCTTCCGCTGATCATGCCGTTGGTGGAAATCTATTCTATACGGATGTTCAATCACGCGTTGCTTGTCCTGGTAGGCTGGCTATTCCGGTTGATCCTGTGGCCTGATGTTGTAGTGTGTGAAACACTTAAACCCTGGGCGCTGGCGCGTGCTTTATGCCATACCCGAACGTTATGTGTCTGGGATGTGCATGGCGCCGCGCCGGAGGAGGCTATTATCGCATCGTCGGGCTGGAACCGCCTTAAATGGACTCCCGAGCGTGTCACCCGTTATGTACGCACTATCGAACAAATGGAGCGACAAGCGGTTCTTTCGGCTGATGCTGTGATTAGCGCGTCGAAGGCTCTCGAGTTGCACCTGAAAGCAAAGTACTCGGTCTTACCGGAACAGCTGTGGGTCGTTTACGGGTCGTCAGTCGATACCGGGCGGTTTGTACCCAGCGAGGAATGGCGACGTGAGACCAGAGCGCGCCTGGGTATCGATGACGACTGTCTGGTGTTTGTCTACTCTGGCAGTCTGTATTCGTGGCAATGCATCGATGAGACCATCGAGCTGTTTAGCGTAATCATTCATTCCGGCGAGCCGACTGCTCGTCTATTAATTCTAACCTCGGATGACCATGCAGTTATCGACCGCAGTCGGGAACGAACAGGGTTGGACAATCGAACTGTATTAGTGCATTCGGTGAGCTACCGTGACGTACCACTATGGCTGTGTGGAGCTGATATAGGCATAGCCCTCAGGCACGATACCGTGGTCAATCGTGTGGCGTCGCCGACAAAAGTGGGGGAGTACTTGGCCTGCGGGCTTCCTATGATTACGACGCCCGTGGGTAACGGTTGGTGTGATTGGAGCCTATATCATAATGCCGTCTGCATGGTGGATCTGTCTGACACGGGAAGGTCGAAAGAGGCCTTGTCAGAGTTCATCCAACGTTATCGAACGAAGCCGCAGCAAATGCGCCAATCGGCACGCGATTGTGCGTTGGATCAATGGTCAGAGACACGCGCGACCGAGCGCCTCCATGGGTTACTCAGCGATCTGGTGCACGCCAAAGATTTGCGCGAGCGATAACTACCACTCATCCGGTACAGTCCGTTGCAAGAACTGATGCAAAGAGCCTCCCGTGAAGAGGTGGCCTCGGATACCGAAATGTCTGGCAGCGGCCATGTCGCTGGGTTTGTCGCCCACCAACAGGCAACGCTGTCGATCGATGCTGAAGTTGCATTCTGCCTTCTGCAGCATGCCGTCTGCCGGTTTGCGCGATGGACAGTCACGCACAAATGGATGCACCGAGCCCAAAGGATGGTGGGGACAGAAGTAAAATGCGTCGATATGAGCCTGGTGTTGAGCCAATGAGCACTGCATCCAGTGGTGCAGTCGGCGAACATCGGATACGTTGTACAAACCATGAGCGATGCCACCTTGATTGGTCACCACCGCCACGATGATACGGCGTCTGTTGAGCCAGGCGATCGCTTCGGGAGCATCTCTTGTCCAAATCAGCATGTCTGGAGAGTGAACGTAACCGAACTCGACATTCAGTACGCCATCACGGTCCAGCAACACAGCCGGGTGTTTCATGGTATATGTCGGTCGGTTGGTTGTAATCCCACGGACCTTACAGCTTACGCGGACTCCATTTCGGCTTCGTCGATATCGAAATTCGCATGAACGGCTTGCACGTCATCCAGTTCGTCGAGCATGTCCATCAGTTTTAGTACGGCTTGGGCGTCTTTACCCTCCACCTTCACAGTGGCAGAAGGGGTCATCGTCGCCTCGGCGCTCTCTACCGGAATACCCGCATCCAGCAACGCCTGCTGTACGTGTTGCACTTGTCCTTGGGCGGTGATGATTTCATAGCCGTCCTCATCGGTGGTGAAATCTTCCGCACCTGCTTCGAGCGCGGCCGCCATGATTGTATCCTCATCCCCAGCGCTGGCAGGCACACGGATGATCCCCTGAGGCTCAAACATCCAGGATACGCATCCGCTCTCGCCCAAGCTGCCACCGCATTTGGAAAACGCGTGTCGTATTTCCGATACGGTTCGGTTCTTGTTATCAGTCATGCACTCGACAAGTACGGCAACTCCGGCCGGTCCATATCCTTCATAGACCAACTCTTCTAGTTGGGCGCCTTCCATCTCTCCGGTGCCGCGCATGATGCTTCGCTTGATGTTGTCTTGAGGCATCGAGTTCTCGCGGGCTTTGGCGATGGCCATCTTCAGTCTCAGGTTCGCATCCGGGTTGCCGCCGCCCTCACGAGCTGCGATGATGATCTCGCGGGCAAGACGAGTGAACAGCTTTCCGCGTTCGGCATCTTGCTTGCCTTTTCGCAATCGGATATTGTGCCATTTCGAGTGACCTGACATACTAAAGACCTCCCCTTGTTACGTTCACAATTATAACATGCGGGACCCATCCGGACAGGGTATTCAAATCTGTTCGTCCATCCGGTGTGGCTTCCAGCCGACTTTACACAAACGTAAGCGTGGATTTGCAGGAATCTGACAACCCATCGATGGGTGAGGACCTGTGAGATGAGGCGGATATCTGATATTCTCTTAGTTGATGCCTTTGGCTCATTGCCTGAGCCGAAATGAAGATTGAGGACCTAGGAGCGGATAGCGCATGAAGAATCCCTGCCGGGTGTTCTCCCCACTTGTGGCCTTGGTGCTGTTGGCAGCACCCTATGTCGGGTTAGCCACTCCCGCAGAAGACGCGTATCGGAATCTTGCCAAAAGTGTAAATCCTGCGCGAATTCGCTCAACAATCGACAAACTGGCCGCAGAGCCCTCCCGCATATCCGGATACCCCGGCGCAGAGCGAGCGGCAACTTGGGTTGAGACTCAATTCAAAGAGATCGGTTTGGAAAATGTGCAGACCGAGCGATTCCCTGTCACCGTTCCAGTGGATGAGGGATCGTTCTTGCAGGTCGGCAACAAACGGGTGACCCTGCACGCCATGTGGCCGAACCTGGTTCGGACAAGCCAGGTTCCACCTGAAGGGATCACTGGCTCGCTCATTTACGCTGGTGACGCCAAACTACCCCGGTTCAGCGGTAAAGATGTGGACGGCAGTATTGTCATGGTGGACTTCAACTGCGGGAACCAGTGGTTGAATGCTCCGCGGTTGGGCGCCAAAGCGGTGATTTTCGTTGAACCGGACCAGGCGGTTCGCGGTGAATGCGAAGCCAAATTTATCGGCGTACCGGTTTCTGTCCCTCGCTTCTATATCAGCAAGAGCGAGGCAGTGCCTCTCATGGCATTGTGCCGTTCCCAGCAGTCCCCCAAAGCTACTGTGAACTGCACCATGCCTTGGAAGAGCCTCAGCGGGCAGAATATTGTGGGTTGGATCAAAGGAACCGACCCGAAGATGGCCAAGCAGGTCATTGTCATATCGGCCTATTTTGACTCGATGTCCGTTGTGCCGTCTCTCGCTCCTGGAGCCGATGCCACGTGCGGTATCGCTTCGCTATTGGAAATCGCTCGGGCCTACAAGGCAAATCCCCCCAAGCGCTCTGTGATGTTTGTCGCCACCAACGGACATTTCACCTCACTGGAAGGTATTCGCCGTTGGATGGACCGGCACATGAACCAGTTGGAGCGGCCTAATGTCGGGCAGAAGCTCGTCAACTCCCTCTTGGGATTGTTCGGTTACAAACCGGATACCAGCCATCTCATGGATATCTACCTCTGGATCGGGCTTGACCTGAGCAGCCGCAACAAACAGGTTGGCCTGTTCTACAAAGGGTATTTCTATGAGATGCGCGAGGACGTGCAGAACCGATTCTCGGATCTGGCGCGTGTCTGCCGGGAGAATGCCGATAAAATTGGCGCGGTACTAGGGTTCGAAGGGAAGCGGATGTTCGCCGATGGGGTCAACCCCGTGGATGGCAAGATCTGGCGCAACTTCCTGCCTGGAAAGTTTGCATTTGATGCTGAACTGATCACTCTGGCTGGCGCGAACGGAATCACTTTTGCCACCACAGACGATACCCGTCCGATGTTTGACACCCCCTTCGATCTGCCGGAACGTGTCAATGTGGCCAGCGTTGTCGCCCAGACGCAACTGATTGCCTCGTTGCTCTATCACATACTTAATGACAGCAACGAAATCACCGATCTGACTGCCAGCCGGTTCCCAATCACGGAGCCAGGGAACTTCCAGCGTATGGGACTGCAGGGCGGTTTCTCGACCGTCAGCGGGCAAGTGGTGCGTTTCGATCCGCGGAAGAGCTTCATCCCGAAGGAACCCGTACGCGGCAGTCTGGCGGTGGTGCGCCATGCCACCAAGTCGTTCATCGGGGTACGCGGCAATCTGATCCAGCAGGTGGATCCCAAGGCGCAGTACCGGTTCCCCGGCGTTCCGCCCGTGACGGCTTATGGGTGGAACCGCCCGACGTCGATTGCCGCCTATAAACTCAACGAAAAGACGGGTGAAATCGATTTTGCCCCCGATCTGGGGGTGACAGGCGCGGCAGAGTATCCCACGGACTTCCCGCTGACAACTGGTGAAAAGACATCGCGTATCGTAGTGTTCCGCTGTGTACCCACCGCTTTGTACGACTTGGTGGATCAACAGGCACTACGTGCGCTCACCACCATGGATATTCTCGATGCGGAGACGAACGGTCAGCCACGCATGTATGGATATGCGCTGGCCACCGTTCAAGACTATCTGCTGACCTCTTATGTCGAAGACGTAGCCGTGGTGTTCGCACAACCGGGGTCGCGTATCAAAATCATGATGGGTGTCGGTCCGGCTGCCACGCGTTTCTTGCTGATTAACTCCACTGAAAAGTCTCCGGAGGGCGCCGGTTATATGGTTGCTGGTGAGGCCTCCGAAGCGATGGGATTCGTCGTCGCTGCCGAAAAGAGCAAGCTGACAGAACGCGATCTGATTGCACGAGGCGGTGTGATTACAAATACCGCATTCCGTGTGGCCGAAGACATGTGGAACTTGGACGAATACCGTATGAGTAAACTCCGCAAGTTCCGCATTATCAACGAAGGTCTCGATCAGTTGCACAACATGGCCAAGGTGCATTTGGATCAAGCCAGGGAATACCTGAAGGCCAAAGACTACAGCAATTTCGATACATACAGTCGTGCTGCATGGGGGTATGAGGCCAGGGCGTATCCGGATGTTCAGTCCACCGCCAACGATGTTGTGCGTGGAGTGATCTTCTACATGGCTCTGCTGATGCCATTCGCTTTCTTCATGGAGCGGCTGTTCTTTGGATACAGTGACTTGCGCCGGCAGTTGACTGTAGCGTTCGTGATCTTCTTGGCTGTGTTCTTCCTGTTCAGCCAGATACACCCCGCCTTCCAGCTGGTCAGCAACCTGTTTGTCGTGCTGCTGGCGTTCGTCATGCTCGCTCTTTCGGTACTGGTCACCTTTATGGTGGTGGGCAAGTTCGAAGAGCAGCTCAAACAGCTGAACCGCCAGATCAGCGGCGTGCACCGTGCTGATATCGGGCGCGTCAGTGTGGCCTTTGCCGCGTTCTCTTTGGGCGTGTCCAATATGCGGCGCCGAAAGATGCGCACGGCATTGACCAGTATTACGCTCATTCTTCTGACGTTTATCGTGTTATCGTTCACATCGATCGTTGCTGTATTGCGGTTCAACAAGGTGCCAGCACCCGGTAAGCCAAGCTACAACGGTATACAGTTGCGTACGGCGCTTTGGGAACCGTTGCAAGAGCCGGCTTATCGCCTGTTGAGCGACGAATTCCGCGATCGAGCGGTCGCCCCTCGCGCATGGTATTTCGGTGTGGCGTTCGGCGAGCAGTCGTTCTTCACCATCCGAATGGGTGACCGGTCCTATGATGCCAAGACCCTAGTGGGACTGACGCCGCAGGAGGCTCAGGTAACCCGTCCTGACAGGGCGCTGTTGGCTGGCCGTTGGTTCGAAGAGGGTGACCGATACGTGACCATTTTGCCCAGCGGAATGGCAGATGCACTGCGAGTCCGTCCGGAAGATGTAGGTAACGCCAAGGTCACATACAGCGGTCTGGAGTATACGGTCATCGGTATTCTGGATAGCGCCAAGTTCAAGACCATCAAGGACCTCGATCAGGAACCCATGACCCCTGTCGATTTCATTTTGATGCAAAAGATGAACAGGCAGGGAGGCCAGGGAGGCGCCGCAGAGTCGGGCTTCCGGGAGTATGTACACCTTGAGCCTGATGCGGTGTTCTATATACCGTATAAAACACTGATGAACCAGGGCGGAGAGATCCGCAGTATAGGCATATCCTTCGCCAGCGAGGAAGAGGTCCGGACGGTATTGGAAAAGCTGATGCCCAGGTTGGGGCTGAATATCTACGCCGGACAAGGTGGACGTACCTGGCGATTCTCCACGCTGGCGGGTACCTCGGGACGAGGCATTGAATTTGTGTTGATCCCGATCCTGATCGCCGCATTGATCGTGCTTCAGACAATGCTCAGTTCGGTCTTCGAGCGTGTGAAGGAGATACACATCTTCTCTTCGCTGGGGCTTTCACCCACCCACATCGGCCTACTGTTCTTTGCCGAAGCGTTGGTGTACGCGATAATAGGTTCCGTCGCGGGGTATTTCGTCGGACAGCTCAGCGCCAAGGCGATCGTCTGGCTGCAAATCGAAGGGTTGTACCTAAACTTCTCATCCATGTCCGCGGTGATCTCCACGCTTGTGGTCGTGGCCGTCGTGTTGCTGTCGACGATCTATCCGGCCCGCAAGGCGTCCGAGGTGGCCACACCGGCCATCGAGCGTTCATGGAGAGTGCCAGATCCGACTGGCGATGTCTGGAATATCCCCATGCCGTTCTCGGTGAATGCGGTTCAGGCGGCCGGCTTGAACGTGTTCCTGTCCGAGTGGCTGAAGGCCTATGAGGACTACTCGATAGGTGACTTTGTCACCCAAGGCGTCACCACAGAAGAACGTGACGGCGCGTTGGGAAAGGAATATCAAATCGAGTGCACCGCTTGGTTGGCGCCCTTTGACCTGGGAGTCAGCCAGAAGGTAAAGATACAGGCCATTCCCACCGACATGGCGGATGTATACGAGCTCAAGCTGGAGTTGACCCGGCTGAGCGGCGATATCGCCAACTGGAAGCGCGTCAATCGCCGGTATCTGAACACCATGCGAAAGCAGTTCCTCATATGGCGTACGCTCAGCGCAGAGGACCGGAGCCGGTATATGGAGTCAGAAACCGCTGGAGCCACTGCATAAGGTGGTAGTACAGGCCTGTCCGCAGCCCGAAGCGATTTGGTTCGGGCTGCCTTCGAATAGAGTCGTGGTAGGCGAACCGATAGATCGCCGGCAATCGGGAGGACCATCCATTGGCAGTTGACGAAATTGTATTAGCCCGAAAACAATCCGAAAGCCAGTCGGTCGAGCAGTCACAGCAGTTCGAAGAGGGTTTTACATCACGAACCGCGATCGGTACGTTTTTTGTAGCCTTCATCATGCTGCCGGGTGCTCTGTACTTGGGGCTGGTAGCGGGACAGGGCCTTGGCCCGGCCGCACAGTGGGTGACCATTGTGCTGTTCGCCGAAGTGGCGCGACGTAGTTTTGCCCCATTGAAGAAACAGGAGATCTATATTCTGTTTTACGTGGCAACGGCGCTCACCGGTATGTTGGGTGGTTTGGGACTCTCCGGAGGGCCGTTTGCTGGTCTGATTTGGGGGCAGTATTTCATACAGTCGCCACCGGCGGCTCCCATTGCCGACCAGATCCCGCACTGGGCCATTCCCAGCGCCAGCAGTCCGGCAATTCTCCAGAGGACGTTTTTGCATCCCGACTGGCTCATACCTATCTCCCTGCTGGTCATTGGGGAAGTGTTGGGCCGCCTGATGTGGATGGGACTGGGATACTCACTCTTCCGGGTGACCAGCGATGTGGAGCGTCTGCCGTTCCCGATGGCCCCGGTCGCGGCATCGGGCGCGACCGCGCTCGCCGAAGCGGCATCAAAAGAGGAAAGCTGGCGATGGCGCGTGTTCTCAACCGGAGCGGCCATCGGACTGATCTATGGTTTCTTCTATCTCGCAATTCCGATCTTCACCTCGGTGCTGTTCGGGAAGGCGTTTATGCTGATCCCCATTCCGTTCTTTGATTTGGTGCCAAATACCGAGCATATTCTGCCGGCGGCGTTGACCGGTCTATCGGGTGATTTGGGATTGGTACTGGCCGGCTTTGTGTTGCCAGCCCCCATCGTGATAGGGCAGGCCATCTCGTCGATTACCTGTCAGATATTTTTGAACCCGGTTCTGCAACGCAGCGGATTACTGCCTGACTGGTATCCGGGCATGGGCACCATCCAGACGTCATTGACCGTCAACATGAACTTCTGGTTGAGTGTTGGTATTGGCGTGCAGCTGGCTGTGGCGGTCATTGGAATCGGAATGGTGATCAAGACGCTGGTCGCAGCCAACAAACAAAAGAAGAATAGAGGCGCGTTCGCAGAGATACCCAAAGGGCGCGGTGACAGCAACAAGACTATTTACCTTGCATTGGGCGCATGGCTGGTAGCAACCTGTTTCATGATCGCCCTTGCGCACACCTTGGTTCCCGGATTCCCGCTGTGGATTCTGATTTTCTTCGGACTGTTCTGGACTCCCATCAACTCGTACATCAGCGCTCGTATGATCGCTTTGACAGGAGCTGGAGTGGGGTTCCCTTATCTGAAGGAAGCCAGTATCCTCAAGACAGGATATGGTCAGGTGGACATCTGGTATGCTCCAATGCCCTTGGCTGATCATGGCTGGGCGGCCCAGCGATTCCGGGAAGTGGAGCTGACGGGTACTCGGTTCACCAGCATACTCAAGATCGAGTTCTTCATGTTGCCGGTGGTTTTATTGGCCAGTTTTCTGTTCTGGTCGTTCTTCTGGCATACCAGCCAGATCCCATCTGCACAATATCCGTACATCCAGAAATTCTGGCCGCTAAACGCCCAAATGCAGGCACTGTGGCAGCAGATAAACCTGAAAGGCAGTTCAACGGGTGCCTGGTTACTGAGCGCACTGCGCACAGACTATATAGTTGGCGGTTTAGGATTTGGCGTCCTTACCTACGGGATCTTTTCACTGTTCAAAATCCCGTTGCTTTTTTATTACGGTTTCGTGGGCGGCATCGGCGGCCTGCCGCACAATACCATCCCGATGCTGATCGGCACAATCTTGGGACACAGAGTGTTTGCCAAGCGCTTCGGAGCAGACACTTGGAAGATGTGGACACCTGTGTTGCTTGCCGGTTTTTCATGCGGTACTGGACTGATCGGTATGGCGGCGATAGCGCTAGCCATCATTGGGCGGTCTGTCTCGTACTTGCCCTATTGATATAATGGAGGTGCCGTTGGCGTACGCAGGAAGGCAGGACATTCAATGACTGAGACGGTAACTACCATGTATTTCGGATGGCAAGAGGCGTGGCCTATTCTGGTCATCGTGGTCATCCTGTTCGGAGCTCGGCGGTTGCCGGAACTGGCGCACGCTGTAGGTGAAAGTCTTCGCGAGTTCAAGAAGGCTACATCGGAAGTTCTGGACGATGACAAGCCAGTTCGCACGGACCGCGATGATCAGAACAGCGCCTGAAACACAATCAAATAGAACTACGGCACTTCAGTGACGCACTGTGTTGCATGGCAGGGTGTAGAACTGGATGTACCTGAAGAGTGGGCGCTGACCGGTTTCTCCGGTGACGCTCGCGAAGGGTATATGAGAGTTGACTCACCCGGCAGTCTGGTTGCGGAGGTCCGATGGGCCTCCGCAAGAAAAGCGGAAAACCTGCGCAAGCGATTGGATACCTATTTGGCTCTCGTTGAACGACAGGCCAAGAAGCGTAAAGCAGTGTTTTCGGCGAGAATAGAAGATGATACTGCCGGTGTGCGATTCCGCTACACGGCGGACCGAAAGGTCTATGGGATTATCCGGCAGTGTGAGCAGTGCAAAAAGGTGACCATCTCCCAAGTGTCCGGAGACGACGATGACCCGGTAGCCGGCGTCAGTCAGCCAATTCTACGATCAGTAAGGTGCCACACGGAAGATGGGTGGACGCGGTGGGCGATGCTGAACAGTGATTTCCATCTGCCCAAGTCATATCGCCTGGTAAAACACAAAGTAATGTCTGGACAGCTACAATTGGAATACCGGCATGCATACAGAAAGTTTGTGATGACACGTTGGGGATTGGCAGATCGTATGTTGAAAAGATGGGACGTTCCCGGTTGGGCGCAACAGGTTGCGGGATGGCGTCATTTTAAAGGGCAGTCATCGGAAGATCATCTATGGGGACATACCGTCTACAAGTTGAATGGACGGCCTGTGGTATCCCGTGAGTGGATGCGGCGGGTGTGTATGGCTCCGGTAGTCAGACACGCCCTCACAGTTGAATCGGCCGTATGGCATTGTGACGAATCGAATGCACTGTATTGTGTGACGTCGACAGGGGTCGATCCAGATAGTTTTCGTATGGTTCTCAAGAGGGTGGCATGTCACTGAAGACATTTTTGACCAGTCGGCTGCCATTCCTGAGATCCAAACAGCAGTTGGACAGAAAAGACGCCCTGCGGATTGTGCCGATACGCAATCCGTTGGTAGAGACGGAGGTGCTAACGGAAGGAGGCGTGCTGTTACGCGTACCAGTAGATGTGACCAGCAAATCCATCCGTTGGGCAGTCTCTGCTTTTCGGCTGCCGCCACACCGTCAGGTGCAACTGGATGACATCGGCGGAGAGGTGTGGCAGTTGATAGACGGGCATCGGAGTGTGGACGGTATCGTACAAAAGATGTGCGCATCTACAAAAATGAGTCGTCGGGAAGTTGAGGCGTCAGTCAGTATGTTCTTAAAACTGCTTGCTGACAGACGCCTTATCGGTTTCAGCTCGGGAGGAGATCGCTGAGTATGGCAAAACACAACGGGACTGTCGGATCCCTGCATCTTCCCATGCGGATTGCTTTCCGCATCAGCATGCAGAACGTGCGCATTCGTTTTTGGCGGACCGTGATCACGGCAGCTGGCACCGTGCTGGGCATAGCGTTTCTGGTCTCGGTACTCACCGCAATGATGATCCAGGCTAACAGCGGACATGCGGCTGATCCAAGTGAAAGAGTCCGTATGATCTGGCTGGTGGCGATGAGCTTGATCGTCTGCTTTGTGGGTATCACCAATGCGATGCTGATGTCTGTAACCGAACGCTACAAAGAGATCGGCACCATGAAATGCCTGGGCGCATACGACAGTTTTATCGTCCGGCTGTTTTTTATTGAGGCAGCGCTCAGTGGACTCATTGCATCCACAATTGGGTGGGCACTTGGGTTGTTGGCCATCATCATCGTGCGTCTATTTAGCGACGGATTCCGAGTGTTTACGCTCATCAACTGGGGGCAGGCCATGCTCATGTTGTTGATGGCATTGGCTTTAGGCACCTTTCTTTCTATTGCGGCAACCATTCTTCCTGCACGCGTAGCGGCTAAGATGCCTGCCGCTGCGGCGTTGCGCGTGGAAATCTAGACCGGATTATCAGGGGGAAACGATGGCAGAGCAGAACAATAACAACGCGGAGTTCATCGTCCGCTGTAAGGATGTCGTCAAGGAGTACGTAATGGGCAAGGAGATCGTCCATGCCCTGAATGGCGTCACCCTGGATATCCGGCGAGGCGAGTATGTGTCGATCATGGGCCCGTCAGGCTCTGGTAAGTCCACATTGTTTAACGCCATTGGCGGCATGGACAAACCGACAAGCGGCACCGTATTTATTAACGATGTGGATATGGCGCAGTTAGACTCGCAGGAACTGGCCTTCCTGCGATGTCGTACCATCGGATACATTTTCCAGACATTCAACCTTCTGATGAACATGACTGCCTTGGAAAACGTCACGTTGCCGATGGTGTTCTCGGGCAAGAGCTATGATGAGGCGATTGACCGCGGTATCGAGTTGCTCGAACTGGTGGGATTGGGAACACGCCTTCATCACAAGCCTACCGAAATGTCGGGTGGACAGCAGCAGCGTGTGGCATGCGCCCGCTCTCTTGCGAACGACCCGCAGATCATTCTGGCGGACGAGCCCACGGGAAACTTGGACACAAGTACAGGTACCGAGATCATCGAGCTCTTGCGGCACCTGAACAAAGAAAAGAACGTGACCATCATCTCGGCCACACACGACCTGAAGATGCTTGACGTGTCAGACCGGATCGTTTGGATCCGAGACGGCCGCATAGACCGGATCGAACAGCGTGCCGATATCGAGATCAGCGTCGGAAGCATGGCCGGTCACTGATACTGTCTGTCAATCGCGACCTGTATCGATCTCAACCGCACGGGGGTGAGCCGGCAGGCCACCCCCGTTTTCACATGGAGGACACCAACTGATGAGTCAGCTCTATATTCGCAAGCACATACACAATATTGCCCCTTATAGTCCCGGCAAACCGATTTCCGAAGTCAAACGGGAACTGGGCCTTACCGATATCATCAAGTTGGCGTCAAATGAAAACCCGCAGGGACCGTCTCCCAAAGCTGTCGAGGCAGGGGCAAAGATGCTGCAGGAGGCCAATCTGTATCCGGATGGAACATGCTGGGACTTGCGCGCAGCGCTCAGCCGGCATTTGGGCGTCCCTCAGGAGTGCCTTTTATTTGGAAACGGCTCCGATGAAATCATCCGAATGCTGGGAGTCACGTTCCTGGAGCCTGGAGATGAAGTCCTGACAGCGACCCCCACATTCGTTCAGTATGTGGCTGCAGCTAAGCTGAACGACGTCCGGGCTGTGACCGTGCCTATGCAGGCCGATCTCAAGTACGATCTCAAGGCCATGCGTGCACAAGTCAATGAGCATACCAAGCTTGTCTTCATCGCCAACCCGAATAACCCAACAGGAACGATAGTCAGCGCTGAGGAGCTGTCTGCGTTTGTTTCGGATCTGCCGGAGCGGGTGACCGTGGTCATGGATGAGGCGTACTACGAGTATGTCGATGCCCCTGACTATCCGCAAACCATTCCCATGATCCTGAACGGGGCGCAGATGGTGACTATGCGCACGTTCTCCAAAGCGTATGCTCTAGCCGGTTTACGCATCGGGTATGCGGTGATGTCATCGGAATTGGCTTCTGCCATCAACAGGATACGTGAACCCTTCAATGTCAACCTGGTAGCGCAGGCGGCCGCATGTGCGGCATTGGAGGATCAGGAACACATAGCTCGAGCGGTGGCGCTGAACAGGCAGGGACTAGATTACTTCGGCAAAGAATGTAATCGGTTGGGGTTGCAGTGGATACCCAGCCAGGCGAACTGCATGATGATCAATGTAAAAAAGGACTCCCGCGAAGTGTTTGAAGCGCTGCTGCGAAAAGGGGTGATCGTGCGCTCCGGTGATATTTTCGGCCTGCCGACCTGGATCCGAGTAACGACCGGAACCATGGAGCAAAATCAACGATTCATCGATGCGCTCGAGGAGGTACTCGCATGATCATTGTGATGGACCATCGAACCTCTCGCGAGGACGTCGACGCGGTCATCAAAATGCTGGCGGCGGCTGGCTACGGCGCCAACACCATCTATGGGGTAGAGAAAACCGTCATCGGTGCGGTGGGCGTGCCGGATGAACAGAAGGATGAGCTGCGCGAGCAGTTGGAGGCTTTCCCGTTTGTCGAGCGCGTCATCGCGATCATGCAGCCGTATAAACTCGCCGCCAGACAGTTTCATCCGGAAGGTACGACGGTTTCGATAGGCAATGTCGAGCTCGGCGGCGAGCGGATTGTGGTGATGGCCGGCCCCTGTACCGTGGAGAACTTCGACCAGACCTTCGCCATCGCCAGCGCGGCGAAAGCCTCCGGAGCCCGGATATTGCGCGGCGGCGCGTATAAACCCAGTACCTCGCCGTATGCGTTCCAAGGCTTGGGTGAAGACGGCTTGAAGATCCTGGCTGATGTGGGCCACGCAGTCGATATGCCGGTGGTTACCGAAGTGATGGATCCGCGTAATGTGGTATTGGTCGCCAGATACTCGCAGATGCTTCAAGTCGGTACTCGGAATATGCAGAATTACGATCTGCTGCGCGAGATCGGACTGACGAGGCATCCTGTGCTGTTGAAGCGCGGGATGTGGGCGCGTATCGACGAATGGCTGATGGCCGCTGAGTACATTATGAAGGGCGGCAACATGAATGTGGTGCTATGCGAACGCGGCATACGAACATTCGAGACAGCTACTCGGAATACACTTGATCTATCGGCTGTGGCGCTGGTAAAGCAGTTGTCACACCTGCCGGTGATCGTGGATCCCAGTCATGCGACGGGTAAATGGAGCCTGGTCGCGGCCATGAGTCGCGGCGCCCTGGCTGTGGGGGCAGATGGGCTGATCATCGAAGTACATCCTGAGCCCCAACGGGCCGTCAAGGACGGCATGCAGTCCCTGACGCCAGATCATTTTGACCGCATGATGAACGAGCTGAGGCCGATTGCAACAGCAGTCAACCGAAGCATCTAGTTTACGGAGAGGTTCTTGATGTTAAACAAAGACGTGCTCGAGTTGCTCGCATGTCCGGACTGTGACTCGCGTCCGCCATTGGAACAGACAGATGAACAGACACTCCGATGCACGCTGTGTGGCCGATTGTTTGAAATAAACGACGGCATCATAAACCTGATGCCGGCAGGCTTGCTCGATCAACCGGAGACCGACGATGATTAACAGCCTGTTGGTGCTGCATGGTCCCAACTTGAACATGTTGGGAGTGCGTGAGCCCGATGTCTACGGATGTGAGAGCCTGGACCGCATCAATGAGCGGATCAAAGCGCGCGCCACATCCTACGGCTGGAACGTGCGTATCGAGCAGCACAACAGCGAAGGAGCCTTGATCGACGCGATCCATTCCGCCTATCAGACCGTGCAAGCTATAATCATCAACCCGGCGGCCTATACGCATACCAGTGTGGCGCTTAGAGACGCGTTGTCTGCGGTGGGAATTCCCGCTGTGGAAGTGCATCTGAGTAATGTACATGCCCGTGAGCCGTTCAGGCACGTGTCCATGACGGCGCCGGTCTGTATCGGGGTCATCAGCGGCTTCGGTGGAGACGGATACCTGCTGGCTATGGAAGCTCTGCGGATGCGGGAGACAGGCGGCGGCGGGAGATGAGTCTCAAGTATCCCCACCGCGTGGCCGCTCTGCGGCAAGCCATGACTGCCAATAGACTGGACGCCATGCTGATAAGCCGGCGCTCCAATGTACGCTATTTGACGGGTTTTTCCGGATCGGCCGGCGATCTTGTAGTCACACCGAGTAGAGTGGCTTTGCTCACAGATGCGCGTTACACCTTGAGGGCTGCTGCAGAAGCACCGGGGGTATGGATCCGCGTTCCTGAGTCGCGCGATCAGGATATCCTGCGGGAAGAACTCGCCGCTTGTCGCGGTGCGCGCGTGGGTTTTGAACCAAACGGGCTGACAGTTGCCGCATACAAGCGCGTCTGCGAACGCACTTCCGGCTTGGACTTCGAATGGGTGGAGTCGGACGGGTTGGTAGAGACGCTACGTATGGTGAAAGATACCGAGGAGATTGCTGCGCTGAGGACAGCCTGTGCGGCTACAGACTTGACGTATCGCCGCATTGCCGCACAATTGGTTCCAGGCCACACCGAACGTGAAATCGAATGGATGCTTCAGATGACGCTGCATGAATGCGGCAGTGACGGTCTGGCTTTCGATATAATCGTGGCTTCCGGTCCCAATAGCGCCAGCCCACATCATGAACCGACTGACCGTCTGCTTCAGCCGGGCGACCTGGTGACACTCGACTTCGGCGCCAAGCATCAGGGATATTGTGCCGATATCACGCGAACGATCCAATTGGGTGCGGCTGATACCGAGCTACAGCAAATCCACCGCATAGTCTGTGAAGCTCTCGATGCGGCTATTGATGCCATTAGGCCCGGTATTGAAGCCTGTGCGGTGGACGAGGCTGCCAGAGAGGTGATTACCAAAGCCGGCTACGGCGCCTGTTTTACCCACAGTACAGGGCACAGCCTCGGATTGGACGTTCACGACGGGCCGGGATTTTCCGCCGCGCAGAAGATGGAATTGGTTCCGGGCATGGTGATGACAGTGGAACCGGGGATCTATCTGCAGGGGCGTGGCGGTGTTCGGGTGGAGGATGATGTACTGATTACCGAAACCGGCTGTGAGAGGTTGACCCACTGCAGCCGCAGTATCAATCCAGAGGAGGCCATATGAGCGAGCATTCAGAACGCGTGTACGACCTATATATGCGGTACGTCAACCCCGGGTTGGCTCAGTTGATGAAATTTGCCGGCTTTGGAGTGGAATCACATGCCGAGGGAATGTACATATATGACGACTCCGGTCAGGCCTTCTTGGACTTTCTAGGCGGTTATGGAGTCTTTGCGTTAGGTCACCGACATCCCGTTGTTGTCGAGGCTGTACACCGTCAGCTCGATCGCATTCCTCTGAGCAGCAAGGTGCTATTTTCGGACGTGCTGGGCCAGTTCTGCGAAGCGCTCGCCATGGTGACACCGGGAGACCTGACCTACAGCTTCATCTGCAACAGCGGCACAGAGGCCATTGAAGGCGCCATCAAAGTGGCGCGCAGTTATACTGGTCGCGAAAAATTCATCTGTGCGAAAGGCGGCTTCCATGGAAAGAGCATGGGGGCGCTCAGTGCAACCGGACGTGAGCAGTACAAGACTGCCTTCGAGCCCTTGGTTCCGGGGTTTGTGCATGTTCCGTTCAACGATATCGACGCGGCGGCAGAAGCGATCGATGAGCATACAGCCGGTGTAATCATCGAACCGATCCAAGGTGAAGGGGGCATACATGCGGCCTCAAACGCCTATCTGCCAGCCCTGCGGGAGCTTTGCACTGAAAGGGGCGCGTTGCTGATTGCCGATGAGGTGCAGACAGGTATGGGACGCACCGGCCGGATGTTTGCCTGCGAGCATTATGGCGTCACGCCTGACATCATGACACTGGCCAAGGCACTGGGAGGCGGAGTGGTGCCATCCGGAGCTGTGGTCTCGACCCCTGTCATTTGGAACAAAGTATTTGGAGAGAACCCGCTAGTTCACACGAGCACATTTGGAGGCAACCCGCTGGCCTGTGCCGCCGGTTTGGCCACGCTGAAGGTGCTGAAAGATGAAGACTTGGTGGCTAATGCGGCTGCTCGAGGTCAACAATTGCTGGCTGGCTTGAGAACACTTCCTGAGCAGTTCCCCGGCGTGGTCCGAGAAGTACGCGGCATGGGATTGATGGCCGGCGTCGAGTTCGAACTCGATGATGTCGGGAAACTGGTGATCAGCGGCCTGAATCACCGCGGAGTCATTGCTGCATATACATTGAACAACCCGCGTGTGATTCGCATGGAGCCGCCGCTTATCGTTTCGGAACAGCAAGTTGATCAGGCATTGCAGGCCCTTTACGAATCCGTTGAAGAGGCCTGGAACGGACTGCGATCATTGGGATTGCTGTAGATGCTTAGCTGCTGAGGCAGCATCCAAGGCCTGTTGAAGCGTGTGTTGCACCGCGGTGATGGTCACATCACCGCGAGTGCGTTCCAGAACCGCCCGGAATGCGTCTACGGTTCGCCGTAATCCCGAAGTGACGGCATCCGGAAAGTCCAACGTGGCCAGCATAAAGTAGATTTCATCCATTTGCTCGAGAAGCTGTTCTGCACGTTGCATCTGCCCGCTGCGCAGGAGATCCAGTATTTGACGCCGGCATTCGCTGCCGGCTTCCGCCAATCCGTTGATATAGGCAGGCACTTCAACCGACAATGCGGCGGGATCGGGTAATGGTCGGTTGTCGATCAGCGCCATCGTCAGGTGCGCTTCGGCATACTCCTTCATGGCATCCTGCACGTATCCGGCGAAATAGATATCCGGGCAGGTATCGCGCAATTCTCTGAGATGGCGAGATATCTGCTCTGCCTGCTGCAACGCTACATTTGCCGCATCCATTTCACGCCGATGGACATGTTTGATCGTAACGGAGCAGAGCCGGATCAGTTCGCGGGCGTGGCGTAACGCCTGCTCACGCACCGAGTCACGCAGTTCCAGTGCAGAGCGCACCTGAGCTCCGATGGAGGTAAGATCCACTATGACCCTCCCTGATTACCAGTTACGTTGGACGCAATAACGCCCCAATTCCAATAGCACATCGGATTCCGGCCGCCATGGCGCCAAGGCGGATTCAGCTCTGGCGACCAGCTCGTCAGCATCTTTTTGCGCCTTCTCCAACCCAAACAGACCCGGCCATGTCGCCTTTCCGGATGCGGCGTCTGTACCGGTCGCCTTGCCGAGTATCTCTGCAGATGACGTGATGTTCAGAATATCGTCGGTGATCTGAAACGCCAGCCCAATCGACTCAGACCAAGAGTCGAGGGCGTTCAACATCTGGTCACTTGCGTTGGCCAAGAGTGCGCCAATGGCCGTACAGGCTCGCAGCAACGCGGCCGTTTTATTCAAGTGGATGAACCGCAATTCATCAGCCGTTACCGGCTTGTGTTCGCAAAGTATATCCATCATCTCGCCGCTGACCAATCCGCCGGAACCCGAAAGCCTCGCCAGGGTATGGATACATACAGCCACCTGACGTGGCGAAAATCGATCGGACAGGGACGCAAGGAGCTCAAACGCCACGGCAAACAGTGCATCACCTGCCAAGATAGCAGTCGCTTCACCGTATTTGGCATGGCATGTCGGTTGTCCACGCCTCAATAAATCGTTGTCTATGGCTGGCAGATCGTCATGGATTAGCGAGAACGCATGCACGCACTCCACAGCGACTGCGGCAGGCATCAAGTCGTCTCGGGTCGCGCCTGCCAATTCTCCTGCAGCGATCACCAATGCAGGTCGCAGTCGCTTTCCTCGCGCTAGCACACTGTAGCGCATCGCTTCGTGAAGCACTTCTGGTGGGGTGGATGCAGGGGGCAACAAGGAATCGATCGCTGCATCGACGGCGATGCGCGTCTGTTCGAGCCAAGAGATCATGTCGCCCGGATGATGACCCAACCGCGTTACCCAAGTGTTCTTTCTGCGGCGGTTACCGTATTAGCAAGAAGCATCGCTATTGTCATCGGGCCGACACCCCCAGGTACCGGTGTGATCCAGGACGCCTTCTCGGCCGCAGAGGGAAAATGGACATCGCCCACATCGTGCGAAGTGCCGGGAACCCGGTTATAACCGGCATCGATCACGACTGCCCCCGGTTTGATCATATCACCCGTTATGAGTTCAGGGCGGCCCACCGCGGCCACCACGATATCACCAGAGCGGACCACATCGGCCAAGTCTTGGGTCCGGCTGTGACAGATGGTGACTGTTGCATGCCGTTGCAACAAAAGCAACGCCATCGGCTTTCCCAAGATGATACTGCGGCCAATGACCACTGCGCGTTTTCCCGAAATCGGGATGCTGTATCGATCGAGCAGTTCCACAATACCCAATGGCGTACACGATACATAGCCGGGCAACCCGGCGACCAAATGACCCATCGACGCTGGCGTAATCCCGTCTACATCACGGCTGGTACTTATCTGTTGGAGTACTGCCAGTTCATCAAGGTGCTTGGGCAGAGGGTGCTGGACCAAGATCCCGTGGACCGTCGGGTCGGTGTTCAATTCAGCCACCAGCGCTTCGGCTGCCTGTTGGGTGCAATCTGCCGGCAGGTCACGTCGCACAGATCGGATGCCTACGGCCTCGCATGCCTTCTGTTTCATGCGCACATAGGTATGAGATGCAGGATCGTCGCCGATCAACACCACGGCCAGGCAAGGCTGAATACCTTGATCGCGAAGGCGCGCGGTACGTTGAGCCAGCTCGCGTCGGATGGTTTTAGCTGTGGATGAGCCGTCCAAGAGATTACATGTCATGTGATGTCAGTATCTCCTTCCATGTCAGCGGCCGATAGGGTATCTGACACAGACGCCGATTGATGCAGGTAGTCGGTAAACTCTGCGCGCAGGCTGTCCAGATGCCGGGCGAACGCGCCAATCACCCCGTTGATGAACCTGGGTGAGTCTTCGGCGCCATATTGGTGTGCCAGTTCAACCGCTTCATTGGCAATCGCTGCAACGGGGGTCTCCGGCATGGCCACCATTTCATACAACGCAATGCGCAGTATGTTCCGGTCCGGTAACGGCTGTCGGTTGACTGGCCAGTTTTCGCTGAACCGATCGATGCGCGGATCCAAAAAACGCAAGCATCCCTGTACACCTTCAATCAGACGACGGCTGAAAACCAGATCGCGCTCCGGAAGGCGGATATGCTCCAGTGCGTCGTTCCATGCCTCCGGAGTTACGGAAGACACCACATCGTACTGATAAAGAATCCGCAGCGCCAATTCACGCGCCTTTGCACGTTGTTTGGCGGCCTGTGTCAGTTGCCGTGATCCTTCGTTGCGATTGCGCTTGCCCGTGTTCATGCAGGCCCCAGAAAACGCGCGAGGAACCCGGTGTGAGCACGTCCGGCCTGGAAATCGGGATCGGCAAGTACTTTGGCCAGCAGGGGGGCATTTGTACGTACGCCGTCGATCACCAGTTCAGACAGCGCCCGTTGGGCTCTGGCGACTGCCGCTGGCCGGTCGGCTCCGCGCACCATCAGCTTGAGCAATAGAGAGTCATAGTAGGGTGGAACTGTGTACCCCGGATAGAGATGCGTATCAACGCGAACACCCGGACCACCGGGAAGGATGAGGCGATCAATACGTCCTGCAGTTGGAGTCAGGTTGTTGTCCGGATCTTCCGCTGTAACGCGCAGTTCGAACGTGTGTCCGCGATGCCGTACGTCGCCCTGACCGATGGTCAACCGTTCGCCTGATGCGATGCGTATTTGCCACTGTACCAGGTCGATATCGGTCAGCATTTCCGTGATACCATGCTCCACCTGAATGCGGGTGTTCATCTCGATGAAGTAATACCGGTCGTCACCCTCCAGCAGGAACTCTATGGTTCCCGCGCCCACGTATCCTGCATTGCGTGTCAATCGGACGGCCGACGCGCCCATGCGACTGCGAAGTTTGGGGTTCAGCACAGGACTGGGCGCCTCTTCGAGCATCTTCTGGCGTCGCGGGGTTTGCAGTGAACAGTCGCGCTCGCCCAAATGGATAGCGTTTCCATATCCATCGGCCAGTATTTGGAACTCGATGTGTCGCGGTTCCTCGATACAGCGCTCCAGAAACACATCGGATGAGCCGAACGCAGCTGCTGCTTCCGCCTGAGCGGTGCGGAACTGTTCTGAAAGCTCATCCTGGTAGCGCACCAAGCGAATACCTTTGCCGCCGCCACCGGCAGCAGCCTTGATAAGCAAGGGGAAACCGATCTGTTTAGCTTGTCGGATCACCTCGGTCTCCTCACGGATTGCGCCTCGCGTGCCAGGAACAACGGGCACTTTGCTGTGTCTGGCGAGTTCGCGTGCCGCTGCCTTATCACCCATGGCTTGGATGGCCTGTGACGGCGGCCCGACAAATATGAGTCCGGATGCCATGCATGCCTCGGCGAAGGCTGCATTTTCAGACAGATAACCATACCCGGGATGGACGGCGTCACATTGTGTCATGAGGGCCGCCATGATCACATTGGGCATGTTCATATAGCTGTCGCGGCCATGGGCAGGCCCAACGCACACTGCGTCATCGGCCAATTGAACCGCCAGACTGTCACGGTCCGCTTCGGAATAGGCGGCCACGCTGTAAACACCCAATTCGCGACAGGCGCGTACAATGCGTACGGCGATCTCACCGCGGTTGGCAATCAACAGTCGCCGGATCGGTTTTGCAGGTAGATTTGTCATGCGTTACCTCTGATGTCTAGCGGCGACAAGATCACGCCGAGCTATGTGGCCGAATTCGGAACAGCAGATCACCATACTGCACTGGGGCATTCGGTGACACCGCGACATACGTGATGGTTCCGGAGACCGGAGCATCGATCTCGTTGAGCAGGTGCATCGCCTCGATGGCGGCCAGATGCGCGCCTTGGTTGACTACTGAGCCAACGGTAATCGGTGTATCCAACGGGCGAAATAGCCCCACGATGTGGCTGCGCACGTCTACTTCGGCGATTTCTGGCTCTGCGGACTCGGTGTCGTCGGGCGTGACCGGTACATCCGCCATATCACCAGAGATGTTATGCCCGCTCAGTGAAGTATGTGGCGGTTCAGATGAGAAGCGCCGCGTGGCTCGAAATGTGAACCCGGGGCCGGACACCTGCAGTGTTCGGGCATCGCTTTTGCTCATCAGGGCGAGCAGGGCTTCTGCGAGAGTTACATCTTCCATTTGAATATCACCGTTTCTGTAAACTTCAACAGCCAGGTCAGCACCATCAGACCCGCCACGCCTGTGAGAAGCCATGACGCCATTTCGGAGGTGCGGGCCAAACTCTCCAGTGTGTCGTACCCGGCAGCCTGGGGCAGGAATGTGAGTTTGCTGACCACTGTATCGACGCGGTGCAATGCAGCCAGCAAGAGCTTGTGTAGCGGCGCGGAATACTGAACCATAATCGCCAGGGTTAACGTAATAACCACCGGAGCGGCGACACGGTATTTATGCAGCTGGTGTTGGTTGTAGATGATGCATCGGCGGCACCGGCTTCGTTTTTCACCGACGGACAGTCGGGTGTTGACGGGTATGGCCTTCTCGAAGTCTTCGCGCGTCGCGTTTCGGGGAATAGTGCCAGTCAACGCGTTGACAATGATGGACTCTTCGCAAAGACATCCCACCATGTGGCGCCAACAAGCTTTCTGAGCCAGATAGATCGGGCACTTGGCCCTTATAAAATCAACGCAATAGGGCAGCTGGTAACACTTGCCCAAAAGCACTTCTTTAGGTGGAGCCGCCACTGGCTGCTTGGGTTTTATGGTGGGGGCCACCGGCTGCCGCCCATGGATCAGGCTGTCGATAAGGTGGGTGGTGATCTGAAACACCAGCAGCAATCCGGATGCTCCCGCAAACACCGTACTGCTGAGCCGCAGATACCGGATAATCGTACCGGCAATGTCGCCTGCCGACCGTTCGGTAATGCCCATCGTCTGGACGAGTGATGGCAACAACCAGCCACAAGCGATGCTCAGCACAACTACGGTGAGCGTGAGCATGATCGACCGGAAATGCAGGATGCCCAGCGCCAGACAGCCGATGAACGCGCTCCAAAACAGCACTTCACCCGCCATGTGTGTATTTGACAGATAGCGGGTGATATCATCGACCGTCAGGCTGCGTGTGGTGTCACCGGCTTCGAGTGCTCCCCAGAGAAGATACAGGCAGGCCAACACAGACAGTGTTATGCCTGCATAACCAACCCAACGCAGTGCGGAACAGAGCATAACGGGGACTGCACGCGGCAGGTCGCCGTGTTCGCCGTGGTCCGGAACATGCATCGACATCAGCTGTGAGGCCTCCTGTGAGTTCTATTTATGACCGGCTCACGCGCTCCAGGTAGGTATCGGTGCGGGTATCGACCTTGACCACGTCACCGATATTGATGTGAAAAGGCACGCGAATGACGGCGCCTGTTTCCAGTGTGGCCGGTTTTGAACCGCCGCTGGCAGTATCTCCCTTGACGCCGGGGTCGGTTTCAACGACGGTCAGTTCCACAAAGTTGGGGATTTCGACCCCAACGACATTGTTCTGGTACAGCAACACGTAAAGCTCCGTGTTCTCTTTGAGATATTTGACCCCGGGCCCGATCTGATCTTTGCGGATCATGATCTGGTCAAAAGTCTCCATATCCATTGCGTAGTATTCATCGTCCTGGCAATACAGGTATTGCAACGGTTTCTTCTCGAGGAACGCCTGATCCATGCGCTCACCGGCGCGGAATGTTTTGTCTATCACGGCGCCGGTCATCACGTTGCGCAGTTTTGTGCGCACAAACGCGCCGCCTTTACCTGGCTTGACATGCTGAAATTCGATGATGGTGTATATGTCGCCATCCTGAATGATGTGCAGTCCGTTTCGGAAATCGCTGGTATCGATCAATGGGAGCCTCCTATTTGTCTGTCACTAGATTTTAACATGCACGCGCTTGTTTTCGGTCGTGACGAGCATGCAAAGGGGCTTCGAGAGCGCTGTGTCGGTGTCAGTCGGACTGATATACTGGTACTCGGTTGTACTGCGTGGCCATTCAGGAGGTAGGGAAATATGATTACAGATAACGCACGCCACGTGCTCGAGATCGAGGCTCAGGCGATCTTGGCTCTGGCAGACCGATTGAATGGTCAGTTCATCGATGCCGTCCGCATGGCCTTGGAGTGTAAAGGGCGGGTCGTCATGACAGGGATGGGCAAGTCCGGAGCGATAGCCCGCAAACTGGCTGCTACGCTCGCCAGTACAGGCACTCCCAGTTTCTATCTGCATCCGGCTGAAGGCGTGCATGGTGACCTGGGGATGGTCACCTCGCAAGATGTGGTTGTCGCGCTGTCCACCAGCGGTGAGACCGATGAAATAGTCGCGATTCTTCCGGCTATCGCCCGAATAGGCGCCCGTCTGATCGCCATGTGTGGACGGCTGGATTCGACACTGGCGCAGGCTGCCGACCTGATCCTGGATGTTTCCGTGGAACGGGAGGCCTGCCCGTTCAACCTGGCGCCCACAGCCAGTACGACTGCCATGCTGGCCATGGGCGATGCCTTCGCGATTGCCATCATGCAGGAACGGCGTTTTTCGCAGGAAGACTTTGCGGTATTTCATCCGGCCGGTTCGCTGGGGCGTCGCCTGCTGTTGCGTGTCAGTGATGTGATGCGACATGGGGATGCACTGGCGATCGTTCCGGATGACCACACGCTGCGGGAGACGCTGTTCGCAATCACCCGCGCCAATGCGGGCGCCGCATGTGTGGTTGATGCCCAAGGACGCATGGTGGGTCTGGTTACGGATGGCGATGTGCGGCGCAGCCTGTTGGCAGATCCGCAGGCGTTGGGTTTACCCGTTACGGACGTGATGACGCGTCAACCCGCGGTGATCACAGGAAATCCATTGGCAGTGGAAGCGTTGCATCTGTTCGAAACGCATCCTGCCCGCATCGGGGAGATGCCTGTATTGGATGATGCTGGACGTCCTGTAGGTATGGTGATGCTCAAGGACCTGTTGCGCGCAGGCATTGTGTAGGTTATGACGGCACACACAGAAGCTTTCGCGCGCATTCGGCTGGTCGTTTTCGATGTCGATGGTACGCTCACGCGACGAGACATCACCTATGACACCGGTTCAAATGAATACAAGTCTTTCTCTGCGGCAGATGGTTTGGGATTGGTCGCATTAGCCGTTTCTGGAGTGTATACCGGTATCGTGACCGGTCGGGAATCAGACGTTGTGGCCCGAAGAGCCAAGGATCTTCGAATGAGTTTCTGCCTGCAGCGCATTGCTGACAAAGCGGCGGCTGTGCGGGAGCAGATGGGGCTTTGTGGAATGATGCCGGAGCAGGTGGCGTTTGTAGGCGACGACCTGAATGACCTTCCGGCGTTCCAGGTTGTGGGACTGCGAATAGCAGTCGCTGATTCGGCCAATGAGTTGAAACGGTTAGCGCACTATGTAACCCGTGCGCCCGGCGGAGCAGGCGCCGCCCGTGAAGTGGCCGAGCGTATACTCCGGCCTCAAGGACTTTGGAGGTCGGATTTGGCCGTCAGCGTACACCCTGACCGACAGTGAGGTGATCCGTCATCGACCTCAGGCTGTTGTTTACCTCTGACCTGCACGGTTCCCTGAACATGACTCGTGCGGAGGCACTTCGACAGGCCGTGCACGCCTCTGAATACAGCCTGTTGCTGGATGGCGGTGACATGTTGAGATATGGCAATCTTGCTTGGCCTGTACTGGGACGCTGCCCGGAGTGGGAACTTGCCAAACGAGCGGGATATACCGCTATGGCTTGCGGCAACCGTGAGTTTCATCCATGGCCTGTTGGGCTCAAGGCAAAGGCCGGTTCCTGTCCATTTCCTGTATTGGCTGCCAACCTGAACGGCAATTATCCCTTGCCTAAGTCGCTCAAACGGTTCCATATAGTCACCATGAGCGGTTTAAACGTCGGGTTGATGGGAGTGATGCCCGCCATGACCAACACCAGACAGATCGAGGCTTGGCTTCAGTCTGTTCCCGCCTCGTTGCGGAGAGTCTACATGTACCTGGCGCGCACAATAGCGGGGGCTTACAGACACGAAATGCCGGATGAAGCAGTGGATGCTCATATGATGAAACACGGAGCCTTGGCGGATTTTTGGATTTTATTGTCACATGCCGGTTTGGAGTGGGACGAAGCGGTAGCCGGACGATATGAAAAGCTGTGTGTGATTTTAAGCGGTCATAACCATAAAGCTCCGGATGTGCGCTGCCTGCGCGGTACTGCGCTGGTACATGCCGGCCATCACGGCTGCGGGTACGTGGAGCTCGTATTCGATACGAAGGGGCGAGTGGTTCGACATTGGACCTATCATTCCTGGAGTAGTGAACGATGACACTCTACAATCCGGCCGGTGCTTTGTGGGTTGCGGGCGCTGTTGTGTTGATGGGCTGCAGTGGTTACTTGGCGGTACTCAAGTACTGGCCGGACGCGCAATGCGTCACCGAACGTCTCGGGCTGGGTCTGTTAATATCGCTGACACTGTTTGGCAGTTTGATGCTTCTGTTTGGACTTCTAGGATGGTTGTCCCCTGTCTCGATGATCACGGTGCTGTTGTTAACGTGTGTGCCTGGCGCAGTAGGCTTGCGGTCGGCTCTTCGACGTCGTGGCGAATTGCAGCCGTTCGATACCTGGGAACGGGTAGCGCTATGGGTGTTGGTGCCAGGCCTGATGCTTGTGTTGCCTATGACACTGCTCCCTCC
The DNA here is from genome assembly GCA_964650005.1 of uncultured bacterium. Lineage (GTDB taxonomy): Bacteria > Armatimonadota > HRBIN16 > HRBIN16 > HRBIN16 > CAZHSN01. The sequence continues at coordinate 90,687 of CAZYPZ010000004.1, read as the reverse complement.
GGGCAGCGGCGATTGGGACGGCCTGGCATACCACCTGTCGGTTTGCGCCGAGTACCTACGTGAGGGGCGTATCCACTACATCCCATGGGATCATCACAGTAACTTCCCTTTCCTAGTGGACATGGGATACTTGTGGGCTTTGGCGACGGGTGCCGGGGCCGGAGCCGCCAAGCTGTTTCATTGGACTTGGGGAGCTGCATGCGGCTTGTTGCTGATCAGCGTTGCGCGCAGGGTCGGATGCAACCAAGCAGGAGCTTGGGCGATAACCGCGTGGTTGGGCCTTCCCGTGGTTATTTGGGAGCACACCACTTCATATGTGGATTTGGCGTCAGCCGCGTCACTTACGGGCGCCGCGTTGGCGTTGTACGTGGCCGCGACCGGTGGTGTGCGGAGCGCATCGGGGTGGGCTGTTTTGGCCGGGATCTGCGGAGCAGCGGCGCTTGGCGCGAAAATGACCTCTTTGGTGAACATCGTTGTGTTGGCGGGTCTTTGTTTGCTGGTGACCCGTCTGACGCCTTCGCAGCGATTGAGGCTTGCGGGGCTGTTTGTACTGGTGAGCTTGACGCTTGCCGCACCGTGGTACATAAAGACCTGGCTCTATACGGGTGATCCGGTGTATCCATTTGGATGGTCCATATTTCACGGCCGAAACTGGAGTGAAGAGAACGCGGCCATGTACCGTATGGAGCAATTGCGTTTCGGCATGGGGCGTGATGCGCAGGCAGCCTTGATGGCGCCATTTCATATGGTCTACCAAGACGCCCGGTTCTTTGACCCCATGCCATTTGTCGGTTCGTCCGGTATGTTGGCAGTTATGCTTGTTCCTGTGATGTTCTTCGTTCGATGGCCGCGGTGGACCGTTCCGGTCTGGGCGCTGATCGGCGCAGGTGTGGTCGCCTGGTTTATTCAGATGCAGCAGATACGGTATCTGTTCGGTGTGCTTCCGCTTGCTGCGCTGCTCGTCGGATGGTTGAGCGTGCATCCGCATGTTTGGATCCGTTGGCCTATGCGTGCTGCATTGGTGTTGCAAGTGCTTGTGGTGCTGTTGCGATTTGGTCCGATGTCAGTAATGGCTGTTCCTGTGGCTGTGGGGATCACCCCACACCAGGCGTTCCTGGAACGATCACTGGGATCGTTATATCGCGCATCTGACTGGATCGCATCGCACACTGAACCGTGGGAGCGTGTGGCACTGGTTGATGAAGCGCGCGGATATTACGTCAATCGCCCTTTGTTCTGGTTGAACCCCGGGCATCACACTCTGATTGACTGGGCGGAGATTTATGACAGTGACGGCGTTCTGGCAGCGTTCAGCCGTCACCGGATCAGATGGCTGCTTTGGAATACGGGTATGGGACCTGGAGACGGGTCAACGGAGGTGTGGCGTCAGCGCCTGGCCCAGGCGGAAGCGGAAGGCGTGCTGGTGGAACGGTTCACCGCAGGCAGGGTGCGCGTATTGGAGGTGGTTGGGCGTTGACTCAGGGTTCCATGATATGGGACAATTGCGGCAGTAGGGGGGCCATTGGCGGCCTGCGGTGGTTGCCGATGATGGTCCCCTCAATTCGTGCTGAATGGATCCCCCGAATGCACGGTTCTACTGGAGGCTTTATATGAGCGACGCCGCACTGCCCCCCGCGCTGTCACCGGCGCTCACGCATCAACGTTTACTGGAGATGTATCGTCAGATCGTCGTGATCCGTCGATTCGAGGAAAGCTGTTATGCTCCCTACAGACAGGGTAAGTTCGGCGGATATCTGCACGTGTATACCGGCCAAGAAGCGGTGGCGGTTGGCTTCATCGCCAATCTGACTCCTCAAGATCGGTTCATCTGCACCTATCGGGATCATGCCCATGCAATCGCCCGAGGAACCGATCCCAGGCAAGTGATGGCCGAGTTGTACGGTCGCGCCACTGGATGTGCTCACGGCAAAGGCGGCTCCATGCATCTCGTCGATCCGGAGAGAGGATTCATGGGGGGATACGGCATTGTTGGCGGTAATGTGCCGCTTGCCATGGGGATCGGGTATGCGATCCGATATCGGGGCGGTGACGAGGTCTGTCTGTGTTTCTTCGGAGAGGGATCATACAATCAGGGGGTCGTGCATGAGTCGCTGAACATGGCGTCGTTGTACCGGTGCCCGGTGGTGTTCATCGTCGAGAACAATAACTACGCTATGGCCACGTCGGTAGAACGCAGCTCAGCCGTGACTAACTTTGCCCAGCGGGCTTCGCAGTATGGCATGCCCACAGAACAGATACAGGGGATGGATCCAATTCAGGTGTTTCACGACGCTGAACGGATCATTGCTGATGTGAGGTCCAATCAGCATCCCGCTTTCGTTGAAGTGATTACCTACCGGTTCGAAGGGCATGGCATTGCAGATAACACGACCAATCAGGCGTTGTACCGTACGCGAGAGGAAGTCGAGCAGTGGCGGCAGCGTGATCCGGTGATCATTTTGGGTAACTATCTGATCGACCATGGGATAGCGGACGAAGCCACGTTGCATGCCATGGATGAAGAGGCCAAGCGGATTGCGGCGGATGCCATCAACTACGCCAATGAAAGTCCCGAGCCGCCGATTGCCGCGCTGTATCGTGATGTATACACCGATATGGAGGTGCGCGAATGGCGGTAATGTCTTATCGAGAAGCGCTTCGCCTGGCGCTGACCGTTGAGATGGAGCGGGATCCTGATGTGTTCCTCGTCGGTGAAGAGATTGGCCAGTATCAGGGGACATATCGCGTCACCGAGGGAATGCTTCAAAAATTTGGCGCACGGCGAGTTGTCGATACGCCGATATCCGAGGGCGGATTGACCGGCTTGGCTGTCGGTGCGGCCATCATGGGACTGCGTCCTGTGGCGGAGTTCATGACTTTCAGTTTCGCCCTGGTGGCCATCGACCAGATCGTGAATCATGCGGCCAAGATGCACTACATGTTCGGCGGCCGACTCAGGTGCCCCGTCGTGTTTCGAGGCCCGGCAGGAACCGGAGCCCAGCTGAGCGCGCAGCATTCACACAGCCTGGAGTCCTGGTACGCCCATATTCCCGGGCTGAAGGTGGTGATGCCCGCCACACCGGACGATGCTTTCAGTCTGTTGCGGACAGCTATCCGTGACGACAACCCGGTGATCTTCATGGAGCACGCCAAGTTGTACTCCACACGTTCTGAAGTGAACACCGATGCACCGCCGGCGCCATTCGGTCAGGCTGCCATACGCCGCAGCGGTAACGATGTTACGATCGTTACCTATTCGATTGGTGTACCGATGGCTCTACAAGCCGCCAACAAGCTGGCCGACCAGTTCGATATCGAGTGCGAGGTGATCGATCTGCGAACCATCCAGCCGCTCGATATGGATACCGTTCTCGACAGCGTCCGGCGCACTCATCGTGCTGTTGTATTGCATGAAGAGCATCGGAATGTAGGATTTGGCGCGGAGATATCGGCTCGGTTGATGGAGCAGGCGTTCGACGATTTGGATGCGCCGGTTCAGCGCGTTGCTGGAGCGGACGTACCGATGCCGTTCGCCCGAAATCTGGAGCGCGCGGCGATCCCTGATGAACAGGACATTATCAACGCAGTGAAACGGGTTATCGCCTGAGGAGGGATAGGTAATGACCGAAGTGATCATGCCCAAAATGGGAGATGGCATGGAGGAGGGCGTGCTTGTCCGATGGCTTCGCGCCTTGGGTGACACGGTGGAGCCCGGTGATATCATTGCTGAGATCGAGACCGATAAAGCGAATGTGGAACTGCCTGTCGAGGCGGGTGGTGTAATCGTCGCGATAGCCGTACCGGAAGGCGCAACCGTGCCGGTTGGGGCGGTAATTGCCCGGTTGGGAACAAAAGATGAACTGGCGGCCGGTGCTGCGACCACTCCGAAAGCGCCGGAAACTTCTGACGCACTTGTAGAGCCAGCTCCAACGCCTTCCAAGGAGAAACCCGCATCCACATCTGAGGCTTCGTCTGTTCCAGTAGCGCCCGTAGCGACGGCTGAAACGAAGACCCCGCGGACTTCAGATCGTGTATTGGCGTCTCCTTTGGCGCGCCGTCTGGCGGCCGACTTGGGCGTCAACCTGGCCGATGTGCGAGGTACCGGCCCGGGCGGGCGTATTGTTGAGCGCGACGTGCGCGCGGCCGCGGAGGCACAGGCCTCGAGCAAACCACGCCCCGTGGAGTCCCAGATACCGGCGGCTGCCCAACCGGTCAGCCGTATGAGGCGCGTGATCGCGGAACGTACGACTCAGGCCAAGCAGCAGGTCCCGCACTTCTATGTTACGGTCCGCATCGATGTTGAGGAGCTTGCCGCATTGAGGCAACGGATGAATCAGGACGCCGATGAAGCCTCCCGTATCTCGTTGGGTGACTTCGTGATGAAGGCGTGCGGACTGGCGCTGCCGCGTCATCCGGCCGTGAACGCCCATTTCACGGAGCAGGGCATTGTTATGTCACCCGAAGCCCACATCGCCTTTGCGGTTGCGTTGCCGGATGGCTTGGTGATGCCTGTCATTCGTAACTGTGAAAGCAAGCCGTTACGCGTGATCGCTCGGGAAGTGCGCGAGAGCGCGACACAAGCCCGGTCGGGACGGTTATCACCGGATCAACTCAACGGAGGCACATTCGCCATATCGAATTTGGGTATGTACGGTGTGGAAGAGTTTTCCGCTATCATCAGTCAGCCGATGACCGCAATCCTTGCCGTTTCTGCGGCCGAACGCCAGGTTGTCGTTCTTCCCGATGGTCAGATGGCGCCTCGCCTGCAGATGCGGGTCACGTTATCGGCAGATCATCGGGCCTTGGACGGAGCGGTAGCGGCTCAATTCCTGCAGACGTTGCGTTCATATCTCGAACAGCCATATAGCCTGGTCAGCTGAATCGCGGTCAGACAAGTAATATGTAGAAACATGTTGGTATAATTTCATTGCAGTTGACTCCAGACAAGGAGAGCCAGCATGACACGAGGGCTGACCGAAAAACAGCGCCAGATCCTGCAGTTCATTTCACGCACGATTCGGGAACAGGGATTTCCCCCGACAATCCGTGAAATCGGTGACCATTTCGGCATCAAGAGTCTTCGCGGCGTTACGGTGCATCTCGATGCGCTGCAGCACAAGAAATACATAACGCGCGAAAGCAAGAGCCGATCGATCCGCCTGACGCATCCGGAGTTCCAGAGTGATGGCGCGGAAGGCGTACGTATGCTGCCGCTGGTCGGTACTATCGCAGCGGGTGCCCCCATTGTCGCTGACCAGAATGTGGAGTCCTACATTCCCGTTCCGGCCGAGATGGTGCGAGGTGATGCAGACACGTTTATCTTACGCGTGCGCGGTGACTCGATGATCGGTGATCACATACGTGACAATGATCTGGTGATCGTCCGGGCACAGAGTACGATTGGCCCGAATGACATCGCGGCCGTCATGGTCAACGATGAAGCCACCATCAAACGCCTGGAGTATACAGAGAACACCGTTCGGTTGATACCAAACAACCCAGAGTATGATGTAATTGAGGTTCCGCGTGAGGATGCCACCATCATTGGCCGCGTGGTAGGGTTGCTTAGATCATACGACAGGCGTCTTTCCTGAAATACCGGTTCATTTCGGTTCAGCGGGCTACCCGCTAGTGACAAGGCGCTATCGCGGACCGTCTATATAGTTGGTGACCGCGATGAAAGTGCCTGTTCTGCTTGCCATATTCATCTTCGTCTCTTCGATGCTGCTGACGTCTTCGCCAGCGGTCACACAGGAACTCGAAGATGAAATCAAGATGGGGCGGGAAGCGGCCGCCATTGTAGAAAAGGAGTTCAAGGTTCTCAATGATCCGGTGCTGACGGCTCGTGTGGAGCGCATCGGCCAGGCTCTTGTTGACGCAGCCAACCGTAACGAAGTCCCGATCACATGGGGTATGCCCAAACAGGGCAATTTCCAATACACGTTCAAAGTACTCGACACTCCGGAGATCAACGCGTTCGCGTTGCCAGGCGGGTTTGTTTATGTAAACAAAGGATTGTTGGATGATGTTCAATCCGACCATGAGCTGGCGGGTGTACTCGCCCATGAAATCGCCCATGTGGCACACCGTCACATCACCCGCATGTCCATCGATATACAGAAGCAGGTCACCAAAGTCGCTTTACCCGCTGCATTGGCCGCACTGGTGCTGAAGTTGCCCACTCAGGACGTGGGCACGCTGATGCAAGGACTGGGACTGTACCAAACTGCGGTTACCAACAGCTATTCGCGGGAAGCCGAATACGATGCGGATCTCTCTGCTGTGATGTTCATGCAGAAGGCTGGGTTCAATCCCGTTGGCATGCTTACCTTTCTTCGCCGATTGGCTGTCAATGAGTCCCGCACACCGCAGATGGAGATGGGCATCTACCAGACTCATCCGCTCACCATCGACCGGATCAACTCGGTACGAAAAGCATTGGAGTCGATGAATGTCGACATGGATCAACGCGCCGTGTCGAAGTACCTGGCTCTTTCCGCCAAGCCAGCCACCCGGGAAGGGGTGGATGGGCACGAAATCTATATTGACGACACACTGATCGCGTTCCTCGCTCCCACTCAGGAGGCCAGCGCCATCAGGGCAGAGTCGGCGATGAGCGTCATGGATAAACAGATGCGCGATGTTCGCTTCCAAGACGTGTCGGTGGTCGGTGCGAGTGTGTGCATTCGGGGCGTTCCCGTTTTGACCGCCGGCTCGGAGGACGCCCGAGTCGCCCAACTGTCCCGCGAAGCACTCGCGCGCAGATGGGGTGATGAACTCAAAAAGGCCATCTGGAGACGCCGGATCAAGTAGTCAACGGCGCTTGTTAGCGGGTCGACTTCGCCCAATTCGACTCATTGGGGCAACATACCGCGTACCTCGGTACAATGACGTGGAGGTGACAACAGATGGATGCTTCGTTTCAAGCCGATGTGCTGATCCAGGCGTTGCCGTACATGCAGCGATATCGCGGAAAGACCATTGTGATCAAATATGGCGGGGCTGCCATGGTGGATGACAAACTCAAAGAGTGTGTCATGCAAGACATCGTACTGCTGCAGACAGTTGGGATCCGTCCTGTACTGGTTCACGGGGGCGGTAAAGAGATCAATCGCGCGTTGGAGCGAATGGGAATCGAGCCCCGATTTGAGCAGGGATTGCGTGTTACCGATGCCGAAACCATGCAGGTTGTCGAGATGGTGCTTGCTGGAAGCACCAACAAGAGCATCGTATCGCTGATCCACAAGGCCGGGGGACGCGCCGTGGGCCTCAGCGGCCGGGATGCCAATCTTCTTGTGGCCGAACGGATGATGCGGAACGGCGTCGACATAGGTCTGGTCGGTGAAATCGTTGCGGTTGATCCCGAGATCCTGAACACCTTGTCTGAGGCGGGATATATACCTGTGGTGTCGTCGGTGGCCTCCGGACCTCATGGTGAGACATTCAACATCAACGCAGACCATGCGGCCGGTGAAATCGCGGCTGCATTGCAGGCCACAAAGCTGATTTCGCTGACCGACGTCGTTGGATTGCTCGGTGATGTGTCGGATCCCTCGTCGCTGATCCCCACATTGACTTACTGGGACGCTGTGAAAATGGTCGAGTCACGAGCCGTTGCTTCCGGTATGCTGCCTAAACTGGAGTCTTGCGTGATGGCGCTGCGCGGTGGAGTGGAGCGTGCTCATATCATCGATGGACGTGTACCGCATGCATTGTTAATTGAGGTGTTCACCGATCACGGTGTCGGGACGATGGTTCAGGCGTGATTCGCAGATGGCTGACTTGGCTCTGCGGGTGGTTGCTGTGCCTGTCGTGTTCACTGTCAGCAGCCCCCGGGCGCGTACATCTGGTTGTAGCCAGCGGCTTGGACCTTCAAGGTGTCCGTGACCTCACAAAAGCGCCTCAACTGAGCCACGGGCTGTTAGAAGCTTCCTGGGGACTCATGAGTATCGGAGGCGAACGTCGTGCCAGTCCTGGAGTATTGGGTACAGCGCTTGCGACGGGGCTGCGTGATGCACCTGACTTGTCAGCTATGAAGGTGCAGCAATGGGTCAAGGCACGACGGGGTACCTCTCTGGCGGAATTGCTTCGGCGTTATCGGCGCACAGTGAATTTCAACGCACCGGATGACGGGCGCAGGCTGTTGGGAAGCGGCAGCGACGCGGACGCCTCGTTATGGATCCACTGGATTGGCCCCGAAAGCCCCTCACCAGACAGGGATCTCAAGCGTGTGCTGACCGAAGCTATCACTCGAGGTGACCGAGTCATCTTGGTTGGTGCGCCAGTGGACGATCAGGTCAGCCTGATACCGATTGTTGTGAGCATGCCGGGAGCTGAAGGCGGTTTGCTGACCTCCGCCAGCACCCGAACGGCGGGGCTGGTAAAGGATTCCAATGTGGCGGCGCTGATAGCCGAGTTCCTCGAAATCCAGCCACCGGATGTATGGCGCAGTATGGAGACCAGGCAGTCGAAAGGCCCTTTACAACGCTGGATCACTCTCACGCGTTTGTCTGCCGGTTCGGAACAGCAGCGTCGACTAATCATTCCGGTGATCTTGCTGATCGCGTTGACGGCAGTTGGAGCCATCTCGACGGTCTGGGTTAGTCGTTCGCGCAAACAAGCCATGGTCGCCGCGTGTGTGGTCCTATGCGCCTTGTCCAGTCTGCCGTTGATATTCCACCTATTGGGGGTTATCTCGGCGACCGCAGGTCCATTGCGAGACTGGCAGTTTCTGTCGATAGTGATAGCCGGTTTGGTCCTGGCCGGTATCTGCGCCAAGCGAATGCAAGCGAGCACAGGCCTGACCGTATTTTATGTGTGGATATGCCTAGTTACCATTGTGGTCATGTTGACGGACGCCGCTTTGGGATGTCACGGCGCCCGATATAGCCTGATTGGTGCGTATCTGATATCGGGCATTCGACTGTATGGATTGGGAAACGAGTATCTCGGAGTGATACTGGGAGGTCTGGGCGTGGCTTGGCTTGCTGCACGTCCCAGCATGCGCCCCACCGTGGCGGTGCTTTGGCTGCTCAGTGTGTTGGCCATGGGTATGCCTTGGATAGGCGCTAACCTGGGCGGTTTTGCTGCATCTTTAGCGGGTTTTGGAACTGTGCTCATCTGGCAGTGGGCAAAAAGTCACTCTATATGGAGTCGTTTCATCTTGGTGGCGGCCGGCTGGATCATCGCGTGGCTACTCCAGGCGGTTATGGTGGCAGTGGATATACTGACAAAATCGAATACCCACATGGGTGACGTTTGGCGCCGTACAAATGGTGATCCGGGCGACGCCGGGTGGACGTTGCTGTTTGAAACGAAATTGAAGCTCATGACAGCGGTACTCACTAACCCTTATACTTTGCTTGCCGCAGCTGGGGCGTTTGTCGCTGTCCTGGCGGTTCGGCATCTGACGGCCAGGCAGCATCGGATGCTTCCGGCGCGCTTGTTGCCCACCTTCATAGGGTTGGCCATACCGGTTGCGATCATGAACGACAGCGGAGTCGTTCCTGCGTTGATTGTAACTGGTTACTTGGCAGTCTGGGTTCTCATTGAACAAGGGGCGAATGATGGCATCAGAAATTCCGCTTGTTGAGATGGTGCGTTGGCTTGATGATCTGCTGGAGACTGGCCAGTATGCCGATTGGCCGAATGCGTTTAACGGTCTTCAGGTGGAAGGAACGAGGCCCGTACGCACGGTACTGGGAGCGGTAGATGCATGCGCTGCATCCATCAGAGAAGCGTCTGACTCGTTTGCCGATTTGTTGGTAGTACATCATGGCCTGTTTTGGAGCGGACTTCAGCCGATAACCGGCGCCTTTTACCAACGGGTCGCCCCGCTGATTCGTTCGGGCTGTGCATTGTATTCCAGTCATCTGCCACTAGATGCCCATCCGCTGATCGGTAATAACGCCGTACTGGCACACTCGCTGGGCGCTGAGTCCACACTCCCGTTTGGCCTATTCAATGGGCGTCCTATCGGTTGTCGGTTTGGATGTAGCGCCGATCCGATGTCTCTGATACAGAAGTTATCTGGTATGGGGGCATCTGTGCGGTTGGCTGGAGCGCGTTCAACGGAGCCCACGGATGTCGCTGTGGTGTCGGGTGGTGGAGGAGCGGTCATCCGAGAAGCTGCGGATTGCGGATGCGGCATTCTGATTACGGGCGAGGTGGCGCATCATGAGGTATTGGAAGCGGAAGAGGCCGGTGTATCGCTAATACTCTGCGGGCATTACTGGACAGAAACTCTGGGCGTTAAGGCGCTTTTGGATCTTATGAGCGACCGGTTTGGAGTGAATGTACGGTTCCATGCTCATGACACCGGTGCGTAGACGGCGTATTTAGTTCAGGCCGGGCGATGTATCTCATGGTAAATAGCCAGCAGCCCATCGCGCCGGCCGCGAGTACTCCGCTGTCGTTAAACACAAGCATCCCATAACAGGTCATGAACGCACTGAGCGGAGCCGAGGCTGCGCTCAGTATGCCCAACACCGCCAAGGCGCTCCAGTCGCTGTGGCGCAACAACGTGATGTTCATGCTCAATTTACGTAATACAGTTTCTGCCCAGACATCCGGTTCGGCGGCGAACCGACTGATATGTGTTGAGACCGGCCCATGTGTCAAGGCGAGCCAGATCGCCGCAAGCACGCCTGCAACCAAACCGGTTATCAGAATGCGCATACCCAGGCTTTTGTGTGTTCTCAACCACAACATGACGGCAGTGATCGAGCCGGTGAGCGAGGCCAGCGCCGCACCAAAATTTGCACCCAATGCGGGCCATCCGAAGAATAGCGTGCAACCCATCCAGGCAGGAAGTTGTCGGATTACTGGCTGTCCTGCTGTCAGTAACGCAACCGCTCCAGCGAATGCTCCCGCACTTTCATTGCCGATCCCATAGAACCGTGAACCATCCTGGACCGAGAACCCGAAGCCGCTCCATCGCCCGGCTTCAGTGAGTACACCGAGGATCAGCGCGCACATCGTAATCCAGGCCAGCGTCTGGCTGCTCGTCCGAATTGGTTGTTTACTGCCCCACCAGGCCACACAAAGCAGTATGATCAACCAGGTCGATCTCGCTACCCAGAGCGGCGCACCGACGAAAACGCAGACTGGCAAAACGGTCGCTCCCACTAAGGGAATCGTGAGAGGCGCCAGAAGACATGCCTTACCCGGTCTGTAATGGCCTGAATATATTAACAAAGCCCCCAGCAGCAGCAGGAATAACTGAGGCACGGGTAACGTGCCCATGTATCGGCCCCATTCGGTTCGCAATGCGATTCGCGATCCCAATCGGTCTAGATATCCTGCGGGATCGGCATGCGGGCTTGGAGTTACCGGTTGCCCGTGCCATCGCTGTTCGACTGCAAGCTGAAGATCCTGAGCCAATGAAGCGGTAACGTCCGGGAGCGTGATGTAACCGGGCAGCCGTGTGGATGGTGAGGTTAACAAGCCGGAGCCATCCGGAGTGATTGTAATGCGCGTAACCCAACCTGCATACAGACCGGGCTGGTCTGCGACCACCGGTGAAACGGCATTGATCAGCCAGATGATGCAGCGCGGCGCTGTGTGTCGTATTTTTGCCAGTAAATCGTGAAGTTCGTGTCCCGGCATTGCTTCTGCATCAATAAACACCAGCGCAGATGACGAACTCACAGCTTCCAGCCGCCGGATGATGTTATCCGCCGTAATTGGCATGAGTTGCACATCATTACCCAGATGCGGCGCCAATCCCCGCATCGGTGTGTCGGTAGTGTCGGCATACAGAACAGGACGCATACCGGCCCGCTCTGCGGCAAGCCACAAAGCAGCGGGTGTCGCCTGATACCCGATGTGCTGGTTGTCCTCAAGCAATGCTTGGGGATCCTGTCGATCTTCTGTAGCGGCTGTGAGACGTGCACCTGCCCCAATGGTCAGCCATGCCGTGAGGGACCATCGATCCCAAGAAGCCATATAACTGGATGCTTCGGGAGTAGGGGCTGTCCGGGCCATCACCAGCGCGCTGTATCCCAGAGGAGCCACCTCAGAACGCACCTCAGGCCGCACCCGCATCGCCACCAAAAGAGAAGCCGGACAGCACACTGCAGAGACCGCCATGAGGATCAAACACAGGCAGACTTGGACGATTAGGCGTCTCCTGTGGTATGATGTCTTTCGCGTGAGCCGGTAGCTCAGCCGGTAGAGCATCGCCCTTTTAAGGCGGGGGTCCTGGGTTCGAGTCCCAGCCGGCTCACCACTCTGCTCAGCGGTTGTTGGCAACCGGTGTCCCATCTCTGCGTCTCTCTATCGCTTCCGCATAAACCTCCAGCATCATCTGGGCCATTTCCTGCTCGGTGGTTGTATGGTGATTGAGCGCCCCCTGTCGCAGATGTTCGCGAAGCGTTGGATCGGATAGCAGTCTAAGCGCCGCATTGGCGAAATCATGGGGGTGGTTCTGTACGATTATCCCATTCACTCCCTGTTCCACCGCCTCGGCTGCCGCGCCGTGGTCCACTGTGATGCACGGCAACCCGTATGATTGCGCCTCGGCCACTACCAACCCTTGGGTTTCAGTAACGGACGGAAACACGAACAGGTCCGCCGCGGAGTAGACCACACCAATGCGGTCATGGGGCAGTTTGCCTTCAAATCGTACATTCGCTGAGACGCCGCGCTGCTTCACGCGACGCTGGAAGATACGTTGCGCCGGCCCCGATCCGACCACCCAAAGCAGACAGTCCGGTTGTTGTTCAAGTACATGGGGCATCATGTCGGCCAAGAGACTCAGGTTCTTCTCCAAAGCCAATCTGCCGACATAGAGAAGCACAGGGGTTTGGGGATCGAGTTGAAATTCCGAACGTGCGACAGCACGATCAGTTATCGCCTGTTGACGGGGAACGCCTGTCGGAATGACGCGGACTCGGCCCGGTGAGATTCCGAAGCTCTGCAAGCGGTCGCGAGAGAACCGACTGGGCGTAACAATCAGATCACACGCCGAGTAGAACCGGCGCAGGTGAGCGGTCAGCATCTGACGCAGCATTTGCCGTGGCGCCAGCGGCGCATAGTGCAGGTACTCATCGTAGAGCGTGTGGAAGTGTCCCACCAGCGGTGTGGACGTGCGCATGCTGATCCGACGCGCCACGCCGCCCAGCAGAAAGGGGATATGGCAGTGGATCACATCCGGGCGTTGTTCCAGCACATAGGCTTCCAACTTCGCTTTATCCACCGGCAGTGGCAGCGTATACTCGGGCCAGTAAGGCAACCGAAATGAAGGAACCCTGTATACCTGATGATCACGTGTGTAACGGCGATGACGGGTGGTCAGAACCGTAACCGTATGGCCATGTTGCTGCAGCTCTTGCCTCAACGTGACGATACTGATGGCGACACCGTTTGTGACCGGCGGATACGACTCGGAAACCATCATGATGTGCATTTTTGGCTCTCCATCGACTCAGAGGATCAGCATGGCGTCGCCAAAGCTGAAAAACCGATAATCCTGCTGTATCGCATGTGCATACGCCTGAAGCAGCAGATCCAAACCGCACCACGCGGCCGTAAGCATCATGGGCGTGGATGCCGGTACGTGCAGATTCGTGATGAGCGCATCGATCGCCCGAAACGAGAAACCGGGCGCGATCAGAATATCGGTTTCACCTTCAAATGGCTCTATCCGGCGCGGCGCTGTGGCGGCACTCTCCAAAGTGCGCACCACCGTTGTACCTACTGCGATGATTCTGCCGCTAGCATGGTTCAAACGGTGGGCCGCTTCCGGACTGACAGAGGCGCGTTCCGTGTGAAGTAATCCCTGACGTAACTTCGCGGGATCTGGCGGAAGAAACGTAGCAATCCCGACATCTAGCGTGATGTACACGATGTCGACGCCGGCGGTTTGGATCTTGTGAAGCAGCTCGGGCGTAAAGTGCAGCCCTGCGGTGGGAGCAGCTGCGGACCCTGCCTGGACCGCATAGACGGTCTGATAGCGTTCTTCCTGTTCCAGTCGCCTGTGTATATAGGGGGGGAGGGGGATTTCGCCCATCTGATCGATGCGGTCAGAGAGCTCTGTTTCAAAACGGATCTGCCTGAGCCCATGTTCGCCTGCAGCGATTACGCATGCCGCCGGGGCGTCCGGAAATTCGATCCGCGCACCAGGCAATAGTCGTCTCCCTGGCCGGGCGAGCACCTCCCAAGTCACCGCGTCTAGTTGGCGCAATAGCAGGGCTTCCACCTGTGCACCAGTAGACCGTCTGCCCCGAAGACGGCGCGCAGTTACTCGCGTATTGTTAAGCACTACACAGTCGCCCGGAACCAGCCAGTTGACCAACTCGCGAAATATGGAGTCCGTGAGCGTATGAGTGTGCCGGTCTACCACCAACAGACGTGAATGATCACGCGGCTCGACGGGTGATTGGGCGATGCGCTCGGGCGGCAGGTTATACCGGTAACGTGAGAAATCCAGCACGTCCGGATGATACGCGACAGGTGGTCGTTTCACAGTCGTGTCATGTAGAGGAGGCGAAGCATATCCAGCTTAGTGTACCGGCGGGACAGCCAAGCGTCAAACTGGCCTGAGGCATACCTGTGATATGAAACTGTCCAGCGGTCATAATGTTTATGGGATGCTGTTACGGCAGTGCCGGTTGAGCAGGGAGGTGGCAGGCAGATGAGACACTGGGTGCTGATGCTGGCGCTCTGGCTGGCGGCGTCTCTCGCCCCGCTGCAGGCTGCGCCGAAGCCGGTTGTGGTAATGCAGATGGACGGCATGATCGCTCAGCCGAACATGGACTATCTGTCACGCGCCTTGAACTATGCGCGCGGCATCGATGCAGAAGCGCTGGTTATCGAGCTGAACACTCCCGGCGGCCTGATGGACGCTATGCAGCAGATGGTCAGCGCCATTTTGAGCAGCGATGTACCGGTGATCGTGTATGTGTCGCCACAGGGCGCAAAAGCCGCTTCGGCAGGGGTGTTCATCCTTCTGGCCTCCCACGTCGCCGCCATGGCGCCCGGTACCGTAGTGGGAGCGGCGCATCCCGTCGACTCCAGCGGTGGCGACATCGGTGGAGATATGCGCGCCAAGGTGACCAACTTCGCTGCGTCGTACATCCGGGCGATCGCCCGGCAGCGTGGACGTGATGAGGCGTGGGCTGAACGAGCCGTGCGCAGCAGTGTGGCGCAAGACGAACGTGAAGCCCTGAAAAATCAGACGATCGACCTAATTGCACGCAATACCGACGAACTGCTCGCATTGAGTCACGGCCGTACCGTGACGGTCAATAACAAAAGCGTTGTATTACAGACCAAAGGGGCCGAACAGCGTCCGTTTCGCCGCAGCCCGGTGGAAAACTTTCTATTACTGTTAGTGAACCCCAATGTTCTGGTCATCCTCGGTGCGATTGCATTGGCGGGTTTGGTGGCCGAAGTGCAGAACCCTGGCGCCATATTCCCCGGCGCGATTGGTGCTCTGGCGCTTGTCATGGTACTGTACGGGGCCTCGGCGTTGCCGTTGAGCAGTCTGGGGGTGGCGCTGGTGGTCATCGCGATCGTGTTGTTCGTGCTCGAGTTGGTGACAACTGGCCACGGGTTACTGGCGGTCACCGGTGTGATCTCTCTGCTGTTTGGACTGATGCTCATGGTAGACAGCCAAGATCCCGCATTGCGGGTGTCGATTGTGACCGCATTGCTCGTCGCATTGGGAACGGGAGCGTTCTTCCTGGTGGCGGTCGCTGCGGGATTGAAAGCGCAACGATCGCGTCAGGCTTCCGGTGCTGAATCGCTGATCGGTAAGGAAGCCGCTGTAAAAGCGACGCTTGCGCCTAAAGGTCAAGTATTCGTGGACGGGTGTTATTGGAACGCCATCACGGAAGGTGACAGTGTACCCGTTGGTGAAACAGTGCTCGTCACCGGTATACAGGGCTTGACACTGGTCGTCAAACGAAAGGAGCAGAATCCATGAACTCGGCTCTCGTCGCCATTGTGATCCTGGTGGTCATCATTCTCCGTGCTACGTTACGAGTCCTTCAGGAATGGGACCGAGCGGTCGTCTTGAGGTTGGGACGGTTCCAAAGCGTCCGCGGTCCGGGCATTATTTTCCTGTTTCCGTTCATCGACCGGCCGATCATTGTCGACACGCGTGTGTTGACCATGGACGTGCCCAAACAGGAAATCATGACGCGAGACAATGTCCCGGCGACGGTGGATGCCATTGTGCTGTTCAAAGTCGTGAATCCGGGCGATGCAATCACACGCATCGAGAACTATGTTCGCACTACCTCGTTGATCGCTCAAACAACCCTGCGCTCGACCTTGGGGCAGTCTGATCTCGATGAGATGCTTTCGCAGCGCGAAATGATCAACCAAAAACTGCAGCAGACCATCGATGAACAGACCGAGCCGTTCGGCGTGAAGGTGGTGGCTGTAGAGGTGCGCGATGTCGTGATCCCTGAGTCGATGAAACGCGCCATGGCGCGGCAGGCGGAGAGCGAGCGCGAACGGCGCGCCAAGGTGATCAATGCACAGGGAGAAATGCAAGCGGCAGAGAACCTGGTCACTGCCGCCAAGCAGATGGCTTCAGAACCGGCGTCTATCCAGCTGCGCTTTTTGCAGACGATATCGGAGATTGCCACAGAACGTTCCAGCATGACGATTATTCCTCTGCCGATCGATCTCTTTACACCGTTCATCAAACAGATGCAAATGGCTGGCTCCCCGGCGCCGGTAACGGCGGCGTCCGCAAGCGAACAGGTCGCGCCACCGGCTGGTGAAGCTGCATCAGAGGCCTGAGGATCCGTCATCACCGCCCGGAGGTTTTTACCGCAGATCTCCGGGCGGCTCATGGTGACCCGCGGTACACTGTGTTTGAGGAAACTGGTAGCATCGCGCGTTGAATCTGCTTCACACGTTCTTTCATACCGTCGCTAGATACGACTTCACATCCACATTGGTGATGCTCGTCGATATCTCGTGCGTCACCTACTTGGGATATCGCTTGATCCTTTTGGCCAAGGGGTCACGCGCGATGCAGGTTTTGTGGGGCTTATTGGTTTTCTTTTTGCTGGTATACCTGAGCGGTAAGCTGGGGTTGACCACCATGAACTGGATCCTGAGGCAGATGCTGCTGCTAGGTCCGGTTGTACTGGTATTGCTGTTCTATCCGGAATTGCGCCATTTACTCGAGGAGTTCGGGCGCTTGGGCTTTTGGCGCGCGGGTGTTTCGCCGGTGCCCAAGGAAGGGTTGCACCCCTTGGTGAATGAGGTAGTCAAGGCCGTAATGGAGATGGCCCGCAAAAAGATCGGCGCGTTGATGGTGTTTGAGTCGTATCCTCAGCTGGACCATTATCTGTCACCGGGTATTCCGCTGGACGCCCGCGTGACCAGTAAACTGATAGTCTCATTGTTTTATCCGGGAAACCCGCTTCATGACGGTGCGGTGGTGATCTGTGGGGACCGCTTGATTGCTGCCGGATGTACGCTTCCGTTCACTGAGAACCCCATGATCGATCAATCGGTGCATATGCGCCATAAGGCCGCCATTGGCGTGTCCGAACGAGGGGCGATCGCTTTGGTGGTATCCGAAGAGACCGGCATCATTTCGATTGCATTCAACGGTCGGCTGCAACGAGGCTTTCGCGAAGAGACCCTGAGAGATCGGTTATTGGAACTGCTCGGGCCGCCCCCTAGCGCCCGTCGATTTGGGGACTTCGGCAGTTCTCTTATCGGTAAACGGTTGCACTTTCCGAACATCAAGCCGTCTCACTCCACAGAAGACAAGTCCGAGCGTGGAAGCAGATCATGATCCGCAAATTCTGGTCGTCACTGCGTAGAAACTGGCCTGAAAAGATCATGGCGTTGCTCAGCGCAGTATTGCTGTACATGTATGTCAATGCGGAACGGAATCCGGTGATTACTCGCCGATACATGGTGAATGTGCGTGTCACGAACGTGAAGCAGGGGTATGAAGCGGTGGTGGAACCCAGCACGGCCACCATCACGGTTACCGCGCAAAAGCAGCAGGTCGATGGGATTTTCGACGGATCGGTCCGGGCCGAGGTCGATTTGGGTGCAGCACCGGACGGACGCAGCCGGCAGCCAGTTCGAACGAATTTGACTCAACTGTTGCGAGACGGCGCCCGGATTACGGTCACTCCCTCTGAGGTGGATGTACGGCTGTTGCGCCGTGTGGAGCGGACGCTGCCGGTTGAATGTCTGTTTGCGAACATCCCACAACCTGGATACGCCTACCAACCACCGATCGTGTCACCATCGCAAGCAACAGTGGTCGCGTTGGAGGATGTGGTTTATACCATCAGACGACTGGTTGTAAATGCGATCCCCAGCAAGCCGGGCGGTGAGGTTATGGGCGATCTGCCGATTATCGCTCTGGATGAACGTGACCGTCCTGTTGCTAATGTGACAATCGTCCCGTCGACTGCACGAGTTAGTCTGCAGCTGGCGCAGATCGTGGCGATGCGCGAAGTGCCTATTGCTCCGGTTATCAAAGGGCGACCCGCCGCAGGATACGTGGTGGAAAGTGTTACAGTCACGCCGGCTCAAGTGGTGTTGCGCAGTGTCGGCGGCACCCTGCCAGATGAAGTGCGTACCGAGGAACTCGATGTATCCGGCGCCGAAAATGACATCACACGCCCCTTGAAGTTGCGTCTGCCGTCTGGCGTGCTCCCAGGAGGGGTGGAGACGGTTACAGTCACGGTGCGACTCAGTAAACCCGCGGATATCAATGGCCGATAAGCCATCCGTTTTGCATGTGATGCGGCCCGCAGGCGGCGGGCTGTTGACATGGGTGAAGGAGGTCACCAGCGAACAGCGACGTTCCGGTATTCGGGTAGGTGTTGCCGGTCCATCCATACTGCAAAGCGCGTTTCCCAATATCCCGTTCCATGTTGTGGAGATCACAGATCGTCCGCATCTGGTGGATGATCTGAAAGCAGCGCGTATGCTTCACCAGGCTGCCAAACAGTATGATCTGGTGCATGCCCACGGCACTCGAGCATTGATGGTTTGTTCAGCAATCAACAGTGGCCGGTTGGTCGCGTCGCTTCATAATTTGCCCCCACAACCCGTTCCGTGGATGCAACGATTGTTGCTGCTGCACTTTATCGGACGCGCATCCTGGCTGCTTCCTGTATCGGAGGGAGCCAAACGGATGTGGCAATGTGTTCTCCGGGACGGCAACTATCACGTTGTCCCTGGAGGGGTGCGCCCGGCAGAGCAAGCGCCCGACAATCGTGATCCAACCAGACGTTGGTTGGGTGTGGGCGAACGTGATATTCTGGCACTTTATGCGGGACGGCTCATGCATGATAAAGGAATCGATCTATTGATCGAAGCCGTGGCAGCCCTACCTGCGGTTCGTCTGGTTGTTGCTGGATCTGGACCGATGGAGGCTGAATTGCAGGAACGCGCTCAAGCACTTCGAGCAGCGGTACAGTTTATTGGACCTGTGAACTCTCCATGGCCTCTGCTGGCGGCAGCGGACTTGGCCATCTGCCCCAGTCGACGAGAAGGCCAGGGACTATTTGCCATGGAAGCGCTGGCCATGGGCGTACCCGTGGTTGCAACGGAGTCGGGCGGGCTACCTGAAACGGTTCGTGATGGCGAAACTGGATGGCTTTGTGCACCCGACGATACCGACGCGTTGATCGGTGCATTGGCTCGTGCAGTGGCTGATCGTGATCGATGGAGTGAGATGGGTGAAAGAGGGCGGGAGGCCGCAAAGAGTTGGACATGGGAGCGTACCGTGGCGCTTTTAAATGACGTATATGCCCGTATGAAGCCTTATGTGTGTTCGCGCAAGTAGATGACCGTCAACAGCGCCGCGATGGTCTTTGCATCCTGGATACGTCCGTCACGTATCATCTGCGGGGTGTCCGCCAAGGGCATCGGAACCGTTTCGATGCACTCGTCGGTATCACCACGTAAAGGAGCGGGCGTCAGGTGCTGAGCCATGAAGACATGCAACACCTCTTGTGAATAGCCTGGCGCCAGAAACTGACTGAACAGGTGCGTCAACGCATCTGATTTGTAGCCTGTTTCTTCGCGAAGTTCTCTCTGGGCGCAGTTTAGCGGTTCTTCTCCCGGCTCGAGCGTTCCAGCTGGGATCTCCAGCAGATATCTGCGTGCGGCGCGTCGATACTGCCGGATCAGTAACACGGTCTCTGTGTCCAAAAGAGGTACGATGGCTACGGCGCCCGGATGCTCCACTACCTCACGCTGGATAACCTGGCCATTGGGAAGCTCCAATGTATCCACACGCACGGTGATATAACGGCCTCGTAAGACATACTCCGAGCGAATCAGGTGTTCCGGTTCTTGAGGGACTAATTCACTTGACATGGGAGCTTATCACCCGCAAAGCGCCTGTTCCGGCTGCGGCCGCGGCCAGAAAATAGTCCGGATCTTCCTGAATCGACCGCCCCATGGTGGTTACTGTAATGTCGCGCCGCAGCAACTCGTCGACACCCGCAGCGCCATCCTCCAGGGAAACCCGGTGTTTTGCTGTTATACCGTGTGAGTCCAATATCGTCATCATTTCCCACAACCGATTGGACTGCAACACCGGCGCTGGGACCAGGCAGGACGTCAATGTGAGCGTTCCTAGCACCGTCAGGCTGTGATGGCTGACTCCCCAATGCCTCGTGCGTGAATCACCATAGCTGACACGCAGGCAAGCTATCGGAGCACCGCCTAATGCCCCCGCTGCGTTCAGGCTAATCGCTTGGGATACTCCGGAAAAGCCGAACGGTGTGGCTGTTCCCGTATTTCCGACACCTTGTGAGGTGATGATTACGTCGGCGCCCAGCACGTGTCGGGCGGCAAGTAATCCGGAGTAGATGTTGACCGCCTCCAGATCTCCACCAAATGCCTGTCCTACAGTGACGATGTTTCGGATCAGTCCCGCCTGTGTGAGCTTTCCTGCCAATTTGCTGACACCCACACTGAGACAGGCCGAGTCGTCCATTACATATACGACGTTTAGTGACGGATTACCGGCTGCCAGCGCAGCAGCTACACCGGCGATCTGGCTGTGCAGACCACAGCAGACCACCGGTGTTCCATCCAAGGAGGTCGCGTCCGCCATTACTGCGTGATGAGGTGAGGCGGGCTCTTCGACTGCCAGAACCGAATGTTGCGACGGAGTATAACGGAGTCGCATGATGTGGCCATCGAGCGTCGGCTTGACGGCATGAGCGGATGCATTGTGCATCACAAAATCATATCCGCCCGAGCCCAGTTCCAATTGTGTTGCCGTGGCGTTCAGCACGACTCGATCACCCGGATGGGCTTCCCCGGTGATGGCTATCTGGTTAAACGCCAATCGTTCTTCACCCGATACGACAACGCCGATTTCCTGAACGCCATACTGGGTGCGGATAATCCGCGTGACAGCTCCTACCACGGTATGTATCATGGGGTCAGCTCCATAGAGGCCTCAACGATACGAATCAGCTGTTCGCAACTGAGCATCAGATCGTACAACGAGGCGGTTTCATCCTGCGTATGTATGGCTTGCATGGCGCCCGCCAACACGACTGACGGTATCCCGCGTGCGTTAAAGATGTTGGCATCGCTTCCTCCCCCCGTTTGAATCGGCCTGAAGGGGATTTGCATCCGTTCACACGCGTGACGAGCCAGACGGACAGGAATGCTCTCCTCCGTGAGATGGTAGGCTTCATACTCGCGGGTGTGTTTGATCTGGACCTTGGCGCCGGTCTGTTGGCAGGCCGCTTCGGCTGCTTGGCGCATATGTTCGATGAGTGCTGCGAGCTTCATCGGATCATGGCTGCGTGCTTCGGTGAGCAACTCTGCCCGGTCACTCACAATATTGACTGCGGATCCTCCTCGAATTACACCCACGTTGGCCGTTGTCTCCGCATCCAGCCTTCCCAGTTTCATGCCGGCCACCGCCAACGAGGCGGCTCTGTTGGCGTCTATGCCTGCCTCGGGTTCTATTCCTGCGTGAGCGCACTTGCCTGTGAACACGAACTCGAGCACATCGTGAGTCGGCGCTTGCAGGACAGTGCGGCCGATCGGCCCGCCGGTATCGATGACAAATCCGCATAGTGCAGCAGAGAGATCGAAGCCGCAGGCGGATGCGCCTTTCAATCCGATCTCTTCCGCGATGGTGAACAGCAGCAACAGATCGCCATGCTGTATGTTCCGTTGCCGTATGACATCGACCGCCGCAGTGATCGCACAGATACCGGAACGGTCATCCGCCCCCAATACTTCACCACCGTTCGAACGGAAACAACCGTCCGGATGCAGTTCTGCGCATGTGGTTGGCCGTACGGTGTCCATATGGGCGCTGAATAAAAGCGTAGGCAGTGCAGAGTTTGTGGCCGGCACCTTGATCAATACATTGCCGGTGTCACCATGAACTACGTGGGCTGCGTCGTCGACTTCTGCGTTCAGGTAATGGCCTGTTGCCCATCGCGTTAGCCAATCAGCGACAATACCTTCATGACCGGATGTTGCGCAGAGCGCGCACAGTTCGAGAAACCGTTCTGCTATGGCATCCGAATCGATCTTCATCGGGTGACCGTCACTTTGTTGAGACCGCGTGGATGATCGGGGTCCAAGCCGCGGGTATGAGACAATGCGCACGCGAAGCGTTGTGCAGCGGCTGCATATACCAGCGGAGTAATGCGTTCATCTGTGAATGCGGGCATAACGATGGTTCGCACTGCTCCCGAAAAATCATCCGGTTGATCGGTGAACACCAACGACTCGGCATGACGGTTTCTCAATTGCTGATGGAGCGCGTGCATGGACGGATAGGCCGCACCGGATGGTGCGAACATGAAACACGGGAAACCGCTGTCGACAATCGCAATCGGACCATGCAGGAAATCTGCCGCCGAGTAGGCCTTCGCGATGACATAACAGGTCTCTATCAGCTTCAAAGCGGCTTCGAGCGCTGTGGCATAGTTGTACCCACGGCCCAGTGATACGCAGGCCGGCATATAACGGTATCGCTCCACGGCCGCGTCGATGTCGTCACTGCAGTTCAATACTGACTGTACACCATCGGCCGCTTCATGAAGTGAGTCACTAAAGTGTTCACCCTGCAATGATGATGCCAGCGCATGCAGCACGGCCACCGAGGCGGTGTATGTTTTTGTGGCCGCGACGCTGCGTTCAGGCCCGGCCTTCAGATCGATGTGATGAGTCGCCGTCTGGGCTATGGGCGATACCGGATCGTTGGTGATGGCGATGGATACGGCTGCGGACTCCTTGGCCGCCTGCAGGATTTCGAGAACATCCTGAGCATGACCGGATTGGCTGATCCCGATGGTGAGCGTATTCCGCAGGTCTACGGTTTTCCGGTAGAGCGTCGCTGTGGATGGAGCTGCAAGCGACACAGGCCAACCGACCTGAGTTTCAAGCCGATATTTGGCGAATTGGGCCGCGTTGTCTGAGGTGCCCCGTGCAGCGATGACCACGCAACGGATCGGGCATTGTTGCAAATGATGTACCACGGGCGCCAATACCGCCGGTAATTCATCGGCCAGCCGATGTAATACGCTGACCTGTTCCTGGATCTCCTGGCTCATCAAGTTAGAGATGGTCATCGCACACCCAGATGCATCCGTTCTCGTACTTCCTGCATGGTGGCCTGAGCCGTCTTGCGAGC
This sequence comes from uncultured bacterium, assembly GCA_964650005.1. Taxonomy (GTDB): domain Bacteria; phylum Armatimonadota; class HRBIN16; order HRBIN16; family HRBIN16; genus CAZHSN01. The sequence goes on along the minus strand of CAZYPZ010000004.1, from coordinate 67,064 downwards.
GCGCTCCGCCCCGGCAGCCAATATCTCTTCCAATGCGCCCGGTTTCGCCACGAGGCTTGCGCGTCGTTCCCGGATTGGGTCGAGCACCGCGTTCAGGGCGCCGCATAACTGCTTCTTGCAGTCCACGCAGCCACGGCTTCCTGCCTTACATTCGGTTTCGATGGTCTCCAGTGAGTCACGATTGTAGACCGAGTGAAGTGCGAACACGACACAGCCTTCCGGGTGCCCCGGATCGTTTTTACGTATTTTCTGTGGATCTGTGTAGGCGTTTCGGATTTTCATGCTGACAGTCTCTGCATCGTCACCGATGTAGATGGCGTTATCGTATGATTTGCTCATCTTACGCCCATCCAACCCGGGCAGTTTCGGCGCATGGTTCAACACGGGTTGGCAATCCGGAAACAGTGAACCATACAGGTAGTTGAATCGTCGGCCTATTTCCCTGGTCAACTCCAGATGCGGGATCTGATCTTCACCAACCGGTACGGCTTCCGCTTTGTAGATCAGGATGTCGGCCGCCTGCAGTACCGGATAACCGAGTAGACCGTAAGAAGCACTCTCGATTTGCAGATTCTCGCGCTTTTCTTTGTATGTGGGCACGCGCTCCAGCCAGCCCAGCGGAGTGATCATGCTGAGAAGCAGATGTAGTTCCGCATGTTCTTTGACATCGGATTGAACGAAGATAGCCGCCTTTTCAGGGTCGAGCCCGGCTGCGACAAAATCCAGCGCTACCATGCGCACATTCGCCGGTATCTCTGCGGTTCGTTCCGACATGGTTGTCAGGGCATGCCAGTCCACTATGCAGAAATATGCGTCGTATTTGTCCTGCAAAGCGACCCAAGTGCGCAACACCTCCAAGTTTCCCAGATGGAGCGTGCCGGTCGGTTGCATGCCACTTAAGAGACGTTTCATGGAGCGGGGGAGTCCTCTCTTTCCTGCGGGGGTTGCGGTGTCAGTGTATCGCCGTGACCGCGTGTGCGTCAACAGAAAGCCTCCACCCAGGGGCGGAGGCTTCCGACACAAGTCAGGCAACGGACCGTTATGCGCGCACCGCTTCCGCTGCGCCGATCTGACGCAGTTTCTTGATTGCGCGCAGTTCGATTTGACGGACACGTTCTCGGGTGACTCCCATGATCGCGCCGACCTCCTCAAGTGTATGTGCATATCCATCTTTGAGGCCGAAGCGGAGTCTAATAACATCCTGCTCCCGCTTGCCCAAATGTCTGAGGACGTTTTCGATCTCCTCACGGCGGATCATCGAGTTGGTGACATCTTCAGGTACCGGCGTGTTTTCCGTTTCGATGAAGTCACCCAAGGTCGAGTTGTCCTTTTCGCCGACCGGAGTGTCGATGGAGATAGGATCATTGGAGACCCGAAGCACCTCTTCGACTCGATCGGTGGACATATCCAGCAATGCGGCCACCTCTTCTGTGGTGGGATCCCGTTGCAGTTCCTGTCGTAACGCATTGCTGGCCTTGACTACACGCTGAATGATCTCGGCCACATACACCGGGATGCGGATGGTTCGACTCTGATTGATGATCGCACGGGCAATGGCGCGGCGGATCCACCAGGTCGCATAGGTGCTGAAGCGAAATCCACGGGTCCAGTCATACTTCTCGACGGCACGGATGAGTCCGAGATTTCCTTCCTGGATCAGGTCAGGCAGCGTGATCCCTCGACTGGTGTATCGACGTGCGATGGAAACCACCAGCCTGAGGTTGCTCTCGATGAGGCGGGTCTTCGCTTCGTCATCACCCTGCGCCACACGTTGCGCCAGCCGGATCTCCTCTTCAAATGTCAGCAGTCTGCTGCGTCGCGCTTGGCGCATCCACAGCTGAACCTCTTCATCCTTCTGGCAATGATCGGCAACCAGAACATCCAAAGCGGTGTCGGTAGTTGCAGCCAATGCTTCATCGGAGATGGCAACATCAGCATCCGGCGCGATGAGTTCTTCGTCAACCGGATCGGCAACGGAAAGCGGGGCGGGGTTCACAGCGGCTCTGCTGTCGGTGGTCGAACGTCTTGCAGCCATTCTGGAGCCTCCTGAACGATGATCGCTCATCGGGATTCACTTAGTTAGACCCACTACGGATACAAGACGATTCATGAAAACCGCCCAATTCCGACTGAATTAGTGGAGAATATGCGCGGATCAGGTTTCCTGATCCCGTTCCTTTCTCAACAGGCGCTTGAGGATCTTGCCTGCCGCCGACTTTGGCAGTGATTCGCGGAACTCCACTCGTTTGGGCACTTTATAAGCTGCCAGTTGTTCACGGCAGTACCGAATGATTTCCCTGGAACTGGCTTCTGCTTCGGGTTTCAGCACTACATAGGCCACAGGCACTTCGCCGCGCAATGCATCATACTCACCAATCACCGCACACTCCATGATGGCCGGATGGTGTAGAAGTACCTCCTCGACTTCACGTGGATACACGTTAAGCCCGCCGACCAGCAGCATGTCCTTCTTACGATCCACTATGTAAAAATAGCCGTCTTCATCCACACGTCCCATGTCGCCTGTGTGATACCAACCACCACGCATCGCCTCAGCTGTGGCTTCGGGTTGGTTGTAATATCCCAGCATTACGTTGTCACCGCGCACCACGATTTCTCCGACCTCGCCCAGCGGGACTTCGCTATCCTGGTCATCCACGATGCGCATCTCCACTCCGGGTAGAGCCGGACCGATGCTTCCCGGTTTTCGTATTCCGAACAATGGGTTTACTGAGGTTACAGGTGAGCACTCGGTCGGACCGTCGCCTTCCAGAACAGGCACGCCGAAGCGCTCTTCAAACGCCTTCATGACCGCGACGGGCATGGGAGCGCCTCCTGATATGCAGACCCTCAGTGAGGACAGGTCATGCTGGTAGCGATCTGCCATGTATAGCAGTGCTGTGAACATCGATGGCACCGCCGGCAATATGGTTACCCGATGCTGTTCGATAGTCTCCAGTACACCTCCGGGGGTGAATCGTTCGAGGATGCTCATCGCTGCGCCTGCGCGGATCACCAGATGCATGCAGGCCGTGGCCGCAAACGCATGGAACAAAGGGAGCACTGCCAGCATGATGTCCTGATTGTTGATGGCAAACGCCGATTCGGATTGCTGACTGTTCGACACCAGATTACGATGAGACAGCATGCACCCTTTGGGGCGGCCGGTGGTGCCCGAAGTATAAAGAAATACCGCTGGATGTGTAGCGGGATCAAAGACTGGTAAATTCGGAATGTCGGATCGGGTCAGCGTGTCGAAAGACAACACTCCCGGCTGCTCGGCTCCTGTGCTGATGATGGTTTGAAGCGAAGGCACCGCGTTTCGGGCGTTCAATATGGGCGGTATTGCGTCTGGGAAGGTGACGACACCCTTCACCCCGGCGTCATTCCAGATATAACCCAACTCATCGGGTTTCAGCAGCGGATTAGCCGGCACTGCGATCACGCCTATGGCCGCACAACCGTAGTAGGCAATGGGGAACTGCGGCATGTTCGGCATGAGGAGAGCCAGCCGGTCTCCCGTTACAAACCCCAGTCGCTGCAGTCCACCGGCAAAGCCGAGTACCGCGGAATGAAACTGGGCGTATGTCAGTCGGGTGTTATGGAACAGGATGGCCGGTCGCTCACTGTTCTTTTCCGTGGTGACACTGAGCTGCTCAAACAGGTTCATCGCTAGTCCTCCGGATGGATGCAGTTTCAGGCCTGCGGGCCATGAGTTGGGTTGACCGGGGTATCTGCTGTGGATGACGGTGTCCGGCGGCGCACTGAATCGGTTACCGCGATGGTGTAGATAGCCACCAACATGGCGATGAGTACTACTTGGCCGGTCGTCACGTGTTGAAGCGAGGCCATGTCCGGCGTGCTGAAAATAAGCGCCGCTACGGTGACTAGCCACATACCGCATAACAATACACCCATGGGCAGGCGGCCCATCAACATTTGTGGCAGCCCTGGGATCATCATGGATACCAGGAAGTTTAGTGTCGGGGTTCCAACAATAATCGGGGGCTGTGGTTGCACCGGTTGGATGCCTGTCTGCTTCAAGATCAATGTGGCCATCTTCGTTTCAGCAGACACGTAGCGAGGTGATGTGTTGTCGGTGATACTCAATATCGAGCGGTAGGTGTTGATCGCTTCATCATAGCTGTGAAGCTCCGTGAGCACATCTCCATACAACTCGAGCGCTTCGGGATCATTGGGTATGATGTTCAGCGCCTCTCTCAGCGCGTGCTCCGCTTCGGAGTAGCTGTGTCGCAACATACCCAGCCGCGCGGTGCGCAACTTGAGCTCGAAAGTCTCACGCTGAGCGGGATCAGTCGGGGTTGACATCCTGTCCACTATACATGCCGGGCATTTTCTGCCAAAACTCCTCGATCCGGTACCGGTCGCGCTGTTCCGGCGACATGACGTGCACGACTACATCGCCATAGTCGATGACGATCCATTCGGTGTTTGGATATCCTTCGTGCTGAAGCTGCCGGATACCTTTGGTCTCTGTGACCTCCAGTATCTTGTCGGCGATAGCGCGCATCTGAACATTGCTGCGCCCGCTGAACACTGCGAAATAGTCGGCTACCAGACTCTTTCCTGCAAGGTTGATCACCTGAGGATTCTCGGCCTTCACCTGATCTGCCGCTTCCAGGATGATCTCCAGCTTTTGATCGGCTGTCAATGCGTCCTACACTCCTTTGGCCCCATAGAGGGCGCCAGTTATCATTGTACGCTGAACCGCCCGAATGAATGGATCAGCGCACGTTAGACGGTTGTGTGACAACGTACGATTGATCTGTGCCCAGTGAACTGTGTTGGCCGGAGAGGTGAAGCCCCGCGAGGAATCCGCAGAGCGTTGCGATGAGGTACGGAAGGCTGCGCGTAAGCGCGGTACGCAGGTTGAACATGGACTACTGAACTCCTGACGATTGCGTGTACAGCTTGTGTTTGATAATGTATCGGAAAACCGGGTCCGGCACAAGATAACGTATGGATGCGGAAGCTGCACATCGGGCCCGTATTTCGCTGCTGGACAGGTCCAGTTGGGGCGAAGGCAATCGATCGATGAATGGTAAAAGCCACTCGGCGACTTTCGTCAGGTCGACACCTGGCCTTTCCGCTAACAACAAACGCGCCTGTTGGACGATGCGTTCAGGATGCCGCCATTCGGGCAGTTGCACGAGGGAGTCCGCACCAATTAAGAGCCAAACCTCATCGTCCGGGCATGTTTCATGCCAAGTCTGAACGGTGACCCAGGTGTAGGACGGCCCCTCACGCTCTATCTCTAGCGTGGAGATCTCGAAGCCTTTTACACGGTTGGTTGCCAACTGCAGCATCCGCAGACGGTGTTCTGCAGAAGCATACAGTCCGAGGCGCTTATGTGGCGGCGTACCGCATGGCACAAACACCACACGATCGACCCATGGTTCGCATAGAGCGGTGTAAGCGACAGCCAGATGCGCGTGATGGATCGGGTCGAAGCTACCTCCATATAGAACGGTGCGCATGCCCGCAGGCCTTTCAGTCGGTAGTGCCTGAATCCGAATCGGTCCAGAAACCCAGCTTGCGGAAACGGGCATACCGGCGGCTGGCGAGTTCATCACCTGAAAGCCCTTCCAGTACGCTCAGTTCCTTGAAGATACAGTCTCCCAACAATTGGGCGGCACTGGTCGGATCGCGATGGGCGCCACCCAGTGGTTCCGATATGATCCCATCGATAATGCCGAACGTCAACGCATCTGCCGCTGTCAGCCGAAGTGCGGAGGCGGCTTCGGAAGCCCGATTGGGATTACGCCACAAAATCGCCGCACATCCTTCGGGCGGGATCACGGAGTAGATGGCGTTCTCCTGCATCAACACACTATTGGACACCGCGATGCCCAGAGCGCCTCCACTTCCGCCCTCTCCGATGATCGCGGTGACGACAGGCACGCGCAGAGAAGACATGTGGCACAGACTCTCGGCGATGGCCCAGGATATGCCGCGAGACTCACTTTCCACGCCCGGATCGGCCGCCGGTGTGTCCACCAATGTAATAACCGGGGTCTGGAAACGCTCCGCCATGGTCATCAATCTCATGGCTTTGCGGTATCCCTCGGGACGCGACATTCCAAAGTTGCGTAGTTGGCGCTCTTTGAGGTCCCGTCCTTTCTGTTGGCCGATGACCACTACTTTGACACCACGGAACCAGCCGATTCCTCCAATGATGGAACGGTCATCAGCAGCCAGTCTGTCGCCGTGCAGTTCCGTGAATTCGTCGATGAGACTCTGGATATAATCAGCCGAGTAGGGCCGCTGAGGATGACGCGCCAACAGCACGCGGTCCCACGGTGTCAACTGAGCGAAGATCTGTTCCAGCAATTCCCGTCGGCGTTGCTCCAGCTGTGCGATCAGTTGAGCCTGTTCTTCCGTGCGTGGCCCTGTCAGCGAGCGCAGCCGGCTGATATTGGCATCGAGTTCGGCGATGGGCCGTTCAAAATCCAGAACGTTAGACATGATTACCGCCTTTGTGCATAAACCGCAGCAGTCTGGAAAGCACTGTGCGCAACTCACGCCGCGCAACCACCATATCGATCATTCCGTGCTCCATTTGATATTCGGCGGACTGAAAGTTGGATGGTGTGCGTGTCACTTGCGCTTGCTGGGCGACCCTTTGGCCAGCGAAGCCGATCATCGCGCCCGGTTCGGCAATGATCACATCGGCCACCGACGCGTAACTGGCGAGTACACCGGCCATTGCGGGATCACACAGGATACTGATGTAGGGAATGCCGGCTTCCCGCATGCGTTGCACCGCACCGCAAGTGCGGGCCATTTGCATCAATGACATCAGCCCTTCCTGCATGCGGGCGCCGCCAGACGATGCGAAACTGACAAACGGTAAACGCTTCTGAATGGCCAACTCCATGGCGCGCACCAAGCGTTCACCACAGGCGCCGCCCATACTGCCGCCCATAAAGCCGAACTCGGCGCTGGCAATGATAAACGGCAATGTCTGCATGGTGGCGGTTCCGGTGATGACGGACTCGTTGCTGCCGGTCGATAGTTTTGCAGCGGCCAGTTTGTTCTGGTACTCGGGGAAGCCTAATCCGTCAACGGCGACGACACCATGGTTGATCTCCATAAAGCTTCCCTCATCGACTACCAGGTTGATGCGTTCAATGGCGGATAGGCGGTGATGGTGCCCACAGGAGGGACACACCTTGAACGCACGCTCGAAATCGGGGGCAAAAAGGATCTTACGGCATCGGATACACTTGACCCAGTTGCCCGCTGGCATCGCGTTTTTGTCGGCTGTCTGCTGCGTGTGTGTCATCATCTTTTCCATGGCGTGGATTATACTGCCTTGTGTTATTCTATCCGACGTGCGATCGGTTTTGACTGCGCTGAAGCGTTGAGAGACGCTATCATTGTCACTGATGACCAAAAAACGAGGTGACGGGATGAACATCGATGAGATACGCGAGCAGATCGACCTGTTGGATGTGTCCCTGCTGGAACTCATCAACAAGCGCGCCCAATTGGCGCGTCAGATTGGACAGATCAAGGGGACCACTGGGAGCGTCGTGTACCAGCCTGAACGCGAGCAGGCAGTGCTTCAGCATGCCCAGGCGAGAAATACAGGCCCGCTCAGCAGTGAAGCGGTTCGTCGATTGTTCACCGAGATAATGTCTGCCTGTCGTTCGACCGAACGGCGTGTGAGTGTGGGATACTGGGGGCCAGAGGGTTCCTTTAGTCATCAGGCGGCTGTGCAGCGGTTTGGCCACGATACCGATTTGTTGGCGTTATCGTCCATAACCGAAGTGTTCGAGCAAGTTGACCGAAAGAAATGTGACTACGGAGTGGTGCCTGTGGAAAACAGCATCGCGGGAGTGATCCCGGAGACGTTGGACAGGCTGACCAGCGGTTTATCGCGCATCGTGTGTGAGATAGCCGTACCCATACATCACTGTATGGCGTCACATTCGCCGCTGTCAGACATTACTGTTGTTTACACCGGAGTCCAGCCTTTAGCTCAGTGTCGCGGTTGGATGCGGGCTAATCTTCCGTTGGTGAAAGTCACCGAAGTGACTACTTCATCTCGAGCCGCCGAAATGGCGGCAGACGAGCCATCGGCGGGAGCCATCACGAACACGCTGGCTGCTTCGTTACACGACTTGCCCGTTCGCGCCGAAGACATCGAAGACGCGGTGGGAAACGTTACCCGATTTGCAGTGATCGGACACCAACAGCCAATACGCACAGGCCGCGACAAAACATCGATCACGTTTCATGTCAGGAACCGTCCCGGAGCGCTATTTCGTGCTCTAGCCGCGTTCGATGCCTACAGTGTCAACATGACCATGATCCAGAGTCGGCCGGTGGCGACTTCGCCCGGCGAGTACACCTTTCATCTGGATCTGGAAGGGCATGTGACCGACGCTCCATTGGCGCGAGCAATAGATATGCTGGAGTCCAGTGGAGTGGAGATCAGGGTACTAGGGTCCTATCCCGTGTTTGATTAGTCATCGAGCTTTATCTGCCTGCGTTTCGACGTGAGAGTCATGCTTAAGCTGCAATTACATTGCATGTGATGCACATTACTAAACAAAAGGCAAAATAACAAATATAACACATCGGCATACCTGAATGAACAACTTTTGGCCTAAAAACCCCTCAAATTCATCCCAAAAGGATGGACAGTTTGGCAGGTAATCTGTATAATAGCGCCATATCACCGGTTCTGCATTCAGGCCGATTTATTCATTCATACCGACGAATGGCGGCGCCGGTGGGTTCTACCCCGAGTTCGCAAGGAGGTTGTGCATGCAAGTCGGAACCGTCAAGTGGTTCAATGACGCCAAGGGTTACGGTTTCATCGAGACGGAGGAAGGAAAAGACGTATTCGTCCACTTTTCCGCAATCCAGATGAACGGACACAAGACCCTGCAGGAGGGTCAGAAAGTTCAGTTCGAAGTCGTCGATGGCGCTAAGGGGCCGCAGGCTGCACAGGTAATGCCGGTATAACGCCCGGTCGTCTATCCATTCATCATTTGTCGCTACAGTAATTCCGGCACTGAAGCGCATCGATCCGCAAACGCCGTTGGACAATGTCCAACGGCGTTTTCTTGGGCCAGGGAACCGATGATGAATCCAAATCGTAGTACCTGTTAGAATGCATTGGCGCAGTCATTGACACTGCGCCTCGAGGTTCCAACATCAGGAGATGCCCACGTCATGAATCGAAACCATATGCTCATCGCGTGTACAGCGGTCACGTTCTTGGCCTTGGCAGGCTGTGGACCGAAACCGGTGGGAACCGTGAATGGCCAGAAAATCAACCAGGAAGACTATATCCGCACATTGGAACGTGTGCCGGTGACGGTGGGTGTTGACCCGACCGGACGCCCCGTGAGTGTACAAGCCGGGTATTATGCGTTGCGCAATCTGGTAGATCGTCATCTGGTGATGGAACTGGCCGAAAAGGAAAAGGTGCTTCCCACCAAGGAGGAGGTGGATGCAGAGTTCAAACGGCTTTCCAAACAGGCCGATTTCACGAAGAACCTGAACCGGTTGGGGTACACCCCAGAACTGTTCAAAAAAGATCTCGAGCTGGAGATGGCCAAGTACAATCTGCGCACCAAGGGCATTACGCTCACTGATGCACAGATCAAGGAGGAATACGAGAAGACCAAGTCCACAGCGTTCACAGTACCGGCAGCGGTTCGCATCGCTATGATCAACGTGGACAACGCAAAAGATAAAGAAGCGGTAGAGAAGCAACTGGCCGCAGGAAATGATTTTGCATCTGTGGCGAGCCAATATTCCACCGATCCCAATGCAAAGACACGTGGCGGACGGGTGGATCGATGGTTCACGGCTGCCGAGCTGGGGCCAGACCTCTGGAACGCCGCCAGTAAAGCCAAAGTCAACGAAGTGCTCAAGCCTTTGAAGCTGGGCACGCCTCAGAAGCCGACGTGGTTGTTTATCAAAATTCTGAACAAGCGAGAGGCACAGGTCCGACGTTTCGAGGATGTGAAGCCGGAACTGGAGCGGGTCATGAAACTCGAGCGAAGCAAGCGGAACCTGGATGAGGAACTGCGTCAGTTGCGCACTACGGCCGATGTCGAATTTACGATCAAGCGCTACGACAAAGACTGGAAAGAGGCCGTCAAGAAGGCTGAGTAATCCGTTTGTTGCGGGATAGCAGGGGCTGACCATCAAGTCAGCCCCTGTTTTTTGTGTTATCGGTTCAGTTCCGTGAGGAGTCCTTGAGCCACCATGATCAGTGACGTGAGCGCTTCACTGGCCTGGTGACGCTCGGATGGAGTCATTTCTGATGGTCTAATTTCGCCCAGAGCAGAAATCGCCCGTGTGATCGGGTCAGCACTTTCGACAGTTCGTGGCTCTCGGGAGACTTTAGACGACTTGGTGTCACTCCATTCCGATCGATCACGGCTGAGGGTGCGTTCCGCATCGTCTGGCGCATCGCGCAGTGCGCGGACCAATCTGCCGGTCTCTTCTCCGGTCAGGCCTTCGGTTCGTACCTTCTCTACAACGCGCTGTTGAAGGTCCTGGTGATCATTCAGCTGGGTCAGGTAGCGGGCATGTTTTTCTGTAAGTGTCCCATCTCCGCCGCGTGAGACCACTTGCTGTCCGATATCAGCAGGCAGCTCCAACAGACTTAGCGCGTAGGCTATGGTGCGTTCACTGAGCCCCAAACGAGATCCCAATTCACGGTTCGTCAGATTAAGAGCCGTTTTCAGGCGTTCCAGCGCGCGAGCGCGATCCAACGGACTCAGTTCTTCTCTCTGCAAGTTTTCCACCAACTGCTCTGTGACAATGTCATCCAGCTCCACTTCTCGAACCAAACATGGTATCTCAGTCAGTCCGGCCATTTGGGCTGCCCGCCATCGACGCTCGCCAACCACAATCCGGTACATACCACTGCCGGGAACCGGTCGGACGACAACAGGCTGCAACAATCCGTGCTGCCGGATGCTGTCGCTCAATCCTTTCAGCGCCTCATCATCATGATGCCGACGCGGCTGTTCCGGGTCTTGCAGGATAGCATCCAAATTAATCATTTGTAACATCATGGGCTGGATCCTCCGAAGCGGTGCATTCCGATATGCCGACATCAGTGTACCGATATCTTCTACCGTCAAGCGTCTCAGATGGGTATCATGGCATTATGCGTACATAATCATAGGGGAGAGGAGCATTCATGTTGCTGATCGTCGATGGGCATAGTGTGCTGTTTCGGGCCTTTTATGCGGGGCGCATGCTGACAACGCGCGATGGTCGACCGACTAACGCCGTGTTGGGCTTTGTGAATATGCTCCTGTCTCTGATCGAATCACGTGATCCTGACCGTATCGCCGTGGTATTCGACATGCGCGCGCCTACCTTTCGCCATACTCTGTACCCGGAGTATAAGGGTACCCGTAAGCCGGCCCCAGAGGAGTTCCATCCTCAAGTCGAATATACGCGCGCCATTCTCGATGCCATGCAAATACCGGTGTACGGGATCGAAGGCTATGAAGCTGACGATGTGGTGGGCACACTTGCTTGTAAAGGGGAGCGCGACGGAGAGCGTGTATTGATCCTGTCAAGCGACATGGACACGCTGCAACTGGTTACTGAGCAGATACATGTGTTGGCGCCGGTCAAAGGCATCTCGGAAATGGTGGAGTACGATCCACGGGAAGTCGTCCGAAAGCTGGGTGTGGAGCCACGGCGGGTTCCGGATCTGAAAGCGTTGAAAGGCGACAGTTCTGATAACATTCCCGGTGTACCGGGCGTGGGTGAAAAAGCCGCATGTGAATTGTTGTCACAGTTTGGATCGGTCGAACAGATCATCGCGAATGTTACACAGGTTCGCCCGGACCGGCGAAGATCGTTGGTTGAGGCGCATTTGAGTTTTATCCCGCTATGGAAACAGTTGGCAACGATCGATTGCCAGGTGCCCGATGTGACTCTACCGGCGTCATGGTCTCGAGAAGGGCTGTATACGCAAGCGGTGTACGCCGCTCTGGACGATTTGGAGTTGCGGTCAATACGTACCCGACTGCAGAAACAATCGGCGCAGGCGGCGTCCGTATCTGGAACCCTTCAGGAGACACCACGAGCGTCATCCCTACAACAAGAATTATCTGTATCGCAGTTGAACGGGTCAACCGACAGTGAGTGGATCGAGGCCATTTCACGGACTGAACGGTTGGGTGTGCGCATCAAGCGAGTGGAGAGTGCCCCTCCCGGCCGGTTGGCGTGTATAGCGGTCTGTGTAGATGAGACGCATGCGATATGGACGGATAGGCCGGAGAGGGTCGATTCAGTGCTGTCTGTGTTGTGTGACCATCCACACGTGACCGTCTGCTGTGCGGACGCCAAAGGATTGGCCGGTGCATGCCTGCGACAGGGGCGTATGCCAGGCAAGTTGTTCGATCCGTCGCTGGCAGCCTATGTTCTGGATCCCGGTCGCGCGCGCTATACTCTCGAGGATTTGGCTTCTGCGCGTCTGGGGATTGATCTTCCACTGTTGGATGGGCCGTCTACCGATGCCGTATACGCGAACGCCGCCATGCAGTTGTTCGATCCTCTGACAGCCGAGCTGAAGGCCACAGGGCTTATTTCTGTGCTGGAGCGTATGGAGCATCCGTTGATCCCGGTGCTGGCCTCTATGGAGTTGCATGGTATCGCCGTGGATATCGACTACCTCAACACTCTCTCCGGTGAGTTGGCCGCCCAGCAGTCGATACTGGAGTCAAAGATATATGAACTCGCAGGAAGGCGTTTTACTATCAGCTCTCCAAAGCAGCTGAGTGAAGTTCTGTTCAAGGAATTGGGACTGCCTTCCGGACGCAAGACATCGAAAGGCGCAGCGTCAACCGATGCGGAAGTGTTGGAAAGCCTGGCATCGCAGTATCCGATATGCCGTCACATTCTTGAATACCGCGAGACAAGCAAACTGCGAAGCACATATGTGGATGTACTGCCCAAGCTGGTGAACCCCGTGACCGGACGCATACACGCCAGTTTCAATCAGACCGTTACCGCTACTGGGCGGCTATCCTGCAGCGATCCCAACCTGCAAAACATCCCTGTTCGCACTGAGGCGGGACGTGCTGTGCGCCGGGCGTTCATCGCTCCCCCGGGGCGCACGCTGATATCAGCAGACTATTCGCAAATAGAACTGCGTCTGTTGGCGCACGCCAGTCAGGATCCACGGTTGCTCTCCGCCTTCCATGCAAGGCAAGACATACACCGTGCAACCGCATCGATTTTGTATGGCGTTACACCGGATCAAGTAACGGACTCGATGCGGCGCGTGGCCAAAACCGTAAACTTCGGCGTTCTCTACGGTCAGACAGATTTCGGATTATCTCAATCGCTTGGGATTCCGGTCAGTGAAGCCAAACGTTTTATCGAGGACTACTTCAGGCGGTTCCCCGGCATACGTGCATACATGGACCGCACGTTGGCAATGGCGCGTGAGGTGGGATATGTCGAGACCCCCTTCGGTCGCAGGCGTCATATAACCGACATACGCAGCAGTAATCGGAGTGTTCGGCAAGCCGCTGAGCGAGCCGCCGCGAATACGCCTTTACAGGGAGGCGCGGCGGATATCATAAAAATCGCTATGATTCGGCTATGGCACGAACTGGCCAAGCAAGCGCCGGATGCATGGCTGTTGTTGCAGGTGCATGATGATCTGGTAGTGGAAGCGCCTCTTGCAAGTGTAGACCATGTAGCCGGCGTGATGAAGGAGTGTATGGAGTCGGCCGCGGAGCTAGATGTGCCTTTGACCGTGGATATCAAGTATGGACCTCACTGGGATGAAATGGTTCCTTGGGAAAAATCTGCGTCATAAGTTCACCGATACGCTCAAGTGTGTTACCATATGTTGCGTATGCATCGATTGACCGGGTGATGTATTAGCTGGCCTGCGCAGCGTGGTGGCGCGCTGTGTGACCCGGGCAGGCGCCAAACGACCGAGGAGAGTTCATCGTAACATGTCTGACGAGTTCACCGCTCACACCGATCTGCCTGGCGGCCCGAACGAATCCGCCCATTCCGACGATATGGATGAGTTTGCCCGCGCAATGGAGCAGTTGACACCGGCTGATCATGATGTGTCCAATCAGATTCGCCCCGGGTTGATCGTTCCCGGCACAGTTGTGCATGTTGACCGGGAGGGCGTCTTGGTTGATATCGGCGCCAAGTCCGAGGGCGTGATCAAACCGGAAGAGCTGACCGGCGTACCCACGCAGTCACCCGAAGAACTGGTGAAGGTGGGTGACCGGATCGACGTTTATGTGCTCCGCGTCAATGGTGAGGATGGCCAGATCCAGCTATCCAAACGACGCGCCGATTTCGATGTCATCTGGAAGCAAATGGATGAATACATGCAGGCGCGCGAAACCATCACAGGACGAGTGCGTGAGCGTGTGAAAGGTGGTCTTATTGTCGATGTGGGCGTGCGTGGCTTTGTTCCGGCCTCGCAGGTAGGTACACAGCGTGGACGCGTTTCCGATGCGATGCTCGACTCGCTGGTCGGTCAGGAAGTGCCCCTGAAGGTCATCGAAGTGGACCGCAACAAGCGTAAAGTGGTTTTGTCGCACCGACAGGCCGCCGAAGAGTTGCGGGAGTCCCAACGCAAGGAGTTGATGAACACCATCACGGAAGGTTCAGTGCTGGAAGGCACAGTCCGCCGGATCGTGGACTATGGTGTGTTCATCGACTTGGGCGGGGTTGACGGTCTACTTCACATCAGTGAGATCTCCTGGAAGCGGATACAGCGCCCGAGCGATGTCATGAAAGAGGGAGACAAGGTCACTGTTCAGGTATTGCGTATCAATCCGGAAACAAACAAGATCTCTCTCGGGATGAAACAGCTCACCCCTGATCCGTGGATTGGCGCTGAGCAGGCGTTCTATCCTGATCAAGTGGTGCATGGCCGTGTCGTGCGTCTGGCTCCATTTGGCGCGATTGTCGAACTGGAAGGCGGGCTGGAAGCCACCATTCCCAATTCTGAATTGGGGCCGCGTAAGGTACGTTCCGCCGCCGATGCCGTCAGCGAAGGTGACGAGATCAGCGCCTTGGTGCTGAATGTCAACGCGAATGAACGCCGCATGACGTTGAGCATTCGCGCACTGCAGCGTAAGCTGGAAGAGCGCGAAGAGAGCCGTAACGTGGAACGTTACAATCGTTCCAACGAAGGCTCTGGCGGATATACCATCGGTGAAATGCTCCGGAAGAACAGTTCGGCGTTCATGGACTCTGTCGATCGTCGCGACAACGGATCAGAGACTGAGTCCGAGTAAAACATCCTATGCGCCTGGCAGTCACCGGAGGTGTCGGCTCAGGCAAGAGCACCATTCTGAACATACTGAGGGATCTGGGCGCCAGATCCCTCAGTCTTGATGACATATATCGAGATCTCGCACGTACTGATCCCTCTCTCATCGACCGAATACGTTTGGCATTCCCGCAGTGTTTGATGGAAGATCGCATCGACTGGGCATCACTGTCCGCCGTTGTGTTCTCTGATGGTCATGCGCGACGCCGCTTGAACCGCATCACTCACCCGCAGATCATGCAGGCGGTTGCTAACCTGATAGATGCAATACAGCCCAGTACGGTGGTCGCGGTGGAAGTTCCCCTGTTGGTTGAAGGGGGATATGGTCTTTGGTTTGACCGTACCATCAGCGTGTGGTGTCCACAAGACCTACGCATACAACGGCTAGTATGTCGCGGCATGGCCATAACCGACGCGTTATCCCGTTGTAACATTCAGGCTGAAGAGCGATTACGTACGTTGTTTGCCGATTTCATCATTGACAATTCGCGTGAATTACACCAAACTAAGGATGACACCATTCGTGTGTGGTCTTGTATAACCGGACCTACGGGCGAATGTGATCGTAAGGGAATAATCCGCAGCGGTTGATATCCTCAGATGTGGACCGCATGCGGTCAGCAGACTAACAGTGGAGGAACGATCGAGTTGAAACGCTTCCGGGAACTCGCAGTAACGCGACTGCTGGCCTGGCCGGTTGTGGCGGCACTGCTGATATCGGTGCTGGCCCCGATCGTGGCAGTGCCTGCAGCGGCGCAATCCATGCAGCAAGTAGCTGTTGTGGATTTTACGGTACGCAAAGGGCAGGGCGATGCGAGTCTGACCAGATCCGCTACTGACGCCGTAGCCATGGAGCTGTCCCGCAACGGGTTCAACGTGGTGCCACGCTCTCAGGTGCAGAGCGCCATGGACGATTTGGCGCTTGAAGTGCCGCTTGACAAACTGGGTGTCACCAAGTTGGGAGCCAGGCTGGGCGCCACTACCGTGATTACCGGAGAAGTGGTCAATGTGGCCGTGACAGGTACACCCCGTCGCGCCGCTGTCACGATGATTATTCGAAGCGCCGATGTTGCTTCGGGTGAAATCGTCAGTGGCGCCGCCGTGACCGGCCACAGTAACGCGAGGGTCGGTTATTCGGGTGAGGATCAGGAGCTGATCCGCGAAGCGGTTGCAAACGGTGCGTTTGAGGCATCTCGTACGATCGCTTCTTACAACATTCCGGAGGCCACTGTACTGAACACCATCAGCACCGATGAGGTTTTGATCAACCGCGGCGCTCGCGGCGGCATCCAGAACGGGATGGAAATGGTGGTGTTACGCGGAAGCAGCTCCGAAGTGGTGGGCCGCATTCGCGTACAGCGCGTCAGTGATACCGACGCAATCGCTAAGATTATCTCCTCCACTCGTGGAATCAGTCCTGAAGACAAATGCCGGGCCGTATTTACTGCTCCGGAAGTACGTGTTGCCAAAGGCGGGCAGGTGAAAACCGTTGAACCGCGGGTCAATCCGCCGTCTGTTTTCAGCAGTGTTGGCAAAGCGTTGTTGATCGGTGCACTCGTGTACGGTGCAGTCACCTTGGCCAAAGGTGGGAATGGCAGTGAGAATGCCGCCGTGGCACGTGTGGCAGCACGCGCTATACAACCGGTCAATGGCCAACCTCGCATTGAAGTGACATGGGCCCATGGAATGTTTGCGCAGGGTGCTAACGACCGAGTGCGGTATTACGTGTACCGTAACGACACTGCGAATGTGGTTCAGACTGCGAATGGAAATGTTACGTCTTACATAGACGGTGATTCCTTGGTAGTTTCTGACAATAACAACAATAATAACAACACCAACAACAATAATAATAACAACGATAACAATAATAACAACATCGGCAGCAATGCGTTTCCTTTGCTGGTGCCTGGCCAACTATATCGATACTACGTCGAGTTGGAATACAACTACACAGACACCGGTACGAACAACAACAATAACAACACCAACAACAACAATAATAACACCTCGACCAGGCGCAGTGATCGGGTGGCAACCGGATTGGTCACGGCGTTGACATGGCCAGCCGACACCAGCTGGGTGGTAAGTCCGGCAGTGGGCGATGAGTCGGTGGATTTGAACAGCGTGGACTTCACCTTTACTGCCCCTGTGGGCGCCAACACCTACGCGGTCCAAGTGAGCACTGACCCTGCATTCCGCACCAATGTGCTGGAACTGGGGCCGTTTGTGGAGGTGAAGTCCGGCAACGTCACATTGCGCAAGCAGAACCTGGCACAGCGCTTCCGGAATGTACCGGCCAGTCAGTCACTATACTGGCGGGTTGGGGCCCGATCGAGCGCAGATAGTCTGACACCGAAGAACAACTATGTGTGGACAGAACGCATAGCGTCGTTCAAGGCCACGGAGTTGCCGCCTCCTGGTCCTTGATAGAGGCGATCGGCGGCAGGGGCGGTTCTGGCCGGCCAACGGATAACAGGCCAGAAGCGCTGCCTCCAGTTTGGGTCGGGCGTCGCACGCCAAAATATTCGCGACGCCCGATATGCATGGAAGGCGGCAACATGTGATGGGAAGTAGACGCGTACGGGAGGCTGACCTGTGGTAAAGCGAACAGGGTTGAGCTGCGCGCTCGGGATACTCGGGCTGCTGCTGGCAACGTTGCTGAGTGGAAACTCCGCTTCAGCAGCTGGATCGTATCGGCTCAACGAGGCGATCGTTTTGATCAAGTCGGGGAGCTCCGCTGCGGAACTGGCTCAAGCGGTTCGGGCAGACGGTTATGAAGTGGAATGGCTGGGGTTTGATCGTGTGTATGGTGTCCGCCCTGCACGCACCCGGTCGGCGGCTCCCACTGACCGCACTCAACAGTTGCTGGATACGCTGCGTGCTTTGCCTGTGGTGGAGCAGGCGGAACCGAACCTCATCATGCAGAAGTTCGCCGAGCCCACGGTTCCCACAGATCCGCGTTATTCGGAGCAATGGGCCCTCACCATGATGCAACTGCCTGCAGCATGGCAGATCCAGAGGGGCAATAAACATGTGTTCATCGCGGTGATTGACGACGGAATCGATCCAACCCATCCCGATTTCCGATATGTGGACAGTACAGGCGCTACTGTGAGTCGACTGCTTCCAGGCCGAGACTTGTCACGGGATACTGACGACCCGACACACGAACCGGTGGCAGAGAGCGGGCATGGCACCATGGTTTCCGGGGCTCCGTGTGCCGCCGTCAATAACGGAATAGGCATCGCAGGTGCGACTTGGAACGATGTCAAGATTCTGCCATGTAAGATTGCCGATGCCAACAACGCGATCGATATCATGGCCGGAATCAAAGCGTTGGCGTTTACGTTAGAAACCCGAGACAGATTGCGATTACAGCTAGGTCTGCCGGATCTTCAGGCTGTTGCGAATATGAGTTGGGGAGGCCCCTGGGATTCTGACAACCCAGATCCCAACAATGTACTTGTCAAGCCGTTCCTGGATGCTGCCAATCAAGGGCTTGTGATGTGCATGGCCGCAGGGAACAGTTACGACGAAGGCAATCCGCCAATACATCCGGCTAACATCGCTTCCTTGCACTCAAACATCATCTGTGTGGGGGCGGTGGGGCCTACAGGACGACACGCATACTATAGCTCTGCAAGGCCTTACACCACGATCGCCGCACCGGGTGGCGATATGTCATTAGGTACGACATCAGGTGTACTGCTCACTACAAAAGGTGGTGGGTATGACTACACACAGGGAACTTCGTTTGCGTCTCCCTACGCTGCGGGTGTGTGCGCCTTATTGCTGGCGCAGGGCGCTAAGCCGGAAGACGTCAAAGGGCTGCTGACCTCCACGGCGACACGCGTTGGTCCGACGCCCAATCCGCAATATGGATGGGGCATCATCAACGCATATGCGGCGCTTTCCAGGATCGCGGCAACGGTGACCATGGTGTCTCCGTCCGAGGGACGCCGGTATGAGACCAAGCGTGTTGTCACAGAGTTCCAGGTGACGAATTCAACCGCTTCGGACATCACAGTATTGGTTGATGGCAAAGCGATATCCCGAGATCTGATCGAGGCCGGTTACAAACCGGTCCCGGGAACCAATCGGGCCACCGTTACGATCGGGCAGGTATATCAACCCGGGCGCCATACAGTGCAGGTCGACCTGAACACCAACAACCCCTTGAATCCGCTGGTTACGGCAAGTGTCACCTTTACGGTGGCATTGAAGCAACTTCCCGCTGGCCGCAGCATGATCAGCATGGCATATTTCCAACCTGTCGCCGGGACAATGGTTCCTGCCAAAGCTGAGGATTATCTGGTAGGTGGTGCGTTCACGCTGTATAGATGGATGCCGATTCCCGGTTCCCAGACGGATGGACAATACTACGTGTATCGCAGTGATGGCTCCAGGCAGGAAGATCCTGCATCCTTCGATCGTACCGGCGTGCAGATCACGGACAATCTGGCTCCGTTAGGCTTGGGATATTTCCTGGATGCACCCAATGTGCTGACAGTCAATACCGACGGCGTGGAGACGCCCAACAAGGGCATCGCAGTGCCTTTGAGTCCTGGTTGGAACATGGTCGGCAATCCGTTCCCCTTCAATGTGACTTGGAACGGTTGCGAGATACTGGCCGATAATGGGGACATCTACGATATTACGACGGCTGCCAGCAAGGACTACATCTTGCCGCACCTGTATACCTGGGACAATGGCCGTTACATCTGGTACACAGCACCTGCCGGGGCTCTCAATGCCTGGGGCGGTTATTGGGTGCGCGCGATGAAGCCCTGCACATTGGTGATCTACCCGACTGGGTCAGCTCGCGCTCAAGCGGGAAGTGTGGTTGAAACCGGATGGAAGCTGACATTACGACCTGCACAGGGAATGATGGCCGCGGTAGGCGTCAGTTCGAAGGCCACGGACGGAAATGATCTGTTGGACGTTCCGGCACCGCCTTCCGTCGATGGTGAGCGCGGTGTCTATATCCTTGACACCAATGCCACTCAGAAGCGCCTGCAGGATATGAAGTCTGCTGATGGAGCCCGCAAGAGCTGGCGGGTTCGTCTGGACGGTGTCAATCAGCTGAACTACGACCTTACCGGAAGCAGTTCCCGTAGCCTACGCCTGCGGGTTCGCGACGAGGCAACAGGACGTCTTTACACGTTGTCCAACGCCGGCACGCTGTCGCTCGATAACGCAGCGGAGTCCCGTACATTAACCATCGAGGCGACCAACGGTGCATCCAGCGGGCTGCGGTTGACGAATGTACGGGTGAACCGCACGCGAGGATCGGTCGTCTCAGTGCAATATACAGTGTCGGAGCCAGCGCGTGTAGCGGTCGAAGTCCTTGACAGCAAGGGAACCAGACTGCAAACGGTCAGTACGACAAGTGCAGGGCGGGGCGTCAACAGCGTCAGCTGGAACGGACGCGATGCAGAGGGCCGCGCTCTTCCTGCGGGTATGTATCTGTTCCGGATCCATGCGGAAGGCGAGCAGGGTGAACAGGTACAAGTAACTCAACCTGCTGTGTTGACGCGGTAATCAAGGGAGGTAAACACGTCGATGATACGCTCACCCCGGTTAATGACCGCCTTGACGGCACTGGCGGCAATTGTGGTAGCAACGATACCCACCAGTACGGTCTGGGCGGCTCCCTTTGCGCCTCTTCTCGATGCGTCCGATGATGCGTCATATCGCAACATCACGAATGACTATATTGGCGTATCGATGGGGGTCGCTGGGCAGATTGCGGTTGTATACGACTCGAACGGCAATCCGCTGATGGAGGACGTACCTGGCCGCATCTGTTTTGGCACTACCGGAGGTTCGACGCTGGTATCCAGCGATGACAATCAGATGCTTACCTACCCGTACCCGTATCCAACCGGGCCGTATGACATCGTCACTATCCGTATTGTTGATGGAACCAATACCACGGACGCCATCTGGGGCGATCAAACCGATGGGGCCTGGGTTCAGCAACCGTATACCGATACCACTAACCGCGTCCTGACCGGTGTCTGGGAACACTCAGGATCCGGTATCCGCGTGCAAATGCTGGTTAGACTGATGGGGCCTTTCGCCAAGTTGACCTGGCGAGTCTGGAACACAAGTACTACCAGCAAGCAGGTGGGTATCCGCATGCTGCAGATGCCTCATTTGACCGCAATGTCCAATACATTCGTGTATATGGCAGGAAGCAAACAGGTAATAGCCGATACGACCTACACCGGCACGCGAATTGGCCCCTATATGTCTGCTATCGAAAGCAGGCAGTCAATCTCACCGGATTTCCGGTGGTTCTTTGATACATCCTTTACGGGTTACAAGAAGCCCGATCGTGTCATCCTCGGCCACTATGATCGTGTCGACGATGGACTCTGGATCCCCGGAATCGAACCGGAGGACGCGGATCCCCGCCGTCCGGCCTTTATGGTCTGCCCTGTGGTGTTCTGGGACCCCGTAGCGGTGGGGCCGGCAGTGGGCACCAATCCTCCTCCCGGACTGGTTGTATCTTCAGTCGTAGGATTAGGGACAAGCACACTGACAACGGGTGACACTTTCGCCGTCGACACGGAAGCCATCACCTCCCTTAGCCTTGATTCGACGGTCCCGGGCGGGATCACACCGACCAACTTTGCGGTCAATGCCGGGGTTCACAACCTTACGGATCTGATCAACCCCATGCAGATGCGGAATGTGTCCGTATCGATCTCACTGCCCAAGGGCTTGGCGTTGGCTTCCGGGGAGACAAGCTCAAAGACAATCGCTACGCTGGGCCCGGGCGCCAGTTCGACGGTGGGATGGCGCGTTGTGCCAACCGGTGAGCGCACTGGCAGTCTGGAATACATCATCAAAGCGGGTGTGGATCTACAGACTCTCACAGTCAAGCGGTCTGTATTCGTACCCGCATCACCGGTAGTGTCGATGCAGCGGGACTATGATATGGTCTGTTTCCCGTACGCTTTCCGCGATGATACACCAGAGACGGTATTGGGACTGCCGTCTGCCGCTTTCAGTCTGTTGCGGTGGAACACCATATCCTTTGGGTACGAAAAGCCAGCAGCTATCAAACCGGGCGAGGGATACTGGTTTAAAGGCACAACCGATCGCACGATCAACCTGACCGGTGCGGTCAGTTCAGGCGATCCGTTCACACAGACATACACAATGGACCTTCCGAGCGGAACCGGTTGGGTGCAAATAGGCAATCCCTATCCGTTCGGCATCGCTGTGGGACAGCTGGCGGTATTGGACAGGAGGCAAGCCCGTAGATTGTCACTAGAAGATGCGATCTCACGCGGACTGCTTCGCAGTGTTATCTTCGAATATGACCGCGTCGAACAGTCCTATAAAGCCACGTCACTCCTGTCAGATCCTGCAAAGTTGCTGCAGCCCGGCAAGGCCTATTGGATTTACGTGGATGGTCGGGATCTGCAATTGGAATATCCTGCCTCCACATTGACCGGTGCAACCTACAATTATCCCTCAAGACGGGCTGACTCAGGATGGATGGCCAGATTGCGTGTGCGCGCAGCAGGACAAATGGACGGAAGCTGTCTGATCGGCAGCGGAGCCGCATCCGAACAGACCGTTCCGGCTGTGCCGGAGGCGCCGCAACAGCAGATCCGGGCAACTCTGTCGAGAGCCGGCACACCCGCTGCATTGAGCGCGGACATCCGGGCGGGCTCCTCCGGAAGACGGGAATGGACGCTCAACATTCAGGCTCCGGCGGGTGCTGAAACAGTTGCAATCAGTGTGGAGACCCTGCAGTCGATGCCCCAGGGCTTACGATTACGACTGATTGACAAGGAAGGCAACAAAACCGTCGATCTCAACCGTGTGTCCGAGTGCCGCGTTGCGATGAACGGATCAACATCCCGTCAAGTGACACTCGTCGCAGAACCAATCGGCAATGGCGCACTCCGCATCGGTAATGTCCGTGTTACACGGACACGCGGACAGGCCGTTTCTGTGACGTATACGCTCAGCTCTGCTGCGACTGTTAAGGTTCGTGTTTTGAGTTCCAGCGGAAAACTCGTGACAGATCTGGCGGCCACAAGTGAAGCAGGTCGCGGTGTCAATACAGTGACCTGGAATGGCCGTAATGCAGAGGGTACCGCCATGCCCGCTGGTGCCTATATGGTGGACATTACGGCAGCTAATGAAGATGGTCAAGTCGCACGGGCCGTACAGCCTGTCGTACTTACCCGATAAACAGCCTGGTAAGCGAGGTATACGGATGAACCTGCTTGAAGCAAGCCGAAAGGCATGGAGATCCATGAGAGGGGTGGCCCTGAGTGCTATTACCGCCGGGGTACTGGCAGTTGCTGCTCAGGCTGTACCCACAATCGTAGATCCGGGGAACACGTTCTATCCTGGCAGGCCAGGTTGGGTAACCCCCCATCATTCTCACGTAGATGGCGCTGATGCGAACACGCCGGATGGTCAACTGCAAACCTATTTCGTCATTCAAGCCAACTTACGTGAAGCCGATGTACGAAGGGAACGGATTACCGGTGTACGGTTGGTGATCGATGAGCGTCAGTTTGTCGCATCCAACCATGACATTCTGAACAGTGGTCTACCCCCATATGTTCAAGAACGCTACGTCATTCCGCTTCGCAACCCGGTTTGGGTGTTGCGTGGCTCTCAGATTGGCGCAGGCACGCACAGCGTAAGCATATTGATCGAATACGTCACGATCGGTAATGACGGGGCACAGACACCGGCTGATCCAGTGACCATTGCGCTACCCGCGCCGTTCAATACACTGGTGGTCACCAACAGAACTCCGAACCTGGTGAGGAGCCAACTGTGGCCTGAGGATACTTCCGCTACGCTGCAGGATCAGTACGACCCGCTGAGGCCAGACCCGTATCAACCCGGCGCGCCCGACGATGGATCGACCAGTACACGGTTCCGGTTCAGGATCCGGTATCAGCATCCTGATGGTCTTGCCACAACCACACTTCGGGACTTCGAATACGGCTTTCGTGTGGATGACGTCACGGAGATGCCATACTGGTTGTACCCACAGATGGCGAAGACCATGGATGCTTATTACCCCTTCCCGATATCGGCCGTGGTACATCAAAATCTGCCGGACACGGTGTTCATCTGGATCGATGGCAAACCGCACTTCATGAAGGCGATTCAGCCTCGAAAGCCGACGGCACAGGATTATCGAAACGGTGTGCTTTTCGAGTATGTCTGGGAGCCGATACACCAGGATTCAAACTACGCGTTTCTGGCAGATCCTCTCTCGGAACTCCAAGGACGTCCATGGGATAATTTCCATAAAGCAGCCATGGACGATCCTGCGCCCACTGGAGCTCACTCGTACTTTTTTGAGGCAGGAGCGGATTTCTTCCCGACATACGCCAAAGATAATCCGACCAAAGGTTTACTTGGCGTATCGCTGTATCAGCCGGGTGTTGATGCAGATGGCGGACCTACATATCCGTTGCCGGCAAATCAACATCCAGTGGTGTGGACTGCTCTCGCCGGAACTTCGGGAGGGTGGCTCCATCAAGGTACTGTGCGTGGGGATGTTCTCTTCGCAGACCCGGATAACACCCTGACAACTCAGCAAGGCCCGTTCCACCCGCGAGGGTTCGGCCTGGCCAACGAGATCAATACCGCCCGTCCATTGGCCATCCCAATGGGGATGACTACATACAATACATTGCAGAGTTCCGTCCCGGTGGCGATGGGCTCCAGAAAAACCAAATACGAGTTCGTGATCCGTTACTGGGGGCGGCAGGATCCTGCGTTCATTCGGGTGGTGGTACGTAATCTGCTGACCAATCGCGAGAAGGCATTTGTACTCGCTCCGGTTGAAGCGGGAAATACACGCAATGGTGGAGAGTACTCCGCCCGAGTCTCGCTGGATGATATGGTCGGCCCCAACCAGTACTGGTTCGAGGCGAATGACGGTGGACAGTTGGTGCGGTATCCAAGACGGTCGACGTACGATCCAATGTTCCCTGATCAGACCCTGTTCATCGGGCCGTTTGTCAACCAAGTTCCTGTGTTGTCAGAGCCATCGGTATCACCGACATCAGGAAAGCAGGGAGACAACTATACATTCCGTGTGAAATATGCGGATCCCGATAATC
The DNA here is from genome assembly GCA_964650005.1 of uncultured bacterium. Taxonomy (GTDB): domain Bacteria; phylum Armatimonadota; class HRBIN16; order HRBIN16; family HRBIN16; genus CAZHSN01. Next base: position 41,609 of record CAZYPZ010000004.1, on the reverse strand, counting down.
AACGTCCTGGTCGCGCTAAGTTGCACATTCAGTTGTCAGATCCGGACGATACCAACCCGAAGGGGCGTTGGGTTGTTGTTGACATGATCCCGGAAGATAGCAATGTCATCAACGATCCATCCAAAGTCAACTTCAAGGCCGGTACGTATTATCGGTTTAACACCGCGTCCGATCCGAGCATCATCCTTCAACAGGGAACCAGACACTTCTATTTCGAGTTCACGGACAACTGGGGAGATCCGTTGGATGTAAACCGAAACATGATGGGGGAAACGGTACTCTTCCCTGTAGGCGCTTCAGCTGATCCTGCCGATGATGCCAATAAGGCAGATCTGGACGCTGTGTTGGTAGGACCAAAAGTTGGAATGGATCGGGCTCCGTACACCCTTCTGCCGGACACAATGGTGGGAACCGGTGATTGGGAACCGGACCCGGCCAAGCTGGGTGGACAGGTTACGGGCAGCGACAACTTCCTGACGACAGCAACCACATACACCTTCCAGACCAAGTATGTGGATAAAGACAATGATGCTCCGCGCGTCATCCGGCTTGCTTATTGGGACATGACGGATCCGGAAAATCCGGGAGCAAAGCGCTATGTAAATCTGGTCGATGAAGATCCGACGAACAAGCTGTATTCCCGAGGGAAGCTCTACTCGGTGAAGATCGACGGATTGAAGCGTGGCGTCTATTACTGGCAGTTTGAAGCCAGTGATGCATCGAACAATGTGGCATTTCCGAACGATCCGGCCGTATTGGAAGCGCGTAAACTGGTCGTGGGCGAGAACATCGCTCCGGAGCTAAGCAACGGCAGGGTCACGCCGGAAGCCGGTGACAGGAATGCGTCGTTCCAGTTCCTGGTTACTTACAAAGACCCGGAGGGCCGTGGTTCACTGGGAGGCGACAGCGCCAGCACGAACCGTTTCGTACGCCTGGTTATCGATGGCTTCGAGGTAGGCGTGGTAGCGCGTGTCGATGGCAGTGGCTTCGATGACCTGTCGATGAAGCCGCTCCAGCCTCAGAACCCGACGCTGGAAGACTTCCAGAAGGGTGTAACCTATCAGATTACGGTCGCGAAAGATTTCTTCGACCGACTGGCATTACCGTTTATCGGCAAGCATGAGTTCTTCTTCATCGCCTCTGATGGCGAAAAGACAGCACGGTTGCCGATCGCCGGTCAACCCAACTTCGTAGGGCCGACCGTCTACAATATGACGCCAACACTCGATACACCGTCGCTGACGCCTTCCAAGGGTACACCCGAGACGGAGTTCACGTTTGGGGTGACTTATAAGCATCCCGATGGCATCGCACCCGATGGCGATGTTGTCAAGTTGATTATCAACGGCGATGAGATCGCCATGACCAAGGTCGGCACCGGAGGCGACTACAAAGCCGGAGTGCGGTACCAGGTTAAACGTAAATTCGCTGAGGGACAGTACAAGCACCGGTATGCGGCGGCAGCTGATGGCAGTCCGGCAACAGGTCCTGCTACGCTCGAGCAAGATGGCCCTGTGGTGTCGGCGACACAGCCTGTTTTGACCATCGAGGCGCCAGCCAATGCCATGGTGGGCGGTAACATCGTGGCGGTGATCAACATGCGACCTGCACCTGCCGTTGAGCAGCCGATTACTGTGACATTCACGGCGCCATCAGGCCAGACGGCATTGGTCAACGTCACTATGCCTACAACCGGCACCGTAACCGCTACGCAGTCAGTGAACCAGAGAGGGACTTGGACCGTTAGTGCATCAGTGGCCATTCCGGGGGGGGCCACCGCGGATCCGGTGAGTGTCGAAGTCGGTAATCCGGTAATCGAAGTGGAACCCGGCTTGGATATGATCTCTCTGCCTTACATACCGGAAAGCAGCAGTCTGAACACGTTCTTCGGCGTGGATGCCGCGACGATAGGAACTGTTCGGTGGCTATCCGATCAAGGGTTGTACGGACGAGCCAGTGCCGGGCAATTAAGGGCGATCGCAGGCGCCGGTTATTGGATTCGGCCCAGTACAGCGGTTACATTGCGCCCGACGGGCCAACTGGCCAATCCCAACATTCCCTATCGAATTCCGCTGGCTCAGGGATGGAACATGATCGGTACGCCATTCCAGCGTCCCGCACAACTGGCAAACATGCGCGTGGCCTATAACGGCACGGTCGTCAGTCTGACCGAAGCTAACAACCGTAAATGGGTCACCAACTACATGTGGAGCTATAACAAAGCCACCAATGCCTACCAGATGATCAACTCTGCGGGGCAAATCCAGCCAATGCGTGGCAACTGGATCTATAGCTGGGTCAGCGGCGCGGAGCTGGAGGTCCCGGCCCCGGGGATTGACACAGGTGTGGTCGTAATGGGCTCCAGAGCAGCGGATACCTTTGCAGATGCCGATTGGACCATTCGATTGGTAGCCACCTCGGGCTCGCTTCAGGACTCTCAGGCGTTGATCGGTATGGGAAGCCAACCGGTTCAAATGCTGAAGCCTGCTCCGTATGTCCAGTATGTACAAACACGCATAATCGGATCTGAGGGGACTTTGGGCGCAGATATTCGACGCTCAGCCTTGTCGGCCAACTGGGACATCGAAGTGATCACAGATCAGCCGGGCGCAACGGTTACATTGGGCGCCGAGGGCATCGCCCGAGTGGCCCGATCCAAACGCATTGTGTTGGTTGATGCGGAAACCGGCACCCGACATGCATTGGGCACAACGGGTTACACCTTCACCATGGGCAGCAATGAGACGGCGCGCCGATTCCGGTTGGAGATGACGCCTCGCACCAACGAGCGTGCTCTGGTGTCGTCCCTCCATGTGTCGCGCACGCGTGGCAATGCGATGCAGATCAACTACATCCTGTCTGCTCCCGCGGCGGCCAACGTGGAGATTATCGATGGACGCGGTACCACCGTGCGAAATCTGCCTGCTGGATTGCTGAGTCGCGGCTCGGGGTCCATCACATGGGATGGACGCGACGGAGCGGGTACTTCGGTAGCAGCGGGTGTATACCGTGTACGCCTGGTGGTGACGGGAGAAGACGGTACCGTTTCTTCGGCCGTCGCACCTATCGTCGTAACCCGGTAGATCGGGGCATTGAACCGCCGGCTTGGATCAACACGCCGGCGGTTGTACAGATCACTTCGGTGAGAGGAGACTGCTAGATGAACCTGTTTAGAAAGGGCGCCATTCAGCGGGCCGCTTCTGCAGCAACCGCAGGTGTCATGGGAATATCGCTGATCGTCGCCCCCGCCATACAGGCGGCAGCAGCCGCTACGGAAAGCGGTAAGCCGCGTACGCTGGTTGTATACGCTGTGGAGCCTAATCCGGATGTTAACGCCGGATCATCGCTAGCCCGAACCGTTACGCGTGCCATTGTACGCGGTGCAGGAGCGGCATCCGGAGCCTCCATAGTTCCATTTTCCGAGGACAATCCCAGTGTGCAGCGTGCACTGTCTGAGTCATCCATTCGGCCTGACGAAGTGCGTTCTGCTCAGGAGTCCGTGGCAGTCGCCAGTCGACTTGCAGCAGAATTGGGGGGCGATCACGCCTTATTGACCACTATAGACACCTATCGATTCGATCCATCCGCCCGTTCCGTTACGCTGACTGTCAGTGCACAACTTGTGGATGTCAAAGCCAAACGTTCCATCAAGATCGTGTCTGTGAGTGGTTCAGCTGCCGACAGCGCTTTGGATCAGGACGCACTGGATCGGCGCGCTGCTGCAGACGCGGCGTCTAAGCTTTGTGCGGAACTGTTTGGTGTCACGCCCGAGCAAGCGATCGCACACAAATCTACTAGTGCAGTTCCCGCTGTTGAAAAAAGCGAACCCGTGGTGAAATCCAAAAAGACAAACAACGGATTGCTGGTTTTGCTCGCTATTGGAGCCATTGCAGCTGTGGCGGCTTCCAGCTCTGGTGGCGGCAGTGACTCAGGTGGCGGTACGCTGAATCCTCCGCCTCCGCCAGCTCCCTGATTGCCCGTATGCGCAGTCTCCTGACAGGCCTGATCATCGGCCTGTGCCTCATTAGCGGCGTCGTTCAAACGGCGCCGCTTCTTGATGTACGGCTGACAGCGGAACCGCCTATCATCTTGGCAGATGGCCAGTCTCGCGCTACAATCCGAGCACAGGTGTTTACCGACTCCGGTCGGGTGGCCCAGGATGGGGTTAATGTACGCTTCCAGACAACCCTGGGTGCGCTGAGTCAAAACATGGTGGCCACATCCGGGGGAATAGCTGAAGTAGAACTTACCAGTGCGCTAACAGTGGGCAGCGCTACGGTCACCGCAGTAGCCAATAACGCCTCAGCGGGGCGGGTACTTGTTCGTTTCACCAACAATCCGAAAGAGTTGACAGGGGTTCTGGAATACATAAGTTTTGAAGCGTCCTATTTAGCCTTCAGCGCGGATTATCGGATCATCGAGTCGTTGGATTCTGCTGGGGCAGGGTGCCAGATTGGACCCATACGAATCGAGGCCATAGCATATCAGTACCAGGTTGATCGGGATGAACTGGTGTCGCCGGCGGCGTATGTCACGGTGGGTGAAACAAAGCATTTTCTACAAGATGTTCGTATACGCGCACGGGATATGAGCGGACAGGCTTCCGTACCCGGTATGCCCGGGCAGATGGCGGAAATCAGCGCAGCCGGAATTTCTATCACAGCAGGCACGGCGCCGGTCGTTCAGCTACAGGACCTGTCAGACAGCCAGGTTGTGTATGTGATGAAGCGCGCTGTGGTGGTGCCGGGAAGAACGCTGCAGGCCTACCGAACTACATTATATGTGGCAGGATCCAAGGCGGTAACGTTACCTTTGTATGAGGTCAATCTGGCTTCACGCGAGCCACTGGGGCAGACTTTCATGGGGTTTGACTCGCGTGGTGTCACTGTGGACCTGCCGGTCTACTACGCGATGCGTCCCGGCAGCGTGGGATCGCTGCATCTAAGACGGGGACAAGTCTACAGTACGGGCAGCCTGAATGCTGACCCCGTCTGGGCGATCGATCTGGAACACCGGTTGGGTTTGTCTGGCAGTTATAATGCTGATTTGAGGCTGACGCGGATCAATCGGCCGGATTGGGGTGCCTCGCTGGGACTGAACAAACAGTTTGGCCGTAGCAACTCGGCATATGTCTATTTCGGTTTGCCGGCGAATACAATGGCGACGGTGAATAGCGGCGCCGTGCTGAACAGCTCATACGGTCGGGTTGGAGTCAACCTTTCCGGAAGCGAAATATTGCAGGGAAACTGGCGGCGTGACCTGCGTGTCTCAACTTACTATGAAACACGGCCTCAGCGTTTGATAGGCCCATTCCGATATTCGATCAGTCCCTCGTATTCCGCCAGAAGAACGACCACCGAAACGACGCGGCAGACCTCACAGGAAGCGGGAATTTCGATGCGGATGATGGCGATTCCATGGCAATTTGGTGAACTGACATTGACCCCCGCTGCACTGGGATCTTACACATGGGGAACGTTCGCTGAAGGCGCCTCGTGGAACGCATCGCTGATTGGATACCTGAACATGGGTAAAGGGTGGGGGTTCGATACAGGTTACGAATACGCGGATGGCTTCCGGTATACAGGTGACAGGCATCGATGGAATGGAGGCCTGTCATGGGTCAGCAGCAGCGGCTCGCAATTGGGTGTGCGTACGAGTCTAGGTCTTGAGACGCATACAAGTGATATTTGGGCGGACGCATCATTGTGGATCGGAAGCTATGTTGTGGTAGGAAGCAATTATTACATCAGTAAAGGCAGTGGACTATCGAGCAATGAGCTGGTAGTGAATGCGGGTGTTCGGGCTGGGCCGCGCGTGTTTGGTCTGGCATGGTCGAACTTAACCAAGAGTTGGCGTTTTCAAGTTCAGAACGCGCCATTTTGAAACTGGTCAAATAAAAAAGCCTCTCTGCGGAGAGGCTGAAACGTTGGTGCCGAAGGGGGGACTCGAACCCCCAAGCCCTTGCGAGCACTAGACCCTGAACCTAGCGTGTTTACCAATTTCACCACTTCGGCCGGCAAGACCAATGGTACATCACCCTGTATCCAATGTCAAGGGGGTTCTGCTTCAACTTACACCATAGTATCAGGCATCGGTTAGAATGGGAGTGAAGACCACAGGAAAGGGAGTATGTGCATGCGGACATTCAGCATCCTGTTAGCCGTTATCGCATGTGTATCCACGCTTCAAGCCGCAGCCGTGCGACCAGTCCGGGTCTTTGAGCGGATCACACGTGTTGAACAGTTGCAGCAAAAGCAGAGTGTTCGTCTGTCCATAGGATTATGGAACGAGGCCTCTAGACCGTCACTGCCCTGCCGCAGGGCAGGCTTCAATACGTGGTTTATTGGAGGGGAAACCTTAGACGATCGGATCCTGCAGGATGCATACATTCAGGCTCTGGCCTCAGCTGTGATACCAGTTTATACCGGGCCAGATCTTTCAGCGGATCGTTCTAAGCAGTGGTTTGCCGCCCAATCTGTCAGCGCTGGTGGTAATGCATTTTTTGGCGATCTTTGGTCGCCTCGTCTTCCGCCTGTTGTCAGCCAGCGGTGGAACGAGTTCTTGCGGTCAAACCAAACGATCCTGAACAACGCAATGGTGATGGCTGTATTCATGTCGCCTGAGGATGGTTCTTCGTTGCCACTGTCTACAACCATTGCCGCACAACCGGAGCATCTGGCAGGATTTTGGGCGGGCGGAGAGGTTGCCTTGTCGGCTTTTCGCAACGCGATGCGGCAGCGATATACAGATATCCAGATCCTGAACGCCCAATGGGGCACTCAGTACACTGACTGGGAGTCCGTTCAGTATCCGTCACCGAGTGAAGCCGGCTGGCCGGTTTTCGTGGGATGGTATCAAAACGGATTGTCGTATGCGCTGCAAGTCCATCTGCAATCCGCCCGTCGGCAACATTCAACTCTTCCATTGCTCTTGCCCGTCGGCGGCGCATCCGCCGATCGGCGCCGCGGGGTCGATTTGAGCGCTCAGGTCAGGTCTGCATCGCGCAACCAAGCTTCGGCTATTTATATGGGTTATGTCAAAGGAGCGCAATGTCCCTATCCTGATCTGGAGTTGGCGTTGACGTCGTCGGCCGCCGCTCACTTCGGTACTTCGCTCTGGTTGGGACCTCCCGCTGACGCGCTCAATCCGGACCTCAGGCTATTCCGCGCCTTAAGTGAAGGGTGTGTCGGCTTGTGGGAACGTCAAGCATCCGCTGCGCCGCTGTCAGAATCCGCCATGCGATTGGGGAAATATCTCCAATGGGGTAGTCCAGTCCGCTCAGTAAGCGTTCTGTATCCCACCACTGATTATAGAGCTTTTGGATCAACCGCTCTCGGTGATGTCGACCGATTATTGAGGCTGGTACGCGAGCACGCCGCTTGCGGGGTGCTGGATGAACGGATGATCCAAGATGGCGGGCTCGCTCATCAACGACTGCTGGTCGCTGGAGATATCCAGTCGGTGGAGCCGGCCACCCGCAGTAAAATCACAGAATGGGTTCGTCAGGGGGGTGTTTTACTGACTTTCGCGGGCGCCTCTTCTCGTCTGGTCGATAATCCTCCCGCGGTTCCATCCAACATGATGCGTCCTCGTTTTATCGCACGTATGTCCGGAACCACATATGCGATCCAACCCGGGATAGAAGGATACCGACTATTGCTGGCAGGGAATTGGGGAGATGCGACTGCCACCGGAGGCCGGCGCGTGCAAAATGGAGCGATCGTCAAACTACCTCTGCAGGCAAATAAGCGGTATGAACTGGCTGTTGAGCTGGATATGCCAAATGACCCGACAATCCGAGTGGAGCTGACAGGAGATCAGTCGCCGCTCGGGCAGGCTGATACAGCTGGTCGCAACACCTATCGGTATTTTATTCCGGCGACAGGCACACCTAGGATATACGCGCTGCAAGTCAATCTATCCGAAGGCACGAAAACCGACGCAGCCATCGTGATGCACCGTGTGACCATACGCGAAGTCGACGCCGCTGTACAGATTGAGGGATCTCCCGGGCAGTATCAGCTCAATGGTGACTGGACGTCATTGACCGCCAATTGGACGAATCAGATGGGTGACGGCTGGCTAGTACGTTTGCCTGCCGGTGGAACTCCGGAATGCATCAATCTGTTAGGCCGGGTTGCATCCGTACTGATGCGTACGCCGCAAAAGGCAGGCATACAGAAGGTCTTGGCCCCTATTTTGACAACACACGCGCCGGGCATCGAGGTGGGGTTGCTGCCAGATCGTTTGCTGCTGATGAACCACGGACGAACAGAGGCCGATGTGACGGTTACGGTAGACAAGCCAGTACTGGAGACCTTTGGCGTTCACGCGGCCGCTTCAGGCCGCGCTACGGTGCGAGTTCCTGCCGGGTCTTGTGTAGTACGCTCTTTGGGCCTTCCCGACGTCGACATCTACCTTCAGTGTGAGCGCTTTACTGTCCCTGGCGCCGCCCGTGCGGTTCCGGCAACAGGCTTCGCCCCGGGACCAGGTGTTAATGCGTTGCGATTGACCAGCAAGTCTGTGTCTCGTACGGCATTTCAAGCACCTCGAGCCGGCACATACCGTGTGTTTCTACGATCGATCAGCCAGGGGATGCTAACGCCATTAGAGATCTCAGTGAACGGTCGGAAAGTGACTCAGAAGGCAACTCCTTATGTTGATCCACTGGACACGTTGTATCTTGGGGACGCGACTCTGGTAAAGGGAGTCAACACATTGGAGTTGCGGAACATGAGCGGACGCGAAGTGACAGCCGATTTCGTCATCTTGACTTCACGGCCCGATGTGGCCGGCTTCACTCTCAGCACACGTCCCTCTGATCGGTAGTTGCTGTCATCCTGAACATCAGGGGCGTGATACCTCATATCTTGCGGTCTGAAAATCATATGGTATGCTGTTACGCGAGTCAGCCCCAAAACGTGATCGATCGGGAGGAGTCCTAGCAGTGAATAATCGCGAACGTGCGATGGCTGTGTTGCATTACGAGTCTTATGACAGACTGCCTGTGGTCCATTTTGGATACTGGGTGGAGACCTTGCTCAAATGGGCCGACGAGGGGCATATCAGCCGCGAACTGGCAACCAGTTGGTGGGACGGCAGTCCCGCAGATCGTGAGTTGGAACGCCTCATTGGTTGGGATTTCAACTGGGGAGCCTGTTGTGCAGGTATTAATTGCGGGCTCATTCCAGGCTTTGAGAGGCGAGTCATTAAAGAGCGTCCCGATGGATCACGTGAGGTGATGGATTCGCAGGGAGTGATCGTACTGGAAAAACCCGGCACTCAAGGCATCCCTTCGGAGATCGGGCACACGCTGGTTGACAGAGCTTCATGGGAGGAGCACTACCTGCCACGGCTGCAATGGGATGATCAACGGGCGCCGGTGCAGGCATTCCAAGAGTTACCTGACCCACAGACAAGCGATCGGCCCGTCGGTCTGTCTGCAGGGAGTATGATTGGCGTACTGCGCAACATGATTGGCGTGGAAGGCGTGGCATATATATACGCAGATGATCCGGAGCTTTTCGAGGAGATGGTCACGACCATCGCCAATTTGGCGGTTCGGGGGGCTGAAATCGCCATGATGAATGGACCGCGTTTCGACTTCATCCATTTTTGGGAAGATATCTGCTACAAGAGCGGTCCGCTGGTCAGTCCGAATGTCTTTCGGGACATGATTGCGCCGCACTATAAGCGGATCATGGATGTAGCGCATGCAAAAGGGACGGACTTGGGTTCGGTCGATTGTGATGGAAAGATAGACGCGCTGGTTCCATACTGGCTTGAGAACGGTGTCAACGTGATGTTTCCGATAGAAGTGGGCACTTGGAATGCAAGTATCGCGCCGTGGCGTGAAAAGTATGGGCGGGACCTGCGCGGCGTTGGCGGCATGAACAAAGTCGTGTTTGCACATGACCGCCAGGCCATCGATCAGGAGATCGAGCGGCTGAAACCATTGGTCGATCTGGGCGGCTATATCCCATGTCCGGATCATCGGATAGCACCGGACGCCAAATTCGAACTGGTGTGTTATTACTGTGAGCGCATGCGCGCGACATTCGGATAGGGAGGTGTTGACATGTTTCCAAATTCACTATCGAGTTTACCTCTAATCAGCGGAGCGCGTACGCGGTCGATCAGCGCAGAGAATCCCACCGGTGAAATCGGCTCGGGTGCGATGGCTACTGTGAGCGGTGAGCATCCGGCCCGCCGTCTGGGCGATGGTTGGAAAGTTCAACCTTGCATCCAGCTGGACGCTCATTCCACTACGGTGCTCGCTGACATAGCGGGGCCGGGGGTCATTCAGCATATCTGGATTACAGTATCTCCCGAAGCCTATCGCAACACCGTGATCCGGATGTATTGGGACAACGAGGCAGAGCCATCGGTGGAAACACCCTTGGGTGATTTATTTTGTCATGGACAGAACCAGCGCCACACGGTTGTGTCTCTTCCAATCGCGGTAAATCCTTCCGGAGGTTTCAACAGCTATTGGCCGATGCCTTTTCACAAACGGGCTTTGGTCACCATCGAAAACTGCTCCTCTAAGGATATCGGCGGGTTCTTCTATCAGATCACATGGTCAGAGACGGAGATCCCGGCCGAGGCCGCCACGTTTCATGCACAATGGCGACGCAGTGAAACGACTTATGAGTCTCCAGAGCACGTGATCTTGGATGGCGTGCAGGGCCAAGGACACTATGTCGGTACGTTTCTGTCTTGGGTGGCGCTGTCATCCGGATGGTGGGGTGAAGGCGAAATCAAGTTTTACCTGGATGACGACAATGCCTATCCATCCATTTGCGGAACCGGCACCGAAGACTATTTCGGCGGCGCTTGGGGATTTCATGAAAACGGTGTGGAAACCGCGTTCAACACTCCATTCTTGGGAATGCCTCTGGCGCGCCGGACCACGTCGCAGCCGCCTGCTTTTGAATTGTACAGATGGCACATCATGGACCCAATCCGGTTTCAGAAACGGCTCAAAGTGACCATTCAGGCGTTGGGATGGTATCCGGACGGAACGTTTCAGCCGTTACGAGACGATATCGCGTCTTTGGGTGTCTGGTACCAGGTGGAGCCGCACGCATCGTATCCTGAGCTACCTGCATTGCACTTGCGATGGCCGCGATGATCCCATATTGCGACGTAAAGTTGAATATGGTATAGTCAAAACGAGACACCGCTCGCAGGCACGCGCGGTTCAACAATCAGTCGACTCGGTTTCCCTGAGAGTGGGCCATGATGCCCACTCTTTTTCATAGGGTCAAACCGCTGTGACCAGCCAACAGGGAGGGCGCTCATGAGTTCGGAATTAGCAGAACTGTTGGGGGTATTGGGACGGGAGCGTGGCATTCCGATGACCGTGCTCCAAGAGGCCCTCGAATCGGCGCTGGCTACGGCATACAAAAAGCACTTTGGCGTACAGCCGGAAAAGCTGGTTGTTCATATACGCATGGAGTTTGAGCGGAGTAATATCCGCTACTATCTTCGGCGCACGGTACAGGAAGAACCTGAGAGTCCACACACTGGTATCTCATTGGAAGAGGCACAGCGACTTCAACCCGGAGCCAAGTTGGGTGACGTGATCGAGACGCGCATCGGCATGGATGAGTTCGGCCGGATCGCTGCTGCAGCCGCGAAACAGGCCATCGTTCAGAAGTTGCGTGAAGTGGAGCGCGACGCCCTGTACAACGAGTGGAAGCAGAAGGAAGGCGAGGTCGTCGTTGGCGTAATATCCCGGTACGAACAGGCCACTACTGCCGGACGGGCCAAAGATGCCGCTTCCGCCCGACGTGCGGATCGCTCGGAGCCGCGCAACGCGATCGTCGAGTTGGGTGAACTGGAGGCGCTGATGCCTCCCGAAGAGCAAGAGCGGCAATACAGAATCCGTGAGCGGTTGAAGGTCTACGTCAAGAGCGTTGAACGGGATCGAGCCGGTCGTGGACTTTATGTGGTGGTGTCCCGCACACAGCCAGGGCTTATACGCCGGCTGTTCGAAAATGAAGTTCCTGAGATCCGAGAGGGACTGGCCGTTATCAAAGCGGTTGCTCGCGATGCCGGTTCACGGACAAAAGTGGCGGTAGCCGCATTGGAGCCGGGTATCGATCCAGTGGGAAGCTGCGTGGGGAAGGCCGGTACACGGGTTCAGGCCGTGGTTCGGGAACTGTATGATGAAAAGGTTGACATCGTCCGATGGAGCGCTGAACTCGATCAGTTCGTAGCCGAAGCGCTGAGCCCCGCCAAGGTCAAGTCGGTTGATGTCGTCACTGGGCACGATGGGATTCCTACGGCCCGGGTGATTGTAGACGACTCACAGTTGTCGCTCGCTATCGGACGTGGCGGACAAAATGTCCGGCTTGCGGCCAAACTGACCGGATGCCGGATCGATATACGCAGTGAATCACAGGCAGCGGCCACTCAGGCAGATGCTGAATCAGACCCGACGCCTTCGGCGCCATGAGAAAGGCGATGATCCATGCCTGCCAGGACCAAACATATACCGCTGCGAACCTGCATAGGATGCAGATCGGTACGTGACAAACGGAGCATGGTCCGCATCGTGCGGACTCCTGATGGTCACGTTCAAATAGACCCGACCGGGAAACTGTCAGGGCGAGGTGCTTATCTCTGCGGAGACGCTGCATGCCTCGCCCTGACGTTGCGTATGCGCAAACTCGAGCGGGCGCTACATGCCAGCATCGACAGGGAGACAGAGCGGAGCCTGTCCGATGAGTTGGCGCGCTGTCTGAAGGAGGGGGAAACACGATGACGGGAACCAGAGTTAAGGATCTGGCCCAGGCGCTCAAGCAGCCTGTATCTGAGATCATCACACAGCTGGCAGATCTGGGAGTGAAGGTCGCAGACGCAGAGAGCGCGGTGGAACCCACCGCGGCAGCGTTGCTTTATGAAATCATGGGCGTTGAACTGAAGAAGCTGGCGCTGCATCGAGGGTGCACCGTGCGCGAACTGGCTCAGTCGATGGGTGTGCCGGTGACTCAGATCCAGCAAAAGTTGATGCAGTCTGGAATCCTGGCTGGAGTCAATCAAACCTTACCCGCAGAGCAGATAGAGGGCTTGGCGCTTGACTTCAAATATCTGGTGGAATGGCAAGAGAAACCCAAAGACTCAGTGGCTCCGTCGAGTGTCAGACAACGCGGCAAGAGCGCTCAGTCAGGCCCGCAGCCCCGACCGCCTGTGGTTACAATCCTTGGTCATGTCGACCATGGTAAGACCACCTTGTTGGATGCGATTCGAAATACTGCTGTAGCGGAAGGCGAGGCAGGCGGGATCACACAGCGGATCGGAGCCTACCAGGTTGAAGTGCAACATCAAGGTGCACCGGCATTGATTACCTTTCTGGACACCCCCGGACATGCGGCCTTCAGCTCGATGCGTGAACGAGGAACCCGTGTGACCGATATTGCGGTGCTGGTTGTGGCTGCGGATGACGGGGTGATGCCTCAGACGCGTGAAGCGATCAGTCATGCGAAAGCGGCCGATGTGCCGATTGTAGTGGCCGTGAACAAAATCGATAAGGAAGACGCGAATCCGGATCGCGTTCGCCAGGAACTTGCAGAAGAGGGCTTGGTCCCTGAGGAGTGGGGAGGGGAGACGCAGTTCGTCGATATCTCCGCCAAGAAGAATCTGGGACTGGATGCCCTCTTGGAGTCCATCCTGGTTCAGGCAGAAGTGCTTGAACTGACGGCTGACCCGAATGCGACCCCCGAGGGTGTGGTAATCGAATCCCGGGTGGACAAGGGGCGTGGCACAGTTGCCACCATCATCGTGCAGCAAGGCACGTTCAAAGTGGGTGATATCGCCGTGGCGGGCGCAAGCTATGGACGGATCAAAGGACTCTTCGATGAACGCGGGAAGCCCATGAAGAAGGCCACCCCTTCAACTCCGGTCGAGCTGGTTGGTCTCAAGGCCGTTCCCTCTGCCGGTGATCTTGTACAGGTCACCAAAGACGAGCGAACTGCACGGCAGATCGCTCAAGAGCGAGAAAGCGCCCTGAGACGGGGTAAGCTGGCAGAACAGCCTCAAAGATTGACCCTCAGCGGTCTGCGCAAACAGATCGAACAGGGTGCAGTACAGGAAGTACGGGTTATCGTCAAGGGAGACCTGGACGGAACTGTGGAGGCGGTTCGGGAAACATTGGAGCGCCTGGAGCACCCGGAGGTCAAAGTGCGAGTATTGCATTCCAATGTCGGGAATGTAACAAGCTCGGATGTGGATCATGCGGATGCCACAAACTCGTTGATCTTGGCTTTTTCTGTCAAGACAGAGCCGGATGCACAGGCGTTAGCCGAACGTAAGGGGATCGAAATCCGGACTTACGACGTGATCTACAATCTCGCCGAAGACATGGTGGCTGCGATGCGCGGAATGTTGGCGCCGACCATCGAAGAGAGGGAGCTGGGACGGGCCGAAGTGCGCCAGGTGTTCTCTTTGCCGCGGGGAACTGTGGCCGGGTGTTACGTGGTGGTTGGACGTGTGCAACGCAACGCGCTGGCGCGGATTGTTCGTGGAAAGGACGTGGTATACGAGGGACGCATCGCGTCGTTGCGCCATCTCAAAGACGATGTGCGCGAAATGGCGCAAGGTTTCGAGTGCGGGATCGTTCTGGAGCACTACACCGATATACAGGAAGGCGATATTATCGTATGCTTCGAACGCATCGAAGTGGCTCGAGCTGATCGCGTCAAAATGCGAGAGTACAACGCAGCACCGCAGACAGAGGCCGAGTAACATGGGGTAGGTGTGGCGCTGGCGCGCATGCGGTTGCGTATGGACGGTTGCAACAGTCTCAAAGACAAGCGGCAAATCCTGCGCAGCCTCTTCACGCGCGCCCGCAACCGGTATAACATCAGTGTTTCAGAGGTCGATGCGCACGACCTCTGGAATGTGTCTGACATCGCCGTAGTGTGCGTGGCTCGCGAGTATGCCACCGCCGTAGGTACGGTGGAGGCATTTCGCGATCTCGTCTTAGATACACTGGGAATCGAAGTGCTGGATGAAGCCATCGAGCAGCTCGAACCGGGAGGTGACTATGCGGAACCGTTCTTCCAGAGTTGAAGGTTTGCTGCTCGAGACCGTCAGCGAACTGCTTCGAATAGAGTTCAAAGATCCAAGGCTTGAACAGATTACCGTGACCCATGCTCAGGTCAGTCGGGATCTGAGCCATGCCACCGTTTATGTGGCGGCTTTCGGCGATGATGAACGCCGAGATGCTGCCGTACCCGTACTGCAAAAACTGGCCGGTCGAATTGCCGGTGAATTTGCCCGACGCGGTCATTTACGAGTTGCCCCGGAAATCCGTTTTGCCCCCGATACAGGTCTCGATGAAGGGGACAAGGTAATGCAATTGCTACGTGAACTGGAGACGCAGGCATGAGAACCGGCACACTGGATGAAGCCGCCCGGTACATCCAGGGCGCACAGTCGTTCTTGATGACAAGTCATATCAATCCGGATGGGGACGCATTGGGTAGTGTGTTGGCCTTGCGGTTGGCCCTGCTGACCCTCGGAAAACAGGTCACCTGCGTGTTTCGAGATGAGGTCCCTGATGTTTATAAATTCTTGGCTGGTTCTGACCAAGTGTTGAATACGCATGAACCTGTCGGTTGGGATGTTGCATTGATCTGTGATACGGGTTCCGCTGACCGGGTTGGGCGCGTCAATGAGTTAGTACGCACCTGCCGCATGGTGATCGACATCGATCACCACGCCACAGAAGGCGCCTTTGGCGACCTGGTAGTCCAGGACTCATCCGCGGCGGCAACCGCGGAGATGGTGTTCGATCTGATCAATCTGCTAGGTGTCCCGATCACCCCCGACATAGCGAACTGCCTGTTGACCGGCATCATCACCGACACCGGTAAGTATCGGTATCCCAGCGTTACTCCACGCACATTTGCGATCAGCGCGGAGCTGGTGAGCAAGGGGGGGAGCCCCGCGTATGTGGTGGAAGAGGTGTATGAGCATCGACGGTATGTCAGCCAACTGTTGATGGGGCACACACTGCGCGATATGCGGCTCAGTGAGGATGGCCGGATCGTTTGGTCGGTGATCCCGAACAACCTGTTCGAGACGCTGGGCGCCGGAGACGATGATTCTGAGGGCATCATCCACCAGATGCGGCGAGTGCGCGGCACCTTGGCGGTCATTTTGCTGCGTGAGGTCAAACCGGGACGTTTCCGGGTCAGTGTCCGCAGTAAATCGGACGCCATCGATGTGGCCCGATTTGCAGAACGTTTTGGCGGAGGTGGTCACCGGGCGGCTTCCGGTTTCAATGTGGAAGGCACTGTGGCTGAGGCCGTCGAGGTTGTCATTACGGAGATGCACCGGTGGATGGAGTCATCCCTGTCCGAAAACCCGCCGGCTTGACCTCACGTCAAGTGGTGGACCGCGTCCGGCGTATTTTAGATGTTCGTAAAGCAGGGCACAGTGGCACCTTGGATCCCGGCGCCGAGGGTGTATTGCCGATTTGCCTTGGCAGGGCAACCCGCTTGGCGGATTATCTGCATCATGTTGTGAAAACTTATGAAGTGGAACTGATCATCGGTGCTTCGACGGATACACAAGATACATATGGCGTTACTACCTGTACAGCCGATGCCTCTCGTGTCAACCATTCGCTTCTGGCGGCTTGTTTCCAGCAGTTCATCGGTGTAATCGAGCAGATACCGCCCATGCACTCGGCATGCAAACACCAGGGGCGACGTCTCTATACGCTGGCTCGTTCAGGCGTTACCGTCGCGCGTATCCCCAGAAAAGTACACATCACGTCCATTGAATTGCTCCGTTTTGAACCTGGTGTTACGGCGCATGCTTGGCTGCGGGTTATGTGTGGTTCTGGTGTCTACATGCGTACACTATGTGAAGACATCGCTGCCTGCTTGGATATGCCCGGTCACATGGGGGCGCTTCTACGGACTCGTGCGGGTGGGATCGACATAGGCGAATGTACTGACCTGGATAGTTTGGATCCCTCGAAGAGGTTGAACATGGCAGAGGCGGTAATGCGCTGTATGCCTGCTGTCACCATGGAGAACCAGGCGATTCGCATGCTGGAGAGCGGTCTGCGTCCGCGGGATATTCAGATTGTGCCGGTATCTGGCGATTGGCGTCAGGCCGAGCAGTTTGCAGTTTTGAGGCCAGGCGGTTCTCTGTGTGCAATCGTGTCCGTTGAGGATGGGCGACTGCAACCCCACTGTGTGTTTCCTGAGGTGAGAGAGTGACCGGCAGACACAGACCCGTTCTGGCGATCGGAGCGTTTGACGGCGTGCATGTGGGGCATCAGGCCATCCTGGCTCACGCCCAGAAAATCGCGCAGCGGTACGATGTATCATGTGCAGCCGTAACATTTGACAGGCACCCAAGCTCCATTGTCCGCCCCAGCGCGGATCCCATCTTGCTGAGCACTCTGACGGATCGTCTTGCTCTGCTCGTGCATTACGGTGCGGAACTGGTGGTTACCCTGCGGTTCGATGAACGACTGGCATCGCTATCCGCAGAGACCTTTGTGCGGGAGGTATTGGTCGGAAGGCTTCGGGCAGGTGCTGTGGTGATTGGTCGAGATTTCCGGTTTGGGCATCATCGTCGAGGGGATCTGGAGATGCTGCAGTCACTGGGGGAAAACCTGGGATTCGCGGTGCACCCAGTGCCAGACGTGCTTTACAAAGATGGGCGTATCAGCAGCACGCGTATACGTCAAGCATTGAGTGCAGGCGATCTTGCCGAAGCATCCGGGTTGCTGGGGCGTCCTCATTATCTATGCGGTCGCGTGGTAAAGGGACGGCAGTTAGGGCGTACATTAGGGTTTCCTACGGCTAATCTGAGGCCAGATCCGATGCTTTTGATACCCAAGTGTGGGATCTATGCCGGTTGGTTCTTCTCCAGTAATGGGGCAGTCAGCCGTCCCGCAGCGGTCAGCATTGGCTATAGACCCACGGTCCAAGGCAGAAAAGTGACCATCGAAGCCCATTTACTTGAATACAGCGGCAATCTGTATGGTCAGGATGCACGTCTTGCGTTGATGCATCGAATCCGAGATGAACAACGGTTCTCGTCACTGGATGCACTGCGCGCCCAAATTGGTGAAGATGTGCGACAGTGTTCAAGGCTGTTGTTGGTCGAACCACCCTTGGCCGGTTGACCTCAGGCCTTTCGGCGCCTCAGCAGGCCGACGGCGATTTGTGCTTCCTCACTGCGCAACAGGGCTGACAATAGCATATAGACAGCTGTGGAAAGAGCCAGAACGGCACCCACCGTGACCAGTTCGACAAACTTGTCAGGCAGATGACCGACCAATAGGTGCCGAGTGCCCAAACGGGTCAACCAACCGACGGCTGCCGCAACCCCTGCTGTAAATGTTGTGCGCAACAACATCCGCTTCAGGTTTTGTATAGGGACGCCAACCTGACGACGCAGGGTGGTGAGCATCCAAGCCACATGCAGCATGGCAGCTAGCGAAGAAGCCAGTGCCAGTCCCTTATGCTGGAACGGGCCGATCAGCAGCATGTTCATCGGGATAAAAATGAATGTGGTGATCGTGCCAATGACAATGGGGGTCACCGTGTTTTGGACCGCATAGAAGGCTCTGTTGAGGATAGCCTGGCTGCTGATTGCGGCCAGACCGATGCAGTAAAAAACCAGTGACTCAGCGGTTACCTGTGCATTTCGGGCATCGGCATTGAAGCGTCCCCACCCTAGCAGGATCGAGACGATTTCCGGCGCCAGGACCATCATGATCAGCGACAATGGAATGGTCAGAAACCATAACGCTTTGATACCCCGCAGCAGTGTATCGCGGAAGGCGGCCATGTCTCCGCGAGCCACTTGAGCACTGAGCGTCGGGAAGATTGCGACTCCGATGGACTGAGCGAAAATGCCCAAAGGCGCCTGCATCTGTTTGTTCGCATTGTCCAGTGCCGACATGGCGCCCTGGTACTCCAGCAATGACGCGAAAACCCGGTTGATCAGTAAACAGACCTGCGGTAATGACAGCCCCAAGATGACCGGAAGCACCAGCCTTCCGACCCGTCGAACACCGGGATGCTTCAGATCCAGAGATGGCTTGAACTGAATACCAATCTTGCGAACGTAGATGAACTGCAGCAACATGTTCCCGGCAAACGCTCCGCTTAACGCACCCCATGCCAATCCAGCGATCCCGACGTAGTCACGCAGAAGCCAGCCGCCGAGTATGATGAACAGGTTGTAGATCACTGGTCCCAGGGCGGGAACCAGGTAGTGCCCGCGGACATAGAGGGTGGCCATCATGAGCCCCCCCAAGAAGAAACACAGCTGGGATGGCAGAACGATGCGCGTAAGCATCGCCGTTTGATCCAGTTGCTGGGGCGTGAAACCGGGGGCGATCAATGGTACTAGCTGCCTGGCGAATACCTCTCCCACAATGATGAACGTTGAGACAACAACAGTCATGAACGTGGCCACAACGGAGAAGACCTTCCAAGCTTTATCATCCTCGCCGTTCGTGATGTACTCAGTAAATACCGGAATGAACGAAGAGCTGAGCGCTCCACCGGCGATGAGGAAGAATAAAAGGTCCGGTATAGAAAATGCAGCACGGTATACGTCGGTCTGTGCGTTCTGTCCGAACCATGCTGCGATGAGCGTATCCCGAAGTTGGCCCAGAATGCGACTGGCCAAAATGGCCGCCATCATGATGCCTGCGTATCGGGCTACGCGACCACCTTCGCTACTCAATGAGCACCTCGTCTGCGTGAACCCTGCATATTGTGCCCCTTGCAGGCGTACGCGTCAAGTCAACCTATTGACTGAGAACGCCCAATATGGTACATATATTCAAGCTTCAGGCCGATGTAGCTCAATGGTAGAGCAGCGGTTTTGTAAACCGCCGGTTGTGGGTTCGATTCCCTCCATCGGCTCCATCTTTTCCCGAAACACTCCAATCCGCTAATAGACAGGTGCCAGAGCGGAAAAACCGCTCTGACACCTGCATCAGGATCAGAACACCAACTGATCGATGTGAAACGCCGAACAGATCTGCAGGATATCTGACGGAGACAACCCTTCGCCGATCTCGCCGTTGCACAAGTTCATGTACTCGTACCGGGCTCCGACTTCCGCGTACTCGATGCGGTCACAGGCGCGCTTCACGGATTGGTCTGACCTGGCCATCACCCCGTGTTTTGCCCATACGACAATTCGATGTTTGCGCAATCCGTCCAGCGTGGCTGCCATAAGTTCGGGAGATCCCGGCAGTAGGAAAGGAATGAACCCGACGCCTTCCGGAAGGTTCACAATCGTTTCCGGTTGCCATCGCAGAATGTGCTGATTCAGGTAGACCTCGTCCTGGTATCGGGGTACATGGCTCAAATAGGTGAGATGTAGCGGCTGTGCATGCACCAAGGCGTGAAAGTTGGTGCCCAAGGTAGCGATCTGGTCGCGGTGTACGGCCAGATGCGAGTTGAACTCGCTGGTCGGTTTCTGAAACAGTCTTCGGTGAGACGTATACATGGTGGCTGTAACGCCTCCTGGGTCAACCGTCACAAACGCGAGGTTAGCGCCCGGGTCTTCTTCGATTTCACGCAAGCGTCGGCCAGACCCACTGACAAGGAACGATCGGCCTTCCATATCCGGCAACGGTTCGGGGAGGGTGATTGTCTCGGTGAAAGGGAACTGCCGGCGTGGGTCGATCTCCCATCCGATGTAGACCGAGATGTTGCCGGCCGCGCCTTCGCTGGCCTCGATTTCAGCCAATCGGCGACCTGCTTCGCCTATCAGGTGCATCAACTCAACAAGTTCAGGGTAGGGTGCGTCAACAGGCATCGGTAATCTCCTTTTCATTTTGGGTTGGGATCATGGCGATCGCTTCGATCTCCACAAGGACCCCGAACGGCAGAGCGGCCACTGCAAATGCCGATCGTGCCGGTGGATTGGTTGGGAAAAATCTGCTGTAAATCGTGTTCATGCGACTGAACAGACTGATGTCGGCCAGGAATACAGTGGTCTTGATCACATGCGACAGATCGGTGCCCGCGGCCTGCAGCAAGCGCCTTAGGTTCTGCAAAGTCTGTTCTGTCTGCGATTCAATGGTGTCATCGGGTGGCTGATTGGTGCCGGGTACCAGCGGCAACTGTCCGGAAACAAACAATAGTTGTCCAGCCTGCATTGCAGGCGTATAAGGAAGGCCGGTGACAGCGGCTCCCTCCAGGAAATGGGGTATGCCGGGCATATTCGACTCCTTTACTATGTGCTCAGCCTATTATGACCCATCCCATCGGCCTGTGGCGCGGGTCTGCAGTCAGCAAGTACAATGAAGAGACTATGCATACACTACTGAACGAAGCGAAAGCGGTGCTGTTTGACTTGGACGGAACGCTGGCGGAGACCGAGATTGATTTCGATCGAATGCGCCAAGTGGTCAGGCAAACAGCAGCCAAATACGGGTGTCCGGATCATGTCGGGCATCTGGAGGACATTTTGGCAGGTGTCCACGAAGTGCGCGACTATCTGCTTGAACGTGATCAGGGAGCGGCCGATCAATTCATTGATGAAGTGATGAAGCGGTTGCGGGATTTGGAACGGCTCTATTGCGAGCATCCGGTTGAAGTGGATGGTGCACTGAACTTACTGCAGGAGTTGCGCCAGGCAGGAAAACAGATCGGTATCATCACCCGAAATGATCGTGAGGTCGCACTGCGAACGTTGGCGATTCTTTCATTGCCGTTTGATGTGCTGGTGGCGCGCGACGATGTGTCGAAGCCAAAACCGGATCCGGGACATGTGCTGGCTGCCTTGAAGGCCCTGAACGCATCCCCTGCATCATCGGTAGTCGTAGGGGATCTCTGGATCGATATCGATGCCGGACAACGGGCTGGTTGTCGTACCATCGGTATCTGGCGCCGGGATCGCATGACCAACCCGTTCGAGGCGGTGACGCCCGATCTCACTGTACGGGCTATATCCGAATTGCTCCAGTGACGATGCGACATGGGGGCTCCCGAACTATCTATTGTCATAGTCAACTGGAACACCCGTGACCTGCTGGCCCGTTGCCTGGACAGTATCAACCTGCATTACCCGGGGGGAGATGTCGAGGTTATCGTGGTGGATAACGCCTCCACAGACGGCAGCGCCGAGATGGTGTCGGCACACTACAGCCAGGTTCGATTGCTTGCCAATGCGGATAACCGGGGTTATGCGGCGGGGAACAACCAAGGTGTAAAGGAAGCCACCGGTGATCATTTGCTCTTGTTGAACCCGGACACGGAAGTGGGACCCGGTTCATTGAATGCGGCGTTGCAATGCTGGCGGCGGCATCCCGAAGCGGCGGCCATCGGCGCCCGATTGATCGGTCCGGATCAGAGCACCCAGCGCTCTGTGCGAGGATTTCCCACACCGACCAATCTGATGCTGGAATTGAGCGGGATCAGCCGGCTAAATCCTCGGTTAGATCGTTACTGGCTGCGCCACTTTGACTATGACCGAGAGCAGATGGCCCCGCAACCCATGGGAACCTTCCTGTTGACTTCACGGGATGTATGGGGTGCGGTCGGTCCATTTGATGAGCTGTTTCCCATCTTTTTCAATGAAGTCGACTGGCTTATGCGCGCAGCCAAACAGGGGCGCATGGCCTGGTATTGTCCTGGCTGTCAGATCCTGCATGTGGGAGGCGCCTCTACCCGTCAAAGGCGCCGCGAGATGATTTTAGAATCGCACCGCTCGTTACTTCGTCTCTTGGATAAGCATTTTCACGCCAGCCGCCGCCCCCTGATGTGGCCCCTGATGGGGCTGATCCGTGTTGGGTGCCTGGTTCGATGCGGGATGTGGCCCGCATGACTCCCTCCCTTCGAGTGATCCTGGTCAACTGGAACACCCGAGACGATTTGCTTCGATGTTTACGGTCGTTGGAGCAGGCGCGCGGAGTTTTGATGAGTGTAAGCGTGACCGATAACGCCTCCACGGACGGCAGCGCCGATACGGTGGCGCGGGACTATCCGGAAGTGACCCTGCATCGCTCGGAGCGCAACCTGGGGTTCGGTGGGGGCGTCAATTTGGCCGCCGTAGATGGAACCGAGCCGTATATTATGCTGTTGAATCCCGACTCCACGCTACTCGATGGCGATTTCGCGCCGCTTATGGAGATGCTGGAGACCCATCCAGAGGTGTGGATTGCCGGCGTCAAAGTTTGCAACCCCGATGGCACGGTGCAGATGTCCTGCCGTCGATTTCCCGTGTATCTTGCCGGCCTGTTTCGAAACACCATTCTCGGACGGCTGTTTCCGAACAATCGCTATCTTCGCGCGTATCTGATGAGTGATTTCACGCACGACAGGCCACAACCGGTAGATTGGGTTTCCGGATGTGCGATGGTCATACGCCGCACTGCTTGGGAGCGTCTGCAGGGTTTCGATCCTCAGTTCTTCATGTATTGTGAGGATGTGGATCTGTGTTATCGAGCCTGGCAGGAGGGGGGACAGGTCTGGTACTTTCCGCAACCGGTGGTGACTCATACCATCGGGCGCTCTTCCGACCAAGCGGTAAACGCGATGGTGACTCAGTTCCACCTGAGCCATCAGCGCCTGTATGGGAAACATTGGGCTCGACAAAATCATTGGCTGCACAATTTATTGGTGCGCATGGCGCTGAATGGACGTAAGAACTACTTGCTGATGCGTAACACGATCAGTGATTTGATACACCATCGGAGGCGACAGCCTTGAGCCGCCGCAACCGCAACAAGCAATCCACACGGCACAATTCTACGCTTCCAAGCGCTGTAGCCGGCCAGAAAATCGGCGTTGCTGAGCGTATAGGGATAGTCATTGCGGCATCGATCATTGCGCTGATGCCGTGGCTGGGAGGAAGGCTCCCGTTGGATGCTGACCCCGTGCCCACGGGGCTTCTCTCGATAATCAGCGGAATGGCCAGTGCTGCGCACCTGGCGCCCCTGGCGCTGTGTTGCATCGCGGCAGCATGGGTGGTGGTTCTCTTGTTGAACAGGAGCCAAACGGCCGCGGCCCAATCGCAGCGTGTGACCGGCGCCATACTGGCTGTGGCGACGGCGCTATATACGATCGCATGGCTCGCCAGTCACTTACGCGGATTGGGGATATATTGGTATGCATTATGGATGCTCTGTGTGGCGATGGCGCTATGGAGCGCGAGATCAACATGGGGAATAACGGTGACATGCGCCGGTCTCTGGCTGGCCGGTCTGGGTGTATCACGCCAGGTGATGTGGGAACATGCCGTAAATGACGTGGGGTGGCGATGTTTCGGCCCGTTCATGACTCCGAATATGCTGGCCGCATTTCTGTGCCTCTCACTGCCGTTGAGCCTAATGGTGGCGGTTTATGCCGTTAACCATGCCAGACGCGACAATCTGCTACGCATGTTGACCGCCGTGTTGTGTGTCTCGGTGGTGTTGATACAAGGTGTGGCGATGATATACACCGGTAGCCGCTTTGGCGCGGTTGCCGGTGGAGTCGGTCTGTTAGGAGCTCTGATCGGTTTGGCTTATGCACGGCAATTTACCAAACGGGCGGTGATGGTCTGTTTATTGGTGATCGTAGTGTGGAGTATCAGCTATCTGAGGGCCGGACAGGCGCTGTCGTCACGAGTGGTCAGCAGTGCAGACACACAGGCTCATTCCGGGGCATTTCGGATGATGACCTGGAAAGGGGCATTGCGTATGATCCAGGCGCGCCCCGTATTGGGATTTGGTCCCGGAAGCTTCGATACCGCGTATCCACGATACGCCCTCGTAGGGTTTACCCGTCTGGCCCACAGCGCACCTTTGCAGGCTGCCTCTGAGTCCGGTGTTCCTTATGCCGTACTGCTGTACGTGTTGGGAGCCGCTGTATGGGTCGCCGGTTGGCGCAGGTTGCGGCATGACTCCTTAATGAGTGCAATGCTGCGCTGCGGGCTTCTTGGTGGGGCGGCTGCCGGCCTCGTCCATGGGCTGATCGACAGCGACTGGAGCATTCCTGCGGTGGCGTTGTCCACGGCGTTCGTGTGGGGGGGCTGTTGTAACGGTGCATGCACTGTGGTTGAAAAGTCTACTTCCCGTGCAGCTTGGAGATGGTCTGCGTATGCCTCTGCATGTGTTGCACTGTGTCTGTTGATACCCCTGTCTGCAGTCGCGATCCTCGGTAACCGGGCGGCTCAGGCATCTGTACCGGAGAAGCTGCGGCTGTGGCAATCGGCCATTCGGCTGGCGCCATGGGACCCCAATGTCTGGCATCAATATGCGCTAGCCGGTGCCGAGGCCGGTGAGTCGTCGCGCGAAGTTATCCACGCGTTGCGCAGAAGCATCCAATTGGGGCAAGCGTCCAAGTACCATATGACGTTAGCACTCTATCAATGGCATGTGCTGCAGGAACCGGATGCTGCAATTCGCACACTTTCTGACGCCGTGGCTGCGGATCCGACCTCGGTGCTTCCTATCCTTATCAAAGGTGAGTTGCTTCGGGAGCAGGGGCGCATCGATGATGCGGCAAAATGCTGGAACCGGGTGCTGGATCTGCAGCGATCACCGGTGGGAAAAGTGCGGGCGATACCGGAACTGGTGGAACTGGGTGAAGCGATTGCCTTGACTGAGTTGGGGTGCTATGAGGAACAACGGGGTGCATTGAGCAAGGCAAAAGCGCTGTGGCGTGATGCTGCTCGCATTTTGTCAAAGGATGCCGCGTTTCGCAAGGCGAATCCCGCCATGGATATACCCTCGGTTGGAATGAAGGCGCAACTTCTGGAGCGCACCCGCGCGCTATTAAACGAACGCGGATACCATTTCGAACCGGCCGACGATCGATCTCAGTAACGGGCTCCGGCTGGTTGTGATCGTTGCTGGATCAACGCGCCCCTGGGCGCCACGGTCGCCACTTGTAGCAGCATCAAACGGCAATAAGGAGACCAAACCGGGGCGTTACGATTCCAGTAGACAATGTAGACCGGGGCGCCGTTTTCTGCGCGAGCCCAATGATTGACGCCTGGGCCCGTACATAACGCCACATATCCTCCCGGCTGTACACGCAGATCTTCCCGGAAGACGTAAATACGCCGTGACATCTCTCCGGGGTCTCCTTCGTAGAATGTTTCGTCGGTGATCGCCCAGCCTCTCAAATTGAGAAACCGATACGAGTGATTGCGTATTACTACGAACTCCTGTTTGGCATGGTCGCTGGTCTCCACACTGACAATGCGAAACATGCACCAGTCTCCTTTCGTTCGGTCAGTCTCTCCGCTGCACAATGACGCGCAACGGAGAGACGACAGAGTTCGACTTTCAGGAGCAGCCCGAAGTGGCGCCGCAGTTCATACACTTGTAACACGCACCGTTGCGGACCATTAACGCTCCGCATTCCGGACAGGGAGGCGCGTCTGATTGTAGTTCGTAGATCCGTTGCTCATAGGCGCCATTCTGATCTGTGACCGGGGTCACAGGCGACGCATCGGTCAGTTCCACTTCCGGTTGTACCGGTGTTTCCATGAACCGCAAAGCCATCCAACGGAAAATGTAGTCCATGATGGATTTCGCGAACCGGATCTGTGGATTGTTGGTGATACCGGCCGGTTCAAACCGGGTGTGAGCAAATTTGTTGACCAGTGTCTCCAGCGGAACGCCATACTGCAGCGCTAAAGAAATCGCTGTGGCGAAGCTGTCCATCAGGCCGGAAACAACCGAGCCAACTTTGCTCATCGTGATGAAGATTTCGCCCGGTTTTCCATCCGGATACAGGCCGACGGTGATATAGCCTTCATGGCCGCCCACACTGAATTTGTGCGTGAAACTTTTGCGCTCATCGGGCAGTTTGCGTCGTACCGGGCGCGCATCTTCGGAAGATACAGGGCTTCCCGCGGACTTGGCGGCTGCTTTACCTGTATTGAGCGGTTGGGTGCGTTTGGAGCCCGACCGGTAGATGGCGATCGCCTTCACCCCCAGTTTCCATGCCATCAAGTAGGCGTTGCGGATCTCTTCCGTTGTCGCTTCGGTAGGCATATTGACCGTTTTTGAGATCGCTCCGCTCAGGAACGGTTGCACTGCGGCCATCATACGGATGTGGCCGATGTAATGAATGCTTCGGTTACCTGCTGCGGGCCTGAGCGCGCAGTCAAACACGGGCAGATGCTGCTCTCGCAGATGCGGAGCGCCCTCGATCGTTCCGTGCTCCTCGAGCCATGCCAAAATATCGCGTACCTGTGCTTTCCGGTAGCCCAACCGGGCAAGTGCTTCTGGAACGGTGGTGTTGACGATGCGCATGACACCGCCGCCAACTAACGTCTTGTACTTGACCAGTGCTATATCTGGCTCGATGCCTGTGGTATCGCAGTCCATCATGAAGGCTATCGTACCGGTTGGTGCAAGCACAGTTACCTGTGCATTACGGAATCCGTGCTGTGTTCCGAATTCCAGCGCCTCACTCCAGATGTGCCGGGCAGCTTCCACCATCGGTAAAGGCAGTGTATCCATCGCCTCGATACTTTCCACCGCGGCGCGGTGCATACGGATCACACCAAGCATCGAGTCCTCGTTGAGTGTGTAAGCGGGGAATGCACCTCCATGCAGGTGTGCGATGAGCGCGGATTGGCGATATGCTTCGCCGGTCATGATGGCGGTGATCGCTGCAGCATAGGCTCGCCCGCTGGGAGAGTCATAGGGCAGACCTCGCGCCATCAACAGTGCTCCGAGATTCGCATAGCCCAATCCCAAAGGCCGGAATTCATGACTGTTCCATGTGATGCGAGGGGTCGGGTAGGCCGCCCGATCGACCAGTATCTCCTGCGCCGTGATCATGATACGCACAGCATGCCGGAAGGACTCGATGTCAAACTCGCCGTCTTCGGTCCGGAAACGCATCAGGTTGAGGCTGGCCAAGTTGCACGCGGTGTCATCGAGAAAGACGAATTCACTACACGGATTGGAGGCATTGATTCGCGCGCTGTTGCGGCAGGTGTGCCATCGGTTCATCGTGTCATCGAACTGCAGGCCGGGGTCTCCACAGATCCATGTGGCCTCGGCGATCTCGTTCAGCATGTCGGATGCGTTGAACGTGGCGGCAGGCTTCCCTGAGGTTCGATAGGTTGTCTGCCAAGGGCTGCCTTCCTCAGCGGCGCGCATAAACGCGTCAGACACACGCACCGAATGGTTCGCATTCTGGTAAGAAACACTATCGTAAGCGCCACCCGCCGCGTTGAAGGAGCCGTCATATCCGGCGTCGATCAGCGCCCAAGCCTTACGCTCCTCATTGGCCTTACAGCGGATGAAATCCATGATATCCGGGTGATCTGCATCGAGGATCACCATCTTCGCCGCACGACGCGTTTTTCCGCCGCTCTTGATCACACCGGCGAATGCGTCAAACCCGCGCATGAACGATACAGGGCCGGAGGCCGTTCCGCCGCCATGCAATGGTTCCGTGGATGCCCGCAGCTTGGAAAAATTGGTGCCGGTGCCCGAGCCGAACTTGAAAAGCATTCCTTCGATGCGAGCCAGTTCCAGAATGCTGTTCATGTCATCTTCGACAGAGTTGATAAAGCAGGCGCTGGCTTGAGGCCGCTCATTGGGCACACCGATGTTGAACCAGACAGGGGAGTTGAACGACACCATCTGATAGAGCAACAGGTGGATGAGCTCTGCCCGGTAGGCGTCTGCGTCATCATCGGTCGCGAAATAGCCATCGGCTATTCCCCAATCCGTGATGGTGTTGGCCACGCGACCTATCAATTGCCGGACAGAGTTTTCGCGGGTGTCCGAGTCCAACGCCCCCCGAAAGTATTTTGATGCAACGACATTGGTGGCCAATTGACTCCAGAATGAGGGGACTTCAACATCCGGTTGATTGAAGACATTGTCACCGGACTCCCCTTTGATCGACGCTGTTCGGTACTCCCAATCGACGGTATCGAACGGGTGAATCCCCGGCTTTGTGTATAGGCGCGAGATAGACAAACCCGGGGCATCTTTGCGTCGCCATTGTGATGCGATGTTACTCATGCCCTCCGGATCATCTGTCGGTAGCATGTTGTATGCGCTTGCTCCTGATGATTTCTGTCGTGCCATAGTATGAGTCCTCTGGATATTGGCCCATAGGCCAGATAAATGAAGTTGAGAACAGCAGAAGCGTTCCTTAAGAAAAGGGATGAATCCCTGTCAGGTCTTGCGGTTTCTGTGTTTCCGTGACAGCATGTTCGCCACTTCCCGGAATTGGGCGGGGTCCTCAAACTGACGGTACACAGACACGAATCGAACGTATGCGACGAGATCGATCTGTTCCAGGGCGGTCATCACCATTTCGCCGATCTCACTGGAGGAGATCTCCCTCTCACCCCGGTTGGCCACACGACGCTCGATGTCGTCGACAACCTCTCTCAATTGATCCGTACTGATTGAACGTTTTTGGCAGGCTACCACCATGCCTTTCAATACCTTCTCGGGGTCGAACGGCTCTCTGCGGCCATCCTGTTTCACCACTTGAACCTTCAACTCTTCAATCTGCTCGAATGTGGTAAAGCGGCGGTGGCAACTGACACACTCGCGCCTGCGGCGGGTGGCCTGAAAATCTTGTGCAGGACGGCTGTCCAGCACTTTGTCCTCGAGGTGACCACAATACGGGCACTTCATGTCCGCTCTCTCCCGCTCTTGATGGTGTCTGGTTCACGTGGTACTGATACCATCGAGTATCCCATATGTAGGGCTACAATTGAGAATAACCCCAATATGTAGTTCTGTCAAGTGGTTTTTGACCAGGTGATTGCCAGTTTTGAGATGCCGTGCATACTCGATCCTCTCCCACGGTGTTGTGTGGATGCGACGGGTGCATCACGGGCGATATAATGCATTGCGGTGCGATGCGCCGCGGTATAGCGATATGGAGAGACAGATGCCTGAAGAGTGCAGTATTCCCAAAATCTATAATCCGGAGACGGTGGAGCAGAAGTGGTACAACTACTGGCAGGAACATGGCTTGTTCAAACCAGCCGGTGATGAATCGACTCCGGTCTACTGCATCACCATTCCGCCGCCGAATGTGACAGGCAGTCTTCATATAGGTCATGCGCTCTGCTACAGCATTCATGACGTATTGCTGCGTTGGAAGCGGATGCAGGGATATCAGGTTTTGTGTGTGCCCGGTACCGATCATGCGGGCATTGCCACACAGAACGTGGTGGAAAAGAACCTCCGTGCTCAGGGGCTGAGCCGGCATGATTTGGGGCGGGAAAAATTCTTGGAAGAGGTCTGGAAGTGGGTTGACCACTCCGGCGGCACCATCCTGAAGCAGTTCCGCCGATTAGGGTGTTCCTTCGAATGGGATCGCACGCGGTTTACCATGGACGAAGGGTACGTCCACGCGATCCACGAGTGTTTCATCAAATGGTGGGAAGACGGATTGATCTACCGGGGCACTCGAATTACGAACTGGTGCCCCCGATGCCTGACGGCAATTTCCGATATCGAAGTCGAACATCTGGACGCCCCGGGCAAACTGTACCGCTTACGGTACCCGTTCGCAGACGGGAACGGATATGTGGTGGTTGCGACTACCCGACCGGAGACCATGCTGGGTGATACCGCCGTGGCAGTCAACCCGGCTGATCCGAGGTATGCGGACCGTATAGGGGCGCTAATACAGTTGCCGCTGACCGGACGCCAAATACCGTTGATCACCGATGAACACGCGCGTATGGAGTTCGGTACAGGCGCCGTAAAAATCACGCCGGCCCACGATCCCAACGACTACGAGGTCGGCAAACGGCATGAGTTGCCGGTCGTAGTGGTGATCGATGAGCAAGGTGTGATGACCGCCGAGGCAGGTGAAGCGTATGCGGGCCTCGACCGTTACGATGCGCGTAAACGGGTGTTGGCCGATTTGGAAGCGCAAGGTCTACTGGACGGTGAGGAGGACTATACGGTACCGACAGCAACCTGCGCACGTTGTCACACGGTCATAGAGCCGCGTATTTCAGACCAGTGGTACGTCCGTATGGACCGACTGGCTCAACAAGCGATCGAAGTTGTTCGGGAGGGCCGAGTCCGTTTTGTTCCGGATCGGTATACGCGGCTGTACATCGAATGGATGGAGAATATCAAGGATTGGTGCATCTCACGGCAACTGTGGTGGGGACATCGGATACCGGTGTGGTACACCGACGACGGCGAGATGATTGCGGCGTCGGATGAGCAGGAGGCGTTGGCCAAATCGGGCGGCCGTGCGGTTCGCCAGGATGATGATGTTCTGGACACCTGGTTCAGCTCCGCTCTATGGCCGCATGCGGTGCTGGGATGGCCGCAAGATACGGATGACCTCGAGAAGTATTACCCGACTTCGGTGTTGATCACCGCGCGCGACATTCTGTACTTATGGGTGGCGCGCATGATCATGACCGGTGTGTATTTCAAACAAGACGTACCGTTCCGCGATGTGTACATCTATTCGACGGTCTTGACAGAAGACGGGCGCCGTATGAGCAAAAGCCTCGGCACCGGTGTGGATCCGTTGGACCTGATCGATATGTACGGAAGTGACGCGTTGCGAATGGCATTGCTGATTCGTATGGCCACCGGTCAGGATTTGCGATTTGCACAAGTGCGCGATGGCAGGCACAGTATGACGGAAGAGGCGCGTAACTTCTGTAACAAGCTTTGGAACGCATCGAGGTATGTGTTGATGAACCTCGATGACGACTTCCGGTCTGGCTGGGATGGGCAGCTCCCTGAAATCGGCGAGCGATCTGTAGAGGATCGATGGATACTCAGCCGTTTGAACGCCACAACTGAAGCGGTCAACGCCGCGCTGACCGCTTATAACATGGATGATGCGTGCCGCGCGATCTACCAGTTCTTCTGGGATGAGTATTGCGACTGGTACATCGAAGCTACCAAACCACGATTGTATGGCGAACAGGCCGGACGCAACGTTGCATTGCGGGTTCTGTGTTGGGTATTGGATCGTGTGTTGCGTCTGTTGCATCCCTTCATGCCGTTCATCACCGAAGAGATCTGGCAAGCCATGCCGCGTGCTGAAGGAGATCCGATCAGTATCATGATCGCCCATTTCCCTGAGGCGCAGGATGCCCTGAACGATCCCGCGGCTGAGAGCACCATGATGCAGTGCATCGAACTGGTTCGCTCTCTGCGGGCGTTGCGCAGTGAGATCGGCTTGGATCTGGGAGTGAAGGCGCCGATATCGATCCATCCGCTGGATCAGGATGCGAACGACAAGCTTCACGCGCTTTGGCCTGTTTTGAAAACATTGGCGCGAGTCGAGCCGGCGCAACTGGTGAGCGCGCCGCCAGCTGTAACCCGTTGCGTGAGTGGTCATGCACAATTGGCCGATCTTTATCTGGTGCTGGATGGGCTCGATATGACCCGTGAAGTGGCACGCTTGACACGCGAAGCGGAAAACACACAAAAGGAACTCGACAAGCTGCAGGCTCGGCTGAATAACCCGAAGTTCACCGAGCGGGCGCCGGCCGAAGTGATTGCCCGAGATCGGCAGGCCGCAGCAGAGGTCGCCGAGCGATTACAGCGGATTCAGCAACGCTTGGAGAGTATAGCATGAGTACACAAGAGCCGGGTGGTTTCGATACGGTCGAGGTGAAGCGAGGCTCGGTTACCGCGCGTCTGCAGACGCAAATGGCGATTTTACGCGGGGCCGAACGGCGTCTTGCGGAGATGATATTGGTCTCTCCCGGTGACATGAAGGGGTTGTCCATTGCTGACCTGGCGATGCGCGCCCGCGTCAGCGCCAGCACGGTGAACCGGTTGAGCCGGCAGTTAGGCTACAGCGGATACAGGGAATTAAAGCTGGCGCTTGTGGAAGAGATGGCCCCCGTACAGCGAGAACCGAAATTCCACAGCGAGGTTCGCACCGATGATCCGACGGCGGATCTGGTGGCGAAGGTATTTGGACAGAACGCCCACGCCTTAAGGGTCGCGCGTGACGCTTTGGATCTGAACGCTTTTGATGAAGTGGTGCGGATCTTATCGGAAGCGCGTTCGGTGGAGTTGGTAGGGGTGGGCAGCTCGCTACCCGTTGCGATGGATCTGTACTATCGCCTGGTGCGGACCGGTGTCCCGGCCCGCTGTCAGGTCGACTCCCATATGCAGGCGGTATCCGCGGCTCTCCTGGGGCCCGGCGACGCGGTGTTCGCCGTCTCCTACTCCGGCGCTACGCGTGATACACTGGACGCTGTGCGTGTGGCCAAACAGGCCGGCGCCACGGTTGTTTGTCTAACCTGTTTCAATGCTACGCCGTTGGCAGCCTGCTGTGATGTTTCATTGGTGGTGCCGACCAAACGTGTCAGATGGCTGCATGAAACGATAGCCGCCCGCTTGATCCAATACGCCGTGGCCGACGCGCTCTGTGTGGCGCTGGCGCGAGGACGGGATCAGGAGTTGCATCGGCGCGCCGCGGCGATCGATACGGCTGTGGCGCTCAAGCGTTGACGTGAAAATAACTTCTAAACTGGAAGTCGTATTGTAAAGTAAGTTTCGTCTCTGGTACAATGGCCGCGGAACACGCAGAACCGTGCTGCCGCGGTTATCCGAAAGGACACAGAGACATCATGACTCGTTTCACGATAGGTATCAACCTAGGTTTCGCAATCAACCGATTTCCGGAGCCCGAAATCTGGGCCCGCATTGTTCGGGAAGAGTTTGGGCTGCAGGAGGTTCAGTTTGTCGCTGACCTGTTGAATCCATTCTGGCCGGAAGATGTGGTTACCGCTCAGCGGGAAGCGGTACTCGAGGCGACTGCCAAATACGGAATTCGGGTGCAATCCACATTCACGAGCGCGTTCACACGGGTAAACCATCTGATGCATCCGGACCCGATGCAACGCGCCGCCTGGTTGAAGTGGTTTGAGCGGTACTTTGCAATCTCTGCAGCGTTTGGCGCAGAAGCGTCAGGCAGCCATTTCGGCATTATGTCGGTAACCGACGAGAGCGATCCCGTTTTGCGCGAGGAACGGCGGCAGGACGCCATCCGCGGATGGCAGCACTTGACACGCGTCGGGCGTGATCTGGGACTGAAGTACCTGCTATTCGAGCCAATGTCCTGTCCGCGGGAGAACGCCTGGACTGTCGAGGAGACGTTGGAGTTGCGAGATGCGGTGAACGCTGATGCGGCGATACCCATGGAGGTCTGTCTGGATTTAGGACACGCGCCGCATCCGGATCAGCGAGATCCCGTTGTCTGGATCCGCGGAACGGGCGCGGTCTCGCCGGTTATCCACTTGCAGCAGACCGAACTGGGGCATAGCCGGCACTGGCCATTCACTGCAGAGTACAACGCGATCGGCGTTGTTCAGCCCGATCGCATGCTGGATGAACTGGCGGCCACCGGTCGCGATGAATTCCACCTGTTCCTGGAGATCTCTCACAGGGAGCGATGGCCCGACGACACCAAGGTAATCGCCGATTTGGCGGAGTCGGCGCAGTGTTGGATCGATGCGATCGCCCAATTCGAGTCCCGTCAGACATCGGTATGCGCCCCATGAAAGCGTGCGTATTGGAAGCCATCGGCCGACTCACCTATACCGATGTCGCTCAGCCGATCGTGCCGGAGGGCTGGTGCCTCGTGAAGGTGGCGGCATGTGGTGTATGTGGATCTGACTTGCCGCGGATTTTCACTAAAGGTACATATGCATTTCCGACAATCCCCGGTCATGAGTTTTCGGGTACGGTGGTGAGCGCTCCAGAAAGTGCGCAGGCGCTGAACGGTCGCTTGGTGAGTGTGTTTCCGCTGATCCCGTGCAGACGCTGCGGACCCTGTTCCGCCGGCCTGATCCACCTCTGCGCTGACTACGACTATATGGGATCGCGGCGCGACGGCGCGTTTGCGGAGTATGTGGCGGCGCCGTTGCCGAACCTGTTGCCCGTGCCACAAGATGTCGATGCCGAGTCCGCAGCGATGGCCGAACCCGCAGCAGTGGCATTGCATGCGCTGAGGCGGGCTGGCCTGGATGCCGGCGATACCGTATGGGTGATCGGTTCCGGCCCGATCGGTGTACTCGTCGCCCGATGGGCTGTTATCCTGGGCGCCCGGGTGCTTGTGAGCGATATCGATCCCAGCAAACTCACCTTGGCGCGAGACTGGGCAGGGGCTGATGTACTGGACGCATCTGCTCATGATGCCGTCGAATGGGTCATGAAGAACACAGGCGGGACAGGCGCCGATCTGTGCGTGGATGCAGTTGGCGTACCGGCTGCCTCCGCACAGGCGCTGCGTGGCTGTCGGCCGCGTGGATCTGTCGTGTGGCTGGGAAACCCCTCAGGTGATATGACCTTCACGCAAGCAGACTATTGGTTGATCTTGCGTAAGGAGCTGAAGGTTACCGGAAGCTGGAATTCTGAATATGGGGCATTTCCGAAGTGTGAGTGGTCCACCGTTCTTCAGGCCATGGCCTCGCGACAGTTGGATCCCAGACCGTTAATCACGCATCGTGCCAATTTGGCGCAGCTTCCTGCTCTGTTGCAGCGGATCCATTCCGGTCAGGAGCGGGCCACCAAAATCATGACGATACCTGAAAGGGGAGAGTGACATACCTTGATAGCAGCCGTTCTGGAAGATCTGAAGTGCCTTTCGTTAAAGACCGTCGAAGATCCGGTTCTCGATGACGATTCGATTATCTTGCGCGTGCGTGCCTGTGCGGTATGCGGTTCGGACATCCGTATATTTCATCATGGCAATCCGCGGGTCAAGCCACCGCAGATCATGGGACATGAAATTGCCGGTGATGTGGTAGCCGTCGGCAAAAATGTCAGCAAATTCGCTGTGGGTGATCGTGTCGCGGTAGGAGCTGATGTGCCCTGCGGGGCCTGTCGACCGTGCGAATCGGGCCTCGGTAACAACTGTAGGACGAACCTGGCTATGGGATACCAGTTCCCTGGCGGGTTTGCCGAGTACGTTCGTCTGGAGCGGCGTGTGGTGAATTTCGGCCCGGTACACCGCATACCGGATGGTATGGATTACGATACGGCCTCGTTGGCCGAGCCTTTGGCATGCGCCATCAACGGTTATGAACTCACCGGTCTAAAGCCCATGGAGACGGTTGTAGTTATCGGAGTGGGGCCGATCGGTGCGATGCTGGTGGAACTGGGACGCCGCATGGGAGCTGGCCAGGTGATTGTGGTTCAGCGGTCCAGAGCCAGGCTCGAGCTGGCGCGGCGCTTTGGGGCCGACGGATACATCTGCTCGATGGATGAAGATCCGGTCGCTCGTGTTCTGGAGATGACCCATGGCGACGGCGCAGATGTGATCTTTACGGCGAACAGCTCGATTGACGCGCAGGAACAGGCGGTTCAGATGCTGGCGTTTCGTGGACGGCTTAACCTGTTCGGTGGTCTGCCGTCAGGTACACGCCCGATGAGTTTGGACTCCAACTTCATCCATTACCGCGAGGCGTTCATCACCGGGTCCCATGGCAGTGTACCTCGACAGCACGCACAGGCGCTGGATATGCTGGCGAGCGGATATATCGATGGATCCCAGTACATCACGCACCGGTTCCCTCTCGATGCGATCCACGAAGCGTTCGATGTGGCTGGACGGCACGAGGCGCTGAAGGTTATCATCAACCCATGAGCACTCCATCCCATACCGTCATTCTGTCCGCGTCACTGCAGTGCGCTGACATCATGCATCTGGAGAAGGATCTGGAAGCGCTGGCTGCTGCAGGTGTGGAGTATCTGCATATCGACGCCGCCGATGGCCATTTCGTGCCGAACCTGGGCGTTGGAATGGATTTGTGCCGTCAGCTGAAGGCCCGGACCGAATGGCCTCTGGATGTGCATCTGATGGTGTCCAATCCCGATTTTTGGGTGCCGCGCGTGTTGGATGAGTTGGAACCCGCGATCGTCGTGTTTCATGTGGAAACGACCGATCATGCTGTCCGGCTGGCGCAATCCATTCGCCAGCGCGGCGCACTCGCCGGGGTCGCCTTGAATCCGGGCACGCCCACTGCGGCTCTAGAGAGTCTGTTGGAAGAGATCGACCTGGTGCTGGTGATGACCGTCAACCCCGGGTTTGCCGGCCAACAGCTTGTACAGAGCACGTTGCCCAAGATTGGCCGCATTCAGGCGATGGCGAATGCACTGGGGGTGTCCCCGTTGATTGCCGTGGATGGAAATGTCAGCTTCGAGTGGGCGCCGAAGATGCAGAGGCAGGGGGCGTCGTTTTATATCTGCGGCAGCTCCAGCCTGTTCCGCAAAGGGCACACCATCGAGCAGAACACCGCTGCGTTTCGATCGCTATTAGGGAGTTCAGCCTGATGAGACAACTACACCGACTGACAGCGATCATTTATGGTCTATGGCTGGCAGTCGGTGTCCAGGCACAACCGGTTTCAGCGTCCAATCCGATAGTTGACTTCGGCACAACGCAAACCATCATACCGGCCGGCGCCATGGACATCGCTTTTGAGGCTGTTGTACAAGGACTTACGGACCGTCAAGGCGACATGGGGTTGTTCCTATACCCCGTACAAGATCTGGAGTTCGGCGAGGGCATTGCCGTACACCGGGGTACCGCGCCTCTGCCCGGACAATTAGGGCGCTGGCGCTGGAATTTGCGTCGCACTGGAACGACCCCGACCGCAATCTGCATGCTGTCGGACGGTGCTGGGCGTGATGCCCGTGCTTCAGTGGTGCGTATTGCTCAGGGCGATCTGTTTACCATTCGTTCCGGTCAGTTAGCTTTGCGAGTTGTTCGAACCACTGCCGGACTGGCAGGCTGGGTACTGGTGGGGTCCCCCGGTGGCGAACGGCTGGTAAGCGTGATCGCGCCGTTGGCGATGGCTTCGGCGTCTGCGGATGGCGCTCCGTTCCATCAGACCCCCATACGCAGCACCGGCGTCGCGGTGAGCGGGGGCGCGGATTGTCGGGTGCCTGTCAGTCTGGGAGACGGGCTTTCCGGCCAACTGACCGTGTCAGCCATTCCGCAGCCAAACCAGCTGCGGCTGACCGTATCCATGCAGACGATACGGCCGACAGTAATCCGGTGGTTAGCACTGTCCCGTCTGGTTAACGATGACAGGACGGCGTTCGAAACCGGTCCGTTGAGCATCACTCGGACAGTGGCCGGGGCAACGGCGTCAATGGGGAGCCTGCAGATGAGCATGCAGGCCGGTGATGCGCCGACTGGCGGCGTTGTCGAAGTGCTTCGGGAGTCGGAGCGCGCCGTACTTCCATGGGCTGAGTTGCGATGGACACCCGTCAGCAACCAACCGCTGCCGATAGGAGTACGTGTTCAGTGGTCGATGACGTTGCAGTGGCTGCCAGCCGAGACGCCGGTTCCCTGATGTCGTAATAGTCAGCGTCTGGGAATGTTTCCTTCTTCCGGCAAGGGAGGGCGTTGGGCGGCGATCCGCGCCGATAAACGCGCCAAAAACTCTGCCAACCAGCGCCCGCATTCCTCAGGCGATACAGTTCGACCGGAGGTATTGGCCAGGGCGTGACGTGGATCTAGATAGCCACGTTTCGTAAGCTCGGGGACCATCTGCTCGGGTGTGATGATGGAACCGGGATCGATCACCGGTTCCTTCGGCAATTTCTCCCGTTCCAACAGCAGAACTGTGCGTCCCAGCATCAGCAGCAGTTCATGGTCGATCAGCTTTTGATCGCCGCGAAATAGCCCATCGCGGCCGCCCACGACAATACGCCACTCGGACAGGTCAGCGACAGCACGCGCCGCCCAATGGTCTGCGGGGACATCCGGAAAGGGTGTGGGGGCGGCTGACGCCCATCCGCAGGTGATTGCAGTCGTGCAGATGGCCGCAATCCGAGTCTTTACGCTAGTATGCGTCAGATTGGATAACACTGCTCTCCCTGATCGCTCCATATTCCTCGAGTGCGCGCCCGGTGCCAATGGCTACACAGGACAGCGGATCATCCGCCACGCGCACTTCGATCCCGGTAGCGGCGTGCAACAGCTCATCCAGCCCACGCAGGAGCGCACCACCACCTGTCAATGTGATACCCCGTTCGATGATGTCGGATGCCAGTTCAGGCGGCGTTTCTTCCAGCACTGACTTGACTCGTTCCACAATGGCGTTGACCGGTTCCTGCAACGCCTCACGGATCTCTTCGCTGCTGACCGTAATGGTTTTTGGAAGACCGGCGATCAGGTCACGTCCGCGCACCTCCATGGTGGTTTCCTGCGCCTGAGGAAACGCGCTGCCGATACGGATCTTGATCTCTTCCGCCGTGCGGTCACCGATCATCAGGTTGTATTGGTTGCGGATATATCGGATGATGACTTCGTCGAGTTTGTTTCCGCCCACACGCACCGACCCGGGGATGACGATCCCGTCCAGACTGATTACCGCCACATCGGTGGTGCCGCCGCCGATATCGACCACCATATTGCCTCCCGGCATCGCAATGGGCAATCCGGCGCCGATGGCGGCAGCCATCGGTTCTTCAATGGTAAACGCCTCACCGGCGCCCGCCTCGCGTGTGGCCTGGATTACCGCCCGTCGTTCGACAGGGGTGACACCGGAGGGAACGCACACCAGCACGCGAGGTTTGAAGAACCGTCGATGGCCGCAAATCCGGTTGATCAGATGTTCCAGCATTTTGCGGGTGGTGGTATAGTCGGCAATCACGCCTTCAGACATGGGGCGAAGGGCGGTGATATTGCCGGGCGTTCGCCCGAGCATCAGCCGGGCCTCTTCTCCGATAGCCAGTACTTTCTTATTGGTTGACGACACGGCCACAACTGATGGCTCCCGCAGCACGATACCTTTGCCTCGAAGGTACACCAGTATGTTTGCCGTGCCGAGGTCGATTCCCAGTTCGGGGGTCATGCGGAACACAGTGCCGTCTCCTTCTCTTGTCCCGGCGCATCGCCGTCCGTTACGCGGCGAATGTCTGCGCCCAGCTGCGTCAGTTTATTCTCCAGTAGCTCATATCCGCGGTCGATGTGCCGGATATCGTGTATCGTAGTCTGACCTTGAGCGGCCAGACCTGCGACGACCAGTGCGGCCCCGGCTCTCAGATCGGTGGCATTGACATGCGTACCCTTCAGCGAGGGCACGCCTCGGATGATCGCCGTCCGGTTCTGGCGGGTGATATCGGCGCCCATTTTGATCAATTCATCCATGTACCGAAAGCGGCGCTCATACACCGTTTCCGTAATAACCGAGATGCCATCGGCAATGCAGAGCATCGCGCCCGCCGGCTGTTGCATGTCGGTGGGGAAGCCCGGATAAGGCCCCGTCTTGATGTTGAACGGCTTCAGCCTTTTGGTCGCTGTAACCGTCACGCCGCCGGTAGGGGGTTCGTCCACGTGTACGCCGGCCTCGCGCAGTTTGTATGTGACCGGGCGCAGTGCATCGGCGTCGGCATTTACGATGTGTACAGACCCTTGAGTGGCGGCTGCTGCGATTGCAAGCGTGCCGCCCTCGATCCTGTCCGGGATGATGGTGTACTCACCGCCCTTCAGACGGGGAACGCCATGCACGGTGATCCGCCGCGTGCCCGCGCCGGTAATACGAGCGCCGAGTGACACCAGAAACCGTACCAGATCGCAAACATCGGGCTCTGTTGCCGCGTCTTCAATGATGGTGTCGCCCTGGGCCATGACGGCAGCCGTGATAAGGTGCTGCGTCGCGCCCACGCTCGGAAAGTCGAGATAGATGGTGGTGCCTTTCAACCGCTTGGCTTCGATGGATACGTAACCATCGCGCATCTCGACGCGCGCTCCCAGTTGTCGCAGACCTTTGATGTGATAGTCCACGGGACGAGCGCCGATATCGCATCCCCCCGGAAGGGGGATACGTGCGCTGCCATACCGCGTGACCAATGGTCCGGCCACGCAGAATGAAGCGCGCATGCGTGTTACCAGGTCTTCCGGTGCATCGGTATGCTGAATGTGTGATGAGTCGATGTAGAGTGCTCTGGGTGATATGAAGTCGGCTTCTATGCCGAGTCGCCTGAGCATGGCGACCATGATGAATATATCGTTAATCCGTGGGACGTTGTGCAAGATCACCGGATCGGATGTCAGAATAGCGCCGGCCATGATGGCCAATGCGGCGTTCTTGCTTCCGCTCAAGCGAACCTCGCCCCTCAGGGGAGCGCCCCCGGAGATCACATAGCGATCCAAACGTGCTGCCTCCGAATGGATGAGGGTCCGAGCCACCGCACGGGTGAGTCGGAGTGAATGAGGTCTATCCATATCAGTATGCCAGTGTTTCGAGTCGGCGGCAACCTGCGCGCCGGTTACCAAAAGACGTCCACTTAAGTTGCCTTGACGCAATACGAGACATATCCTGCCGACTTTCGAGGGCGACCGTGTGACCCGATGTCACTCTATCTGCAGGTGTACGGTTGATGGGTATGATGGCTTTGAACAGTGGATCTTCAAGGGGCGCTGGCGATGCATTCGCCCGTTACGACGGGCTGGTTAATGCACGCTAATTGCCGTTTGACGATGTACTGACCATCCCTTGACAGCGTGCTAACTGTCTTGTACAATGTGGTTCGGCATTCCCCGATAGCTCAATCGGCAGAGCGGCTGGCTGTTAACCAGTAGGTTCGTGGTTCGAGTCCACGTCGGGGAGCCAGAAATCCATCCGCTGATTTCAGCGGTTCTTGTTTAACGAGAAGA
>CAZYPZ010000003.1:0-215199 GCA_964650005.1 uncultured bacterium | reverse complement strand
TCCCTCAATCCGCAGGTCAACCGGCGAAGTCAGGCAAATTCATGAATAATCCGGGGTAATGGCCAGCTATATTCCTCTGCCGTGTAATGGCAATTCACTGAAAGTGTTACATATTGTGATCCTTCCGGCACTAGTAAGCGAACAACTATGCCGTGTCCCTTGGCTTGTCTAAGGAATTTCCCTTTGATGGTTTGCAGTGTGGTAAAGCTACCAATTGAAACATCATAAGCCTCATCATCAGTCAATACATAAGCATATCCATCATCGAGTATAACGGACCGAATAACCTTCGATCTTGCATGTGTCAATGGCAGCGTATCCGACCGGCTCCACGAGTTATTTGCCCAATGATATGCCGTCAAGTTGCGTCCCGAGACCGCGACCAAAACTCCATATCGATATACTAAATATTGTAATTCCTCCACATCTTGGATAGCTATCTGTGATATACGTAGACCGAAGTCACCTGCCCATTCGACAACTCTGGTACCGTTTAGCGCCCCATCCGTTGAAGGAAATGCCTTCGTTGATTCCGATAGCTTTGAAAGACAGTCCTTAGTGCGACAAACCGTTTCCTCTAGCCGATGCAGACGACCGCAAGCACGACATACTTTCAACAGATTATGACAGCCAGGGCATTGTGGTGGCGCCTGACCTTGGTCATTTCTCAATTCCAATCTGGTTGCGTTTTCCGGCTCCTCATATGGACATGCTTGCGCAACAGGTCTCCCGCATTGAATGCAGAAATTCGGGGCAACAACATGTGATGGTAGCTGGATATGACAGTGAGGACAAATCATACTATCTGCCCCTTCTTTTCAATATCAGCATTTTTTGGATCTGTTGTATCATCAACTTTTTCTTTCTTGTTGGCGTTTTATGAATTCTAAATAAGTTGATACAGCATCCTTATCAGTGATATGTTCCAATCATCATGATCTGTAGCGACTTGTTTTTTGTCACTAGTTGCATTCTCCTGTTTTAATCATGGGATTACTGCTTTGATTACCATATATTTATTTCTGTATACCAGCCATATTTGAGTCTGCGTATTGCATGAATTATTCTTTTGCTTTGTATACATAAACTATTTTCGACTATATTAAGTCTAGCATTTTGCGTTCTTACGTATTACTTGATCCTACGGAACATTCTCCCGACTACCACAATGTTTCATTCCGTATAGCCTGTTTTATTAGTCACAGTATATGTTTGAATGTTGTTATATAATATTTGTTTTAGACTGGCCATTCATAATTATCATATGTTGCCGGTTGACTGTTGACCAGGATCATATACATACCGCCTAACTTTTGCCTTACGAATTACTTTATCAGCATCTTTATCTTCATCCTGCCCTTGTGTTTTGTAAAATCCAATTTGTGTAACAGAATGTATGCATTGGTGAAGTGATTCATCTGTATTAATCCATACAATATCCTCTGATTCATTTGATGAATGGTACATTTTGTCATACTTTTCTCCTTTATCAGGGCATATGATACGCACGCCCATATTCTTAATTGTCTCACTAATGTATTTTTGGACGTGCAATATCAGAATCAATATATCCGCGCGTGAAAATCCATTTTTATCCCAAAAGTAAACATACGCAGGTAACGTGAATGTCAACTCAAATTCACCACTGCTTTCTGTCAACCAACTAATATCGTGGTTATATGTTTTTCCACACACATCTATTAACTTATCGATAAATCTATGTACGTCTTCTGGCAAGTCGTTTTTCACTTTTAACAACTCTCCTAGTAAGTATTCAGGGTTAAATTCGCTATTGATTGCACACATCTCAACTTGATATATGTGCACATACTTCTTCAACTCATTTTGCACATTATCGAGTTGAGCCCTTATATCGTCTAAACTTGACCTAATATTCGGATATATTTCCGTTATAATTTCATCGAAATATACTCGTTGGTCATGATTAGAACCTGTATATTCGTCTTTACTGGCCACATGAGTCCTATCACAACTATTCAACACATTCTTATCATTTTGAAGTAGACCCCTGTCCACATCTTCATCCAAGTTATCGACTTGTTTATTTACCACCTCGGATATTACAGACTGTTTATCATTGGCGTCTGTAATATCATCTGCAAATGCGATATCGTCACTACCTGCTTGTTGTAAATATTGATTTATGTTAGATATAAGTGAATTCAAATATTTACCAGTATTTACAGCCGGTATTCGCTTGATAGTCCTTATACCGGGCTTGTAGT
Organism: uncultured bacterium; assembly: GCA_964650005.1. GTDB lineage: Bacteria > Armatimonadota > HRBIN16 > HRBIN16 > HRBIN16 > CAZHSN01. The sequence goes on along the minus strand of CAZYPZ010000003.1, from coordinate 212,953 downwards.
ATGTTTTTCTTAAAATATTAACTGCCTCTATCGTCTGTTCCAATGCGCGATACAGCTCATCTATCTCAGCAATTTCCTCTTTCATACCTTTTAAGTAATTTATAATTTCATCGTATATTCTACCCTGGCGCTGATATACATCACGCGCATAAATCTTTAATTTATTAATATGTTTAACCAACTTGTCATGGTTTAAGGGCTCATCTATATTGATATAATGGCCTTCTTCATGCGATTGTGCGCCATGGCCCATATTGCATTCTGTATTGTTGATATTATGGTTACTCATCTGACCACCTCTTGACTATCATTAGTATACGGTATCCCAGTATACGCCACCTGTATAGCCACAATTATAACTAATACTGCAATCGTACACACTGTCTAAAACACTACACATGTACGCGCTCTAACATTTGTATCACCTTGAACATAAATGCGCATAGATGGCAAAACAAGATAATACAAATATTCATAATACATAACACTGGTTAAAATATTTCCAGTACAAAACCAATTGTATAGGCCCTCATCACATCACAACTTGTATTTAATGACTGCAGGTGTTCGATCATCCTCATCAATATCTCTCAATTTCATACTGATACGAAGCTCACCTTGTTGCAAATCCGTCCAAGTGTCAAGCATAACATCTTGATCATAAGGATTTGAAAACAGATATTCTTGCACACTATATGCTTTATTGTGCAGAACAATTTTTATGTTTAAAGTCATGCTGGCATGATGTGGCAATTGAAAACTTCGGTATTTCATAATGATTTCTTGCGAAGTGTCTTTTGGCAGTATCAATAGCGTATTGTTTCCAGCAATCACATGCAACTCATAAGGCACTGCATTCTGTATCCGTGCATCAGGAACCCATACAGAACCATACGCGACAGCAAGGTTCCGATACCGATCGGGGAGTTTTAGGCGGCGATTACTCTCATCTTGATCATCTTGCATGAATTTGCTTATCCACTTACCAACGTACGGAATATAGGTATTGCCTCCAACGGCCATGTAGTATCTGACCGTGGATCGTGAATCCTCTGTAAATACATAATCTAACAAAGCTTCATCAAGGGAGCGAAGTTTTGGAATGGCCAATTTATCCAGTAAAAGTGGATAAATTACTATTCTGCCCTTGCTAACTGCTTGACCATTATTAGCTGCTAATTCAATCTTAATTTTTTCCGCCTTGGTACGTGAATCTGAATTACCTGATTCAGAACTGAATATCGCATCCCAATTTAACTCTCCTTTATACCAATCACTTCCAATAGTCTCTCTTAGCTTACCTCGCAATGCAAGCTCTACTCCAGTGGTGATTTCCTCTCCACCAAATGTACTGGCATCATGGTCTTGTCCTAAACAACGCTCTATACGTAGCTTTACGGATTGATTCTGTGCATCAACATCGGCTTCGGCCACTACTACATCGGTGGTACCGCCACCACTATCGAATACTGCGAGTCTATCACCGCTACAGATTGGAAATTGCGGACTTCCTAATCGGGGCAAATCACTATCTTGGGGGTAGTACATAAGACCCAGAGCTGCACATACAGGCTCCAGTTGAAATTCCACGCACTCTTTCGGAAATCCTGCGTTGATAACACAAGATTCCATTTTACGCACTTGCATCTCGTATTGAGTTTTATCTGTAGCATAATCGAGAACAGGAATACTGAAAACGTATTTCACATTTACGTCATAATACTCGAAGCGATATTTTAACTCAGGCTGTATGGTACTCCGGTATAACCATCTCAGATATTCGGTCACAAGCATTTCTTGCCATGCGGCACCGTATCGTCCCTTTAGAAATTGAATTGCCACGCTACGTCTTCTTTCCGGATAAATATATATCTTGGCGTCTTCATCATCGTTCAACCTTAACAGGGTCTTCATCTCAAGAATCAGGTATCCAGCAGCAGGATTTTCCTCATAAAGCTCATTCGCTTTTGACAAGAATGCAATATCACCATCATTACCTATCCACATCCTGGTTCGATAACGATCATCGGTCTCTCCAGGCGGACGCAAAAATGTAACATCATCCTGCAGATGACGGTGATTGCGGCACTCCCGAAATGCAATAGATGTAAACGCAGTGCCAAAGTCGATCCCAATGATGGCATGAGGCACTTCTTGTACCTTCTTCTGTGGAAAACTGTACAGAATCACATTCAGCTGTTGATCGTCAGCAGTCGTAACAACACATTGTGAATAATCCTCAACAGAAACACCCCAATCACGTCGGATTGTAAAAGATAACCGCATCCCGCCCGATATCCTAGATAAGTCACCTGTCCAGGCATAACCAGGTGGAGTCCGAATGTCCACCACTTCACCAGGCATGGTGCCATCATTCACCAATTCAAGTGTTCGCTCTGAAATACCTTCTCGGAAAAGTAATATCTCCTGAACCGCCCGAATTATTGCGGGTATCTCAAGATTAGCCGTTAGCGGCACACGCGTAACACGTGCTTTTGCTGTGGACCAAGGATCATCTGTTTTATGTTTTTCTCCATCCTGAGACTCAATACACAAATATCCCAAAAAAGTAGAACATGGGTCAGTTAGCGATGGGATCTGAAGACTAATATTTTCAGCCATTCCGGGAGAAATCACAAGATTTCGCCGTTGTTGCTGGCCAAACTGTAATCCTTCGACTAGCTTTTCTAAGCTTATGACAACAGCAACAGCTGATACGCCAACATTGCGCAGTGCAACTTGACGCGTGGCGACATTATTCTGCTCAACCTGAAACGAGCCATCGGGCTTATTGATATGTCCTGTTGCACGGCCACACGCCGGACAATAACGCCATTTCTCTCTTATGGGGATTGGATATTCACAGCCAGAACGTTCTTGATGTATCTGATAGCACAGTTTGATATTGTTATTATCAACTACAACAGCCATATTAATCACCTGTGCTCAGGACAGCAACTAATCGCCAACGCTTCTTTATGCAGCATTTGATGTTATCCAGTAAGAGATAAGATGGAAGCAGACAGAATGTTTTTCTGCCCATAAATTCCCCCAACATTTTCTTTTGCTCACACCAAAGCCAAGCGCAAAATGAATGCCTTTTTCCTTGGGCAACGGTAGAATAGGCAGACCATGGGGTCCGCGGATACTGCAGCGCCTTAACTCAAAAACCAAGGCTTTTGCCATCAGGCAAAGTAAACGCCGAGTAACCCAGCTCATGGATTTTCGCGGCGTCTGCCTTATGGCCACGAAGAGCGTTGCGCCAATCACCCGATTGGTGCAACGCAATACAGGTTGGCGAAATCTCATGAGAGCTCCTGTTTGACAGCGATACTCCCCCCGCCCCATCAGTCTTTTCTTGGTCGATACTCTGACGAACATTCACCAAGGCGTTTCCGGGGGCAATTTCCAAGACTGCATCCGTAAGGTGATCAAGGGACAGATTCAACGCCACAATGCAAACGGGCACAGTTGTCTGTTTTCCCTTTGATGTATTGCTTCCCCTTATCCACATTACCGTTGCCTAGATAATAAACTATTGGTTTCACTTCCGTCAAGGGGATATGAAGCTTGGTCACGGCCAGGGCCAATATCAGTTGTCTTACGCGCAACCATTCCTGGTCGTAATGGACGCGGTTGCCGAAGATATGGAGATATGTGCGAGCCGGGGGGGGTGGCCTGTTACGCCGTATTAGACTCGGAGAGGGAGATCCAGCCAGGCAAGCGCCAGACTGTTCCTCATGTTATCGATGCTGTCCCCGCCGGGACCGTCATAGATGATCCCCAGCCGATCCCCGACTCGCGCCACCGCAGCCATACCGATGCTCGCATGAGACCATGTGCAGTTAGCCCCATCGATCACCACAGCTTTGTTCGCCGGGTCCCAATGGTTCAGATCCTGGGTCCAGTAAGTCCAGATCGCGTCCCGGTACTCGCCGCGCTCATCGATGCCAACATGGTTGGTGAACACGAACCATGTGTTTGTCGCGGGCTCGTGATAGACAGCCGCGTTTTCGATTTGCTCATCCAGAGGCAGCATCGGCTCAGGGTCGGGCTGCCATACACCATCCAGATCCCGGGTTCGCGCGAGTCCCAGCGTGCGTTTCACGCCGGCGCCATAGAAGATGGCTGCGCTGAAGAACATGATGTACTCATCACCCACCTGCACGATATGACCGGGATTACAGGTATCCGCATAGTAGGTGCCGGGCTTGGGTTCGAACGGCCGAAGGTCGTAACGTTTACGCCACGGGCCGTAGGGGCTATCTGCTTCCGCTTTCAGGTTGATGTAGGGCATGGCCGGAATACGATCCGGCGGCGGCGACGTCGCACGGCATCCCACATAAAAGAAATGCCACCGGTTGTTGGCGTAAATCGTTGCCCCATAGCCCGCATACGCGCAGTCCGGAGATCCCGGTGCTCCCAGGTCCAAAATCGGCCCCAAGAGGCGCCAGTGTATGAGATCGCTACTCACCGCATGGCAGCAGCGCCAGCCGTCGGGACCGCAGCCATCATAGAACAGATGGTACTCTCCGTCTGCTTCGAACAGCCACATGTCTCTGGCTCCATAACAGTCCGCGCGCTCCGGCGCCTGACCATACGGAATGACCACTCCGTGGTCTCGCGCCTCCAATCTTCGTGTGGCCTCGGGTCTGCCATCCAGATATGCCATGCGCATCCTCCGTGCACTGTCCGCTCTGTGGACCAACGGTCATTTTATACAGTATGCGGTGCAAACTGACAGAAAGCCAACTATCGATGGATACAGGTATGCTGATAGCGTATCGGTAATCTACGTTCAGGAGTACTCCTATGCGCTTAGCAGTTATCCTCTGGTTATTAGGTCTCTTGTTGTGCCAATCGGTTTGGTCACAGACGTTCACGGCGGCACAGGCACGGCAGCTGGGGCAAGTCGCCATGCAACAATCCACCACCCCGAAGTTCCGCTCCGACTCGGAGAAAGCCCGCTTCATCATGGACCGTTTGGGCAAGCGGCTGGCGCTGGCCAATGTCAAACCCAACGGCAGCTTCACCGGCCGGATGCGTACCGGTCTCACAACCGGTTCGCTGACGCAAGGCAACTGCCAGTGGAGCGCCGAAATGCTGAAAGAGGCGTTAATCGGTGCCGGGATCGACCCGCGTAACCTGGTGCTGGTCTACGGGCGGGTCAAAGGGACCAGCGTGATGGGATTGAACCCGATCGAGGTCAACTGGAACCATTGCGCGCTGGCTGTGATGGTCAACGGACAACCAGTCGTGTACGATCTGTGGAAACACGGGATGGTCACTGGGTCGTTTTCCGGCGCAGCGCAAGGCAAATGGTGTGGCATCTCCTTCCCGCAATGGGCCGTCCGGTTGCAGAATTACGAGTGGTTTGGTTGGGAAGGCGACAAAATCGCCAGTACCGATGTCAAAACGGTCAGCGAAGCGGCGGAGGACCTGACGTTGGCGCACAGGCTGCTGATGAAACCAAAGCAGGCGGATACGGCGGCGCAGTCGTCCCCATCCGCCGCTCGGCTTGTGTCAGGGACTTACCAGGTGATTGCCAACGGCTGTGCCTTGGAATGGACCATAACGGTCAATAACGGATCCATCACCGGTACAGGAAACGAGGGAGATACCCTGTCGGGAACGGTGTCGGGTCATACGTTCCGATTGCGCCGCAGCCATCGGGATTGGGATCCGCCCTATCAGGACTACGTGGGCGTCATCCGGGAAGACCGGATCATAGGTACATTCACCGGCGCAGGCGGAGGCCCCGACGACCGGTTTGACTGGGAGTTGCGCTTGAAGTAGAGCGCATATCGTGCCGCCTCGCTGGCTCGGGCATAATGTTAATGACACAGACAGTCAATCACTCAGAGGCGGCACAATGAACAGCGAAAACACACAGGTATCCACCTGGCGCACCAAGATAGGCCTGGCCGAAATGCTCAAGGGCGGCGTCATCATGGACGTCACCTGCCCGGAGCAGGCCGAGATCGCCGAGAAGGCTGGGGCTTGCGCGGTGATGGCGCTCGAACGCGTTCCCGCGGACATCCGCGCACAGGGCGGCGTAGCCCGCATGACCGACCCCAAGATCATCAAGCAGATTATGCAGGCCGTCAGTATCCCGGTCATGGCCAAAGCACGTATCGGCCATTTCGTCGAGGCCCAGATCCTGGAGGCTCTGGGTGTGGACTTTATCGATGAGAGCGAAGTGCTGACTCCGGCCGATGAGCAATTCCACATCGACAAACACCAGTTCAAGGTGCCCTTCGTATGCGGATGCCGGAACCTGGGTGAGGCGTTGCGACGCTGTGGCGAAGGCGCCGCGATGATCCGTACCAAAGGCGAAGCCGGCACGGGTGATGTCGTAGAGGCGGTCCGGCATATGCGCACCGTACAGAGCGACATCCGGCGGTTGCAGTCCATGCGGCGTGACGAACTGATGACAGCCGCCAAGGAACTGCAGGCCCCCTACGAGTTGGTCTGTTTTGTGCATGAAAACGGCCGACTGCCTGTGCCGAACTTCTCTGCGGGCGGCGTTGCCACACCGGCGGATGCAGCGCTGATGGTTCAGCTGGGCGCCGAAGCGGTGTTCGTGGGATCCGGCATTTTCAAATCAGGTGACCCAGCACGCCGCGCACGTGCAATTGTCGATGCGGTGACCCACTACAACGATCCGAAGGTGCTGGCGGAAATCAGCGAAGACTTGGGAGAGCCGATGGTGGGTATCAACACCTCGGCCATGGACGAGAAAGACAGGATCGCCGGGCGAGGCTGGTAATCGGGATCCAGATCCGTCTGTGATCACCTCCGATCACAGACGGATCAATTTACTCACCCCTCGGCGGCCGGTGCATCAACAGATCCACCGCATCCGATAGCGGCACTTCGCCCGAAAGCACGCCTTGGATGGCTCGCGCCAGCGGAAGCTCCACTTCGAACCGCTCGCACAGCGCACAGACCGCGGCGGCAGTGGATACCCCTTCCGCGACCTGGCCGAGTTGCCGAAGCACCTGCTCCAGTGTCTGCCCCTTGGCCAGACCATAACCGACACGGTAGTTCCGGCTGAGCGTGCTGACCGCTGTGACCATGAGGTCCCCGATACCGGCCAAGCCCATGAACGTGCGCTCCTGAGCACCCAGCGCCATACCCATGCGGCTCATCTCCGCCAGCCCGCGGGTCACCAGTACAGCCTTCGTGTTGTCCCCGAACCCCAGTCCATCGCTCATACCCGCGCCGATGGCATACACGTTCTTCAACGCTCCGGCCACTTCCACACCGATCACATCGGGGTTTGTGTACACGCGCAAACAGGAACACATGAACAGATCCTGCGCAGCGCGGGCGGCATCCAGTTCCCGGCTTGCCACCACGGTCGCACTGGGCGCTTCTCGGGCGAGTTCCAGCGCCAGGTTGGGGCCGGAGAGCACCACGATGCCCGAGGTCCGTGTACCCAATACAGCGCTGAGAACCTGAGACGGGCGTACGCCGTCGCGTGAGAGTCCTTTGGCCACCGAGATTACCGGGGGGCGATCATGCAAAAACGGAGCGGCCTGTTCGGCAACCGGTTGGATGGCCGATGCGGGCACCGCAAACACCACAAACGATGCCCCGGATACCGCAACCTGCATGTCGTCTGTAGCGCTTAGGCTTGTCGGAAAGGGGAACCCCTTGAGAAATCGGCGGTTCTCACGGTTGGCATTGATCTCCGGCGCGAGTCCTTCGTCTGAGGTCCAGAGCTGAACATGAAGCCCTTTGCGGGACAATAACAGGGCCAGGGAGCTGCCCCAGCTCCCTGCCCCCAGAACGGCTACATGCGCCATGTCAGGCCCCGAACTTCTCCTGTACGTTCATCAGACTGGTCAGCATGTTCACCAGGTTCTTACCGCTGAAGCGCCCCAGGCCGCCGGATGCGCAGGCGCGCTCTCCGTATGAGCTGACGGTATCGGTACGCACCTCCGTGCCCCAGATCACCACCGGCACGGGTTCACCCGTATGATCGCCATACGAACAGGCCGTCGTGTGATCCGCCGTCACCACTATCAGCGTCTCGGCGGGCGCTTGCGCGATCAGCATTCCCACCATGGCGTCGATCCGCTCGATGATCTCCACTTTAGCGGCCGGATTGAAGTCATGCGCGGCCACGTCGGGGCCCTTCACATTGCACAACACGAAGTTGTGCGTCTCCAGCGCCTGAAGCACCGTCTGACCGATGGACATCACATCGGTATCCAACCCGCCAGTGGCACCCGGCGCATCGAGATTCGCCAGCCCCACGAAGTCAGCGATCCCCTTGATCAGTCCGGTCTCTGCCACACAGGCGCCGGTCAGCAGGTTCTTCTCGTTGAACGATGTGATCCGGGGCGCCTCACCCGCTCCGCGCGGCAGAATGATGTTCGCCGGCGCCAACCCGGCCTCGCGCCGCGCCACATTCACCGGATGGTTGTCCAGCTGTTCGTAGCTGTACTTGACAAACGCATTGACCACCCGCGCCGTTTTCTCGGCGGCCGCGTCACCCGCATGAATAGCACGGGCCTGCCACACAGCCCGCCCGACTTCGTGCGGATCGGTGTCCGTAATCGCCGCGGACAACCCCTCCCCCCGAAGCACCAATGCGCCTCGGTGCGCCACCGACTCCTTGAAATAGCAGGTAACCCCCTCGAACTCCACGCCATTGACCGCAGCAGCCAGCTGATCGGTGCCTTCGGTGATCCGCCCCGCTCTGCGGTCTGTAATCACCATCTGCGCGTCTACGGTGCTGAAGTTGCATCGAAACGCCACGTCGCCGCCCAAAACCTGCATGCCGATACCGGTAGCCTCGAAAGGGCCACGGCCAGTGTAGACTTCATACGGATCATAGCCGAGTATCGCCAGATGTCCGGTGTCGCTGCCGACACGCACGCCGGGTGCAATCACGTCCATGATGCCGTTCTCGCCTTCACGGGCCAGCCTGTCCAAATAGGGGGTCTGTGCGGCCTCCAGTGGAGTACGGCCGTTCAATGCGGGATGCGGGCGGTCGGCCATCCCGTCGCCGATGAGCAGAATCACGCGTTTATTCGAAGCGGATGACATCCTGTGTTTCCTCCTGTGTAATCGGCGGGGATCCCACCGCCTACATTATACGTTTTAGGCGTGCCGACTGGATGCGATGATGACCGCAACATCATTGGGACGCACTCCGGGAATACGGCTGGCTTGGCCTATCGAAACCGGACGGATCCGCTCGAGCTTTTCACGCGCCTCTGCAGAAAGACCGGGCAGTTCCTGATACGCCAAATCTTGCGGGATACGCATGGTCTCCAATCGGCGCTGTCGCTCAGCCAGATCCCTGTCCCGCCGGATATAGCCTTCGTAGCGGGTCTCGGTCTCCAATAACTCACAAAGATCGGCCGGCAGCTCAGGCAGGTCGGGTTCAATCTCCCGTAAGCGCGCATATCGCGCATCGGGCCGTCGCAACAGTTCCCACAGACTCGTCGGGTTAGCCACAGGCGCCAGTCCTACAGACTCCAACCGGGCGCGATCGCCGCCGCTCACGGTGATCGCCTGACAGCGCGCGACGGCAGCGTCCAACAGATCTCGCCGCTTGCGGTATCGCTCCCATCGGGCGTCATCGACCAACCCGGCGTCACGCCCCATAGGAGTCAATCGCAAGTCCGCGTTGTCATGCCGCAGCAGCAGCCGGTACTCGGCCCGCCCTGTCAGCATCCGATACGGATCGGTGACACCGCACGTGACCAGATCATCCACCAACACTCCGATGTACGCTTCGTCCCGGCCCGGATAGATGGGAGGTCGCCCATCCATCCACAACGAGGCGTTGATGCCGGCCAACAACCCTTGCGCGGCGGCTTCTTCATAGCCGGAGGTTCCGTTCAGCTGGCCGGCCGTGTACAACCCCGCCGTTGAGCGTACCGCCATCCACGGCCGTAGCTGGTCGGGCAGCACCACATCGTATTCCACCGCATAACCGGGCTGCTGGATCTCCACCTGTTCCATGCCGGGCACAGTTCTCAGATACGCCTCCTGCACCGACTCCGGCAAGCTGGTGCTCATCCCCTGAACGTACAGGGTGTCGGCCTGCCATCCCTCCTGCTCCAGAAACACCGGATGCGTATTGCGCGTCGCAAAACGGACAACCTTATCCTCGATGGATGGGCAAAAGCGCGGTCCGACACCTTGAATGCGCCCTCCATAGAGTGCCGACCGGTGCAGGTTTGCCCGGATGACTGCATGCGTGGCCTCGGTGGTGTGCGTAAGCCAACATGGCAGAAGGGGATACGGCGGGTGCAGTGTATCGTGCAGGTAAGAAAAAGGTTGTGGACAAGCATCGGACGATGTCACGTGCATTCCGGTGAAATCCACACTGCTCTTGTACACCCGAGGTGTGGTGCCGGTTTTGAAGCGCGCCATGCGCAGCCCCAACGCCTGCAGGGAACGGGACAACTCAACGGCCGGTGGTTCATCCGCTCGACCCGCCGGTCGCTGACGCTCACCGATATGCACCAGTCCGTTGAGAAACGTGCCGGACGTGATCACCACAGCACGCGACGTCACGCGCGTCCCGTCAGCGCACAACACACCCTCCACCTGACGGGCTGACCCCAACACAGACACCACTTCCGCTTCCATCACCGTAATCAACGGCTGTGCGTACAACACGCGCCGCATCTCCGCTGCATAAAGCGCCCGGTCGGCATGCGCCCGCAACGTGCGGATTGCAGGTCCCTTTCCGGTACCCACCGCTCGTAAATGGGTGAGTGTTCGGTCGATACACACACCCATTTGACCGCCCAGTGCGTCGATCTCTCGCACAATGTGTCCCTTGGCGGGCCCGCCGATCGAACAGTTGCACGGCATGTGCCCTATTCTGTCCAATCTCAGGGTAATGACCAGTGTACGCTTTCCGGTGCGGGCGAGCGCCAGGGCTGCCTCACAGCCCGCATGGCCTGCGCCAACAACAATCGCGTCATAGTCGCAGCATTCGGGAAGAAGTCGGGTATTGGTTGTCACAAACACATTCTACATGCCGGAACGGTATACTAACAGGAGCAGCATCACGTACGATACAGACTGGGAGCGCAGTGTTTATGCCCGATTCTTCTGCCCGGACCGTTCTGGCCCGACTGGCCCATGAGCATCCCGGCGTACCGTTCATCGCGCTGGGCCAGACCGTATTCTGGGACGAACCGATGAAAGCGGCGTTATTACTGATCAGCAAAGAGCTGGGCATCCCGGTTCGCTGGATCGCCGGCGTACATGATACGGACTATTTCGCCAAACTGCCCGGCAGAGCCCCTTCGGACAAGCGTTTTGTGGCCGTGCCGCACAACGATACAAGCACAAGATCCCTATGGTCTGCAGCTGGCGAAGTATCGGCTCTGTTTGGCAGTGAGACGGTTATCACCCATCATCACTTCGCCCGATATGGCGTCTCATTGGAAAAGGCCTCTCATGGCGCCCCTCCCGGCTGGTTGGATGCAATCACGGAAGCGTGGGGATGGCGGGGGTTGGTACACACCACCCCCGATCATCTTGTGTTCGCCGATGTCTGCATCGAGCACGGAGCCAAAGCGGTGCGCGATGTGCTGCAGTGGGCGTTCGAGCATAGCTTGAATCATCTGGCGCCCGAGCATCGCCCCATTGCACAATCGCATTGCATTGAACCGATGATGCGGGCGTTTGACACCTTCGGGCACGAAGGATATCTGGACTGCCTCAGCCGGCTGTACCGCTGGATGTGGCCGCATATCGTACGGCTCTTGACATGTGAAACGCTGGACTTCGACGTGACATGCTCGATGGATCTGTTCGCTTTCACGCCAGACCAGGCCCGAAAGCCTCGGTTTACGCCGCTGGCGTGGTTTCTCGATCCGGCGACACGCACCTATGCCGAAGCGGCCTACAACCAGGCCGTCGATGAGTCCGAGATTTACACGCTCGAAAGATTTGGCGAAGGCGCGTTGCCTTTCGATCTGGTCATCCGGGGGCGCGGCAGGGGAACGCTCCATGTGAATGGACGTCAAATACGGGTGGACTGCACCCCGGAGCTGGAGTGCGAAGCGGATACGCCGGTCACCTCGCCGGTTCAACTCGCGCAGGCACTCAGCCGATGTATCGATGCCCCGCACGCTCTGGTTGGCAAAGCGGTGATGTTGGTGTCCATGCTCTGCCATGAGTTTCTGCCTGTTATGAACGAAGAGGGATCTGCCTACGTTTCGCGCACACACCTGATGCATGAAGCGATGCGCGACTTTGGCTTCACGGTCAATACGGCGCCGATCCTGCGTATCGTCTATCCGACTTGGGACGCTTTGGCGGGCACGTCGGTCGTGTTTCATCTGCCCAACCATCTGGCCGCCGCATTCGGACGCCGAGAAATCACCGGTGATGCATTTGCGGCCGAGTGGCGGGCGGCATGCGATCAGGAGCGCGATCTATTGGATCAGGTGGCGGCTTGGTCATCGACGCGAGAGGCCTTGGATGCCTTGAAGACTCAAGGAAGCCGCTGGGCAGAGCTGCACGACGAGTATCATCAGCTGCATGCCCGCCTGGACGCCTTGCGGCGACGCGGCGCGGAGATCGGCGCACAGATGAAAGCTTTATATGAACAGGCCGACGACCTGCGCGCTCGAGAACAACAGCTGGAACGAGCAAAGGGATCACACTGGCGCGAAATCCTGCAACCCTTGCGACACGCGGAATCGCCCGATCCGGTTGCGCTCCAATCCGCGGAGGCAGAGCGGCAGGCGTTCGATGCGCAACTGGCGACCCTTCGGCAACAACTGGCGCATGTTCGGGATCAGGCAGCCCGGCTGAAACCGTTGCGCTTGGATGCCGAACGTGGACAGGAGAACAAGGCGATCCGTGAGCGCATGACCGACATCGAAGCGGAAGTCGAGCGACATCGCGCACTGCTGGTCAGGCAGGCGATCACGACCATCGAAGGACTTCGACATACAGGTCACAGACCGACCGCATGGTGGTTCCCATTAGTTGACCCGACCGGACAATGGTTCCGGAACGTGGTCGATACGGCACAATTCTATACACAGGAGATGTGATGAGCGACGCGGACCTCTGGCGCCAATGCATGGCGCGTATCGTGGATAGACACACTCTGGTCAGTCTGCTGCAACCAATGCGCAGCGACGGCGCCCGAGTGGTTTTCACGAATGGATGCTTTGACCTGCTGCATGCCGGACATGTACGGTATCTGATGGACGCACGCAGCGAAGGAGACATACTGGTCATCGGCCTCAACACCGACGCATCGGTGCGAAAGTTGAAGGGACCTACGCGTCCGTTCATTCCTGAAATGGAACGCGCCGCCATGCTGGCGTCCCTGCGTTGTGTGGACTACGTCTGCCTGTTTGATGAACCCACCGCTGCGCCGCTGGTCGAGCTGCTGAGGCCCGATGTGTATGTAAAAGGCGGCGACTACGATATCGCAACGATACCGGAAGGACGTGTAGTTGCCGCATACGGCGGCCGTTTGGTAAAGGGGTTGTTCGTGGAAGGGCGGTCCACATCCGAACTGTCGCAACGTATCGCCGCTGCTTTGGATAACGAGCACATCACCTGAGGAGGTCACTTTGACACGCCGACATCTCTCCCGTAGGTATTTCCAAATTGCGTTGATCGGCCTTGCCGCTCTGGCGGTCGCTTCCGGCTGCGCAAAAAAGGAGGAAGTCAAACAGCCGGAGCCAACGGGGCCCAGCCGTAAGTACGCCGAGATGATCGTGAAAGATCGCGGCACGGTCATACTGGAACTGGACATGAAAGCCGCACCGAAAACAGCGGGAAATTTCGTGAAACTGGCTGAAAACGGCTTCTACAACTCGCTCACCTTCCACCGGGTCGAGCCGGGATTTGTGGTGCAAGGGGGTGATCCCAAAGGCGACGGCACCGGTGATGCCGGTTACAACCTGCCATTCGAGGAGAATAACCTCAAACACATCGAAGGCGCATTGGCCATGGCGCGCGCTCAAGACAAGGACAGCGCCAGCTGCCAATTCTACATCACGCTGGCGCCGCAGCCGGATCTGGACGGCAACTACGTGGTGTTCGGACGCGTCGCCAAAGGCATGGACGTCGTCAAACGGATTGAACGGGGCGACGTCATACAGAGCATCACCATTCATGACCGTATGCCCGGTACGAAGTCCAAACCGAAAGCCGCTGCTGTCGAACGCCGCTAACGCAATCTGGCCTCTCCGCCCCAACCCGGGCGGAGAGGCCTCATTCAGGGAGTAGTCCATGCAAGACATCCTTCATTATGCCGATTTGCTGCGGCGCGCCATCCATGCGGACTATCGGGGCATGTACCGCGCCGCCAGCGGTAGTCTGCTGTATCCGTTCATAGTGCCCGGCAGCGCTTCGTATGCAAACTGCCTGTGGGATTGGGACTCGTGGCTCACCAACATCGCGCTGCGCCAAATCCTGCTGGAAGCCGAAGACCCCGAGCAGACCGCGGTTGCGGAAGAGCACGAACGTGGCTGCATTCTGAACTTTCTGCACTATACCGACGGAACCGGCTGGATGCCCATCATGATCGATGCCGGCCGCGATCCGATCCAGGATCGCCCGGCCGACTGGATGAACACCAACATGCACAAACCCGTGCTGGCCCAACATGCGGCGTTTTTATGCGACCAGTACGGCGGTGATGCGGAATGGATGCGCACATCCTTTCCCAAAATGCAGGCGTTCGTGAACAACTACAGCAATCACCACCGCCACGCCTGCGGGCTGTACTTCTGGCAGGACGACTACGCGATCGGCGTCGACAACGACCCCAGCACCTACTACCGGCCCAAACGCAGTTCCGGAAGCATTTACCTCAACTGCCTGATGTATCGGGAACTGCTTGCAATCGGCCACATTGCCGACCTGTTGAACCAGTCGGACATCGGTGATCTCTACCGCAGAGACGCCGACCGCCTGCTGGGAGCAATCCGTACCCATTGCTGGGATGAGAAAGATGGCATGTACTACAGTGTCGACCTGAACCTGCTGCCGATCGATCATACGCACTGGCTGCATCGCAACATGCCACGCGATTGGGACTGCCTGATCCAGCGTATCGGCTGCTGGAGCGGCTTTCTGGCCCTGTGGGCCGGCATCGCCACCGCCGATCAGGCCGAGCGCATCGTGCGGGAGAATCTGCTGGATCCGCGCGGTTTCTGGGCCGACTTCGGCGTACGCACGCTGGCTCGTTACGAAAAGATGTACAATGTGCGCGCGTCCGGCAATCCGTCATCGTGGCTGGGTCCGGTTTGGGGCATCTCCAACTATATGGTCTTCCGAGGGCTGGTTCAATACGGATATCACATGGAGGCCAAAGAACTGGCATCCCGCACCGTGCGGCTGTTCGGCAGAGATATTGAACGGTTTGGTGCGATGCACGAATACTACCTGCCCGACAATGGAGAACCGGTGTTGAACCGCGGGTTCCAGAACTGGAACTATCTGGTGCTCAACATGATCGCCTGGCTGCAGGATCGTCCTGTCATCACGGAATTCTAGTCTACTGGGGTGCTTGGATATGCGAGCATACTGCGAGTTGCGGGTCATGGGTCTGTTGATAAGCCTGATGATTGCAGGCATGGCAAGTTGTGGATCTCAGGCGGCGCCGCTCCTCAGGGCCGGCGACCATCTGGTGTTCTACGGCGACAGCATCACCGAACAGCAGCTCTACACCCGCTTCGTACAGCAGTACCTCGTGTGCCGTTATCCCGGACTCAAGCTGACGTTCCACAACGCCGGTTGGTCGGGAGACACCGCACCGGGCGGTTTGAAGCGTTTGCAGCGTGATGTGCTGTCTCTGCGCCCCACGATCGTTACGCTGTTTTTCGGCATGAATGACGGAGCCTACGGGAATTACACCGAAGAGGTCGGCAAACAATACCGGGACGGCCTGGATGGGCTTGTCACCACATTACAGAAACGCGGGGTCCGCGTGGTGGTGTTTGGTCCCGGCTGCATCGATCCGGATAAGGCGCCTTCAGCAGCAGGACAGTACAACCTCACGCTGAAAAAGCTGACCGAGATCGCACGCCAAGTGGCTGCGGAACGCCGCTGTCCGTTTGCCGATATCCACACACCGATGCTGGCCTATCAAACAGCAAAAAAGAAAGCCGACCCGGCGTTCACGATGATCCCCGACGCCATTCATCCTGACCTCAACGGACACTTGCTGATGGCTCACCTCATGCTCCAGGCCCTGAAAGCCGAACCGTTGGAACCGTTTGGTTCTTATGACTTGAAAAGCGAGCGAGGCGGCCTTCATCTTGTACGAAAAGATCGGTTCGATCTCACGTTTCAAGCGCCGGCTTCCAAGTCCATGCTCTTCTGGTACCCGCAATCAGCCCACCAGACGATGGTCGACAGCGGTTTTCTGAACATGGCCAGTCGCAAACTGCAAATAGCAGGACTTCCGAGTAAACAATATGAACTTCGTGTCGACGGCGTCCTGGCCGGGGTCTACTCACGCGATCAGCTGGCACAGGGTGTTGCCATCCCGGGTTACATCTCTGAGGGCGGACGGCAACTGCATGATCTGGTGGAGACGACCGAACGCAACTACTTCGCCACATGGCGCCGGATACGCCTGATGTACCCGCACCTCCAGAGCACCGCTGCGGCGGTGCGCAGTCTGATGGCTGCAGATCGGGACGTTCAGCTGCTGATCAACGATCTGTCCGCCAATCCCAAACCCGCGGTCATCGAGCTCTCCGCGGCGCCGACCGGGCCAAATCTGGCGCTGAACAAGCCCTATGTGTCGTCAGACCCGAATACGGCCGGATGGGAAACGGGATTGACCGATGGTGACTGGACCGCGGCGCCCCCACACTGTTATGCCACAGGAATGCAGGATCGGTTTCCAAAGCACGTGACGATCGATCTGGAACAGCCACAGACGGTGGGAACCGTCATTGCAGGAACGCCACATTTCGGATCGACCCGAACTATCGAGGTCTCGCTCAGTCGGGATGGCACAACCTATGTGCCGGCCGGTTCACACGAGTTTCCATCCGGCACTGCGGCCAAGCGCGTGTTCACATTCGCACCAAGGCAGGCGCGTTACGTCCGTTTGACATTCCGGGACTATCATGCCGCCGAGGTGGTGTTTCCACGTACTTTCGGCTTTTTGACGGAAGTCGAAGTGTACAGTGAATCGCTGGAAGATCTCTCCCCGTCGGGAAAGTGATCGACTCGATCACGAACCGGCCAACAGCTGAATGGCGCGCTGCAGCGGTGGATCCTGATTGCCGGACAGGTCCTGGCTGGTATACGGCACCGAAATGTCCGGCTGCACGCCCCGCCCTTCCAGGCTGAACCCATCTGGGGTCCACATTCCCATCAGCGGAAGTCGGAAACGTGTCCCGTCCGGCAACACCTGCTCAGCCGACCAGAGACACTGTCCGGAAGTCGGTTCACCCACAACAGTGAACGCCGGAAGTCCGCCAGCGCGCGGGGCGGACGCCGACATTCGCTGCAGCGCCGAAACCAGCATTTCCGCATTGGACGCAGTGCGTGGACCGGTTAGTAACACAACCGGCATACCGATTATCCCTTCCGGTGCGGTTTCCAGCGCGCTGTCGCGAAACCGGTAGAGCGCATGCGGTTGTCGGGACAGCCAGACAGCCAACTCGTCCGCCATGGCCCCGCCCTGACATGCGCGCAGATCGAGCACCAAGCCCTCTCGTCCAACGGCTTGCGCCAGTATCTCTTTCTGAAGCGCGCTGTACGATTCGCGGCCCAAATTGTCCACCAATACATACCCCACTCGACCCCGGGAGAGTGCGTCACATCGTGTACGTGCGGCATCGATTTGGGCTTGCCGTAACGAATATCTCCAGGCCGATTCCGGCGTGAGTCGCGTGCGCAGGATTTTCGGTTCGCTTCCAGTGGAAGTCACCGTCCACTCCAGTTCTTGTCCGCCCCATTCCGCCATTTGACGGTACAGCGTTTCCGACAGCACTACAGGTTCCCGATTGATATGCGTGAGCACATCGCCGACCCGCAGCCCCGCAGGGGACACACCGGTCACCCCCGCCACTCGGATGCCATCTCCGGTATGACGGCCATCGGGTAGAAACCCGAGGCTCCACGATGCGAAGCCACTGGAAGAAGCAGGGGTCACTTCGCAATGAGAGGCGTCCAGCTCACCGGACAGCACACTCAGCAACGTGGCAAACTCCACATCGGTTTCTACGGCATTCAACAGCGGCTCATACCGGTTACACAGAGCCTGCCAGTCTCTGCCGTGCATCGCAGGCTCGTAGAAACCTCGTCGAAACAGCTCCGTATACCGACGAAACGCCTTCAACCGATCACGATAGGGATCCACTCGGATGTCCGCCCGGAAGGGCAACTCCGTAACACCGGGCTGCAGGCTGACCCGTATCAACGATCCGGTGCGGGTTATCGCCAGCGCTCCGCCGACGATCGGTGCGAACGCTTTGAGTCCTCCCTGCGATGTCAATCGCTTGGGGGGACTGCCGGGGGGCCCCTGCCAGAGGTCCCCTTCGGCCAGATAGAGCGTCAAGCCATTTGGCCCTGCCCAGATCGGTCCATCCGGTCGGTGTGGCGACAGCATCTGAATGCGGGCCTGTAAATCGGCCGCGTCCAATCGAAGCGGCTTGCCTTTCTGGGGTGTCAAGTCCAATGGCAACATCGCCAATCCGGTTGCAGGGCGATCGGTTGCGAACAGCAGGTACTTCCCGTCCGGAGACCAGGCCGGACAAGACGCCGTCGAACCTCGGGGGGTCACGGTCACGGCCGGAAGCGACCGATCCACCGGCGCGACCTCCAGCGACCGTCCGCCCGGCGTCTCACGCGTCCAGGCCAGCCATTTACCGTCTGGCGACCAGGCGATCTCCCCGCCCCCGCGCCCCCAGGCATGCGGCCCGGGAGCTTCCAGTAACTGTACTGCGGACAGATCGTTAAGCGTCAGCATCATCAGTGCGCCGCGTGCGCCCGTCGTCCAGAACGCTGCACGTGTCCCATCCGGTGACAACGCCAGTCCTTCAGCATCGCTGTCACCTATCCATAACCGCATCGGAGCGCCACCGTCCAGTGGTTGCTTCCAGACGCCCACACGCCCCTCACGGTCAGACAATAGGATCGCCGCAGACGCATCGGGCAACACGGCGGCCTGGCGTTCAAGCGCCGATCCGTCGCTGATGGGCCGCGCCACTTCAGCGGCCCGTCCGGCCGCGCCTTCGGGGCGTGCCGTTTGCACTAGCCATAGCGTGTCATTCAACGTGAGCATCGCACGTGAACCGTCCGGCGCGGCCCAAATGGCTGTAGCCCCATCGGTTACAGTGCGGTACCCACCCGTCGACCGCGAGTCATCATCATATACGGTGATGCGCACTTTTCGCGGTTCTCTGTCGGCAGGTCGCATGACGTACAGATCGTATTCGTGTTCGAAGGCGATCAACCCAGTGCGCGACGCCACCGTCAAACACCGAACGGCCCCACCGACAAACCGCGTCAGCTGACGGTTGTCGCCACCTCCAACCGCCTGGCTCCAGAGATTAGGGGTACGGGCCGGTGAGTCATGCCAGCGAGACGACGTCTGTCCAAGGCGAGCGGCTGCAGGCGTCGTTTCACTTGCCCCTGCGGTGTACAGCCGTCGTCCGTCGTTGCTGAAGCACGGCCATAGATGGGTCGGACCTGCAGCAGCGCGTCTTTCCACCGATTTGCCATCGATCCCGATGCTTACCAGCACGGCCGCACCGGCGCCGCTCACCCGGGCTCTGGACCAATGGGACGTCGAACGGACATAGGTGATAGTGCGCCCATCCGGCGAGACGGCAGGCATCATGATCGGCGCAGTATCCTCCACAACCAGCCCGAGCCGCCAGTTGTCAAGAGACAGACGCCAAAGCGCGGGCCTCCCGGACTCTCGCGTGGATACGAAAACAACCGAACGGCTGTCCGGCATCCAAGCGTGCCACATCTCGGCTCCGGGACTCCATGTCAGCTGGCGTACATCGCCGCCCTCTACAGGGGCCAGAAACAGATCCCAATTCCCGTTGCGCACCGATGCAAAGCTGATGAACCGCCCGTCGGGGGACCAGGCTGGCCACGAATCCTGAGCGGGATGACGTGTGATCGCACGGGCCAGGCCACCGGCAGATGGCGCAACCCATATATCGCCACGGTACACAAACGCCAATTGGGTGCCATCCGGACTGAGGGCGGGCATACGCGCTCCCAGGATGGGAGACGGCGTATTTTGCGCCCGCGCCACGCCACAGAGCCAGAACAATATCCCGATCATCAGAAATAGGAACGACCGACCCACTACCGGTTCACCGCACGCAATCCGGTCACTGCAGCTGTCACCATGGGATCCTCTCCATCGATCACCTCGGATGCCGCGCATGCCACATCAGGCTGCACACCATGCGCCCGCAACGGGGTTCCATCCGGATATTGCCACAATCCAACCGGAATGGCACATAGGATCGCACCAAACCGGCCAGTGGCCGTCTGCACATCCTGTCCCGGCGTGGGCATGCCCACCACCAGCGCCCGACGCCGCTGCTTCAACGCCCCGACGATCAGCTCGAGATTGCCCGCCGTTTGCGTGTCGATCAGCACTGCCAACGGCGCTTCCACGCTTCGTGACGGCGCCTGTTCGGTGTCCGCATCACGAGGCCTGGTCCAGCCATACACGGGGCGAAGGAGTGTCGCGGCCAAACGGTCGGCGCCGCCCTGATCGGACAGCCCCCGTAAATCCAATATCAGCGCCTTTCCTTGAGCGCTTTGAATGAGCATTTCGGCTTCCAACCGCGCCACAGAGCCGGGCCTGAGGTCATCCGGGCGCAGATAGGCGATCGTATCAGCCGAAAGGCGACGCACCTGATCAGCCCGTTCACTCCTGCCGGATCGTCGTTCCGCTTTCAGCCAGTCGGCCTGAGACAGCGCACGAACACGTATCGTGCGCTCACTTCCGCCTGCTTCCGAACCGATGACGGACAGACTCATGTCTCTGGGCAGGCTGCCTTCGAGCACTGTCCACAGCATCTCATCCGTGCCGACAGGTACTCCTTCGATACGCAGCACACGCTCACCCGGCTTCAGGGGCGCCGACCCCATCGCCAGCGGTGTTTCCGCCAGCACACGGTCCACCCGTAATCCAGGCCCATCCCATGACCAGTCGATCCTGAACCCAGGATGCACCGATGAGCTGGATACGCCTTCGGTACTCGCTCCCTCTCCAGCCAGGCCCATCTCTCCGATGGCGGCGTTCAGCCAGATCACCGCATCGTTCGGGGTTTCCACCGCATCGAGCCGCATCAGATAACGACGAGACAGATTGCTTATAGACGAAACCGATGTCGACCCGCGCGGATCCGCACGACATAACGCATTCAGACACAACACAGCCTGATCGCGCAGTGCGCTCAGCGGGTCGCTTTGCCTCACCATCTCCAGCGGTATCGGTTGAGGCCGATATTCCGGGCCAGTCAACACGACGCGCTCCAGTGCTCCCTTCCGTATCAGCAACGCCCAGCGGCCGTCCGACGCCACACGCATCACCTCGACACCACCAGTAACAACGCGCTTCAACTCACCTTTAACCGGTTCGTAAAGGCACAGGTCGCCCCGTTCCACCCAGGCCACCCGGCCATCGCGCAGCACATCCAGGTCATTGAGATCTCCTGTCTGGCTCAATCGGCGTATTCGTTGCGGCGCTCCCTCACCTTCCAGCGAGAAATCAGGCGGATCATCAGCGCCAGCGGCCAACACGATGTCGACATCTCCAGGCGCGCCCGGCTCTCTGCGCAAGGGAAGCACATAGACCCCCAACCCGTCTCGATTCGATGCAAACAGCATGTACCGGCCGTTCGGAGCGAAAACCGGCAGCCAGTGTCCAGCAGCCAAGGCAGTCAAGTTGATCGGATCTCCACCGCTCACCGGAACCGTCCACAGATTAACCGCATTGCCCGGCCGCCTGACGCCGTATACCAACCGGCTGGAGTCCGGTGACCAAACGATCGCACCGCCCCCATAGGGCCAGCTGCGGGCTCCGGTTGCGTGAGTCAGGCGCCGCAGCGAACCGCCATCCGGATGGCACACGTACAGTCCGGCCAGATCGCCATCCAGCCAGAAAGCCACCCATTGACCGTCCGGTGAAGGCCGCGGGCAGGATGCCGCACCAGGAGCCGACCAAACCACTCGGGCAACCCCGTCATCCAGAGTCAAACGGTATACACGATCCGTTCCATCCGTATTGGCGATGTAATACAGCGATTTGCCGTCGCTCGACCAACTAACATCATGCTCGCGTCCTGTGGCATGCGTAAGTCGCCTTGCCGGCATGTTACGTTCCAGGGACACAAGCCAGAGATCGCCACCCGCAACTAACACGGCCGATTTCCCATCGGGCGATGGTTCGGCTTCTTCCAGCGCCATGGGCGACCGTTCCACAGTCCCCGTACCGGCGATGGGGTCGGCGGAAACACGCAAGCGTATCTCGCGCGCATCCCGTTCTGCCGGGCCACGAACCCAAAGCGAACCATCACGTTCCCACACCAGAACACCGTTACGGGACACAGAGGGCCACCGGACCGGCGCCCCGACAAAGTCTGTAAGTCGTTCGCGTTGACCATCCAAGTGGACCGCCCACAAATTGGCCGTGGACGACGCGGTCTCGGCGCCCTGCCCCTTTCCGTCACTGGAAACACACAGCAGGCGGCCGTCCGGCAGCCATCGAGGCCACATACAGGGCTCATCCCCCAAAGGCGCCAGTGATGACGTCCTGGCATCCCAGATCCACAGCCGCGATGCAGCGCTGCCCTCCTGGCGCACCATCCACCAGGGCGCATGACCCCGTATCAGAGCGATGCGCTGCCCATCCGGATGTGCAGCCGCCATCTGAACATACGTTACGGAGCGCGCCAACCAGCGGACCTTCAGTGTGGACAGGTCAACCTGCATCACACGGCGCTCACCGGTGTCACGCTGAGCCGTCAATAACAGACCGGAACTGTCCGGCAGCCAGTCATACTCACGGTCATCGACGGGTGCGTAGGTCACCTGCCGCACAGCACCTCCATCAGCGCCCGTGACATACAGGTTCCAACGGCCGTTGCGTTGGCTGGCAAACGCCAGCAGCCGCCCATCGGGAGACCACCGGGGATGCGACTCAGCGGTCGACGTACGTGTCACCCGCACGCACAGACCTCCGCTAATCGATGCCGTCCAGATGTCCCCGCGATACACAAACGCCAACCGGTCACCGGAGGGATGCACATCAGGCATCGTCGCGCCAACGACAGCACCGACCGCAGACCGGGCGGGTCCCAGTAACACCAGCAGCAGACAGACCGCGCTAACGTTCCAGTATCGCATCGACCGCCTTCTCCAATTGGGTATCACGCCCCTGCACCCAATCCTCGATGTCCAGTGGCGCCAGAACATCCGGTTCAACGCCCCGGTTTTCCAGATTCCGTCCATCGTACTGAAACGCGCCCATGAACGGCATTCGTGCGGAAGTCCCGTCAAGCAATCCCAAGGATACAGTCCAGATGCAATAACCGGGAGTAGGCATGCCGATGACAACCGGTCGACGGCCGGCCGGCAGCGTGCTGTCACGCTGCGCCACCGCTCGAGCCGTCGCAGCAAACATCTCGGCGTTGGACCAGCTGCGTTCGTTAATCAGCACCGCCACCGAAGCGGGCCAGCTCTGCTCCGGCCAACGGTCATCCAGATCTCCCCGTCCGGTCAACCTGCCCAGTTCCGGGGTCAACATCCCATCCCAAAGCCCCTCGGACGTATTCCCGCCTCCGTTGAAACGCACATCGATGATCACGCCGTCCCGACCATCCATCTCCTGGTACACCTCTCGACGGAATTGGTCTGCCGACGGACCGTTCATCGCCTCGATCCATACATATCCCAATTTGCCACGACTGCGTTCATAGACCAGTTTACGGGCGGCCTCAACCCGAGCCTGTCTGCGGGCAGAGGTGAATTCGGCGGCGGACACCAGTCTCAAGGAGACTTGCCGCGCCTGTTCTCGCTGAGGTGTGGGGCTAACCAGAAGCGTCACATCACGCCCGGCCTTGTCAGCCAGCCGGGCCCACAAATGCTCGGTGGCAGATATGGGTTGCCCGTCCATTTCCAGAATGTATTCCCCGGGTTGGATCTGCGACCGGGGAAACGCGGCGGGCAACCCCGGGATGACCGCCGCGACCTTCACACCAGGGCCAGGCCAGTCGTAATCGATCGTCAAACCCAGACTGGCTGTATTGACTGAAGGGGGTCCACTCGTCGCTGGTCCCACTTCGCTGTGAGACGCCTCCAGTTCACCCACCATCATATTCAACAAGGTGGCGAACTCTTCGTTGGTCTCGAGAGTGCCGAGCAGCGGCTCGTAACGTTCCCGTATAGCCTTCCAGTCGCGTCCATGCATCCCGCCATCATAGAACCATCGCGCATACGCACTCCAGAACTGGTGAAATGCAGCTGCGCGCTCCCGGTCCCTATTCTGTTCACGGTCGGCTCTCAACGAAAGCTGTTCAGGCTGGGCATCCGGCTTTCCGAGATCCAACCGGTAGGGCAGTCCGGCTTTTAGCAGATATGCCGTCTTTCCATCGGCCAGTACCCGAAGCTGAGACCATCCGCCTCCGCTGGTCAGGCGCTTCTCATCCAATCCCGATTTCGAGACAGTCCACGCGTCACCTTCTGACAGAAAGAACACCCGTCCATCTTCCAGAACCTGCAAGTCACCATCCGGCCTCCGGGCTGACAAAAGCCGCATGCGGTCTTCGACGCCCTCCCACACCGGAGACACTGCGGACTGTTTGGCGAGATTCGGCAACACCCTCTCCGGATCTCCCGTTTCTGGCTGCAGTGGCACATAGTACAGCCCTGGTGGATCATCGCCCGCGCGCGCCAACAGGTACCGGTCTCCATGGGTCCAGCGTGGCAGGCGCACCAGATCCGCAGAACGCCGTATCGTATAGGCTGCGCCATTAACCGCAGAGACCACACGCCAGTGGATGCCTCCATAGCTCTCGCGAACCGTACAGCTCAGCCACTGTGCATCATGTGACCAGGAGATATCCAGGCCGCCACGGCCGAACTGGTGCATGCCGGGGACGCTCAAAAGTCGCCGGGCAGCACCGCCGGTCCAAGGCGCCACGTACAGCCCTCCTGAAGGTCCACTGACCCAGAACGCGATCGATTGCCCATCCGGTGAGACCGTGGGAGACGTACCATCCACGCCGGCATCCGCCCCCTGCCACACCACCGCGTTCTGCCGGGTGTTCATGTCATAACGCATGATCACACTGCGTCCCGGCGCATCGGACACATACGCCAGGCCCATGCCGTCTGGACGCCAGCTGATATCCCCTTTTACGCCCCCACCATCGGTAACCGGTTGGGCTATATTGGCCATTCTGCCGGCCATCCCATCCGGTCGTTGGGTGCGCAACAGCCAAATATCTCCGGCTAAAACGATTGCCAACGTGTCGCCAGTCGGTGACGGTTCACTCTCCTGAACACCCCCGGTTAACACCTGCTCGCGCGGGGGAGTGATCGCCATGTCGGCAGTCAGTTCAAAGCGCAGCACGCGAGGTGCGGCGTCGGGGGCCGTCTGGTAGTACACATCGCCATCCGCTTCATACGCCAGCGCTCCGGTGCGCCAGGCCACGGTTGGGTATCTCACTCCTGCACCACCCACCCGATGCGTGATCTGATTCGTTGTACCATCCAGCGAGATCGTCCAAAGATTGGGAGTACGGGATGCCGTATCGATAAAGCGCTCCGATGGCCTATCTCGATCCGGTGAAGCGGGTGTAGGCTCACCTGTGCTCACGCAGACCACCCGGCGACTGTCGGGCAAGAACTGAGGCCACAACTGCTGTTCGACACCTTGGGACAGCGGACGCCGCCTCCGGGTTCGCATATCCATGACCCAGATACGTTGAGCGGCCGATCCGCGGTACCGCGGACGCGTCCATGGGAAGTACCCGCGCGCGTATACCAGCGTCTGTCCATCGGGCGACACACCGGGCCGGGCGATGGTCTGGTAGTCGTCACACAGGCGTACCAGCCGGCTTGATTCGACATCCAGCGTAAACACCGTCGACCACTCGGTATCTCGCGTTGAGCTGAGTACCAGTCTTTTGGAATCCGGCGTCCACCCCGAGGCGATGTCCGCCGCACTGTGCCAAGTCATCCGCTGCAACGCTCCGGTGGACAGCGTATACACGAACAGATCCCAGTTCCCCGTCCGAAGACTGGAAAAGGCGATCTTTTCGCCATCGGGCGACCACACCGGATATGCATCATACGCCGGGTGACGTGTAATCGGCCAGGCGCGTCCGCCGGTGACGTCAGCAACCCAGATATCGCCGCGCGACACAAACGCCACACGACGCCCATCCGGGCTGAGCGCCGGCATACGGTATCCTGTGGGCGCCGCCGACGCACCGCAAGCCAACCACAAGCACAGACTCAAATATACGATGCCAACGAAACTATGCGCACGGCCGCGCTTCATGATGATCCCACCGGTTCTGCCCCGGTGATCGCCGTGTACATCGCCACCGCACACGCATCGGGAATGTCAGTATGGATCACATGCGCAGGGGCCAATATGTACCCGCCCCGTTCGCCCAAAGCACTCACCAAACGCCTCACCTCCGACGCCACCACGTCCGGCGGCTCTACCCGCAACAGATGCTGTGTGTCTACGGCGCCGTGGAGCACCAGTTGATCACCATATTGGCGTTTGATCGATACGGGGTCCATGTCTGCGGCAGTGGGTTGGATCGGGTTCAATACCTGCACCCCGCACGATATCAGAGCCGGTATCAGCGGTTTAACCGCACCGCAGGTGTGATGGAAAAACACCGCATCGGTATATGTCCGAATGCGTTCAATCCGACATCGGAGTCGCGGGGCGACCATCGAGGCGAACATCGCCGGAGAGATCAACGGAGCGTTCTGCGTCCCGAAGTCATCACCGCTGGTCGTCATATGAACATAAGGGCCGACGGCAGCAAAATACCGGGACTCCACGGCGATCTGCCAACGCTCCACATGATCGAAAAACCGCTCCACGAACTCACTGTCAGCAGCCATGCGTTCCAAAAAGCCATCGTAGCCACACATCCAGCATCCCAGTTCCAAAATGCCGAATACCGGATGGCGCGCACACACAACGTACGGAGTGCGATCATGCAGGTACTTGGCCTGGTAGCCCAATGCCGTATAGGTCTCCTCGGGGATCGCATCGGGATCCGGCCAAGGATATGCATCCAGATCATCGCAGTCGGCTTCAGCCAGCGGATGATGCACAATCTGGTACTCGCCTCCCGTGAGTCGGTAACCGATCCCCCATCCGTCCACATATTCGGTGTCCGAAAGTCTGCACGCCAACGGACCGGAAGGGATCAATACACCGCCGACACTG
The DNA here is from genome assembly GCA_964650005.1 of uncultured bacterium. GTDB lineage: Bacteria > Armatimonadota > HRBIN16 > HRBIN16 > HRBIN16 > CAZHSN01. Next base: position 185,517 of record CAZYPZ010000003.1, on the reverse strand, counting down.
CGGAAATCGATGTCCAGCGCTCGCAGAACCGCTTCCCGGTCGCGCGCTACACCCAACACATCCGCCAGGCGTTCCACACCGCCCATCACCTCCGTCATGTCGGTTGCCGCCAGGTCCATTGGTGGACGATCCACCGGTTGATGGTTGATCGCACACACAAACCGGTCGCGATAGACGCTCTGACGTGAAGTGCGCACGGGTGCCTCCTGTATCGCCTGTTACCTGTAGTATACGGAACCGCCCCCATCGACAACCCCAACCGTTTGACGCAGAGGCCGCAGGATTGTACACTGAATGATGCGCGGAGCGGTGGCCGAGTGGTCGAAGGCGCTCGCTTGGAAGGCGTGTGTACCCTACCCGGGTACCGTGGGTTCGAATCCCACCCGCTCCGCCAGAATGCCTCACTGACACACTCATGGCAATCCACGATACCATCGTCGCTATCGCCACACCTCTCGCCGCTTCAGGCGTGGGCGTCATTCGAATATCGGGTCCCCGGGCAGATCAGATCCTGGATCGGATGACAGGTTCGCAGCGGCTGCCACGCCATCGAGAGCTGCGCCTGCGCCGGCTGTTCGATCCCGAGTCACAACGTCTATTGGATCGGGCGCTGGTCGTGCGGTTTCCCTTCCGTGGCTCGTTTACCGGTGAAAAAACCGTGGAGATCCATACACATGGGAGTCCGGCAGTGCTGCGGGCCGTACTGGATGTGTGCATCCGGCTGGGGGCGCGCCAAGCCGAACCGGGGGAGTTTACCCGTCAAGCGTTGATGAACGGCCGCCTGGATTTGGTACAGGCGGAAGCGATTGCCGAATTGTCACAGGCATGGACGGACGGCGCACGCCAAATAGCGTTGCGTCAGATGGAAGGCGAATTGTCAACTCGGCTCGCCGCGTTGCGCAACCGGTTGTTGCTGTTGGTGGCTGCCTGTGAGGCGTCATTCGATTTTGACGACGACCTGCATCCGGACGAAATGCCCGATGTGAGCGATATTGGCAGCATAATCGAAGAACTGACTGCCTGGGTGCGCGATGCTCAGGCGGCCAGATTGCTTCGTGAAGGTGTCGAGGTAGTCATCGCCGGGGAACCAAACACCGGAAAAAGCAGTTTATTGAATGCTTTGCTTTCCAGTGAGCGAGCGATCGTAAGCCCCATCGCGGGCACCACCCGCGACGCGGTATCGGAAATGTTGGAATGGGACGGATACGCGATCCGCCTGACTGATACAGCCGGATGGCGCACGACCGACGATCCACTGGAAGTATTGGGCATCGAACACACGCGACGCCGTATCGATCAGGCGGATGTGCTGCTCTGGCTGTGCGCTCCCGGCCTGACTACCAGACCCGATCCTGCACAAATCGGTCTTTCTACCATAGTGTTGTATGTCTGGAACAAAAAGGATATCGCCCCCCCCGAAACACCGGAGCGATTCGACGTGTGTATCAGCGCCAAGCACGGCGACGGGTTGCCGATGCTACGTGCACGTGTCATCGATCTGGTGCGCGCCCGCTTGTCGACTGACCAGTCGCTGCTGCTCACACCGCGCCAGGCGGCTGTCGCTTCACGCGCTTCAGCTATTCTGGCAGAGGCGCAAATGGCCGCCAACCAAGCGCTGCCCACCGAAATCATCGCCTCAGAATTGCGGTACGCCTGGCGCACACTGGGCGAAATAACGGGAGACACGGCAGATGACGCCATCATCGATGCCGTGTTCAGCCGCTTCTGCGTTGGCAAGTAGTCCCAACGCGCTCGCGGGCGGTACACTGAACGTTGGTGTCAACCGCATATGGAAGCAGACCTTCAGACCGCTACAGACTCCAGGCTCATGCTTGTCGGCAACCCCAATGTCGGCAAGTCCGTGTTGTTCAACCGGCTGACCGGGCGGTACGTGATCGTCTCCAACTACCCGGGAACCACCGTGGAGATCTCCCGGGGATATACGTTGATCGGCTCACGGCGTTGGGAAGTCGTGGATACCCCCGGGATATACTCGCTGGCTCCCATTACGGAAGAGGAGCGCGTCACGCGAAACCTGCTGTTGGATGAGCACGCGGATCTGATCCTGTATGTGATGGACGCCAAAAACATGGAGCGGATGCTGCCGTTATGTTTGCAGCTATTGGAGGGCCGGCTCCCTCTGGCGGTGGTTCTGAACATGATGGATGAAGCCGAACATCATGGCATTCACATCGACCACCTGCGCCTTCAGCAGCTACTCGAGGTACCGGTGATCCCGGCCACGCTGACCCAAGGACGCGGTGTAACGGAAATACGAAAGGTGATCGCCCGATATGCTCGATGATCATCTGAGGACCGTCGCACCGTCTACGGCCAACGCCATCGAACAGATCGAAGCGTTGCTCCAAGGCGAATATCGTATCAGCAAGCGGTTGATCGCCTCCCTGCTGGTGCAGCATGACAGTGATCTGGAACGCCGCATTGCCGCTACGGAGAGCGAGCAGACGTGTTCCGAGATCTCACGAATCATCGCAGAGCTGCATGCCCAATCGACCGAGTCGACCGTGCTCACACTGGCCAGGGCCCGTCAGCAGGCTGCCACTGCTATCACCCGACAGGTGATGACACAGTCGGGTGGGGCACATAAGAACATTGCGGCATCGCTGGGCAGGGCATGCATGCATCCGGTCTGGGGGGTGCCCATCCTGCTGGCCGTCCTGTATTTCGGCCTCTACCGTTTTGTGGGTTTGTTTGGCGGCGGTACGCTGGTCGGTTGGCTGGAAGATGGTCTGTTTGGCCAATATATCAATCCGGCAGTTCAACATGCCGCCGAGGCGTATATCCCATGGGCTTGGCTGCGCGACCTGTTCATTGGCGACTTCGGGATCATGACGTTAGGGATAACTTATGCGTTTGCACTGATCCTGCCAATTGTCAGCACGTTCTTCCTGGTGTTCTCCATACTGGAGGACTCGGGCTATCTGCCCAGGCTGGCGATGCTCATCGATCAGCATTTCAAGCGGATCGGGTTGAACGGGCGTGCAGTGATCCCGCTGGTGCTGGGATTCGGTTGCGACACGATGGCCACCATGGTGACGCGCATACTCGAGACCCGGCGCGAGCGGGTAATCGCCACATTCCTGCTGGCGCTGGCTGTGCCGTGCTCAGCCCAACTGGGTGTGATCATGGCGTTGTTGTCGCCACATCCGCGGGCATTGATCATCTGGACAATGACATTGGTGACGATCTTCCTGGTAAACGGATGGCTGGCCGCCCGTGTCGTGCCGGGAGCGCCGGCCACATTCCACATGGAGATCCCTACGATGCGATGGCCCTCACTGGCCAACGTGTTGGCGAAGACCCTGTCACGCGTCTGGTGGTATCTGATCGAAGTACTCCCGTTGTTTGTGCTGGCCAGTGTGCTGATCTGGTTGGGAAAACTGGCGGGACTGTTTCAGATACTGGTGGCATGGCTGGCGCCGGTCGCCCGCTCGCTGGGCTTGCCAGATGCCGCGGCCGAAGTGCTGTTGTTCGGCTTTTTCCGCCGTGACTACGGCGCTGCCGGACTGTATCGGCTGCACCAATCCGACGGACTGGATCCGGTTCAGCTTCTGGTGGCGTCCGTAACCCTCACGCTCTTCCTGCCTTGTGTAGCTCAGGCAATGATGATGATGCGGGAGCGCGGGTGGCGCACGACGCTTGGCATCGCGGCTGTGATCATTCCGGTCGCCTATTCCACCGGCTGGCTGATCAATACGCTGGTGCGTCTGCTGAGGGTGCCGATATGAAATGCGCCTACTGCCGAAAGGATTTCACGCGCGAAGACGCGGAAGCCGCCTGCGGACAGTGTGGCCTGTTCGGCGGCTGCCATCTGGTAAAGTGCCCGTACTGCGGAGCCGAACAGCCTGAAGAGCCCCGTATGGTCGGCTGGCTGCGCAACCGTCTGCAACGGCGCCATCGCCACGGACGCCAGATACATACCGCTCCGCCCGGACAGACTGAGACATCCCCGGTCATGCCCAGCGTGTTACCATTGAGCGCGCTGGCTGTCGGCGAAGCCGGCTTCATCTCAGAGCTGCGCCTTCCCGATGATGATACATCACGCAAACTGATGGCGCTTGGACTGCTTCCCGGGGTGCGCGTCAAGGTGGTACAACGGCAACCGATGACGGTCGTTCAGGTGGTATTCAGCCAGATCGCCCTGGACCGGACGCTGGCCAGCGCCATCTGGGTACACCCCGACATCGAAAGCTGATGCGGCCTGAAACGCGTGGCGGCGAGTGACACATGAGCGCAATTCAACCATGTGACCGCCCCAACCCCCCCAATCTCTCAGAGGATGCTGAATGCCGTCTGGTGTTTGCCTTGATGATGGTATGGGGGTTAGAGCAGCTGCTCCATGCGTTTATCGCGATTCCCTTCCCGTTCACGGCCACACGCTTATTCTGGTGGTGGCTCATTCAACTGGTGAACGGAATTTGGCTGTTTCGTTTCGGTGTCACCGGTATGGTAAGAAAAGCCAGCGGATCTCAGGCGCAAGCCTTATCACTCTGGACAGCCATCTGGTGGTGCAGCGGTCTGATGGCGGCTTGGATGAACTGGCAGGTCGCGCCTCCGATTCTCACTTACCGGCAGATTGTTGTGTTGCATGGATTGGAGATCACCGGCCTGTTTCTGGCGGTGTTGACCGCAACAAGGTGGCTCACGCAGCCTAACCGGCCGGCCGTCCCCGCTGTCTGGCTGGCCGCATTCTCACACATTGAGTGGGTGGCGCTGGCGCCTCAGCAGCTGTCCACTTTGACGATGGCCGTCAGGAACGGAATGCCGGCGCCATTGGCTATCTGGCCGACGCTCCTGGCAGGTTCAATGCTCGTTGCCGCGGTCATCCTGCTCGCGATGCGAAAGTCGCACACAGCATGTTGGATAGCTGCTCTGGCTCTGATCGCCGGTTTGATATCCGGGCTCTTGCTGGACATCCCCCAAATCTTCGCGGGTTCCGGCACTTCCGGACTTATCGCTCCTATCCTGCATCTGATCTACACCGGCGCACAAATCAGTCTGCTGATTGTTATGCTGTGGCAGGCTCAACGGAACCATTGACAGAAAATTCGTAATGTGAGATTATAGTCTCATCCTGTTATTGAAAGGAGAAAACCCATGAGACTTGCAGGCATTTTGACCGGCATCATCCTGCTGGCGGTTGGAGTCTGGGCGCTGTCCGGATGCGGCTCAACAAGCTCATCGAGCTCAACCAATCCCGGCGGCAGCGTCGGAGCGTGGCGTAATTTCGAGTCAGGCGAACGATGGAACTACACGCTGACAGGGCGCGTCAACAACAACCCGATTGCCGGTATGGCCACGGCGCGCGCGGGACAGGTGACCGTAGGCGGTACAGTACACCGATTCTGGCAATTGCAAACCCCCACCACCAGCGCCACCGAAGGCGAGCGCTGGACCATGTTCTACCGACAGGACGCCAATGGCGACTTCTTCATCACGGGGCTGGATACAACAGTCGGTCCATTTAACGAGAATCCTGTATTCGATCCGGTGACCAGCGGTTCAGGCAGCGTGTTGGTTGGAAACGTCAACCAACTGGACAACCGGGAGACGTATCAGTTTTCCGGAACAGCTACCGAGCATCAGGGATTCGGCGGCAACTTCATACGGACCGGGCGCAATGACCTCACCATCGGCGGGCGCACCTACAAGTGTTACCGCTATACGGGGTCGATGTGGGTGTACCGCACTCAGGGTGACCCGGGATACTCGATCAATTTGGTGTTGTGGCTCTGCCCTGAGATCGGCGGGTTCGCGCGTGTCGAGGCAGCCGTTCCAATGGGTGCCGACACTTGGCAGTTCATCTATCAGATAGCCGGCACATAAACCACACAGTCTGGCGGTCATCGAACCAGTGTCAATGGCACTGCCCGGACGGATACCCTATCTGCTCCGGGCAGTGGCGTTATTAGAGGCATCAAGCGCCCGTAGCGCCAAAGTTGCGGTCGATAATCAGATAGTCAAACAGAGTAACCGCACCGTCGCCATCGAGGTCGGCCATGGCGTCAGCTGAACCGAACTGCCCATCCAATACCAGATAGTCGAACAGAGTCACCGCATTGTCACCGTCGGCATCTCCATTGATGAGATTGAAGTTCACGACGGCTGTTCCGCTACTGATGTCGACATTGGATACCGCTGCCCGGAGCCAGTGCGTGGCCTTTACCAGCACTGTGAGCGGACCCGTCAGCGATGTGGTAACAGACCAGGCCCCGGTGGAGGTGAGTGTGATTGTCTGTGTATCGACTCCACCGGATTGATTGCGCAGGGTCACCTCGGCAGGCACGTTCACAGAGGGGCGAAACGTATAATCCTGCAACGAAACGGTCCCGGACAGCGTGGCCCCTGGAATAAACACGCGCACCGTCTGAGTGGCCGGACGATAGACGTCATCGATGTTCGCCGCCACGAAGGTGGTCCAGTCCGGAGCGTCACCGCCGTTCCACAACACGATGTCGGCCGATTGGCCTCTTTGCAATCCGGCCGCACGAAATCGGATCGACGCGATACGCAGCGGATTGACCGCCGGAAACCCGACACTGTCGGCGTGCGCCAGGCGCAGTCCCCATGGACGCAATCCGGGCGTAGCGCTGTAAAATCCGCCGGTCATAACGTAATGGTAACCCCATAACGGAACGTCAACCGCCGTCAACAGCGTGCCGTCCAGCGCCAACTGACCGGATTGAGGAATGGCGTTCTGTGCCAGTGTGTCTGTCGTTAACCAACCAACACATGCCTCAACGGCGCGAGCCGTCACCGGTCCCTGCATCCACAGGCTAAGTTCGAACACACCGTTTGGTGTTGTCTGCACCGAGGTAACCCGCGGCGCATTCGGATCGCGGATCGTGGTGAACCAGATATCCCATGTGGACTGCGCATGGGTCGATGCCGTCATCCAGGTACAGCAAAACAAGGAGACAATCAGAACCATTCGTCGCTTCATGGCGGGCTCCTGTCGCTAGTCGCGAAGCAATACCGTACCGGCACGCGCCATACACCGCCCCTCGGCCCATACGGCTGTACCGTTAATCCACACGCGATTTACGCCTGTGGCCAGTTGATGAGGTTGTTCATAGGTAGCAGTGTCAACAATGGTCGCCGGGTCAAATAGCGTCAAGTCGGCCCGGTAGCCCGGAAAAATGATACCCCGATCACGGAACTTGAGGCGCCGCGCGGGCAAGGAGGTCATACGGCGTACGGCCTCTTCCAGCGATAACACACCGTATTCGCGGACGTACCTCCCCAATACCCGGGCAAAAGTCCCGTAAAACCGCGGGTGGGGCCGATCTGACGCCGCGGGCCCCAGGGGATCCGCCCCTGCCCCGTCAGACGCCACCATCGTCCACGGATCTGCCAACACCTGCCGCACATCCTCCTCGCGCATTTGAAATCGCAATGCGCTGACAAATCCATGTTCGAGAACCAACAGATGGCAAGCTGTTCGCAGCGGATGCATCCCCATCTCACGGGCCAATTCCCAAACCGTGCGCCCCTGCCATTCCCGATGCTCCCGGGCTGAAGAGATCACCACCCGTGACCATGTGGACGCTCCGCCGGTATCGGCCAATTCGGGATGATCCCGGACCACTTCGCGGTACACGCGATCCACGACGGCGGGATCCTGCAGACGTGTCACCATGACATCCTGCCCATCAGCATGTATCCAGTCGGGCATCCAACCGGCGGCCAGCGATGTCATGTAAGCCGTATACGGGTAGACGTCCGTACTCACATCCAACCCGTCCGCACGGGCCTGACGCATCATCTCCAGCGTGGTATCCAGCAGCCCCCAAGCCCGTTCGCCATCCGCTTTGTGGTGTGACGCCTGTACGGCGATACCGGCCGAGCGCCCGATGGTCAATGCCTCGGCGAGTGCATCCACCAGCCCGCGACCTTCGTCACGCAGATGCGTGGCATAGAACAGCCCGCTGCGAGCGGCAACGCGCGCCAGATGGATCAGTTCGTCTGTACCGGCAAATTGCCCAGGCGGATACTCCAATCCCGTGGAGAAGCCATGGCAGCCATCGGAGATCGCCTCTTCCAACAAGCGCACCATTTCAGCCAGTTCACCGGCATCCGGAGGGCGGTGCGCCAAACCCATTGCGCGCTTGCGGATCGGTCCGTGTGCAGCCAGAGGTACGAAGTGAGTTCCAAGGCCAAGCGCAGCGATACGTTCATGGAAACTGGAAAATCGCCCTCCCCAGTCAGCGGACAATCCATAGGGCGCCAGCCACTTCTGCTCAAACAGGAAACGGGAATCATCCAGCACCTGACCGAGCGCAATGCCGCAATTACCTACAACTTGAGTGGTAACTCCCTGCGCCAGCGCCGATGGTTGCGCCGGATTGATCAGCACCGACAGATCGGAATGGGTGTGGATATCGATGAAACCGGGCGAGAGGCACATATCGTGTGCGTAGACGGTCTCTAATGCGGTCCAACCATCCAACTCTCCGACAGCCTCGATACGCCCTTCTGTAACAGCCACATCCGCAACATAGGCTGCCGCACCGGTACCGTCCACAATGCGTGCACGCTGGATCAGCAGATCACAATCAGCCAATGGCGGACTCCACGACCGGCTCCGTTTGCCCATCTGCGGGCTCGGTGTCCGATGAGGCAATATGCTCCTCCGCGGGCTCCTGCAGGCTGCCACGCTCCTCGGCCGCTACGACCGCCTGAAGCGCAGCAAGCGCGACCTCCACCTGCTGGGCGTCGGGTTCACGCGTACTCAAGGCTTGGGTCGCCATGCCAGGGGCCAGTGCCAGGTTCAACCAACGCGTGTTTCGCATCCGTCCTGCCAGGCGAATGATTTCATAGGCGATACCCGCCACTACGGGCAGCAACAACAGATGCATCGGGACTCGAATATACGCGGGAGGCCGGCCGAACAATGAGAAAACGAGGATGCTGAGCAACAGGACAACGACCACAAAGGACGTCCCACATCGCGGGTGGATACGGCTCTGCTTCATCGCGGATTCAACGGTCAGCGGCTGCCCGAACTCCATGGCGTTGATGCATTTGTGCTCCGCTCCGTGATAGGCGAATACCCGTGCGATCGCCTCCATGCGTCCCACGGCTGCGATGTACAAAATGAAGAATGCGATACGCACCAGGCCATCCAAAATGTTCAAACCGGTGGCATGGCGCCAAGGCAACAGCCCGGTAATCAACGTGGGCAACACCACGAACAGCCCGATCCCCAATGCCAGCCCCAGCACCAGTGTGCCGCCCACCGCCAGATCGTTCAGCCGCTTCGACCGTTCAGATTGCCCCTCCTGCTCGATCTGCAGGTCTGCGCTGTATTTCAGGGCACGGATGCCCAAGGTCATCGCATCGATCAATGCTAAACCGCCTCGAAGAAACGGCCGTTTCAGCCATTTCAGACGTCCCAACCAGCCGGCATCCACATCCTCCAGGTGAACTTCTATGTTGCCGTCGGGTTTCCGGCAGGCCACGGCGAAAAACCGCGGTCCACGCATCATCACGCCTTCGATGACCGCCTGACCGCCATATGGAACGTATTGGCGTTCTGTATTCATCGGTTCCTCCAAAGGTTGGACGCATCCGACAAGACAATAGATGCAAAAAAAGGACGAACCATCGAAATGGTTCGCCCTTTGACAACCTGGTAGATCCGGTTCAGCTGCCCTGCATGCCGTACTTGCGCATGAACTTCTCCACGCGACCCGCCGCATCGACGATCTTCTGCTTGCCGGTAAAGAACGGGTGGCACTGCGAGCAGATTTCCACCGTGATCTTGTCGGTCATGGAGTGGGTCTCGAACGTGTGCCCACAGGCGCACTTGACGGTGCAGAGTTTGTATTTGGGGTGGATGTCTGCCTTCATCGAATATCAGCTCCTGAGCGTTTTCGCCTGGGTCAGCTGGCAACAGACCGGCGCAAGTTGTATTATACCACGACCTGAGATAAGCGGATCGGGCGCGACATTCAGCCGCGCCCGACAGGTAACCATGTTTGTGCGGGTTAACGTACCAGCAGATTGTAGCCAGTCTCCCCGTGTTGGGTGATATCCAGCCCCTCCAGCTCCTCTTCCTTCTTCACACGCAGGCCCATGATCGCGTCCAGGACTTTGAGGATCACGAAAGTGACTACGGCTGCATAGACCCAGGTCACCGCCACTGCGATCAACTGAGCGACCAGTCCGCCCCAGTTGCCACCGATCACACCCGAAGTGATTGCCGGATTGACCGCACTCGTTGCAAACACGCCGGTCAATATGGCGCCCAGCGTCCCGCCGACGCCGTGTACGCCGAACGCGTCCAGGGCGTCATCATAGCCCGCTTTGGTCTTGAAGTTGACGGCCAGATAGCAGATGATCCCGGCGAGCAAACCGATCAGCAACGCGGGCATGGGCGCCACAAACCCCGATGCCGGCGTGATCGCAACCAGCCCTGCGACGCATCCGGACGCAGCGCCCAAAGCGCTTCCACGGCCGTGCTTCAGCCATTCTATCAGCAACCAGCCCAGCGTTCCGCCGGCCGACGCGATATGCGTCACCACAAAGGCCGAAGTGGCCAGACCGTTACTGGCTACCGCACTGCCACCGTTGAAACCGAACCAGCCGAACCACAGAAGACCGGCGCCGGCCACCGTCAGAACCACGCTGTTGGGCAGAATGGCCTCACGCCCGTATCCCAACCGCTTGCGCAGCAAAATGGCCGCGATCAGCGCCGAGACGCCGCTGCTGATATGCACGACCGTGCCACCGGCGAAGTCAAGCGCCCCCAGTTTCAGCAGCCAGCCATCCACGTTCCATACCCAGTGGGCGATCGGCGCATAGACCAGCGTGTTCCACAGAAACACGAACACCACAAAGGTGCCGAACTTCATGCGTTCCGCTACAGCTCCACTGATCAGAGCCGGGGTGATGATGGCGAACATCATTTGAAACGCCATGAACACCAATTGAGGCACCGTGGTGGCATAGTCGGCGCTGGGGGTTTGTCCCACGCCCCGTAGAAACGCCATGCTCAGATCGCCGATCAGTCCACCTTTCGAGGGACCGAACGCTTGTGAATACCCTATGGTGACCCATTGCAACGTGGCCACCGCCAGCGCGGCAAAGCTGTACATCATGGTGGACAGCACGTTCTTATGCCGCACCATACCGCCATAGAACAGCGCCAAACCGGGCGTCATGAGCATCACCAAAGCGGTGGATACCAGCACCCAGGCGGTGTCGCCGGTGTCAACCTTGGGGGCATCCGCGGCGGCCGCCGGCAACGATCCCAGGAAACTCAGTGAAATCGCCAGGGGCAACGCCCTGTGACTAACAAAAAAACGACGCATGGTCAGCCTCCCTTATGTCGCGTCTTGAACTGACCGCTTGGTCTGTCCCTTCGCTGATCACCCGGTCTGGTGATCTGGGAGGCGTCTCTGCGCCGGAACTAAGGTACCGCGGAGTCCTTAGCTGTCCACAGTATACCGCACCTTGACGGTGTTTACCACTCCCGTTGTGCGGATCTTCACAAACAGTCCGCCCCGGGGGCATAAACCTCCGGGGCGGCGGATTCAGGCCTCTCCGGCCAAGCGCTGCACGATCATCGGCAGAATACCTCCACTCAGGAGATAGGTAACCTCTGCCGGCGTATCGATGCGCGCCCGAGCTTGGAAACGCACGGTTCCCTTGGCGGAACGGGCAATCACTGTATATCGCATCCCTACGGCGGGTTCACCTTCGGGAAGCAGATCGTATTGCTCTGAGCCATCCAACCCCAGCGACGCAGCCGACTGGTCATCCATAAACTGCAGCGGAAGAATACCCATGCCAATCAGATTACTGCGGTGGATACGCTCAAAGCTTTGGGCGATTACCGCACGAACACCCAACAGAGCAGGACCTTTAGCGGCCCAGTCCCGCGAACTTCCCGTACCATATTCGCGACCGGCTATCACCACCAGCGGCGTTCCCTCCGCAGCGTATCGCATGGCCGCATCGTAGATGCTCATCTGCTCACCTGAAGGCTGATGACGTGTCACTCCCCCTTCCACGCCAGGGACCATCAGGTTTTTCAGGCGTATATTCGCGAAGGTGCCGCGCACCATGACATGGTGATTGCCCCGCCGCGACCCATAGCTGTTGAAGTCACGCGGTTGCACGCCCAGTTCCTGCAGGTAGTGCCCGGCTGGACTATCGATCGCAATGCTGCCGGCCGGTGATATGTGATCTGTGGTGATGCTGTCACCAAACAACGCCAGAGCCCTGGCTCCCTCCAGTCGGAACGAGGCAGGACGATTTTCGCAGAAAGGTGGGGCTTGAATGTACGTGGAGGATGGATCCCATCGGTACAGTTCACCGGCGGGACAGGTCAGGTTCTGCCAATCTTCACTACCCTCGAATACCGAAGCATACGCCTGGGTGTAGAGAGACTGCGACACTACACTGGCGACCGCTTCCGCGATCTCCGCATCAGATGGCCAGATATCACGCAGGTATACCGGTTCACCGTCTGCACCGCGTCCCAACGGTTCGGTCTCCAGATCCACACGTACCGACCCAGCCAACGCATAGGCGATAACCAGCATGGGCGAGGCCAAATAGTTGGCGCGTGTGTGCGGGTTGACCCGCCCTTCGAAGTTGCGGTTGCCGCTCAAAACCGACGCGGCCACAATCCCTCCCCGATCGATAGCATCCGCTATGTTGGGATCCAAGGGTCCACTGTTGCCAATGCAGGTGGCGCAACCGTATCCAACCACGTGAAATCTCAGCGCCTCCAGGCTTTCCAGCACACCGGCAGCCTCGAGATATTCGGTTACGGCGCGTGATCCCGGCGCCAGGCTGCATCTCACCCATTCCTTGGATACCAGCCCACGTTTCACCGCGTTGCGGGCCAACAATCCGGCGCCAATCATCACCGAAGGGTTGCTGGTGTTCGTACAACTGGTGATCGAGGCAATCACCACATCTCCATGCCTCAAGGCATAGTCTGCGCCTTCCACCGGTTGGGAGGCCTGATCGTCCGCCAATCCGTATCCGCGCTCGGTTACCGGCGCGAGCAGCGAAGCCTGAAATCGGTTGGGCACGTCCCGTAACAGCACGCGATCCTGCGGGCGCTTTGGCCCCGCGAGGGATGGTTCGATGGCGGACAGATCGATCTCGACCACGTCGGTATACTCGGGATCCGGTGCGTTCACGTCTCGATACAGCTTCTGAATGCGGAAGTACCTCTCCGCGAGGTTCACCGTCTCTTCGGCTCTTCCGGTAAGGCGTAGAAAAGCGAATGTCTCCGCATCTACCGGGAAGTACCCCATGGTAGCCCCATACTCGGGAGACATATTGGCGACGACAGCGCGATCGGCTACCGGCAGTCGCACCGCTCCATCCCCGAAGAACTCCACAAACCTCCCCACCACACCGCGCTGGCGCAGGACCTGTGTCACGGTCAGCACCAAGTCCGTGGCGGACACTCCGGGCCTCAGTGCGCCAGTCAAACGACAGCCGATCACCTCGGGCACGGCCATGACAATCGGCTGCCCCAACATCGCCGCCTCGGCTTCGATACCGCCGACACCCCAGCCCGGCACACCCAGACCGTTGATCATCGTAGTGTGCGAGTCGGTGCCGACTACCGTATCCGGATAGACCAGATGTCCGCTCTCCAGCTCCACTTTATGCACCAGTGGAGCCAGATACTCCAAGTTGATCTGGTGGATGATCCCTGTACCTGGCGGAACGATTCTCAGATTGGTGAACGCCCCCTGCGCCCACTTTAGGAAGGTATAGCGCTCTCTGTTCCGCTCGAATTCACGGGTCATATTGGCGCGCATAGCCTGTGTATGCCCCGCTTCATCCACCTGCAGGGAGTGGTCTATGATCAGGTCAACCGGCACCAGCGGGTTGATTCGCGCCGGGTCACCGCCAGCGGCGGCCACCGCATCCCGCATCGCGGCCAGGTCGGCCACCGCAGGCACTCCGGTAAAATCCTGCATCACCACGCGCGCCGGGGCAAATACAATCTCTTCGCCTACCCTGTCCGCTCCCCATCCGGCCAACGCGTCCACGCAACGCTCATCCGCTTGCCCTTGCGCACAGGTACGGATCGCATTTTCCAGTAACACCCGAATGGAGTACGGCAGTCGCTCCAAGTGATAGCCCTGCCGTTCCAGCGTATCGAGTCGGTAGGCCAGCATGTGGGGTTGCATATCGTCCAACGGTTGGGGGATATATCGAGGCTGCTGCACAGATTCGTCTCCAGGGGGCTGCATGCGTCGTCATCATGACGCATTCCAGCGTGTTTTGTTAATCGCTTACATTTTACCGAACGCCCTGTGCCGTACTGGCTATCTACACCGCTAGACCCTACCATGGGGCGGGTTATAATGATGTATATGCGATCGCCGTAGAGTCCGCCGCGACAGGGTAGCGGCGGCTCTTCCGATACTTTTGCGTCGGGAAACGATCTGCAGTCACGGTCAATCCACTCAGGAGCGTCTCACGCATGCGCATCAAAGAGGGCGACACAGCACCGAATTGCCGCCTGTTACGTCCGGATGGGCAGGCTGTCAGTCTGTCTGATCTGTTAAAAGGCGGTATGTTGCTGCTTGTGTTTCAACGCCATCTGGGATGCCCATTCGCGAAACGCAGCTTTCATCTATTGAACAGGTATTACAAGATGCTGGGCGACCGCAAGGTGAATCTGGCGTCGGTCGCTCCTGTTGAGCCCGCGCAGATCTCTCAATTCTGCGCCAGGAACCGGATTTGGACTGAATGTCTGTGTGATCCGGACGGTTCTGCAGCCAAGGCCTTCGGCGTTCGACGCGCCAATCCACTGGATCTGCTGCATCCGGGTTGCTTGTGGCAAGGAGCCAGGCAGACCTTGCGCGGCAACCTGCCGACCGGTATTATCGGCGACCCCACCCGCATGATGGCCGCATTCGGCATCGACACCGACGGCACTGTATTCCTGGCATGGCGCGCTCGGCATATGGGTGACCTGCCGAACTATCCATGGCTGGTAAACGAATATGACCGTTACCGGTCAGGAGAAGCCGAAGATGCCGAAGACGATCAAGCAATGGTCCGCGGCGGCGGCGTCGACGGGTCCCCGGTCAAGCCGGTCGATAGTTAAACGAGCCTGTCGAAGAAGACATCTCCACTATCTACTAATAAGTCACCCCGAAAGGCAAAAGCGAGTTATACCAACGGCAACCTGGGTGCTGTTCGAATATACACGCTCCATCGGCCCTTGGTGGTAACAGTTGGCCGTATGACGCGGGGTTTGGTATACTCAACAGGCCGGTTTTTCGGGGTACGTATGCCCTGTTCTGTCGCCTGTGCGCGACGGCGCCCCGGGGCCTGACTTACACACACGCATTTCGAGGTTTTCCATGTCACTGCAACAGATAATGGACGCGGTCGAGAAAGACCAGCTCAAGGCCGATCTCCCCGTTTTCCGGCCTGGAGACAACGTGCGCGTTCATGCCAAGGTCGTAGAAGGCAACAAGGAGCGCATCCAGGTGTTCGAAGGCCTGGTAATCGCCCGTAAGCATGGCGGCCTGCGCGAAACGTTCACCGTACGCAAGATCTCCAACGGAGTGGGCGTAGAGCGTACATTCCTGCTGCACTCCCCGCGCATCGACAAGATCGAAGTGGTGCGCAGAGGCAAGGTGCGCCGGGCGAAACTGTACTATCTGCGCAGCAAGATCGGCAAGGCAGCGCGTATCAAAGAACTGCGATAGTCTGCGATGAACGGCTCTTGGGCGGAAACGCTGGCGGCGATTTCAGTTCCAGCCGTCATCGTTGTCTGTTTGTGCATCACGGTGCTGCGGCTGGGGTTATTGGCGGCCAATAACCCCGTATCGCACTATGTGTCGGAGCTGCTCGAGTCAGCAGCTCTGGCCATGGCCATCGTGTTCCTGATCATTCGGCCTTTCATCCTTCAATCGTTCTACATACCGTCCGGCTCTATGCGGCTCACCCTTTTAGAGCTGGACCGGCTGTTCGTCGACAAATTCAGTTATCGCATCCACGATCCGGAATTCCGCGATATCGTGGTGTTCAAAGCCCCTCCACAGGCCGACATCCGGGAAACCGAGTTCATCAAACGATGTATCGGGTTACCCGGCGATGTGATCGAAGTGCGCGATGGACATGTCATCCGCAACGGCGTCACACTCAACGAGCCGTACATCCAGCAGGAACCGTACCGAGACCGTCCCTCCGCGCCGGAATATGACATGAAGATTGTCGACGGCGTCGTCTATTCTATCAACCCCAATGGGGTTATGTACGTCAACCACGACCCGGTCGACCCGGCCACCGAAGCCCAGATCCGGCGTGCGCCAGCCGGCCGCATCCCGAAGGGCATGTACCTCATGCTGGGAGACAACCGCAACGACAGCAATGATGGCCATTGCTGGGGACTCTTGCCACGCGACCGCATCGTGGGACGCGCCTGGTTCCGATTTTGGCCTCTGACGCGTATCGGACTGGTTCACTAAGTCACCGCGCCGGCATCGATGAAGCCGGCCGCGGCTGCCTGGCGGGTCCGGTGGTGGCGGCCTGTGTATGGCTTCCCGAAGGCGCAGATCATCCCTGGCTGCGCGACTCCAAGCGGCTCTCACCCTCTCAGCGAGACGTCATGTTTGAGTGGATCCGTACAGAGGCCATTGCCATCGGTGTCGCGGAAGCAACCCCTGAAGAGATCGACCAACTCAACATCCTGCAAGCGACGCTGCTGGCGATGCGACGGGCCGTTGAAATGATGGGCGTCCGCCCGCATGGAGGCTACATCGTGGATGGCCTTCACACTCCCGCCGGGATAGAGCCCGCCGTCGCCATCCCGAAAGCGGATGACACCGTTCCAGCGGTGAGCGCCGCGTCGATCATCGCCAAAGTGACACGTGACCGCATGATGCCGGCTGCTGATGAGCGGTGGCCGGGTTACGGCTTTACACAGCACAAAGGGTACGCCACCCGGCGGCACAGGCAGGCGATCCGTGAACTGGGCCTCAGTCCATGGCATCGGCGCACATTCTGGCACCCTCAGCCCAGCCTGTTTGGAGACTCACCGGATGCTTGATCGTCATCATCTGGCGCGACGCGGCGAAGAGATCGCCGCTCGTTACCTGGAGCAGCAGGGATGCAAGATACTGCATCGCAACTGGAAGATCCCACACGCCGAAGTGGACATCATTGCGCAGCACCGCGGCGAACTGGTGTTCATCGAGGTCAAAACGCTGCGCCGGACCGGTGTGCGCACGCCTAGTGAAGCGGTAACCCCGCGTAAACAGGCGCGCATTCGATCCGCTGCGGCGGCATTCATGGGCTTCTTCGCACCGGAGGCCATCTGCCGGTTTGATGTGATAGAAGTATGGTGTGATGAGGTGTCATCACGCATCAACTGGATCATCGATGCGTTCTAGACCCGCGATGTCTACACCCGCGAGCGGAGGCACCAAAATGAGTCAGTCCCGGCAACGCCTTCTGGATGCGATGTCTCACCGTCAGCCTGACCGTATTCCTCTTGACCTTGGCAGCACTGCGGTGACCGGCATGTCGGTGAGCGCGGTCTATGCCTTGCGTCAAGCACTGGAGATGGACCCGCCGGGCACACCGGTCAAAGTTGTGGAGCCGTACCAGATGTTGGGTGAAATCGGCGAAGACCTGAAGCAACGCCTGGGTGTGGATATCGAGGGTATTGGCGGATCCCGAACGCTGTTTGGTTTCCCCAACAGCGGTTGGAAGGAATGGACCACCTTTGACGGAACGCCTGTACTGGTTCCATCGGGGTTCAACACCGAACCGGAACCGGATGGCAGCGTCCTGCTGTATCCGGAAGGTGACAAGTCCGTTCCGGCCAGCGGGCGCATGCCCCGCGGCGGATGGTATTTCGATGCGATCTGCCGCCAAGGCCCGATCGATGATGATGCACTGAGTGTGGAAGACAATACCTGCGAGTTCGGTCCGATCACCGAGGAGGAGCTGAACTGGTTCGCTACCGAAGCCCGGCACGCACGGGAAACCGGCCGTGGTGTGATCGCCAGTTTTGGAGGCGCCAGTTTTGGTGATATCGCGCTGGTGCCTGCCATGTGGATGAAGCAGACGCCCGGCATCCGCGACGTCGAAGAGTGGTACGCCAGTACGGTTACCCGGAGAGATTATGTATATGCCGTTTTTGAGCGGCAATGCGAGATCGCACTCGCTAATCTGCAGCGCATCAGCGCCGTCGTCGGAGATGCGGTCGACGCCGTGTTCGTCACCGGCACCGACTTCGGAACGCAGAACGGTCTGTTTATCAGCCGGCGCACCTATCGGGATCTGTATATGCCATTCCACTCGGAAGTGAACCGCTGGATCCATGCGCACACTCCATGGAAAACATTCATTCATTCCTGCGGCGCCATAGCAGATTTGATCCCGGATTTCATTGAAGCCGGTTTTGACATACTCAACCCGGTTCAGACCACGGCAGCCGGTATGGACGCGCAGCTGCTGAAACAACGATACGGTGACCAGATCACGTTCTGGGGGGGCGGCATCGATACCCAGAAAACCCTTCCGTTCGGCACGCCGTCACAAATCGCCGAGGAGGTGCGCCGCCGCATCGATGTGTTCGGAGCCGGCGGCGGGTTCGTATTCAATACTGTACACAACGTGCAAGCGTCCACGCCGGCGGCCAACTTGATCGCGTTGTACGAAACGTTCAACAGCGCGCGATAACCCTCCGGGGTGCCCACGCGGTGTGCTATCGAGGGAGTGACACCGTCCATATGTAAGCATTCGTTAAGGTTTCCCTGCATGCGTTAAGCATCCAGTAATGGTAGGGTAAGATGGTGAAAATTTTATCGAAAGCAGGCAACTACGGGCATGTCCCTTACATCTTTTCTCAAGCGCATTCAAACGCGCGATAACGCATTCCATGAACTGCTGACCAAGCAGGCCGAAAAGGCCTATGAGGCGGCGACCGAGTTCCAGAACCTTTCGCGGGATTTCAGCCGGGTCGACTACTACCGCCAGCACATCGCCGAGATCGAACACGAGGCGGATCAACTGTTGCATCAACTCGCCAATCGCATCGACTCCACGTTCGTCACACCGATGGACAAAGAGGACTTGCGTTCGCTGAGTAACGGTCTGGATGACATCACAGACCACATCGAGTCCACCGTGGCGCGTATCGGCATCTATCACATACGCCAGAGCCGGCCGGAACTGGATCACGTCACCGGGTTGCTGGTCGAATGTACCGGATACACACGCGATGCGGTGGCCGGTATGTCGGTGGTGAACCACCGGGCCGACATGCACGACACCATCGTACGTATCCATGATGTCGAAGAACGCGGCGATCAGGCCTATCGAAAAGTCCTGGAAGACATGCTGTTCACCGATCCGCAGACCGCCGGTGATTACCTCTCCTTCTTCCGATGGAAGGAGGTGTTCGACCGCGTGGAGCTGTCACTGGACGCCTGCGAGGATGTGGCAAACATGATCGAGAGCGTGCTCATCAAATATGCATGAGATCACGCTGCTCGTCGTACTGATCGTCGGTTTCGCTCTGATTTTCGATTACATCAACGGCTTTCACGACACGGCCAACGCCATCGCAACCGTGGTGTCCACCCGTGTCATGCACCCACGGATGGCCATCCTGATGGCTGCGGGACTGAACTTTGTCGGAGCCTTGATGTCCACCAAGGTCGCTCACACTATCGCCAGCGGCTTGGTGCATGAGTCTGGACGTGGTACCGGACACGCCTCGTTTCAGCTTGTCGTGTTGGCAGCGGTATTGGGCGCGATCGTCTGGAACCTGATCACCTGGCGCTTCGGCCTGCCCAGCAGCAGCTCACACGCCCTGATCGGTGGCCTCGTGGGAGCCACCATCGTTCATGGCGGGGCAGAGCTTGTTCAGTGGGCGGGGTTGAAAAACAAGGTGCTGCTTCCGCTGGTGCTGTCTCCGCTGACCGGCTTCTTCGTCGGTTTTCTGCTCATGATGACGATCTACAGGCTGTTCCATAACGCCAATCCGCATCGGGTGGGCAACGCATTTCGCAGGCTGCAGATACTTTCGGCGGCCTCGATGGCATTCACACACGGGATGAACGATGCTCAGAAAAGCATGGGCATCATCACGCTCGCGCTCTTCTCGGTAGGCCTGATCCCCACGGCGGAGGTGCCCAAGTGGGTCATGATCGCCTGCGCGGTGGCCATGGCGCTCGGCACATCGGCCGGTGGTTGGCGGATCATGAAAACCATGGGGCACCGTATCATCCGGTTGGAGCCGGTGAACGGCTTTGCAGCGGAGACAGCGGCGGCGGCCACCATTTTCATGTCCAGTCACTGGGGTATGCCTGTCAGCACGACGCACTGCATCGCCGGATCGATTTTCGGCGTCGGGACCGCCAAGCGTTTCTCCGCGGTTAATTGGACGTTAGCCCGAGAAATGGTATGGGCCTGGGTCCTGACGATACCTGCAGCAGGCGCCGTTGCGGCTCTCAGTTATCTGGTTTTGCGGAAAATCGGTGTGTAATCCGAGAGGATTTTGTAATTCCCGTGCGGAATCCATCGGTTTAAATCTTGTCAACATGCGGGCCGTCTGGTAACATGGTCCTAACGGCGGCCCGACCCGCCGAAAACCCTAAGGAATTCGAGTGTTTTTGCCGTGCAGACGACGTTGGACAGCGAAGTCACTATTCGCCTATCGCACCGCCGGTATCTCGATATGACTGATCGGGAGGTCATCGAATACGCCCAACAGGGCGTGACCTCCGCGTCGGAATACCTGTTGTTCAAGTACCGCAATCTGGTACGCACAAAGGTCAAATCATACTTCCTTCAGGGCGCAGAACGAGAGGACCTGTTGCAAGTGGGTATGATCGGCCTCTGGCAGGCCATCATCGATTACCACACCGATCGGCCCATCTCGTTCCCTGCCTTCGCCAAGGTGTGCATTCAGCGCCATATCATCACCGCCATCAAGGCGTCAACACGCCAGAAACAGGCGATCCTCAACCACTCACTCTCGTTGGACGCCACACCTGACGACGACGACTCCGATTGGAACCTTTCCGATATCATTCCGAGCGACCCCGATGACGATCCCGCCGAGCGCTTGGTGCGTTCCGAGGATACCCGCACGCTCCAATCGTCTCTGCACGCCATGCTCAGTGACTTCGAGTGGTCAGTCTTGGTACACTACCGGTACGGGAAGTCCTATCGCGAGATTGCCGACTCGCTGCAATGCAAAACCAAATCCGTAGATAACGCGCTCATGCGGATCAAACGGAAAGTCAGCGTACTGCCAATCGGAGATGCGGACCTTCGCGAACTCTTTAGCCACAGTTGAGTAACTTCATATTATGACCTTTCAGCAGTTGCTGCTCACTTTGGAGCACTACTGGTCGCAACACGGGTGTCTCGTGTTGCAACCGTACGATGTGGAAGTGGGCGCGGGAACTAACTCGCCATATACCACCCTGCGCAGCCTCGGCCCGGAGCCGTGGAATGTCGCCTACGTTCAGCCATCGCGGCGGCCTGCCGATGGCCGGTACGGTCGCAATCCCATGCGTGTGCAACATTACTATCAGTATCAGGTCATCATGAAACCGTCTCCCGACAACATCGTGGACCTGTACATGGACAGCTTGCGCGCACTGGGTATCGATCCGCTGGAACACGACATCCGGCTCGTGGAAGATGACTGGGAAGCTCCCACGCTGGGGGCAGCCGGGGTGGGCTGGGAAGTCTGGCTGGACGGCGCCGAGATTACCCAGTTCACGTTCTTTCAGCAGATGGGTGGCATCGAGTGTAAACCTGTCTGTGCCGAGATCACTTACGGCCCAGAACGGCTGGCCATGTGCTTGCAAGGCAAACGGAGCCTCTGGGAGCTGGAATGGGCGCACGGGATCTCGTATCGCGATGTCGACTTCGAAGCGGAAGTGGATCACAACTACTACAATTTCGAGATCGCGGATACCGACATGCTGTTCCGGATGTTCGATATGTGCGAGTCCGAAAGCCGACGAACCTGTGACATGGGACGCGTTTACCCGGCATTCGACCTGGCGTTGAAGTGTTCCCATCTGTTCAACCTGTTGGACGCACGAGGCAGCATTTCGGTGACCGAACGGGCCAGTTTCATCAACCGGATCCGTGCCCTCACCCGCCGATGCTGTCTGGAGCACCTCAAGCGGCGCGAAGCGCTTGGGTATCCGTTGTTGAACAGCACAGGCGCGGCCTGATCACGTTCGCCGGGCCGTAAGTACGCAACGACAATCGCCCGGCGCCGTTCTTTCGATACTCCGGAGAAATCATCATGCCATACCTGGTACTTGAGATAGGCACCGAAGAGATCCCTGTCGGCTCCGCTCCGCTGGCGCTGAGGCAGCTCGAGCAGGCGATCCCCGAGAAGCTGAATGCATTGCGCATCTCCCACGGGGCGTTGTACACCACCAGCACTCCCCGACGCTTGATTGTAACCATCGAGGACGTTGCCGATCGGCAAGCCGATGCCGTCCGAGAGGTGCGCGGCCCCTCTGCGGATGTGGCGTTCGGCGCCGATGGCGCGCCCACTAAGGCCGCCGAGGGCTTTGCCCGCAAACAGGGCGTCGAGGTGTCGATGCTGCGTGTTGCAGATACCCCGCAGGGGCAGTACATTGTCGCCGAGGTACATGAGGTCGGCAAGCCCTCCATCGAAGTGCTTGGAGCGATGTTTACCGATGTCTTGAAGACGTTGAGCTTCCCCAAGATGATGCGATGGGGAGACTGCCCTGTACGTTTCGTCCGCCCCGTTCGATGGATCTGCGCACTGTTGGATGATGCGGTCATCCCCATGGAGTTCACCGGGGTAAACGCTGACCGGTTCAGCCGGGGTCATCGCTTTCTGAACCCCGAGCCATTTCCTGTGCCGCATGCCAATCAGTTCTTCACGTGCCTTTCCCAACGGCACATCATGGCGCATTTCTCCGAGCGCCGAGCGACCATCGTGCAGCAGTCCAACGCGCTGGCGGCGGAGATGAATGCACAGGTCGTCTGGGATGAGGAGCTGTTGGATGAAATCACCAATCTGGTGGAGTACCCCACCGCGCTGATCGGACGGTTCGATCCGGCCTTTCTGGATCTGCCCCGCTGTGTGCTGGTCACCGCTATGAAAAAACACCAGCGGTATCTGCCTCTCGCGTCTGCGGACGGACAGCTCTTGCCTGCGTTTGTCACGGTTCGTAATGGCGATGACCATCGGATAGACATCGTACGTGATGGCAATGAGCGCGTGCTGACGGCACGCTTCAATGACGCACGGTTTTTCTTCGAGCGCGATCTCGCCACTCCCTTCGCACAGTTTGTGGATCGACTCGACCGCCTGGTATTTCAGGAAAAGCTGGGCACCATGCGCCAAAAGGCCGAACGGCTCGAGGCAATGGCCAGGCAATTCGGCGGCGACATGGCCGCTCGGGCCGCTCTGCTGTGTAAGGCCGATCTGCCCACCGAGATGGTCATCGAGCTGACGTCCCTGCAGGGAGCAATCGGTGAAGAGTACGCGCGACGGTCGGGTGAACCGGAAGAGATCGCGGTGGCAATCCGTGAGCACTATCAGCCGCGTCATGCGGAAGACGCGTTGCCCGCGACTGAACTCGGCCGGCTCATCGCCATCCTGGACCGTGTGGATACGCTCACGGGTTATGTCGTCACACAGGGTATCACGCCTTCCGGTTCCGCAGATCCATTCGGATTGCGCCGTGCAGCCACCGGATTGATCCAACTGATCCAGGCGCATGACACACCGATCTCCCTGTGGGAACTGGTTGCCCGTGCCACCGAACAGTACAAAACACAGGGAATCGGTCCCAGTGACACAGGGCTGGCGGCTCTCGACGAACTGATCACCGCGCGCATGGAGTGGTTGCTCGAGCAGGACGGGGCATGGCAACACACCGACATCGAGGCGCTGCTCGCTGATCGATGGATCGAACCACAATCCGTCGCCCGGCGCGCCGCTTTTTACAGGACGTTACCCAAAGAACGCCTGGAACCTGTGGCGCTTGCCGCCACACGTGTACGTAATATTCTGCGTTCCGAAGCAGCGTCACACTGCGTGTCGACACAGCCTTGGCAGCCTCCCCTCAACTTTGTGCAGGCAGTCAACACCGATCTGTTCGCGGCCGATGCCGAGCATGTCCTGTACAACGAGATCACGGACGCCATCCACAGCATCCCAACCCCTGTGGACGAAATCGCCCTCTGGAACTGTTTCGATCGATTGACCGATCCGGTCAACCGCTTTTTTGATGATGTACTCGTGATGGATGACGATCACAACGTACGCATCAACCGGCTGCGTCTGCTGGCAACAGCCGACGCGTTGTACAGACAGTTCTGCGACTTCAGCAAACTGGTCATCTAGTAACGGTCTCAGGGGCATTCACAGCCGGAACGCCCCTGAGACGACCTCGCATATCCTCATCTCCCGATGCTACGTGGTTGAATAGAAACTCGTAATCGCTGCTCCGCTCACCCGACCGCCCCGTCTGAAAGCTCCCGGGGATGTCGGCGCAGGATTGCCAAGGCATCACCGTCATACCCGAATAGGCCTTGTGGTCTGCTGAAGCCACAGCCTTATACCGGATAGCCCCGGAAGTAGCTGATCGATGATATACCCTGTAGAATACACCCATATACCGGGGATAGGGAGGCGCAAATGTCCAAGCAAAGCCCGTATCGTCCGCCCCATACGTTGGCAGTACACTTCGCCCTGACAGACTCGCCGATCGCACGGCACACACGCCAGGAGGTGGAGCGTTATGCAGAACGGCTGTTTGGCGCACGTGTCCACTCGGTGTCCGACCCGCGTCAAGCCGATCTGATCTTGGGTATGCCTAGTCGCAGCACGTGGATCGCTCGAACGGTACGCGCCGGCAGGCCCGCGTTACCGTCAGGGCCACACGCGGCACAGGGATATGGTATTGCCCGCGTGGGAACCGCCATGGTGGTCGCCTCCAACGGAGAGCACGGGGTACGCAACGGACTTTATGCCCTGCTGGAGCATTACGGTGCGCGCTTTCAGATCAATGGCGAAATCCTGCCTGCCAGACGCAAGTTCACGCCTCGTCCCGTCCGCGAGACACGTGCGCCGGCGATGCGGTATCGCGGGCTGCTGCCGTGGGATAACTTTCTGTGCGGCATGTCCGGCTGGAACCTGGAAGACTACCAGGTGGTTATCGATCGGATGCTGCGCATGCGGTTGAACATGCTTCAGTTTCACTTCTACCCGGGAATGGCCTATTTCACTGAAACCGTGGACGGCAATACGGCGCCACCGCTGTATGTCGGCATGCCGGTCGACCGGTTCGACACGCGCAACGCCGTGGGACGACAGGCGTTTCGGGGTGAGGCGGTGTTCGCCCCGCGCCCCTGGGTGGAACATGCAGACACACCGCGGGAAGCGGCCGAGGCGGTCCAAGAGATGTTCCGGCAGGCATTGGACTATGCGCGGATGCTGGGTATACATACCGTTGTCGGGTTTGAACTCATGGAAAGCACGGCTTCCGGGTTCACCCGCACTGACAAGCCCCAGGACAACGGACAAGGACTCAACCTGATCGACCCGTTGAATCCCGATAACGTGCGCCGTAACCGGCAACGGCTAGAGAGCCTGATGCGCATGTACCCACACAGCGACACCTGGTGGATGTGGCAAAGCGAGGCTCGCGGTTGGTTATCGGCCAATGTGGGGCGGGAACCCGGCGCGGCGGGGATGCGCCAGGAACGCCGCCACTGGGCTGGTAATCCCCATTTGACGGGTGATATCGACTACGCCGAGATGTTCTTGAGAGTGGTTCAGGAACTCGATCCTGCGGTTCGTAAGCGTATCGCCACAGGTGGCTGGAGTATCGAACACCTCTTTCCGACGTTTCATTCCGACGCTCCTCCCGAGGCAGTCTTCGCCTCACTGAACAGCTACGAACCACGCGTTGCGCTGGCCGACCAGATCGACAGCTTCCGAACGGGAAACATGGGTCGCCGCACGTGGATGATCGAGTGGTGGGAATTCGACGGCAACCAATGGTTCCCACAGTTTCGTGCCGGATGGCAGGAACCGATGTATAAGCGTGCGTTGCAACACGGGGTGGAAGCCATCACCCTTCTGGGGTGGAAACTAACCGGCGTGGAGCACAACATCCGCTATCTGGCCGAGTGGAGTTGGCAACCGTCACTGAGTGCACAGGCGTTCTATGCCGCATATGCACGCGATGTGCTGGGCAGCGCCTCGCTTGCTCCCGTGTTGTGGGAACTGGACCGTCTGGAACCGATAACTCCCGGCGCCACGCCCGGAGACGCGCGGCACATGCTGCTGGGCGCCGGTTGGATGAGCCTTGTCATACCGCCACTTCCCACCGCTCTATCCGGAATACAGAAACCAGAATGGCGCCGGGTCGTCGAAGCGGCTGCCGGCGAATTGTGCGGCATACAAGCGCAAACCCAACTGCGTGAGGGAGACCTGAGGCGCATTACGCGACTCAGGCGTGCACTCAACGCCGGCTCATCCACCCAACGGGAACGGCTGAGCACGCTCATCCGCCGGCTGGAGTTTCGAGTCGCCTATCTCGACGCGGTGATCGCGGTCAATCAGTCGCTCATCGCGTTTGACAACGCAGCACGAGAAGGCGCCTTGACGCATGGTAGACGGGCGGCGGCTCCTCACGCCCGTCATGCGCTCTCCCGCGGCATTCGGGCAGTAGAACTGTATGCGGCCTGGATCCTTGACAGGGGGGATCAAGGCGTGGTGGCCCAGCTCAATGAGCAGTTTATCCGCCCCTTGCGGGATCATCTGGCGGCCTGTTCGGAGTCCGGCGCGTTGTTCGCCATTGTGGATCTGATGGCGTTCCGCCTGCGCCCAATGCTGGACTTGGGACCGGGAGCCGCAACCCCATGGCGGAATCGCGACGGTGCGGCCTCATGCCGACTGATCGAAGAGGCGGGGCAAGTGCTGTTCGATGTGCGTATCGAGGCGGATGGATCACCATACCACTCGCTTTGGATCAGGCAGGGCGACATCGACCTGGACTCATGTCCCTGGATGGACATGGAGATCCAGACGACCACCGACCAACAGCTCGCACTGCTGTTTCAGGCCGGCCCGGGAGACAGCTGGTACGCGTTGAACCTTGTCGGGCGTACTGCGCTGTATGGAAGCGTGGATCAGCTGACCGACATCAGCACAGGAGACTGGCGCCGTGTCTGCTGGGATCTGCAGCGTGCGGTTCATGAACGGTTGGGAGCAGATATCCGGTCTATCCGCAACCTGATACTGGGCTGCTGGAGCACCCCCAGTCACCCCATCGCAGTTCGGTTTCGCCGTCTGCAGCTGGGAACGCGCAATCTGCTGGATTAGGAGAGATCACATGGCTGTCGTCTTGGCTCTGATCGGTGTCCTGTTGCTGCTGTCAGGCGTATCCCGTTCCGAGCCGTCACCGCCCAAGCTGCAGTACACCGCATTATCGGATGCAGCCAAACTGGCGGGAACGCTGAATCGGTATAATGGTACACCTCAAAGATCCGGTTCGCTTCAGCTGGATGAGCACCGATTGACTTGGTCTGTACCCCGTAAAGTCCGCGCGTACGACCTGGCGCCCATCCAGGTACAGCTTGATCAGGCCGCCGGAGAGCGTATCGCTGTGGAGGCCGTCGGATTTGAAGACCCGCGACGCACCAAAGGCATCCCTCTGCACGACATGGCGATCCCGGGGAGTATGCAGGTCAAGATCGAGTATTTAGGCAGCTTGGCGGCCGATCTGGACCACGAGTCCTACATCCCCTATTCGCCGGACCCGTACGCAACTCCAAATGCTCGAATCAACCTGAAACGGGACCGCAAGGTCCGGTCAGGCGCCGTTCGGCAAGCGGAGGCGATGTGGTTTCACTTCAAAGTCACCAACACGGGTGATACGATACTGGATCCCGAGGGATTCGGCGCATCGTTCGGATATGCCTGGATAGAGAAACTGCGCGACGATGGAACGGTTGAATGGCGCGCAAACACAGTCAATCAGTATGAACGATGCCGCCGTTACGTCTACCCGGGCGAGTCCTTCGATCACTGGGTGAACTTCTTCTGCCCGCAATTGGGCGGCAAGTACAACCGCGGACTGACCGAGGGCCGGTACCGCGTTCACTTTTCATTGCTATACCGATACCACGATACATACAATTGGGGCCTCAACATCTGGCATGGCGCCGAATATGCGCGACTGACTGTACCGATCACGGTCAAGAACAAGCCCGAACAGACCCCTGTCACGTCGAGTTTCACTCAGCCGGAGCCTTCTGTCCATCTGCCCGGGTATATCGACCGATTCGAAGAGTTCATGACATCCTTCCGTGTCTATCCGGCTGCCGGATCTCCCGCCCGACACAAGGAAACGCTCTATCTCCAGGTCGCACCGTGGACAACACACATCACGCTGAAGTTGGTTCAGGCCCCGGGAAAGATACGCACCGTCGCGATCCCCATCGAGATCGACCAGTCCTCGTTGGTTATCGCCCCCAACCCGCGAAACAATATGGTGATCACCCATCCGGACGGCCGTGAGGAGGCAGCGTTCGTGGCGCAGGCGATGCCGGGCATGCGGCTGGGGTTTCAACTGGGTCCGTGGCCGGAACGCCACATGCGCGCCGAGGCACGACGTATGAAGCAGGTTGGCATCAACGTGATCGTCAATACGGCGGGCGGTTGGCATACCGGCGAGTTGACAGGGCGGAAAACCGCCGAAATGCATAGCATGTGTTATCGCTACTGGTACGATGTGATCGTGCGCGAGATGGGGTTCAAGCTCATGGGCTGGTCGGTATACCCGCCATCCGGACCGGGGTGGTACAGCACAGCCGAACCGTTGCTGGGCCGGCCGCTGTCTCCCTCCATGGCGACCAGCACATACGGGGGACATGCGGGGGTGGACATGGGCGATCCGGCCGTACCGGAGATGATCGCCATCTGGGCCATACACCAATACCGCCGATGGGGCGACCTGTGGTTCCAGACACGTGACGGCCGTATCTTCGTCGACATCGAAGACTCATGGGGCTGGTTACGGGATGACATCAACGTCCGCTACACTTCAGGGCCGCTGGCGTGCGCCCGATTCCGAGATTGGTTGAAAACCCAATATGGATCACTTACGGCCGTCAACACCGCTTGGGGTACCGACTACAAGGACTGGTCCGACATCCTGCCAGAGGAGAACCATGGCGTGGAAGGTGACGGCATGACACATGGTCCGGTCTGGAACAACAAAGATAACCCCTTCCACGATTGGAGCAAACCAACAGAGGATTGGGACCGGTTCCGCACGCACTTGCGTAACGAAATCTATCGCCAAGCAAATACGCGGATGCAGCGCGTGATCCCCGGAGCGGAGTTGTCTCTGCGTTGTGAAGGCGCCAATATGGTGGTGCGTTCTTCACCCGATGCAACGGCCTGGCACGACCGTCACGTGTACTATTCGCAACGGCGTAACGCGATGGTTTTCGACGAGTGGATTCGAGACGATGTCATCCATTGCTACAGCGACTACACGACACTGCCGTATACCGAGGCCGAATGGCGCCGCATGGTCCGCGAGATGAGCGAGCATGGAATTGTGGCCGCCTGTCTGCCTCAGTTCGATCACATGAGGGACATCGTGCCTGTACCTGATGGCATGAACATCGGCCGGGAGTACCAGATGCACTATAACCTGGCTGAACCTCGCCGCGGCGTCATGATACACTGCCTGATGGCTGCATACCCATGGTTCAAGGCGACATGGGAAGAAGGCGGCGCACCGGGCATCATACTGCATGACTTTCTGTGCGACGGGTTCGCGACGGACACACAATACCGCGAAATCGAGCTGTTCACCCGCAACGCGGCCAAACGAAACGCATTCCGCAACGACTGATTGCGAACGTTTACGTAACATAAAGCCGCCCGGTCAACGGGCGGCTCGGTACGTTAACAGCCATCACGGTTTGGCGAATACGTCGCGGATCGCCTCCAGCCAACCCCATCCCCACTGGGTGGATGGTTCCACATAGCTGCCTTCCAGCCATTCGTTGAACGCTTCGACGGTGATGAACCGTCGCAGGCTGTGTTGTTCAATGTACTCACGTGCCTGCAACAACAGACGGCGATACGCATCCGGGCTGGCGTCTTGCGTGATGAAGTTGTCCTGCCGCCATGTCGGCTCCCAGTTCTGCATGGGCATGGTGGCGATCAGTGCGTTCCGGCCTACGGCCTTTCGCATGTCATCCCAGAGCGAAACGTGTCCGGGCGTCGTCTGCGACGGAAAATGCTCGATAATGTCCCGCACCTGCCGATCGCCCAGCATGCGACGCTCGATACGATGGCCTCCACGCATCATCACGTTATAGGCCATTGCGCCTGAAATTCCTAAACGTCGAAACTGGGCGGTGTCGTACGGGCCATTGACGGCGGCGATCCACACACCTGGCAAACCGTGCTCCCGGGCAACCGTTTGAATGCGTTGCAGATACTCCCTGGCCTTGTCTTCAGAGCCTGCATTCTGGATCAGGTCACCCACCGACCACAAGGGCAGCAAGGGCATCCCGTCGATGCGGTAGTAGTTCGGCTGCAAAAAAAACTGCGTGACCAGATATTCGGCCAGATCAGACGGCAGTTCGTTTCCCGGCGCATGGTTGGTCCACATGGTGCAGAATGCAATCTTGTCCGCATAAGGATTGGTACTGACGGGCGGACCGCCCAGTTTCTCTTTACCCAAAAACGCAAGCTCGAGCGCCCGATTACCGAAGAATGTGGCGTCGATGCGGCCGTCGGGGGCCTTATTCACGTACCAGTCCCACACCATCAGATTGACGCCATGTTCCAACATCCAATGAACGTGCCACGCCACCGCTCGCGGATGACTGGACCGGTAATACCGGATACCGCTGTATTCCATAGCCGGATCGGCCGAATCATACAGCAAGGGCATCCGCCACGGCGAACGTTCTGCTATCTGGCGCCAGCCATCCCAGGTATACTCGGGTTCCCAAGCAGCGAAATACCACATGCCGACTGTATAGTCGGAAGGCAGCGCTCGAGTCTCCGGCGGCCCCTGCGTGGCGATATCGATCCGCTTCGGACTGACGGGCAGGCGACCTTCTGTTCGCATCTCGCCGGTCTGTATCACAATCACCCCTCCCTTTCGTTCATTAAGCACCCTGCCGCCTGTCAGCTGCTTCATCGGCTGTATGTCATACAGGGTGAACGCCTGAACGGCCGACAGCGCCTGAATGGCCAGCCAGTGCAGCGGGCCAGCCCACCCGCTGCGCGGGCCGGCCTGAACATAACAGCGCACCCGGCGTCCCACCGGAACTGAAAACGTCAAACTGCCGGATGCCGCTTCGGCGGTTCCCGCCTGCAGTTCCAACGTGGCGGAACCACTAGCTGCACCCGTCCCGGACACGGCGATATCTAACGCTACCCAACGGATATCGAATGCCTGAAGTTTGAGCGGCGGACTCACCAGCTTGGCGCCCGATCCAGTGACCGACAACCCACCGCTTCGCCGTGAGATCCTCTTGCCCGATTGGTCAACCCACCCGTCAGCTGTCACCGCAAGCGGTGCAGGCGGCCGTGACGTTACCGCCCCGCGATACACGCGCACAGATCGTATTACGTACTTACCGCCTTCGATTTCGATGGGGTCGAACCGAAGCCCTTCGATGGGCCGGCCCTCCCACAGAGGGCGAACGGATACGGTGTTCCTTCCGGGCCCCACCCGGAAAAACAGACTGCGCTCTTGGGAGAACCCTCCGTACGGTCCCCGGGTGTCGTATCGCCAGAACCACTGGCATTCTCCTGCACGATTGCTGTCCAGTGTGATCTCCAGTATGTCCAGCGGATGCGCCTGAAAACGCGCATCGGGAAACACGACCACGGAATCCCGCCCGGTGACATGAAGCGACACCCCGTCTGCACGCCGGGTATGGGTGGATGGTCCGTGAACCTCATAAGCGCCTGATGGAGTCCACTGCCAGACGGTCTGTTGCGGCGCGGCCTGCATCGATAATGCAAAGATACAGGCGAGGAGGATCCAGCCCGCCCGCTTCATCAATATCTCCCCGCTGCCGTCCAGCGCGACACCCGAGACAAGATGCGCTCGGCCTCGTCTAGGCTGCCCACCCCCACAGACAACCACACGCCTTCGGGTGCGATACGCTCCATGAATGTGTCCAACTCATCTGGCATCAGCCCGACCTGCATCCCCTTACCGGCGGCCTGAATGCGCTCGTACACAGGCATCCAATCGGTGGCACGCCCGTTGCCGGCGCCGTATACCCATTGGATCGCATTCAGTTCGGGGATTTCCAGCAGGCTGTCCAGATGCTGCAGCGCCTGAGGCCCGTCCAGATGGTAGATATTCGCTTCCATGTGCTGGCACTCCAGCCGAATGCCCGGCAGGAAGAACTCATCGAACATCTTCTTAGAGATCATACAGGAGAAGTCATTGGACGGTACGTACCACTTGCGCCGCGACACGATACCCGGCCAAGATGTGATCGCCTGATCCGCGCGGCACAAATGGTTGTAGAACCGATCATACACATCGAAGTAGGTGCTGTTCACCCGTTCAAGCAACTGACGAATTTCATCCGGAGATTCCAGCATATCGACATTCATCTCCGCGGGATCTCTGAAGGCCGCGATGGCATCCGCACCGGGATGTAGATCGGTGATGCCGGTGTAAAACACGCCCTTTCCTACTTCCAGCATCGCGTCGGTCATCGCCATGATCTGTTTGAAATAGACATTCTCCGGATCGAACACCATCTTGTCCGCGTCTTTCCAGTCGTGTATGCATGGAATCGACCAGCTCGTGGCGTCGCCAAAGTCCAGTTCCTGTCCCATGAACGCGCTGAACACCTCCGGGCCCAGATTCGGAAACGTATGGGGCAACGCGTCACCGACATAGGCGGTGTTCATGACGCAGGCCAGCGCCATCTGGGCATGATACTCGGTATCGAACCAACGATCCCGGGGGTGCTTCCAGTTACGCGGCTCCGGATACGGATAGGCCGGGTTCGGCTGATGAACAGTCATCACACAGACGGGACGATCCAGCACGGTGTTGTTCCAACAAGCATCTTGCCGGTCCAATCGAGAGGACCAGTCGGGAATATGAGTGATCGGCATTATCGGGCGCATGTCATTCTCCTGAAGAGCGGGGATCATCCCCAATGGCGTTGAATCCGGTGGATGGCCTCGGCGATGCGCATCACACGCTCGGGTTCAGCAAGCAGCATATGCTGGAACAACCAGACAACTTCATCACGGCATGCCTTCTCCGTTACCGGACAGTAAGGCTGAGGGCTGGAGTCGTGCGCCTGGCACAATCCGCGCATGGCGGCCTGTTCCGTAAACAGCGCCTCTTTGTACAGCGGCACATATCCGGCGCCACAGGTCACCCCCTCCGCCTCCAATGCGGCCAGAAACGCATCACGTGAGCGCCCGCCGAACGCCTCCGAGTCGTACCGCAGGATGTACAAATGCCAGGCATTCCGCGTAACGCGCGGATCCATCCGGGGGGGCGTGATGCCCGGGATGCCGCGCAGCTGGTCGCTCAAGAGAGCGGCATTACACTCCCGAACCGTCGCCTGGTCTTCCAGCCGGGTCATCTGCGCGAGCAGAATGGCCGCTTGAAACTCGGTCATCCGGAAGTTGCCACCGGGAACCCGATGTTCGTACCAGCGTCCACCGCGCGGCCGTCCGCAGTTGTGCACTGACCAGATCAGGTCTGCCAGCGTCTCGTCATTGCAAACAATCGCACCTCCCTCGCCGCTGTTCAGATTCTTGCTGGCTTGAAAACTGAATGTGCCGGCATCTCCGATGGCGCCTACCGGTTGGCCCTTCCAGGATGCGCAGACCGCTTGCGCGGCGTCTTCCAGCACCAGAAGACCATGTCGACGAGCCACATCCAGCACGCCGTCCATGTCAGCCGGACAGCCGCCGATATGAACGGGGATGATGGCCCGGGTGCGCGCCGTGACAGCGGAATCGATCAACAGCGGATCGATGTTCAAACTGCGTGGCTCTACGTCCACGAACACCGGCTTGGCACCCACGGCCAGCACACTGCTGGCCGTGGCCATAAAGGTATATGGCGGAATGATCACCTCGTCACCACAGCCGATGCCTGCGGCGCGAAGTACAACCTCCAGCGCCGCTGTGCCGTTGGTCACCGCTGTACAATGACGGGCGCCCTGCAAGGCGGCAAAACGGGACTCGAACTGAGCCACCTGCCGACCTCCGACGGACCACCACTGTCCGCTATGCAGTGTCTCGAGCAGCGCGGCTTCTTCTGTCTGATCCCAAACCGGCCATTGCGGCCATCCTCCGGTGCAGACCGGGTTGCCTCCGTCAATAGCCAGGCGATCGGCCGACATGATCAGATGACCTCCAAGGTGTCTTTATCGGGCAATGCGGGGAACGGCGCGGTGGGCAGTGTCTGATACCAGAAAGCCACCGAAGCGATATCATCCTGCAACGGCAGGTACCGCCCGCCGGAGCGCCAGCCTAGCGCCTGGATGGTCACCCGTATGTCTGAACGGAACCGAATAGGGTCCATAATGTGCCATCGATACAATCCGAAACGCTGTTGGCTATTGTATAAACCGTCCGGACGAATCACCTGCGCCAAACCGGCATATGGCGTGGTGAACTCCTGGTACCGACCGCCCACATCGAAGTTGTAGGAGCCACAGAAGTAGTCTTCCGTGCCTGTTCCACAAATCGTGGGGTACTCGGCGTCTCCATCCAGAAAGAACTTGATCTCCCCTTCGCCCCACCAGCCGGTGTTGTTGACACCCCAGGCCATGTACACACCCACGTAGTGTCCCTGCCCCTTCACGCCATCCAGAATGGTGTAGTCCTGTTTGTACGGCAACGGATTGGTCCGTCGGAACTGCGCATGGAAGTAGGCACAATCATCCGGGATATCGGTCAAGGTGTAATCGATCTGGTAGTACAACACCATCTGCTCCGTCGCGATGTTCTCCATTGTTATCCGGCATCGCTTTCGGAATGGCATCTCCCAATAACAGTTGAACGCACTGCCGGGATTCTGGCATACGGCCAGCGAGCTGATTTGGGCATACCGGTTCCACCCGCAGCAGAAGAAGTCGCCTATCGGGCACTCCACCGACGGCTGTTGCTGATCGTCCCAATAGATCCTCAGAATGGTAAAGCGGTAATGCCCGGTCGGGGTCATCCAGATATGCTGAATCGCACCAGGGCCGTCGATATCGGCGATCGTACGGACCTCTCCCGGTTGGATCACGATGGACGGAGATATCTTCCAGCCGACACCGAGGTCGCGCGCGCATCCTGCACCGGTGCCCTCCGTCGCCCGTGCGCCACCCCCTGGTTCGCCCGTCGGATTCTCAGCCGATATCGACCGGCTCAGCGCCGAAGATAGACGGGACAGATTGCCCATATTCATGCCCAATCCGTTGAATTTCACGGCATGCCTCCACTCTGCGTCAGCGATCATCAGCGAATGCACCGCTGAATGTCTGGTATAGATACGACTCCTTGTCAGCGGTCTCCTGCGAAGGGGCGTCGGCTCATTTGGGTTTCCTGTGAGGCATTGGGTTATACTGAATCGAAACTGCAGCATATCCGGAGGAGCTACATGAAGGGTATCATCGGAGTCGCGCTGGCCTCGCTGGCGCTTACGGCAGCCTGTGCTGCGCTCGCTCAAGATGAAAAGCCGACCAATGTGCAAGTGCGCGTCGGTCTGGCGAGTATCCAGAAAGGCGCCATGCGTCCAGCCGACACACTGTGGCCTACGTTGGCGGTAGAGTTCGTGATCCCGAAGGTCAATGTAGTCAATGACGGAAAGACACGCATCTGCTTCACGTATCACACCGCGAAGAAGGACGGCGTCCGCGGCGAGATCACGGCCCTGACGCTGGATCAGCAGTGGCCCATCGACACCACGGGCACCAGTCCCGTTTATGTCGGCTTGGGAGCCGGCCCCTACTGGCTGAAGACAGGAAACTCGGGGCGGACGGCCGTGTTCGGCGGCAAGGCTTTTGTCGGCTATAACATCACCGATAGCGTCTATTTGCAGGGCGAGTATCACATGACCACACGCGCCAGCAATCGCACCGACCGCGGCGACGCGGCACTGTTGACCGTGGGATACCGGTTCTAGTCTATGGCCGATACACTCCGCAGAGACGACATCATTCATGTGGCCAAGCTCGCCCGTCTGGCGTTGACAGACGCCGAGATCGATCGCATGGAAAAGCACCTGAACAACCTGCTCAAACAGATCGACACTCTGCAGGAGCTGAATACGGAAGGAGTGGAACCCACCGCCCACTCCTTCCCTGTCTACAATGTGTTTCGTGAGGACCATGCGGGCGAATCGCTGCCACCCGATCAGGTGCTGGCCAACGCGCCCGAGTCTGCCAACGGCCTGTTCATCGTTCCACGCATCGTGGAAGGCTGAATGCCTGACGAAACATACCGGTTTGTACGCGTAGAGTGAACTGCACCGCAACCCGTGACGTCCAGATTAGTGACAGACGACGGATACGCGGAGGGGCAACATGGTACAGGTGGCCGTGATGACCGATCAAGACGGGTTGCTGGTTCAGCGATGCCAGGCGAATGACCTATCCGCCTTCGACGAAATCGTGGCGCGGTACCAGAACCGCATTTATCATTTCGTGCGACGGATGGTGGGCAATGATACCGTGGCCGAAGATATCACCCAAGACGTCTTCTTGAAAGCCTTCCGCAACATCAGCGCATTCAGACAGGAAAGCAGCCTGCAGACTTGGCTTTTCCGCATCGCGTCCAATCTCTGCCGTGACAACTACCGTAGAAAGCAGCGTGAGACCGCCTGGTTCAGCTTCTGGCGTAAGTCCCCGAATGATGATGAATCGAGCGAAGAGATCGAACTGCCTGACGTCAGTCATGCACCAGAACGCAACTATATGCAGGCAGAACTGGGCGACATGATACAGAACGCCATCCAGCAACTTTCGCCCGTGCTTCGAGAAGCCATCATCCTGCACGAGATCGAAGAGATGCCCTACGAAGAAGTCGCCCAGACGTTGGGCGTCCCACTGGGCACGGTGAAATCGCGTATCTTCCATGGCCGCAGCCGGCTTCGAAAAGTACTCGAAACCTATCTGCAAGACATGGCGGCAAACGGGTGAACTACATGAATACGAACTTTTGCGAACATCGGGATATCTGGATCCAGCGGGATCATGACAACGAGCTGAGCATCGACGAACAGCGTCAGTGGCATGAGCATCTGCAGGTATGCGCCATATGTGCGCGCGCCGTCTCGGCTGATCGGTTGTTGCAGCAGACGCTGTCCATGCCACCTGCTTACCGCGCTCCGGAATACCTTGCCCGTCGTCTGCACGATCATGCGCAAGAGATCATCAATCAACGGCGACGGCGTCTGCCTGTCCGGCTCGCTTGGGCTGGGGCATTGACGTGTATCTTCGCGTTCGCTGCATACACGTTCATCAATCGTCAAGAGGAGACACAGCCTGTCACCGAGCTCTCCGCTCCCACCGTGATCGAAGCGGATTATGCGCGTTTCCGTGAGGCCAACCGACTGGTGGATCACACTTTCGCCACCATCACCTTCCCACAGGAGCACAGCATACCGTGAATCGCGCAACAGCCTTCGGTCTGGCATGTCTTGCCAGCCTGATGGCAATCCCTTCGCTCAGCCAACAGAGCGGCACTGAATGGGTGCGCCGCATGCAGCGCGCAGAGGAACGGGCCACCTTCGCCGGAGTCCGCGTCACGCGGCTCTACTTCGGCAAGAACCCAATCAGTGTGGAAGAATCGGTGATTCGCAGCGGACCGCGTCTGCGCGTCAGCGTGATCAAGCCGCCTGACCGGGCCAAACAGGTGATGCTGGATAACGGGGTGCGCATCTACTTCTATAACCCTAAGGAGAATGTCGTACGCATCATGCCGTCTGACCGGCGGATGCAGTGGTGGACACGCCATCATCAGTTTGAAGCCATCCGAGTCGGCAACATCACCGTACGCGTGGAGGATTCGGATGACTCCGTGGCCGGGCGCAAGAGCATCCGACTGGCATTCACCAATACCGAAGGCCTGCTGCGACGCCGGATCTGGCTGGATGAAGCCACCGCCGTGCCATTGCGCGTCCAGGAGTTCAGCCCGGATGCCAAACTTCGCATGGAGGTGGAGTTCATTCGTTTCCGTGCGCCCTATTCGCCGGCGCCGGGCACATTCGAACCCGACTTCCCCGAAACGGCACGCCGAGAAGAGATCGTTCCCCCCTTCCAGCGGTTCATGTCCGTGGAAGCGGCTCAGCCTGTCACCCCGTATCCAATCCGTCAGCCCCAACCGGTACCGGCCACATACCGTCTTGTCGAAGTCAGCGTGCGTGCGTTCATGGGCGAGGTCATCGTTGGGCAACACTTCACGAATGACACCTATACGGTTGCGTTGTTTCAGTCACCGGACAAACCGCAGCTCAGAGGTCCGGAGGGTATGCTCAGAAAGACCAGAGGGCAGGCGATCTGGTGGAAAGAGGGCGGAATGAGCTATTCGATCTTGGGTGACGCTCCGCCCAAAACACTGGAGGCGTTCAAAAACGCCATACGCTGATGTGCTGGATTCTCTTTTCTCTCAGCCATTACGGACGCGAACCTCAGTCAAACCATACGAAACTGGCGTCGCGCGACGCATAGTCGGCTGCCGAACGACTGAGATCGATGCCAGCGGACCTCATTCAAACATGTTGCCCTCGATGCGCTTGCTGGCGGAGTCTGCGGTGCGATCGTCGATTGGCTTCCGGCTTCCAATGATGTTGTCGCGTATGAACACCTTGTCCGCGCCACGGGCCAGATAGATCCCCACATCCGAGGCAAGAATGTGGTTGTCGGTAATCCAGACACGCCGGGCCTTCGGTCCAATGCGCACGCCGTCACGTACCCCATGGATCTGACAGTTGCTCACAAACAGATGCGTCAGCACGTGCGTTTCAGTGGGGGCGAATTCGATTCCGGTGACGTCTGGATTGACAGTCCGCACCAGCGTGTTCGTGATGGCGGCATTATAGAACAGATTGGGCATCGTGAACGAGAACGCTTTGCCGCCTTTTCGCTCCAGCAGCACCTGGCCATCTGAGCAGACGAACCCGCACGTCCCCTCGATGAGAAAACCGTTCGCAACGTGCTCACAATAGCATTGATGAAATTTCAACTCCAGGCTATGAGCCGGGTCGCCTTTGGCTGTTTTGGCCAGTTGGTGTACAAACGCTTTGCCGAAGATCATAAAGCACTTGGTCATCAACAGACCATCGACCCGCCCCAACACGAAGCCGGTCAAATTGTTGCGGAAATAGTCGTCATCACCTGTAGGCCCGGCTGGAAACCAGTGGACATTTTCGATCCGGACAATATCCAGAATTCCGTCCAGCCGGATACCTATATGATGGCAAAGCCCGTTGATATCGCGGAACAAGGCCTGGCCGGTATTACCGCCCCCATCGGGCGTTGAGATGCCAATCCAGGCTCCAGAAAATGACACCTGCTCGACCGCCGGGTTGATGCCATTGAGCAAAATTGCTGCGGGATACTCCACCGGCTTCTTCTGATCCATATTGTTGGGGTACCGGAAAGCCACACCTTTTACGCAGCTGCCATGACGCAACTCAACCGCATGAAAACCGGGCTGCTTGATAATCAATGCGACAGATGCCTGTTCCCAGCGCGGTCCTGTTCCCCGCAACGTTGTGGCGTTCGGCACCACCAACGTGCTGCTGATAAGGTACCGACCGGGTGTGAGCTCGACCTCCAAGCCCCCTTTGCCGGCTTCATCCAATGCAGCCTGTATGGCTCGGGTGTCATCCGTTTCTCCATCACCAACCGCTCCGAAGGCGGCTGGCGATACGACACCTGCAGCCTGACAGGCGAACGCGGCCAACACCAGCCCGGCTGAAATGGCCAGGCGAATCCAGGCATGACAATCCAGTGTCACAGGACAGACCATGTTCCACCTCACTCAGATAGGTGCGCGATCAGCCGATGTGAAACGCCAGTGTGACGATCTGCCGGGAACTCACCGGCAAGCTCACCGCCCCCGCTGAATCGATCTCCAATGGGGTGATCGACTCCTCGTTCAGATTAACCTGCTCCGCCGCCTGCACTCCCGGAATAGCCACACGGGCCGTTACCGCTGTGCTGGCGATATTGAACAGTCTTACGATGACCGCATCCGAGTCCTCTGCCGGCTTGCACGCGCTCACAATCAGACCATCTCCCCCCTCTACCTTCAGGAACTGATATTCCGCCGGCAACGGACCATCCTGGGCGTCCACTTGACAGACCAGCATAGGGGTATTGAAGCTGTGGGCCTGCTTCCAGATCTGCGCATCCTCCCATGTACCGGAGTGCGGCATTACCGCATACTCGGCGACATGTCGGCCAAGACATTGAGCCCCCGGTGTCGGAGTGGCGCTCGCCGTATCTCCGGCATCGCTGATGCAGCCGACGCAGCGTAGTAACGTCAACCCCAGAGTTCGGGCAGCGTCGGGATACACCTCATACTCCGGTAAGCCTTTATTGATCACAGCGACTCCACGCACGCCATCGCTGATATCCACCCATGACCGTTGTGGGAAAAACGAAGACGCATTCGGCCAGTCATCCGGCGGACGCACGGCGCGTTCGACCACGTCAAACGGCATCTCTGCGTGCACTTGATCGGACTCCACCCACGTGGGCACCAGGGCGCGCAGTCGATGATCGGATGCCGTGTTCTCGAATTCCACACGCACATCCACGCGCGGCACACCGGCGGTCAAGGTCCAGGTGATGGTGACCGGACAAGCCACCAGCTCATCGGAACGGGCGTTCTTGTCATCCGTAACGCTCTTCGGCAGATGCATCACCGAGCGCCGCACCAGAGAGGCATAGACGGGCCCGCCGTCCAGGATCCGCACCGCAGCGCCATCCTGCAGCGTGGTGATCCGCTCGTCACGCAGCGGGCGTACGTACCGGTATTCATCGCCCCGGTCACCCACATCTTCCAGCATGCCGACATTCTGTAGAAGCACCGTGTTCTCGTCGGTGTCGGCCGCAGTGTAGACCTCCACGCCGCCCGCGTCGCTGTTGATGGTGAGGTATTCGTTCGCCAGGGTGTCTTCCGCATGGTACAGATGGTCCCGATCGAATACAGGAGTGGGCACATTCGGGTTGATGGTGTACAAACGGTAACCGCAACCGGGCACGTCCCGCGCCACAAACTCGACCAAATAGCGTCGCACCCAACGAGCCATCGGCAGCTCCACAGGCGAGTAGACATCTTGGATCAGCTTCCGGCATTCCGTGACTACGAAAGGCACTTGGTTTCCTGCAGGATCGCGCAGCTCCAGCCCCCATACGTCCTTGGACAGGTCAATAGTCGGAGCTCCACGTACAGTGTCACTGATCGGAAAATCGATGACCGCGCGCACGCGTTCAGTACGCGGCCAGTTCAGCGTATTGTAGACCACAAGACCTGGACCGTCGGAGTGAATGGCGCTGGATGTTTCCAGAAGGCGGCGGCGGGTGGTCTCTTCGGCCACCTGACGGACTTCGCCAAACCGCGTCATCATTTCGTCATGTACGGTGTCCACACTGCATCCGCAAATGGAGTCATGGGGATGATTCTCCATCAAACGCTTCCAAGCAAACCGCAGTATGTCTTTGTCCCATCGGCCTCCGGCCAAGCGGCTCATGACAGACGCCGGCTCGGCCTGCCGCTCCAACCACATCTCACACTCGGTATTTGCCTGCTTCAGATACATTCGGGTGGACAGGGTGCCCGCCAGCACGTTGCAGTGACGATCCTCCCGAAGTTCACCGGTCACTCGCTCCAGTTCGACCCGCCGATCGGCAAGATCCTGCGTCGCCCCATGAATATATTCCGGCAGGGTGGAATGGCGGATATCGGCATCTGCAAGGCGCTTTTGCACGGCATCTATGATCTCCCCGACGTCAGGTTGCGCCTCCAGGTGATCGACTCCATTCATCAGCAAAAGATGCCGGGATGCGGCCACTGGCGCCATCACGTCGATAATGCGTTGCGTATAACTGAGCGCTTCATCCGGATCTGAAGGGAAACGCTGCGCATTGTTGTACCAGAAGGCCATCAAAGACGCGAACACTTCGCTGCCATCGGGCGAACGCCAGACAAATTCCATTTTCCTGTCACCGGTCAGCTGACGTCCCCGACCAAATATCGCGTTATCGATGCCGAAACCACGCAATATCTGCGGCATTTGAGATATATTGCCGAACTGATCGGGTAAATATCCGACTTTCATTACCGGACCAAACTGTGACGCAATTCGATGACCGATCAACAGACTGCGTATCGTGGACTCACCGCTGACCAGGTTTTCATCGTTCAGCTGGTACCAGGGACCGATCAGGATCCGGCCAGCTTGTATATGCTTTCGCAGCGTGTCAGCTCTGTGCGGCCTGATCTGCAGATAATCTTCCAACACAATGGTCTGCGCGTCCAGGTTGAAATGCTTGAATTCGGGGCGTGTTTCCAGTATCTCCAGCAGGTGATCCAGAAGGTCCACAAGCTTCATACGGAACAGTTGAAATGGAAGATACCACTCCCGGTCCCAGTGAGTATGTGAGATCACGTGCAGTGTGTGGGGCATCGATGAACTCCCTTCAGCAGCGATGTGGCCGCAGCGGTTTGCTCAATAGCTCGACGCATCGGCGCATTAACCGCAGGGTTTATTCATCATACGATACATCGACCGTCGGATTCAAGGTAATTGGCTCCGGTGGCATGTCTGTAAAAGAAAGTAATGGGCATACAAAAAAACAGGGCATCGAGAGTTGCGTGATGCCCTGCCGGAGGCGTGGATATCCCCCACACATATTTGAGGTCGCGAACAGTGCGACCAGTCTCAGCAGATCGGTCAGCGCGCCATCGACGGGCCGGCCCCGGGCTACAGACGGTCTTCCAGCACCGCCTGGCAAATATCGATACGGCTGATGATGCCTACAAGCTTTCCTCCCGCGGTAACGGGCAACCGTTTCACCTTCCGATGCAACATCAACGCCGCGGCCTCGAGCGCCTCGGTGTTCTCATCCACGGCGATTACCGACGATGACATGGCGTCACAGACCTTCAGCTCTTTCACCCGTGCGACACGGCTTTCCAGGTCCTGCCAGGATTCGCGGAACTGTTCCGGGCTGTCTGAAGGCTGAGGCAGCAGTTCGCGGATCACATCATGTTCGGTAATCACGCCCAGCGGTTTGCCGTCAGCGTCCACAACGGGCAATCCGCTGACCTGATACAGATCCATTTTGTCGACCGCGTCCTGCACCGTATCGTCCGGCGCTACCGTCACCACATGCGTGTGCATCAGTTCGAGGACTCGCATCCGTTTCCTCCGGAAGAGCATTCATTTATTTATACCGACAGTCAGGTCTCTTTCGCTCATCTGGCGTTGCCTCTTCAGCAGGACATCCCTTTACTTACGCCAAAATCTATGTTTGATGTGTACACCCGACAGGCATAAGGATACAACGAGTCGCCGGATGCCGGATCAGATGCGTCGACTGGAACAACTGGCGCAGCACCTCCATCGCCATCCCAACGCAACACCGGAGCAACTGGCTGAATTGTTGCATGTTTCGACGCGCACTGTATACCGGTACCTGCAGATGCTCAAAACGTCTGAAGCCGACACTACACATTCCGAATATCCCGGCTCGGCGCTCTGCCTGCATCATGACCATGTGGCCTCACTGGAGACGATGGTCGCTCATGGAGCTCTACTGAGTCCAAACGAGGTATATCACCACCGCACTGAGTCTCTATTCGCTTTGCGTACTAACGCGGACAGTCACACTCAACTGGACTCACTAGCATCCCTGCCATACCATCGTGATCCGCTCGGGCTCTCGGCCGATATGCTGCGCCATTTGACTGTGGTACGATCCGCTATCCGCCTGCGTCGAAAGGTCAGGCTCCACCGATTTGACTGGAATGACCCGACGCCGGTTGAGGTGATGGTCAGCCCGTTTTACGCAGGGTGTGAAGCCGGATTATGGACCGTAGTGGGCTTTTCTGAAGCGCATGGTCAGCGGATTCACATACCGCTGGAAGCGATTACCTCTGTTTCGCTATTGACGGACAGATTCCGCATGCCATACCGTTTCGATGGTCCAAGCACCGTCAGACGCGTGCCGGTGGATCGAAGCGTATTGCCCCACGTCTTGTGTCTCTGCACGGCTGAAGCAGCCGACATTTTGGTG
Organism: uncultured bacterium; assembly: GCA_964650005.1. Lineage (GTDB taxonomy): Bacteria > Armatimonadota > HRBIN16 > HRBIN16 > HRBIN16 > CAZHSN01. The sequence continues at coordinate 141,192 of CAZYPZ010000003.1, read as the reverse complement.
AGCACTAAACCGAGTCGTTTAATCTCGCTCACCGAAGACATCGATGGTTTGTTTCGGTGCACAGTTCGATGCTACGGCGCTCAGGAGTTGACTTGGTGGGTACTGGCCTGGCAGGGAGCTTTGTGGGTAACAGCTCCGCACCAGGCCCGAGAGGCCGTACGATCTGCTTCGGCGATCATCTGTAATGCGCATCAACCGCGAGAGGAACCCGGCTGATGCGCCGCGTTCCTCTGCCGAATTACTGAAGCTTGAGTACGCACACCGAACCGGATGGCAGCTGTACCCGAACTCCATCCGTAGTCAACCGGGCATCGCCGGGTACAGGCGCCACCGTGTTGGGCTGATCGAATGTATTGTGGGCGGTCATCGGTCCCGTAAGCAAGGTGGACGTCACGGACTTCCAGTTATGACCGGCGCAGACGACATCGACTTCGGCGCTGTCGGTGGGATGCGGGTTGACAAGAGAGACACACACCGTGCCATCGGATTGACGGGACGCGGATGCCGAAACCAACGGGATCGAATGCCCCTGCCAGCGCTCGGATCCGGTGATGACAGTGGCAGGCAGCAGCACCGCATCCTGATGCGCGCGGAACATTGCGAATACATGGTAGGTGGGCGTCACGGTCATACGCGCCCCATCTGTCAGCACCATAGCCTGCAGCACGTTCACTGTCTGGGCTATATTAGCCATCCGAACTCGCCGGCAGTGATTGTTGAAGATATTCAGTGTGAGTCCGGCCACTACCGCATCACGCATGGTGTTCTGCTGATACAGGAATCCGGGATTGGTTCCGGGTTCCACATCGTACCAAGTCCCCCATTCATCGACGACCAGGCTGATACCGGCTTCAGGGTCACGTCGGTCCATGATTGTGCTGTGTCTCTCGATCAGTTCCTTCATGCGTAACGCATTGGCGATAATCTGCCACCAGTCATCGACACCGAACTGCGTGGCAGACCGATTGGCTCCCGGTACCGTGTAATAGTGCAGAGCCAATCCATCCATCAGCCTTAGGCCGCAGTCGTGAAACGCCGCCTGGTTCATCATCACCTCTGTCCAGTGGTAGTCATCCGCATTTGGTCCACAGGCAATGCGCTGAATCTGGTTACCTCCAAAGGTACGCACATAGCAGGCGTACTGACGATAGAGATTCGCATAGTGTTCCGCCTTCATCCAGCCGCCACAACCCCAGTTCTCGTTCCCTACGCCAAAGAACGGCAAACGCCAAGGCTGCTCACGGCCGTTGCGGCGACGCCAGTCCGCCATCGGTGAACGGCCGTCGAAGGTGCAGTACTCCACCCAGTCGCGCATCTCCCGCACCGTGCCGCTGCCGACATTGCCGCAGACATACGGATCAGCCCCTAATTGCTCACACAGATCAAAGAACTCATGGGTTCCGAAGTGGTTGTTCTCTGTAACACCACCCCAATGCACATTGACGATCTCCGGACGTTGCTCACGAGGTCCGACCCCATCCATCCAGTGGTATTCGTCGGCAAAACACCCTCCGGGCCATCGCATCACGGAGGGGCCTATGGCGCGCAATTCCTCCACCACATCGTTGCGGATGCCGCGCGTATGCGGAATGTCCGACTGTTCCCCCACCCAATATCCTTCATAGATGCACCGTCCCAAATGTTCCGAAAAGTGACCATACAGATGCCTGCTAATGGTGTGTTGCGCCTGTTCGGGCGCCAGGATCACTCGATTCACGTCTCCCCTCCGCTCTTCTGTTGATGCGATAGATGCACCGAATGGCGCTTATGTGGTCGCCTGTCACCTGGTGCGCGCACAGTATAGTCAGCGTGTGCTATTCGGTCAACGAGCAGGCATCGTGTTTCGGCGCATTTGTTTAGCATTTTGGTTAAATAAACTGACATGCCCAATCCCCATACGAATGCAGACTTACCCGGCGAACTACGCGCTCTGGGATCTCCCGCGCGCTATGCGCTGTTGCGCCTGGTTGCCCAGCGTCCCTGTTGCATCAACGAGCTGGCTGACCAGATGCGCATGTCCGCGGCTGCAGTCAGCCGTCATGTCGATATACTGCAGGAGTCAGGTTTGGTTTTCTGCATACCGGCGCCCGGTTGGCATGGCCGACGCAAGGTTGTACACCTGGCGCGTGACACAGTACACATACGGCTTCGGCCAGACATGCAGTCGGATGTACAGTCGTTGCATATACCAGTGGGCTCATACACGGCATGGCAGGCTGTTCCCACATGCGGTTTGGCATCAACCGAACGGTTCATTGGTCAAATCGATGATCCGCGCAGTTTCAGCCTTCCAGAGCGGATACATGCAGGACTGCTCTGGTTCGCTGCCGGATATGTTGAATATGAGATCCGAATGCCTCTTCCCGCCGTGTCCCGGCTCACCGCCATCGAATTAGTCATGGAGATCGGTTCCGAAACCGCCGGCGTCAATCCCGACTGGCCATCCACCATCGTGTTTCATATAGCCGGGGTATGCGTCGGAGCTTGGACCAGCCCCGGCGACTTCGGCAATCGGCGAGGCGCCTACACCCCTCAGTTTGTACCCGACACGATCAACCAATACGGCCTGCTGAAGGTATTACGTGTAGACCGACAAGGCACCACCGTTGATGGTGCACCGGTGTCCGATGTCATGTTGAGTGATCTGCCGCTGGAACCCGACAGAATCCGTCTGCGCATCTCCGCTCCTGAAGCGGCGCGCCATCCAGGCGGACTGACGCTGTACGGAAGCGGTTTCGGCAACTACGGACGGGATCCGGTGCTGCGGCTTTTCACCGCTCCTGCGCTTCAACGGCCTTGAAGCATCTTCCACCAGGTACAATCGTGCCAAGACCAGAGGAGGTCGCAAGATGCTGGAACGATGTTTCGTAATGATCAAGCCAGATGCAGTCAGACGGCGTTTGATTGGCGAATGCATCACCCGGTTGGAGCGTCGAGGACTGGTTCTGTGCCGCATGCGGATGTTACAACCTGACCTGCCGCTGGCGCGCCGACATTACGCCGCTCATGAAGGCAAACCCTATTATGAAGATCTGATCGCTTTCATCACATCCGGGCCGGTAGTCGCAACTGTATGGCAGGGAGAGCAGGCGGTTACCCTTATCCGTTCGATGATCGGTTCCGTTCGTCCACACCTGGCGACGCCCGGCACTATCCGCGGCGATTTCACCTGTTCCGAGACAGAAAACATCATCCACGCATCCGACTCGCCGGAACACGCAGAGGAAGAGATCGCCTTATGGTTCAGTGCGCCGGTAGATGATCCCTGTTGACACCGGGTGATGTTGCCTGCTATAATTCCGATAGATATCACACCGACCGACGGATATCAGCGAGGCGGAGAAGCCTCGATTTACTATCGAGAGGGACGCTCCTTTCGTTGCGGCTTCAGCGTCGCATGAAGAGCGGCCCTTTTTTATTGCGGAAAATCCGCGCAAACACTGCCTGCCAAGGAGGCGCATAAACAATGGCACCCAACTCACCAAAAGAGGCTATTGACTTCGTACGCGAAAAAGAAGCCGTCATGGTCGACCTTCGCTTCACCGACCTGCCGGGACTGTGGCAGCACTTCTCCCTGCCGGTTAAGGATCTGGACGAGAGCCTGTTCGAAGATGGGATCGGGTTCGATGGTTCATCGATCCGCGGATTTCAGGCTATCAACGAATCCGACATGCTGTTGATGCCGGATCCCTCATCGGTGTTCATGGATCCGTTTACCGAGCATCCCACCGCGGTCTTCCTGTGTGATGTGGTGGATCCGCTCACCCGCGAGCGTTATTCCCGTGATCCGCGCTTCATCACTCAGAAAGCCGAAAAGTACTTGCTGTCAACCGGTCTGGGCGACACCGTGTACATGGGACCTGAGGCCGAGTTCTATGTGTTTAACGATGTGCGTTTCGACCAGAACCAGCACTCTGGGTATTACTTCATAGACTCTGACGAAGCCGCATGGAACACCGGCCGCGATGAAAAGCCCAACCTGGGTTACAAGATCCGCTACAAGGAAGGCTACTTCCCCTGCCCGCCTGCCGATACGCTGCAAGACCTGCGCACCCAAATGGTGCTGAATCTGATGGAAGTAGGCGTGGAACCTGAAGTGCATCACCACGAAGTTGCCACGGCGGGTCAATGCGAGATCGACATGCGGTTCGACAAGATGACCGTAATGGCCGATAAGCTGATGAAGTTCAAATACGTGGTCAAGAACACGGCAATCCAGAACGGATACACCGCCACATTCATGCCCAAGCCACTGTTCATGGATAACGGCTCCGGCATGCACGTGCACATCAGCATCTGGAAAGACGGCGTCAACACATTCTTTGATGAGCGTGGATATGGAGGCCTCAGTGAGACCGCCGTTTACTTCATCGGCGGGCTGTTGAAGCACGCTGGCGCCATTCTGGCGTTTGCTGCGCCGTCCACCAACTCATACCGCCGACTGGTACCGGGTTATGAAGCGCCCATCAACCTCATATACAGCCAGCGCAACCGCTCGGCCTGTGTGCGCATCCCGATGTACAGCACCTCACCCAAGTCCAAGCGTGTCGAGTTCCGCGCACCGGATCCGTCGTCGAACGGTTACCTCGCTTTCGCCGCGTTGCTGATGGCCGGTCTGGATGGTATTCAAAACAAGATTATGCCGCCGGCTCCGATGGATAAGGACCTGTACGAGTTGCCCGCCGAAGAGCGCAAGGGCATCCAACACACTCCGGGAAGTCTGGCCGAATCGCTTCAGGCTCTCAAGGAAGATCACGAGTTCCTTCTGAAGGGCAATGTGTTCACCGAGGACCTGATCGAGACATACATCGAGTACAAGCAGAAGCGGGAAGTCGACGGCGTGGCCCTGAGGCCGCATCCGTACGAGTTCATGCTCTACTACGATATCTAGAGCCTGTCTGCCGGTGTTAACGAAGCGGGCGTGTCCGAACCCCGGACGCGCCCGCACTCTTGTCTATATCCATTCAGCATCGCGATGTAGTATACTGAATGCCGATACTGACCTGAAACGGGGTGACCGCTGATGATCCGCTCTACAGTGCTGCTGACTGCGGCCGGAACGCTTCTGCTAAGCAGTTTACTGGTGATGCATTCCGACGCGCGGCCCGCGCGTCGCAGTGTGTCCAAAGCGCCTGTTGCGCGTACCGTCAACGGAATGCCGCGTGGCTGGAAACACGGTAGCCCTCCCGGCTCGGGACTGGCCACCGTAAACGCGGAACGCACCCTGTTCTGGATCAACGGTCAATGTGGCGGTGACTCCGGACAAGTCAATCAGGCGCTCTCACCGGTACGCGAAGCACAAAATGCCGAAGACCAGCTGCAACAGCTGATCAAAATGTATTCAGAACATGCGCGCAACCTGACAGAGCTCATGCGAAACGAGTAGCATCTTCTTTCACCCATTGACTGCATGGTGACCGCTTGAGGCGCCACCTGCCGGCAGCAGCGCCGTGTGGGTTGCATAGAATGCAGACGCCTTTGCGCCCCCCGTATCGAATATCCATCCCGGCTGGGCCATGACAGGCCAAGCCCCATACTGAGGACAATAGATGCAGGTAACGACTGAATCGCTGGAAAATCAGACACAGACACTTTTGGTGGTGATCGAACCCGAAAAAGTGGCCGAGGCGTATACCAAAGCGTATAAGCAGTTTAGCAAGTATGTGAATATTCCCGGCTTCCGCCCCGGAAAAGCTCCGGTCAGCCTGGTCAAGCAGCAGTTGAAACCAGAATACGTCGAGGAAGAAGTTCGCAATTCGCTGCTTCGGCAAACCGTACTCGCCGCTCTCGATCAGGCTGGCGTCACGCCGCACATGTTCGACCCCGACATCACCGACGTCGAACTGGCTGAAGGGCAGCAGATGAGTTATAAGCTGCACGTGCCCCTGGCGCCCACTGTGGAGCTCAAACAGTATAAAGGGCTGGAACTGACCCGCTACACAGCGACCGTTACCGATGAGATGGTGGCCAACGAACTGCAGGCCAGACGGGATGCGCTGACCAACTACGGACGCGTAGACACTCCGGCAGCTTTGGGCGATATGATGTTTGTCAGCGAAACACCCCATCTGGACGGTGAACCCAACCCCCGCAGCGCCCGCCGTCATCTGGTGACTTTGAAAGAGTCATCACACGATCATCCGGTGGAGCAGCATCTGTTTGGTGTCACAGCAGGCTCCGATGTGGAGTTTGACACGGAATTCCCGGCAGACTACGCGGATGAAGAGTTGCGTGGCCAAAAGGCGCACGTAACCGTGCATGTACACAGCGTGTCCACTCCCCGCCCACCCACAGACGAAGAGCTCTGCAATCACTTCAAAGTGGCGGATATCGATGCCCTGACGGAGCTGATACGCAACACACTGACGGAACGCTTCAACCAGATGGCCGAGGAAGCGACTACGGCGGATATGAACAACCGCTTGCTGGAAGCCAACCCCGTGGTGGTATCACATGTCGCGATCACCAGCATGGCCCGCTCCGAAGTCGAACAGATGTCGGAGCGCCTGCGGCGAAGTAACTACACGCTGGAACAGTACATCCAAAGTCAAGGCATGACGCCCGATCAATGGTTCCAGCGCGTTCTGGAGGCATCTGCTGAACGGATGATGCTGAACGAACTGTTCAAAGCGATCATCGAAGCCGAAGGTATAACCGCCGCGGATGACGACATACAGAATCGTCTCAACGAAATTGCCGCAACCGAAGAAAACCCGCAGGAAGCGCTGGAGTCCATGCGTGCTAACCAGCGATTGCTTGACACAATCGCCAACGAGATCAAATACCGCGCCGTGATCGACCTCATCAAGTCAACCGCGCAGTATACCGAAAAAGATTATATGCAGGCGGCGGAAGAGGCCCGGGCTGCACGGGCCGCAGCGCTGGCTGCACAGGCAGCCGAATCATCCGCAGACAATACAGATGCGACACAAGCCGAGGCTGCATCCGAAAAGGACTGAAAAGCCGGCGTGAAAAGCGCCGCCAGGAGACCCGTACATGCTCATACCTTACGTCATAGAACAGACATCCCGCGGTGAGCGGTCATACGATATCTACTCACGCCTGCTCGCCGACAGGATCATCTTTTTGGGAGATGAAATCGACGATCGCATCGCCAACCTGGTGATCGCCGAAATGCTCTTCCTGGAAAAGGTGGATCCGCATAAGGACATCGAGCTGTACATCAACTCTCCGGGCGGCTCGGTCACCGCGGGTTTGGCCATCTACGACACAATGCAGGTATTGCGATGTGACATCGCCACCATCTGCGTTGGACAGGCCGCCAGCATGGGCGCCGTGTTGCTGGCGGCAGGCACAAAAGGCAAGCGGTTCTGCCTGGAACATGCACGCGTAATGATCCACCAGGTCAGCGCCGGATTCCATGGAACCGCGATCGACATCAATATCCAGGCACAGGAAGTGCTGAAAAACAATCAGTTGCTTCATGAGATATTGGCCCACCATACCGGTCAGCCGCTGGACAAAGTGACACGCGATACGGAACGTGATCATTTTCTGTCAGCGACCGAGGCGTGCGAGTACGGCCTGGTTGACCAGGTGCTGGCCCGCGCCAACAGGGTGGAATCACAGGAGCAGAGCTGACGTGGCACGACATAGCAATACCGGGGACCAGCCATGCGTACTGTGCGGGAAGACCCGTGGACGCATGATCCAAGGCGTCTACGGCGCAGTCTGTACCGAGTGCATCAACTACGCCAGCGATCTGATCGCCTCGGCGCCTAACACAACACAGGCGCCCAAATCACCCAAACATGTAGAGCTGACGAAACACCCGCCCACACCGGAAGAGATCAAGAAGTCGCTGGACGAGTATGTCATCGGTCAGGATCGCGCCAAACGCATGCTCGCGGTTGCCGTGTACAACCATTACAAACGGTTGCGTAACTTGGACGACCGGGGCGATGTGGAGCTGCAAAAGAGCAACATCCTGTTGATCGGCCCCACCGGATGCGGCAAGACACTGCTGGCGCAGACACTCGCCCGGTTCATGAAGGTGCCCTTCGCAATCGCCGACGCCACCACGCTCACCGAAGCCGGTTATGTGGGTGAGGATGTGGAAAACATCCTGTTGCGTCTACTACAGGCAGCGGACTGTGCTGATTTCGAGGAAGCTGTACAGCTGGCTCAACGGGGCATCATCTACATCGATGAAATCGACAAGATCAGCCGAAAATCCGAAAACCCCTCTATCACACGCGATGTATCCGGTGAAGGCGTACAACAGGCGCTGCTGAAGATGCTCGAAGGCACCATCTCCAGCGTGCCACCGCAGGGAGGCCGCAAGCACCCCCATCAGGAGATGATCCAGGTAGATACAACCAACATCCTGTTCATCTGCGGCGGTGCGTTCGACGGCCTGGAGGGCATCGTCCGACGGCGTCTGGGTGACCGCACATTAGGGTTCCGCATGTCGCCTGCGGACAGCGAGGCGGACACCGGTGTCATCTTGGAACAGGTCACCCCGGACGATCTGATGAAATATGGCTTCATTCCCGAACTGATCGGACGTTTGAGCAGTATCACGGCGCTCAGTCCGCTGGATGAAGACAGCCTGATGCGGATCCTGGTGGAACCGCGGAACGCGGTAGTCAGGCAATACACCCGCATGATGGAGATGGACGGTGTCAGTCTGCACTTCACCGATGACGGGTTGAGGACCATCGCCCGTAAAGCGGCGCTCCGTGGGACAGGCGCGCGCGCCTTGCGTGCCATCGTTGACGACGTGATGCTCGACATCATGTTTACCGTTCCGTCCGATCGCAGTATCCGCCGGATCATCATCGACGAAGCGGCCGTTGAAGGCGGCGCCCCCAAGATCGAACGCGAAACGGAGACGATCGAGCCCGCAGCCTCCTGACAGCTCTCGGCTGGTGTTTTGACATCTGAGCTCTACTGGAGTAGCCTGATATCCGGTCAACTTCAGCACAGGGAGCATACATTTCATGTCCGACATGATATCCGCGGCCTTCCGGCTCTACGCAGAGCACATTCAAATGTTGGCGGAAAGGCAGGCGGATCGCGTCCGTCAGGCCGCTCTGTTCTGCGCGGATGCGTTGGAGCCGGGCGGCATCGTTCACATCCATGACACCGGCCATATCGTCGACGCCGAACTCATCAACCGAGCGGGCGGCCTGGCGGCATTCAGTCGATTCAAGTTCGATCTGCAGGTCATCAATGAAAACCGGTATCGTGAAGCCAACCCCGGTGAACCACTGGTTGACCCCAATGAATGTGAGCGGTTGATCGTGCGCGCGGCTATCGGCCGCAGTAACATGCGGCGCGGCGATGTGCTGATCATCGGAACCGTATCAGGCAACAAGTTCCGCCAGATCGAACTGTCGCTGCAGGCGCAGGCGATGGGGGTGAAAGTGATCGCCGTGTGTGCCGAAGGGTATCGCGGCGTTTTGGTCTCGCAGCACCCTTGCGGCAAACTGTTGGTCGATGTAGCGGATCTGGTGCTGGATAACGGCGCCCCGTATGGAGACGCAGGGCTACCTGTAGAAGGACTACCCCGAAAGATGTGTCCCCTCTCCGGTATCGGCGCGGCCGTACTGATGTGGGCGGTCGCCGCCGGCACAGTGCAGATCCTGATCGAACGGGGCAAGGTTCCCTCGGTCTATCCCAGCGTCAATATCCCTGTCCCTGAAGGCGGCGAAGGATATTCGCATGTTGCGGAGCACCACAAGCAACATGGTTACTGAGCCACTGGCCGCCGGGCTGGATGGCGGGGGGACCAAACTCGACGCATCGGTCATCGATCCGTCCGAGCAGGTAGTGGCCACCGCCCGTTCCGGCGGGGTGAACGGACGGTACGTGCCTCCGGAAACCTGCTCCCGACATGTGGCTGATGTATTCGAGCAACTGGCCAGCCAAGGAGTGACGGATCGGATCGTAAGAATCCACGGCATCATGGTGGGCCAGACACACGCTGAGATCATCGCACACTATTGCCCTAACGCCGAGCTGGTACAAGTGTCTGAGTACCGCACCGCGCTGGCGGCTGGTGGAGACTTGCGCCCATGGGGTGTCGTCGTGATAGCCGGTACCGGATCGGGAGTCTCCGGATGGCGTTCGGATACAGAGCACAAGGGGATCGGCGGATGGGGTATGCATCTGGGGGATGAGGGCAGCGCCACCGACATCGTGCTGCAGGCCATGAAGACATGTATTCGAGCCCGCGATGGTCGCCTTCCGGCCACTCTGATGACCGAGCGGATGCTGCAGTATTTCGAAATAACCAATCTGTACAATCTGATTGACCGCGTTTCATGCGGAGGGTGGCCGCGCGATCGGATTGCTGGGTTCGCACCGCAGGTCACCGCCTGTGCCGAAGCGGGAGACAGTCTGGCGGCCCAAGTATTGTACAACGCGGCCATGTCGCTCGCCGAAGATGCTGCCTATGTGGCCCACTCCCTCTTCAGGCCTGGAGAACGATATCCCATCGTGCTGTCCGGCGGCGTGTTTCAGGCAGGCCGCTGGATTATCGAGCCCTTACAACAGCATCTGGCCGACTCCTGCCCGGATGCGGAACCCGCGCTGGCCCGTCATTCCCCCGCCTACGCCGCCGCTCGTTTGGCGATGCAACACGTACAACGAAATAGATGAAGCTGACGCGCCGCACATTCCTGTCACAAGGCGCCATGGGCGTATTGTTGCTCTCATCCGCCGGATCGATACATGCCCGAAAGGAGACAGTTCCTATGCCGCTGTCACATCTGCCTAACTTTTGCGCCCATGAGCACTGGGGCAGCCTCATGCATTTCGATAACACACCGGACGGGTTCGGGGCCGATCGCGCACTGGGGGCGCGCCCCATACGCCCGACCCATCTCGTCGATGTGCTGCTGGATCCGTATTTCGGCGGGTTCTGTTGGCAGGGCGGCGGTTATGACTTAAACGCACTCGCTCGATCGGCTGGAGCTGCCGACGCGGACCAGCTGCACACCATACCGGCCAGTAAAGCGTTGGCTGCGTTGAAACCCCTGCTGGACCTTCAGGATGCGACCGGCGCATGGCAGTGCCTGCGGCTCGGTATCCGTCATCTCTATGGACCGGACCTGGCACGCGCGAATGCAGCAACACTCGACCGGCTGGATAGGGAAATAGGCGAGCGGTATGCGTCTCTGTGGAACTGGTATCGTGTGGCAATGGAACGTTGCCGGTTTTCGACGCTCGTACGCCCGATGCAGCCGGAATATTGCCTGGCGGCAGACTCGGCCGACGCCCGCGAGGAACGGGCGTTTACCCATACCCTGCTGCGCATCGATCCGCTGATGGATTTCTGGCGTAAAGACAGTGCTCGCCGGGATGCGTTGGCAGCCCAGATTGGGATCGATCCGGTAGACCTCAACTCCTGGAGACAATTTGTTCACGCGCTCTTCAACCGGGCGACCCGTGCGGGTTGTATCGGGATCAAACAGCTGCAAGCGTATTCCCGTTCGCTGGATTTCGGTGAAGAACCGGACTGGGATGTCACATGGAGGGGTTCACTGACGTCAAGTGAGGTCGTACGTTTCCAGAACGCAGTGATGCACATCTGCTGCGAGGAAGCCCAGCAACGCCAATGGCCACACCAAGTGCATGTGGGTACGCATAATCTCGCGCAATCGTCTCCGTTGCCGTTGTCACAGCTGGCGGCACGCTATCCGGGGATGAAACTGATTCTGTTACATTGCTGGCCGTTCCTCAACGAATCCGGTCATCTTGCCAAGCATTATCCAAACATTTATTTGGATACATGCTGGATGCCCGTATTGAACCCGGCGTTTCTCGATCAGGCCCTGACCACATGGCTGGGATATGTACCCACACACAAGTTCATGCTGTCTCACGATTGCACGTCGGTTGAAATGGCGGCCGGTTCGGCCCAAATCACCCGATCCATACTGCATCGCCAGTTGCAACAGACCGCTCGTCGTGCAGGGTGGACGGAACACGATCTGCAACGCGTCGCCGCGTGCATGCTGAACGACAATGCGGTCAATGTGTACGGTGTCGGCCAACGCTTCCACAAAGGATGAAGAACAACTACCGGGTTGTGACTGGTGTTCGCACCAGACGGAAACCGATCCAGGGAAAGTCATCGCTGCAGTCCGGTGCGGCAAACCACCGGCCGGCAACCCGCATGGAAGTTGGCTGTTGGCTGTAGCAGGAGCCGCCACGCACCGGACGCACACCACGCCAACTCATCCGTAACCGCGATCCCGGATAGGGCGAGACTGTGCCGGAGCACCACTCGGAAACATTTCCGGCCATATCCAGACAGCCTGAAGGACTGCGATCCAATGGATAGCTGCCCACTGCAGCCGTCAACAGCGCCTGCCCCCCACCGGCGAGCTGGGTATCCATCAACCAGTTACATGCCTCGGGGTTCCATGTATCACCCCAAGGATACGCACGTCGATGCGTGCCGTCCCATCCTGCGGCGGTCTCCCATTCGTACTCCGTGGGAAGACGCGCACCCACCCATCGACAAAAGGCTTCAGCCTCATAGAAACTGACGCCAAGAACCGGATGGTCATCGGTCTGCTCGATGCTGCCGCGGCCGGCGTGCAGTGTCGGCTGCCAAAACACCGGCTGCTGCCGCCCCGTACGCTGCAGCCAGCGCCATCCTGCGGCAGACCACCACCGCCGCTCACGATACCCGCCGGCATCGAGAAACCGCCGATACATGCCGCGGGTGACTTCCGTTTTGCCAATGTCAAACGAACGGACAACCCGCGTGTGAACCGGACGCTCCAAATCAAACGCGGGGGAGACATCAGGGCCGGCATCTCTGGCTCCGATGGTTATCTTGCCTCCCGCGATGTGAACCCAATAATCTTCCGGGATAAAACTCGACTGAGCCAACGCATACCCGCCGGTACATGTCAAGAGCCACAAACAGACATACGGAACGATACGTCTCATGCGGGGCCTCCCGGAAACAGAGGACAATCCACATGCTCGCGACGCATCAAGGCGTCCAGCCTTGCGACTACATCCGGGTGACGCTGCGCCACATCGATTGTCTCCGAGGGGTCGGCCGCCAGGTCGTATAACTGCACAGGGTTGTCAGAGCCAATGCGGATCGCCTTCCAGTGATCCCAGCGGCAACTCTGTTGGAATACGGCGGCGGGATACTCGGAGTAGAACCAATCGTGTATTTTTCGTTGCTCTCCCCGCCACACGGGCAACAGGCTGGCGCCATCCGCATGCTTTCCTCCGGTCGGACAGGCCTGCAGAGGAGGCATCGGCCCCAATCCGGCGGCATCCAAACAGGTCGATGGAAGGTCATGAGTCGAGCAGATTGCGTTTGACGTAATTCCCGGGCGGATACACGCGGGCCAACAGGCGATGAATGGCACGCGAACGCCGCCTTCCCACAAAGTGAACTTCCCATCGCGCCAATGGCCGTTGCTTCGAAAGAACTCCCAGCTATGTCCCCCTGCGCGATGGCCGCCATTGTCGCTGGTTACGATCACCAATGTGTTTCGTTCGATGCCCAGGCGCGCCAGTGTTGAACGCACTTCGCCCACATATTTGTCAAACAACACCATGGAATGCGCAAAGTTCTTCTCGACCTCAGGCCATGGACGGTCCGCGAATGGATTGGCTCCGGGGGCCTGCATGCCATTTTCACTCAACACACTGTGGGCATGAGGCGTGGTCAAATGCAGACAACATAAGAAGGGATGCCTGTGATGACGGCGTATGAAACGGATCGCCTCGTCGGTGAACAGCCGATTTACATACAGACCACGCGGTATGGCCTCGGCCCGCGATCCGCGCCAGACAAAATCGGGAAAACCGTCATGCGCATGGGTATGGTCCAAAAAACCGACGAACTCATTGAAGCCATGGGACCTGGGTGAGGAAGGGCCCTCGGCCTGACCCAGCCCCCACTTTCCGAACAATCCTGTACGGTACCCGGCTGAACGCAAGATACGCACAAACCCCGCATCTTCGGCCCGGATGTCCACATCAAAACCGCGTATCCAGGAATGGCCCTGATGCAGCCCTGTCAACATACTGTAGCGTGTCGGCGCACAAAATGGAGCCGAGGCATACGCGTCGGTATGGCGGATGCCGTCTCTGGCCATCCTGTCTATGCAGGGGGTGCTGAAGGCCTTCTGGCCATAACAGCTGAGATCACCCCAGCCCATGTCGTCGGCCAGAATGATCACAATGGAAGCGGGTTGTCGGTTCATAGATATATGATACGCCGAGTAAACTGCTCATGCCTCGCCATCTTGCCAGTCTCATTTCGCTCTCACCGGTTGTCGCGGTTCAGTAAACTGTAAGTTGATACCAGAAATCGGGAGTAAACCATGAGCAGCACACTCCAGCGCCTGCGGGATCGCCTTACCGGCATCGTTCCGGATGCCGAGTTGCAGATCAAAGCAGAGATTGCGGATGAGATTATCGCGTTGAAGCGTGAGCTCAACGCGGTAATTCTGGCGCACAACTATATGGAACCGGCGCTGTACCATTCCATACCGGATTTCACCGGTGATTCGCTGGAATTGAGCCGCAGAGCCGCGACAACTGATGCGGATATCATTGTATTTTGCGGCGTGAAGTTCATGGCCGAAACCGCCAAGATTCTCAACCCGACCAAACAGGTGCTGTTGCCTGCCGAGAAAGCGGGATGCTCACTGGCGGCCGGCATCACAGCTGAGGATGTGCGGAGCTTGCGCCGCCGTTTCCCGGGTGTTCCAGTGGTGACCTATATCAACACATACGCCGACGTGAAAGCCGAATCCGACATATGCTGCACATCAGGCAACGCCGCGGAGGTGGTCCGTTCGTTGAACACCGACACGGTAATCTTCCTGCCGGATGAGTATCTCGCCCGCAACGTGGCTGCCGAAACGGGGCGTCGTGTCATCACAGCCCGAGGTGCTCAGGCGCCCGGAACCGGGCCGTCACTCGTCGCTTGGGATGCGCGCTGCGAAGTTCATGAACGGTTCACCGTAGAAGATGTCAAAAACGCACGCGCCCAATTTGATGACCTGCTGGTGCTGGCGCATCCCGAGTGCAGCCCGGAAGTCTGCGATGCGGTGGACTTCACCGGAAGCACCAAGGAGATGATCGAGTATATCCGAAACTCCGGCGCACATCGGTACCTGCTTCTCACCGAGTGCAGCATGGCGGACAACATCATCCATGAAAATCCGCAAGCCGAGATGGTTCGTTACTGCAGCATCCGGTGTCCACACATGAACCTGATCACCCTGGAAGACACGTTGGCCAGTCTACGCACACGTACCGTGGACATCCAAGTGCCGGCAGACATCGCCGAACGTGCACGCGCTGCCGTAGAGAGGATGCTGACGATCGGTTAAATGATCGGCGTCACCAGCGTACCGATTGGATCGATCGTCACCTCCACCCTATCGCCCGGTTGCAAAAAGCTCGGCGGTCGACGGTGCTCGCCGACTCCTGACGGCGTACCGGTGGTTATGATGTCGCCGGGTTCCAGCGTGATGGCTTCGGTGATGTGCTCGATTAACTCTGGAATACTGAATATCAGATCGCTGACAGACGCACGTTGACGCTCGTCGCCATTCACGCGCGTGACAATGGTCAATGCACTGTGGTCTGGGATCTCATCGGTTGTCACCAGCCAAGGACCGCACGGAGCAAAACCATCGGCTCCCTTTGCCCGCGTCCACTGCCCCTCCGCACGCTGAAGATCCCGTGCGGTGATATCGTTCATGATCGTATAGCCGGCAACATACTGCATGGCCTGATCGACAGGCACACGTGATGCTCGACGGCCTATGACTAGCGCCAGTTCACCTTCATAATCCAGCTCACGGGTGAACCCTTTGCCTGATACAGCCCGGAGATGTCCGGTCAGTGCCCCCGGTGCAATGCCGAACACAATGGGTTTCGCGGGCAGCGGTTTGCCCTGCTCCATGCAGTGCGCTCTGTAGTTGAGGCCGATCCCCAAGGACAACCGCGCGTCCGGTACCGGAGCGGCAAACTGCATCTTCTCTATGTCCATCACACATGATCCGGGCTTCCAGGCATCCAGCAACCGCCTCACGGTGATCAGTTCCGGATCTTTTGCCAGCACGTCGCGCCAGGTAAGACCCGCCCATCTTTCTCCACCCAAGGCGCTGACATCGATGACCGTGTCACCGAGCCATGCACACAGACCATAACCCGTATCATGTGTATAGCACCCCAACTTCATGAAGATTCTCCTCCTGTCCAGTCGTCCCGCTTAGAACACCGGGGCCTCCAACTGCATGCTCTCCAGGTGTTCAGTTCTGTTCAATCGCGTCAACCAGCAAAAACCGTCACGACATTCCAGTGTACTGATCGATGCGTTATCCAAGCGAATATGGCGAGCGCAATCGGCCGGCGCGCCAATCGCGGCGCAAATCAGCAATCTGCAAGATCCACCATGCGCCACAAGCACTACCGTACCCTCAACCCGGTGTGTCAATATACGTTGCAAGGATTGACGTACCCTCTGTAAAGCCTCATCGGGATGCTCTGCGCCCGGCGGCCGATGAGCCAACGAGTCCTTTCGATATCGGCTGAACAGATCGGCCCATTTACCGGAACGCAGATCGTCATGTGACAATCCTTCCCATTCACCGAAACTCATCTCCCTCAATCCGGTATCTTTCTGCACCTGCAATCCGTGTCGTTCAGCGATTACCTGAGCCGTATCCAGCGCGCGCACCAGGTCGCTCGATACAACCGCTTGCAGTGGCTCGTTGCGAAGCACATCAGCCACTAGGCGTGCTTGCATCATACCTGTCTGATTCAGTGGAACATCCGTCTGACCTTGGAACCGTCGGGCGCGATTCCAGTCGGTTTCGCCATGTCGAATAATGTGTATGGTCAACATCGAAAGTGATTCGTCCGTCCTTTCAGCGTGGCTGCGCCCATCAAGACTGTACAGCACCCGTGCGTTATCCTGAAAATCGCCTCAAAAACAGGCGGCAATTCCGAAACATTGTATTGACACCCGTTCTTACGGATGCTACAATCGGATTGGTCAGGAATCCATAGACAGCGGCAATCTTATTGAACCGGCCCCTTTTTCAGGGCCGCCATAGAGGACGCTGCAGTCGTAACGTTGCCGTGAGAATCCGTTTCGTCGGCAACTGTAGAGTATCACCACCACTTCCAAGTTGGAGGGGAGGCATCTGTAACATGAGGAGAGCGGGTTTACTGGCAAGCGTGGTCGCCCTCACGGCAGTGGCCATGAGCAGCGCCAATGCGTTCTCGTTCAGTGCTTGGCTAGCTGCTGCAGGAGATGCAACTGGCACGCCAATCACCAACATCACCACTTGGCCAGGGAACAATTTCAGCGTCAGTCTGTGGATCCAAACAGATGTAGTTGGCGCCCAAACAAACACCCCCGATGGAGTGGTTCCCGATGTATACAGCGCGTTCGAGTTCCTTCTGGGCTTTGACCGCTCCAACACATCCGGAGCCACCGCAACACCGCTGGATGGAAAGATCGCCCCGAACGGCACCATTAACCGGACCGGCTGGGGCAAACCGGGCAGCGCCGTCACCTACTTCAAGAACGACGCCGAATTTTTCACCACCGGCACTGTTAAAACTTCAAGCCTGGAAGGTGGATATTCCGACGCGGCCGGTTCCAGGCCTTACGGATGGCGCGTCTCTTTGAAATCCGATATGGGTTGGGAATCCGGCAGATTCCGCGTCGCTGACATTACATTCACCCACAACCTGGCAGCTGGACAGTCCTACAACCTGGTCCTGTGGGATGGCGGTCAGAACGCCAAAGCCGGCAGCACCTTCATCGCTTGGGATGACGCCAATCAGGGCACGGTGACGTTGCGACCGGGTTCTCAGACTGTACAAGTTAATGCAGTTCCTGAACCTGCCAGCATGATCGCCGTCGCAACCGGTTTGGTCGGTCTTCTTGGGATCGGCCGTCGCCGCCGCGTCAAATAGTTAAACTCACACGAAAAGAAGGAAGAGCCCAGTAGTGCTGGGCTCTTTTTTTGCCATATTCGGGGGGCCTGTATGAGTCACCAGGCCCCCCCGAATATCAGCCTAACGTCGCTGTTCTGTATAGACACATCCGTCAGGCAGATCCGCCACGCACAACTCAACGGAAGACGGCGCATTCACCAGCAGCCGGTGAAGCGCACCATCCTTGGCCTCCCATCGGATGTGGATGTCGCCATGAGGTGTAGGAACCACCCCACGCGCCCATCGCAGGTCGCCCGGATGCGGATCGATCACCACTGTCTTGAAACCGGGCGCTCCGGGCCGCACGCCCAATACCCAGCTGCACAGGAAGTACGTGGGAGCTGCCGACCATCCGTGACAATAGCTCCGCGTGATACGGCCATGTTCACCACCGGCATTCTGCTCGGCGTCTCCCAAAGACCACATCTCCCAGAACGTGGTGGCTCCCAGGTCAACCATGAATCCCCAGTCCTTCCGGATGATATCCAGGAACCGCGCGTCCTGCCCGGCATCCTGAAGCGCCTCCAGCAGGAAGAATTCGAAGAAGGGACTGCCCGCCTTCACAAAATGTGCCGGCGGGTTGTAGAGAATATCCCGACAACGGTCCGCCCTCAGCCCGGAGGCGACACCGCACATTAGCGCCGCCGTCTGTGTCTGCTGGCTGTAAACCGGACTGTGTGCATCGCCGCGGAGGCAATCGGTGTACGCCCGCTCGTTGTCGTTCCACAAGTAAGTGTTGATCGCATCGCTCAGACTGTCTGCCATCAGGTTCCACGTCGCAGACAACTCCGGTTGATCCAACTGATCGGCCAACCACGCCGCGTCTCGCAATGCCCCCACGGCGAAACAGTTCTGATGTGTCACCACACCGTTACCGGGAGTGTCCATCGCCGCCCAATCGAACATGTTCCAGGCTCGGATGGAGAACAACCCTCGGCTATCCAAGTGCGACCGTATGCCATCGATATTCCGGCACAGGTAGCCCAAAAGCCGTTGGGCTCCTTCCCTGTCTCCGGTATACCAATAGTACTCCCGACAGGATTTCATCCACAGGAAACTCCACGCCGGCAGAATGTTCAACCACGAACTGGGGACATGGGACTCTGTAATTGGCGACCGCTCCAAGCTGTCACCGGTCTGCTCCAGACAGTGAAACCACAGGCGCGGGTCGCCGTTGATCGTATAGTCGATCAGCGCTTCGTTCCGCGCGTCCCCTACCCAATGGGTGCGCTCGTACGTTGGGCAATCGGTGTAGGTATCTTCGGCACAACACCGCAATGTTTGTGCCCCGACCAGCCAGATGCGATCGAGTTGGGCGTCTGAACAGGCGAACCGCCCCCGGCGCAGCTGCGGATATGTGTTTTCTATCGCCTGCACGCCGCGTATCCGGATGGGTTCCTTCAAACCGCGAATGATCAGTTGGCTATAGCGGAAACCATGCCGCCAGCTGTTCTGAAATGTCTGACGCCCCGCTTTTGTGGTGTAACGGAAGGAGTTGTTCATCCCTTCGGCCAAGTCGCATCGGCCGTTTGGCGCCATAAACTCGAAGTTATGCAGATCGATGTGGATCCCTTCCGGTGCATCCACTTCAAATCGCTGCAGCGCGAGTATCTCTTGGCCATAATCCAACACGATCCGTACATCGGTATCCGGTTCACCGGGATACACAACGCACCAGCCATTAGCCCCGACCAATGCTTCCGGGTGATCCACGCGTGCGTCCATGCCGGTCGGTACATCGGAAACAGCTCGGACGAACACGTCGGTGTGGGTAATGTACGGCTTTTCGATACGCTGCAACCATGGGGCATCCTGCACGGCCTCTAAACAGCCTGCCTTCCAGAAGGCATCCCCTTCAGCGGCCGTTGCCTCCGGACAGATCGGCGGAGCGAATAACTGCGCGTTGAACATGTCCTTCACTGAGTCTATCTCGGCCTCTGTCAATGCAAATGGCCCGACAACCGCCCATTCCGGATCGTTTGGCTGTCCGGTACACCGCAGCGTAATTGGCTGCGAACACTCCACACTGATGACTGTGTGCAGCAGATGGCTCAGTGTATGCAGGTTCAGTACCACATCGTTCCAGCCAGTCCGAAACGTCCAAGCGCCGTCTTTCACCTCTTGCCCGTTGATCTTTGCCGCTCGGGGATGATAATGCGATGTCAGAAAGCGGGCCTCACAGTCGCTGGGCACCCATGCGCGCGTAGCCAAGTACACATGCGCCATGATCCCGTTGCTGTCCCGGTCCTCAGGCATTACGTATCGCTTGTAATCGATGGTCCAGTGTTGTCCCCGTGGACGAACCTGCTCGATACTCTCGATGCGAACCGGCAGACGGGGTTCCATTGTCAGGAATGGGATATCCCGAGGGCTGAGGTTGGTATGAAAACCGTCTTCAGCCGGCCGCAGCACCTTGGCGGGATGCCAGCGACTGTCGTCGTACGTAGGTGCCCGCCATCCATCGTCCAAGCGGGCGTCGTATTGCTCCTCGTAGGGCTGCTGGATCGCCATACGCGGTGCATCCGCCGCATAACACGGATCCGGTTCGGCAACCCAAAGCGTATCCGTGCCCATATGCACATCACCTACATGCAGTTCGGCCAACAGCCCTTGCGGACGATGCAGGTAATGAAAACTGCCGTTACCATAATGCTGTACGTTCACAGCGATGACATTGCGTCCGGCCGTCAGCCAAGGGGTGAGGTCATACGTATCGTAGCGCCAGCGCCATGGCCAGCCGCGTACCGGCCCTTCCCCCACGTACTCTCCATTCACCCACAGCAGGTACCTGGAGTCGGCAGTGATGTCCAGCCGGACCGGCTCTCCCGTATAGACAAAGGATCGCCGAAAACGGGCCCATGCGTTTCGCTCACCGGTATCCAGTTCTGGCCAGATCCAGCCACCAGTCCAGTGTGTATTCATGTGTGACTACCTCAACAGTCAGAAGTCTCGCCCATCAGCATACCGCATATAGACCGCATTTAACCGGTGCACTGTAGATTTCGTATCAGTTCCCCGCATTGGGTTGCGGGTGACGCCGCTGACACGAAGGGCATAATGGCGCCCCAAAGCGCTTGGCGCTCATTTCGTGTACAGCGATTGTGATTGGCCGTGAACACTCGCTGCAGACGCTCATGGCTTCACCAGGGGTTTGCGCTCCCTCCAGCAGTTCCGGAGCGAACTGAGTTCCGTAACCGGCAACCAGCAAAGCGCGGCCAATGGCGCCCGTCTCGGCCTTTTCCACAAAGTCCGCAAAGTTGGCGCGCAACTCCATTTTCGTGCCGGTGGATATCACCCGCTCCTGCTCGTCGTAGATCAACGCCTTGAACACGGCCACGCCCTTGTCCAGATCCAGCGTCACGGCCTCCGTTTCAATACGCCACGTCGGATGCTCTTCACGAAACCATACCAGTCTTCCCGCCACGGGCAGATACTTCACATCGCCTTTCAGGCGGATAACGTACTTCGATACATCAAATGACATCATGGACCTCCTGAACGGTCATATCTGCTCTTTGGCAAACTGCAGTCTGCGAGCAGATAAGTAGACATATATATACTTGCTCTGTACGACTCTGTCAAGTGTTTTCAATTGCATTATCGCGAAAAAACCTGAAGTTCCCGATGGGCATATCATCGCATGCGCCGCCAGTATACACCGTTGTCTTCCGATTGCCTGAGGACAAACACCGATACCTCGGGCCGACTGCCAAACCTCAAAGGCAACATCGTCATGCCGATCCCACGATTGACATACAACGCATTCCCACCCCCCCGGTACCATCCTCTCACGTATGGCATGTTGTGGGTCCATACCCGGTACCGTTGTGGCAGAAACGGCAGATGCACCTGGCCACCATGGGAATGGCCAGCCAGGCTGAGGATCCCCCTTCCGGGCAGACGTTTCACTGGATCACCCGCATGTGTCAGAAAGATCACCGCATCTGAAGCAGGAACATCTCGCATGGCTTTATCTACATCGCATCCGCCCCAATAGTAATCCTCCACTCCGGCTACCTTCAGGCCGGGAAGTATGGATCGGGAGGAGTTACTTAGGACATGGATCCCCACTCGCTTGAGGCCGGCTCGCACATCAGCAGGCGCCTTGGCGCAGTCATGGTTGCCTGTGACCGCAAACGTACCATGGCGCGGAGTCAATGCCGATAACATGCGCACACACGGACCGATGTCGCCCCTATCATGTTCGATGAAGTCTCCAGCGAGGCATACCAGATCGGGTTGTTCCGCATTGGCTAATTGCACGGCATGTCGTATGATCGGATCAGTTTTCACACCGGAACGATGAAGGTCAGCCATTAAAACCACACGCATGCCATCTGCCGATGGCGGCAAGTTGGGCAGACGCACTTCCCAACGGGTGACCTGAATCCAGCCCGGCTCCACCTTTGTGGCGTACAACAAAATAAACAGAGGGCTCAAAAGTATAATCAACAGTACGGATACGCAACCGCAACCGCGGCGACGGTTCATCGAAAAGCTCCTCTGTGGGCTGACCCGCCAAGCGCTCGCTCGGGCGGATCCATTTGCAGTCTTATATTATACGGAGAACACAT
Organism: uncultured bacterium; assembly: GCA_964650005.1. Taxonomy (GTDB): domain Bacteria; phylum Armatimonadota; class HRBIN16; order HRBIN16; family HRBIN16; genus CAZHSN01. The sequence continues at coordinate 118,645 of CAZYPZ010000003.1, read as the reverse complement.
GTCTCGACGTTCCATCAACACCTCACAATGGGCGGCCGTTGACGACAGGCGTGAGTGGCTTCTGACACACTACGCGGGGTCACTCGCCTGCGGATGTGTGGACGGCACACGGACGCGCCGCTACCACGGTTTGCTGACCGTGGCTCATCGGCCTCCCGCTGAGCGACGGTTGGAGTTGGCCGCAGTGGAGGTCAGGCTCGTTGACGACAACGAATCTTGGCCGCTGTCAACCAACCGTTATCATGATTGCTTCTTCCCGGACGCCCGCGATGCGCTGTACCGATTCTTTGCATTCCCCACATGCGCAGAATGGGTATACACGGCCGGTCCGGCGAAAGTCAGCTACACCGTGGAGCTGACAAACACCGGCACCGGTGTTCGACTGACATGGACGGTGCTCGGAGCCCCGTCCGGCGCCCGGCTTCAACTGATCCCTTTGTTGGCCATGCGCGATGCTCACAGCGCTCTGCGTGCAGGTCAAGCACTCTTCCATCGCCACGCCTCCTCAAATGAGCCGTTCCGCCACACTATTGTATCGGCTAGTCATGGCGACTTCATGGAGTTGACGTTGTCTCACCCGGCGTATTGGAGGTCCGCACCCGATTGGTATTACCGTTTTGACTATCCAATCGAGCGAGAACGCGGATTGGAAGATCAGGAGGATTTGTGGACTCCGGGCATGATGGAGATCATGCTGCCCGTATCCGGCAGGGTCAGCCTCACAGCCACAGTCCAGCGGGACACAAACCGTGTCCGACGCCATCCGGTGCATTTATCAGCCCCCTCCTCCGATGGAGTGAATCGTGCACTGGTTCAGGCGCTGAACCAGTTCCTGATGGCCCGGGACAACGGCCTCAGCGTCGTGGCCGGATATCCCTGGTTCGTGGATTGGGGCCGAGACAGCATGATCGTGTTGCGCGGCATACTCTGTCTGGAAGGCGGTGTTCAGATAGCCTCACGTGTGCTTCAGACATTTGCGGGCGCCATGCGCCATGGGTTGCTCCCGAATCGTTACCCTGATTATGGCGAAACACCGGAATACAACACCGTCGACGCAACGCTCTGGTTTGGAGTGATCGTGAACCAATGGATGCGCGAAAAAGCGAGTCGTTCGTTCGCCGAAGGCATACTGCTTCCGGCAATGCGCCAGGCATATGACGCCCACATGGAGGGCACTCTGCACGGCATCCGTGTTGATCCCACCGACGGCTTGCTGATGGCGGGCGATGTAAATACACAGCTGACCTGGATGGACGCTCGAGCGTACGGAACGCCCGTAACGCCTCGGTATGGGAAGCCAATCGAAATAGCCGCGTTGTGGATCGCTTTTTGTGAGTCGTACGCCCGGTTGGAGCGAAGGGTTGGTAGTCATCGACGTGCAGGGGACGCGATCAGGGTAGCGGACCGGGCGCGTGCATCGTTCTTTCCGACCTTTTGGAATCAGGACTTGGGTTGGTTCGATGACTGTGTCTTCCCGGATGGAACGCACGACCCCGCATTGCGTCCCAATCAATTGATCGCGTTGGGGCTTCAACCCGCACTGGCGCCGCATCGAGAGGCCTGCAACGCGTTATCGGTCATCCGCCAACGGTTGCTGACTCCGGTCGGGCTACGCACACTCGATCCGGCCCATCCCGCATACAGGGGTACATACGTCGGTCCACCGGATGTGCGGGATCAGGCGTATCATCAAGGTTGCGTCTGGCCTTGGTTATGGGGCCCCTGGTTGGATGCGGTGGCGGTTAACGAAGGCCGCCGCGCAGCTCGCCGCGAAGCGATAATCCTGGAGCAAGTGGTGCAAACCGAATTGACCCGCAACGGACTGGGAACATTGCCGGAAATCTACGACGGCGATGCTCCGCACACCCCGCGAGGGTGTTTTGCACAGGCTTGGAGTGTCTCCGAAACGCTGCGCGCTCTGTGCCTTTACGGCGCGGCGCGCCCCCGTTATGGAAAGCGGCGCACAGACGAAGTACAGTAAAACCATGAAGCACACATTCCGCGCCCTGTTCACCGTCATGCTCGCCGTCTGTGGTGTTTTGATCGCCTCCACAGTGCTGGCAGCCTGGACGACCACCATCATTCACGTCAACGACACGCACTCCCATATCGATGCATCGATGGTCAACGGTCAGCCGCTGGGCGGATATGACCGATTGGCCGCAGTGGTCAAACAGACCCGACAGCGTGATCCGTCTGCACTGTTCCTTCACGCTGGCGACACATTTCAGGGAACCGCCTACTTTAGCCTGTTCCTGGCGCAACCGGATGCGCGTCTGTATAACCACTTGGGATTGACCGCCATGACCGTTGGCAACCATGAATTCGACCGGGGACCAAGCGTGCTGCAGTCATTCATGAACACGGCTCGCTTTCCTGTGCTGGCTGCCAACCTGGATGTGCGACGCGAGCCGCGTTTACGGAAACTGCGCCCGTCCACAGTGGTGACCGTCAAAGGACGCCGTGTCGGTATCATCGGTGCGACGACCCCGGAACTGCCGTCCATCAGTTCTCCAGGCCCCACCGTACGGATGCGGGACACTCTGCCGGCCATACAGGCAGAAGCGGACCGGCTGACTCGAGACGGCGTGCGATATATCATCTTGCTGTCTCATCTGGGATATGAAGAGGATGTCAAGGCTGCAAAGCGCCTCAGGCACGTCGACTTGATCGTGGGAGGGCACTCGCATACGGTGCTGGGGTCACCTGTAGCCGGTATCGAGCCCCAAGGCCCCTATCCCACCCGATGTACAACTCCCGATGGGGCGCCGGTCTATGTGGTGCAATCCTGGGAATGGGCTAAGGCGGTTGGTACGTTGAACGTCACGTTCAACGATGCCGGGCAGGTGGTCGCGGCGTCGGGCAGACTCATCCCGCTATCCAGCGACATCGCTCCGGATCCGGCGGCAAAGAGCCTGCTGGCGCCCTATCGTGCAAAACTGGCTAGTCGACAGAAACAGGTCCTGTGTCAGGTGAAAGAGCCACTGACCCGCAGTACGGTTCGCACGGGAGCCAACGCGCTCGCGGCGCACCTCGCTGACGCCGCGCAGATGTTCGCCCAGCGGTCCACGGGCGCCGTGGTCTCTTTTGTGAACGCCGGCGGTGTCCGGGCAGATATCGATGCAGGCCCGCTTACGTGGACAGAAGCGGTGGCAGTCGCCCCCTTTGAAAACCCGCTGGTGGCGGTGCAATTGACAGGTGCGGAACTGCAGCGGGTGCTGTCTCACGGATGTGCCGGCGCGCGGGGAGCGCTGCTGCATCCGTCGAAGGGGTTTACGTATGTCATCGACATGAACGCACCCTCTGACTCACGGGTGACGGAAATGAGACTGCACGATCAACCCGTCCGGCCCGAAGGTCTCTATACAGTGGTATTCTCTGCTTATATACTGGGTGGAGGCGATGGCCACACCTTTCTGAAAGCCCGTGCCCGCAACGCGCGACCGGTAGGCATCGATGACACCACGTCCTTCACGCGCTACCTGGAAGAGATGAAGACGATTGACGCGGGAATCCCGCCCCGCATTACCGTGATCCCAGACTCGAGCGGAACAGGATATGTGCCCAATGCAAACTGAACGTCCAAACATTCTATTCCTGATCGCGGAAGACCTGGGAAAACACCTGGGCTGTTATGGGTTGCCATACGTGCAAACGCCTAATCTCGATCGGCTGGCGGCGGAAGGTGTACGCTTCGAAAATGCATTCTGCACCGCTCCGGTCTGCTCGCCCGCCCGCTCTGCGGTGATCACAGGCATGTACCAGACCACCATAGGATGCCACCATCATCGCAGCCACCGGGACGATGGTTACGTTCTGCCCCCGCCTGTTCAACCGTTCACCCGCATGCTCAAAGAAGCCGGCTATTTCTGTTGCAATGGCGCCCACTATGTACCCAATGGGCCAGGAAAAACCGACTTCAACTTCAATGATCCCGACATCTGGGACGGCTGGCATTACAGCCAACGCGCGAAGGGCCAGCCGTTTTTTATGATGATGAACTTCATCGAGGTGCATCGCGGTCCTGCCTGGCGCGAAGAACCGCCCGCCGGCTCTCCGCGCGTCGATCAGCGCGCCGTCCGCGTACCGAAGTACTATCCGGACCACCCCATCGTGCGAAAAGATCTCGCCAACTATCACGAATCAGCCAATGTGCTGGATCAAAAGGTCGGCGAAGTGCTGGCTCAACTGGAGCGCGACGGCTTGAAGGACAATACGATCATCGTATTTTACGGTGACAATGGCGCCTGTCTGTTGCGATGCAAGCAATGGCTGTATGACGGGGGCATCTCCGTGCCGATGATCGTGCGCTACCCGGACGGACGCGCCGCCGGCACAGTAAATCGCTCGCTTGTATCGTTGATCGATCTGGCGCCAACCGTGCTGCACTGGGCCGGATTACGCCCTCCCAAGTGGATGCAGGGCGTCCCGTTTGATGGCCCCAGGGCCAGACGCCGCGATATGGTCTTCGCGGCGCGTGATCGTTGTGATGAAACGGTTGACTGGATACGCTGTTGTCGCGATCACCGTTTCAAATACATACGCAACTATCTGCCCGATCGCCCCTACACTCAGCCAAACGCGTACATCGAGGAGTGGTATCCGATCCTTGGCTTGCTGAGAGAACTGAACGCCCAGAACCGGTTGACTCCCGAACAGGCGGCTTTCCTGGCGCCGGTTCGTCCCGCAGAGGAGCTTTATGACCTGCAGCGCGATCCGGATGAGGTTCACAACCTGGCATCGGATCCTCGCTACCAGTCGACCTTGCGACGCATGCGCACGCGTCTGGAGCGGTGGCGGCGCGAGACGGACGACAAAGGCAACGGCGTCGGTTAAGTCACGCCGACGCCAGTAATTTCTCGACCTCGCGCACGTAACGCCGAACACGCGGGGGATCGACGGGATGCACACCGGTCCCCCATTTGCGCTCCATCACCGCAGCCAACCGCTCCAGACGCTGCATATCCTCTTGAACCAATCGAGCCAGTTTCTGCAGTTCAGAACGGGGCGAGCCGGTTCCACGCAGATTGCGCCATTGAAGTGCCCGGAAAAACGACCGATGATGCACCTCACAGACATCGACTGCATCCGTGGCCAAATGCAACTGGCGGCGCCATACGGCATAGGCCGATGACGGCACGAGAGGCCGAACCGCCTCCAAGTCCCTTCGAGACGCCTGAATGAGCGTTCGAGCCAATGCCTTTTCACTGGCTGCTATGCATACCACATCCTCGTCTGGATAGCGCATCTGCCTGGCCCGCCGCTGGTAATGGGGAGAGTCTATCCAGCGAGCCACCGAGTAACCTTTTACATCGTCCACATGTCGAAACGCATAGTCAAACCCCGGCAGCCGGCTGTGATCCATCAGCCACTCGCCCAAAGGGAATAGCGTCAGATTGGTGGTGTCATGGGTTCGCGACACAACGCGCGCCATGACGGACGCGGACTGCTGCCCATAGTTGGCGGCACACCATCGCTGCAGTTCCTGAGCCGCACTCCGCGATGGATCCCGCGCCAACGCCACGAATAAATCCAGGTTCACCTCGTTAGGGGTGCCGAAAACCCGCCAGTCCATGCGCTCGATCCGGCATACCGCCCCGATACACTCCCGTTCAGCCGCGTGACGCAGAACAAGCTCCAGGTACTCACCATCGTAATGAAGCAGCTGACTCAGTCCGGTATACTCCTGCCCCATATCCACTTCGACCACTTGCGGCAGGCCGTGCACACGGCCCAGCATGGGGTGGAACGGGTAGTAAGGATGCCAATCATGCGGCACGCATTTCTCCATCAGCACCACACTGCCGTCACGCGGCAGTTGATCAGCCACCGATTTCATCGCATCGGTCATGAACTGAAGCTCTGCGGGACGATGCACGAATGGCCGTATATACAGCTTCCATCCGTGTCGCCGGCAGATGTCCACCATGACGTGTGTCAGCCAGCCGATCCGCTCCGGCGCAGTCCGGGCATCCGCCACGAGGGCATCCATATAAACCGGATGCGAGGTTTCCGAATAGGTCAACACCAGACCGTCCATATCCGGCAGAATATCCGCCACACGCGCGTACTTGTCCCGTAACCAGGCGGCTGTCTGTTCGTTCAGCACAATCCGGTTGTCCTGAAGCAGATGAGCCGGGGGGCGGCTGACTTCATGTGTCCACAGGTCGGCTTTCATCCCCAGCGAGCGGATCTGGCGGCAGGCGGCGCGTAGATTGGCTGCCCGTTGACGACTGTCATCACCTTCCCACAGCTGCTCGGCGTACATGATCAGGTTGTGCGACAACTGCACCCGCTGCACGCCGGCGCGGGCGGCTCGACTGACGGCTTCCGATACCCATTCCGGTTTGGCTGATTGCAGTTGCCAAGTGAGTTCCTGCAGTCGGTTCATCGGGCATCCTCCTGCCAGTCAATCACGCGCGGATAGGATCGCGCCCGATCCCGTTCCACCCGACGCCGCAACGCTGCCGGATCATTGGGCACGCAATACAGCCGGGCGCGCCAAGCCATACCTTTGTGCGCGGCAGCGTGTGTCCGCAGCGGATCGGAGTGGAGACACGGAATCGAGCTGTTCGTCATGACATATTGCGCCGACCTGTCGAGCGTAACCGCCACCATCCAATCGGCATCTTGCGTGGTGCGGGCGATCAAGTCATGCTTCTGGGTCTGCTGCGCTATCCACCAGGGGTAATGGCCCTCGATCCTCCGGTCAAATTCGCGACCGCGGACTTCATGTAGCACCAAAATCCAAGGATATCCGGCTTTGTCGGCGCGCCAGGGTGTGACTGTACTCAACGACTCCCACTCATCCCCAAACCAGGTGAATGTACGCGTCACATCCTGCGAAGGCCCCAGGGCAGGACAGGCGGACAGATCGACACAGATCTGCGCATACAGATCATCAGGCGCATCCGTCGCATTGCCCATGGCGAACTCCATTTCCACGGCGCCGCCACGTCCCATCCCCACCTGACCGCTCCAACCCGGCCCTTCCGGCGTCTGGATCCGGTATTGCGGCCGTTGACGCTTGATGCGCCACTCAGGCGACGCCACACTGGATACCCGGGGAACCTCAGGCTGCACGTTGTCGAGAAAGTGCGTCCCACGACGACTGACCACGTTCTCGGGAAACCGCACACGGACGTACCCGTCAAGCCAGGGTGTACGCACCTCCACGCCCATATACCGGTTCTGCCCGGCAGGCTGGGGCTGAATGGGACGTACGGACACGCCCGTTGTGCGGTCTTGTAACTCCATGGATGCAGACCTCGTGATCGGTGACGCTCAAGGAGCTGGTACGCCTGCACAATCCCGTTGATAGAGCGCACGCAGCGCTTCCGGACCGGAGCGGGTGAACCAGATATGTCCGCGCCAGGTATGCGAAGCCCCCGGCTTGAGCTCTGGCAGCACTGCCGGTCCGGTATGCAAACACGGATTGCCGCAATTGCTCATCAGGTGCAATGGCGTCTCGCCCTCCCAAGCATAGCCTACCATCAGTTCTCCATCGGCCGAACGCGCCGCCATCAGGTTGGTATCCAGTCTCTGGTCCACCAGCCACCAGGTCGGACTCGTCGACCCGCCGCGCCATTCCTGAGCGTGTTTCGCACTGAGAAACAACAGCCAGGGATCACGACCCATCTGTTCCGGGGTCGGTGTGGTCTGATCCATTGTTCTCAAGGCGCCGTTCCAGTCGGCAAACAACCGTGTCAGATCCCATGGCCGACCAAACTCGGGACTGCCTCCCAGATCGAAACAAGGGTTGGCTTCGATCCAGCGCAAGGTCTGGCCCGTTCGGTTCTGCACCTTCAGCTGCAACAGCACATGGTCCACGCCGGGTGTGACCGTGGCCTGCAGCACGACGCCTTCCGGCAGTGTCAGCGTATAGCGCAAGGCTCCGGTTCTTCGATCCTGGCTCCATGTCGGCAGCCGCTTGACTGAACTGATTGGCGGCAGCGATGCAATGTAGTGATCGATGAAGTGCATACCCATGGAACTGCGCAGCACCTCGGGCAGACGCAGTTGCAGGCTGCCCTGCATGCCTGGCGCAGCAATGTTCACCGCTAACCGTGCCAAGTCCTGGCCGTCCGCCATTCCTTCGGCCCGCTCAGGCGCCTGGCTGATGTCCACGGGCCAGATGGCCACACGCTCTGATTCCATACGGGCAGGCATGCTCCATCCGGCCAAGCGCGGCACGTCGGCGCGCCACCGGTTTAAAAAGTCCGCCAGGCGTCCTCGCATCAGATAGACGCGGGACACCATCCGCGCTGTCTGTCCCGGTCCGATAGTGCCAAAGTCCGTGCAAGCGTGCAGACAGGATAGATGCTCGTTATTGAACAGGTACTTCACATGGGGCGCGCCCGTGCCCAGCACATATCCCTCCGGAGTCGACTCGGCGGCCATCCAGTTGCCGTCAGTCCGCAGGTTGGCTTCCGCACCCCGGCCGAAGATGAAGTAGCGTGCGTCCTCCGGCTTGACATCGGGCGCCAGATAGGCAGCCCGCTCTCCTGCGGTACGGCGCGCCTGCGCCACAGTCACCGGTTTCCCACTTGAACTCAGCCATGTCTTCTGCATACCCGTATCTTTGAAAGCCGGCATCCGCTCGGGGGATACGCAGTTGAATGAATACACATCATGCCATGTCCACAGCGTGTCATTGGTAATCCGCATGTCGGCATCCACGTAGTCGCGCCGCGGAACCAACCGCAGATCGTACCGTACACGTCCTCCCGGCCACCAGGTACAGTGAACCACTCCATCTGCATCGGGCCCTGTCCATTGGATCTGATCCTTCACTTCCACCCAGTTCAACAGGATCGTCTCACGGCACCCGATCGTCTCCGGAAACCCCAATACAAATACCTGCCCTGGCAACAGAGCACTTTCACACTCCACCATCATGGACCCTTGTATCGGCTTAAGTCGGATCAGGGGAGCATTGGACGCATAGACCGAGCAGGCCAATAGGACCATCGCAGCCGCTAATAAATACCGCATTGACACACCTCCTTGGGTATTTTGTGAATTCATATGCATATTGTTACGCATTTTGGCTAACATCGGCGCCAAGGCCACCTTTGGTCGTCAGAAATCTGTCGGTAGGTATGGAAAATGACCTGCCCGCCACACAGTTGGCCTGTCAGTCCCTCCGGCACGGGTCCAAGATATAATGTCAGCACAGCGCCCCTGATCAAGCCTGTCAACAACGGTCAGGCCTGTTGCCGATATGTGCTGGGCCAGCAGCCATAACATGCAGTGGGGCATGCGCCCCCGTCCAACACGAGGCGCTATTCCGCACACAGGAGCCTGTATATGATCAACCGGTCACTTCTTACGCTGAATGACACGGGCGTTGCGCTCACCGGGGAAGCGCCAGCCCGCCCGCCTGGTTTACAGGGCTACCTCGGTATGGCGTTCATCGCGTTCTGGCTGATCGGATGGCTGGTGGGAGAGCTGACCGCTCTTTCCGCAGTGGCTCCCACGTTGCCATTGCCCCGGATACCGGGCATCAGTCTCACATCCACCACCTCACCGAAGGGCCCTGCGGAACTGTTTCTCTGGGTCTGGCTGGGGATCTGGACAATAGGAGGAGTGGCTGCGATCTGGATGTTGATCAGCTGGGCAATCGGGCGCGTACATGTGCGGTTCAGCGATTCAGGTGTCGAGTGCTGGCAATCGCCCATTGGGCGTCGGATCCATATCCCCGGCGAGGCGGTTCAATACATCACGCTCAATGCCGGGGCGATCATGGAAGAGAGCGGGGCGAGAGGCCGGTTGATCGTCCATCAGGGCGATAACAAGACCGTCGGTCTGCTCGCATCCCTATCGGTCGACGAAGCGCAAACGATTATCGACACGCTCCGCGGGCGGTTCCGCGAACTGCCTGTCCGTCCATAACAACGGGAGGTACTGGCATACATGTCACCCATCGATTACACAAACCACCGATACTGCCAAAAGTGGCTGCATCATCCGGTAGTTGGCGACGTATCGTTTGACGCATTCAAACGCCTTCCCGGCAACCCGGTCCACATTGGCCAGCCGCCATGGGAGTGGCCGGTCAACGGGTTTCTGTTTCGCGATCCCGTCTCGACACGCTGGTACCTCTATATCGGCCGGTACCGCTCGGGTTACAACCTGCAGCCGCCTGCCAACGGAACCGACTGCTGGTTGTTGCGCTCGGACAATGACAGGCGATCATGGACCACAATCGGTTCGGTGTTTCCGGATCAACCGCATGTCTATGAAGATGAAGAATCCCCCATCGGGCTCGCTCCGGATGTGTCCGTCGTGTATCACGAGGGGCGGTACCATATGGTGTTCGACTGGATATCGGCCAATAGCACCTGGGCGGATGCCGTGAACCCGGGACCTGGCCAGAACAACGGATTGGGGTACGCTTGGGCGGACACACCGGAAGGCCCGTTCCACCACATAGCCCGCCCGATATACACCACGCGGAGCCAGCAGCCGCTGCTCGGTCGATACAGACGGGGTTACGCTGCGACGCTCATCCGGCGCGCATCGGATTGGATGGTGCTGTTCATGATGGATAACGCTCCGCACGCCTGGGCGCTGTGTGCCATCACCGCTTCCGACCCGACCGGTCCCTGGAGTCCACCAACGCTGCTGCTGTATCCGGACATGAAGCAGCATCATCCGGCGCTGATGGAGTTTTATCCCGCTTTCACGCATGCGGGACACGTGTGGGCGCCGGCAACCAGTGTGGCGGCTAACCGCAACTATCAGGCGCTCTTCACGGCGCCGATCGAACAAGCGCACAGTCCGGATGCATGGAAGCTGCACCAAAGTGGATCGCTTTGGCACAGTGAACCGGTGCCTCATGAGTACCATGGCATCTGGGGCCAGACATTCTCCGGACAGGTCTGTCCCGATGACCGGTTTGCCGTTATGTTTCCTTCCCGCACGGCGGACAATTTGGGCACCATCAATCTGGCGGAACGCCGGTGGTCCCAGCCGTTGCGGGAGAGCGGTTTCGTCATGAGCGCCCATAACGTTCCTTCGGTGGCTCCCCTGCAACAGGCCTGGCGGACCGTAGCCATCCAGACGGATGTCAAGCTGCACGGTACGGTCGGATTGTTCTGGGGCGCTCAGGGACCGCTTGGGCCGGACAGGTATACCAGCGACGCTCACCCACACCCGCTATGCCTGGCAGAACGGTTCATCCTGTGGTTAACAGAAACGGACTGGCAATTGGTGAGAACCAACCGGCTGGCTGAGGCGTCAGTACTGCAGGCCGGCCGCTGTGAGCGCAGCGCCATATCCAACCTGGCAATCTCCCATCGGCGGGACGGAGCGATACGCATCATCTATAACAGCAGGTTGCTTTGGGCTGGCGTTTTTCCCCACCAGCAGGGATTTGTCGGTTGGGCGCTGCAGCCCAGATCTCATCTGGAATGCCTTCGCTTCCGCGTCGACGGAGAGCCGATACGCCTGGCGCAGGAGCTGTTATACACAGACGCCATTCTGGGCGCGGGGCAGAGCGAGCGCCAGTGGAGTACCGTCACCGACAGTCTGTTCCGCTGGGGAAGCGGCGCCGTCTCAACCGGAGCATCCAGCGCCGCCAAATGGAATTTCTACGGAACAGGGTGTACGCTCTACTGTCCTCGAGGTCCGCAATACGGACGAATGCTCATCTATATGGACGGGCAACCGGCAGGATCTGTGGATCTGCAGGCCAACGCCCCTGTGGCTTCGCAGGCGGTGTTCCGGCGTTTGGGCATGAAACCAGGCCACCATGCCCTGTGGCTGTCAGCGGCCGAAAAACCGGTTCCGATCGACACACTACAGGTATGGAATACATAGACCACACCGCGTTCGGCGGCATCGAGGAGACACAATGACGGAAGCAGAGGCGGCCGGCGCACCGGAACAGCCAATAATCGACCGGCACGCTGCGCCAATGGGCAGCAGTACCGACCTGACGGTCGGAAGCATCCTGCAGCATCTTGTGCGGTTCTCGTTGCCAATGCTCGCGGGAAGCATCATGCAGACCGCATACAGCTTTATCAACGCCATCTGGGTGGGAAAGGGCCTGGGAGAGGCGGCGATGGCCGCGGTGACCATCGGATTTCCGGTCATTTTCGTGCTCATGGCAGTGGCCATGGGACTGACACTGGGCGCAGGGATCTTGGTCAGTCAGGCATTCGGCGCCCAGGATATCACGGCCGTGCGCCGATCGGTCCAGACCAGCAGTATGACCATTCTGGGGGTAACACTGCTGTGTGTCGTCGCCGGTGAACTTTCCGTCTCCCGGGTCCTGACGTTGATGCAGACTCCACCGGAGTCGTTCGCCATGGCCGAATCCTATCTCCGCGTGTTTCTGCTCACCATGCCGGCGATGTTCGGTATGTTCCTCATATCGTCGCTGTTGCGGGGCGTGGGCGACTCGCGCACGCCGTTGATCTTTCAGGCGGTGTCGGTGGCGGCGACCATCGGACTGGACCCGGTGCTGATGTTCGGCTGGCTGGGCGCGCCGCGGTTGGGGCTGAACGGCGCCGCTTGGGCCACGCTGATCGCGCAGATGGGCGCATTGCTCGCCATGATCAGAGTGATGCCCAAGCGCAACCCCCTGGTTACCCCCAATCTGTTGAAACCCGAGTTCCACTGGCCCACCTTTGTCATGCTGATCCGCGTGGGCGTACCCGCCATGGGCCAGCAGGTATTGTTCGCAGCCGGATTGGTGGTGATTGTCGGGTTGGTCAACCACTTCGGCGTGGGTGTTGCGGCTGCTTATGGCGCGGTGTCACGCTTGGAGAACATCACCATCATGCCCGCCATGACCATCGGGATGGCGGTATCCACGCTCGCCGGACAGAACATCGGGGCAGGACGGCTGGACCGCGTACGCCAGGTGTTCCTTTGGGGGTGTATTCTGTCGGTGATGGTTACCGGACTGGCCGTCGGACTGGTGCTGCTGTTGCCGGGGCTGATGCTTCGAATGTTTCTGAATGACACCGCGGCGGTGGGATACGGCGTCGACTACCTGCGCATCGTGGGATGGGGGTATCTGGCGCTGGCGGTGATGTTCGTGGCCAACGGGATCCATAACGGCGCCGGGCATACGCTGATGGTCACCCTCATGTCGTTCATCAGCTTGTGGATGGTGCGCCTTCCACTATCCTACTGGCTGTCTCAGCGCATGGACAGTCCCAACGGCCTCTGGTGGGGCATCACCGCCAGTATGAGTACTGGAGCGCTCCTGGCTACCGGATACTATCTTTCCGGCAGATGGCAAGTCCGCTTGGGGCGTTCTCGGTCAGAACGTGTTTAATCAACCTGCCAGACCGGATTGTTCGCCTGAAACACCGCCCGGTCACCAATGCCGTTGCGCACACGCAACCCGGGTACCCCCATATTGGCGGTAAACAGCGCCAGGCTATGCTCGCCCTGTAAATCGGCCACCAGGCCGCCAGAGTTGAACGTGCAACCGTTGACGGTCAATCTGCCGCCGGTCTGCACGAAAGCCGGAACGCCCTTCTTGACTGCTCCCCATTCATGGATGTTGCAGGCCGTCATTGACAGAGCACCGTCATGGATTTCAGCCAACACATCCGTCACCGCCCAGAACGCACAATTCACCAGGCTGATATTGCCGGTATTCCCTTTGCGCAGAAGCACACCGCGGGTATCGGTTCCGCCAAACGGCCCGAACTGGCTGTTGACAATACTGATTCCGATTGCAAAGCTGTCTTCCACATCGATACCCACGCCCACACAGTCAGTCCCTAATCCAACAAACTGGCCATTGGTTACGCCGCCAGGCAGCTTCATCTCCACGGAGTCCACACTCTTGTAAAATCGAAATCCGGTACGATAGCCGTAACAGAACGCATTCTTGACGTACTGCCAGTCAGAGCGTCCGAATTCAAATGCCACCCCATACTGCTGCACCCAGGATCGCAATGGCTTGCCATTGGTAAAGTAGGGCCAGAAATGCACATTCTCGATCCGACTGATATCCAGGCAGTGGTCAACACGGATGCCTGTACGCAGCGGCTCGCCCCAGATACCCTGCAGCAGGTTTGCGTGGCTTCCGTCCAAGTTGATGCCCTGATAACTGTTTTTCAGAAAAAGGTTTGTAATCCTCGCATCGCCGCCGGCTGTGATGGTCCACGGATACGGGATCGGCTTGGCTGCGTCCGCAGACTGCTCGGGATAGATGACAGCCACGCCACTGAGACCCGAGGCGCCGGCCAGATGAATGGCTGACGGTCCATCCGGATTGCCCTTTCCCCCGGTGATGAGCAGTATGGTGCCCCGTTCGCGCCCCTGCCCCGGATACTCACCGGCTAAGGTCACATTTCCGGGAATGACCAGACGTCCTTCGATACGAAACCGTCCTGCAGGCATGCGGACTGTAACCTCGCGGCGTTCCGCAGCGGCATTCAGCGCACGCTGGATAGCCGAGGTCGCATCTGTGGCGCCCGTTGTGTCTGCGCCATAGTCCGCCACCGAGATCTGCGCACAAGCGGCCAACCCCATCATCATCAGAGCCGCCAATAACAGCCAGACCTGATACATCGCGATGCACCTCCGTACAGTGACAGGTACGAATACAGACACAGTGTACGACATCGCATGAATCGTCCGGGCCGAACAGTGTATCCAATAACGGAAGCAGAACGCCTTGGACTCAGTCAGACGAGCAGGAGAAGAACGCATGGATACAACACGGATCGTGATCATCGGCGGCGTGGCAGGAGGCGCATCCGCTGCGGCGCGTGCGCGACGCCTGTCAGAAGACGCGGAAATTGTGCTGGTGGAGCGCGGTGAATATGTCTCCTTTGCGAACTGCGGACTGCCCTATCACATTGGCGGCGTAATCACCGATCGTGACCGATTGCTGGTGCAGACCCCGCAGACGCTTTGGGACAACCTGCGCATCCGGGTGATGACGCAGACCGAAGCGACCCACATCGATCCGGCACGGCGCGAAGTGACGCTGAAATCGGTGACCACAGGCGAAGAGAGCGTGCTGAGCTATACGCGCCTTATACTCAGCCCAGGAGCCGAACCGATCCGTCCGCCGATTACGGGAGCTGACCTGCCAGGTGTGTTCACGCTGCGATCCATTGCCGACATGGACCGGATCATCGAGCACCTCAAGTCCCATCCGGCCACACACGGCCTGGTTGTGGGAGGCGGCTACATCGGGCTGGAGATGGCCGAAGCGCTGCACGATCGCGGCATTCAGGTTACATTGGTGGAATTGACGCCGCAGGTGATGGCCCCCATCGATGCCGAAATGGCCTCGCCACTGCATCAGCATCTGCGCGAAAAGGGCGTGGATCTGCGCCTGGAGACAGGTATATCCCGCCTGGATGCCGATGGTAACCGATTGGGCGCCACATTCACGACCGGCGAGCAGACGCCATACGATATCGTGATCCTGGCGACAGGCGTGCGTCCCGAGGTCCAACTGGCCAAAGACGCCGGTCTGACCATCGGTGAGCGCGGCGGTATCAAAGTGGACAGCCACATGCGCACCTCAGACCCCGACATCTTCGCGGTGGGAGATGCCGTGGAAGTACGCGATTTGGTGGGAGGCTTCGCCACACTGGTCCCCTTGGCCGGACCGGCCAACCGGCAGGGACGCATTGCCGCAGAAAACGCTCTCGGTCGCAACACCGAATACCGTGACACGCAAGGCACCGGCATCTGTAAGGTGTTCGATCTGTCTGTGGGAATGACCGGTATCAATGAAAAAACGCTGAAGCGACTGGGACGCACCTACGCCAAAGTGTATGTGCACCCGTCCAGCCATGCCGGTTACTATCCAGGCGCTTATCCCATCGCCCTGAAGCTGTTGTACGATCCCCGTGACGGCCGTGTTCTGGGCGCTCAGGCGGTGGGACACGACGGTGTGGATAAACGTATCGATGTGCTGTCGGTGGCAATCCGCGCCAACATGACCGTATACGACCTGGAACATCTGGAGCTGAGCTACGCTCCCCCTTACGGCTCGGCCAAGGATCCCGTCAACTACGCGGGATTTGTGGCCGCGAACCAGTTGCGCGGGGATGTGGCGCATTGGTATGCGGAAGAGACCACCACGCTGACCGAAGACCAAATGCTGCTGGACGTTCGGACAGAACCCGAATTCGCAGCGGGAACCATACCGGGTTCTGTAAACATCCCCTTGCAGCAGCTGCGCGATCGGCTGAACGAAGTACCCAGAGACAAAGAACTGCTGGTGTTCTGCCGTGTGGGACTGCGCGGTTATCTGGCATCACGCGTTTTGGCACAGAAGGGTTACCGCGTGCGCAACCTCACCGGCGGTTACATGACCTGGATGATGCAGTTCCCCTCCGGGTTGAAGGGGTCGACCGATGCATTCGGCGAGACACAGAACGACAGCGGGGATGCGGGACGACCGGCATCGCCGGCTCCCCCACCCGCCGCTCCGCCGGCAGCGCCCGCCAATATCACTCCGGTTCACGAGGTGGATGCGCGCGGATTACAGTGTCCCGGTCCCATCATGGCGCTGGCGACAGCGATCAGCGCGGTGCAGCCAGGCCAGGCGGTGGCGATCCGGGCTACCGAGAGCGCGTTCGTCACTGACTTGGACGCCTGGTGCCACAGCACCGGCAACGTGCTGGTGGAAAAGACCACCGGACCGGAAGGCACCCGGGCGGTGGTCGTCCGCGGAGGAGCCGCTCCGGCTGCGACGTCCCAGACGACATCCGGTGGTTCACGCCACAAGACCATGGTGGTGTTCAGCGGCGACTTCGACCGCGTGATGGCTGCCTTCATCATCGCGAACGGCGCCGCAGCCATGGGCAGCTCGGTCACCATGTTCTTCACCTTCTGGGGCATCAACGCCCTGCGTCGCCCGGAACCGGTGAGCGTGCGCAAGAACCTGATCGAGCGGATGTTCGGCATGATGATGCCGCGCGGCGCCGAGAAGCTGCCGCTCAGCAACATGCACATGGGCGGTATGGGGCTGGCCATGATCAAGGGCATCATGCGTAAAAAGAACGTCGACGCACTCAGCACGCTCATCGCCAAAGCCCAGAAAGCCGGCGTTAAGCTTGTGGTCTGCAGCATGTCCATGGACCTGATGGGCATCAAACGCGAAGAGCTGATTGACGGCATCACCGAAGGCGGCGTCGCCACCTTCCTCGACAGCGCCGAACAAGGCAACGTCACGCTGTTCGTGTAGGGCACACCCCCTATCCGGAGCAGGGCGAACCTGCTCCGGAGGTATAAACTCACACCGCCACCTCCCGGAAGCGGATGCGTTGGCGTTTCCAGGTGTAGGCCAGCCACACCGCGCCGGGGACGGCGGTCAGGGTTGGGTATGAGTACTCGCCTTCGCCGGTTTCCACGTCAGATACGTATGTCCAGGTGACGCCGTTGTCTTTGGATGTCAGCAGTGTCAGAGGCGAACGCCCCCGCTCCACCGGATTGCAGGCCAGCCATAGGGTATCGCCATGCCGGCAGACCGCGATGCCGCTGTTGTTGTTCGGCAGATCGGTCGCATACGCAGCGCTCCAGGTGATACCGTCATCGGACGAGTCGCTGCGATAGATCCGCCCGGCAGTGCTGCGCAACAGCATGTGCAGATTGCCGGGCATAGACTCCCAGACCGCGGGTTGGATCAGCCCTCTGCCGGCCACATCCGCATGGCTGCAGGCCACCGGATGCGCCGTCCACGTCCGCCCGGAGTCACGACTGATAGAGGCAAATGCATCCCAACGTGAAGCGCTCTCCCAGGAGCATCCGGCCACCCAGGCGCCAGACGAAGACCTGATCGGTGGCGTGCGGATTGGGCCGACCGGTTCCTGGGGCAACCCCAGCCGCACGGGTTCTGTCCAGCTCTGCCCATCGTCGGCACTGCTGGACATCCAGGATCCCCAGCTATACGGTGAGTGACCGGTCTGGAAGAACAGCCTGAGCGATCCGTCACCTGGAGCGAACAGCACCGGATTCCAGTGCGCCTCGGGCGTCAATTTGAACAGTTTTCGCGGCGAAGACCACTCATCCGCTGTCCAGGCCGCCGTAAAGATCGCGGTGTCCGGATCTCCCTCATCGGTACCGCCAAACCAGGCGACAAACGGCAATCGGCCGGAAAGCGACACGACAGTCGCAGCATGGCAGGAACGCGACTCCGGATGCGTAATATACACATCGGGTGGATAGCAGGTATGCATGGCTTCCTCCCAGCAATATCAGCTGTCCGTCGGTAAGCTGAATGTAAGATACGTTCAGATTACTGATATGCTATAAGAAGACCTGCTTCGAAAGCAGGAAGCAGCGCCTATATTGACCCTCTGGCTCCAAGTCCAGTGTCAACCACCGGCAAACGGTACCATCGACAGCGACGGGGGTGACTGCATATGCCTCTTTTTCGGGGACAACGGGTCCCAATCGGCGCCCTGTGCGGCGTGCTGGCCGCCTTGTGGACGCCGTGTTGTGTACACGCTCAAGCGAATGCTCCCATAAGACTGACTCTTTCTGACGCCCTCAAACAGGCGCTCGGCGTGAAAGCCACACTCAAGGAGGCGGTGATCACACGCGACAATGCGGCATCTCGCCTGCGCAGCGCCGGGGTAAACGTCACGGCTACCGCGGGTGCGGTGTCCACGTTAGACAACCAGCCGATGATGAACGGACTGTCTGCCCGCACGTTCGGCTCGCTCACTTGGGAGGGGCTGGGCGGCCAGAAAGCTACAGCGGAGGTCAGCCCATGGGGACAGGGGCAGCAGCGCGCGGCATTCGACCTCAGTATACGTCAACCCCTTACGCGCGGCTCCGGCAGACTCAGCGAGCGATACGACCGCCTGGCCAGCGCGCGCAATGACCTGCAGGTTCAGGAAAAACAGCTGTATCTCACCCGTCAATCCACAGTGCTGGCGGTCGTGGAAGCCTACTTCAATGCGGTGCTGGCGCGTGAACAGGTGGCCGTGCAGGAGGAGGCGGTTCGATTTGCCGAGTCTGCCGCCCAACGCGCCCGCGACTTGGACCGGTACGGGATGGTGCTGGGGATCGACCTGACCCGTGCCGAGGTGCGTGTCGCTCAGGCACAGGACCAGCTCAACAGCCAAAGACGCCAGTATCGCGACGCGCTCGATCGCCTGATGCTGGCCATCGGAGCAGGCGTGGGCCAGACACCGGAACTGGTGGATACCGTCCCCATGGCGCCGCTGAGCGTACCGGATATCAACGTAGCGATCGACATGGCGATCAAGCAGCGTGCCGAGCTGTTCCGATATGACCGGCGCATGGATGACCAACGCCGCGCGGCCGAATTGGCGCAGGATCAGATGCGCGCCAGTATCGACGCGGTGGCTTCCTGGCGCGCCGCCGCCGGCGACGAAGGTTTTATGCGCTCCTCGATGCTCAAGAACGACGCAACCAGCATCGGAATTCAAGTGAATGTACCACTGGACCAACGGATCATCCGAGAGAACCGTGATGTGGCCAAACGTAATCTGTCCATCCTGACCGATATGCGGGCGTTTCAAGTGGAGCAGATCCTCAACGAAGTACGCGCCGCCTACCGGGCGCTGGAGGCCGCACGCACCACGTTGAGCATCTACACGGATAACCTCAAGGTAGCCCAGCAAAACCTGGATATCGCCACACAGATGGAACAGGAAGGGCTCACAGACAACCGTAACCTGCTGGAAGCGCAGCAGGCGCTGGTCGACGTCAACAGCAACATCATCTCCGCCCGGGCGCGTCTGTACCTCGCATCCGTCAACGTGTACTACGCCATGGGCGATGACGTACTGAGGGTTTTGAATCTGCAATGAAGAACATCATGGCCTGGGTTATACGCGTCGTAGTGGTAGGCGCTGTCATTTTCGCCGGATGGAAATGGGGTGTTCCGTGGTACCGCGCACAGTTCGGCACACAGGCGCAGGAAGTCTATGTTCCGACCACCAAGGCGCGTGAAGACCGACTGGTTATCAGCTTTCATGAAATCGGCACCCTGCAGGCCGAGAAATCCGTTCCCGTCGTCTCGATGGTCAACGGTAAAATCATCTACCTGATTACGGAAGGCACCGTGGTCAAAGAAGGCGATAAGATCGCCGAAATGGACACCAGCGAACTGAACCGTGAAGTACAGAACCAGATCCTGAACCATAACAACGCGATCGCTGAAGTGGAAAAGGCGATGAAGGATATGGAGCTGCTGAAGAAAAGTAACGAGACGCTATATGAACAGGCCGTCATGCAGCAGCGCTATTACGAAACGGAAATGGAACGGGCGGCCTCGCGTCTGGAGCAGCGCAAGGAGTTGTTCGAGCGCAAGCTGGTGACCAAACCGGAAGTCGATCAGGCTCAGATCGACTATGACTCCAAGAAGCTGTCGGTCGAAAAGGGCAAGCTCGATCTCGAACTGAAGGCCAAAGAGAACAAAACCCGCGAAGATCAGAAAGCGGCCGACATTCGGAATGTGCAATTCCGGGAAACGATGGCGCGCATGCAGTTGGAGGATGTCCAGCGCCGCATGAAAAACGCCGTGATCACCGCCCCGGCGCCCGGCTTGGTAGTGCTCAGTGCCGACTGGACGCCTGAAGGACGCCGCAAGCTGCAGGCAGGTGATAACGCCCGGCCCATGCAGACTATCTGCCAGCTTCCGGATCTGCGCAGTATGCTGGTCAAGGTAAAAATCGGCGAAGCCGATGCCCCCCGTATCACCGTGGGGATGCCCACAACGATCCGTCTGGAGGCGGTGCCGGGAAAGGTGTTCAAAGGTCAGGTCAAAGAGGTAACCACCATCGCCAGTGAAGCGATGCCATGGGAAGCAGGCGCCACGCCCGGTAAGAAGACCTTCGATGTCACCATCCGGGTGCTGCAATCGGATCCGGCCACGCATCGGCCGGGCATGACAGCCGACGTGGAGTTCATAGAGGCCGTTATCGACAAAACCGTTTTCATTCCGCATGAAGCGGTGATCGAGGAAAAGGGCAAGCAGTACGTCTATGTAAAAACGGGTTCCGGTTGGAAGAAACGCGAAGTCAAGTTGGGCCGCAGCAACGACATGTTTGTATCGGTCCTCAAAGGGCTGGCGAAGGATGAGGTCGTCGCGCTGAAAGACCCCGTGCAAGCCGAGCAGGAAGCGCGCGAAGCCAGGGGTGAAAAGATGAACGGCAACAAGTCACAAACACCTCCCCTGCCTAACGAGACACCGTAATGGGTATTCTGGACGCCATACAGACCGGACTGAGCGAGCTGCTGTCGCATAAACTGCGCAGTATGCTCACGATGCTGGGTGTCATCTTCGGAGTGGCGGCCGTCATTGCCATGGTGTCCATAGGTGAGGGCGGCAAGCAGACCATGCTGGAGCAGATCCGTCAGATGGGCATCGACGTGGTATACGTCCGTCGCGCGGTTGTCAGCGGTGAGTTGGCTGACAAAGCCCGGGAAAAATCACCGTTCGGACTGACATACGGCGATGCGATGCGCATGCAAGAGACCATGACGTTTGCCAAGCGCATCGTTCCGGTACGGGAGGTATTTGCGGACGTCAAGACCGGCGAAAAGCCTGTGCCGGTCAAGATCGTCGGCACCACGCCCGACTATGCGGAGATCACGCGCAGCGTGGTCGAGAAAGGCCGGTTTCTGAACGAAGACGACATGCGCCTGCATCGGGCGGTGTGCGTACTGGGCGCCAATGCCAAGCGGGAACTGTTCGGTTTCCATGAATGCGTGGGCCGCACGGTCAAGATCGGGCGTCGTATCTTCCGCGTCGTGGGCCAGATGGAACCCAAGGAGGTCGGTGCAGCCAAGGCGTTTGGCGCGCTGCGGGACATCAACTCCGACCTGTATATTCCAGTGGGGGTATCCATCACGGATTTCCAGTTGTACTCACAACAGGCGATGCCCACCACCACGCAGGGCGTGATGGAGATCATGCGACGCCTTATGACCCGCCAAAGCCGAGAACGCGCACAACTGACGGAAGTCGTTCTTCAGGTGGACAGCGCCGAGGCCACCGTACCCACCGAGGCGGTTATCCGCAAACTGCTGAACCGATTGCACGGCGGCATCCGTGACTACGAGATCATCATCCCCGCAGAGCTGATCAAACAGAGTCAACAGACACAGCGCATCTTCAATATCGTCATGGCCGCGATAGCCAGCATCTCCCTGCTGGTGGGCGGCATCGGCATCATGAACATCATGCTGGCCACCGTGACCCAGCGAACACGCGAGATCGGCATACGCCGCTGTATCGGCGCGACCCGATGGGACATCATCCGCCAGTTCCTGCTCGAGGCGCTGGTCATCACCTGTATTGGCGGCGTAATCGGCATCGGCATCGGCGTAGGCGGCGCACGGCTGATCTCTGAATACGCGGGCTGGCGCACTGTGGTGTCAGTAGATGCGATGGTTCTCTCGTTCGGGGTGTCTGTCTTCGTCGGCATTGTATTCGGCCTCTATCCGGCAGCGCGCGCGGCGCAAGTGGACCCGATCGAGGCGTTGAGATACTCATGACCACCCACGGAGCCATACCATGCCGTTAATCGAAGTACACGATCTCAAAAAGACCTATCGTATCGGGCAGGTAGAAGTGCCCGCGCTCCGTGGGGTGAGCTTCACAGTCGACGAAGGCGAATTCGTGGCGATCATGGGGCCTTCCGGGTCCGGCAAGTCGACGCTCATGAACCTGCTGGGCTGCCTCGATCGCCCCACCGGAGGGCGGTATATTCTCGATGGACGCGATGTCAGTCGGTTGAGTGACGCCCAACGGGCAGCCGTTCGCAACACCAAGATCGGTTTTGTTTTTCAAAGCTTCAACCTGCTGCCAAGGCTGCCTGCGATCGCCAATGTGATGTTGCCCATGCTCTACTCGGGCCGTCGCAAAAACCGTAAGTTGGCTCGGGAACTGCTGGAGATTGTCGGGCTTGGAGACCGGATACATCATACGCCGGTCCAGTTGTCCGGCGGTGAACAGCAGCGTGTCGCTATCGCCCGCGCATTGATTAACGATCCACCGATTGTATTCGGCGATGAACCGACAGGCAACCTGGATACGCGGACTGGCGATGAGATCATGGCGATCTTTGACGATCTGAATAAAAAGGGCAAAACCGTCATCATCGTCACGCACGAACCGGATATCGCCCGGCGTTGTAAACGGCTGTTGCGGTTCCGTGACGGCCTGCTGGAGGCCGATGAAACGATCCAACAGGACACTTCGCCGGCGGCGGCACCCGCCGAGCCCGTACCCGCCCATGACGCGTAACACCCGCAAGCTACCTTCCATCGCGCCGGTCAAGACCGCCGGGCTGGTAGGCGCCTACTACTTTCCGGGCTGGTGTGAAGCCAGCCGATGGTATTGCGTCCGGGCAAACCGGCACGTGCAGCACCCGTTGCTGGGCTACTATCGGGAAGGCGCCCCTGAGGTCGCCGAATGGCACATCCGGTGGGCGCTGGAGCATGGGGTCAGCTTCTTCGCCTACGACTACTACATGGCGGATGGCGCCGAGTTTCTGGAGACCGCGCTTCGTGACGGGCTGTTGCGGGCGCCCAGTGTCGACCGTTTCCGTTTCTGTATCGACTGGTGCGACCACCGTCCGGCGGACAAGATGACCGCCCAAGAGATGGAGCAGTTCGCGGATCTGGTGGTACCGGCCTATATCAGTCATCCTTCGTATCTGCGTCTGGGCGGGCGCCCTGTGGTCATGCTGCTGGCCGGCGCCAGTCTGGTTCAGAACTTGGGCGTGGACGGGGCGAAGAAGACGTTTGACATGCTGCGCAACCGATGCGTACAGTCCGGTGCGGGCGATCCGTTGCTGGTGTTCAACGAGGGAGGGGTGTTGTCTGCCGAGCACGTCTCCAACAGTCTCGCGGCAGGCGCCGACGCATTCTGCCTGTATAACTATCCCTACGCGGGAACCCAGTTCAACGGTCCAGGGAAGCCAGGACGTGCATCGTATGCCCACCTGACTGAAGAGGGCGTTAAACTTTGGAAACATTGGCGCACAGTCACGGATGGTCGATTTTGGCCAACCGTCATGCCCGGCTGGGACCGCCGCCCATGGCTGAAACAGAACGATCTGATACGCACCGGCAGCACACCTGCGCTGTTTGAAACCGCCTTACGAGCGGCGCGTGATCATGTCAACGGGCACGGAGTGGTCATGATCGAGGCGTGGAACGAATGGGGTGAAGGCAGCGTGTTGGAACCCAGCGTTGAACACCACTTCGGGTACCTTGACGCAGTTCGACGGGTCTTCGCCCCCCAAGATCGGGCGCCGCATCGTGATCTGACTCCACACCAGACCGGGACGGGCGTGCCGTGCTGGGATGGAACCTTGCCGTCGGTCACGCGATGGGGTTTTGACTTCGGGTTGGAAGGATGGACATCCGGCCGCATCACCGGGTTAACGCACCGGGAAGGCGCGCTTCACGGCGTGTCAGCGACAGACGACCCATGCCTGAATGGACCGATCAGCTATGTGGATACGCGCGCCTATTCCCGGTTCACCGTGCGCATGAAGCTGACTGGCCCAGACCGACAGGCCAACGCTCAGCTGTTCTGGTCAACGGTCGATACAGCGATGAGCGAAACGAACAGCGCGACGTTCCCCGTTCACATCGACGGAAACTGGCATTTGTACCGCATTCCGCTTTCAGGCATCAAGGCATGGCGCGGCCTGGTGGATCAGCTGCGCCTGGATCCCGTAGACCGCGCACACGTAACCCTTTGCATCGATCATATGGAACTGGAGAACTGATATGCGTCTATCGCTGCTGAGCTTTCTGGCGGTCATGCCTGCATTGGCGCTCACCCCCTGTAACGCGGCTCCGATGCAGATGGATATTCAGGAGGCGGTTCGGCTCGCGCTGAATACGCGGCCGTCTCATCTGACCGCTCAGTTGGACACACAGGCAGCCCGGGCTCGTCAGCGCCAGGCACAGGCATCCTGGTTTCCTACGGTAACACCCGCCGCCACCTACGTCTACAGCCGGGCCCGCACCCAGTTGCCCGGGTTCGGTACGGCCACCGGTGTCACGGATGAAACCCGGTATGAGATCAGCGCCGACTGGTTGCTCTGGGACAACGGAAAGCGGGAACTCCGGATCGCTCAAGCGAAACACTCCGTTGTATCCGCGGAGTTGTCGCTGCAACAGTCCAAACAATCGGTCACAGTCGAAGCGGTTCAGGCGTTTTTGGAGATGCTGCGGCAGCAGGAACTGGAACGCAGTCAGCGGGCATCGCTTGACCGTGCGCTGGCGTTAGAACAGATGACCGAGGCGCAAGTGGAAGCAGGAGCACTGCCGCGCAAGGACCTGCTGCAGGCTCGCGCTGACGCGGCGAACGCACGCGTATCATTGTTGCAGACGCAGAACCGGTTACGACAGGCTGAAACGCGCCTGAAGCTGGTCACAGGCGTTCCGTGGGAAACCGAGTTGAAGCTGACGCCGCCATCGGCCTCTCCGGATGTCCCCTCGTCGCTGGAGCTATGCCGCCAATTGGCTGAGCAACATCGCCCGGATATCGCCATCGCCCGAGAGACACTGCGTATCCGGCAGCTGGCGCACCAACTCACGGTCGCCGACTCAGGACTGAGCATACAGGCGCGGTCCGGCGCCGGTTACCGCTTCAAGCCGGACCGTGGTGATACCATATCGATCAGTCTGGTGGCCTCCTATCCGCTGTTTGACGGTGGGTTGAACGCCGCTCAACTGCAAGAGAGCCGCACCGCCATCACCACATCGGAATTACAGCTGGTGAACAGCCGGCTCGAGGCGTTCACACAAGTGGAACAAGCCTGGCTGGAGCATGTCAACGCCACCGAGCGACTGGGGGCTGCAAACGTGGCGCTCGGGGCAGCGGAAGCCAACTATCGAGCCGCCAGCGAGGGACGCGCCGAGGGTGTAGGCACGGTTATCGATGTGGTGACTGCCAATGCCTCGCTGGCACAGGCGGAAGCCGCGGCGGTTCAGGCGCGATATGATCTGTTGCTCGCGGCAGTCCAACTGCGGGTGGCGATAGGCAGCAGCGCGCTGTAAAAAAGCGCTCTTCCTTGTCAGGGCTTGGACGTCGTCGAAAACACGTTTTCGTACGCGTCCAGTCGGACATCGGTCAGGTCGATATCTCCGCTGAATACCAGGTTCCATTGATTGTTGAACAGCTTCAGCAATCGAACACGAGCCCGGCGGTAGTCATTCTGCGCCGTGGTTAACACCAGTGGAGCCTGGGTCAGCACACGCTCCATGGTGGATTGGTCGATGGATGCCGGAAGCGCAATGGTCAGCAGCAGTTGCGCTCCGGATGGATCCACCAACAAACGCACATCCTCACACCGGATGCCGTTCTCCAGCAACGAACTTCGCACCATTTCGGCCCATGTCATCTCGACCTGCAACATGGCCGGGCTGACCACCGAAGGTTGAGTCGAGGGGGGGGCGGCAATCCGGTCGCCTGGCTTGATCGCCTCGATGCGCACATCGCCGGGACGCACACTGCCCACAATCCGTTTGCCTGATTGCACCACCATCACCATTCCCACCAACAGCAACGCGATCAACACCACTCCCACCAGACCGGCTATGCGCCAACGTTGTGATACCGACAGCATGCGGCGGATTTCGGCGTCCTTACCGGCGTGCGCCGCCCGGTCCTGCCGTATCTGATCGATGGTCTGCAGCTTTCTATGGATGCTGGCGTCTTCGGGGCGCATGTCGCTCGCCAGACGGTACCAATGCCAGGCATCGTCCAGCTTACCACGTTCAAAACACACATCACCTTTCAGAATATGCACATCCACATTCTCCGGATGATACTTCAGCAACTCATCGCACAGTTTCATGGCGTCGTCGAACTCGCCGCGCATCCGCAACAGGTTCACCCGGGAGATCTGCAGGTTAATGGTGCGTGACTCCCGCTCCCGCATGGCCTCATCGACGGCCTCGGCATTGACCGGCATCCCGCAATCCGGGCATGTCTGCACATCGCCGGATAATGGCGCCAAGCAAAAGCTGCAGAAATCAGTGGCCACTGGAGAGCCCTCCCGTGCTGCCAAACCCGCCGGTTCCGCGGTCTGTTTGCTCCAAATCTTCGGACTCCTGCCAGACCACACGAGTCACTGGAGCCACCACCATTTGGGCAATCCGATCGCCTCGCTGGATAGTGACAGGGACCTGCCCCAGATTGATCAGCGGCACGGCAATCTCCCCCCGATAGTCGCTGTCAATGGTGCCGGGGGCGTTGATGATACCAATGCCGTGACGCACAGCCAAACCGCTGCGGGGTCGGACTTGAGCTTCGTAGCCCTCGGGCAATGCAATCCGAATGCCTGTGGGCACCAACGCCCGGTGACCGGGCTCCAACACAAGCGGACTGCTGATGGCCGCGACCAGATCCATGCCTACACTGCCTGCAGTCGCATAAGCGGGCAACGGCAGATCGTCGCAATCGGCACACCGCATAATCGGAACGGACAGGGTCATTTCACCCCTCGGCTTGGCATACACGCTTGGCCACTGGTTGTGGAGTCTAATCGACCAAGAAGGCGATCGCACGCCATTTCAGCTGGCGTTTTCAACCGCTTCCGGCGGCTTGAGCGGCAAGCGGAACAAGAACTCGGAGCCTTGGCCGGGTTCGCTTTCCACCCAAATCTCGCCGCCATGCACTTCCACGAGGTGCTTCACCAGGAACAGTCCGATCCCGGTTCCACCCACCTCGCGCGTATCCCGGTTGTCCACGCGATGGAAACGCTCAAATACCTTTGAGATCTGATCCTTCGGGATCCCGATCCCTTCATCGCTGACGCTGACAACCACCTGTTCGACCTCAGGCTCGTACCATCCGGTCACTTTCACCTGCCCGCCATCCGGCGAGTATTTGATCGCGTTGTTCACCAGGTTGGTCAGTATCTGATCCACCTTGTCCTCATCGGCCACGATCGTCGGGAAATCTTCCGAAAAGTGCGTTGACAGCGTGTGCTTATGCGTGTAGGACCGCTGAATGGTGCAAACCTTTTCGGCCAGTGCGGGCACATCGATCGGTTTGGGGTTCAGCTGCAATGCCCGGCCGGCTTCGATTCGAGACACATTCAGCAGGTCCTCGATCAACCGCCGGAGGCGGTCGGTCTCGGCGTCGATAATGCCAAGGAACTCCAGCCGGGTGTCATTGTCGTAGTAGCCCTCGGTATCGGCCAGAAGCGTCGACACGAATCCCTTGATGGATGTCAGCGGCGTGCGCAACTCATGAGACACTGTCGACACGAACGCGGTCTTCATCCGCTCGATATTGCGGATTTCGGTGATGTCATTGAAGATAGCCACCGCACCGATCACGTCGTTGTCATCATCCGTCACCAGGGCCACCTGCACCTGGAATATCCGTTCGACGCCTGCCTCTTCATCCATCACAGAGACTTCGGCAGCGCCCTCCTCCTGTGACTCCAAGGCCTTGGTGAACAGTTCGCGCACCGGTTCGATGGTGATGACGTCCGTGTAGTTCTTTCCTTCGGTGGCCTCTTCGGTTGCGTTGAGAATGTGCTGAGCCGAGGTGTTCACCAGTGTGACACGACCGCGGCGGTTCACCATCACCAGTCCGGCCGAAAGGCTGTCGATGGTGGAGATAAGCTCCTCTTTCTCTTCGACCACTTCGCGGTACATCTGCGCGCTGGCCAACACCGCTGCGGCGTTCTTGGCGAGCCGCTCCAACAGTTGAACATCTTCCTGGATGAACTCCTGCCCGTACCGCTTGTTGAACACGTGAACTACACCGATGGTGATCCTGTCGGTCACCCGGTTTTCTTCATCGCGTTTCTCGATCACCAGTGGCGACGTGCAGCCGTTCTGTATTCCCATCAGAGCGACATGCTCGGGGATTGTACGTTCATCACTCGCTGCGTCATGGAAGATCAACGACTGCGACGTTCGGAACACCTCGCCGGAGATGCCTTGTGTGGCGCGCACGCGGAACTGTTTGATATGTTCATCCGACATGCCGAAAGCGGGCGATACGGCGTACAACTCGCCCGACTCCCTGTCCAGCAACATGAATACGCATTTTT
This sequence comes from uncultured bacterium, assembly GCA_964650005.1. GTDB lineage: Bacteria > Armatimonadota > HRBIN16 > HRBIN16 > HRBIN16 > CAZHSN01. The sequence goes on along the minus strand of CAZYPZ010000003.1, from coordinate 89,636 downwards.
CCGCCTGAAGGATCATCGCGATCCGGTGAACCAAACGGCGCAGGGTTTCCTCAAACTCGGTAATGGCGGTTGGTTGATCCGTGTCACCATTTGCCCGTGCTTTCTGCTCAAGCTCTCTGTTCTTGGCCTTCAACTCGTCGACTTCGGCCTTGAGTTTGGCCAGCGCTTGGTCGCGCTCCAGTAGAGCGGCCTGCAGAGCCGCTATCTCGGTCGACGGATCTCTATCTTGAACCATTGCCATCTGAACCCCTGTGATGATGAAGCACGCCCCTAGGGGCGCAATACCAAGTCGAGTATACCAACCCTCGGCTCACGCGTCGATGTGCCCTCTCAGGTATCATGGCGTTGGAGCGGGATGTATCCCACCACACCGATCCTGAGGTTTGACTTTGGCATCTTCTCTGATCATACGCACTTTGCCCTCTCCCTTTTTGGGGACAAACGGGCACCTGATACTCTATCCAGATGCGGCCTGTGCGGTACTGGTCGACGCACCGGCCGAAATCGGCTGTTACGTCGATGACCTGTTGAACGCCCATCGATGCCGGTTGGAGGCGGTGTGGCTGACGCATGCTCACTTCGACCATGTGATGGGGCTCTCGGAGGTCAGAACCGCCCCGGAGATAGAGGTGATTATCCACCGACTGGAGGCCGACATGCTGCGCAATCCGCGCCTTCAACCGGTACCCATGCCCGGGTTGACCGGTGTGGAACCCACCCGAGTTGTGGACCATCACGACGTACTGCAACTGGCCGACCTGTCGTTCACCGTGCTCCATACACCCGGACACACACCGGGTGGTGTCTGTTACTACTGTGCATCACAAGACGTGATCTTTACCGGCGACACGCTGTTCAAAGGAACAATCGGCCGTACCGACTTTCCCGGCGGCAACGATACAGATATGAACCGTAGCCTGCACTTGCTGGCCGGGCTTCCACCGCAAACGTCCGTCTATCCGGGCCATGACCGCTGCACCACCATTGGAGCCGAATCATGGTTGCAGCATATCTAGGAGGCTGTCTATGCGCATTCTGATGCTGAGTTGGGAGTATCCGCCGCGAACAATCGGGGGCATTGCACCGCATCTATACGATTTGTCGCATGCGCTAGCTCGACACGGTCACCAGGTACATGTCGTGACAACCGATGAAGTGGACGGTACATTCACGCAGATGGATGGGCCGGTATATGTCACGCGCACCCCTTTGCCCGCTAGTCGGATCAGCATAACGGAATGGGTGGATGTGTTGAATGCCCGAATGGCGCAGGCGGCTCGCGGTGTGTTGCGCGACTGGCTGACATCGGACGAGCCCGTGATTCTGCACGCCCACGATTGGCTTGCGGAACCATCAGCGGTACTGATGAAGCATGAGTTCAAACTGCCCCTCGTCGCCACCATCCATGCAACCGAATATGGACGCAACAATGGTATTCATGAGCCGCTGCAACGCGAAATCGCTTCCCGTGAGTGGCGACTCACGTATGAAGCCTGGCGCGTCATCTGCTGCTCGGAATACATGCGGCGAGAAGTGCAAACGGCGCTGGACGTTCCCCAAGACAAAATCGATGTCGCCCCCAATGGGGTGGATACGGCGTTGTTTACATTCGATTTCCCCGCAGAAGCCCAAGCCCGGTTCCGCGCTCAGTTCGCTCCGGCAGACGCGCCGCTTTTCTTCTTCATCGGCCGAATGGTGCCGGAAAAGGGAGCACACCTGTTGATCGACGCCATGCGTTATGTGCGCGTGGATTTCCCAAATGCACAGGCGGTTATTGCCGGCGGAGGCGTACGCGAGCATCTCGAGCATCTCGCGCGCTGGCTGGGATTGCGCGACCATGTGACGTTCACCGGATTCACACCCGAAGCGACCAAACGCCGGCTGCAACGGGTCGCCAGCGCCGCAGTGGTACCAAGTATGTACGAACCGTTCGGCATCGTGGCGCTCGAGGCGATGGCCTCCAAGACGCCTGTTGTTGTATCCGACGCGGGAGGTCTCGCAGAGATTGTCGACCATGAAGTCACTGGACTCACCGCGTATGCCGGTGATTCGCTGAGCCTGGCCAATCAGCTGCTGCGGATCGCCCACGCACCGGAATGGGCGCAGGGTCTGGCGGAACGCGCCTTCCAGAAAGTTCAAAGTGTCTATAACTGGGACCGGATCGCTTCACTTACCGCTGACGTCTATAACCGGGTCTGGGCGGAGGCCAAGCTGAGCCATTTAGTCCATTAACTAGAGTGACTACAGTTGTAACGAATGAGGTGCCTGATGGCCGAAAGCCCTGTCGATATCTGCACAGACATGCTGCGAGCCGGTTACCCCGGCCTGGTGCTGCTCAGCCCCGAAGAAGAGCGCGCGGAATGGGTTGCCCGGGAGGCGGCCCGACACGCCGGCCGTACGGTGTATGTGTGGAGCATCAGTGAGGGCATCACGCCGGTTCTTCCGGGCGCCAAGTCCGTGCAGGTAAAGCCGGTGGATGCACTGCTCGATGCCCGTCGGATCCCTGAAAAGAGCGTGATGATTTGCAAGGATCTCGCTGGCCAGGTGGATGACCCTGTGGTTCGCCGGCTGATTCTGGATCTGATCAGCGCATACAGAAGAACCGCACGCACCCTGATCGTGACCGCAGATGCGATACAGCTCCCGGGGCATCTAGAACGCGCATTCGCTTTGATTGAGGTCACCCCGCCGGATATCGCCGAATTAAAGGCGCTGATCAACACCACAGTGGCGTCATTGGCCGATCGCGCCGGATATACCCCACCGGCAAGCGACAGCGAGATCGAAGCCATCGCTGCCGCAGCCAGCGGTTTGTCTCTATTCGAGGCGGAAAATGTCTTCGCCCGATCTATCGTCTCCTGCGGCAGATTGGACCCCACGGTCATCCGCACCGAAAAAGAACAGGTCGTGAAAAAATCCGGTGTATTGGAGTATGTGTCACATGTCGAGGGGTTTGACCAGGTGGGAGGTTTGGACATGCTGGCGGATTGGTTGCGCAAGCGTGCCCGACTGTTCACGGACGAGTCGTTGCAGCACCTGGGCATTACACCGCGCGGAGTGCTGTTGATTGGCGTGCAAGGGTGCGGCAAGAGCTTGGCCGCCAGGTCGGTGGGTACGCTCTGGAATCTCCCCGTGCTTCGGCTGGATGTGGGACGTGTTTTTACCGGGCTGGTCGGAGGCTCCGAAAAGAACATGCGTCTGGCCATCCAGACCGCAGAGGCTGTGGCGCCCTGTATTCTGTGGATCGATGAGATCGAAAAAGGGTTCTCCGGCTCTCAATCGTCCGGTGTGTCGGACGGCGGCACGACTGCGCGTGTCTTCGCCCGGTTCATCACCTGGCTGCAAGATAAACGCAAGCCGGTCTATGTCGTGGGCACTGCCAATGACGTCAGCCAGTTGCCGCCGGAAATGCTGCGCAAGGGACGGTTTGACGAGATTTTTTTCATCGATTTGCCAAACCCAAAGGAGCGCGAGGCGATATTCCGGATCCATCTAAAGAAACGCAAGCTCGATCCGTCCAAGTACGATCTGGGCGCTTTGTCCAAAGCATCCGATGGTTTCAGTGGCGCCGAAATCGAACAGGCATTGAACGAAGCGGTGATCAATGCGCTCCATCGAGGCGGCCGATCCGGACGCCGGCGCAATCCCACCACAGACGACATCCTGCATGAACTCGGCAGCACGGTTCCCCTCTCCGTCACCATGCGCGAGGACATCGCCGAGCTGCGGGAATGGGCGCGCGGCCGGGCGCGACCGGCCACAGCACCGTCACTCAGCCCTCAACCGGAACCTCCGGTCTCATAGGCGGTGTAGTAATACGGCGTCTGCGCTTCGAACTCCGCAGCGCATGTGTCGACCATTTTAAAACACGGTACACAACCCAGCTGAGTCCGCGCGGCGCGCACCTGTTCGGGCGTCCTGCCCGCTATTTCGGCGATGATCCTGTCCGGAAAACCTTGCCGCTTCGCTTGAAACAAGAATCTTGCACCCGGGCTGTCCGGCTCCGGCTGATCGATCACATCGGCCAGTTGTTTGGCATGTACGCGTAACCGTGTTTCCGTCTCCACCAGCAGCCGGATCTTCTCCAGAAACCATGGGTCAATCGACGAGATGTCCGCGACCTCTTCCACCATCATGCCGCGGCGAAACGCCTCGGCGATGATGAACAACCGTTCGTCAGTAGCTACCGCCAACCCCTCTTCCAACTGCATGTCGCTGAGGCTGGCCGTTCCGCGACGCGTCAGTCCGTATGTGCCGATCTCCAGACTGCGGATCGCTTTCATCAACGACGCCTCGAACGTCCGCTCGATGGACATCACCTCACCGGTGGCTTTCATCTGGGTGCCGATCCGGCGGTCAGCAGTCACAAACTTGTCAAATGGCCATCGCGGGAACTTTGTCACCACATAGTCCAGCGCGGGTTCAAAACAGGCCTTGGTCTTGCCCGTCACCTGGTTATCGATTTCGTCCAACCGTAATCCTATGGCGATTTTGGCCGCCACTCGGGCAATGGGATATCCGGTAGCCTTGGACGCCAGCGCCGATGAACGCGATACGCGGGGATTCACTTCGATGACGTAATACTCGAAGCTATGCGGTGACAGCGCCAACTGAACGTTACACCCGCCTTCGATCCCCAATGCGCAGATGATCTTCAGAGAAGCAGTGCGTAACATGTGGTACTCTCGGTCGGTCAGCGTCTGACTGGGAGCCACCACGATACTGTCACCCGTGTGCACCCCCATCGGGTCGAAGTTCTCCATGTTACACACGGTGATACAGGTATTTGCTCCGTCGCGCATTACCTCATATTCGACCTCTTTCCAGCCCAACAGGCAGCGTTCGATCATCACCTGGCTGCGCATGGAAAGGCTGAGTCCCAGTTTGCCGATCTCCATCAACTCATCCGGGCTATAGGCTACGCCTCCTCCTGTGCCGCCCAATGTGTATGCCGGGCGCACGATGGCCGGATAGGGGCACAATCGCGACACATCACGCAGCTGCGCTTCACTCTCCACAATCCACGACTCGGGAACCGGTTCGCCGATATCACGCATCGTCTGGCGAAACAGTTCACGATCTTCCGCCTTTTGGATCGCGTCCAGGGATGTTCCCAGCATTTTCACGCCGTACCGGTCTAGGATCCCCGCTGTTGCCAGTTGCGTCGCCAGGTTGAGACCAGTCTGGCCACCCAACGTGGGCAGCAGGCCATCCGGCCGTTCGCGGGCGATCACTTTCTCGGCAAATGCCACGTTAAGCGGCTCGATGTACACCCTGTCCGCCACTTCGGGATCGGTCATGATGGTGGCGGGATTGGAGTTCATCAGAACCACCGAGATGCCCTCTTCTCGCAACGCGGTACAGGCCTGGGTGCCCGCATAGTCGAACTCCGCCGCCTGCCCGATTACGATCGGTCCCGATCCGATCACCATGACTTTATGGATATCCGGCAGTTTAGGCATTCCTCACCGTCGCTTCCCGGGCGCTCTGTACGCCCCCTGTTTCATCGAGCATACGCAGAAACTGAGCGAAATAGGGATCGCTATCTCGCGGTCCCGGTGCAGCCTCGGGATGGTACTGAATAGTGAAGATAGGCAAACTCGTGTGCCGCAGTCCCTCCACGGTTCCGTCGTTGAGGTTCAACTGCCAGACCTCCATTCCGGACTGCAACGTCGACGGATCGACCGCGAAACCATGGTTCTGGGAGGTAATCGTAACCTTGCCTGACACCAGATCTTTCACCGGATGGTTACACCCGCGATGCCCGAATTTGAGCTTGTAGGTGCGAGCACCGAAAGCCGCCCCCACCATTTGGTTGCCCAGGCAGATGCCAAACATCGGCCGCTTGTCGGCCAACTGGCGCACCGTGCGCACCACATCTTCCAACAATGCCGGATCACCGGGTCCGGGTGACAGCACCACGCCATCCGGCTGCGTGTTCAACACATCTTCTGCGGTTGCGATACAGGGCATCACCGTCACCCGCGCCCCCTGATCGGCAAACCGTCGCAGAATGTTGTACTTGACTCCACAGTCCAACAGTGTAAGACGGTACCGTGTGTCCGGCAAGACCGGGGCATTCATCGGCTTCTGCCCCTCCGAGTCCCATACATACGGCTCCGTAGTGGTCACCTGCCGCACGTAGTTGAGTTGTTCATATCGGGCTTCAGCCTTCAGATGCTTCAGCGCTTCATCCACGGTCAGCTCGGTGGTCATGACACCCATCATCACCCCGTGACTGCGCAGAATGCGGGTGAGTGCGCGCGTATCGATCTGATCCAGTGCGGGCAGCCCCTGAACTCGCAAATATTCGGCCAACCTCCAGCGGCATCGCCAGTTGCTGGGAGTATCGCACATATCGCGGATGATCAGCGCGCGCGGCTGCAGTTGCCGCGACTCGAAGTCATCCGGATTTATTCCATAGTTGCCTATGATGGGATAGGTCAGGGTCACCATCTGTCCGGCATATGACGGATCGGTGAGGATCTCCTGATAGCCCGTCATACCGGTGTTGAAGACCACCTCACCGACTGTCGTTCCGGCCGCCCCGACCGATCTGCCCTCGAAGACCGTACCATCTTCGAGTACCAGTATTGCCTTCATCTGGCTCTTTCCTTTCTAGCGGATCGTCACCCGCCCGGCTCAGCCACTGTCAGCCCCATACCGGTACACCCTGCGGCCCCCCAGAAACGTCATCATCGGCCGTCCTGTCACTCGCATCCCCGCGAAGGGTGTGTTCCGTCCCTTTGAACGAAAACACGCGGGATCCACCGTCCATTCAGCGTCCAGGTCGAATATGGCGATGTCCGCCGGCTTCCCCGCCTGCAGACTGCCGCCTTGTATGTTCAAAAGGCGCGCCGGTGCAGCGCTCATGCGCTCCACCAAGTCGCTCAGACTCATCTGCCCGTTCCGGACCAGATGCGTATAGCTGACGGCGAACGCCGTCTCGAGTCCGACTACCCCGAACGGGGCATCGGCGAACTCCACCTGTTTTTCATGCCGCGCATGGGGTGCATGGTCGGTCGCGATCGCGTCGATCGTACCGTCCAGTACGCCATCGACCACGGCCTGCACATCCTCTGCGCTACGCAATGGCGGGTTCATCTTGGTATGGGTGTCATACCCTGCGCACGCCGCATCGGTCAGCGTCATGTAGTGCGGACAGGTCTCCGCGGTGACGCGCACGCCACGCGCCTTGGCGTCGCGAATTATCCGTACTGACTCTCCCACCGAGACATGCTGGATATGAACATGCGCCCCTGTGTACTCGGCTAACAGGCAGGCGCGTGCGACATGCAGTGACTCCGAGACCGCAGGAATGCCTTTCAGGCCCGCCACAGAGGCCGTGTAGCCTTCGTTCATGCTGCCGCCTGCGCTAAGAGCTTTATCTTCACAATGCAGCATCACCGGCAGACCGGCACTCGATGCATACTCCAGCACCCGGCGGAGGATCTCGGCATTCTGCAGAGGCTCCGCATCATCGGTCACAGCAACAGCACCTGCGTCACGCAGCGCGTGCATCTCTGTCAGCGTGTCACCGCCATTGCCGCGTGTGGCCGATGCGGCCACTAGAACCCGCGCCGAGCCGAACTTGTCTGCGCGGGCCATCAATCCGGACACCAGCAACGGTTCGTCCAAGGGGGGGCGGGTGTTCGGCATGCAACAAACGGTTGTGTATCCGCCTGCTGCTGCGGCCGCAGTACCCGTGATCACGTCCTCTTTATACTCCTGCCCGGGTTCCCGCAGATGCACATGCAGATCGATCAATCCCGGCGTAACCGCATATCCTGCACAGTCAATCACTTCATCAGCAGTCAGCCCACTTCCAATGGATGCTATTACGCCATCGGTGATCAACACGTCGTTCACGGCGCAAAGCCCTGACACCGGATCGACAACCAGCCCCTGTTTCAACACGATACTGCTCATCACGCGTTTCCTCCCAACAGGTGGTACAACACCGACATGCGCACCGCCACGCCGTTCGTCACCTGCTCCAGTATCACTGAGCGTTGCCCGTCAGCCACATCAGCTGAGATCTCCACCCCCCGATTGATCGGACCTGGATGCATCACGATACAGTTTGAGGCTGCCCGAGAGAGCTTGCGGTCGTTGATACCCCAATGCCTGGCATATTCGCTGAGTGAGGGCAACAAACCGCGCGCCATTCGCTCCTGCTGCAACCGCAACACCATTACCACATCGGCGCCATCGAGCGCCTCATCGAGGTTATTACAGATTTCAACCGGAAGCTGCGCCGCATCCCGCGGCATCAACGTGGCCGGACCGGCGAGACGCACAGACGCCCCCATCGTAGTCAGTCCCCACACATTGCTGCGCGCCACACGGGAATGCGCGATGTCGCCGATGATGGCCACGGTCAAGCCGTCCAGCCGACCGAAGTGCTGACGCATGGTCAACATATCGAGAAGAGCCTGTGTCGGATGCTCATGCATTCCGTCGCCTGCATTAATGACGGGCACATCCAGATGGTCGGCGACCATCGCAGCCGAACCGGACGCCGAGTGCCGGATCACCACCGCGTCGATCTGCATCGCCCTCAGCGTAGCCACTGTATCCAGCAACGACTCACCTTTCTGCACAGATGAGCCGCTCGCTGCGATCCCTGCGGTGTCCGCGCTCATGATCTTGGCTGCCGCCTCGAACGAAACCCGCGTCCGGGTGCTGGCCTCATAAAACAGAGTGACCACACTGCGTCCGCGTAATGTCGGCACCTTGCGTACGCTGCGTGACAGCACCTCTCGGAAAGACTCCGCCGTATCGAGAAGCATGCCGATATCCGCGGCATCAACCCCTTGCAAACCCAGCAGATCAGTCAACACCGGTGTCATCCTCCTGCTTGACAATGCGTACGGAGTCCTCTCCGTGGATCTCAGAGACATGCACCTCGACGAACTCTTGCCTCGATGTTGGCAGGTTCTTGCCGATGTAATCCGGACGAATAGGCAGTTCGCGATGCCCACGGTCGACAAGTACAGCCAACTGAATATTTTTGGGGCGCCCCAAATCCACCACAGCGCTGATCGCGGCGCGTATGGTACGTCCGGTGAAGATCACCTCGTCCACCAGCACGACGCGTTTGTCGGTCACGTCCACAGGTAGACTGGTCGCGCCGACACCGGCCAGCGGGCGGGTGCGGTAATCATCCCGATACAGCGATATATCGATCTGACCAACCGGAACCTCAACACCTTCTATCTGAGTAATCAGTTGACCCAGACGGACGGCCAGCGGTGCGCCTTTACGGAGAATGCCTACCAGAATGAGGTCCTCAGCGCCCTGATTCTTTTCCAGAATCTCATGGGCGATACGAACGAGGGCGCGACGGACATCGTCGCCCGTCATAACCAGAATGTCACGCATAGTCGGCCTCCCGGCTGACGCCATAGGCCTGCACGAGCGGGATTGGATAGCGGAGGTACTGCGTTGATACATGACCGCGATCCTTGCCCGCCTCACAGGACGGATTTAAAGGAACGGCTACTGAAACCAGTATACCATACCACCTGCTCGCACAACCTGCGCCCATCGGTCGAAAGCCTCTCGATCTGATAGGGATGAACGCAGCGGCGGGCGTGATGTAGACTGAGTACAGTGATCCTGCCGGAGGCGCCGCCATGCCCATTCCCACAACTGCCGCAGAACGTACGCGACGACGGTTGCGTTTGGTTCCGCCGATCCTGTTTCTTGGAGCCGTACTGGTCGGCGCGCTGGCCGGGTTGAACGTCATTGGACTCTTCGACCTCGATGAAGGGTTCTATGCATCCGTCGCGCGCACCATGGTGGAAACAGGAGACTGGCTGACTCCGCGCATCGGCGACGCAGTGTTTTTCGATAAACCACCACTGTTGTATTGGCTGCAGGCGATGAGTATGCAGCTACTCGGGTTCACGCCGACCGCCGCTCGGTTACCGGCAGCATTGAGCATAGCGCTCACCGCAGGCTTGCTGTGGTGGTGGGCTTCACGGCACGGCATTACCCGCGTCGGATGGGTCGCCGCGTTACTGCTGCTGCTGAGTCCCATGGGAGTGGCTATTGCCCGCCAAGGCATCATGGACGGACCGCTGACGCTGTTGCAGACCGCAGCGATGCTGGCCGCTGCGGCCGGACTCGTGAGCAACCGCCGATGGTTCCTTGTGTTCGCAGCCTGCTGCGCTCTGGCCTTGCTGACGAAGGGCTTGATTGGTGTTCTGTTGCCGTGCATTGCGGTGTTGGTCTGGACCGGTTGGCGCCGCGATTGGAAGCGTCTGGCTGGTATGCCATGGTTAAGCGCCATTTTTGTCTTTTTGGTGATCGCTCTGCCGTGGCATCTGGCCATATACCAGCAACACGGCTCGGCATGGTTTGACGAATATATCATTCGCCAACATCTGGCCCGCTTCAAAGGCGCCGAGTTCGGTCATGTCGCCCCCTTCTGGACATACATACCTATCTTGTGGTTCGGACTGTTCCCCTGGAGTGCGCTGACCCCGGCGGCCTGGTGGCGTCGGTTAAGCGCTGGTCGGCAAACAAATGACCCCGCAGCTGCGAGCATCTCACTGCTTGCCATCTGGGCGCTTGTAGTATTCGTGTTTTTCAGCATTAGCCGTTCAAAACTGCCCGGATACATCATGCCTGCGGTTCCGGCTCTGGCCGTATGCACAGCCTACCGGCTGGTAAATGACTGGAATCGGCGCAACACGGTGTCAGCTTTTGAAACCGGCCTGCTGGGTTTTTCCGGGATAGCCGCAGCGTTGGTGTTCACCACCGCGGGTGCGCTGGGTCTGATGTGGGCATCGCCCCCCCCCAGCCAGTTCATGGGCAAACCGCTCTCTGCAAATCTATACGAGCCTGTCATCGCCATGGCGCCGTTTGCTTTGATGTTGTCCGGCTGGTGCCTTTTGACGTCGTTGACGGTGGCCATCCGGCGCCATACCGTCCCGCGTATGACAGGCGCTATTCTTCTGGCGGGCTTTGTGTTGCCCATTCTGTTCATCGCTTACGGCTTTCCTGCATGGAATTCCTATGACATCGCCCCACTCCATCAGCTGGCAACCCGAGGACGCGAACTGGCAATCAAGCATCGTGTACCCATGGCTGTATACGACCTCCATCCGGGCCGTCCGAGCGTATTGTTCGTCACCGGCGCTTACCTGTCGGACGATATTCTGGATGGACGCCAAAGTGTTTTGGGCATTGACAACAAAGAGCAGTTGACGGATCTGCTGAAACGCAGCCAAAATCATTCGGCTTTGGTCCTGGCGGAATCATCCAACGTTCCGCAGATCGAGCAGTATCAATTGACTCCTGTCACGAAGAACGGGCGATGGGGACTGTGGATGGCGGAACCGGATCAGAAGCAATCAGCGGCAAACACTGAAGGTGCCGGTAATCGGCCATAATCGGCTACCGGACCGTTGTTGTCTGGCTCCTGTGTACCAGAGGGACAGACGTCTAGACGGCACATCACCCCAAAAAAGGAACCGCCCGGCAGTTGACTGCCGGGCGGATCGGCAAGCGAATGAACGTATACCCAGTTCAGCGGAACAGGCCAACCCGTGGCCGCAGCACAGTCTCGACGTACATACCCGGACTGATCTGATCGAGCAGTTTGTCGTCGAATTTCCACCCCGTCGACATGGCGCCTCTCCAGTACCGGCCAGGACGCGCCTCCGTAAGCCCACTTTGAACGCGCACAGGACGCGCCAGGCACACATCCACCTGACGCTGGATCACTTTGCCATCGGGCATCGTCACGTTCTCGTACCGAAAGACGTTGAGGTCATACTGAGGCACGATCCCGCGGCTGGAGCCGGCATCGATGATGATAATCCCGTTCTTGCCGGGTTTCACCTGCGCGACGATCGCCCGGATCGGCATCGCCGTCAGAACCGCATCCACAAAGTCCACCGCGACCTGCTCGGCCAATGTCTGGTACAACGGTGTGGCGTCCTGGAAGCGACCGGGCCGGAATGTCTCTTTGCGTATCCGGCGTGTAACCACCACACTGCCATCAGCCACGCTCAACAGCTTCAACTCCACATCCAGTTGAGCACGGGTTTCATAACGCTGCGACTTGCCGTCCGCCTCGAGATAGGCACGGATTTGCCGTTCCATCTCGAACACGGCGCCATACACCACATAGTCCGCGCCAAAGGCGCGGGCGACGGCCTGTGCGGTGGTCAGCTGTTCCAACGAGTCTGGAGACAGCGCCATTCCGGCCAGCCGCCGTTCAGCATCGCCCCGGTCAGGCATAACGAAACGTTGGCTGTCGGCCATTCGGCGCCACAAGGCCAATGTCACCAGATCGACAGGACCGGCCACCGGTTTCACTCCGGCGATCGCCAGAAACGGGCGCTCACGCTGTACCGTCGCTACAGGCTGCGTCTGCGCATCAGTCGGAACCGCTGCAGCTTTCGTATCGCCGGTGGTCGTGCCGACAGCGACCGGCACCGGAAGTTCGGGAGCCACGGGAGCCGGTGCGGGAGCATCGACACCCGGTGAAGCGGGAACCGGGGCCGGTTCCGGATCGACCAGTTGCGCGGTCGATGGCACGCCGATTAACGTCATCGGTACAACGAACCACGACAGCAGACAGACTCCCCGTTTCATATCACATATCCTCCCGGAAGGTCGTTCACACGGTGTACCGTTCGGTTTCAGTATATACCTGCGTCCTTCGTAGGACCAAACAGACACCGACGCCCAACATCTTATTGAAAAGGTGATGACCATAACCAATCGCGTTAGCATGACGAACCGTTTCTCAGGTAGAATGTGTGCAATGGGCGTTCATTCCGGCGCGAAACGAGGACAGAAACCGGAGTGACGCACCGAAAACGGGATTACATCCTATAACGTCACGGAGGGTTTACAATGAAGCGCCTTCTGGCAATCGCTGCATTGGCTGCAGTCATGGTCACCGCAACGACCGCGTCCTTCGCTCAGTACGGCATGGATGAGACCGCCGGCAAGTGGCAGGTCGGTATCGGCACCTTCAAGGCCACCGCCGACTTGGGCGGCAGCAAGAAGTACGGTTACTCCATCAGCGGCGATTACACGTTCAAGACGATGGAGAAGGGTGAACTGTTCGCGGGAGTCGGCTACACTGCCTACCAAGTCAAGGACATCCCCATTATCGGCGGCACCACCAAGGCTGACGTATCGTTGACTACCGGCCAGGTTGGCTACCGGTTCTTCCTCACACCCGAGCAGACGGTGTATGTGGCGCCCGCAGCAGTGCTGGCCTATCAGTATGCCAAAGTCAGCGGTAACTCAGACAGTAAGACGAAGGTCGGTGGAAACGTGGCGATCGGCGCCCGGTTCGCCGGGAAGTACTTCGGCGAGTTCTACTGGAACTTCGGCGCCGATGATGTATTCCGCGGCTGGGGACTGAAGGGCGGCATGCGCTTCTAGTCAGTTTCTGGTACCCGCTGAAACGGCCGAACCAAAGGTTCGGCCGTTTTTTCTTTTGTTACGAAACTGCCTATGCAAAAAAGTTTATAGGACTGACGTAGCTCTTACAACTGCCGTTAACAAGTATCGGTTTGACCTCACTCCTGAGCACACCGGGGATACCGCGCCGCTGCTGGTGTGGGTCAGCCGCCGTATCAAAACAGGTGGAGCTTCCTAAACCCAGCTGAGAGGCACGATTGTATTCGGCTCCCGACTCGCAGACAGGTATACGGGTGAGTTACTACAACCTTTGGCGCCGATGATGTGTTCCATGGCTGGCGTCTCAAATGAGGCGTACAGTTCGCACGGAGCCACTGTATAAAAAAACAAGGGCGTACAGCCAGTGCACGGCTCATCTCATCGAGACTCATCTAACGACAAATCCCAAACTGTCCGGCTTACCTCACCCATACACCGGTGGGCTTCGGGATGGTACTGTACTAGTGTACAGACGGGCGCGGTCACTCACGCACAACGCGTACAGCGCCGACGAATCCGCAGGAGAAAGCGAGTATGTGGCAAACCTATTTTCCGCGCCGCGGCACACGGCCTGTGCGCGTGGGACCTCTGACGATCGGCGGCGGCGCCCCTGTTTCGATCCAGTCCATGATCAACACCCCCACCACCGATATCGACCGCAGTGTCGATGCAATCTGCCGTCTGGTGGATGCCGGTTGTGAATTGGTACGACTGGCGGTTCCCACACTGACGGATGTCGCCGCGCTGGAGAAGATCCGCAATCGATTGGACCAGATGGGTGTCAAGACAGCACTCTGCGCTGATGTCCATCACGCCGGTCGCGACATCGCCTCGGCCTGCGCGCCTCTGGTACACAAGGTTCGCATCAACCCCGGCCTGTATGTGTATCACGCGAATCTGGAGCGGCCGGATGTGGTCACGACATTCGAGCAGGACCGCAGCCTGCAGGAGATCGAGGAGCAGCTGGTTCCGTTGCTGTATGCCTTGCGGTCCAACGGGTGTGCATTGCGTTTGGGCATCAACCACGGCAGTCTGTCCCAACGTATCTTCACGCTGTATGGAGATACGCCCAAGGGCATGGTCGAGTCCGCCATGGAGTATATCCGCATCTGCGAAAAACATGGCTTTGACCAGATCGTTGTGTCTCTGAAAGCCAGTCGAGTGCCGACCATGCTGGCCGCAAATCGACTGGCGGCGCAGGTGATGGATGATGAGGGTCTGCGTTACCCGATCCATCTGGGCGTCACCGAAGCCGGAAACGGCGACTATGGACGGATCAAGAGCGTGGCCGGAATCGCCACATTGCTGATGGAGGGGATCGGAGACACGATCCGCGTCTCACTGACAGAAGATCCGGTAAACGAGATCCCGGTCTGTCTGGACATCCTGCAAGCGTGTGGCTTGCGCAAGACCCGTGTGGAATATATCTCCTGTCCCAGTTGCGGACGTACCCGGTTCGACATCGAGGGCGTCTTGGAGAAGGTCAAAGCGGCAACACAGCATCTGCAGGGCATGGATATCGCTGTCATGGGCTGTATCGTCAATGGGCCCGGAGAGATGGCCGATGCCGATTATGGGTATGTTGGCAAAGGTGATGGCCGAATCGCACTGTACCGAAACCGAAGCTTGGTCAAGAACAATATCCCCGAAGAACAAGGCGTGCAAGAGTTGATCAACCTGATCAAGGCGGACGGTCGCTGGATCGATCCGGACTGACACCATCCCGCTCACCGCTGCCGAAGCGATGAGCGGGATGCACCTCTCAGCGCCACTAGACGAGTTCGCGGGTCACGCGCGCCGAGATATTCGTGGTCACCTCATGTGGAGTTGTGTTCATCCACTGGGCGATCTCCTTGGCAGCGATCGTGTTACCCCCTTGCGTGCCAATGATCACCACATCATCTCCCACAGCAGCGCCTGTGTCGGTGGCGTCCACCATCATCTGGTCCATACAAACACGTCCCACCACCCGCACGCGTTGATTTCGAAGCAACACATAAGCGCTGTTGCTCAACCTGCGGGCGAACCCATCGCCATATCCCGCGCCCAATGTGGCGATCAACGTGGGACGTTCGGTCACCCATGTGCCGGAATACCCGACCAGCGTCCCCGGAGGCGCCATCCTGATAGCGGTGACACGCGTGTGCAATGACAGCACTGGATGCAGCGTGTCCATCTGAGGTGTTCCATTGGGTGTGATACCGTACAGGATCAGCCCGCATCGCACCATATCGGCGTGCGTGTCTGGATAGTGCAGCGTGGCCGCACTGGCGGCCGCATGCCGGATCACTCGTCGTCCCAATCTGGCTTCGATCCGCGCGCAGGTTTGGGAAAACTGCCGCCATTGCTCGTGAGTCAGCGCCGGAATGCCATCGGCGGCCGGGAAATGCGTGGCGACTCCTTCCAAAACCAATGGCTTCATGGCCTCGATGCGCCCGGCGACGTCAACGGCTACGTCCGGTGACACGCCGAACCGACTCATACCCACATCGATCTTCAAGTGTATCGCCAGGGGCCGGCCTGCAGCGGCTGCCGCATCCGCCAGCGCCTGTAGCGCCGGGCCGTCCTCCACAAATGGAGTGGCGTTAACCGCCACCACGTCGGGCGCCTCCTCAGCCAGCGTAGGGCTGAGCACATAGATACGCGCTGTCACCCCGGCTTGGCGCAGTTCTGCCGCCTCCTGTACGGTTGCCACACCGAAGTGTTCCACGCCTGCGGATTGAAGTACAGGCGAAATAAGCGCTGCACCATGGCCATAGGCATTGGCTTTTACGACTGCCATGAGCCGCGATGGCGGCCGCAACTGATTTTCTATCCATCGGAGGTTGTGTACAAGCGCCTGGGAATCCACCAGGGCGTAAGTTCGTCTTCGGCTGCTCACGCAGGTTGCCTCTATCTAACAAACAGTCGGGCGACGCTCAAGGAGCGTCGCCCTGATATATGGTACCGCAACTGGCTTTTCCGTGCGGTTCAGTCGTTGGACTGACCGCCGTTCTGACGCGACCGGCGCAGGAAAGCCGGGATGTCGTAGTCATTACCAACAGACGCATCGGCCGGCCGTGATGTGGCTGCCGGCTTGGGCGTTACGGGTTGAGTGGTCGGCGCAGCCGTTGCCACTGGTTGTGAGGTTACTGGCTCACTCCGGCGTTCCAGGTTCGGCAGAGAGGGCACCGCGGCGTCACCGGAAAGAAGTCCCGGCTGGCCGGCAGCCAATACTGTGATGCGCACTTCGTCTTCCAAGGTCTCGTCAAACACGTGTCCGTAAATCGTCAGATTATCCTTCGGATCACAGAACTGCTCGATGATACTGGTCGCCTCGGCCAGCTCCTGAAGTGAAAAGTCCGGACCACTGGTCACATTGAGCAATACGCGTCGCGCTCCTTCAATGGGGGTCTCCATCAGCGGGCTGCGTGTAGCCGCTTCGGCGGCTTCACGCGCCTTGTGCTCACCTCGGCCAACACCGATACCCATCAGCGCCGGGCCAGCTCCCGACATGACGGTCTCGACATCATGCAGATCCACGTCGACCAATCCGGTCACCGTGATAATATCCGAGATGCCCCGCACACCCTGCGCCAAAATGTCATCGGCCATCCGGAACGCATCCAGTAATGTCGTTCGTTTTTCGGCCACTGTCAGCAGACGTTCGTTGGGAACCACAATTAACGCATCCACGTTCTGGCGCAGCTGCTCGACCCCGTCGAGAGCGATCTGCAACCGCCGCGGCCCTTCGAACTTGAACGGTTTGGTAACCACAGCGATTGTCAACGCCTTCAGCTCGCGGGCAATGCGGGCGATCACCGGAGCCGCGCCCGTGCCAGTCCCCCCGCCCATGCCGGCGCTGATAAAAACCAGGTTCGAGCCTTCCAAGGCCTTGGTGATGTCATTTTTGCTCTCTTCAGCGGCATTCTGACCCACTATGGGATTTCCACCGGCTCCCAGACCGTGTGTCAAGGACTCTCCAAGTTGCAGCTTCCGCTCCGCCAGCGCCTTCTCCAGCGCCTGCGACTCGGTGTTCATCACGCAAAAATCCACTCCGCTGAGGCCGGCTTCGATCATGCGGTTTACCGCATTGGTACCGCCTCCGCCCACTCCGACCACGGTGATCTTGGCCTTCTTGTCCATTTTGGTCTCTATCCCTCCGGCCCTGCCTGGTTTATATGCTGAAACTTGATTGACGCATTAACGCACATACTGTATATTACACTTTTTTGTACATCGGCGGCTCAACGAGGCCGTATTGGTATGATTCGGCGTATTTGCTTCCAGATCCGGCTCCACCAATTCGGCGCCAGCATTTCCAGTTCTTTGGTATATTCCATGCCATAAATAAGCAGGCCGGCAGCGGTTGCGTGAACGGGTGTGTCAAGCCGGCCGTTACGCGCCCACGGGCTGATCGGAGCCCCTATACGGGTTGGCATTCCTGTAATTCGTCGAGCCATATCCGGCAAGCCCCTGAGTTGACTGCCACCGCCCGATAACACCAATCCGCCCGGCAGGCGCTGGCTCAGTCCGGCCGACTCGATTTCACGTACGATGAGCTCCAACAGATCCGTCATACGCGCTTCCACGATCTCATACAGGAACATCGCCTTGGCATGTTGGGCTTCGCCTCCGCTGAGTGACCGCGCGGTAAGCACGCTGGACTCACGGATCATCTCCCGTTGAAGCGTGGCGTGCTGCAGTTTGATCCGTTCGGACTCGTCATTGGCCGTGCGAAGGCCAACACTGATATCCGAGGTTACATGACTACCGGCTATAGGAATGGCAGCGGTATGACATACTTCACCATTTCGATAAATCGCCACATCCGTAGTCCCGCCGCCGATATCGGCCAAACAGATACCGGCGTCTCGTTCCGCCTCGGTAAGTACCGCCAAGCCGGTCGCCACGGGTTCCACCACCAGGCACATCTCCGTCAGACCGGCCTGATGGACTGCCTGACGCACGTTTTCGAACACGGCAGCAGCGCCCTGAACCACATGCAGCTCCACACTCATCTCGGATGCATGCATACCGGTAGGATTCTTGACCCCGTCCTGTCCATCCAGTGTGAAAGTGCGCGGCAGGCTGTGAACAATCAGGTTGCCGGGATCCGGCTCTCCCTTGGCGCGATCACACACCGCGTCGACATCGTCCACCGTGACTCGGTGAAGCCCGCTGAACGAAATCGTCGCGGTACGGTTCTCCGAGCGGATATGCCGTCCGGTCACCCCGATGATTACAGGTCCTGAGCGACGCGCGGCTGCATGTTCGGCCTGTTCTACAGCATCCCGCACAGCCTGCGTGGTTTCAGCTATGTCCACGACTGTACCGTTACGCATTCCTGATGAGGCCGTCAGGCCGACACCATCGACTTCCAAACGTCCATCCCGTAAGGAGGCCAACACCGCCACCACTTTGGTTGTGCCGATATCGAGCGCTGTAAGTTGGACAGGCTTCATGAGACCATCTCCTTCTGCCGCGCCATGCTGCGTTGCGTCAGATAGTACCGCCGGATCAACGACAGGTTGAGGAACATTCGGCCTCCCAAGGCCACCACCGCAGCCAGAAAGAGGTCCACGCCGATCTGATCACCCAACCAGGCCAGCAATGCCGCCAACAGGGTGTTGGTCACGAAACCCGAGACGAACACATCGGTATGAAACTTGCCCTCGATTCCGGAGCGGACACCACCCAGGATCGTATCCATAGCCGAGAGCGCCGCCAGACTAACATAAGACGCCAGGCTGGTGGGCACGCTGACTGGAAGCAGGTACAGAATGCCGAATCCAACCACCAGCCCGACTAGAGGAAGCCAGTTCATCGAGACTCCTCCGGTTTGGGTGAAGGTGCGGGTTGGACAGGCTTCGCGTATCGCAAGGTCAGACTGCCGCTGTACGCCGGCGCGCGCACCTCTTTCGGCACGTCAATGCGCGCCATCGCTGGATCGAATGCGGTAATATCCGCCAGCACGCCGCCTGGCATCTCCAAAGAGCTTCGCAATCCTTCCGGGGGACCGATACAGGCTATCTGGAACGGGCCGGCTATCGCGACGCCGTTGACCTGTATGGTGGGCCCTACACAGCGAATGGCGGTGCTGCCGACCACCCGCTGACCATTGATGGCAATCGCTTCAGCGCCAGCTGCCCGCAATTCGTTGACCACCCGCTGCAGATCGGTATCGTGGATGATATAGTTCTCCAGCGGTAGCGCATCTGACGGCTTTTTCTTGCTGTCCTGCAGGGTCAATATGATGCCCGGACCGACCACTTCGGTCAGCCCGGCTTGCAGCTTGATCTCCTGAAGCGACTTGTTCAGCAGCTCGGTCTTGGATCCTGCGGAAGCCATCTCGTTCTCGTAATCGGTGATTTGGGCGCGCAGCTTACTGACCTCCTCGTTCAGCAGCTTGATCCGGTCCTGCTGATCCAGGAACGCGCTTGCCAGACCGGGGAACCGGTTTGACGGCAGTGACGCCTGACGGATCGATTGCTGCGTCTTGAGAGACAGCGCCAGTAAGGCTCCCAGGATCACTGAAAACGTGGTCACCGGAAGGATATACGAGTTTCCCTTGATCGTTGAAACGAAGAGGTTCATTACCGCCACCTACGGGATGTCCATCGGGTAACATCGGCCCCAGCACCGCTTTCAGCCGACTGGTCGAACGGTCGTTGCTCACATCGATATAACGCTGGCGGGACACGAGGTTCGGCGTATTCAGCAATACGGATGTCGCGTACAGCTTGCGCATGCGGTAATAAGGAGGTCCCATGCGCACAGGCGGCTTGTTAGGTATATTCAAACACAACTGCTGATCTCTATCAATCAGCACCTGCCGCACCGTCAGTCCATATTGCCGAGCATCCCGCTCCAAAATCGACAGCGCCACCCGGACACTGTATCCACTCAGCAGGGGTGGTCCCACATCTGCGCCAGTCGCGGCAGTCAGCACACGCCGGTTGCTGGCCATTCGCTCCTGGTCCGAGCTTCCGCCGCGCTTCCCCTTCCAGCGATATTTCAAGTCCTGCGAGCGGATCATCTCGTTCAAGCCTCGCAACAACGCCCGTTCACGCTCGTTAACAGGCTCCGTCGCGTCCGTCAAGCGCGCTTTGTCCTCCGCTTCCAAGTGATGCGACAGCAAGCGATGCAGCCAGTCCAACTCCTCAGGCGGATCAGCCCAAAGCCGCTGGATGACGCGCAATGGATTTGTAATGTCTCCAAGTTGAAGCAGCGTATCCTCACACAACTGCCG
Source organism: uncultured bacterium (assembly GCA_964650005.1). Lineage (GTDB taxonomy): Bacteria > Armatimonadota > HRBIN16 > HRBIN16 > HRBIN16 > CAZHSN01. Next base: position 68,971 of record CAZYPZ010000003.1, on the reverse strand, counting down.
TCCGGGATACAACGGCACAGGAGCGGCCAGTACCAACTGCGCACGCGGTCGATAAGCGGTGGGAACGGCGAAAACCACACCGTTCGCATCGGTCACCAAATCATTACGTACGCCCACTACATGCGCAAGAGGCTTACGCGCATACACATGGATTGTCAGGCTGCAGGGAGGCCAAACCGTCGATACGGTGGATGCCACAGGCGCCAATGCATTCAGTCTGCGGTGCAACGCATGCCGCTGCCATATGCACATCAGCCAGTTCTGGCCTGTCTGCAGATGCAGGTTCCGCGCAATATATTGCTGCGGCACCACAGCGGACGAGACCACCGTAACACGGCGCAGCATGAACGCCGGGCTGAACAGCATCGCCACTGCGAGCATCGCCAACAGCAAGCCGAGCAGCAACCAGTATAACCATCTGCCCAAGGGCGGGTGTTCGCGTCGCCGGAAACGTTTCGCCTGGACGCTTCGATGTGGCCGGGCAGTTGTCGGACGACTGTGCGGTTGCATCATTCACCCGCCATCGCATCCTCGATCATTCGTTCTACCAGACGTTCAAACGACCAGCCCAAGTGAAGCGCCGAACGCGGCACCAAACTGGTCGACGTCATACCGGGTATCGTGTTCACCTCGAGAAACACCGCCCGCTCACCGGTATAGATGAAGTCCGATCGGCTGATCCCGCGACATCCCATCACCTGATGCACAGTGATCGCATATTCCGCACATCGATCCAACACATCCTGCGGAAGTCTGGCCGGCACGATCTCCTCCGTGGCTCCCGGAGTATACTTCGCCGCGTAGTCGTAATATCCACTGGAGGGAATGATCTCGACGCTTGGCATAGCCATCGGATTCTTGCCTCCCAGAACAGGCACCGTCAGTTCCACGCCTCGGACGAACCGTTCCACCAGCACCAAGGGATCATACCGGAACGCTTCGATCAATGCGGCCTGCATTTGTTCCGGCTCGAATACGCGGTTCATACCTATCGTAGATCCTTGGCACATCGGCTTGATGATCGATGGCAGACCGAATTGCAACGCTTTCTGCAGACGAACGTCCATCGGCTCTGTCTCCCGCAGCACCAAGTCCTCCGCCACCGGCACGCCCTCTGAAGCGACCATGCGTTTGGTCGCCACTTTATTCATCGACATCACGCTGGCTGCCACACCACTGCCGGTATACCGCACGCCCAGCATGTCCAGCACAGCCTGGATCGATCCATCTTCGCCCGGCGCGCCGTGGAACATCAGCACCGCCAGATCAGGGTTCACCGTATTCAGCATGTCTATCAACGGGATCAGCCCGTGTATGGCTTGCATGTCGGCTGCATTACGATGAGGCCGCCGCATCAAAGTCACGTCGTAGGCGCGCGCCTTATGCTTCAGCGTGGCGGCCGCCTGCGTGACACGCCGTCCGCTGTTGATCGACACCTCCCGTTCCGGTGAGTCGCCTCCACACAGTACAGCGATGTTCATATCCTGTCATTACCCCTTACAGATCCGGCACGTTCCGCCAGGATCGACAGCAGTCTGCGCGCCGCCTGATCCAGTTCGCCTGCGCCCATGGTCAGCACCGTGTCACCTGGATTAACCAGTTGCGACAATACGTGCGCGGTCGACTCCACATCCGGCGCGGTATATACCGTCAGCTGCGGCGCGGCACTGCGCACAGCGTCTGCCAGCGCAGCGGCGTCTATTCCGCTGATCGGCTCTTCACGCGCCGGATAGATTTCGGTGATTACCAACACGTCCGGTCCTTGGGAGAGCGCTTCGGCAAATTGCGCCATAAAATCGCGCGTACGCGAGTACAAGTGCGGCTGAAACGCCACGACCAGCCGCCCGTCCAGAGTGGCGCGAAGCGCCGACAAGGTCACTGCTACTTCGGCAGGATGGTGTGCATAGTCGTCCACTATCCGGATATCATCCACACTGCCGATCCACTCCATCCGGCGCGCCACACCCGGAAAGTGTCGCAAACCTTCGTAGATCGAATTGACAGACACCCCCAGTTCCAGCGCAAGGACGGCAGCCAAACCTGCATCCACCGCGATGTGCGCTCCCAATGCCTGCACATCGAAACTTCCCAAGTCCACTTCACCTCGGCCGAGTCGAAACGAGACCGGCGCAGTCGAGTTCAATACAATCCGATAGTCGCCTCGATCTCGCCCAACAGTCACCACGCGCGCCCGAGACGCTTCGGACAGCATCTCACATCTGGGATCGTCAGCACAGATGACCACAACACCGTTGGGATCGACTTGCGACAAAAACTGCTTGTAGGCATCCCACATCCTTTCAGGGGTTTTATAATGATCGAGATGATCGGGATCGGCGTTAGTCACAATGGCTGCATACGGATGCAGATCAAGAAACGAGCTATACGCTTCACACGCTTCTGCTACTACGTACTTGCCCTGCCCCAGACGGACATTACCCCCATATCGTGCGACCTCACCACCGATGATGGCTTGGGGATCCATGCCGGCCGCTTCCAGAATGGATGTGACCATGGTGGTCGTGGTGGTTTTTCCATGGGCTCCGGTAATGGCCAATCCGCGGCGCTCCGTCATGACGCGGGCCAGCGCTTCTGACCGGCGGATCACCTCCAAACCCTGTTGCCGTGCGGCCTCCAGCTCGGGATGATCGATCGGCACCGCAGCGGTGTAGACCATCACGTCCGCCATGTCGCAATGCGACGGGTCATGCCCGATGTATATCCGGATCCCTTCCGACTCCAACTGTTGGGTCATGTGTGTCTGTTTGCGATCACATCCGGATACCTGCCAGCCTTGCGCATTGAGTATCCGCGCGATACCGCTCTGACCTATACCACCAATCCCCATAAAATGGATACGTTTTCGTGTCACGCGCCGCTCACCTCCCGCAGTACGGCCAAAATGCGTTGCGGCGCATCCGGCGCGGACCATTGACGGGCGGCATGTTCCATCGACTCCCGCAGACTGTTGTCATCCAGTATCCTTTGCGCCAGCTCCACCAGCTCTTCGGCCGACAGCTGGGGCTGGGGAACCATGCGAGCCGCCCCCACTCGCTGCAGGATCTCGGCATTACGGCGCTGGTGATCGGCATGGGCATACGGATACGGAACCAATATCGCGGCTCGTCCTGCCAGTGTCCACTCGGCGATCGTTGAAGCGCCGGCGCGTGCAACCACAAGCGATGCAGCCGAATAGTATGCAGCCATTTCTTCTGGCTCGGCGAACCCCACAGACCGGTACCCATCCCGATGGCGCAACTCCGACGGCACCGAGTCGGTATTGCGCGGACCGACCTGATGCACCACCGCAATACCGGCCTCGAGCAGGCGGTCAAGGCCCTGCCAGATGATGTTGTTAATGGCGACGGCCCCCTGGCTGCCTCCACAGACAAACAACACCCTCGGGCGGGACGCCAACCCGAGGCGATCTCGAGCTTCATCACGTGGTATCAACGCCTGCTCCAGACGGCGCTGCACGGGAAGCCCTGTCACTTGAACGGAACGGCATCGCAAATGCGGAACCGCCGCTTCGAACAGCACGCACACCGTCTTGGCGTATGGGCTCAGCAATCGATTGGTACGCCCCGGATAGGCGTTGGCCTCATGGATCACCATTCGGCCCCGACGCCACGTCTGCACAACCGACGCGACCAGCGCCGCATACCCCCCTGTAGCAAACAACACATCGGGGCGCCAATCACGGATCATTCCATGGGCAACCCCCGCTGCACGTATGAAATCCGTCACATGCCCAGGACGCACAGCACCCTGCAGTGCGCTGGCGGGCACCCCGGTAAACGGCCAGCCGTATCGCTGCACCACTCCGTCCTCGAGACCACCCGCCCTGCCAATGAACGCCACTTCGTGCCCGGCATCCACCAGCTCTTCGGCCATTCGGATGGCTGGGAACAGGTGCCCGCCGGTACCGCCACCTGAAAGCAATACTCTCATACGATACGCCTGGATCGCTGCCCGGGTCTCGGTCGTGATCGTTCCTGCGGTCTGTCCATGATCGCAAGCAATACCAATCCCACCGCAAGACAGGCGGCTATCTGGGCCGACCCTCCGTAGCTGACAAACGGCAATGTCACACCGATCGAGGGCAGCATGTTGGTCGCCATGGCCAGATTCATGGCTGTCTGGCTGCCATACCACGCCAGAACGCCACCGGCCAGCAGTACTCCGGCATACGTTTTGGCCTCCCTGGCTGCCAGCATGAATGTGACCAACATGGCCGCCGCGCACAGCACCATGGCCATGGTGCCGAACAGGCCAAACTCCTCGGCCAGGGTGACGAATACATAGTCGGTGTTCGCGGCTCCTATATTCAGCTTGGCGCGGCCGTTGGTGTATCCGGCGCCCCAGATGGTCGCGCGCCCCATACTGGACAGTGATTCCGCAATCTGCTGCCCCACCCCCATACGGTGCGTAAAGGGATCAAACCAGGCCTCGAGCCGGGCGCGGATATGGCTTGACATCAGCCCCATCCCCAATCCACCCGCTGCCAACAAGGCGGAGACTGTAACCAGCACATGCTGAGCGACACCTGCCATAAGCAACACCACCAACCCGATCACACAAAGAACGCTCGCGTTGCCGAGGTCACGCTGCAACACGCCCACAGAGAGCAGCAGCGCACCAAATCCCAGCAGCGCATGTGCAGGCCAAAGTCCATGCGCCACTTCGGCTGATGAGCGTGTCTGGTCACGTGAACCGCTCAGTGTCACCGCCAGAAACAGAATCAACGCAACCTTTGCAAATTCGGATGGCTGGAGCATGATATAGCCCAGGTCGAACCAAAGCCGTGCGCCGTTCACCTCTTTTCCAATGAACGTCACCAGAACGTTCAAAGCCAGCACCACGTAGAACAGGGGGACAGCCATGGCGCGAACGCGTGTAGGGCCTTGCCCGACCAAAATCCAAGTGGCAACAATCCCTACCACTGTGGCCACAATCTGTTTGGCAGGGAACAGCAATGTGCCTTGAGCCCCCCGGGAAACGCTCGCATCCACCATCACCAGCATGCCCAGCGCCGCCATCACCCCGGAGACCACCAGTACATGCACTACCTTATCCGTCCCGCGCGACGGTCTCTCCTGGGTATAGGCACGGGCTCGGTTACTCGATAGCATCCGCCCCTCCGCCACGGGCTATCATCCGCAACACGGCATCGCGAAACGCCTCGCCTCGCGCCTCGAAGTTGGCGTACTGTCCAAAGCTGGCACATCCAGGCGCCAGTATGACCGTATCTCCAGGCAGCGCCGTATCGCGGCTGAGCAGAACCGCTTCGTCCATGTCGTTCACCAGACGCGTGTTCGTCCAGCCGGCTTCTCGCAGATCCGAGTCGATAACCGGTGCGGCTTCCCCCATCAACAACACCAGACGGCATCCCCGTTGAAGCACTGGCGCCCATTCGCCGAATGCACTGCGTCCCTTGTCACGTCCGCCGGCAATCAAAATGTACGGTGTCTCGAGCGCTTCGAGACTGCGAATTACTGCGTCTGTATTGGTGCACATGGAGTTGTTCACGTAACTGACGCCCCGATAGATGCGCACCAGTTCCATGCGATGCGGCAACGATTGTATGCTGCCCAGCATCCGTTCGACGCCTGCCCAATCCGGGTCGAACGTCATGGCGAGAGCAACCGCCGCCGACAGGTTACGCCGGTTGTGTATGCCTGCCAAGGGATAGTGGTTCATACGAAACAGCGGGCGCACTTGATGCCCCTGTACATGCAGCACCCACTGTCCGTCGGCCACGACCGCGTCTGCGTCATCGCGGGCGTCCAGGAACTCATGCGTAAAGCGCCGCAATGATGCGCCGGTGTGCAGGTAGCGGATCATTTCATCCGCGTCTCGTCCCGCCGGCAATACCGCGATATCCTCTATCTCCATCCGGGCGAACAACCTGGCTTTGGTGGAGGCATAGTCATCCATGTCGCGGTGAACATCCATATGATCCGGCGACAACGTGGTCCAAACCGCCGCATGAGGACGCAACGCGTCGACAAACAGCAGCTGATAGCTGCTGATCTCCACAACCAGCACATCTCCGGGACGCGCCTCCATCACCGCGCGCGTCATGGTAAGCTTGATATCATCCGCAGCGATGTTGCCGCACAGCACCGCCCGCCGGCCGCCCGTATTCAAAATATGGGCAGTCAACATCGCCGTGGTGCTCTTCGCATTGGTGCCCGTAATAGCGGTCACCGGGTTCACGGCCAGACGCGCGGCGAATTCGACCTCAGACCAGACCGGGATCCCTCGTGCCTGGGCTTGCTGGATCAAGGCGTGTTCGCGTCTCACACCCGGGCTTACCACCAACACCTCGGTGCACTCAGGCAGGTCACCCTCATACCCCAGCCTCAGATCGCACAGTCGTTCAGCATCGCGACCTTCGGGGCTGGACAGATCGGGCGTGCGGTTATCCAAGCCGATCACATGAGCGCCCGACTCGGATGCGGCCAGACAGACATCCAGTCCACTGCGGGCCAGTCCCAGTACGGTGATGTGGTTAGCCAAGCGCTTCATCGGTACCCTCCGTTCCAGAGTGACCACAACACGCCCAAGACGGCTGCCACAGCTCCCCACATCCAGAAGGACGCCACGATACGCGGTTCTTTCCACCCGCACAGTTCAAAGTGATGATGCAGTGGTGTCATCTTGAATACGCGACGCCCGGTCGTCTGGAATGACGCCACCTGGATCATCACCGATATCATCTCTGTCCAAAAGACAAGACAGATCAACAGACCGGCCACTTCTATCTTCATCATCAGACACAGCAGCCCCAGACCGCCGCCCAAAGCCAACGACCCGGTATCTCCCATGAACACCCGGGCCGGGTGGCGGTTATACCACAGGAAGGCCAAGCACGCACCGCACAGCGCACCGGCCAATCCCATCGTCCATGGAGAAGGAACGCTTCCCACCATCCATGCACAGGCCATTCCAAGGGCTGCTATTGCCGCCAGACCGGACGCCAAACCATCCAGGCCATCTGTGAGGTTAACCGCATTCGATAGGCCCACCAGCAACAGTACCGCCAGTGGATAGTAGAGCCAACCCAAATCCACGATAAGTGGCCCCAGATAGATGGATGTGGTGATGCCCGCCGCTCCGTTCATCGCCAAAAACGCAACCGCGCCGATCGCCACCGCAAATTGCAGCGCCAGTTTCTGGCGCGCTTTCAGTCCCAGGTTTTTGCCGCGCTTGACAATCAACAGGTCATCGATAAAGCCAATGGCCCCGAATGCCAGCAATGTTGTGCACCAGACACTGACATGCCAAGGCCTATAGACAATCGATAACCGCGCAGCCAGGGGGGCCAGAATAGCCACCGCGGCAACCACGGCGGTCAGCATGATCAAACCGCCCATGGTGGGGGTGCCTGACTTGCCCAGATGACGCTTAGGAGCGTCGGTACTGGCCACCTGTCCGGCTTTGAGCCGCGCGAGTACGGTCACCGCAGGTCGCCCCAATAACAGTCCGACAACCAATGATGTGGTGAGTGACCACAGGAAAAGCAAAGTGGGTGTCATATGGCCTGCACCACATTTTCCATCTGCACGCCCCGCGAGCCTTTCACCAGCACTACATCCCCTGGGCGCAGCCACTCGTCCACATGACTGGCGGCGCTGACGCTGTCCGGGTAACAGACACAATATGGTGGGTTCTTCATCGACCGCGCGCCGCTCACCATCTCCTGGGCCCGCTCACCCACAGCGATAAACACACTCGCACCGACACGTGACACCTCCTCGCCCACTCGCCGGTGCAGATCCGGTGAGTAGGCACCCAGCTCCAGCATGTCACCCAGTATCACCACGCGTCGCGATCCATTCGCCATCTTGTTCAGCGTATCCAGCGCCACATGCATCGACGCCGGGTTGGCATTGTAGGTGTCATCCAAAACCGTGACCTGCCGTTGAGTGGCAAGGATGTTCATGCGCATATCCAGCGTCCGCATGGACGACAGCGCATTCGCGGCATCCTGCAATCCCACACCCATTTGATGGCCCACCGCAATCGCCGCCAGCGCATTGTATACATTGTGAGTACCAGCCACGGGGACCTCGACCTCGGCGCTTTGCAGCCCATGATGCACCGTGAACGCCACACGCCCGTCTCGATACGCATGCACGTCCGCCGAACGGAACATCGCGCCTTCTTCGCTGCCGAACGTCACCACACGGCACGGGGCCATCCGGCGACAGTATTCGAAATAGTCGTCATCGCGGTTCAGGACCGCCACACCGTCTGAGGGCAATCGGTGCAACAGTTCGCTTTTCGCATAGGCGATCTCATGCCGGTTTCCTAGGATCCCTACATGCGCCCATCCGATATTGGTGATCACCCCGATCTGCGGCTGAACCACCTGCGCAAGCCAATCGATCTGACCACGACCGCGCATACCCATTTCAAACACGCCCACATCCACATCCGACGTGAGCTTCAGCACGGCTAAAGGGACTCCTATTTCGGTGTTGTTGTTCTTCGGTGACCGAAGGACCTTATAGCGAGAGCTCAGTACAGCTGCGATCATCTCTTTCGTGGTCGTTTTGCCGGCGCTGCCGGTCACGCCGATGGTGGGCAAAGAGAACAGCGACCGATAATGCGCCGCCAACCGCCCCAGCGCCCAAACCGTGTCAGCTGTGACGACAGCCGACATGCCCACAGGCAACTGTGACAGATCACTGATCAGAGCCGCAGCCGCACCCCGCTCAGCGGCCGCTGACAGAAATCGATGCCCGTCTGTGCGTTCGCCAACCACCGCAATAAACAGATCGCCGGGAGATGCCTGCCGACTGTCGATGCACACACCGGTGACCTGCAGCGCTTCATCACCCAGTACAACGCCTCCAACGGCATCGGCTATCTGTTTCAGTGTCAGCGGTTCCATGTCGCCCTCCCAGTGATCCATTCTTTGGCGATTTCCCGATCATCGAAATGATGTCGTTCCGTTCCGATGATCTGGTAGGTCTCATGTCCTTTCCCGGCGATGATGATCAAATCGTCGGGGTGAGCCAGTGATAATGCCAATCCAATCGCCTGGCGCCGGTCCTCTTCGCGATACAAACGGTTGCGAGCGTCTGCCGGAATCCCGTCGATAATCGCATCGATGATCGCAGCCGGAGACTCTGTGCGCGGATTGTCTGATGTGACCACAATGACGTCGGCCATCCGACTGGCAATCTCTCCCATGATCGGCCGTTTTGTTCTATCGCGATCTCCACCGCATCCAAAAACCAGGATCACTCTTCCCGCCGGAAGCTGCCTGGCGGTTTCCAGCAGATTCACCAATCCGTCGGGTGTGTGTGCATAGTCCACAACCACCGCAGGTCCCCGTGAATCCACCACTTCGAACCGACCGGGAACCGGTGGCATCAGCGGCAACGCTGCAACGGCCTTGCCCGGATCCACGCCAAGCCCCGCACACATCGCCACGGCGGTCAATGCGTTGGATACCTGGAATCGGCCGCCCAGTGGCATCGTTACGCGCCAGCTAGCGCCACCGTGCGTAAGCGTGAAATGCAGCCCGTCCAGCGCACATTCCACATCGCTTGCATGAAAACTGGCGCCTGTACGCTCCCCTGTGGTCCACACTGGCAGATCGATCATCCCGCTCCATGAACGCCCCACGTCATCGTCGATGTTGATCACCGCCCGCGTCGGCTTTCTTGTCCAAAGGGGATACTCGCTGAACAACCGCCATTTGGCGGCGGCATAGGTCTGCATGTCTCCGTAATAGTCCAGGTGATCCTGCGTCAGATTGGTGAACGCCACCACATCGAACTCCACACCGCGCGTCCGCTCCATCGAGATGCCATGCGAGGCGACCTCCATCACCACGTCCGTCACACCGGTCTGCAGGGCGTCGAACAGCGCGCGCTGTAGATCGGGAGCCTCTGGAGTGGTATGGCCATAGTCCAAGGGAGCCTGTCCATCTATCTGTACACCCAGCGTGCCGGCCACACAAACCTTGCGTCCTGCAGTACGCAGGATATGAGCGGCGATGGTAACGGTCGATGTCTTTCCATTGGTGCCAGTCACGCCGGCTACCCGCATCTGTCGAGACGGAAAACCGAAAATCCGGGAGGCGGCGGGGCCCATCGCCTTGCGAACATCGTCCACAATCAGACAGGGCACTGTCAATCCATCTATCGCTGTCGGGGTCATCACGGCAGCCGCACCCCGTTGAACCGCATCTGTGGCGTAATGCCTGCCGTCAAATCGCTCACCCGGAACAGCACAAAACAGATCTCCCGGACTCACCTTGCGAGAATCTGCTGCAATACCGGTGACTACTGACGACGGATCCCCCTGCACGCGTGCCTGCAGATACCGAGCCAGGTCACCGAGACCGCATGATGGTATGTTGTTTGCGCTGTTCACGTGTCCTTATCCAGTATACTGCGTCAGTCCCGGTCAGTCAGTTGGCGTTGTGTCTTTTCGAGCAGCCGCGGATCGGCGGGTTCGCCCAGATAGGTCAGCGTCTTTCCCATGATCTCGGCAAACGTCGGACCACAGACCTGTCCACCGGTCGACCCGTTGCGAGTCGGTCGATCGGCCATGACCAGTACGACGATCCGTGGTTTGTGAATGGGCGCCATTCCAGCAAATGACACCACATACGCGCCGGACAGGTAGCCGCCGGTCGGTGAGGCGATCTGCGCGGTGCCCGTCTTGCCGCCCACCGCATACCCCGGAGTCTGCGCCAAGGCTCCGGTGCCATAATCCACAGTGGCCCGAAGATATGACCGAACCAGTCTGGCCACCTCAGGAGACACCGCCTTATGGGTCTCACGTTTCTCGGATGTTAAAATGCGAGGTCTGACGTAAACGCCATCGTTCGCCAGTGCAGCGTATGCAGCCGCCATCTGCAGTGCGGTCACACTGATACCTTGACCAAAACCGGCCACTGCCGTATCGATCAACCGCCAGTTCTTGTCGCCAGCTCTCAACCGGCCCGATAGCGCCTGATAGAGAAAATCATTAGGACGCACGCCGAACCCGAATCGGCGCCAATACATTATGAGTAGATCGCGTCCAACCTTCCAGGCGATCTGTGCGGTACACCGGTTACAAGAAAAGGCGATAACCTTTTCCAAGGCGATCAGTCCGTGTACCCGGTTGTGGGAGTCCCGTATACGGTGGGGGCCGGCCATCAACCCGTCATAACAGTTGAACATCGCTCCCGGTGTCACCCGATGTGCGTCCAAAGCGGCAGCGATGGTGAAGGGCTTCATGATCGAGCCGGGCTCCACCAATCGGGCATGGGACAACATACGGTACCGGTCGAATATAGCCGCTGCGTCACGTTGGCTGTACCGGGCGTTCGGGTCAACCTCTGGCATGGATGCAAGAGCTAAAATCTCTCCCGTGGACGGCGCGATGACAATGGCGCAGGAGTTGACGGGAGCATATTGCTCTTGCATCTTCCGCAACGCACGTTCAGCGATGTCCTGTATCGCCAGATCGATGGTGAGCCTCACATCCTCTCCCCGCTTTGGCTCGGGCGCAGCGTTCTGTGCAGGCTCCGCAGGCGGCGTTACCCCATAAACGTGAAGGTAATACGCCCTTCGCAGCCATTGCGCGACCACAATGGGGGGGCCCAGCCATTCGGGATACCGGCCATCTATGTCCGTGCGCTCCGTCTGTGGGATCTCCACCCCGTCGCGTGTTACCTCGAGCTTCTGAACCGTGGGTTCGGACTTCAGCCGGCTGTTAAGCTGCTGTTCCAAGCCTCCAATTCCGTTCCCTTCCAGGTTCACCGAACCGATCAGGTTGCCGGCCAGTTTGCCGTTCGGCATCACCCGGCGAAATGCACGGCGCTGCACAGGCTCCGGTTCACCCGAGGGCGCATCGAGCCTAGGTTTTTCCGACCCGGATCGCACGATCTGTACAGACCGCCACCAGATGCGCTTGTCATCTTCTGTCAGCGGAAGAGGCCGCCCGGGTTTTCCTGAAGAGTCACGATCCCGGGTGTAATCCTGAATCAACATCGCTTTCAATGGTCCATCGGGCAACTGCTTGAGTATGGCCGCCCGATGGCGCCACTCGCTGCCCATGAACGCATAGGCCAGTTCCATCTGATCGGCCCGAACACCCATCAGCTCGAACGCCAACACGGCGGTCTTTTGTTTGATGAATGCATTGTTCAGTCGTTGTTCGATATCCCGCAGGGGCTGTCCCGTACCCAAGGCAACCACCTTGCCAATCACCGCCAAATCATCAGAACGCAGACGCCGTGTGTTTACGCGCAGCGTGATCGCCGGTATATCATGCGCCATGACCCGACCGTGGCGATCGATGATGCTGCCGCGGGGCCAGTTACGTTGGATAAACACTACATGAGCGCGATTGTACTGTCGGGCCAGCGCCTCATGCTGGAAGTACTGCAGCCAGAACACCCGAGGGATCACCAGCGCCACCAGACCGATACAGATCAGACCGCAGACCCATACACGCTTTTGGGCCTCGGACATCCCGTTGACCGGATCTACCGGCAGACTTGCATCGGGCCGCCGATAAGTCTTATGGTGATATGTTCGCCGGTGATGCGGCATGCCGACCTAGTTAGCGGACGCTGTTCTGACCGGTTCGGAAGCGGCCGGAATTCGTACGGGCGGATCCATTTCCACCATGTGATACCGTGCCGCCTCTTCGGCAATCCGCTGAGGATTGATCAGACGGGCCCACTGGTCTTCGTCACGCCGCACCTGCAGGATCAGCTCCGCATTATGATCGCTCAACTCTTTGGCGCGGGCGCTCTGCTGGCAAAGCATCGCATGAGTCACGAACATGCCAATGACGATGAAACCGAATAGAGTCCATAATACCGTCCAAATACTGGGTAAACACCGCTCGTTGACGGTGGTGGTGGATCTGGCAGCCAGGCGCTGCCGATGCTGATACGTCGCATATGATGTGGTTCCGACTCCCATATCAGCTTGCCTCCCTTGTACAGAACTAATACATGAATGATCTTCGCTTGGCCGGCGACGACTACAACCGGCGAATAGCCCGCAACTGAGCGCTTCGAGCCCTCGGATTGGCCGTTATCTCGCCAACCGTCGGCTTCATGGCGTGCCGTGTCAGACGCACCGCGTGCACAGTGGCACCGCAACGACATTCCGGCAGTCCGGGCGGACATTGGCAGCGTCCGCATAACCGCTCGAAGGCCTTCTTGACAGCACGCGCCTCCAGCGAGTGATAACTGAGCACGGCCATGCGACCGCCAGGGGCCATCAGCATACCGATGGACTCCAGCGCCTCTGCAAGTCCGTCCAACTCACCGGTTACCGTCACACGTAACGCCTGAAAAGTTCGCGTTGCGGGATGTGTCTGCCCCGCTCGGCGCCGTCCCACCGCCCGTTCGATCACGGCGGCCAGTTCACCGGTGGTTTTCAGCGGTCGGGCGCCAACGATCGCCCGGGCGATCCGGCGTGCATGGGGATCTTCTCCATACATCCGGATGCAATGCGCCAGCCGATCCTCGTCCCATCCGTTCACCACGTCCGCCGCTGATAGACCATCCCCGGACTGGTCAAACCGCATATCCAACGGACCGTCCCGTTCCGGCATCAGGCTGAACCCGCGTTCCGGATTATCGAGCTGCATGGACGACACGCCCATGTCCAGAAGCAGCACATCCGGCTGGTGGATCTCCAGCCGCTCCAGCACCGCCGATAGGGAGCGATAGTCAGATTGCACCAGGTGGACGGTCAAACCCGGTATTTCGGCCAACCGCTCGCTCGCCAGGGCCAATGCCGTCGGATCGCGATCCAACCCCACCACACATCCACCGGGCGTCAACCGCTCGGCAATCGCCACCGCATGACCACCGGCCCCCACCGTGCCATCGACGTACACTTCACCCGGTGCCGGGTGCAACACGGCCAGTACTTCCTCGAGCATCACCGGTATGTGGGCCGGGCGCCCGATCATCGGTAGCGCTCCGTCAACCCCAATCGTCTCGCCGCCTCAAACAAGGCGTCCACATCCAACTCCTTGTGGCGGGCGTCATACCGGGTGCGATTCCAGATCTCGATTCGGCATGGCATGCCCACCATGTAGACCGATTCCTGGTATGTGGGTTGCCCCGGCTCCGTCGGTTCATCGGTGTTGTACGCCTTTATGCCTGCAAACTCCCGCAGCTGCGCGGGGACAGGGAACCGCCATTGGGCGTCGAAGTCCACCTGCACCGCGCCGCCCACCATCAGACGCACAAGCTCAGAGCCTTGGCGGTCGAACGGAGAAATATCCTGCATGCGAGATATCACCATATTCCAGCTGTCCGGGTGATACAGATGCAGGCATCCTTCCAATGAACAGGTCAGCATACCGAACCGATCGGTCTCAGGTACGTCTTTCCATGGCTCACGAAACCGCTCAGCCAAGATGTACCGGTTCTTTTGGTCCGGTCTGTGCAGAGACGTGCCATGCCAACGCAAGATCGCCGAATCGACCGGCGGCCTCAGCAAATTGCCGAAACCCGGTCCCGATCTCTCCTCTGGTTGTAGAATCGGCTCATCTGGCATGAATTCTGTCCGTTGGCACCTACTGAACGACTACTCAACACCCACTTGGCTGTACTAACAGAGTAAACCAAGCGCTCACCTGTTTGTAGGTAGACATTCGTTTGCAGGAATCGGCTGTGCAAGGTGAATCAGAGGGTATGTCCGAAGAATGACGCTTTGGAGCGTTGAGGTGCAGGCTCGCGTTACAGGCAGCCGGACAGATAAAGCCTAAAGAACCGCCTGCATCAGCATAAACGGGCCATCATGTCCCGAGTGGATCTGATAACCCAAGTATAAATACGTATTTAGCGAGACACCCAATGTGCCGATTGCCCCTCGGCCACTCACCCCGACTGACAGACTGATCGGTGGCCCCGCCATGGGATCGCTACCCCAAAGATCTCTGAGTACGGCCGGTGTCACCCTTCCTCCAGCCGCCATCAACCCCACCCGCCAGGTCGCATATCGGGGCATGACGCGCTTACAGTCCGCCGGAGTACATGACGATCCGTTTACTACCGCCAGCACCAGGTCAGACAGCTGTGCCGGTGAAGATGCCGGAAGAAAGTGACCGGTTGGCACGATAACCAGTGGCCCCTCACCCAATGCCTGCCGCAGTCGGCGCGCCAGTCTCATGGGTACCGCCGTGTCGTACCAGCCGTTCAACATTACAACCCTGTCGGCTGCATCGGCAGTTGTCCGGGTGTCCAGTATGCGGGCCGCTTCGGCCAGGCGCTGGTAATCCACGCCATTCTGCTGCATACGGACGCGCACCCGCCAGGTGAGGCTCCCGTTCCACAACACATCCGCGAGAGGCGCGCCGGAGCACACCAGTACTCCGCCGCTTAGCCGGGCATCCTCTTGGAGTGCGCGCGCTGCGACCATGCCTCCCAGGCTCAACCCAACCAGAAACACCCGATCGGGATCGACTTCCGGTTGCTCACGCATCCAGGCGACCGTACGCAAGGTATCTGACACCGCCTGACGCATTGCCTGAAACGTGCGGTTGAGGTTTACGCTGATCATGCGCGACCCGCTGTAGCGGCCACCGGGAGCACGACTGGCATGATATGGCAGGTGCATGACGCCCGCCACACAACCGGCTCGCGCCAGTTTATATGCCAGCGCTCGCTCACGCGCCGGGTCTGGAGTGGTCCACGGATGCAGGATTACCACCGCCGGAGCCGCGAATGCCTGCTCCGGCAGAAACAAATTTACGAACACATGCGCATTTTCCGGAGTATTGTCCGGTATCACCGCGCTGGCAAACTGAAGGGTTGCCCTACGGACTCCGTCAACGCTGGGCTGCCAATCGAGGGTTGCGTCGGAAGGTGCGGCAGAGGGGAAAAGATCCGTAGTGAATGCAGGGGCGGCGACCACACATCGGTGGCTCAGCAGACACACGCCTGCCGAGATAGCGGCCAAGGCTTTATAGAAGCTCTTGCAGCCTGAACTCATCCGTGTTACGTTCCTGCTGCGCCGCCCATGGTTATAGGATACACCCATTTTCCATTACGATGCATCAAATTGTTGCGAATTTCGGTAATATGGGCATGTCACCCCGCAATCCGGCAGATGTACTGCCATACGCCGTTCAGGAGCGCATCGATGAGAACCGAATCATTACAGTTTTTACGTGATGTGGTGAATACCCCCAGTCCATCCGGTTATGAGCAGCAGGCAGCACGCGTGTACCGGGAGTATACGGCTTCTTTTGCCGCCACCGAAACCGATGTGATGGGCAACACGTACGCGACCATCAACGCCGAAGCGCCTGTCCGCGTCATGCTGACGGGACACATCGATGAACTCGGCTTCATTGTAAAGCACATCGGTGAAGACGGGTTACTTTATGTCGCGCCGGTCGGTGGTCACGACAGTATCATCCCATTCGGCCAACGAGTCTGGGTTCATGGTTTCGGCGCCCGTGTCACAGGAGTGATGGGCCGGCGCGCCATCCATCTGATGTCACCGGATGAACGGAACAAGAAACCCGAACTGCATGAGTTGTGGGTCGATATCGGCGCACGGGACGGCGACCAGGCCAAGGAGATCATTCGATTGGGCGACCCGATCACCTACCAGTATGAAATGGCCGAACTGTTGGATGACCGGGTGGCGGCTCGCGGCTTCGACGACAAGATGGGCGCTTGGGTGGTTGCGGAAACACTGCGCGTGCTGGCGGAGGATTCCTCCAATCTGCATTGCGCCGTAACTGCCGTAGCCACTGTGCAGGAAGAGATCGGACTTCGAGGCGCCCATACGGCCGCATATCGATGCAGTCCGCATGTGGGAATCGCTGTGGATGTCTGTCACAGTATCGATTATCCCGGCGGGGACAAGAAGCGCCATGGTGACACGGTGCTCGGAAAAGGCCCCGTCGTCTGCCGCGGAGCCAACATCAATCCGGTGGTCTTTGACCTGTTGGTGAAGGCAGCGGAAGAGTCGGACATCCCGCTGCAGATCGAAGTCGCACCGGGTGGCACCGGCACCGACGCCAACGCCATTCAACTCAGTCGTGCAGGCGTCGCTGCAGGATTGGTCGCTGTCCCATTGAGATACATGCACACTCCCGGCGAGATCCTGTCATTGACGGATTTGGAGAACACCGTCGCATTACTGACCGCTTTTGTCCGCCAGATCACACCCGAGACCAGCTTCATACCGATAGCGTGACGGGACATGGGCGTTGTCTCCAGATGACCGCGTGACAACGCCCTCACAGCCTCCAAAACAGAGACAGAACGATGAATACACGTCCGACTCAGTCAAAATACCCGAACCGACCGCGTACGCCGCACCGTCTGGGATTGCTGGGATGCCTGGGGACTGTGTTCGCGCTCCTGTTTCTATTCGTGTTGGTTTTGTGGCTGGTTGCCCATCGTCCGGAGTACAAGCCGCTGGCCGAGTGCGTCGAACACATGACACAGACACGCGCCGCACTGCTCAGGTACCACCAGCATCGAGGCAAGTGGCCTGACAAGCTGAGTGACCTCTCACCAACCTACCTGGAACATGCTCATCTGCTGCGCTGCCCGCTGGACAGTTCCAAGAGCGGCAGCTATACATACTTTAAACCTTCAAACAACAGCAAACCGGACGACCCCATCATCGAATGTGACCGTCATCGCGTATTGGGCAACCGGGTGCTGCTCCGTATGCGTCGTGATAAGGAGATCCCCGACACTCGCGTGCTGACACCTGCCGACACGCCATCCCGATGACGCGCCGGCAGGTTGCATCACATCATTCGTCCGCCGGAACCAACCGGATGCGCTGCACACCGAACCGGCTTCCTGCCGCTCCGGCAACCGGATCGAGCCGCATCTGACCGATCTGTCCCCGCCACAATGGATGTCCCGTCAGATCCACCCGGTACGTATGCCACTGGCCATCGTTGATCAAGTTGAAGCGCGCACTCGTCTCTTCGCTCATCGCGCCGACTTGAACTCCCCAGAACACCTGCCCGAACAGACCGGCATCTGAACGCATCGTGATCTCGATCGCCCGGTACCGCGCTGCGTTCAACTTCATGCCCGGCCCCATCATCAACGGATCGTCCCCGGAAATACACGACAGGCCATCCTCATCCCAAGTGACACCGCTGACATTGCCTACCGACCAGACGCGTTGCTCAGGGATCCGGAAGTCCCAGTCCGTGCGTGCCGGCACGACAGCCACCTGAGCCGGCTTGGCGCCCGTATCATCGGGATGATACAGTACCGGCACAGGCGAGTCCGGTGCGAACACACGCCGGATCGCCTCCAGCCAGGCGAAGTCCCACTCAACGGTCGGCTCGATGTAGTCCCCTTCACCGAATTCGTTCCAAGCCTCCAGAAACACAATGGGCCGGTTACCCGGAAGGCTGCGTCCTGGAGTGCGCACATAGCGGTCGGCTGACTGAAGCATCTGTTGCCACAGACGCGGATGCTTGCCGGTTCGGGCCAGAGCCTGAGCCCCATGCCATGGGCGGGAATCCCAGCCGGCTTCGCACAACGGGATGAATGGGATCTCAGACCAGCGATCGATACTCTCCCAAAGATCCGGAAAAGCACGGACCATCAGGTCATACCCGGCTCGACGGTCCGCTGTGGATTGCATACCTGCTGTCGGGTAGTTGTATCCGCTAAGCGCATCGTAACCATCCGCCACCGCCGCGCGCACATCGCTTTCGACGTTCGGCACACACGCCACCAAATAGAGCCCGCCCACTCCCGCATCCCGGCACAACTGGTCCATCTTGCGGAAGATTGCCTTCACGTTACCCGCCCCGACGTCTTCCCGGATCCGGCCGGGTGAGAAGATGACCATCACATTGCGTCCGTCCACTTTCAAGTGATTCGGCAGGCGGAAATAGTGATCGATCCAGTAACGTGTCACCGCCAACAGATCCGCTTCACTGGTGGAACCCGGTGGATTATGGTTTGCCCACAGCAGACAGAAGGGGAACTGGCGCCCGGATTCGCTTTTCAAGAAGGCGTCGTGCAGGTGGTGCTCCAGTGATCGCTCGCCGGCGCTCCAGTACCAGTCGAAGATGAAAAAACCGATCCCATGCGCGCGGGCCCACTTCACCTGCCATTCCGCCACCATGGGATCCCCTTCCCGATAGTAACCCAAAAGCGGCTTTCTCTCCGGGAACCCCTCCAAAACAAACCAGTTTGACCAGCTATGCCACCCGGGGAAATAGTAACACCCGACCAGCGCGCTGGTTGCCGGAGATCCCATATCCGGTACGCCTTTCAGCGATGGAAGCACGTTCGCCGGGATCGCGGGATATACGGGTCGCTCCAGCGATTTGGCGGCCAACGCATCGCCGCCCACCTGCAATATTCCTTCCACATGGAATGGACCCGCCTGAGGCTCCAAGCGCCACCGTACGACCCGCCGCGTCTGCGGTTCCAGCGGAGCCTGACGCTCCCGCCGGTCTGTGGAGCCTTGAATTCGCAACACGGCATCGAATGCTGGACTAGCCGAGCCGCCCACATTTTCCACTTCCATCTCCAGGGAAGCACTGCGTCCTGCTCGGAGAAAAGCAGGTTCGGGCAACAGCCGGACGATACGCAGTTCGGCGGGGCCTTCAGGTTGCTCGCCAATGGAAAAGCGCTTGATTTCCGCTGCGCCGGAGCTGCCGGACACATCCAGCGCAAACGCCTGCACCGCGCCATGCCATTCCGGGTGTTCGAACATA
Organism: uncultured bacterium; assembly: GCA_964650005.1. GTDB lineage: Bacteria > Armatimonadota > HRBIN16 > HRBIN16 > HRBIN16 > CAZHSN01. The sequence continues at coordinate 49,261 of CAZYPZ010000003.1, read as the reverse complement.
TCCAGGCAGAGCGTATGCCAGCGTCCGTCCGCCGGAAGGGATACCGGGCTGGCGGAGAGCTTGGATTCGCCCTTCCGCGCCCACAGAATCGTCAGCACTGCGGCGCCATCCACGCGCGCCTGAAGATTGAGCCAGCGTTTCGTCTCCAGTTCAGTGTTCAGTTGAGGCGACAACAGCCTATTGCCGACAGGGATTGTGACCCCTTCAGCGCCCCAGCGGACCGGCGAGTTGCCAATCGGCTGCCAGGTACGATCTGTACCAAAAGACCACCCACTCACGCGTACGGGCACGCTATCGCCCGGCTGGACGATCTGAATTCGATAAATACTGACACGCTGACCAGGCGGATCGATCCGTATCTGCCGTATGGTATCGAGCCATTGCCAGGCCGGCCAGATGGAGACCTGCACGCGCTTGCCCAGTGGAACCCGGACGGAGGCCTGCCAGCCCGGACGAAATCCACCATAAGGCTCATCGAAGCGGTCACTGTAATACAGCGTCAGATCGCCTTCTCGATCACAACTCAGGTCGATCAGTACGCATTGGGTGGGCTTCGATGGCAGTTCGAACCGGGGGCTTACCAGTTTCACAGCCTGGCCTTCCGGCTCCACCCGCATCGCCCCATCCGAATATTCCATACGCCGCACTGGCTCGGCTGGTCGCCAGGCGTTCACGGATGCGCGGTCGGTGAACGACCAGTCCCGCAGTACTGCTGCCTGAGCAAGCTTCATCCCGGTAACCAGCCATATCAACAGAACGCCGCCAATCCACCTGCGCTGTACTCTTTGAAACACTCTGGCGCCCCCTATCGGATTTCGATGTATGTCTTGTCTCTGTAATTCGACATATTACACCCCATAACCTGCACCACCCGATACGCTGTACTGGCGGCAATTTACTGCATGCACAGCGGGTACACTGTGGGCAGATACTATCGGACGAGGCGCGCCATGAGCGGACTATGTGGAGACAAAGATCGCGCGGCCAAACAGCAGAAGAAAGCGAAACGTGCGTTAAAAGACGGTGACACCGTGTATCAGTGTCGCAAATGCGGCCTGATGGCGGTAAAAGGCGACTTGTTATGCCGTGCCGAAAAACGTACCGCCAAAAAGAAGGCCCCGTAACCGCAGTCACGAGGCCCATTCATCTCTTTACGTCAGGTCACTTTCGAGGCGTTCTCAGCGGCCGTTTCTCTACCTGTGCCGCTTCAGCATCGATGTTGGCTGACGATACCCGGTCACAAACGGATTTGAACGCGGCCAGTCGATCGGCAGGTACGCCCGCGCCCTCTTCTGTCATGATCTTGTACATGATCAACAACTTCGCCACAGCCTTTTCCGCAGATTTCAGATAAGCGCGTGACGTTGCAGAGGATACATTGCCTCCGCGCGCTCGTCTCTCGGCACGTACTTTGGCCACCACCTCTTTGTACTCTTCATTTGGAAGGATCTTCAGCGCTTCGATCAGTTCTTCGTGTGCCATGACGGCCTCCTTGTGGATTTCATTATGATTATCCGTGATCGCTATTAATTTTCGCAAGCGATTTTCCACTTATATTATATCCGCCAAGTTTCCTTACAGATATCACTGCCATCGGGGCACAAAAAACGGACCGCCAAATGGCGGCCCGTTTTTGCGTGTAGTGAACCCGAGGCTATTCGCCTATGGCGCCAAACACCGAGTCGATGATCAGATAGTCGAACAGAGTGACCTGTCCGTCCGCATCGAGGTCGGCCATGAAGTCGGTCCCGCCGAAGTTGCCGTCGAGCACCAGGTAATCGAACAGCGTCACCTGGTTGTCGCCGTCTGCATCACCGTTTACCAGCTGCAGCGTACCGAAGTTCACGGTATCGTTGGCGTCCACGTTCTTCACGGAGGCCCCCAGCCAGTGGGCGAACTTGGTGTAGACGTCCACCGTGCCCGGAGCGTTCATGAAGTGGCTGAAGCTGCCGTCGGCGGCGAGCGTCGCGTCGAAGTTGATGTTGCCGCCAGCGCCCTTCAGCGTGATCGGCACCACCCAGCCGGTGACATCCACGCCCAGCGCAACACCCATCGGGGCGACCTTGCCGGAGAGGGTAATCGGTTTCAGCGGGCTTTCCACCGCCCCCAAGTCAGGAACGGTTGCTGCCGGCTGCGGGCGAACGCCGCCTGTCAGGTCGGTCGCCCACGCAGAACCCGTCGCACCAAACAGAGCCAAATTACTCTGAAGCGTGAGCCGGCCGTTGGCATCCAGGTTCGGATTACCCGCCACGGTATCGGCTGGCTGCCCCATAGTGAAGCCGCCCGCCGCGCCGTTGTTCACCAGGTTGACCATTCCGGTCAAAGGCAGGGTGGTTGAACAGGTCTGCATGTCTTTGGCATCGAAGATACTGTAATGGGCGGCCAATACATCCGGTCGGGCCAGGTTGAGGTTCGGGGTCGTTGCTGCACCACCGACGAACCAGGTATCCCCTTTGCCGAACCAGGTATTGTGAGCCATCATCACGTTGGCAGGCTGGCTGTAGTCGCCGTTCAGGTTGATCGCCCAGGGTTGACCTTCGGCGGTCTCGAACAGGCTGTTCCAGATAGCCAGTGAGAACTGGTGGTCGTTATACACGGGAACATCCGTCGTGCCGACGATATCCGTCCAGATCTTGGCCGATCCGCCGCGCAACTCGCATCGGTCGAATGTCACGTTGGTGGCCATGCCGGCCCCATCGCGGTAGAACCGGAAGAAGCTGCCGGGGAACGGCTTGCTGGCGTACAGATCGCTGGCAATGAACGTGCCCTTGGCGAACTCGGCAAATACCTGAGTGCCGCCATCGATCATGGCGTTCAGGTTGATCTTGTTGGCCGGATTGCTCGACTGCACGATCACCGTCGCGGTGGGACTGACACAGCGGAACGCGCGGGTGCTCATCTTGCCGGTGAACACCGGGTCGATAAACACAGCCTGCATCGGCGCCACAGCATCGGTAAACCGGAACGCGTGGTCGGTACCGGCTGCGGTGAAGTTGCAGTGATCGAACACGACGAACGTGGTTTTGTCCGCCGCATTGGTGGTGCCGCCGCTGGTACCCTGACGCAGAATGCGGTTACCCGAGCAGTTGAACGTGCAGTTGGTAAACGTGAACTGGTCGCCGATGTAGTTCTGGTTGACCAGAGTCTGTCCCGCCTGGAACGTGGCGTTGGTGGCATTGATGATCACGCGGTAGTCACCGCGGCCGCCAGCCGGCGGACTCAGGGTTCCATTAAAGCCCACCAAGGTACCGCCATTGATGGTAATGATCACATCGCTGCCCATGGTGCCGCCATCATCGTTGAAGCAGTCCATCATGTTGGCGCCGGGCTGCTGTGTCAGCGTGCAGTTGTTGAGTGTCAGCGTACCGGAGGGCATGCGGAACGGCAACACCGTACCTGCGGCTACGGCGGGCGTGAGGTTGGCATTGGTCAGGGTCAGGTTAACCCTGCTGTTTCCCATGTCAAACATCACATCGCCGCAGGCGCCTGTGAAGGTGGGATTCACAAATGTCCAGTTGGCGGGCTGCAGCTGAGTCCGAAACATCATACGTGCAGCGGTGCGCATGGTGCAGTTGGTCAGCGTGACGTTCACCGCACGGGTGGCCGCCAGTGAGCCGAACAGCGTGGCGGCCTGCGAGGTGTCAAACGCGCATCCGGTGATGTTCGCGTTCAACACGCCCACCGCGCTGAACCGCAATGATGTACTGGTAACGCCTGTAAAGTTACAGTTGGTCATCGTCAGGTTGGACGTAAACCCATCGGAGGCGCCTGCATACCCGGCCTGAACCACTGCAACACCGGCAGTACCGGTGAAATCCACACCGGAGATGTTATGTGTGCCGCCATTGCCCAAGTTCATGGCCAGACGACCGTCGGTGCAGTCCATCACTACATCCTGCAGCACCACGCCATGTGTGGTGTCCACATTCGGGCCGGTGTTCAGGATCGGCGCCGTGCCGACGCTATTGCGCAGGATCATCTTGGCGCGCGCATTGATGGAGGTCGGAGTGCGAATCGTCAGCGTGCCCGTGCCGCTGGTGGGTGCGAAGCGGAATGTCTGGGTGACACCCGTGCCATCATTGGATGTGCGCACGATGGTGGTGGGTGAGGTAGTCAGGTTCTGTCGCTCGATGGTGAGCGTCTTGGTGATCGCGGGGAAGTCCCCGGTATAGGTGTTCGCGTCCAGGATCTGGATCACGTTGGACGGATCGGCATTGTTATTGGCGGCCGTAATCGCGTCGACTAGGTTATTGAAGTTCGCAGGTAATCCCAAACTGGCTACCGTGTAGGTGGCCGCGTGGGCGGTCGTAACAGCTAACATCGCAGCAGCGAGAACGCTTGCGTTGAGCCACAACCTTCTCATGCTCTCCTCCTGGTGTAAAGGATGCGCTTAGGTATGTTACCCAATGACTTAACGACGCGTCGCCTGCGGGTCAGGAAGGCACAGGACGCGTGTCAGACTGGCCGAGACACAGCTTCTCGCTGTGAGAGCCCATGTCTGTATGATACTGCGTTTGTTCCAGTCTCACCTCCTGTTAAGAACGGTTTTTTCATGATTTTTACTTGGTGCTGCCGAATGCGTCCCGAACGCCCCGCTGCAGAGCGTCCAGTGTGAAGGGCTTTCCCACAAAGGCCCAATCCCCCTGCTCCGAATGGGTGTCCCTGGTGTATCCGGACACCATGAGCACCGCGACGTCCGGCCACAGGCTTCGCAGCCGCTTGAGCAGCTCCACGCCGTCCATCTCCGGCATCACCACATCGGAGACCACGAGGTCATACGGCGAATCGGCGTTTTCCGCCAAAGCCAGTGCGTCCCTCGGTGACTCGCAGGCGCTCACCTGAAAACCCAGGCTGCGCAACATCCGGCTGGTTATCATGCGGACAGGCGCATTGTCATCCACCAGCAGCGCGCGCTTACCGGCCCACTCACCCTCTTCAGCGCTGTTGCGTGCAACGGGATTGACAGAGGATGCCGAGGTATCACTGACAGGCAGGCACAAGCGCCAGAATCGGCGTCCGGAGGGGGTCGCATCCAACCGCCAGAAACCGTTATGCGCCGTGGCTACCGCGTCCAGTAATCGCGATATCGACGCAGGTGCGGTGACAGAATCGTTTTCGCTGACAGGTGCGGCCTGAGACTGAACAGTCAAGACCAGCCACTCACCATCCGAGGGCGCTTCGGGACGATCCATTGAACTGACACGCGCCGTCAATGCGATATCGCCCTGTTGTGTTGTTTTAAAGTCATGAAGCACCAAAGCCGACAACGTCGCACCGACCAGCGGAGCATGCATGCGTACCGGCGCGTCATTCGATGCTTGAACGCGCACCGTACGCGTATCGCCCAGCATCCATTGCATATGTGAACCAACAGCCTGTAACAGCGCCGCCGGCTGATGCATCGCTACCGACATATCCGACTCCAACAGAGGCGTCATTGCCTGGATAAACTGCTCGTAGTTCAGAAGTTCGCTCAGCACCTGCTCACCATGGAGCGGATCCTGAGCGATTAGACGACCGCCGACCGCACGCAGGTTCCCAATATGGGTACGGGCTCCCGCCAATAACAGCTCTAACCAGAATGGCAAGAGACCCGATGGAGCGTTTAGAGCCTGGTCGGTCTGCACATCGTTCGACGCGTGGGGCGCGGGCGACAGCCGCGCCACATAACAGCTGGAGCGTCCCATCTCATCCTGAACCGGCGAAACCGTTACGGAGCATGCTACCGTACGTCCATCCGGAACCGGCACGTGCATGACGCCTCGCCACGGACGCCCCGCCACCAGTGTGCGCATCATCCGAACATATTCTATCGGTTCATGCCGGTCAGATCTGAAGATGGCCGAAGACATTCCGATTACCTCGCTTCGGCGCTGGCCAATCAGACGCTCGCAGGCCTCGTTCACGTACAAGACCCGTGAGTCCCGCGCAACCAGCAAGAACGCCTCGTCACTCATCTCCAGTGCCGTAAACAACATCTGTTGTTCCTGCCGGGCGGTACGCGCCATGGTTCGGTCGAGCACCATGCAAAGAGCGCCGACCCGTCCATCCGGCATGGCTGCAGGCACGGCCATCAGTTCTGCGCTGACATCACCCCCATCGACGCGGCTGAACTCCACCTCGAGACGGGCATGCGCGGCATGTCCCAAAGACTCCAACGCCCGCGAGATCGCTTCACGCCACTCAGGCAGCGCGAAATCTGTCAACGGTCTGCCACAGGCCGTTTCGGGGTTCAAGTTCAACAGTCGGAGCCATGCCTGGTTGGCCTGTTCCACAATCCCGTCGGGCGATATCTGCAGATATCCCACCGGCGCTTCATCGTACAGGCGGCGGAAACGCGCCTCCGATTGCTGCAGTTCCGCGGTGCGCTCAGCCACCAATGTTTCCAACTGCTTTTGATATTTACGACTGGCCTCTTCAAACAAACGGCGTTCCGCTTCCAGTTCCCGGATCCGGATCACGCGCTGGACCGAGTGAAGAAAAGGCGCTCGCGTGATCGGCTTGAACAGATAGTCCGCTGCACCCAAGCGCAACGCCTTGGCGGCCATCGATGCATCCGGTTCTCCGGTAACCATCACCATGGGAACTTCGGGCCACGTATCGCGCACCTGCTGCAAGAAGTCCAGGCCGTCGCGGTCGGGCAGGCCGACATCCGACACCACCACATCCGCCGGCGACCACTCAAGCCGCGCGATTGCCTCCGCCACATTCGTGGCGCCGTACGCCTCCAAGCCGGCCTGCCTCAAATACTCCAGCAGGATGCGCAGGAGCGAAGCCTCATCTTCCACGACCAGCACATAACCCATTACAGCAGGTAGTTGTCTCCTTCCATGTGCGCCGCCACAGGCAGGTCTATATGTACGGATGTTCCCTTACCCACTTGCGTATCTACGGAAAGCAATCCTCCATGAGACTGTATCACCCGATACGCGATCGCCAGGTCCAGTCCGTCCGCAACCGCCCGGCTTTTCGTGGTGAAGAACGGCTCGAACAGATGCGGCAACACATCATCCGGAATGCCATCCCCGGTATCCTCGACAGTCAATCGGACCATCTGATGTCTGTCAACCGTGCGAACTGACGTCAGGATACGTAACCGCTTGGCCGGGTCAGCTTGCGGGAACCGGCGATCCAGCGCCTCACGCGCATTCTCAACGATGGACAGCAGCACCAGCCGGATCTGATGCTGGTTACACCAGACCGCAGGCACCGAGTCGGGCGTCTGCACGAATACGTATATTCCGGCTCGTTCCAAAGCAGCCCCCAGCAACCCAAGTACCTGCTGCACCACCCTGTCCAGACGCACCACCGTGCGGTTGCGTTCATCATCACGGGTGAAGTCCACTAACTGCCTGACAATGGCAGCGATACGTTCACTGCCTTTCACGACCTCTTCTGCATAGGACTGGATAACCGTGCCATCTTCTGACAGATCGGCGATCAACTGTGCATAGTTGAGCACTCCTGTCAGCGGATTGTTGATTTCGTGTCCAACACCTGCGGCGAGAACGCCCAAAGACTCCAGCTGGCGCTTCTCCATCAGCCGGGCCAGCATGGCCTCACGTTCGCGTTCAGAACGGACCCGATCGCTCACATCACGCAACACCATCACCACGCGGAATTCCGATTCGGTGGGGGGTAACGGAGCCATGGCGACTTCCACCCATTGGGTTGCACCATCGGGAGTCGATCGCTCCGCGATCTCCAGAGGGGGCGTTTCGCCCCGAAGGGCGCTGGCATAACGGTCTAGCACTTGCTGCCGGCTGGATTCGCTGAACAGATCAGGCAATGTCTGATGCGGATCCGCCATGTCGCCAGCGGCCCGGTTGGCCCGCAATACACGCATTTCACCGTCAAGCAGCGCAATCGCTTCCCGCGTGCTGTCAAAGACGGCCTGAAGCAGTGCCGCGGTGCGGTGCAGCTTTTCTTCGGCCTCGTGCATCCGTCGCTCGGTTTCCAAATCTGAAAGCACTCGATGTATCACTACGGGCGCCCGATCCAGAAAACCGGCATCTTTGACCATATAATCACGCGCTCCGGCCTTCATCATGGTCACGGCCACCGATTCGCTTCCGGCTCCCGTGATCACCATGAAAGGGATGTCCACTCCATCCGCTCGCAGCCGTTCCACCAATTGGTCACAGCTCATATCCGGCAGATGATAGTCACTGACCAACAGATCGAATGCACCGACGCCCGCTTGTCGGATAAGGTTTAACGCTTCCTCACCTGTTCCGGCAGAAGCGATCACGATCTGCTCCCGCTGCATCAGACGAGTCAGCAGCATGCGCGTACCTGCGTCGTCTTCGACGAGTAAGACCCGCCATTTTTCCGGGGTCATTGAGGTCACATCGACGGTTCGATCGATCATGGCGACTCGCTGCCGTTAATGGCCGGGACCTGAACCATCATCAGGAAAAGGCCCAATTGACGGATCGCATTCATGAACGCATCGGCATCCACCGGTTTGGTGATATAGCTGTTGCAGCCCAAATCATGACAACGGTCGATTTCACGCGGGTCATCGGTCGTCGTCACCATGATGACCGGCATGCGCTTCAGGTCGGGATGCGCTTTGATCTGACGAAGCACTTCCACCCCGTCAGTACCCGGAAGCCGTATGTCAAGCAGCAACAGGTAGCTGACGCCCTGCTCACGAACGGGTCCCCCATCCGCTGGCGCCCCCTGCATCAGAAAGCGCAACACGTCATCGCCTGAGACGAACCGAATGATCCGATTCATCAGTCCGGCCCGCCTGAGGTTGCGCTCGATCAGAAACGCATGTCCATCGTCGTCTTCTGTCAGAAGGATCACGATCTCATTGGTCATCATCACGGCTCCTGTCGGCGGTCGCGTCTTCAGCTGCCGGTAACCCAAATGCAAGTGTCGTTCCTGCAGGTGAGGTCTGCCAAACTCGGATCCAGCCGTTGTGCAGATCCAAAATCTTGCGAGCGATGGTCAATCCCAGTCCCTCACCCTCTGTCCTCCCCGGATCGAGCCGGTGATACAGCTCGAAGACGCGGTCTACGTGCGCCGGATCGATCCCGATTCCATTGTCCTGTATATAGTAAACCATCCACCCGTCGCGCTGCTCTCCCCAGATGCGTATCTGCAGTTTTCGATCCGGATGGGCGTATTTGATCGCGTTTGTAATCAGGTTAGCCCATACCTGGCTCAAGTGCGTGACGTCACCCGGCACGTCTGGCAGGATCCCGACCTGCACATCGGCATGGCGCTCCTCGATCTGGAACGCCAGCGCTTCCAATGACTCCTTCACCAGATGATCCATGGCCACCTGCTCCAGATGCAGATCCGTCCTGCCAAGCCGAGATACACGCAACAGTCCATCCAGCAGGCGGTCCATCTGACTGGAGGCTTGCATGATATAGTTGAGAGCCGGTTCGACATCCGCGGTGAGGATTTGCGAACTTACCCCTCCCGGCTCGTCTGCTGCCAAAATATCCTGCAGCGCCTCCCTCAGCAGTTTGGCAAACCCTTGAATGTTCACCAAAGGCGCCCGCATATCATGCGAAGCCACGTACAGCATTTGGGAGAGTTCCGCATTTCGCCGGGTCAGCTCCGCGCTCATTTGACGGATGCGCTGCTCCGATTCGCGGCGTTGAGTGATATCCAGCACCTGGGCAATCACCGTTACAGGTTCCATGTGATGCCGAATGGGCACCGCATTCCAGAGCGTCCAGCGCCGATCAAGATCGGCCCGTCTGATGACGAACTCCCGATCACGCCAGGGGACGCCACCCAACAGCGTTTTACAGGCTTCTACGCCCACCTCATCAAACAGATCACTCACGGGCGTCTGCATCAATTGGTCTCTGTCATATCCGGTCAACACCTCGAACGCACGGTTGACGTGCGTGAAGCGCATCTCTGCATCCCACACGGCAATCGGCACCCCTGCTTCATAGATCAGGGTTTCCAAATAATCCCGGGTACGCCGCAGATCGTCCGCTTGACGCCGCTGATCGGTCACATCCGCATACACACCCAGAATCCCAGTAATAGTACCATCTCCATCACGTAAGGGAACCTTGGTCATATTCACCAAGATACGCTCTCCGCCCGCCACTGGCAGCAACACATCTTTATCACGAACCGGGATCCCTGTCTCGATCACCATGCGATCGTCTCGCTCGATGACGTCGGTTATTGCATGCCACGGACAGTCATGCGCAGTGCGGCCAATCAACGCAGCGACAGGCATCCCGGCATCGCGCGCAAACGCCGCGTTCCCCCCCAGATAACGTAGATCTCTGTCCTTCCAATACACACGCAACGGGATGGTGTCGAGTACAACTTGCAACATCTCGCGCGACTGCCGGATCTGACGTTCCGCATGCTTCAACTCGGAGATATCCTGCGCCACCAGCAGCACATGGTCCAACTGGCCGCCTTCACCGAACACACCTCCTAGCGCCAGGATCAAAGACCTGTCTCGATCAAGAAGCGTGACTTCGCACTGTTCGGTATGCGCGCGGATACGGCAGGCCAATCCAAAGCGAGCGGTCAGATAGGCTTGGTCTCCCGGATCGAACCAGTCTGTCCATTGCGTCCCCTCCACAGACGGCACATCGGCGCCTAATAAGAGGGCCAGACGGTTGTTGCAATCCTGAATGATCCCTTCTGGTGACACCACCGCCAACCCGACCATGTCCATGTCGGAAAATGCGCGATATCGCCCTTGACTGAGTATCTCCTGAGCGCGTGCCCGCAGCCGCTCCTCCTGAATACGCAACTCATCTTCCGCGCGGATCGCTCGAATCGCATTGCTCACCACCAGCAGCAGCACCAAGACCAACAACGTGATTGCCCCTGATGTCGCCAGTATGAAGAGTCTTTCGCTGTGTCTGCGCTGATTGACTTCGCGGATGTCCAACTTGCACACGATGGCCCATGGCGTGCCGGCCAGCCGCCGGTACGCAGCCAGAACCGGTTCGGAACGGTAGTCAAGCCCTTCAGAAACACCCCCGGACTGCTGCATTGCCCGGTATTCCACCAATTCGGTGCGGTTAGGGATGGGGAAACCGGCGCCTGAGTGTTGTGGCCTGTGCCTCAGCGGATTCAGAATGCGCAGCTTGTCCCCATCACGGCCTATCAGCAACGTCTCTCCGGTCTGCGTTGGTATCGGCCATTGCATGATGCTCGGGTATAGACTGTCATCAGGGTCGACCTGCAGGACGAGTACTCCTTCGGGGCGCCCGGCAGCGCTGATTATCGGAGCCAGATAGGCAAGTCCCTGTGAACCATCACTGTGCGTGTGTATATCTCCAAACAGATAGACGCCGGCCTGGATCGCGCGCGCTGCCAACGTATCGATGTGCTGTTCCAAGTGACGACCTGCATTCAGCACGCGCACGCCTCGACGGTTGATCAACAATACACCTGAATATCCGTATGTGTTGGTTGCGCTCACCAGCCAAGAAGCCACACTGTTTGGGCATGGAGAACCTTCTCGCAATGCATGCATCACATCCGGCCTGTCTGCCAAAGCCGCCGCCAACGCCGTAGAGTCGTTCACCCGTTCACGGTACCAATCATCGACCTGTCGGGCCAGGTATGCGGCAATGGTATCCACACGAGCGGCCATGAGCTCATAATTTAGCGCATGCTGGCGATGTTCGATCGATAGGGTAACCCCCCAGATGATCGCGATACTGACCACCGTGATGATGAACAGCCAAGCCCGTGAAACCGAAGCCATCCGGCTCCGCATAACTAGGATCGCCCCCTTTGACAGATGTGTGGACACGCAACGCTACTTACTATAGAGTACCTGTCCGGTCCGTTCAACGGCCTCGGGATGTACAATAGGATAGGTAGCTAGAACAAAGCGTCGAGCCGGAACGGGGCGACGCACATTTCAGGAGACTGATCGATGGCACAAGATACAACGCTCAGCCAGTTGCTCACCCTGTCGCACTGGCTGGGCGATGAAGCGCGCGGGCTGGCGATTTTGGGCGAGGGCAACACCTCGGCGCTGGACTCCAGCGGCAACTGGTTTTATGTGAAGGCCAGTGGGACCCGACTGGTCGACATCCCCGAAGACGGCTTTGTCCGTGTGGACATGCAGCGAGCCTTGGCTTTCCTGGCGGAAGGTGAAGAGACCGATGAGGCGACACAGGCCGCGTTGAAGGATTGCCGGGTTGACCCAAACGAAAAACGGATGCCGTCGGTTGAAACATTCCTGCATGCCTATCTGCTTAGCCTGCCAGGCATCCAGTTTGTGGGACACACGCACCCCACTTCGGTAAACGCCGTAACGTGCAGCCGTAACGCCGAACAGTTGATTGCCGGGCGTCTTTTCCCCGATGAAATCGTGTGCTGCGGCGTCGCCCCACTTTGGGTTCCTTATACCGATCCCGGTCTGCCGCTCGCGCGGGCACTGAAGGCGCGTTGCGAGGCGTACATGGCCCAGTACGAAACCACCCCCAAGGTCATACTGATGCAAAACCACGGATTGATCGCCCCTTCTGACAGCGTCAACGGCGTACAGTCCGCCACGCTGATGTATGAAAAGACCGCACGGATCATCATCGGCGCCAGTTCGCTGGGCGGGTTGAACTTCATGACCGCCGAGCAGGTGCAACGCATCGCCACGCGCCCTGATGAGAAGTACCGCCAACAGATCATCGCCGCCGCTCAGGGCAAAGGAGGCTGACATGTCCACAAAACGGGACACCTATGTACGCGCACAAGGCACGCTGCCACAGACCATGCTGCGATGGAACCTGTACGGTGCCGGGCTGGAAAACTTCGGCGTCGACGGTAAACCGGAAGTCATGCCGGTTCCCGAGCCGGGGCCGGATCAGCTGTTGCTGCGCACCGACGCGATCGGCATCTGCTTTTCCGATGTCAAAGTGGTGAAATTGGGTCCGGACCACCCCCGGCTGACCGGGCGCGATATGAAAAAGCAGCCTGTGGTGCTGGGACATGAAGCGCACGTCACGGTGGTGAAAGTTGGCTCCAATCTCACTGACCGGTTCCATCCTGGACAACGGTTTATCGTGCAGGCTGACATATTCGTCAACGGCGTCAGCATGGCTTACGGCTACGTGCTGGAAGGCGCCATGACCCAATACGGACTTGTTGGCCCGGAAGTAACCAATGGCGATGACGGCTGCTATCTGCTGCCCGTCAAAGACACCACCGGCTATGTCGAAGCGGCGCTGGTGGAACCCTGGGCGTGTGTGGTGGACAGCTACGATCAAAAGCGGCGCACAACTCTCAAGTCCGGCGGCTCTCTGTTGCTGATCCAGGGCAGTCATCCATCGCATGCCGAGTACACGCTGGGTGCGCTGAAAGACGCGGCGCATCGGCCCGCACAGATCAGCGCCGTCAGCTGCGGCGGGCAGCTGCGCGCAGAGTTGATGGACTGGAAGGCCCAAGGCAGCAGTGTAACCGAAGCGAACTCCGCCGACAATCTGTCGGGCACATTTGATGATATCGTGATCGTCGGCGATGTCGCCGCCGATGTGATGGAAGCGGCGGCCGCCAAACTGGCCAACCATGGAGTCTTCTGGGTTGCCCGAACCACTCCCGTGGAGCGCCTCCTGAGCTTGGATTTCGGCAGGATGCATTACGACCAACTGTGGTTCACGGGCACGCGTTCCAATGATGTATCGGCAGCAGCCGAACCCTCTCTGTTCAGCGACATCAAGCCCGGCTCGTCGGTGTGGATCGTCGGAGCAGGCGGCCCCATGGGGCAGATGCACCTGCAGCGCGCACTGCAGCTGCCTGATCCACCGGCCATGGTGATCGGCACCGATGTCGATGCGGCCCGTCTCCAGGCGGCGCGTGAACGATACGAAGGCATCGCCGCCGCCCGCGGGATCTGCTTTGAAATTCTCAACCCCAAAGAGATGAGTCCGGAAGAGTTCGACACCAAGCTCCTGACTTGGACCGGCGGAAAGGGATTTGATTACATCGCCTGCATGGTACCTGTTGCGCCACTGATTACCGCCTCATCCCGGTTGCTGGCGGAAAATGGAGTGGTCAACCTGTTCGCCGGACTTGCCCGTGGCACCATGGGTGACGTAGACTACAACGCCGTATGTGAACGCGGCGCCCGATACTTCGGTTCCAGCGGCTCGTCGATCAACTCGATTGCAACCACATTGCGCTTGATGGAGGCCGGACAGTTGCAGACACGCGCATCACTGGCAGCCATCGGCGGCATGCGCGCCATGGCCGAGGGGCTGAAAGGCGTTATGGAGAACCGCTTCGCCGGTAAGACGGTCATTCTGCCGGCGCTCGAGGATATGCCGCTGTGCACCTTGGAGGATCTGAGGGAGCGGTACCCCAGCGTGTACGCCAAGCTGGAAGACGGACGGTTCTGGACCACCGAGGCGGAGCAGGAACTTCTGGACCTGCTGTTGCCATAACCAAGTAGAGGAGATTCACGAAATATGAGTTGTGCACGATTACAGGGCCAAACGGCCATTGTGACGGGCGCTGCGCAGGGCCTGGGCGAAGCCATAGCCATCCGCCTCGCGAAGGAAGGTTGCGCAGGCGTCACCGTAGCCGACATGCAGAAAGAGAAAGCTGCGCAAGTGGCAGCCCGGATCGCCCAAGACTATCCGCATTGCAAGACCTTGGGATTGGGCGTCGATGTCACCGACTACCCGTCTGTAACCGCCATGGTCGATCAGACGGTCGATGCGTTCGGCAAGTTGGACATCATGGTATCCAATGCAGGGATCTTGATCAGCGAAGACATCCTGGAATTTGACCCGGCGAAATGGCGTAAAGTCATGGATGTCAACCTGTTCGGATACTTCCTGTGCGCCAAAGAGGCCGCACGCGTGATGGTTCCCCGCAAAAGCGGTGTCATCATCCAGATCAACAGCAAATCGGGACTGAAGGGCTCGTTCCGGAACAGTGCGTATGCAGCCAGCAAGTTCGGCGGTGTCGGACTGACCCAGTCCATCTGTATGGACCTCGCACCGTACGGCATTCGCGTCAACGCCATCTGTCCGGGCAACCTGTTAGACGGCACCCTCTGGTCGGAGAGCCTTTTCGAGCAATACGCCAAGAAATGGAACCTGACCGTGGAAGAGGTGCGCAAGAAATACACCGATCAGGTGCCATTGGGACGCGGCTGCACCTACGACGATGTGACCAGTCTGGTGGTGTTCCTCGCCAGTGAAGAGGCTTCCTACATCACCGGTGAGGCGTTACGCGTGGCAGGCGGCCAGATCTAGCCGGCCAACATATCAGCGCATCGCACTGGGCGACCGAGTTGGCCGCCCGGTGCTTTTTTATTTTTTCAGTAGCCAAACCAGTACGCCGATGCCCAACGCCAATCGGTACCAACCGAATACAGCCAGCCCGTGGCGGTTCAGGTAGGCAACCATCCATTTCACTGCGATGATCGCGCTGATAAACGCCGTTACCAACCCGTTGAGCATATTGGCAGCGCCCAACACGGCCGCCATTTGGGCGCCGTCTTTCACCAACTCGAACAGTGTAGCGGCGCCCAATGTGATCAACCCCAGCAGAAAGCTGAACTCCACAGCGGCCGGCATGCTCAATCCCACCAGCAACGCAGCGGCAATGGTCGCCAGGCTTCGGCTGACTCCCGGCCACATCGCCACGCACTGGGCAAACCCGATCCAAAGCGCCATGCGCACCGTCATGGATTCCAGATCGGCGCCCCGGTTCGAGCGGCGTGACACCCACCGGTCAAGCGCCAGGATACCCAACCCGCCCACAATCCAGGCCGCCGTAATGGGTTCCACACCGAAGAGCATCTTCTTGATGGTTTTTTCACCGATCAATCCGATCATTGCGGCCGGGACAAATGCCGCCACCAGGCAGATGGCCAGATGCCGCCCGCGTTCATCACGCCCCCGAAGCCCCTGCATCATCTGCCCAAACCGGGTTCGGTACAACCAGAGCACCGCCAGGATGGCTCCCAGTTGAATGGCGATCGCATAACTGTCCGCTGTGCTGTCTCCCCTCAGGCCCATCCATTCCTGCGCCATCAGAAGGTGTCCTGTGCTGCTCACGGGCAGATACTCGGTGACCCCTTCCACGATCCCCAGGACCACCGCATGGATCCAGTTCATGGCGTGACCGGGCTCACTGACGGATCCCGTAGAAGCCATTACGGCCGCTGTGAGCGACATCATAACAGCACCCGTTATCGAGATTGGTTTAACTCTCTGCACGTACTACCTCCGAGGTTGGCAGCTGTTGACGCCCTATCCAATATCTTCGGATCAACAGGCGCACCATGGCCGCCACCGGGGCGGCAAGAAACATACCGACAAGTCCGCCAAATTGCGCACCGGCCAATAACGCGATGATCACCACTACGGGATGCAGCTTGAGACGCTCACCTAACAGTAACGGCAGAATGAATTTGCTCTCGACGAAATGCAGCACCGTGAAAAAGATGAGCACATGAACCGCCACCATCAGGTTATCCGGGTACTGCAGCGCTGCCAGGCCGACAATCGGGATCGCCCCGATCACGGGGCCGATCACCGGTATAGCCCGCGTGATTCCCGCCAGAACCCCCAATATCACGGCATATCGCACACCCAGCAGAGACAGACCAAGTCCCACCACCACCCCGGCTATCAGGCACAGTATGATCTGCCCCACCAAGTAGTTTTCGAACACCAGATGCGCTTCCCGCAGGAACCAAAGCACTTCACGCCACCATCGGCGCGGCGCGAGACTGACCAGGTCCCGGCGAAGCGATCGGCCGTCGGTCAAAAAGTAGAACGCCACGACGGGCAAGATGATCACTTCGACGATATGCGTCAAAGTGGTCCATGTGCCCACCAGCAACCCGGACATCACCCGGCTGGCGGCCCCCATCGCGGCGCGCATATCGGACGTCTCGATCGCCCGGCGCAGATCGGCCGGCAGCGTGGTGTACCATGTCTGCCAGCGCTCGAGTGCTGTCAGCAGGTGCTGTCGGTAGACGGGCCAGTTATCTGTGAACGACTGGTACTCCTGGGCGAACGGCCGAGCCAGCAGCGTGAATGCACCGTACAACCCGTACCCGATACCCACGAACGATAGCAACGTGACAGCCGCACGCCACCAACGGACCGGTATCCGGCGCGGCCTGAAGCGACTGAGTACACGGCTGATCCATTCCACGGGATACGCCAGAATGGCCGCTCCCAACAGCATGAATAGCACGTACCGCAACCGCCAGCCCACATACACGCCTCCGGCGGCCACAAGCAGCCGCAGGATGATAACAAAGATCCGTGAGACGTTCAGGGGCATGGAGGGTCTCAGCAAACTCCCAGGCGGGAGAACAGCGTCTCCCGAATCCGCTGGGCGGCGGCGCCGTCTCCGTATGGATTCACCGCTCGAGCCATGCGCTCGTAGGCATCCCGATCGGTAAGCAGATGCATGGCCTCGCGGAAAATCGTCTCCTCGTCGGTACCGACCAATCGCGCGGTGCCGGCGTCAACCCCTTCTTGCCGCTCGGTGGTGCGCCGCATGACCAGCACCGGCTTGCCCAGACTCGGCGCCTCCTCCTGCACACCGCCGGAGTCGGTGAGGATCAATGTCGATGCCTGCATCAACTTCACGAACGGCACGTAGTCCGGTGGCTCGGCCAGCACCACGCGATCACATCCGTCAAGGATCCGGTGCGCAGTCTCCCGAACAATCGGGTTGCGGTGCATCGGGAATACCAACTGTGTATCGGGAAGTGCTTCAATCAGCCGGCGCGCTGCCCGGCAGATCGCCTCCATCGGTTCGCCCCAGTTCTCTCTGCGATGCGCCGTTATCAACACGGTGCGCAGCGGCCGCTCCACGGCTTTCTGCAACGTGGGATCATCAAACCGATAATCCATACCGGCAATACTCAGCAAGGCATCGATGCCGGTATTCCCCGTCACCCAAATATCGCTCGGGTTGATCCCTTCGCGTAACAGATTCTCCCGCGCCTGAGGGGTTGGCGCCCAGTGATACGCGGCCAATGCTCCAGCCAGCTTCCGATTGGCCTCTTCCGGGAACGGGTTGTAGAGATCCCCGCTGCGAAGTCCCGCCTCCACATGTCCGAATTGCGCTTTGTGATACAGTGCCGCCAGACTGGCTACGAACGTGGTGGTGGTATCGCCCTGGGCGATGATCACAGCCGGCTGTTCGGCCTCTATGATCGGCTCCAACCCCTGGAGGACACGTATGGTTACCGCAGAGAGTGACTGTCCGTGCTGCATGACATTCAGGTCATAGTCGGGCTGGATCTCGAATACACGTAACACCTGGTCCAGCATTTCGCGATGCTGGCCGGTGACGGCGTTCACTACACGTACCCGATCCGGGTAACGCTGCAGTTCCTTGACCACGGGGGCCATCTTGATCGCATCGGGCCGGGTGCCGAACACGTTCATTATCACGGGGAGCTTCGTCATGGATCACCTCGATGAAGTAAACAGAAACAGCGCGGTACCGCATAACGCGAATGCAATCAACCAGATCACCAGAACAGCCCGTCGATGGCCTCCCAGCATGCTGGACAACGTATAGTGCAGATGTCGGTTATCCGCCTGCGTAACCGGTTCACCCGCCGCCAGCCGGCGCAGGGCCACGAACACCGCATCGAACAGCGGAATCCCGAATACCAGAATGGGCACGCCCAGGGACACTGCCGCAGCGACCTTGAACGCACCGGTGATGGACAGCACCGCCAGCACGAACCCCAGAAACTGCGAACCGACGGTGCTCATGAACACCGTTGCGGGGTTCACGTTGTAAACCAGGAACCCCACACAGGCGCCGCACAGCGCCGCCGCAGGCAACGCGACGATATACTGCTGCTCGACCTGAGCCATAAGCATGAGCGTCAGCGCGGTGATGGCTCCGACACCGGCCGCCAGCCCATCCAGCCCATCGATCGTGTCGAATGTCTTGGTAACCACAAAGATCCACAGAGCGGTAACCGGCACAGACCAAATACCCAACGGCCACCAGTGGGCGGGCTGATACTGTCCGGGCAACAAAGGGGCCAAGGGGTTGGTGATCCCCTCGATACGCACACCCCAATGGGCTACCCCCAACCCGACCAGCAGCAGGAATATGGTCTGTACACGCGCGCCGAAGTGGTACAGGTCATCCAGAAGTCCAAATACGGCCACGATCGTTCCGCCGACCAACAGCACGCTCAGCCCCAGTGACCAGCCGCCGAACGTCCACCAGACCAGCCCTACCGCCGTCCAAAAGCCCAGAACGATCGCAATTCCACCCCAACGGGGAGTTGGCTTACTGTGAACCCTGCGTCCGCCAGGCTGATCCATAACACCCATTTTTCGCGCCAATCGGGCCACAAACGGTGTTATCGCTGCGGTGCAGAACAGCGCGATGGCGAATGCGATCAGCAGTAAACGCAACGCGTCACTCCCGCTGTCCTATCTGCACAAGCTCTATCTGTGCTTCTCGGAACAGCTCCATGGCGAACGGATCCGGGTAATCACCGGCGAACACCACGCGGACGATGCCCGCGTTGATGATCATCTTGGCACAGGCGCTGCAGGGCTGACAGGTCACATACAGAGTGGCGCCGCGCGTGGATACACCGTTCAATGCGGCCTGCAGGATCGCGTTCTGTTCCGCGTGGACCGAACGGGCGCAGTGTCCGTTGATCAGGCATCCCTCCGGCCAAGGCTTCTCGGCGCCGTCGGGCGGGCAATGTTGCAATCCCTTTGGCGCCCCGTTGTAGCCGGTGGTCAATATCCGCTTTTCGAACACGATCACCGCCCCCACCGAGCGGCGCGGGCACGTTGCCCGGGTCGCCACGACATGGGCGATATCCATGAAGTAGTCGTCCCAGCTGGGACGCCCGCCGTCTAAAGCGCTCATCAGGCCAGCACCGGGTATTCGGCGCACAGCGCGCGGACCGCGGTGCGTACCGCATCCAGCGCCGATGCATCGTCGCGTTTGGTGATTGCGGTATCGATCAATTCGGCGACACGTGACATTTCGGTTTCGGTCATTCCGCGTGTGGTGAGCGCGGGGGTCCCCAAACGCATACCGGAAGTGATAAACGGCTTCGCCGGGTCGTACGGGATCATGTTGCGGTTCACCGTGATGTGCACCGAGTCCAACAGCATCTGCGCTTTCTTGCCGGTAATCTGTTTGTTTCGCAGATCCACCAGCATCAGGTGATTGTCCGTTCCACCGGATACAAGCTCATAGCCCCTCGATTGCAGTTCAGCACACAGGCTTGATGCATTACGCCGAACCTGAGCCTGATATTGCCGGAACTCCGGTTTCAACGCCTCACCCAAAGCCACCGCCTTGGCCGCGATCACGTGCATCAACGGACCACCCTGCATCCCCGGAAACACCGCTTTATCGATAGCCGCGGCATGTTCCGCCTTGCAGAGAATGATGGCTCCACGCGGTCCACGCAGCGTCTTATGAGTGGTGGTGGTGACAAAGTCGGCGTAAGGCACCGGGCTGGGGTGCTCCCCGGCGGCCACTAAGCCGGCGATATGCGCCATGTCCACCATGAATAGCGCGCCCACCTCATCGGCGATTTGCCGGAACCGGGCGAAATCGATCACGCGGGGATAACAACTGGCTCCCGCCACGATCAGACGCGGTTTATGCGTCAGCGCCAGTTCACGCACGGTGTCATAACAAATCAGGCCGTCTGTCTCACCGACGCCATAATGGACGACATTGTACAGGGTGCCCGAAAAGTTGACAGGGCTGCCGTGCGTCAGATGTCCGCCCATACTCAGGTTCATCGCCAGGAAGGTGTCACCCGGTTGAAGCGCCACCGAGTAGACGCCCTGATTTGCTTGAGATCCGGAATGTGGTTGAACATTCGCGTGTTCGGCGCCGAAAAGCGCACAGGCCCGTTGCCGGGCCAGCTCTTCCACGACATCGACACATTCGCAACCGCCGTAATACCGCTTGCCGGGATAGCCTTCGGCATATTTGTCTGTCAGCACAGATCCCATCGCCTGCAACACGGCGCGGCTGACGATATTCTCGGATGCGATCAGCTCCAGGTGGTCGTTCTGCCTGTTCTGTTCCGCCACGATGGCGGCATACACGTCCGGATCGGCCTGTTCCAGCGAAGTGGTCCTATGTTGAGTCATCCATGCGCGAGCGTCCATTCAGTCGCCCTCCTGGCCGTTGCATGACAACTGTTCGATACGGCCGATCTTGGTCACTCGACGCTGATGACGGGTATCGCCGGAGAACGGGGTCTCCAGAAACGCATCGATGGCGCCCAGCATCAGCTCCGGCCCGAGAATGCGCGCGCCCATACAGAGTACGTTCGCATCGTTATGTGAACGGCTCAGCGCTGCCGACACCGGGTCCTGCACGTGAGCGGCCCGAATTCCGGGTATCTTGTTGGCCGCCATACTGATGCCGATACCGGTGCCGCAGATCAGGATTCCGGCATCCACGGCTCCGGAGGTCACCAATCGACAGGCTTCCGCGGCCACGTCCGGATAGTCCTCCGGCTGCCCGTCGGGCGGACCGACAAACACCACCTCGATGCCCTTTGATGCGAGGTGTTCGAGCAATATATCCTTAATGGAATGGATGGCATGATCGCCACCCAATACGATCTTTTTCATGGGAAGAGAGTCCTCCTGGTACTACCTACCAGTGTAACAGCCCATCCCATGACGGGCAACGACAGGCCCTCACACACCGACCGACTACCCGGTCGAAAGATCCGCCAAAGTAGCGCGCGGGTGTTGTGTCCATTCGGGCAACGTGTACCCGACCGGCAGTCGCGCCTCGCGCTTTTCCAACACGCCTTCCGACAGGGTATGCCTGAGTACCACATACCACTCCGGACCCCGCCCCGGTTTCCATGCACTGACGCGTTGCATCACCGCCAAGCGCCGCTGCCGGCGCAGAGTACGACTATCGATCAAGTAGACAACCGGCCTGGTGAAACGTCCTCCCGGGGAGACGACCTCGATCAGGCGTCCTTCGCTTACCCAGGCATCCAATGGTCGTCTCACTTGACGCCCCGGCTTGTCCACCGGCTCTAAGTCACTCAGACGCTCCAGATACCGCCAATCGATCAGGCCGTAGCCCTCGGCATAGTCGTACAGTTCCATCACGGAGCCTTCCCGGTGCCACTCACTGACCAATCGCAGCACTCGGCCGATCGGAAAACCGCTTCGGTTGCTGCGTCCAGGTTCCAGACGCGCCCACTCCACACTGATCAGCTGGTCAAGACGCCGGAGACTGCCAGCAGTGTTGATACGGTACGAACGTGTATCCATATCGAAATCCCACCGGTCGACGCGTATCGCGCTGCGGCGCCATTCACCGACGGCCGGATACCGCGGAGCCCACAAACCGCCTGCCAGCCTACGGGGCCTCTCGATTTCCGTGAACCGGCGGATCCAGTTTCCTGTACCCGCCTCACCACCGCCACGCCAGATTTCAAAGATCAGTCGGATATCCCTATCGTCGTAGGTATAGACTTCACAGAAATCGGACCGGTGAAACTTGGCTTCTGTGAAGCACGGTGTGTCCTCACCCAACGGATGCGTGGCGGGCAGCATGTCGATCCCGCCCAGCGTCCACCGTTCATCGGTATCCCGCCTCTGCAGCATGTAATCCAGCATGTCCACACGCGATGTCATGGTTTGTTTCACTCTCCGGTTCGGATGGCCGCTGTCCTGTATCATATACACGATACTGATGAAAAACACCCCTGTCTCTCTTTCGTTGGCCAAACGCACGCAGGTCGTTGCCGGCCGTGCGTTGCTTTACGGGCTGCTTGCCGCATCCCGAGCCACACCGGAGCCGCTCCTGCTGGCACAAGGACGCTGGCTGGGAGATCTGGCATACCGGCTCTCCCGTAAGTACCGCAATATGGGCGTGGCGAATCTGCAGCACGCATATCCTGACATGAGCTCAGAGGAATGCCACCGACTCATCCGGCAGGTCTTCATCAACTTCGGCATGTCGCTGATGGAATTTCTGTTGTTTGACCGGATCGGCTCCGAGCAGCTGCCCCTCTATGTCGACACGTCCGGTGCTGAACATCTGCGCAACGCGTACAACCAGGGACGGGGAGTGATCCTGGTCACTGCCCATATGGGCAACTGGGAAATCGCCGCACGGTATTGCACACAAATAATGGGCTACCCATTGACGGTGGTTGCGCGTGACGCCGATGATCCCGCCGCCACGCTGCTGACCAACCGGATACGTGAAAGAGGCGGCTACAGTGTTCTCTCCAAAGGCAACGCCATATTGGGTGTTGTGCGCGCATTGAAACAGCAGCATCTCGTCGCACTGTTGTGCGATCAAAACGCCGAAGACCTTTGGGTGCCGTTCTTTGGACGTCCGGCCGGTGTGGTGGCCGGTCCGGCGGCCATTGCGCTGCGTACCGGCGCACCGGTGGTACCGATATTTTGCCGGCGTCACGGCCGCCGGCACCATTTTGAGGCGCTTCCTGCGATACACTACACCCCGACCGGAGACAAAGAGACGGACATACGGGCACTGATGACAGAAATCACCGCCGTAATCGAACAGGCCATTCGAAAAGACCCGGCGCAGTGGCTCTGGATTCACAATCGCTGGCGGTCCCGGCCTCCGGAAGAGAGACCAGCATGATAAACCGGCCAAATCCCGCCAAGCTCCAACGCATATGTATCGTCAAGTTGAGCGCCATTGGCGATGTGGTTCATGCGTTGCCCACTGCGGCAGCCATCAAACGCACCTGGCCGCATATCGACATCTGGTGGCTGGTGGAAGACCGATGCGCAGGTATTTTGGAAGACAACCCGACCCTCACAGGTGTAATTACGGTCCCGCTGAAGCGGTGGCGCAAGGATCCCTGGTCAGCGCGCACATGGCGGGAACTCGCCGCGTTCCGGCGCACACTCCGCGCCCATCGGTTCGACCTGGTGATCGATATCCAGGGGCTGTTGAAAAGCGCGATCCTGGCGATGATGACAGGTTGCCGAATGCGGATCAGCCACGCCGATCAGCGTGAAGGATCACGGTTTTTGAACAAGGCCGTCCCTGCGTACTCGAAGGGCACACATGTTGTGGATGAATACTTGGATGTTGCCCGTTTTCTGGGCGCTGAGCCGTTCCCGGTGGAGTTCCCCCTGCACGTGCCCGATAAAGCACGAGACCGCATACATCAGCTGATGAATGAATACGGTCTGGCCGACGGATCCCCACTAGCGGTCATCAATCCCTCGGCAGGTCAACCGCAAAAGCGCTGGCCGGCCGATCGCTTCGCGGAGTTGGCGCACCGGCTTGAAACCGAACGTCAGATGCGCGTCGCGGTTGTTGGGGCCGCATCCGATAAGGAGTTGGCTCAGCATGTGTGTACCGGTAATCACGCCGTTAATCTCGCCGGTCTGACAACGCTGAAGGAATTGGCTGCGCTGTTGGAACGGGCGACGGTGCACATCTGCGGTGATACCGGCTCGGCGCATATCGCGTCGGCGCTCGGTACACCGGTGGTCGGCCTGTACGGGCCCACAAATCCGCGCCGCTCCTGTCCATACGGGCAACTCGAGCGGGTGGTAAGCACTTACGGCACCTGTCCCGACTGTGCGGCGCACCCGCGTTGTAAATCGGATTTATGCATGGTTACAATGGCCACGGAAGACGTTTTCCAAGCAGTCGACCGGGTACTCGCTGAGGTATATGCCCATGAATGAACCCCGCAATATTCTCATATGTGTCAAATCGCTCTATCTCATGGACACGATCCTGGCGATCCCCGCTCTACGCGCCATCAACCATCGCTATCCGGAAGCGCAGATCACCTTGCTCTCCGGTCCGGCTGCAAAGGAGCTGTTGCGCGGCTGTCCGTATGTACATCACCATCTGACACGCCAGGTCACCGCCCGACGCCAGTCCGACTTCGCCCTCGCCCATCAAATCCGGGCAGCTCGTTTTGACCTGGCCGTTTTGTTCAACCGGAGCTTCAGCAGCGCGTTGATGGCTTTCCTGGGAGGCGTTCCGGAACGGGTGGGATTTGACACCGAGAAGCGCGGCGCGCTGTTGACTAAACGGGTGCCTCAGGACAGCACCAAACACGAGATCGACCGCATGTTGGACATCGCTGCCGCGATCGGCACCCCGTCTTTGGGACGCGAAACCGAATTGTGGATCACCGATGAAGAGCGCTATATTGTGCGGACTCGTATGATGAACGAGTTTTCGGACATGCAGAAACCGATCCTGCTGCTGCAGCCGGACTCACAAGAAGTGGAGACCAAGCGTTGGCATACGGACCGGTATATCGCCGCCGCCGCACATCTACGAGATCAATATGGCTTTCAGATCTTCGTACTGGGCCGAGACATCGAGGCAGAGACGGCCAAACGAATGACCAGTGAACTGGGCGGCGATACGATCAATCTTGTCGGAAAGATACGCCTCAGAGAAACCCTGATCTTCATGACGATGATCGATCTGCTGCTTGGCTGTGACTCAGGGCTCATGCACGCGGCCATTGCTCTGAAAACACCCACAGTCAGTATCTTCGCCCCCCATCGGGTGACCCAATGGGGATATGATCGGGGTATCAACAGGTTGGTGGTGACCCCTCTGCAGCCCAATCAGGCGTTGTCACCGGTAACGATCCGCGCCGCATTGGACGCGATCACCGTGGAAGATGTGATCGCCCGCGCTCGCGAAGTCATCGAAGTTCACAGAGCACAACAGGACACAGTAACGGAGGCGCCTTGATGTCCGTACCCATCCGTTTCGGTACCGACGGCTGGCGCGCCATTATGGCGCGTGAGTTCACATTCGATAACGTGGCCATCGTGGCTCAGGCGGTTGCCTGCTATTTGAAGGATGTAGGGAAAGCGGACCGCGGGGTGTTTATCGGGTATGACGCCCGCCTGTTGAGTGACCTGTTCACCCAGACCATCGCCGACGTGTTGAGCGCAAACGGGATTACAGTGTATCTGCCTCCGCGCGATACGCCCACCCCCGTGACCATGTTCACCATCGGACACATGGGATTGGGCGGCGGGATCATGATGACCGCCTCACACAACCCGCCCGCCTACAATGGACTCAAGTTTCAACCGGACACGCTGCATCCAGCATTACCCGAAACCACCGACGCGATCGAAGTTCATATCCGGCGAATTCAAGAAAAGAATATACCGGTCGACAGAACTCCGCGCCCGGAACTTCAGCACCGGATCGATCCACTGCCGCCGTACTTCGCCCACCTGAAGACACTGCTGGATTGTGACATTCTCAGTTCGCTGAAGGTGGTATACGATCCGTTGCACGCCACAGGCCGGGGCTATGTGGACCGTTTCCTGGCGGAAACCGGCGCACAGGTGGAGACCATCAAAGGTGACTGGAATCCGGCGTTCGGAGGTGCGCTGCCCGACCCCAACGAAGCCAATACCCGTCAGCTGGCCCAGCGCGTTCTGGAGACCAACGCGCACATTGGTCTGTCCACCGATGGCGACGCGGACCGCTTCGGCATTGTGGATAGCGACGGCACGTGGATCAGCCCGAACCGGGTTATCGTGCTGGCGCTTCACTACCTGCTGGAACAGCGCCGACCGACTCACACGGCCGTCGTACGCACAGTGGCCACTACACACCAGATCGACGCCCGCGCAAAGGCCCATGGGAATATCGAGGTGATCGAGACCCCCGTCGGCTTCAAATGGGTTGGAAGCAACATGAAGGCTCATGACGCGCTGATCGGCGGCGAGGAGAGCGGCGGATACAGTATTGCCGGCCACATACCGGAAAAAGATGGTATCTTGGCGGACCTGTTGATCGCCGAAATGGTCGCGCGAACGGGCAAGTCATGCGGCGCACTGCTTCAGGAGATCGAGCAGATCACGGGGCCGTTCGTCGCCGATCGAATCGATATCCATATGGATGCGGCCACCAAAGATCGCCTGATGGCGCAACTGCGCTCCAACCCGCCGGCATGTCTCGCCGGCGAGGCCGTCATCCGTACAGATACGCGCGATGGCGTGAAACTGCATCTGCAGGATGGCTCCTGGTGTCTGATCAGACCGTCGGGCACTGAACCGATGATCCGATGCTACGCCGAAGCGGCATCCAAGGAACGCCTAACCGCCATTCAAGAGGCTATCCAGAACCTGCAGAACACATCCGCCTGACGGCCCGGCCTCCGGGCCGCCTAAGTTTACTGCAGGTTTTTCAACCTCATGCGGCGAATGCCTATCCTATGATCCCGTACGGAGGTCCCTGTATGAAGATCCACCCTGGCTTGTCTGTGGCTGTATGCTGGCTCCTTCTGACGCTCACACAGCCGGGTTCTGGCGCCGTACAGGTGATCGATACGGTGTTTCCCACAGAGGATGTGGTGATCGCGGTGGAAACCGTTCAGCCGGTACAGGCCGGTACGGATGCGACTCCGATCATTCAACAGGCCATCGACGCCGCATCCAGCGCCGGCGGCGGAACCGTTTTCTTACCCGCCGGTCGTTATGAGCTGCGTTCTCCCTTGCGATTGAAGGAAGGCGTAACGCTCCGGGGTGACTGGCAAAACCCCGCACGCAAAGGATGGGAAAAGGGCACACTGCTGGCCGTCTATGTGGGCAGAGGCGATCCGGAAGGCGCCCCCGCCATCACCATGCCGCCGGGAAGCGGTCTCCGTGAGATGACTATCTGGTACCCGGAGCAGGACCCAGCCCGATTGGTGCCTTACTCATGGACCATCCGGTCTGATGCGAGCCGGGAAGGTAACAACATCACAGTAATGAACACCACACTGGTGAATCCCTGGCAGGCAATCAAGATCGGCCCGGAATGGAACGAACTGCACACCATACAACGCGTATTTGGGACGCCGTTACGTTGCGGTATCTGGGTGGATACCTGTACCGATATCGGCCGGATCACCGGCGTGGACTTCCGCAGCGACTGGTGGGAAAATGCGGCGCTGCCATCGGCACCATCAACAGCGTCGCTGAAGAAGACGCTGCGGACCGCCTTGCTGCAGGATGCAACCGGAGTCGATATCGGGCGTTCTGACTGGGAGTTTGTTTACGCTCTGAAAGTATCCGGATACGCCAACGGACTGGTGTTCCGTGAAGGTCGTCTGGGAGCATCCAACGCCGCCTTGTATGGCTGCACGTTAGTCAACTGCGGGGTCGGCTTACGCGTAGACCGGTTGAACC
Organism: uncultured bacterium; assembly: GCA_964650005.1. Taxonomy (GTDB): domain Bacteria; phylum Armatimonadota; class HRBIN16; order HRBIN16; family HRBIN16; genus CAZHSN01. The sequence goes on along the minus strand of CAZYPZ010000003.1, from coordinate 21,122 downwards.
ACGTGGGGGTGGTCGCATCCGGCAGCCGCTTCACCGGCCGACGCTACGGGGTGCAAACCAAAGAAGGCTTTGACTCTTATCTCGGCTTGAATGACTGCGAGCTGATAGGTGGCGAGTCATCGCTCATGCAGGAAGGACGCGGTGTACTCAGCTTGGTGCAATGCCGTTTGGGCGAGTCAGTCGATCCGGTGGCGCAAATACAAGGCGGGCGGTTACAACTGCTGGGTTGTAAGTTCACCGGCCAGCCAGCCACCCATGTGTTTTTGGCGCCTTACGTGCTGCAGGCGCGCGTAATCGCCTGTTCGTTTGATATCAAACCCAGTCTGATTACCCTCTCCTCCAAGATAGACATGCAAGTCGACCACTCGCCGCGCTCCATCGTCAAGGGAGATACGGCGTTCCATCGATCCGCTGCCCAACCTCGGCCGAAAACCCGTCAGCTGATATTGGCCACAGATCATGGCGTCACTATCGAAGCCGAGGACAATGGTCCGGCGCTGCAACGGGCGCTGGACGCGGCGGGCGCTCTTGGTGGAGGAACAGTATACATTCCTGCGGCACATTACCGGTTTCGCAGCAATCTGACCGTACCGTCGGGAGTGGAGCTGCGCGGCAACTTCGACGTACCCCATCACACCATGTCGGGCGGAACGGTGCTGATGCCGGAACACGGCAAAGGTGATGAATCCGGTACGCCGTTTCTGTCTCTGCAGCCGGGATCCGGTGTGCGCGGCCTGACCGTGTGGTACCCTGACCAGAACCTGCTCGAGCCGTCCCCGTATCCTTGGACAATCCGTGGCTTGGGCCCTCGCTGCTGGGTTCAGGACGTGGTGATCGGAAACGGTTGGCAGGGAGTGGATTTCTGGACCCACCCATCCGATGGACACATCGTACGCTATCTGGCCGGTTGCCTGTTGCGCAAAGGCGTTTGGGTCAGCAAGGCCAAGGAAGGTTGGTTGGAGGATATCCAGATCAACCCGCACTACTCCTTCCGGCTGCCGAAGGGGCTAACGGGAACCGATGTCAGTAATGTGTTCGAAACCTATTTCAACTATCTGAGGGGCACCCTGGACGGGATCATTGTGGGGCGCTCTGAGCGAGAGCACATCCGCGGTACGTTCGTGTACGCAGCCAAGACAGGGCTGGGGTTTACCACCGATAATGGCGGCCCCGCTGCCCGCGTTATCATGCACGGCTCGGACACCTGCGTCAGCCCTATCCGTTTCGACGCGGCGGCGCCACAGGGAATCGAAGTGCACGTGCCGCAGATGGTTCCGTATGCACCTTACGTGCGCGCAGGCTATGACATCACCGAGACATGCGCAGGACCTGTGCGTGCGTTCAATGGAATGATATGGGGCGCCGGAGACACGCTGCACGCAGCGGGCACAGGTAAACTGCTCATCCAGCAGCTGCACAGCACTGTCGGCGACTGCCGGATACTCAACGGCGAGGTCACCTTGGAGGCGCCCTATCTCTCCCGCCGCAGTCCTGCAGCGGCAATCCAGATCGCCAAGGAAGCCAAAGCCACCGTTCACGACGCTATGGTTCCCCTTCCGGGCAATTAGCGTTTCATTGAGCGGGCAGCGGTCAACGATGACCACCGGCCCGATGCGGCTGAATTCCGCTGACAACCTATGCCGATGACGCATTCGTAGTGGTGCGTCGTCGGCCGCTTGCCGTTGGAGCGGCCGATGGCGCACAATGAAGACAAAGGACTTTTCATGCTCGCAGTAGACCTTCCATCACATTGGATGATCGCGCGTCCGGATAGAGCTCTCGTGAAGCATCTGGCCGAGTCGTTGCAGATCCACCCTGTTATCGCTGCCGTATTGATCAACCGCGGATGCCAGACGGTTGAAGATGCGGACCGGTTTCTGCACCCGGATTGGCCACACTTGGACGATCCGTTCCGATTGCCTCAAGCAGACAGGGCTGTTGACCGTCTGGCGCGCGCCTGCAAAGCACATGAGAAGGTGTTGGTGTTCGGTGACTACGATGTGGACGGTGTCACCTCGACAGCGATCTGGCGGCATACACTGACCAGCTTGGGCGCGCGGGTTGTGCCCGTCGTGCCCCATCGTCATGAACATGGTTACGGCATCCGCACGGAAGATGTGCAGATGGCGCACGATCGCGGAGTCAGCCTCATCGTGACCTGCGATTGCGGTACCCATGCAATAGAACCCGCACGCGCTGCCCGTGATCTGGGCATCGACCTCATTGTCACCGACCATCACGAACCGGGAGCTGAACTGCCGGATGCGCTTGCCGTGGTGAATCCCCATCTCCCGGACAGCCAATATCGTTTCCGCTATTTGGCGGGCGCCGGCGTCAGCTTCCGACTGTGTGAAGCGCTGGTAACCGGACTGGGTATCCCGGTTCATAATTTCCGCAGACGGATGCTGGACCTGGCCGCTCTGGGAACTATCGCAGACGCCATGCCGTTACGTGAAGACAACCGGCTGTTCGCTCGGTTGGGACTGCAAGCGATACAGAATACCAGCCGTCCGGGACTGCGTGCGCTGTTAGAACTCATACGGGCCACCGGTGACATCACCGTTCGCACGCTGCAGTTCGCGCTGGCGCCCCGAATCAACGCGGTGGGGCGTATGTCTCATGCCCAGCGCGCATTGGAACTGATGATTACGGACGACCCGGCACAAGCGGCCCGATTGGCCGCACATCTGGACCACTGTAACAACACCCGCCGGGCCGAACAGATGCGCATGGAACAGCAGGCCCTGCAGATGTTGGAAACACAACCGCTGGATCAGCTGCCCTTGTTGATGTTGGCCCATCCCGATTGGGACGGCGGGGTGATCGGTATTGTGGCCAGCCGTCTGCTGGACCGTTTCGGAAGGCCGGCGATCATGGTGACCCGCGGACAGTCGGACAACACCTGGCGCGGCTCTGCCCGGAGCACCAGCCGGTTTGATATGGTCGCAGCGTTGCGCGAATGTCGCGATCTATTGGAGGATTACGGAGGCCATACTCAGGCAGCCGGGTTCACCATTTTGGAGGAGCAGATCCCGGCGCTGCGCGAAAGACTCACCCAAATCGCCAGGGAGGTTCTGGGCGACCAGCCGCCCGAACCACCCCTGGAGATAGACGCCGAAGTGGCCCCGGAAGATATCAATCCGGATCTGGTGGATCAGCTGCACCTGCTGGAGCCCTGCGGCGAAAACAACCCTGTTCCGCTGTTCATGGTGCGTGACGCCGTCATAAAAGACTGCCGGCGCTGTGTCAACTCGGAAAAGCACTGGAAGGTCACGTTGGTCCTGCCAAACGGCACCGCACATGATGCTATCGGTTTCAACATGGGAAATCAGCAGGACCACTGCAACCCGGGCGACCGGATCCATGTGGTGTTCCACCCCGAATGGAACACGTATAACGGCAGGCGAACGCTGCAGTTGCAGCTTCACGACGTCTGCATAGCCGACTGACCCCAACCCGTAGCTCACCACTGTCCAATCAGCTCAACAGGTGGCTCCCCCATGCCTAGAGAAACTTCAAGACATGAATATGTTGTGGAACCTGCACGTGAAACATCAACCTGTTGGTGCATTGGTAACCAGTTATCGGTTTCTTTCATGCCGATTCCGCAATATATGGTTTTTTTCGGGAAATATGGCTCAAGATATCGGATCCAGGTCTGTACACATCGGCGTATGTTGTAGTAAACTTTGGTAGATACACTACATATATTGGCGCGGCCCAGTAGCTGTACCTGTTGATGTCCATACTGGCTTCGCCGGTATTGCGTATCAGGAGGTCAGACAGGTGTGGACAATGGTATCCCTTAAGCACAGGGTGGGCCGACCACTCCGCTGGTTGGCTTTATTCTCCATTATGTCTCTCGTTTGCGTACCTGTGGCTTCACCGCAAGTAGACGTAACCCCGGTTTCCAGCCTGCCTGATCCATTTGGCGCACAGAGCATAGAGGGCGCACGTGCGTCCACCAGTACCCCAATGGCCGACATGGACGAGCCTGATGCCGACGATTCCACAGCGATCCGGTCGCGGTCCTCTTCACGTGGCACCGGCGCCCAACAATTGCGCGTACGGTTCTCCCGCTCGGTATATGGTGCGGTGGCTACGGTCAGCAGTTCACAGGAGATACGTTTTTCGGTCATACGCACCTCACGAGGGGTGGCGGTGTCCATCCGGGGCAAGGTCAGTGTCGCGACAGGCAGCGTAGCCAGTGAAGGCATTCAGGTTGGTTGGCGTCCCGAACGGGGTGCTGGCGGCGTGCAGCACACCGTGATCGACTTCATTGGCGAGGATCTGGCGATTACATGGTCCCCTTCTGGCGGCAACCGGCAAGTCGAGTTTTTTGTTTCTAAAAAGGCACAATCCAGACCTCAGCCGGCGGCTGCCAGACCCGCTCCGGTCTCTCCCAGCCCGGCTCAACGCCCTGCGGTCACCACCAAATCGGCTGCACCGAAGCCCGTTCCGGCGGCCAAGCCGGCCCCTACCACCCGTGCGGATGACTTGGACCCGATGGGAATATCCTTTACAGCGCCCACTGAACCGGTGCAGCCACCTGTAAAGGCGGACACCATTCAGGCGCCAGACGCACGGAGCTATGAGGACCAGACCAGTCTGGTGGATCCCCGATCCTTCACACCGGGCATCACCCCTCGCGTGCAGAACGATCTGAGAGGCGCCGTTGGCACACAGACCAACCGCACCCCCATCGTGCAAGTGGGGATACCACCGCTGCCCACCTCCACGCCCAAAGAGGAGGTGCAACGCGTCGTGTCGTTCCGGCACATGGGAGCCGATGCTGACGTGATCCGGTTCACCGGTATCGACACCGAACGGGAGTTGAGCATCGGGCTTGCCCGCACCGAACAGCCGATCGCCGCTCAGATGAGATTCTGGTTGAGCTGGTCACCCGCATTGGTGCCGCAGCTCAGCCAACTGCGGGTGATGATGGACGGACGAACGATCGCGATCATCCGGCTGGCGAACGAGCGCACCCTGAACCAGCAGGTGGTCATACCGATCGACACGCGACGGATGGGCCAATATACCAAGTTCAAGTTCAAGTTCATTGGACACTACCGAGCGGAATGTGAAGACCCCGCCAGCAGCGTCCTGTGGGCTGAGGTGGCGGACGGACAACTGATCACCCGCATCCGGCGGGCCGAGGGCGCACGCGATCTCGCGTTGCTCCCCGAACCCTTTGTGCCTTTGTGGAAAGGCGGTCCCGTTAAGCTTCAGTTCGTGCTGGCGCCCACTCCCGAATCCATACGCGCAGCCAGTACGATCGCCGGATACTTCGGCAGCCGCGCCGAATATCGCGACATCCGCTGTGATGTCTCACTGCAGCGGCTTCCCAATGGCAACTCCATTCTGATCGCACGACGCGACTATCTGCCGCCATTCCTGCAGGGCTTGCCATCTGACCAACCGCTGTTGGCCATGGTGCCTCATCCGAACGACAAGGCGCATACGGTGCTGGTGGTGACCGGCCCTAACGACGAAGCGTTGATGAAGGCCGCCTGTGCACTGGCCTTCGCGGATCAGGCGCTGTCAGGCACTCAAGCAACCGTTTTGGAGCAGATGATCCCGGCACCGCGCAGGCCTTATGACGCACCGAAATGGCTGCCAACCAATCGCCCGGTGCGATTCTCGGATATCGCCGGCAACAATACGCTGACCCAATCGGGCTTGCGAGGGTTTGCGGTGTCCGTCCCCTTGCGTATGCCGCCCGATCTGTTCTTGTGGAATACACGCGGTATACCGGTCTATCTCTCTTACCGGTATACGCCGGGACGGGCCAACACCAACAGCCGCCTGGATGTTCTGGCTGATGACCGGTTGATCCAGTCGTTCCCGCTGCTGACGCAGTGGCAGACCGCTTCGGAAGCTCGCGCTCAATCACGTCCGCCCTATTCGGACTTCCAACGGACGCGCACATTTTACATCCCGCCGGATCTGGCGAATCCGCCAGCGTCTCGGCTTCAGTTTTCATTCGCCTTTGACTACACCCGGGAGAATCCCTGCGTAGACTTCCCATTCACCGACTTCCAAGGGCGCATCGACGGAAGCTCGACGATCGACCTCACGGGAATACCGCACTTCGTACGGATGCCCGAGCTGTCACTGTTCGCCCGGTACGGATATCCGTTCAGCATCATGGCCGATCTGTCGGATACGCAGGTGATGATGCCGCGTGATCCTTCGGCGACCTGCGTGGCCACCCTGTTGGAATTCGCCATTCGTCACGGCGCCTATACGGGACATCCGCCGATCCGCATGGAGCTGTCCATGGGCGCCTCACCATCAGCGGGCAAACATATTTTAGTGATCGCCGATGACAAAGGGTCTTGCATCCCCGCTGAATGGCATTCGGTAATGCCCTTACGGCTGACATCCGACGGCTTCGAGCTGAAAGATCTGAACCGCGATGACATGTCCGGGGACCGGGAAGGTTCGCTTCAACGTGAGGAACTCGGACAGCTGTTGGATCGTCAGGATGGACGGCTGGGTGTCATGGTCTCGTTCGGAACTCCCGGCCGGCAGAAGCGGGTTGTGGTGGCGCTTCTCGCCACGGATAGCGAGCAACTCCGGGCCGTGGCGGATATTTTGGCCAACCCGGATCGTCGTGGTGAGGTACAACGGGATACGGTAGCTGTGGTGGGACCGATGGAGAAGCCCGGTCCGTTGGTGAAATCGGCCAGACTGGCCGAGCCGTTCTATTTGGGTAAGCTGCCGGCGCTGACGCAGACGCGGTGGTGGCTGTCCCAACGACCACTGGTCTGGGCCATTTCGATCGTGGTGCTGATCCTGATTGCCGTCTTTACAGCCCGCCTGTGGAGACGACTGCGTGAACGGGCTAGAGCCGCGGCCATGTCTGGAGGATCCTGATGAACCGTTTGCCAGCGCATCTCGCGCTGTGCACAACACTCTTGGTGTCGACTGCTGTACAGGTCGTTGCCAGCCGTATTGCCGCGCCTTCGGCGCAGCGGCATATAGCGCGTCGACCTGCACACGCTGCGATGAATCCCACACGCACGTTAGACCGCTATTATGAGCTAAAGGCGGCCGGTAAAGAAGGATCCGCCTCGGATTGGATCCGGCAGGCAGCGGACCGGTATCCCAAGGCACTGCAGATCCAGATGGAGGCGGCCAATGACCGGTTGCTTCAGCTCGACCAGTCGGGCGCGTTGCCCTACCTGATCCGCGCCGTGGAATTGGCCCCCGATAATATGCACACCCGTCTGCAGCTGGCGTACACATTGAACATGCTGGGGCGACTCGAAGATGCAATCGACCAATTCCAAATCGCCGCCGCATCCAGCAACCCGACAATAGCCGGGAAAGCCAAGGAGGCGTTACGCTCCCTGACACCGCCTCCGGGCGATCAGCGTGTCGATGAGCCAGGCAAAAGCGCAACGACACCTGCTGCAGAGTCCAAGCCCCTTGACTGTAACGGCGCCCTCAATCGCTACTATGAGTTGAAACTCACCGAAAACAAGCAAGCCGCATCCGATTGGATCCTGCAAGTGGCGGAACGTTTCCCGGAATGCCGAATGGCCCAGATGGAAGCGGCGCACAATCTGTTGGCGCAAAATGAACTGCAAAAGGCCTTACCGTTTCTGGAAAGGGCGCTTGCTTTGGATCCTGCAGACATGCACGCACGTCTTCAGTACGGCTATACGCTCAGTGCGCTGGGCCGTGTGGAAGAAGCCCGAACGGTGTTTACTACAGTTGCGGAGTCTGCAGACGCAGAGAACGCGGCCAAGGCGCGTACCGCGCTGAACAACCTGCCACGGGCCGCAAGTGACCAACAGACGGCCGGCGAGACGGTGACAGGCAGCGTACCGGATGATTGCAAGACCGCGCTGAACACTTACTACTCCCTGAAGTCCACGGAGCGGGCCGAGGAAGCGGCCGCCCTGATCCAAGAGATAGCGGATCGCTACAAAGATTGTCACACCGCGCAGTTGGAGGCCGCTTACAACAGGTTGGCGGCACGGGATCAACAACGCGCTCTGGTCTACCTGAAGCGAGCGGTGGAACTCAAACCCGATGAGATGAAGACGCGCCTGCAGCTGGCTTACACGTGGAACGCGCTGGGAAACAACACGGAGGCAATTGCCGAGTTCCGGGTGGTCGCACGCTCTAATGACCCCGAACTGGCCGGACCTGCCCGCAAAGCGTTACGCAATCTCGGCGTACCTCAGGCGGGCGACCGCTATAGCGAAATTGCCTTGGACTCAACCTATATGGATCGGGGACAGAACCTGCTGACCACAGTCACGGCCAAAACCGGCGTGTCGCTCAACGAAACACTCTCCGCGTATTTCGGACTCCGCGTGACACGCGACAGTCGATCGTCGGAGGGCATCAACCCGATCATCTTCAGCGACAATGCGATCACACTGGCGCTCGGTTTGCGCTATCGTCCGATCGGTTCGTCATGGGGGCTTTTTGCAGAGCAAGGATTGGCCTATCGACTCGTAAAACCCGCCAGCGACTCCCGATTCGTGAATGACACGCGTCTGGTGGCTTGGTGGAACGAACGTTTCGGCGCCCCCTCCACACAAACCGGCCTGTTCCTCGATGTGTATGCCGATGCGGGTTTCTACAGCCGATATGAGAACAACGGGATCGGTTTTGCGCGGGTGCGCGGAGGGCAGAGATGGCAGGGGCCTGCAGGTGCCATCGATCTCTATGGAGTGGCCAAGCTCACGGGCGATACCCGCGGCGTGTATTATAACCGGCAGATCACCGGCGGTCTCGGGTTAGTCTGGCGGCCGCCCGCATCCAGCACCAGTCTGCGCCTGGAATGGCTGGAAGGGTACTATTATGGCAGCGGTTCATCCGCTCCGCGTGGCCGCCGTACATTCACTGACTTGAGAGCCGGTATCGAGTGCTTCGTTCAACCCTAGACAACCTGTCTGAGCGCACCAGACGACTGAGTGGGCTGACCATTCAGATCGGCTTTCTGCAACTGCTCTCTTTCGTGTTGGCTGCGCTGGGGCTGTTGTTCCTGTTGTGGGCGCTGGGCGACTTCTTCGCCAGCCGCGAAGCCACCTGGTGGGATCCTATCGGCACGGTTGTCGGCTGGCTATTGGCAGTCGTTTCCGTCTTGTTTCTTATATCCGGATTGGATGATCTGTTCATCGACGTCGTCTACTATTCCCGTCATCTGCTCCTGCCGCTGCTGAAGAAGAATCACCTGCGTGTCCGCTTCACTCTAGAGGAGTTGCGCGCCAAGCCGGAACAGCCCATTGCGCTGATGATCCCATGTTGGCGCGAAAGCGCGGTCATTGGTCCCGCCATCGAACATAACATTCAGATCCTGGAATACAACAACTACGAAGTGTTTGTCGGCGTCTATCCGAACGACCAGGCCACGATCGATGTGGTAACCGAGGCGTCTGCGCGGTTCCCGAATGTGCACGCCGTTGTGGCGGCAAACCCCGGCCCCACAAATAAAGCCGACAATCTGAACAATATGTTCAAAGGCATCCAACTGCGCGAACAGCAGAAGGGTGAACGCTTCGAGATCATCATCATGCATGACGCAGAAGACGTTATCCACCCGCAGGCTTTAAAACTGTACAATCTGTTGATGCCCGAAGCGGACATGGTTCAAATACCCATCTTCCCGCTGGAAGTGGATTATATGAACTTCACCCACTGGATGTACAACGATGAATTCGCCGAATACCATACCAAGGACGTGGTCTCGCGCGACATCATCGGAGGCATCGTCCCATCGGCAGGAGTGGGCACCGGCTTTTCACGACGCGGCCTGGAACAGCTGTCTGATCTTTACGAAGGACATGTGTTCGAAACCAACTCGCTTACCGAAGACTATGCCGTTGCCGTACGCATGCGGAAGCACAACCTGCGTTCCATCTTTGTGCAACAGTTCGTACCACGCACGAGAACCCGCAAACGGTGGTGGCTCTTCGGTGAAGAGATAACGGAAACATATTGGGAATGGATCGCCACGCGCTCCTTCTTCCCCACTACATACCGCACCGCAGTCCGACAGCGCTCGCGATGGATCTTGGGCATTGTGTTTCAGGAATGGCGAAACATCGGCTGGTTCGGCGGTCCGGCGGTGCGCTACTGCCTGTGGCGCGATCGTAAAGCGGTGTTCGGCAATGTCGTGGCGGTAATGGGATACATTGTGTTTCTGTATGCGGTGATCTATGGCATCTGGTACGCCACATCGCCCGAAACGCTGGTGATGCCGATCCTGCTGACACGCGACAGCTGGCTGAACTATATACTGGTAGCGAATCTGCTGTTATTGTTAGGGCGCTCGATACAGCGTTTCATCGCCACAAACAAGCTCTACGGCCCGGTACCGGCAATGCTCAGCCTGCTGCGCACCCCATACGCCAACGTCGTGAACTTCCATGCCATGTATCTGGCGTTCACGCAATATCTGCGCGGTCTGGCCGGCAAGGCGCCGGTAACCTGGGACAAGACCACCAACCGGTTCCCCACGCTGGGTCAGGTCCAGCCCCCGACACGGCGTATTGGTGAAATCTTGGTCTCGCACGGTCTGATCACCACCGAGCAACTGCAGACCGCTTTGGAAATCCAGCAGCAATCGCCTGAGAAGCTGCTGGGTGAGATCATGATGGATGCCGGCTGGATCACTCGGGAACAACTGGTCCGGGCGCTCGGGATCCAGTTCCACATTCCGTATGTGGAACTCACAGAAGACCTGCTCAGCACACACGAATTGGCCGGTTTGAGCCTGGAAGACCGCGAAGCCTTGTACGATGCGGGGATCATCCCGGTCTGGATCCGCGGTGAGCGCTTACTGATCATTCTGGCCGACCCGGCCAATGCGTTCATTCTGACCGGCGTGGTGGATATCCTCAGCGAGTATCAGCTACAGATCGGTCTGGCCGATCCGGATGAAATCGACCGGTTCATCGTGATGCTGAAACAGCGCTTGGCGGAAGAACGACTCAAAGCCCAAGCTCAGACATCCGAGGATACATCGGATACATCCACGGCACAGCAACAGCCTGCATCCGATGGCGGATCACCGGACGGCACGACCTGAGCCGTAACGGCTAATCCGACTCGATGACGCTGCGCACGGAGCTGACCAGCTGCGTTGCGTTGTAAGGCTTCGCCAGGAACGCCTTCACACCCAGCCCGCTGAACCGCTCGGTCACTTCCTTCTGATCGTATCCCGAACAGAGAACCACCGGAACATCATGTCTAATCCGCTGCATCTCTTCGTAGGCAGCCCGACCGTCCATCTCCGGCATCGTCAGGTCCAGGATCACACACTGGTAACGGTCCGGATCGGCTGCGAACAGCTCCACGGCTTCGCGACCGTTCTGAGCCGTAACAACATCGAATCCGTTTCTGCCCAAAATACGCGTGCCCAGATCGCGAATGAGCGCCTCATCGTCCACCAGCAGCACCAACGGTGTGTTTCGTTGCGGGCGCGCCTGCTCCTGAGGCGCCGTTTGAACCTGAGGCCGTTCCGGCAGCTCGGCATGGCTTCTGGGGAAACAGATCTGGATGCGCGTCCCCTTACCCGGCGCACTCTCGACAAACAGGGCGCCCCGATGCCCTCGGACGATCCCCTGAACCGACGCCATGCCCAGTCCACGGCCGACGAATTTGGTGCTGAAGAACGGCTCGAACAACCGGGACAGCGTTTCCCGATCCATCCCGCATCCCGTGTCTTCCACTTCCAAATAGACATACTCCCCGGGTGTCGGCGCACCGCCCAGTTGGTTTTCTCTCAACAGTTCGGGAGTCAATTCGATCAGTCCAGTCCGCAGCCAGATCGATCCCGGCTCTTGCCCCAATGCCTCGCTGGCATTGGTCACCACGTTCATCACGACCTGCTGCAGATGAGAGGGGTCCACCTCGATCGCCGGCAGCCCCTGGCTCAACTCGATCTTCAGATCGGCCAGCTTGCTAATGGTGCTGCCCATCAAGCCCATCATGCCCTGCACTGCATCGTTGAGGTCGACCACCTGAACCGAGAACTTGCCGCGTCCCGAGTAAGCCAGCATTTGATGGGTCAGTCTGGATGCGCGATCCACCGCGTTGCGGATATTCTCCAGGCTGTTCAGCGCAGTGCTGCCGGGCGGCAGATCGGCCATCGCCAACTCGGCATTACCTAAAATGGCCACCAGCAGATTGTTGAAGTCGTGTGCGATACCTCCGGCCAGCACGCCAAGGCTCTCCAGCCGCTGAGACTGCCACAACTGGCGTTCCAGCTCCATCCGCTTCTCTTCAGCGCGTTTCCGGTCGGTAATGTCGATATTGATGCCCAAAACGCCCACAATCTGTCCATCGTTGCGCACCGGGTTCGCCAGGTCAAGGTACCACCGAGGCTCGTCACCCACCAGCGCTTCACTCTCTCCCCGTGCGGTGTGCCCGGCATTGGCCTGCTCGATCGCCGCCTCCCATGCGCGCAACATGGTAAAGGACGGCGCGACCTCTTCCGGCCTTCGACCGACCAGGTTGCCAAACACCTGTTCACAGGCGGAGTTCTGCAGTACGAACACGCCCTCGCGTCCCAACATCCAGAGGGGAAACGGCAGACTCTCGATGGCGGCGTTCAGTCGGGCTTCACTTTCACGCAGACGCTCTTCTGTGCCCTTGAGCGACGAGATATCTTGCAATATGCCCAGCACACGGCCGGCCGCCGCATCGACATCACCGGAGCGCTGCTGCTCCTTGCGGGCGCGCAACAGGCTCCACACCCAGCGTCCCTCCCGATGTCGCAGGCGGAACTCCAACTCGATCTGAGGTTGCGCTCCGGACGCCACCGCAGTCAGCTGCTCTTGCACACGCGCCATGTCATCCGGGTGCACCAGCCGCTGAAACCATTCGGAGACACGACCCCGCACTTCGTCCGGATGGACTCCAACCAGTGTGGCGGCCCGGTCGTTGACCACTATGTCGCCGGTGTCCAGGTTCCAGTCGAAGTAGGCCAAATCGCCGCCCCAGACAACCAGTTCCAGCCGGTTTTCGGCCTCTTTCCGACGGGTCTCCTGCAGGCGTTTCTCGCTGATGCTGCGCAACACGACCGCCAACAGCGCGGGGTTGATATCGTCCTTCACAATATAATCGTCGGCGCCCGCGTGCATCACTTCAACCGCCACACGCTCATCACCCTGTCCGGTCAACATGATCACCGGAGTGGTGATGCCCATGCCGCGCACCTCACGGAGTACCTCAAGCCCCGTGGTGGTTTGCAGACGATAGTCCAGAAACATCACATCATACGTTTCAGACAACAGCAGCGACCGCGCTGACGGCCAGTCCGACGCTTCGTCTATACTCACGCGCAACTCAGGTACGCGCGCCAGGTTGCGCTTCAACACCATCTGGTCGGTACGGTCATCATCCAGTGACAGTACGCGCAGGGCAGTTACGCTCAACGGTCCGCTCCTATGGCGGTGCGATGCTCAGTGAGATCAGGACGCAATCCACCATATTGATAGTATATCCGCGATGACGCGCACAACGCATCACATGCTCGCAGGGTTCCACACCTGGTATGTAACAGCGCAAAACACCCACTCACATGTCTGACGAGTGGGCATCAGTGGCCAAACGTTATGCCGTTACGGTCCGCTTCGCTCATACATCCCAATCATCTCTACCCAACACCGATCGCAATCGGCAGGATTCCCGGCCCCACCCCCAGAATCTGTTCCCAACCGGCCTGCAACCGGCATATCGGAGGAGAACTATGACACAACCCACTCAGACTATCGGCGTGATCGGTGCAGGCGCCATCGCGCAGCAGCACCTGCAGGCTATCAGCGGCGACTCGGCGGTCACCCGAGTCATTGTGGCCGATACAGACCAGGCGCGTCTGGCCGATGTGGCGCAACGCTATCGTGTCCATCAGACAGTCAACAACTATAAAAGCATATTGAACGACCCCGCCGTCGACGCGGTGATCATTTGCCTGCCTCATTGGCTGCATGCACCGGTCACCCTCGAGGCGTTTGCGGCAGGCAAGGACGTAATTGTCGAAAAACCGATAGCCACCACTTTGGAAGATGCACATTCCATGCTCGCTGCAGCGGACTCCGCCGGCAAGCGGTTATACGTATCGCTGAACCAGATGTTCTTCCCGTGCCACCGGGAGGCGCACAGGCTCATACAAGAGGGCGCCATCGGTCGCCCGTTCATGATGCAGATGGTCTGCGTGGGCAGCGCCATGGATGAGTTTAACCAGCCGGATAACTGGAAGGGGCATCCCGTCAAGGCCGGCGGGGGCGTACTGATCGACACGGGCAACCATTTCAACTATCTGACGCTGTATCACTGGGGACGCCCGTCCGCCGTGCGCGCAACCGGCCTTCAGGCCGCGGTAACCGCAGATAACAAAGCGGAAGATACCGGCTCGGTGATTCTGGAATACCCGGATGCCGTGGTTTCCCATACGCTGACCTATGCGGCCATGGGTAGCTTCTGGCAGGAGTACTGGCACATCGTCGGTACCGAAGGATGCATCAGAGGGGCCCACGATAACACTGCACCTCTGACGCTGACAAGTCGTCATCAGACATCCATCATCGACCTTCCGCCGTTGGAACCCAACTGGTTCACTTGGACGGTTGGCCGGAGTTGCCTGCATGCGCTGGAGTGCCTGCGCACCGGCAAGCCGTTCGACGTACAACCCCAGCAGGCGGTGGGAGCTTTGGAAATAGCACTGGCCGCCTACGCATCTGCGCAGAACGGCCAGAGGGTCCAGCTCGGTTGATGATGGCGGATGTTCCGGCGGTGGATATCCGCCGGAATATCAGATCATCACGGGGTAGCTTTTCAGCACCTTCAGGTAGTTGGCCCGAGCGAATGCAGCCGGCTCGGCCACATGCTTCTGGCTCATGCTGCCGATGCACTGACGGGCGCTGTCGTACTCATGCTCCTCCAACCAGGCGGCCATTTCGTCGCGCACTTCGGCGATGCGCTGCGGGCCGTTTTGCAGCAATTCGGAGCACATCATCACCACATTGGCGCCGGCCATCAGTCCCTTCAACGCATCCTGAGCCGTGTGAACGCCGGTGGTCAACGCCAGGTCACATCCAACCCGTCCGTGCAGGATGGCCACCCAACGTAACGGCAGCCGCATCTCTTCCGAGGTGCTCAACTGCAGGCTGGGGACCACATCCAACGCCTCCAGGTCCAGATCGGGCTGATAGAACCGGTTGAACAGAGACAGCGCGTCGGCTCCGGACTCTGAAAGACGCCGGGCCATCCAGGCCACGCTGCTGAAGTACGGACTCAGCTTCATCGCGACCGGAATGGTTACCGATTTCTTCACGTCGGTCAGTACGTCCACATAGATCTGTTCGATCTCTGTGCTGGAGATCTGCTCCTCAGTGGGCAGATAGTAGATATTCAGCTCCAAGGCGTCGGCACCGGCATCCTGGATCTGTCGGGCATATGAAATCCAGCCGCCGGTGGATACACCATTCAGGCTGCCGATAATCGGCAGGCCGGTGGCCTCCTTACCCTGCCGGATGAGATCCAAATAGACATCCGGACCGATCCGATAAGACTCCGCTTCCGGGAAGTAACTGGTCGCTTCCGCATAGCTTTCGGTGCCATGCGTCAGGTAATGGTTAAGCGCGTGACTCTCCATCGCCAGCTGCTCTTCGAACAGCGAGTGCATCACGATGGCGCCCGGCCCGGCATCGGCAAGTCGTTTGATGCCTTCCAGCGAGTATGTCAACGGAGAGGAAGAGGCCACCAGCGGATTGCTCAGCTCCATCCCCATATAGGTGGTTCGAAGATCCATTCGAGTTAATCCTCCTTGGCGTCAGCCCTCCGGGGGCGCCTGACACGCCCCCGTCAGGGGCACGCTCACTCGGTCGCGTTATCGGCAGCCAGTCTCCGGTAGTAGGCCCACCGCTCGTCTACATCCTTTTGGCCTTCAGCAGCCAGCATTGCCGCCGCCTCGGGGTTTGCCTTCATCAGGATCTGATATCGGCCTTCCGTGCTGATGTAGTCCTTCAGAGGAATCTTCGGGCCGGGACTGTCCAGCTGGAAGGGGTTCTTGCCTTCCGCCTTCAGTGCCGGATTGTAGCGGTACAGCGCCCAGTGACCGCTGTCCACTGCCAGCTTGTGCTGCTGCAGTCCCATGGACATATCGATGCCATGGTTGATGCAGTGGCTGTAAGCGATGATCAGCGATGGCCCATCCCAGGCCTCGGCCTCCTGAATGGCGCGCAGCGTCTGGGCATCGTTGGCACCCATGGCCACCTGCGCCACATACACGTTGCCGTAGCGCATCACCATCGCGCCCAGGTCCTTCTTACCGCTGGGCTTGCCGCCGGCTGCAAACTTGGCTACGGCAGCATAAGGCGTTGACTTGGATGCCTGGCCGCCCGTATTGGAATACACCTCGGTATCCAGCACCAGGATATTGATGTTGGCGCCCGAAGCCATCACGTGATCCAAGCCGCCGTAACCAATATCATACGCCCAGCCGTCGCCGCCAAACGCCCAGACGGACTTCTTCACCAGATAGTCGGCCACGGCGGACAGGTCCTTCGCATATGGTGCGTCGATACGCTTCAACACATCCTTCAGTCGTGCCACCAGTTCCCGCTGGCGAGAGATGCCCGCCTCGGTACTCTGATCGGTACTCAGCAATGCATCGGCCAGTTCTGCGCCGATTTCATCCCGATGAGCGGTGATCAGGTCCCGTGCAAACGCGGCCTGCGCGTCGATCGCCAGACGCATCCCCAGGCCAAACTCCGCGTTGTCTTCGAACAACGAGTTGCTCCAGGCCGGTCCACGTCCTTCCCGGTTTTTCGCATAGGGCGTGGTGGGCAGGTTTCCGCCGTAGATGGAGGAACACCCCGTGGCGTTACCGATCACCATGCGATCGCCGAACAGCTGTGTGATCAGTTTGATGTACGGAGTCTCACCGCAGCCCGCACAGGCGCCGGAGAACTCGAACAGCGGCTGAAGCAGCTGCGCTTTCTTGACGTTGTTATATGTAATCGAACCGTCTCGCGGTGTTTCCGGCAGGTTCAGGAAGAACTCCCATTTTGCCGGCTCGGTGGCGCGCAACGGGATCTGAGGCGCCATGTTCAACGCCCGGCGGCTGACGTTCGTCTTGTCCTTGGCGGGACACGTGTTGACGCACAGCCGGCAACCCGTGCAGTCCTCGATGGCCACCGCAAGCGTGAACAGGCGGTCGGGGAACTCGCGCCAGCCCTTGGCCGGAGCCGTGGGGAACCCCTCGGGTGCGCCTTTCAGGTCCTCAGCGGTCACCAGTTTTGCGCGCAGACAGGCATGCGGGCAGACCAGCACGCACTTGCCACACTGGATACAGACAGCCGGATCCCATTGAGGCACTTCCAACGCGATGTTGCGCTTCTCCCAGCGGGCGGTGTCGGTGGGGAACGTGCCATCCACCGGCAAAGCGCTCACGGGAAGCTGATCGCCGCGTCCCGCGATGATTTCCGCCGTAACCTTCTGCAGGAACTCGGGAGCTTCGGCAGGCACCGGTGGACGCAGGTCATGGTCGCTGGTCACCTGGGATGGCACCGGAACCTCGTGCAGATGATCCAGAGCGGCATCGACGGCCGCATAGTTCTGCTGGACCACCGCATCGCCGCGCTTGCCATATGTCTTCTTGATCGCTTTCTTGATCTGCGCGATCGCCTCGTCGCGCGGCAGCACACCGGAAATCGCGAAGTGGCATGTCTGCATGATCGTGTTGATGCGCACGCCCATATTGGTCTTTTTGGCGACATCATACGCGTTGATCACATAGAAGCGCATCTTCTTGTCGATCAGCCGCTGCTGGGTGATACGGGGCAGATGGTCCCACACCTCTTCGGCCGGGAACGGGCTGTTCAACAGGAAGGTCCCGCCGTCCGCCGCATTGGCCAGTACATCGTGTGTATTCACGAACTCGAACTGATGCACCGCGATAAATTGCGACTTCTGGATCAGATAGGTGCTGCGAATGGGCTTGGAGCCGAACCGCAGATGGCTGACGGTCATTGCGCCCGACTTTTTCGAGTCATACACGAAGTAGCCCTGGGCGTAGAAGTCGGTCTCTTCGCCGATGATCTTGATGGTGTTCTTGTTGGCTCCCACGGTACCGTCCGCACCCAGACCCCAGAACATGGCGCGCTTGACGTCATCGGTCTCGGTGAAGAAGGTCGGGTCCACAGGCAGGCTGTTCCCGGTCACGTCATCCACGATTCCGACCACGAAGTGGTTCTTCGGTTGCGGGGCGCTCAGGTTGTCCAACACCGCCTTGACCTGCGCGGGAGTGAACTCTTTTGAAGACAAGCCATATCGGCCACCCACAATGGCGCGCAGCCCGGGGAACTGTTTCACCGGCGCGGCCGCCATCATGTTTTCACCCACTGCGGTGAGCACGTCCTGATAGAGCGGCTCGCCTGCGGCGCCCGGCTCTTTGGTGCGATCGAGTACGGCGATCGCCTTCACGGTCGATGGAATGGCCGCCAACAGATGCTTCGCGGAGAACGGCCGGTACAGGCGGACTTTGATCAGCCCGACCTTTTCGCCGCGCTCCATCAGCGCATCGATAGTCTCTTCGGCCGCCTCGCACCCGGAACCCATCATGACCACAACACGCTCGGCATCGGGAGCGCCATAGTAATCGAACAGGTGATAGGCTCGTCCGACGACCTGCGCGAACTGATCCATGACCTGCTGGACTTTGTCCGGAGCCGCATTGTAATACGTGTTACAGGCTTCACGCGCCTGGAAAAACACATCCGGGTTCTGCGCCGTGCCGCGCATTACGGGACGATCCGGAGACAAACTGCGTGCCCGATGCTCGGCAACCAGTTGATTATCGATCATCGCACGGATATCATCGTCGGTTAACTGCTCGATCTTCTGCACTTCGTGTGAGGTGCGGAAGCCATCAAACGCGTGTACGAAGGGCACGCGTGTCTGCAGTGTCGCCGCGGTGGCGATCAGCGCGAGGTCATGCACCTCTTGCACCGAGTTGGAGAACAACAGTCCCCAGCCGGTACTGCGTGCAGCCATCACGTCGCTATGGTCACCGAAGATCGAGAGCGCATGCGTGGCCACGGTACGGGCGGACACATGGAACACCGTGCTGGTCAACTCTCCGGCAATCTTGAACATGTTGGGGATCATCAGCAGCAGCCCCTGGCTGGCTGTGAACGTGGTGGTCAGGGCGCCTGCCTGCAGCGAGCCATGCACCGCTCCGGAGGCGCCTCCTTCGCTCTGCATTTCGCGCACGATGGGCAGACCGCCCCAGATGTTGCGCAAACCTTTGGCAGCCCATTCATCCGACCATTCGCCCATGGGCGATGAGGGGGTGATGGGATATATTGCTATGACTTCACTGGCCCGATAGGCAACAGAAGCGGCAGCTTCGTTCCCATCGATAGTGACCTTCGGACGTGCCATATGGCTTTATCCTCTCTCCAGCGCTATGCGTGATCGTCAGGCCTGTGGGGGGGCGAAACGGGGATGTGCAGCAGCCGGAGACCGGCGGGCGCTGCACGCATCACCAGATATCTATCATACAGCAGAACGGCCTGCCATTGCCTGCGGGCAGATGTACGTTAAGATGCTGGGCAGGCTCTGTTTTGAACCGGACCTGCCGTATCGCGTGGTGTCGATTGGCTTCACGGAAGACCGCCACGCGCTACCGGCTGAACCATAACCATAGCAGTCTCTGAGGTGTAGTGCGCGAGCTATTCACAGATAGACCCCGGAAGGCTGTTAATATAACGCCACAGCAGCATGAGTCCAATCTTACCCAATATCATGTATGTGAGCCACACAACACTTGGTTCGAGTACGGTTGATTGATACTGCAGTTCGTCAGGAAACACACGCATCCAGTTGGGATTGAACACCCAACATACAGGGTAAGCGGCCAACAACAACGCTCTGAACCCACCAATGATCACCTGCGACAATGCTACCGCGAGTGTCAGTTTCCAGGTAATCCTGCAGCATATTACCCAGAACGATGTCAGCACCAATGGCAGAAACCAATCATTGCAATCACGCATACCGAAGTAAGCGCCGCCAATAATGTTGATTGACAAGATCAATACCGCTGTAATAACAACTCCGACTATTCCGTTATTATAAATAACACAGTACATTCGTTCTATATATGTCTTCATAGTCTCTTTCTCTTACCAATATCAACGATGAGCTTCAACACGTCATATGACACTACATGCGGCAATGAGTGGTATGTGCCGGCTCGACCATGCACCGATGACAACCCAACCCTGCGACCACTAATATTGTATGCGCTTGTAATGGAGTTGCCAAATATGTCTACGTACCGTTGATGCAACAAATAACCGTTTTTCACATAAACATACCCACCGTTAAACACAATGCGTTTCACGGCGCCATTTGGAAGCATATACTCCGCTACGTTACCAAATGTGCACACGGGAACGCCATCCACAAATCCTAATATGAACCTCTTGTACATATCTTCAACAGCATACCCTCCTCTGTACATATCTTGTACAGTATAACCTCTATACCAATGTTTTGGCAGGTCATTTACAGATACTTGACAAGCCCCATGCACACCATTCGATTCAATCAACATGGTTGTATCCACACTCGTCACATGGCGTGCATCATTTCCAGCACACTTGAAACCGTTTCGAATGATCGATTCTTTCACCACATCATGTCTTTCTGACCTATAGATGGGATTCAACTCGTAATACTTACCATCCAACGTCAACAATACGCACTTACTGTTTGCACTTTCTTCGCTCCACACTACAAGCACGCTGTTAATGCCAGTACACATTATATGCGCTTTACCAGTACATATGTAGTACGGAGACATACCATCTCTATATACATACAGTATGGGACCTAAAGACTCTTTATACCGATCCATATGAGGCACTATGCCTCTATAACGATTGATATGTTTGGTTATGTATATGGGCGGATATTCCGTGATTCGTCTATTCATGGAACAGCTCTATATATGGCCAGAACAACGCTCGACCAAGCTCCCTAAACGCCGCTCTTCTTGTGTACTCACCGATACCATAAGTTATTACCTCAGCACATGACCACATAGCTCTGGCCCATGTACCACATGCCTCAATGTACCAATA
>CAZYPZ010000002.1:115637-226985 GCA_964650005.1 uncultured bacterium | reverse complement strand
TGGCCGGCCAGACGCTGCGTTTTCAAAGTGTGACGAACGCCGAGCATCAAGCCTACGGCGCCACCGATGAACTGCTGGGCGCTGTGGCGCTGTGGGACAATCAGACCGCGGATCTGGGCACCGAGTTTTCCGTCATTCCGGAGCCGTCAAGCGTGTTCGCACTGCTTACTGGCGGCGGGGCGTTTGGTCTCCCGCTGGTGCGCCAATGGCGGCACCGACGCCGATTTGACCTGCGGGAGACAGAATAGGGGCGCGTCGTGACGTGCCTCTGCTAGTACCGCTGAAGCCAGGTGTCCAAAAGAGACGGCCAGATTGCCAATGCGGGCCGGTCGGTGGCCAGTCCCACGCCGTGGGGGCCGTTGGGGAACAGATGCAGTTCGACGTCCACGCCGGCACGACGGCAGGCCATCGCCAGCAGCAGGCTGTTCTCCATAGGCACCACGTCGTCATCGGCGGTGTGGAACAAGAACAGAGGCGGTGTGTTGGCGGTTACTTGGTCCATCAGCGTCAGAAGCGCCGCATCGTCCGGATCGGGTGATTCGCCCAGCAGCGCCTGGATGCATCCGACCAGTCCCCAAGGCGGCGTCATGGACACCACCGGATAGCACAGGATCGCGTAGTTCGGGCGCAGCTGACCGTCCGGCGCGGGCTGCACGTCGGGGATCCGGTCTGCCACAATCGCTGTTGTCGCCGCCAGATGGCCGCCGGCGGAAAAGCCCCAGATGCCCACGCGTGCAGGGTCAGCGTGCCATGACTCAGCCTGAAGCCGAACCTGTCGGATCATCTCCAGGGCGTCCTGCGCTGGAACGGGATGGTGGAATTGGGGAGCCAAACGGTAGCGCAGCACCACCGCTCCGATGCCGCGTGCGTTCAACCAGTCGGCGACCTCTACCCCTTCGTAGCTGTCGCAAAGACCCATGTAGCCCCCGCCCGGGCAGACCACCACGAAACGCCCGTCGGGATGCGCGGGAAGATGCAGGGAATACCATGCACCCGCGGGGTCATCGGTGCGCAACGGTATGCGCTCGATGTTTGTCATCTTTGGCCTCCGTAACTCTCGGTTCCGCTGTCATTATATGCGGGTTTGGGCAGGTGACCCTCTATCCGGTGGCGTATGCTGGACCAATAACGGTTCGCTGTAACCGGCTTCCGGAGGTATCGGATGAGTCAACCAACTGAATGGGTGATGATGATCAGTCTGCTGGTCACCGTGTTGGGGGTGGCGGGATGCAAAGGCGACGCAGAGACGGATCGACCGGATCCCCCCACACCCGCGTGGCTGAGCCGGCTGATGCCCTATACAGGCAAGCCGGACCATGGGAAGCATCGTTTGAGCCGCATATCCGCCTCGGAACTCGCTATGGGATCACAGACCGGCGGATCGGTCATCGCGGAGATGGTGTTTCCCGGACTGGATGGGAAGCCGGACACATGCCGGGTCCGGCTGTTCATACCTCCCGCTCTCAAGACAAGCCCCAAACAGCAATTCCCGCTGATCTACAACGCCGGATATGAACTGGATGAACCGACCGGTGTGGCGTTGGCGGGCCGTGGCTACATCGTGGGTACACCCCATGCGCATCCGCTCAATCCGTTAGCGCGCGCGGTTACCATGGACAACGCCATCCTGCATGCCCTACGTCAGCTTCCCTTTGTCGACGCGGGCCGTGTGGCCGTGCAAGGCGGCAGCGCGGGCGGATATATGACACTGATGGTTTCGGCCGACTCGTTTCCTTTGGTGTACGCCCGGCCGGATGTGCCGCCGATTCACTGGGGATACAATGGTGACTACATTCACCGGCACCAGGAGATGGCCGGCCCGAGTGACGGCTCGGCGCCGCCGCGGATGCCGGTGCTGCAGATCGTGGGCGGTATCTCCAGTCAATGCCTGGAGACATTCGGCATTCCATTCGACCATCCCTCTTATGTCGCGATGTCGCCTATTGCGCATCTCGATACGTTGACAGCGCCCATACTGGCGCCATTCTCGACTGCTGACATACTGGTGCCCATCGATCAGGTCGGACAACAGCTGGTGCGTCCCATCGACCCGTCGCTGTTCCCACCAGGGTTCAGCACCGCGATGACCGAGCGCATACCGGCGTGGAACGGACATCGCACCCTGCTGGAAGCGCTGCCGAAGTCCGAATATGAGCTGTTCATCGTCCCGTTACCGGCTGACATGCCGCGCATACCGCAGGGAGAGACACCGCCCCCGGGCATGAAGCCGATCGTCATGCCGTTCTCCAAGGAGAAGACCTGGTCGATCGTGGTGGTGGATGAAGGCCCGACGGTGCCGACCGCCGGACACTTACGCTATGTGTGGGCATGGGATGCCGAAGCGTTCCGCCAGTGGGCTGAGCAGCGTGGGGTGACGCCCGACCAGTTGACGCTGCCCAAGCTTACCCGACTGATGATGCGCATTCAAGGAAAGCCCTGGCGGCCCGCCCGCGTGAAACCCAAGGGGTACGATCATGAGATCGACGCCTGCCTGTTGGACTGGCCCGAGGCTGAGCGCGCCGATGTACTGACCGGCCTGCGTGCATTCGCGCGTCAGGACGCCTGCGCGCTGAAGCTGGCGGAGCTGTATCAGACCCTGCCGCAGGGGCTGAAACTGCTGGGGCCGATTTTGGGGTCGGGCACCGCCGAGAGCGTGCGCCAAGCTCTTGCGCGTATGAAATAGATGACGTCGGGCGTACCGGTTGATGGGGCGGCAGCCGGTACGCCCGTCAAAGCTACAACCGGGCGATCCGCTCGGACAGCGGGGCAATCGTCGGCAGCACACCGCCGGGGTTATCCAGCAGGAACCATGCACACGCGCTGACATCGTCCGTGCGCTCGAACAGCGCCGCGGGGATATCACCGGACAGCACCGACTCATAGGTCATGGGTGTCTGCGAATCGCCGATCGGCAACAGGCCTTTCCGTGACGACTTGAGGAACTCCAGCAATTCATCGCGCATATATCCGCCGATCTGCTGGATGGTCACGCGGCAGTCCCGATGAAACCAGATGGGATCCGGGCCATGCAGCCGATAGAATCCGTACCGCTGTGCCTCGTGGTCGGCCACATGGCAACCGTGCCACAGTTGAGCGTAGTGCCCCTGACCCCATCCGGTCGAGATATAATCTTCGGTACCGGTTCCGGCCAGGGTCGGCCATTGGGTGTCACCATCCAGATAGACCTTGACTTCCCCCTCGCCCCACCAGGCGCGTCCGTACGTGTCGGTGTCGGATATCACGCTCAGACAACATCCCAGAAACCGTCCGCGCCCGGTAACCCGCGGCAGGATCTCGAAATCACGCCGAAGTACCGTGGGATTTTCGCGGCGCCAATGGGCATGCAGGTAGCAGGCGTCATCCGGTATGCGATCGCCCAGCGTGTAGTTCACGTCGTAGTAGATCGCTCCCAGCGAGTGTGCGCTTTCATTGGCGATCTCCATCCGGAAACCGGTACGGAACGGCATGGGCAGACGCATGTTGAACGAACGCCCTTCCGGACTGCTGAACCACATATTTTCGAAGGGAACACAACGCCCCAGCGCCTGGCAGAACAGATCGGCAAGCGGCGCCTCGACGGCAGGCCGCTCGGTTCCGTCCCACCAGATGCGTATCACCAGCCCGCGTGTCATCGCAGGTATCCAGTCGGATATGGTAATCCAAATGCGCCTCACCACACCCGCTCCTTCGGCGTGTGCCATCACGAACGAGTCGCCGGCTGCCAGCGGTCTGTTGGCTGCACCTTTGCGGCCCGCATTCGCCTGTGCGGCGGCTCCCGGCGCGCCGTCCGGATTTTCGCCGCTCGCCCAGCGGGTCACAATCCCTTCGGGTACGCGGAAAAGGTCATCCATGTTATGCATACGCTTCCTCCATCGGGGTGTTCTGCACCTATTGTGCCAGAGTGTCGTGTGCGACCGCTGCGTTGGCGAGCCATGTTACGGACCGGTACGCTGTAAGTATCCCAACCACAACGCGAGGCGCCCATGAGACGTGTACTGTCATCGATCCTGTTGCTGTGCTGTATCGCCGCGTTGGCCGCCGGCACCGCCTATTCACAAGGCATACTGGTGGATTCCATACACGCCCATAACGCGCTGCAGACGCCCACAGGCCGGGCCGTCTACGAGTACCACAGCATGTTCGGATTTCGACGGGCGTTCGAATATGCACGCCAACAGGGGATACCGGTCAGCGAGGTGACCACAGGCCGCATCACGGCCCAACGGTTGGCGCGCCACCGGCTGTTGTTCATCAACCTGGTATCCGGCGACCTGCCGCCGTTCATGGTGTCGGAGATACGCGACATCAGGCGCTGGGTCGAAAAGGGCGGTTCGCTGATGGTCATAATGGATCACAGCAACTGCTACTATCACGCCTGGAAACTGGCGCCGCTGCTGGAGGAGCTGGGTATTCGGGTGTATACCGAAACCGCCTGTGAACGATCGAATACCCGGTTAAGCAACGGCAACGGCTGGTTCCGTATCACGAGGCTGGCGAGGCATCCACTGACCCAAGGTGTGCGCGCACTCGCGGTTCAGACAGGCTGTCCGGTTGACGAACGATATGCGATCGCTTGGACGTCGGCTAACAGCTGGGCCGACCAGTGGATCGTCGGTCGTTATGGCGAAACGCAGTCGTTGGGGTTCTATGGCAACTGGAAACAGGATCCCGGCGAGCGTACCGGCGCACTGGGGATGGTGCTGGCCCGCTCGCTGGGTAAAGGGCGTATTGTGGTGGTGGGCGACCAGAATCTGTTTGGAGACCCGTTTATCCTGTACGCCGATAACTGGCGGCTGTGGCTGAACAGCCTCGCGTGGCTGCTGCATCGTCCGGAGCTGGGGGAACCTCGCCGATGGCTGGACAGGCTTGAACCGCGAATTCTGGCATATGAACCTGACGAGCAGGCGGTCTGGGGCAATCAGGATGGCCCCGGCCGGTACGCGTTGCACGCTTGGCTGAACCTGCGCCTGAATGTGTTCGCTCACTCCAGGCGTCATTCCGATCCGCACGTGATCCTGCTGGCTCATGACGCACTGCCCTACACACCGGAGATCATGGCCGGTTGGGTCGCGCATCTACGTTCGGGGCGGTCTTTGGTTGTATTGGGACGCATTGCCGATCGAATGGCCGGTATGCCCGACATACTGGCAGGTATACAGCAAAGTATGGGTAAACCTGAAATCGCTGAAGAGGATGGGATCGAGACTTGGACATGGCCGAAGGGCGGACGGCTGGTACTGTTGCCCGATGCGGCTGCGTTTGGTAACGAACGGCTTTCCGATCCGAGCGCCGATGCGCCGGAAGCCACCCGCTTGCTGGTGGATGCGCTGGTGCAACTGTTGCGTGAAGAGGCCGATTTGAGTCACCCTCCAGTCAAGCAGCCATAATCATCTACGGAAAGGCATTACGTCATGAACGCACACGTCCATTGGTCGCATGAACCGTGGCTGAGTATCGATCATCACGATCTGGACATCGAGCGCGCCCAATGTCAGGAAGAGGGTAAAGATCTGTCATCACTGCTGCCGGAATTTGACGCGCTTCAGACATTGGACCTATCGCTGGCGGACAACCAGGCCCGTGCGGGAGCGTTGCTGGACCAGACCTACGCACTGCCGATCGGCCAGTCGATCCCTTGGGTAGAGCCATCGGATCTGGAGGCGATCCGCGCCGAACGTCCAGCGCCACTCAATCTGCCGGCAGCTCCTGACTCGGCGTCGTTACGCGACAGGGTGCTGGGTGCCTGGCTGGGACGCTGCTGCGGATGCCTGCTGGGCAAGCCGGTGGAAGGCAGCAAGAGCTGGGAGATGCGCGACTATCTGACCGCCCAGGGACGCTGGCCGCTCAATCGGTACTTCTCTCGGGCCGCCTCACCGGAAGTCGCTCAGGCGACCGGGTTCCATCTTCTCGCCGACCGGGTGTTCGAGGAAGACATCACCTGTATGGTGGAAGATGACGACACCAACTATACGGTGGCTGGCCTGGCGATTGTGCAGCAGCATGGCGCGCACTTCACCCCGGAGGATGTGGCGCGTTATTGGATGCGGAACCTGCCCATTCTGCATGTCTGCACAGCGGAGCGTGTGGCCTACAAAAACCTCGTACAGGGGATCGCTCCGCCTCACTCTGCGGCGTACCGCAATGTATACCGGGAATGGATAGGAGCCCAGATCCGGGCGGACTTTTTCGGATACGCCAACCCGGGACATCCCGAGCGGGCGGCGGAGTGGGCCTGGCGGGATGCCTGCATCAGTCACGTAAAGAACGGGATCTACGGCGAAATGTGGGTGGCGGCTATGCTGGCCGCCGCAGCGGTGTGTGATGACGTGGAAACGGTGATTCGTGCCGGTCTGGCTCAAGTCCCGGCGCGCAGCCGGCTCGCGGCGGGTATTCAGCGGGTGTTGGAGATGCATCAGGAACGCGCCACGTACGAGCAGGCTGTAGACGCATTGCATGAACGCTGGAGTGAACGCAGTGCGCACCACTGGTGCCATACCATCAGCAACGCCGAACTGGTGGCGATCGCCCTGCTGTGGGGTGACATGGACTTTGGCGCCACCATCTGCCGGGCGGTGATGCCGGGCTACGATACCGACTGCAACGGCGCTACTGCCGGCAGTGTCATCGGCATGATGCTGGGCGCATCGGCGTTGCCGGCCGCCTGGACCGCGCCGCTGAACGATACGCTTCAGACAGGCGTAGCCGGGTATCACGAGGTCTCCATCACCCGTCTGGCAGACATCACGCTGGAACTCATCGCCGCGCACGCCTGAGGGTCGGCCGGCCGGAGGTCAGCAGACTTGGCGCAACGTAAAGCTGCCTCCGGCCTCTGACAGCCGCGCCTGGTAGGAGAGGTGTTCCACCTGTGCTTGAGCCAGCCGCAGCTCCAGGCCGTCCATGAGTGCATCCTCGGTTGTCTCCGGATCGGTTGTTACATGGACATCCGGTAACCGCAACGAGCCGCCGGTGTGACTGATGGTCAATACGCCTCTGTTTCTGCGCAGGGTCGCCCGCACTTGGATCACAGCGTCTTCAGGCAGCAGGCGTTGCAGCAGTGTCAACACCTCCTGGCCGGCGTTGGCCAAGCGCACCGCAGCAGCCACCTTCCAGCGTGCCTGTGCCGTCTGTTCCACCAGCCACTCGAGCAGAGCCGCTTGTGTGCGGGTGGATTCGCGCCCTGACGCCCAGACCTTGGTGGCGCTGAACTCCCCTGCTCCTGCGGCATTCACCCGAGAGGCGCCTCGGGTCAGTGCGGCCAGTGCGATCAACGCGGCGTTGATCCCCACGAACGGCCACACGATCTCCCATCCGTTGCCCCGAGATCGATCGATTGTGGCGGCGATCGCCCTGTCGTCTGTGACCGGCTGCGGCTCATGGGGTCGCGGCCAGGCGGTGTAGATGTTCCACAGGGCCACCAGGGCGATGAACGCCCCATAACCGTAAAGAGCTTTCAACCGGGCTGGATTTGCAGAGCGGACCAGTGACCACCGGAGTACGGCCAGTGAAAAAGCCGCACCCAAGCCTACACACGTCGCATTGAAGTAGCCGGTCCAAGGGGCGCCCCAGAGCCCAGATAGATGCAACCAGGAAAGATGCAGTGTGTCCGCCAGAGGACCGGTCAGCTCGCCGCCGTCCTCCCAGAACTCCATGCCGACATGGCCCAGATGAGCCATCAGCAGCAACGGAATGAGCCCCAGCAGGCCGGCTCGCGTCAGATCGCCGCTGTCCGAATCGCCCCGGGAGTTCACAAATCGACTGACACCCTGCATCAGCAACGCGCTCGATCCCAGCATCAACCCTATCAGTACGGTGGACGCCAGCGGGGCAAGCGGCCCTTCATGAAACCAGCCACTTTCCGAAAGCATCCGACTTTCCATCAGATTGAGAAAACTGATCAGCCCGGCCATGCAGACCACCATGACCCCCACAACCGGCGCAACGGATGGCCCCGCTTTGAGATCAGCGGAGGGCGCTTCCAAAGTCAACCGGAGGGCGTCATTAGGACACCGCTTGATACACGCTCCGCACAGATTGCAGTTGGAAACCGACTCGATGGCGAACGGCGTCAAGTGCATCGGGCAGCCGTCATAGGACGCGTCAGGGGTCACGCAGTTTTTTGTGGCGCACTCGGCACACGTCGCATCTTGGACTCGAAGCTTCCAGAGCGCCGCCCGAGCATAGACCTGACTGACGCTACCCAACGGACATACATACCGGCACCAGGTGCGTCCTTTGAAGAATAGCCCGCCCGTCACCGCACCGGTCAGGATAGCCAACAGCATGATAGCGGTCTTCTGCGGCGACTGGACGATGCCGGTGGTCTCTTCCAGCCACGTCAACAACAGAAACGCCACTACCAGCACCCAGCCGTGATGCAGCTTGAGGTATTCCGGGACTGGCAGATGAAGTCCCGTCAGACGCTGGATCGCATCGCTGATCCGGGAGAATGGGCACACACTGCACCAGACTCGACCGGCGACGAGAAACAACACGCACACCAGCGGCCACCAGATGATCCAGACCAACAGGTTGGCTGGATTCTCTTTTACGACAGGGCCGAACAGCAGGCCGGCCAACACGGCGGTAAAGAATGCCAGCGACAGCCATTGCAGGACGGCGGGATACCAGCGCGAGGACAGCAGGCGGGTCATCATGGATCCATTATATGCTGTAATGGTGAGACATGGAGGACCATAGCTAGGAACGCCGGTCAAGTGTAACCAAAACTGGTGTTATGATGGAAGCGGTCTGCCAACAGGCCGGCGCCCCGATTGACCGCTATGCATGAGGCAAGTGTATGACCGAATCCATGCAGATGACATATCCCGACGATGCGTTCAGCCGCCCACCGGTAGACCGGTTATACCTGCTGGAACATGACCTGCTGTGCAATCTGACCGGCAGCGTGCTCGATCGGGAGTCACGGTATGTTCTCAACGAGACACGTGCGGATCCGGTTACGCAGCCTCAATGGCTGCAATGGCGCGTCACCCCCAAGCCCTCCATCGACAATGCCGCGTTGGCGATCAACACGACGCTGCGCCGTCAACCGGTGGCGATCCGTATGACGGTGCAGAACAGATCCAATCGTCCCCTGCGGTTCACCATGCTGATGAACGAGTCGGCGTGGCTGCCCAGCCGCGAAAGCCGTGCGTATACCTGGAGGCTGGGTGACTGGCAGACCGTGGACCCCGGAGAGCGCCGGGAGTTGACGTTCGCGATGGCCGAATGTGTGTGCGATCAGCATCCCGAAGCCACTAATGTTCTCTGGCCGGCTCGGCTGGTGTTGTACATGGGTAACCTGGCGCCCATGATGGAGCATCTGGTGTTGATCAACCGGTTGACCGTTCTCTGGCCGGAAGCCCCGTTGCGTGATGCGTCGCTGCGGATGCCTTCACAGGTGGCTCCTGGACGGATGTTGACGTGTGGGGTACGCGCGCAGGGGGTACGGTCAGACGCGAATATCAGTCTGGAGATGTGGCGCGGCGCGTATGTGATCTGGCGAGAACGGTTGAATGCCCAGGAACGAAACCAACTGGCTCGCTCCGGATCGACCGAAGTGCGGCGCACGTTGCCCTGGTGGATCGCGGACGGAGAGGCGTCGATGGTGCTGGTGTGTGATGGCCTTCAGGCGCCCACGTCCCGACGTAATATCACCGTTCGAGGCGCCCGTCAAACCACCTTGCCGTTGGCTGAGCGACGGACCGTGAACGGACGTCCCACATTTCACATCGATGGCCGTCCGGTTCGCTGGGGCGGGTACTCATCGTACGACTACCAGCCGGGATCGGTCAGCCAGTTCGGTGCGCACGGTTGCAACGTGTTTTGTGTGCCGGTGGCAGCAGGCCGCCACACGTATAACGTGTCTGCTCCCACCTGGATAGAGCCCAATCGGTTCGACTATGGGGAGATCGAGGAACGGGTGGGGTTGTCGCTGCAGGCAAATCCAAACGGTTGGATCATGCTGCGTATCTCGCTTTGCCTGCCTCCTTTCTGGTTTTCGGAGCACAGGGATCAACAGGCAGCAGTCCGTGTGAACGGCAAGGACATCCGATGGTATGAACAGGGTTATCAGCACGCGGCGTCGCTGGCATCCGAGGCATGGCGACGCGACCAGGAACACGCATTGCGCGACCTGCTCCGTTGGTGCCGGAAGCAGCCATGGGCCAACAGATTATGCGGTATCTGGCTGGCCTGCGCCACCACCGAAGAGTGGTTTCACTGGGGCTGTAACGATCAGCTGTATGCGGACTATTCGCGTCCGGCCCAGCAGGCGTTCCGCGCCTGGGCCGCGGGGCACTCGCTTCCCCGGACATCCGTACCGGACCCTGAAGACCGTGCGTACAAAGTGATGGCGCTCTATCCCGATGACCCCCGGGGCGTCATGGCGGCTGCATACCACCGCTATCTGTCCGAGATGACCCTGGAGTCGATCGCTCATTTCGCCGGCGCCGCCAAGGAAGAGACCGATCGGCGTTGTCTGGTCGGCGTGTTTTACGGTTATGTCGTACAGCTCGCAGGTGAGTTCCGTCAGGCCACCGCAGGACACTATGCGCTGCAGGAGATGTTGCAGTGCCCGGACATCGACTGGCTGGCGGGAGTGCCTCTGTTGAACTTCCGCGACCTGACCAACGGATTCAATCCATACTGCAGCGCCACGGAGAGCATCGCGTTATCAGGCAAACTCTATTGCAATGAAAACGATCTGTTTTCCTGGCTGCATCCGTTGCATTGGCACACTCCGTACAATCCAGATAATCCGCGTGCGGGAGCCATCTCGATGCATTGGCGGGAATGCGCCAACGATGCGGTGCATGGCGCAGTAAGTCAGCGTTTCTCTCTGGCTTGTTCGTGGCATGCAGACAACCAGCTGCATAAGGCGTTCGAGGCGATGTATGCGGTTTCGGAACAGTCTCTGCAATGCGACCGGACCAGCACCGCCGAGGTGGCGTTCTGCATCGATGACACCACCTTTACCTGGATAACCCCTGACAGTACGCTGCTGCGTGACGCCATCCCGTCCGCTATGTACCATCTGGGACGCACCGGCGCTCCGCTGGGAGTCTGGTTGGCGTCCGATCTGGGCAATCTACCGGACCATATCCGCGTGGTGGTGCTTGCCAATGTCTGGGCGCCAACCGCCCGCACGCGTATGGCGATCCGGCGTCTGCTGGCGCAGGGGGGACGAACAATCCTGGCGTTCGGGCCAGTCGGGCTGATCGATCCGGCCATATACCGCTGGCAGGCGGATGGTCCTGCCAACCTGCTGCAGATGCCGCTTGTGCTGGACACTCACAACGCCCCTCAACGGGTGACCTTATCAGATGGAACCGCATGGACAGGCAGTAACGACATGCCACCGCGTGTCTGGTGCGACACTGCGAATGAAGGGCGTTACGAGGACGGACGCGGTGCGGTAATGAGCCGAGACCTGCCGGCAGGGGGGCGACTGTTCTGGTTCGGAGTACCGCCTCTGCATACGGGATACTGCCGGCGGCTGCTGGAACAGGCCGGAGTGCACCTGTACGCGCCGGAAAACTGTGTCGTACATGCCTCACGCGAACTGACCGCGATCACTGCCGCCACCGGCGGCATGTTGTTTTTAAGATGGCCGGATGCCGCGCGAAGGCGCGATCTCATCGACGGGGTGACGGTGAGCGGACGGGAAACACCCTGTCGCTTCGAGCCGGGACAGACGCGACTGTTCCGGCGTCTGTGAGGGACTACAACATGAGTAAAATGAAGCCATGAGCGGTGTCAAGGAATCCACCATCGGGTTTGCAGCACAGACGGCCATCATCTTGGCCACTGCTGCTGCCACCCGCGCGGCACAGGTGCGCCGGAATCAGCTGATTACCCGGCTCGAGGCCTGTGTGCAGCAAACAGAACCCGCGGTTCGCCGGCAGAATGCTGGGCTGATCGATCAAGTCGAAGACTGGCTGCAGCGTCATCCGGTGAGCGCACCGGTGGGGTTGTTCGACACACGCGACCTGACGAGGCTGTCCGCACTGCGCGAGAACACTCAGCAGGAACTGGCGGAGGGCCAGCGGCTTCTGGATCAACTGGAAAGCATACTGGTGTCCGGCGCACGGGCGCTGCAACGCTCATTGAGCAATCAGTTAGGTGTGCTGGAACAGCGCATCAACCGCAACCAGCAAACGCTGACCGCTTGGGGTGTGGATCACACGGAACAGTGGACACGCAGGATAGGCGCCGTGCGCCAATTGTTGGCTGCGGAGCAGTGGTCCCACGCGGAGTCCGAGATAGAACGATTGAACGTTGCTGTGGATACGGCCGAAGCGTCTGTCGAGGAACTGGAGCAGAAACACCAGCAGCGTCTCTATCTGCTGCAGGCCATCCGGCAGGTCTGTGCCGATATGGGGTTTGCGGAGGTGGAAGCCCCCGCATTCCAGACCGCCGGGGTGAAGACATCACCCATCACGTTCACCGTGGACACCTGGGACCGCGGGGTAATCCAGTTTCTGCTTCGCCTGGATGGGCTGACCGTACACTCGGATATCTCACAGGATCACTGCTTTGAGGAGTTCAGCCAGATCTCCGAGTACCTGAGCGATCAATACGGAATACAGACCAGTTTTCGGATGCCTGAAGGCGCCGACCGGCCGCGACTGCGCCAGCGAGGCGAGATGGAAGAACCTTTCGGGATCAGCGCAGAGCGGCCGCTGACCTGACGGTCTCGTGGTATGGCGTCCGGACAGGACCTGCCGATGCCACGTGTTTCCTGGCGGCGGTTGCGCAATCCCATCTTGCAGCATCCCGATTGGTCGCTGAAGGATGCGTGCCTGCAGTGGCGCAATGGTTGGTTTTACGTGTTCGCGTCCGCGTTCGTGCCGGAGGGCCGGCATTGCCGCAGTCATCTGGCCGCCTTTCGGTCGCGCGATCTGCACCGATGGTCCCAACCGCTGTTCTGCCTCTCCGGACGAGAGGATGGACTGAACGGACTCTGTTCACCCGACGTGATCCGTGTCGGCGAGGTGTACTATCTCACTTGCAATTCTTGGGGATATGATCGCGTACGACCTAACCAGCTCTTCTACATGACCTCCCAAGATTTGTTGCACTGGAGCCCATTGCGCCCGCTTGCTTTCCAGCTGACGGAAGGGATTCATGTGATCGACGCGGCGCTGGCGTATGACGACGGCGTTTGGCGACTGATCTACCAGCAGGAAACCGACAAACGCCTGCGGATCGCCTGGTCGGAGGCGGTGGATGGTCCCTGGCGCTGGATTGGTGACGGCTATCCGCAACTGTGGATGGCTGACGGCACAGAAAGCGCGTTACGACACGAGAACTGCCAGTTCATACGTATCGATGGACGGTGGCGGCTGCTGAGTTCCGACTACTCGCCGCGCACACCGGTTCTGTACGCGCTGAGTAAATCATCTGAAAGAGCGGAATGGCTCGACTGGACGGATGGCCGCATCCTTCATCCGCCAACCGAAGATTGGAACAGCATGGACCGTGACAACGCCGCATGGCTTACAGACCAGCGCAAGGCGGATGGTTATCTCTACATGCTTTACTGTGGCCAGAACCGCATACGCGCCCACGAGTTCGTCGGTCCCGGGTCACGGGGAGTTCCTTGGGCGCGCGGCTGGAACCGAATTGGTATCGCTCGATCGCGCGACCTGAAGCAGTGGACCGTTCCGGGGCAGGACGAGACCTGACAGGCCGGGAGGGCTTCTACTCCTCGTTCACTTTCAACACGCTGAGAAACGCCTCTTGGGGTATCTCGACCGCGCCGACCTGCTTCATGCGGCGCTTGCCTTCGCGCTGCTTTTCCAGCAGTTTGCGTTTCCGCGTGATGTCGCCGCCGTAGCACTTGGCGATCACGTTCTTACGGAACGGGGCGATCCGATCGGCGGCGATCACCTTGGCTCCGATGGATGCCTGCAGCTTCACCTCGAACTGCTGGCGGGGAACCACCTTACGCAACCGTTCCACCAGCGCCCGGCCGCGACTGTAGGCCTTTTCCCGATGCGTGATGAAACTCAGCGCATCCACCACTTCGCCGTTGATCATCACGTCCAGCTTCACCAAGTCGCTCACGCGGTAGCCGATGGGCTCGTAGTCGAACGACGCATACCCGCGTGAGCGGCTCTTCAGCTGGTCATAAAAATCCAACAGGATCTCGGCCAGCGGGAACTCGACGGTCATGAGTACGCGTCCCGGGGAAGGATACTCCATCTTGTCGAAGATGCCGCGCCGTTCCACTGTCAACTCCATCATCGGGCCGACAAACTCGGTAGGCATGAAGATGGAGGCGCGGATATACGGCTCTTCGATGGTTTGCACCAGATTCTGCGGCGGCCAGAACGCCGGATTGTCGATGGTGCGTGTCTGACCGTCTGTGGTGGTCACTCGATAGCTGACGCTGGGTGCGGTGGCGATCAGGTTGATGCCAAACTCTCGCTCCAGGCGTTCCTGCACGATATCCATGTGCAGCAACCCCAGGAACCCGGCGCGGAAACCAAATCCCAGTGCGGCGGAGCTCTCCGGTTCGAACACCAGCGCGGCGTCGTTCAGCTGCAGCTTCTCCAAGGCTTCCCGCAATTCGGAAAACGCCTCACCGTCCATCGGATAGAGGCCGCAGAACACCATGGGTTTCACGGGTTTGTAGCCGGGCAGAGGTTCGGCTGCGGGCTGGCGTGCATCGGTGACGGTGTCCCCCACGCGGGCGTCGCCGACCGATTTGATCGCGGCAGTGAGGTATCCCACCTCTCCCGTATTCAGGCTGCTGGTATCGGTCATGCGCGGGCTGAACACCCCTACGCTCACCACGTCCATTTCGCGGCCGGTGGCCATAAAGCGGATCCGGGTGCCGGGCCGTACACACCCATCCACCACTCGGAGATAGACCACCACACCCAGATAGGGGTCAAAATGGGAGTCGAAGATCAACGCGCGCAACGGCGCGTCGGGATTGCCGGATGGCGGCGGCACGCGATGCACCAACGCTTCCAGGGTTTCCTGTACGCCCACGCCGGTCTTGGCGCTGACGGGGATCGCCTCCGTGGCGTCGATCATCAGTATGTTTTCGATCTCTTCGCACACACGATCCACATCGGCAGCCGGCAAGTCGATCTTGTTCACCACCGGCACAATGCTCAGGTTCGCATTCATCGCCAGGTTGACATTGGCGATCGTCTGCGCCTCCACTCCCTGGGTGCTGTCCACCACCAGCAGCGCCCCCTCGCAGGCCGCCAGACTGCGGGAGACCTCGTACGCAAAGTCGACGTGCCCGGGTGTATCGATCAGGTTCAGCTCATACTGCTGGCCGTTCCGGGCGGTGTATGACAGCCGCACGGCGGTCATCTTGATGGTAATCCCGCGCTCGCGTTCGAGGTCCATCTGATCCAGCACCTGATCCTGCATGTTGCGGGGATCGATCGCACCGGTGACCTCGAGGATACGGTCAGCCAGCGTGGACTTGCCGTGATCGATGTGCGCAATAATGCAGAAATTGCGGATATGGGCCTGGGGATCTTGCGACATGGGGTTTCCTCCGTGATATTGTACAGTAAGCGTGCAGGCGCCACCAATCTGGCAGGAATTCCTGTTGCCCGGGTGGTATCAGTCTGATACGGTGTCATCCGACAACGGCACGCGTCGTATCGTCCCGTCTGGAGCCATGCCTACCATGCCGCAAGCGTTGTCTGTCATTCATCGCCATGCCCGTTTTCCGGCGCTGGTCGCCAACACGCCCGATATGGAGGAGTTTGTCGCCGATGCAGCCACAGAGGCCGGTTTCGATCCTGCGCGTCTGCTGCATCTGCGCCTGGCCATCGCCGAGGCGGTTACGAATATTTGCCTGTACGCCTATCCGGGTGAAGAGGGATGGGTGGACATTACCGTCAGCAGCACGCAGGATACCCTGACGGTCACGCTGTGTGACGCCGGGCGTCCTTATGATCCGCTGCAGCATGATGATCCTGATGTTCATGCTTCGTTGGAAGATCGACCACTGGGCGGATTGGGGATATTTCTGATGCGGCGGGTTACCGATGCACTGGAATACCAGCGCATCAATGAATGCAATGTGCTTACGATGTCTCTGCATGCCGAACGGACGGAATCGTGAAGGCTCCGGAACTCATCACTCTGCGTCTGCAATGGCTGCCTCAAAGCCAGTTCGCCGGTTGTTACGCGGCACATGACGAAGGATTCTATCAGCGGAGGGGATTGAACGTCCGTCTGTTGCACAGTGGCCCCAGTCAATCTCCAATGCGGGAAGCGGCCACTGGCGCCAGTACGTTTGCCACCAGTTTTTTGACCGCAGCCATCGAGGCGCGGGACAAAGGGTTACAGGTGGTGAACATCTGCCAGGTGATCAACCGGTGCAATCTGATGCTGGCCGCCTGGAGCCGGGAAGTCAAACGGCTGGAGCAGCTGCACCGGAAGAAAGTGAGCGTGTGGAGCGGAGACTTTCGGGCGCCTTATGTCAGTGTGTTCCGCAGCCACCGCATCGAGCCCCGGATCTACACGCAAAACTACTCCATGGAGCTGTTTATCCGGAAAGGGGTCTCGGCCTGCAGCTGCATGTATTACAACGAGTATCACACGTTGTACCTGTCCGGTATAGATTGGGACGAGATGACCGCGTTGCTGCTGCGGGACTTGGGGTGTGACATGCCCGAAGACGGAATCTACACCTCATTGGCGTTTGCGCAACAGCACCCCGATATCTGCAGGGCGTTCGCCGAAGCCACACTCGAGGGATGGGATTGGGTTTCCAAACATGGTGAAGACGCACTCGACCGGGTGATGCAGCGCGTGAAAGCCGCTTGGGTGCCGTCCAACCGGGTCCATATGCGCTGGATGCTGCAAGAGATGGTCGCATCGGTGTTTCCGAACAGTCAAAGCGCCCGCCAGCCTGGCAAGCTGCTGCCCGAAGACTACACCCGGACCGTGGCGCTGCTGCGTACTCAGCGCATGATCCAACGAAGTGTCCCCCTGGATCGGTTTGCGGTGCTGGAGGCGCGGATATGATCCGGCGGGCCGGGATCACAGGACGCATTGTGCTGCTCGTGGTGGCGGGTACAGGTGCAGTGCTGCTGGCGGTGTTGCTGACGCTGTCGTTCACATCGCGCCGCATGCTCGAATTCGAGCTGAAAGACAAGATGATTACCGACACCACCGGCGCTGCGTACCGGATCGAATCCGTTCAACGGGCGATTGCGAGTACGACAAACGCCGTCGCCGATCGCATAGGCGCGATGAGTCCGGCGGCGGATGTCGAGCAGATGCGGACGGTCCTGTCGTCACTGTTGCGCCAGGCTGACCAGGTTTCCGGCACGGTGTTGTGTATCCCCGGTTCACGTACCGCGCTGTCGGTGATCCGTAAAGACACCCAGCTCGATGGCAAGCCTTTGGATCTCAGTCTGGTGGACTCGGAAGATTGGTTCACCCTTCCACGCGATCTGGGTCAGCCGATCTGGACGGAACCCTATTACGATACACACAGCAGAGAGCTGATGGTCCGTTATGCGGCGCCTGTCCGCCGTGAGGGAGCGTTTGTCGGCGTGTTGGCTGCGGAGGTATCGCTGACCTGGCTGAGCGAACTGATGAAAGAGATCTCGGCCGACTCGGATGGGTATGCGTTTCTGGTATCCGGACGCGGCACCTACATCACGCATCCGCGCAAGGAATTCGTGATGAACGAAACCCTGTTCAGTGTGGCTGAAATGTATCAGCAGCCGATTTTCCGCGCCATCGGCCGTAGAGTACTGACCAGACAACCCGGCATCGAGTCCATGCACAATGTGTTG
Organism: uncultured bacterium; assembly: GCA_964650005.1. GTDB lineage: Bacteria > Armatimonadota > HRBIN16 > HRBIN16 > HRBIN16 > CAZHSN01. Next base: position 209,196 of record CAZYPZ010000002.1, on the reverse strand, counting down.
AATGGGCGACCCAGTTTCACGGCTTGGGCGCCGGTCCCTGCCACGGGATGGAGCGTACTGGTGATCGCCGAGAAAAACGTGCTGATGGCCCGGGTACTGCGTTTCAATCACCTGACCATGGCGATGGGGGCGGCCGGCCTGCTCCTGCTGTTCGGTGTGGCAGTGATGATCGGCCGATCGATCTCCATTCCGATCCGGCAGCTCGATCAGGCGACGCAGGTGATCGCGGGAGGCGACCTGACCGAACCGGTGCCGGTTCCGCCCGGGGATGACGAACTGAGTCATCTGGCCGGCTCGTTCGACAAGATGCGCAAAGACATCCAGCGGTATATCGACGATCTGCGCGCCTCTACCGCCGCGCGTGAACGCATCGAAGGCGAATTGAACGTCGCCCGATCCATACAGATGGACCTGGTGCCGCGCACGTTTCCACCGTATCCGGATCGTCCGGAGTTCGACCTGTACGCCATGCTGGAACCGGCGAAAGAGATCGGCGGGGATTTTTACGACTTTTTCTTTGACATGAACGGCCATTTGGTGATGGTGATCGGCGATGTGTCGGGCAAAGGGGTCCCCGCCGCACTGTTCATGGCGGTCACGCGCACCCTGTTCCGCTCGGCATGGCGTGAAACCGGCTCGCCGGCAGCGGCGTTGAAACGCACCCACGACGAATTGTCGCACGATAACGAAACCTGTATGTTCGTCACCATGTACTGCTGCGTGCTGGACCCGATGACCGGTCACTGCCGGACCGCCTGTGGCGGGCACAATCCGCCGCTTCTGGTGCGAAATGGGGAGGCGCAGGTGCTGCCCAATCCGGCAGGCCCCATGGTGGGCGCTCCCTTTGCCGCGCGATTTAGCGAAGGAACGCTGGATCTGCTCTCCGGTGACACGCTTTTCCTGTACACTGACGGCGTCACCGAAGCGATGGACACCGCCGGTGAGCTGTTTGGAATGGAACGCACCCGTGAAGCCCTGCTGCGCTGCCTGGCGCCGAGTGCACAGCAGACCGCGCACCGCATGCGCGAAGCGGTGCGCGCACACGCCGCCGGCGCCGAACAGTCCGATGACATCACGATGCTGGTGTTCCGATACAATGGTCCTGTAGCGGGACCTATCAGGGAGGCATTATGACCAAGACAGATGGTTTCTTTGGTTCAGTCCGGCGGTTCTTCCGGGACTACGTCGACTCACTGGCGGCCCGCGGGCCGTTTGGCCAGCTGGTGTTGCGCGCCATGCATGAGCCGGAGTTGCGGCAAAGCCTGTTGAATGACACCGACGCCACACTGGCTGAGGCGGGCGTGCGCATACCCGCAGGAATGCGCGTTCGGGTACTGGAAAACAGCGACAAGGTGATCCATATCGTGTTGCCGCCGCTGGTGACCAACGAAACGGAGGGCCAGGAATGAGACAGAATCCGCTGACCCAGGCGATTATCAAAGCCTGCACCGACGAACAGTACCGGAAGCACCTGTTGGCCAATCCAGCCAAGGCGCTCGAGGAAGAGGGGCTTGTCGTGCCTGAAGGCGTTCAGGTTGTGGTTCATGAGCCGGCTGACGACGAGATTGTGGTGGTGTTGCCGGGAGGCACCGAACTTGAAACGGCTGAAGCGCCGGCTCTGAACGGGCCGGTAGCCGATGTGCCTGTCGGGCTTACGCTGACTTGGCGACAGGGCGAACTGCTGGCGGTCGGACGTATCGACTCGGTCACGGCGCCCGCTTTGAAGCGTGAGTTATTGAAGGCGTTCGAGGACGTATCCATCGATATGTCCGCGGTAACCTTCCTCAGTTCGGCCGGTCTGTCCGCGCTGCTGGCCGGTTACAAGCATCTGCAGGAGCACCAGGCCACGCTCACCTTGCTCAACGTCACGGAAGAGGTCCGTTCGGTTCTGGAAATGGTGGGCTTCCTGGATCTGTTGCAAGTCGTCGATGTGCCCCCGATCGACGCCTATGCCGGTTGGGCCCATCTGTAGACACATCTGCGGCTGAACGAGTGGATCGGCCGTTACGGCCGGTCTGCTCGCATCGCTTCTCTATCCTGCATGCCTGTATGTACTTCACATAGTGAGCACGAGATTGCGGCGAAAACCGACTCGGAACGGCGCACTCCGCGTGCAATGTCGTGCAAAACCGGTGAACCTTCATGACGGCGGTCCCCGTGCGAGCCATGCCGCTGGAAGGTTGGGGACGACGGCCGCGCGTGCAGGCGCAGGTCTGCCGTCCCGAAAGCCTGCGGGACGCAGCACAGGCACTGACAAACGGGCGGCTGGTACTGCCGCGTGGGGCCGGGCGCGCGTATGGCGACGCGGCGCTGCTGGATACCGGATGGACCATATGGACCTGCCGTCTGAACCGGTTCCTGGCTTTCGATACGGACACCGGAGTGCTGCGCGCCGAAGCGGGCGTGACACTGGACGATGTGCTGAAGATCAGCCTGCCCCGCGGGTGGTTCTTGCCGGTCACACCGGGCACGCGCTGGTGTACCTTGGGCGGATGTGTGGCGGCCGATGTTCACGGCAAGAACAGCCACCATGTCGGCCCCATCGGCCGGTTCATCGAGGCGCTCACTTTGCTGACACCGCAGGGCGAGTGGATCTCCTGTGGCCCCGGGGTAAACCGTCCGCTCTTTCTGGCTACCCTGGGCGGAATGGGCCTGACCGGCCTGGTGGTTGATGTCACCCTGAAACTGCAGCCGGTGACAACCGCCTGGATCATGCAGGAGACTGTGCGCACACGCTGTCTCTCCCAGACGCTCGAGACGTTTCTGAAGATGGACAGCACCTACCCCTATTCGGTCGCTTGGGTAGACTGCCTGAAGGGAGGCGTCGGATTCGGACGGGGTGTGATCCATTTTGGCCGGCATGCCGAGCGGGATGAACTGCCGCGGAACGTGACTGACCCGCTGGCGATGTTGCCGACACGGGCTATCTCCATTCCGGATCGGGCGCCCTCCGCCATGCTAAACCGATTGACTTTATCGGCGTTCAACGGGTTCTGGAGTGTGATACATCCCACCAGGCCGCTGCATCCCGTACACTGCGTGCCTTTTTTTTACCCGTTGGATTTTCTGAGCGACTGGAACCGCGCATACAGCCGAACGGGTTTCTACCAATGGCAGTGCCTGATCCCCGAGATCGATGCGCGGGATGTGCTCACTCGGCTGCTGCGTATGGCGCAGGACGAAGGCCTTCCCCCTTATCTGTCGGTATTGAAGCGCCTGGGGCCGTCGTCTCAGGGGTACCTGTCGTTTCCCGCGCCGGGGTACACGTTTGCGTTGGACTTTCCCGCCCGTTCTCTGGACAAACTTCATGCGCTGTTGGACCGTATGGATGACCTGGTACTCGACGCAGGCGGGCGGATTTACCTGGCCAAGGACGCCCGGCTGTCTGCGGATCGCTTCGCACGGATGTACCCACAACTGGACACGTGGAAACAGGTCCAGCGTCAGATCGATCCTCACCGACGGATGCAATCCGGGCTGAGCCGCCGTTTGGGGCTGACGGAGGCCTGCGGCTGATGCGGGTATTGATTGTTGGAGCGACATCGCCGATCGCCCGCGAAACCGCGTATCTGTTTGGCGCTCTGGGAGCCGGAGTGGTGCTCTTGGGTCGACAGGCAGACGAACTGCAGCGTATCGCGGCCGATGTTACCCTGCGTACCGGCGCTCCAGCTGAGTCAGTAGTGGCCGACATCACCGATCTACACAACGCGTCCGATCTGATGCCTTCGATCGGTCCGTTCGATGGCGTGGTCTGGCTGGCCGGCAGTATGGACGGGCTGGACGCTGCTTTTTCCGATGCCGATGCCATGGCGCATCTGTCTATTGTAAACTTCACGGCGCCCGCGGTGTGGCTTACCGCAGCGCTTCCCGGCCTGAAGGAACGGAAGGGGTTCATCGTGGGTGTCAGCTCGGTGGCCGGTGACCGCGGACGCGCCAGCAACTACCCGTATGGCGCCCCAAAAGCCGGCTTCAGCACGTTGTTGGATGGTATGCGCCTGCGGTTGGCGCCCCAAGGAGTTCGGGTCAGCACGGTAAAACCCGGGTTCATCGATACCCGTATGACCTGGGCGCTGACAAAACGTCCGTTGTGCGCCACACCGGCACAGGTCGCCGAAACCATCGTACGGGCATCGGCCGGTGTGGGAGGTGTGTATTACGTGCTGCCGCCCTGGCGAGTCATCATGGCGATTCTGCGGATGATGCCTGAACCGGTCTTCCGCCGACTGCCCATCTGAAACCCGTCAGCAGAGCCGTCAACCGGCTACCAGCAGACGCGCCACCGCGCCTGCCGCATCACCGCGTCCGACTCCCGACAGAGCGTCCAAACCGGCCGAAGTGGTGCGTCTGGCATATCGACACGTTGTGTCATCAGCAACGGGCCGATCCATCGGGTGCCCATGGAGCCGGCTGCGCCGCCCGACTCGGTTCGTTCCTTCAATATGCCCTGCAGGTCCAGCACGTCACCCGGCGCCAGCCTTCGGTGTAGGGTGAGAAAGCGTTTGTCCTTATGTTGCAGAACCGCTCCATCCGGCAGCTTCAGCGTTGGATGCTCCATCCAGGGCGGTATGTACAGCCCCAGCTCCACCGGCTTGGCCGGAGCCTGCAGCACGGTGATCTGCGCGGATCCCTGCAACGGATAGCCGGTGCGCATGTGCAGCAGTAACCGTTCCGCTCCGTCTCCCGCGCCGAACTGTCCGTCTGCGTAGTTCAGTACCCGGTAGCGTCCGCCTTCGGCCGCATGTAGCACATCACGCATCGCGGTCGTCAAGCCCTCGGCGCCGCGCATGGTACAGCACCAGGTGACTTCATATCCCACGGCATGAGGAGTCAGTTCGGGATGGTCAGCGCCGGTGCAGCAGTTGCAGCCGAATGCGCCTGTGGGACGAAGCCCTGCGCCAAGCCCGTTGTACGCGATCCGATGAGCCGGATCCAGCCAGTCCGAAGACCCTGTGGCGGCCCACAGTTGGGTGCATAGCATGTAGGAATCGACCACCGCACATGGCTCGGTCCATTCAGGCCGACCGAACCAGTTGTGGTTTTCATACGTGGCTGTGATGGCGCCCTGCAGATAACGCCGCATCAGCGATTGCACGGCGTTCAAATAATCGGGCTCTTTAGTCAACCGCCATAAGCGTAACAACCCACGACACGCCGTCAGACTGGCGTGGGTTTGAAACCTTAGCGACACAGGGTCGATCTGCAGGAAGCGCCGCGCCATGGCGTGTGCAACGGCCAGCGCCCGAGCGTTACCAAACAGCTCCACGGCGTGAGTTACGCCGTCCAACGCGATGAACGCGCATCCGGTGTCTCCCGAAAGGCGCCAGCCATCGATGACTTCACCGGTGAGCGCTCCGATGGGCTGACCTCCTTCGGACCGCCTGGCGGCGCCCGTCACCGGATAGGTCGAATAGGCCTGTTCCAGAGGAGCGTACAACCGCTCCACCAGCCGTTCGGCGGTAGAGCGGACCCGGTTGCTGCCGGTCCAGAGCCAGTATTCACATAGCGCGCGGAGCAGCCAGGAATGGCCGGCCAGCTGCTGTTCATCGGCGATTCCGGATCGGATCTCTCCGGCGATACCGTCTGATCCGGCCCGACGCAGATAACCATCCAGCAGCGCCTGTGCTCTCGTGGCGTCGGCGCCGGTCGCCCGTCCGTGAAGGGTCAGCGCCAGTAACGTGCGCCCCTCCATGTCCGCGGGCCATCCATAGGCGCCAACGGGGAAGGACCTGAACACTGCAGGCGGCTGGTACTCGGGGCCGTTCAACCGTTGGGCGTTCAGTTGCAGCCGGTATTGCCACTCGCCCGATGCCCGACCGGAATCCAACGAAGCAGGACCAAATGGCGTACTCGGCATTGTTCGTGATCTCCTGAGCGTGAGGTGACTATCGCGATGGGTTTGTGATGCGCCATCCTCATGCCGGTGAGGATGGCGCGGGAACTGCAGTCAGTTGTTTTCGGGAACCATCTGACTGATGATATTTTGGCACTCTTCTTCGTTATTGCACCAAGTGCCGTTAAAGGCATTGGCCAAAAACGGATACTTGTCGGCAGCGTTCCACATCAGGCGTGGCTTGACGGTCTGGCTCAGCTTCAACGTCTTGGCGTGTCCATCGAAGAACACCCAGTTGATCCCTCCGCCATGACGCGTGGCATTTCCACCCAGATACGGCAGGTACCAGGTACCCAGGTCGCCGATGCCGTATTCGGGCATGCCGTCCATCACGAAGATCGCCTCGGCCGGGGTGCTCACGGAGCTCAAGTTGTTCACTCCTACGCCGTCCTGCCAGGCCCATCCCTGGCCGTAGGAGCTGATGGCATAGCCGAACGGCCGCTCCCAGGTGCCTTTCCAGATGGTGACGCCCTTGCCGGCGCCCGGGTTCACCGGGCATTCGAAGATCTTGTCGCTCTTCGCGTACGGAAGCAGCACATCCATGAAGGTGGGGAACCAGGGGCCCCAGTGACTTCGCACCCACCAACCCTGATATTCGTAGAGCGGTATGGACCCTTCCCAGTCCTCCGCATACATCTGCATCGACAGACCGATCTGCTTGCAGTTACTCAGGCAGGCCGTTTTGCGGGCCTGCATGCGCGCGCGCGCAAACACAGGGAACAGTATGGCAGCCAGGATCGCGATGATCGCAATGACCACCAGCAGCTCAATCAGCGTAAATCCGCGACGAGTCATGATATCCTCCAAGTGTACAGGACGTGTCAGACGGCTGACACTGTCAGGCCGTCGGCGTTCACTGGGGGCTGGGTGTTGCCGCATCCGGCCCCTATGCATGGATCCGCGTGTTCATTGCCGCCCCGGCAGGCGGGTGGAACTGCGGGGTATCAGCCGTGTTGGTCGGACTGCCCGCTGCGACGCACAATCCGGAGTTTCCAACCGGTGTTTCAAAAACGACCACGCGTCACTAACCATCCGATCGATATCCATCGTGATGGTGGTGAGCGGCGGGTCGACGAGCGCGGCGATCGTCAGGTCATCGTGGCCCACGATCTGCAGATCGTCGGGTACACGCAGACCGGCGGCTCGCGCGCCGCGCAACGCGCCAACCGCCATTTCGTCGTTGTAGCAGAAAATCGCGTCACCCAGCGTTCCGCGGGACGCCATCTGGTAGACCGCGCGGGTGGCGCTTTCCGAGTCTCGCACATCGGCGACCAGACGGCTGATCCGGCCTCCTGCATGACTCCACCACTCCTGGAATGCATCGAACCGAACGGAGGGGCGCGCCATGACGTATGCGTCTGCAAGCAGGGCCACATGACGCGCGCCGCACGCATGCAGGTGCTGTGCACATTCCCGCGCGCCCGTCGATTTGTCACTCGCCACCATGTCGTACAGATCGCTGGTCACTTCCAGTTGCACAACCGCCCGATCGCGATTCACGGGAACGAAACGGTCGAGCGTATCCTGCATGTCGCCCAGTACCATCAGCCCGTCCACCGACCAGTTGACGCCCTCTTTGAGGCGGGCTGCTTCGGCGACGGTGTCCATACCGGCCACGATCAACAGATAACCATCCGCAGCCACTGCCCGGTGCGCCGCTTGGATCACCTGCATGGGATATGCTGTGGAGATCGCCGGCACCAGTAACCCGATCATCTGGGTGCGGCCGGTGACCAACGCCCGTGCGGCCCGATTCGGGCGATATCCCAGCCGCCGAGCTGTCTCCAGTACACGCTGACGGGTCGCTTCACTGATGAACTCAGCACTGCGGCCGTTCAACGCCCGCGACACCGTGGTGTGCGAGACGCCCAGTTCCTGTGCGATGTCCCGGATGGTTACCGCCACCTGTCCGTTCTGACCCTTCCGTTAGATTAACGTGTGACTGCACACGTGAAACTTGGTGTAAGTATACAGACCATCCGGGACGCCGTCAAGATGCTGCAGGGTGACCGAACCGGCTATTTGGGAAAAAAGTCGGGGATTCAGCCGGTAACGCAGCTGCCGGGAAGTACGGTGCGCTCTGACGACCGATACGTGTCTGTGCCGAAATTGACGATCGCCCAGCGGCCGTTGGCAAACCGGGTACGCTGCACCATACGATCTGGGGTGATGAACTCATGGGATACCATGGGCTCGAACGACACCTGACGCAGCCAGCCGTATAGCGCGCGGCATGACTGCCCAATACGCTGCCGGTTCGCGTCGAAATGCGCCCGATCCACCACAAACATCGGCGGTGCGCCATACAGCATGCAGAACAGCTCTTTGGTATGCCAATGTTGTGGCAGCCGGTTCAAGCCGTCCTCCCAACGCCAGGTGCTGACCACCTCGGCGTGATGGACCAGCGAGTAAAAAGGAATGCGCCGACGCGGGTCCAAGTTGATCGCATAGTCAGGCTTCAACTCAGCGGGTTGCCAACCGGGCAACGGCAGACTGTTCACTGTCCAGCGCACAAGCGACATGGGCGTTTCCAGCCAGTGCAGGTACGGCAACAGGCAATCGATGCCTCCTTCCGTACCCAGCACCAGTGGACGTGACACCGCATACTGTAGCAATCGCTCTCTCGCGAGGCGCGCCTGGTAAGCATCGGTTCTGCGTCCGGGGGTGTAGTCTTCCCCTTCCCAGAACACACAGGTGCCGACCAGATCGATGAACCGTCCGTTGAACGGCCAAGTGTGCAGTTCCGGACCAATCCGTCTCTGCGCCAGCTCAAGTCCCACTTGAGGATTGATGATCACACCGGGAGGCATCCAACCGGTCACATGGCGTCCGTCTGCGTCACGTACGCCGCCATCGGGATAGACCTCCCAGTTGATCTGGTGATACAGCGACTGACCGGGATCGACCGGGTAGGCGTCGCGGTACTGGTCATATCGCGACACGATATAGCCCATCCGGCGTAACGATTTCACCACGTCTATCATGCGCCGCAGCGGCTCTTCCAGTCCCTCTGACCGATTCCACCAGGGCGCGCCGATATTGATGACGGCGCGAGTCACCCCGTCCTGTTTCAGTGCGGAAGCCACATGCAGTACGTCGGCGTCATCGCCAAACACCCAGAACACCGGCGCGCCTTCCAGCTTGCGTACTTCGGCATCGGCAAGCGCCTTCTGACGCAGCGTGCGTACCCATCCCGAGCGGACGCAATGTCGGGCGTACTGCTGAGCCAGGGCGGTGTGACCGCCATGCGATGAAAATGAAAAAGTAAGCACACGCGGCCGATCCATGCGCTGCAGGCTGGCCCGCCAGACGATGCGCGGCAGCATCAGCGTCTCGCCGTTCCAAGATGTGGGCGTCATCTCATAGGCCGCCAGTTCGGGGGTTTCGAATATACACAGAGCCCCGTCGCCGCGATCCGGGTTCAGCAGCGCCAGACACGCACAGTAGCAACTCGTGCCGCCGTAGATATCTGCCCACGGCAGGGGTTCATAGCCTGGCGCTCCGGGGCGCAACGGCAGCAGCACCCCTTCGGCGTGGGTGAATAACAGACTGGCCTCCGGGCCGTCGCACACGAAGCTGTAGGGATAATGGACGGCGTGCAGGGGACGATGGGCGGGAGCCGTCAGACGCACGGTTACACTGTCATCTTCCGGACCGGCGCTCACCTCCAGCCGGCAGCGCAACGCATCGGTCTGGTAACGCGGCGGAGGGCCGAATGCCGGTAACCGCACGTCACAGATCAGAACCTCGCGTCCTTCCGCGTCACGGGTGCACTGCGGTTGACTCACCCGTTCCACCTGGGAGTCGCCTGTGACCGTCTGAAGCCATGTACGCCCGTCGGCTGTTGTCACCTGCAGTTCACCACGCGATCCCATTGTGATCCGGTTGGATCGTGTGCGTAATATCCCGTCGGGCATGTGTGCTGTCCTCCATCATATCCTGGACATACACGTTGGCCATGCCGATATCCGGTTCCTGCGGGAAACCGCACTGGCGTTCTCCTGCGATAACCGGAACTGATGTATACTGCAGGCAACATTCCCCGACAGGAGTAAGGAGCGTTAGCGCTGATGAGAGCTGATATTCCCGTCATCGGACGGTTCCGTCTGGATTACGGTGGCGCGCCATCGGAGGCATGGCTCGATCAGTGGCTCGCCTCAACCAGTGAACCCGTCACCGATGAGCACACGGTATCGGGACATGATGTGTGGACAGAGTCCAACGGCATGTTGGGCATCGACTGCGAGTGGACCGCTTATCGGGATATTCCAGCCGAGGAATGGATGGTCCGCTTCACCAACAACGCCCGCACGGGCTCTCCGATTCTGTCGAACATTCAGGCGTGTGCGATCACCGTATCGACGCCCCGTGACGCGGACTGCTGTGTCTATACGGCAAACGGCAGCCTGTGCCAGCGCGATGATTTCGCTCCGATCAGGCTCCCGCTGAGTCCGTCGCGCGAAGAACCGCAGGCTCCTTATGTAACCGCAGACGCGCCGGTGGTGCTGCAGTCACGTGGCGGGCGCTCATCTTGTGGCGCGCTTCCGTTTCTCAACCTGGATCTGGGGGGACGTGGTGTCATCGTCGCGATCGGTTGGACAGGAGATTGGCGGGCATCCGTCTGGCGCGACGACACAGGCGCTGTTCATCTGCACGCCGGAATGCAGCGCACCGCATTCACACTGCTGCCGGGAGAGTCGGTCCGTTCGCCTCGGATCCTGCTGATGTGGTGGGAAGGCGACCGCGTTGAAGCACACAACATGTGGCGCAGACTCATGCTGGCGCATTACTCGCCCAAACGGACCGGCCGCCATGCACCGGCGCCGGTATCACTGGCCGTATGGGGCCAGAATCCTATCGAGCGTCAGTTGGCCAAGATTGCCTGGCTCCAGAAACACCGGATACCGGTGGACAACTTCTGGATAGACGCCGGCTGGCACGGGGACGCCGATTACCAACCCGGAGCGAACGTGTTCAACAGCGGCTGGGGAGCTCAAGTCGGTAACTGGTGGCCGAACAGCCGGATCTACCCGGACGGGCTGAAACCGATCGGCGAAGCGGCCCGCTCGGCCGATATGGACTTCACGCTCTGGATGGAGCCGGAACGCGTGTTTCCTGGCACGTACGTGACCCGCGATCATCCCGAGTGGCTGCTCGGCCCGATCGGGGACAACTACTTATACCGGCTGGGCGATCCCGCTGCCCGAAACGCACTTACGGACCTAATCTCGTCGATAATCACCGAGGCAGGCGTCACCATATACCGACAGGATTTCAATATGGATCCGGCGCCGTTCTGGCAGGAAGCGGATTCGGCCGACCGGGTGGGTATCAGCGAAATCCGGCATATCGAAGGGCTCTATGCCTTATGGGACACGCTGAGGGAGCGCCATCCCGATTTGTTGATCGACAACTGCGCAAGCGGGGGCCGCCGGCTGGACCTGGAGACCGCATCACGCAGCATCCCGTTATGGCGCAGCGACTATCAATGCTTCCCGGGGTTCGATCTGGCGGGAATGCAGGCCCAGACCTACGGGCTGGCCCCCTGGCTGCCGCTGTCTGCAGGTGCGTGCGATCACCAGGATACCTATGCAATCCGCAGTGCGTACAGCCCGGGCCTTACGCTGTGCACACAGGTCAACCCGACGAATGATCCGGAAGGCTTTTACACGCCGGCCGAGGCCTTCGATCCACATTGGCTGGCCACGTTGCTGCACGAGTGGCGTCAAGTCGCTCCGTACAGCTTGGGTGACTTCTATCCGCTGACTGCATACAACGTGACCGACGATGTTTGGATGGGGTGGCAGTGGCACCGCCGGGATCTGAACAGCGGTGCAGTGCTCGTGTTTCGTCGGTCGCACAGTCCGTATCCCACGATGGAGTTGCGGCTGCGGGGCCTGGAGTCACAAACTGTCTACCGGTTCGAAGACATGGACTCCCGGGCGATCAGCCGCTTCACGGGAGCGCAGGTCAGAGAGGGGCGGTTATCGATCACATTGACCGGCTCACCGCAAAGCGCACTGTTGATCTACCGTAGCGAGCCAGCACCCTGACCAAAGGCGAGAAGGAGAAAATGTCGATGTCTGACTTGACTGCGCTGCATGTGATACCGTTGCTTCCCGGCCATGAGCAGGAACTGGCCGCAGACGCCCGTCATCTGCTGGAATCCGGTGTGTGTACGGCTGTCGCCTGCATGTTTACGCTGGTTCCCGAAGCGGATCCCCCGGTGGACAAAGTGGCCGTACTGGCTGAACGGTACCGGTCATTTATGAGGGCTTTCGAGGGTGATCCGGCTCACGTGGGCGTTCTGGTGCAGGCAACCATTGGTCACGGCTGGACACCCGATGAACCGGCGCCATTTCAAAAAATCATACGGCCTGACGGAATGCCTGCCTATCAGAAGTGCCCGCTGGACCGTGCCTTTCAACGGTACATAGACAACGCGTTGCGCGGCGTGACCGCATTGAATCCCGCGTTCATCATGATCGATGATGACTTTCGATTGCTGACCGGACGGAACGGATGTTATTGCCCGCTGCACCTGGCCGAATGCGCCCGGCGACTCGGTCAGGCCGTCACCCGTGAATCCCTCTGTGCGCTGTTGCAATCCGATATTTCAGCCGCACGGCTGTATGATGATCTGCTGCTCGATACATTGATGCAGCTGGCGGGCGTAATCCGCGGGGCGATCGATTCGGTCGATCCCTCCATACCGGTCTCGTTCTGCGCCTGTTACGGAGACATCCGTCATGCCGTTCCGATCGCCCGTCGACTGGCAGCCGCCGGTCAGCGTCCCGTCATTCGGATCAACAACGCACGGTACCTGACGGCCGAGATGCGCTCGTTCCCGGTCAGGATGTACCACGGCGCCGCCCAGATCGCGGGGTTGAGCGATGACGTCACTGTGCTGGCGGAAACCGACACCTGTCCGCACAACCGGTACAGCACCTCCGCCGCACTGTTGCACGCGCATTATACGGGCTCGATATTGGAGGGATGCGACGGTGCTAAACATTGGCTGACGAGGTTGGGCCAGTGGCAGCCAGCCAGCGGCGCCGCTTATCGCGCCACACTGATGAGACACCAGGGCTTCTACGAGGCGCTGTATCGAGCGGTTCGGGAGACAAGCCCGGCCGCCTATATCGCCGCTGCGCTGCCCGCTGAGCCGTTCTTCAACCGGGCACTGGATCAAGGGGATCGTTGCGGCTCGGCCAAGACATGGGCTGCGCTGCTGGGCGTAATGGGATTACCGTGCAACTATGCCCGACTGCCGGATCTGCCATCGCTTCTCACTGGCGACGATGTAGAGCTTTTTCCCGATGCGGACCTGCACCATCTGTTGAGCCAGGGGGCCATCTTGGAAGGCGCCGCCGCCGAGGCGCTCTGCCAGCGGGGATTTGCGGATGACATCGGCGTGATGGCCGAACCGTGGACCGGCCCGCATGTGTCTGCCGAAATCTGGCAGGGACGATTGCTGGGGGCGGACGCCCGGTACACGCGCCTGACACCAATTGACACGAGTACGTCGGTGTACTCCAACCTGCTTCACAGCGCGTCCGGTGTGAGCACCGACTACACGGTCATCGGTCCAGCGGTTACACGGTACATCAACGCGCATGGCGGCCGGATTGCGGTGTATGCTGCAAGCTTCGGTCCGAATACGGCTCTCTCATCCTTTGGCTTCTATGACGAAGACCGAAAGCGCCAACTGCTGGATCTGCTGGGTTACGTGTGCGGCGCTCCGGTGCCGGTGTACTATCCCGGTGATGCGGAAGTGTACCTCAAGCTTCGGCGATATTCGGACGGCCGGTATCTGACAGCCCTGTTCAACCTGGGCCACGACCTGCTGGATACGGTCCCTTTTGATGTCGCTTTCGCGGTGTCGGGAGCGGAATGGCTGAGTGCTGAAGGCGATTGGCAGCCGGTTGACTGGCGGGACGGCGCGGTACAGGCGCCTCTCCATCCGGCTCAACCGGTGATCTATCGTCTCACGCCGTCAGGCTAACCCGCTCCTGTACGCTGAACACACGCACTTTCCTGGATAGGCCGGCTTAATGCGATGCAGTTAGGCGTAACAGGTAAGCGACGGCAAAGGCATCAACGCGAGGTGGGGTCTGAGTTGGTCAACAGATCCATGATGGCCGCGGCGTCGTAACACGGGCGATTGGTTGGCATGTTTGGGGCACGTCACGACGTGCCCCTGCATCGATTTGTCACGCCTGGTCGACTAAAGGTTTATCGACCGATCTCCATGGCAACATCACTTACAAAGGCCTCCACATCATCTCGCGTGGTATCCCAGGCACACATCAAGCGGTGGACGCCCGGCGTCAATTCGTAGAAATGCCATCCACGCGCCTGCAGCCGTTCAGCCACTCCGGAGGGAAAGATCACAAACACCCCGTTGGCCTCACGGGGAAAGCCCAACGTAACACCCGGCAGCTGCATCAGACTATCGGCCAATACGCGCGCCATAGAATTGGCATGTTCAGCATTGCGCAGCCATGCTCCATCGGCGAACAACCCCAGAGCAGGCGCCGCCAGAAAGCGCTGTTTGCTGGCCAGATGTCCGGCCTGTTTGGCGCGCCATGCGAACTCCTCCGCGAGCGCGCGGTCAAACCATACCACAAGCTCACCGGCATGCACACCGTTTTTTGTACATCCCAGGCAAAGCACATCCACTCCCGCCTGCCACGAGAGTTCGGCAGGCTGACAGCCCAGTGCGGCGACCGCGTTCGCGAACCGTGCGCCGTCCATATGAATACGCAGGCCGTACCGCTTGGCCACAGTACGCAGGGCCATCAGCTCATCGGGCGTATAAACCGTACCGAACTCGGTGGTCTGCGTCACACTGATCACGCGCGGCTTGGGGGCATGCACATCATCGCGGGCCAGCACTGAGGCCTCCACGGATGCAGCATCCAACTTCCCGAGAGGAGCGGCCACGTGGATCAACTGGCCGCCTCCAATGAAAAACTGAGGCGCCGCGCATTCATCGGATTGTATATGCGCGTGCGAGGCGCACAGCACCGCGTGATACGGTCGACACAGATGCGCCAGAGCCAACGCGTTGGCAGCGGTACCATTGAACACCAACTGGATCTCACACTCGGTAGCGAACAATTCACATATTCGGGCTTTCAGTCGGGCCGTCCATTGGTCGTCTCCATACGATGGGGCGTGGCCGCTGTTTGCCTCGGCCAGCATCGCCCACGCCTCCGGGCAGATACCGGCGGCGTTGTCGCTGGCGAACCCGCGCAGCCGTGGCTGGTGCGACAGATCCAGATGACGACTCATCGCTACCTCCCTAGTTCCGGCATCCGTGACTTGCCGATGATCCCGCTGTATTTCGACGCCGGCACGGCATATTCATGCCGCGTCATGGACACACGGCATGCGGACTGTCTCCTTACAGACATGCTGCTGTCGAGCGCTTTGCCGCCACAAGATCCGATCCGATTGAGCATCTTGCAACTGCCATCTACTGGCGGGAAGGGGCGCACGTATTCAAGAACCACCAGGGGGAGATGCTGTCGACTTCGGACAGCGATCCCCGCACCTTAGGTAACGTGTTGAGATCGATCACGTCACCAGAGGACGGGAGGGGAGGTGCAGGCGGTCGTAGCCTATAAGGCATTCGAGAGCATCGGGCGCCTCTACTCCCCCGATCCCGGAAACGCAACGTGCTTTAGCTCGGTAGCCCCTCCGCATTCTCACCGCGCCGGCCCGTCTTCCAGCACGCCGACTGCACACCAGGCGCCCAATGAAAATCGATGCGGCAACGGAAAACTGTGTACGCTCCCACTCTGAGGATCGTACAGCCGCACGGGGATCGACGCGTCGGACGCGTCGGAAGCGGTGAGCGTCAGCTCAGCCGCTTCCGGCGTGTTGTTTACCAAAAAAGTGAGCCGCCCATCTGGTCGGCGATACCGCCCCATGAACACGCCGTGGCCAACAGGGGATACCCGTACATCGAAGTCGGTCGGTGTCAGCTCGTCCAGCTGCCGCACCACCTCGTCAGCTGTAAGCACCTGTTCCCTCGCCAGTTCACGGCGGATCTGAGCATGCTCTCTGACCGAGTCACCCATTACTGGCAGACCGTCTACCCAAAACACCCGCCCGCCCGCGCGTTGGAACCGCTGCAGCTGGCGCAACACGCGCAACGGCAACAGCTCCACACGCGGCATGATCACCACGGCGTAACGCTGTTGACGCACCTGCAGCAGTCCATCGCGCACCACGCCTTCACAGACCCCCTCGCCATCCAGAATGCAAAAATCATGGCCTGCTTGGGTCAACGCATCGGCCACCGCGTGCTGTGAGCGCATCAGCACCGCCTCGAGATGGTTCCAGGCGGAGTCAGACCACATCTTGGCCGAAGGCATATATCCGGCCTGAAAACTTTCTATCGGATAATACATCGCTACAGGAGCCGCGTTGTGCGCACCACGCAACAGAAGCGAAAGGCGGCCGATGTGCGCATTGAACTGCCGGTATTCCTCGGGCGTGTAGGCGTGCCAATGGATATAGGTACAGAATTGCGTGGCGCCTGCCCATGCGGCCATGTTGCAGATACGCTGCAGATCACGTAACGAGGGCTTCAAGGTGGGGGTCTGGCGGTCGATAATGGGATCGAGCAGCGCCGACACGCACGAGCGATCTCGCAACTGTGCCGCAGCGCTCAGGTATTTCGGCATCCACACATTCCAATACGCGCCTTCGTCGGGCATCGGCACATCGCATCCGGGAACATGCTGCTCGGAGATCACCCGCAGAAAGTTCCCGCTACAGATGACATGCGCCGACATGCGTTCCTCCAGCAACAGATGTCCCCCCGACCGGATGCCGTGCCGCTCACACCATCGGGCGATGCGGCGCGTGTAGTTCTCGGCAAATAGGGCGCCTATGGTCTCATAGAAGTGCCGCCGTGTCAGGCGGGCTTCATCGCTTGCGCCCGTATAAAGATGGGGCAGTCTGGGTATCAGGTCATATCCGTGAATCCGACGAAAGCGTGATGGCAGCGAGACATCCCATGGAACGTACACCAAGCCGTTCGGGCGCTCTCCCGGTCGGTGATGGAACCATAGGGTCATCAGGTTGGGTTCATTGGTATAGAACAGGTCCATCAGATCGCTCAGCCGCCCGAAGCGCCGAGCGAACGCTTCATGCGTCAGACGCACGAACGTCTCCATGGCCTGCGCGTTCAACAGGTTGGGGTACCGGCCGTTCGTCCGAAACTGCTGCATGGTCGATTCGGACTGTGTGCCCTCGCGGATGATCTCCGTGACCCAGGCACACACCATCCAGCGACCCTGCAGTCCTTGTGTGCTCACCGCCTTAGGAGACACGGCCAGTACACGTCCACGGGCCACATCGGGCGCATCACCCGGCATAGGGTACAGACACGCCGCGACAAACCGGTCCGCACCATGCGGCAGATCGATCTGTACCGGTGAGCGACCTTCACCCATCCGGCAGATCTGCCGTAATCCGCGCAGTTCGAACGCAGGGTCAATCTCCACGACGCGCCCGCCGGCCTGTCCGCTGGGATAGCCGTTGTCATCCGCCACCCACACCTGCATTCCGGCGGAGCGCGCCAACTCCATGGTCTGGCGCATATGTGTCCACGACTGCTCGTTGTTCAGGTAATCGGCGCTGCTGTGAAAAAGCATCACTCCGCCGATGCCCCATTCCCGCATCCGATCGACCGGCAATACCGACCCGTCATGGCCACTGTATTGGATCACCCGATGCTCGGCGGGTGGGTACCTGAAACAGGTTGAGGACAGCGGCTGGTTCGTTGCGTTGTGAGATTTCATACTGTAGCGCTCCTGCCGGTGATGGGTTGATAGAACACACTCGATCATTTATCCCTGCAACATATTCGCCACCTTCCGGACCAGGCCAATCCGCAGGTCGCCGTCACCTCTGAAAACGACACGCACCCCATAAAGAGATGTGAATGTATGCTCATCTGATGGCGCCCTCGGTTGCCACACTGGCGGCAACCTTCAGGTGATTGACACCGTTTTCGGCGTGCAAGGAGACTAACCGACAGCCGGGACGCCGGGGCGCATCTTCGCGATGCGTCCCGGAACCACCGCTTGATCTACTCGCTGCGCAACGCCTGGATCGGGTTGAGCCGAGAGGCCGATAATGCCGGGTACAGACCGAAACCGATGCCCACCACGGCGGCGAACACGAAGCCTCCCACCGCGGCCCAGACAGGCAGGTGCGTGGGCAAGCCATTGCCCCCGAACAGTCCGGCGGCTTTGGTGACCGCGCCAATCAGCAGGCTGCCTGCCCATCCTATCCCGACACCGATCAACCCGCCCAATCCGGATATGGTCATGGACTCGATCAGGAACTGCCACAGCACATCGCGGTTGCGCGCCCCCACCGCTTTCCGCAACCCGATCTCCCGCGTGCGTTCGGTTACCGTGACCAGCATGATGTTCATGATGCCGATGCCGCCCACCAGCAGCGACAATCCGGCCACCGCGCCCACCACCAGCCCGAAGATGCTCAGCACGCGCCCGATCGATCCCAAGATACGCTCCTGACTGTCCACCCGATACAACGGCACATTGTTGCTGCGGCGCATCAGCAGCTGCCAGATCTCATTCATGGCCGCATCGGTCTTGTCGTTCGACACTGGCTGGGCGAAGATCACCGATACCAGCTCCCGACCAATGAACCGCTTATGCAGCGAGGTGATCGGCACATGCACCTCGATATCCGCATTGCCTCCCATGCCGCGCCCTTTGCGCTCCATCACGCCGATGATCGTGATCTCCACATTGGCGATCGTCAGCTGCTGACCAATCGGGTTGGTTTTGCCGAACAGCCGGTCCACCACCTCCGGGCCAACCACGGCGACTTTGGCCCAGACGTCCACGTCGGCGTCCTCGATATAGCGTCCGCGCTCCACCACCAGGTTGTGCAGATGCAGCGCCATAGGCTGCACGCCCTTCAAGGTGATGTCCAGACTCTTCTTGCCTCTGGATGCCTTCATCGTCCCGGCATCCAGTTGCGCCCCCACGCGTTTTACAGAGGGGCAATACGTCTCGATCGCGCGGGCGTCGTCCATCGTAAGCCCTTCCACCGATCCTCGGGTCTGTCCCTGTTCCAGCTTCCCCGGATCGAACGCCACCAGGATCAGACTGCTTCCCAATCGCTGAAACTCCGCCACGACATTCGCGCGCGCGCCCTCCACCAACGAGACCATCAGGATCACCGCGGCAACCCCGATTATCACGCCCAGCATGGTCAGCAACGACCGCAGCTTATGCCGATGCAGATTGTCCAGCGCGGTCAGTACGGAATCGAGCCAGCTCATCTCATTCGGGTCCGATATCGAACTGGCGCATCGCCGGTCCGGTGAATTTCGGGCGCTGCACCATCTGGCCTGCCTTCAGCCCGCTGAGGATCTCCACCTCGGTGTCATTACGCAAACCGATGCGCACGGTCTTCTTGTCGACCTGCGCCGGTGTCTTGCCTTGCGCGGGACGGGTGACCAGCAGCACCTCCGCCTTGTCGGCACCTTTCAGTGTCACCGCCTCCAGCGGAAGCACCAGCGTGTTCTTGCGCTCATCCACCAGGATGCGACACTTGGCGCTCATGCCCGGTTTCATGCGCTTGTCCGGATGGTCGATTACCACTTCGATGGTAAACTTCACCACGCCGCCGGTCTGGTCGACTGGCAGCGAAGCCGGAGCCACCTTGCGAATGACGCCGCGGAACAGCGCGTTTGGCACGGCATCCAACCGTACCTCTACCGGCAGACCGGGCAAGATGCGCGCGGTATCCACCTCGTTCAACTGCAGGCGGATCTTCATCCGGGACAGATCTGCAATCTGCACCAGCGGGGTGCCTCCCGTCACACCGGCCGTCGCGGATGTCACCAACTCGCCCGACTCGATGTAACGTTGCGTGATCACACCATCCATGGGTGCGCGGATCGTGGTCTCCGACAGCCGGTTCAAAGCCTCTTTCAACTGACTGCGGGACGCCGCGGCATCCGCCTGAAACTGCAGCGCCTGTTCCTGACGGATCGGTATCTGCGCCATGTTGTTCTGCGCCAATTTGACCCGTAGTTCGGCGTCACGCAGCACCGCCAGCTCGCGGTCCAGCTCGAGCCTCTTGAGCGCGTCGCGTTCGGCCAGCGCCTTCGCCTGGGCCAGTGTGGCCTCGGCCTCCCGCAGACGCGTCTCAGCCGTGCGTCGCTCGGCGGCTTGCTGGGTATTCAGTGTATTCAGCCGCTGTTGAGCCTGTTTCAGCCGGTTGTCCGCGGCGCTCAGGGCCGTCTGCGCAGCGTCCACGTCACGTTGTGAATAAAAACCCTTCTGAAATAGAGACGCTGCGCGTGCAGCTTGGTTGGCGGCCTCCGTTCGGGCGGTTTGTGCATCCCGTACGGCCCCCTCCGCCTCGATCCGCGCCGCCGGATGCGTCACTTCGGTCAGCGTCTCCAGTTGAGTCCGGGCATTGACCGCGGCCGACTCGGCCTGCGCCAGGCTGGCCGCCGTCAAAGCGGGTTGCGTCTCGATATCGCGGCGCAACTGCTGAACCCGTAACAGACTCTGTCGGTACGCGAGGTGCGCCTGCTCCCGCGTCACCGGGGACTCGACACGCTGAAGATTGGCGGTCATATTGCCAACCCGGGCACGGGATTCCGCCGCGCGCACCTGGTTGCGCACCATACCCACCGAGCTCTCTGTCTCGACACTATCCACTTGGGCGATCAGCTGTCCGGTTTTCACCCGATCGCCCGCCTCCAGTGTGAGTTTCAAGATCCGACCGGCCGCCTTGCTCTTGATCTCCACCTTACTGTAGGGCTCCAAAAAGCCCGACTCGCGCACACTAACCGCAATGGAGCCTTTCTTCACCGTGTAGGTTTTCTCGGGTTTGGGTTTGGGACGCATGAAGAACCACCACCCCGCACCACCGCCAGCGAGCACAATCACTGCCAGGATGAGGCATCCTATCCGCCAGAACCGTTTACGCGCCGGTCGCGCCATCGATCAGACCCTCCCCGCGAAGATACCAATACATGGTGACACATGCACCCATCGCTTAGTTTCATCATCGCGATACGGTTTCCTGCACACCTGCCCAAACGCCGTACTACGACTCGAGCCGATTGAACCTTCCACTCAGAAGGTCCATCTTGGCGTCCATGTAATACCGGAAATTATCCCAGGAGATCTCGGGCGACACCGTGTGGTCGACGGTCGGAATGAAACCGCCCTCCTCGATCAACGGCGCCATCTCCAGCAGATGCGCACGGATGGCCTGCGGACCTTTGGCGATCTCACGTTTGTCGACGCCACCCCATAACCGGAGGTCGCGGCCGAATTGACGGCGCCATTCCATGGGACTCACACCGGAGGCGCGCTCGATGGGCCAGATGATATCGATACCGGCCTCCAGAAAGAGCGGCACCAACACTGTGGGGTCGCCGTCCGAATCCAACGCAACCCAGCGTACACCGTGTTCTTTCAGGAACCGAACGACACGGCTCATCTGAGGCAGGATGAACTCGCGGAAGGTATGCGGTCCCAGAAGCGGACCGCCCTTGGCGGCAAGATCCTCGTTGAAGGTGAAATAGTCGATGGGCACACGGTCCAATACCGGCCGACTGGTCTCGATCAGAAAGTCCGCGATGAACTCCATCATGTCATGCATCATCTCCGGCTCGTCATACCAGGCCATCGAAAGATTTTCGGTGCCCATAAATTCGCGCGCACGCCAGTAGAAACCATTGGCTGCGCAGTTCTCTCCCAACACCAGCGGGCAGTCGCGCTCTGCCCATCGCGCCATGCGCTGATCCAGGTCGGCCGGGTAGCGCTCAGGCAAGGCGGCCACCAGTCGGGTCTTGATCGCCTCGAAGCTCGCCCGGTCCGTCACCGGGTGGTCCAGGTATTGGTCCATACACATGCGCCCGCCGGCGACCGTACCCGCTTTCAACGCCTTGTGTACGATGCCCAGTCCGTCGCGAAAGATCTCATAGGCATCGGTTTCCTCGAGCATCTCGAAGGGGAAGGGGGGAATGAAACCATAATGAACCGGAATATACTCCCGGGGGTCGAGATCGATGCCCGGTTCGTTATGGAACCAGTTCCACGTGAAACACCGCACCGCATCGGGCGCTTCAATCTGCCATCGGCTGTAGGTCTGCGGCCAAACACCCAACTCATGGTTCGGCCGTCGATCGGATGATTCGTACTCCATACAGGCGCGAAACCGCTCCAGCGGCGTGATCATGGCGTGCTCCTTTGTGTCTGTCGGTCTCCTGTTCGGGGAGAGATGTCGAGATGTCTGCCCGCGCCTTCGGGCCAGTAGAGAGGCTCGGGAAGCGTGTGGGTGATGGCCGCGCGATCGGACGGCGACGCGGACAGGGCGATCCGCACCGCGAGGGCGCCAGCGGCCGCAAAGTCAGGACGGGTGGACGGAATGGGAGGATCGATCAGGTCCGCAGCGGATGAACCGTCGAACCCGCACACCAGCAGCTGATCGGGCACATCGAGGCCCAGGGCGCGCGCCGCCTGCACCGCGCAGACCGCTGTCACGTCTTCGACGGCGATCAGCGCCGAAGGCGGGGTGCGCTGCTGCATCCAAACTGCAATGCTTCGGTGATGCGAGGCATGGCTTCTGCCGGGTCGAGCGAGCGCAACGCGCAAAAGTCCCCTTTACGGATAGCGCATCCGGCTGCCGCCAGCACACGCTGAACGCCTGTAAGCCGTCGCTCGACGGGCTGAACCGGTCCGATGCCCGGCAGATCCAGCGTCAGGCAGGCGATACGCCGGTGTCCGGACGCCAACAGGTGTTCCGCCAGATCCATTCCCGCCCGCGTGTGGTCCATCACCACCTGCGGCCCCGCGTAAGCCGGCACCGGTTGAGCCAGCAACACCAGCGGCAGCCGTTGCGACACGGCGGTCCACGCCGGATCGACTGGTGCATCCGGGGGACGTGGAGAGGGGAACAGCACGATGCCGTCGACGCCGGCGTCTTCCAGTCGGAGCAACGCCTGCCGCTCACCGACGGGGGTTCCACCGGTATCGACCGCCACTAGATGCGCTCCCAGCTGTTCGGCTGCATGCGCCGCCCCCTGAAGGCAACGCCATACCAGTTCGGTTCGATGCCCCAGATCACAGGCGGCAAACCCCACCGCCAATCCCGTGCCGGCGACCGTCGCATCACCGGCGCTGTACGGATCGACGACATAACACCCGGAGCGTTGACGGCGCACGATCACTCCTTGCGCCTCCAACAGGCTGAGCGCATGCACGATTGTCGTGCGGGACGTCCCCAGCTGCTGCTCCAACACACGTACCGACGGCAACCGCGCGCCCGGGGCAAGCCCGTCCGCCCGAATCACCTGTTGGAGGATCGCCCGTGCGACCCGATGCAAGGACGACAGTGTCTTCATCTGGTATTACCAGTTGGTACAGTACACCACATACGATCCTGTTATCAAGCATTGACAACAAACAGGCTTCTCTTCTGTTATGAACAGTTCGATGGCCGGTTGCATCCCTTTGACGCATGCGTCACACTGAAAGCAGCGGATTTCGCGCGACGAGGAGCAGCCATGGGACGGGTTCTGGGGATTGTCAACCAGAAAGGCGGCGTGGGGAAAACCACCACCGCGGTGAATCTGGCCGCGGCGTTGGCGCTGGAAGGTCGAAGTGTGCTGCTGGTGGACATGGATCCCCAAGGAAACGCCACCAGCGGGTTGGGCATCGACAAGCAGCGGCTGGCAGGAAGCACATATGACGCCCTGGTGGACGAACGGCCATTGGATGAGATTATCGTACGCTCGGAGATCGGCGGACTGTCACTGTCACCCGCATCGATAGACTTGGCCGGAGCCGAGTTGGAGCTGATGGCGCGCCTCAGCCGTGAATATGCGCTGCAACGCGCGCTCTCCCCGGTTCGGGATCGCTATCAATACATTTTTATCGATAGCCCGCCATCGTTGGGACTGTTGACCATCAACACGCTGGCCGCATGCGATCAGGTGATCGTGCCAATCCAGTGCGAGTACTACGCGCTGGAGGGCATCAGTCAGCTCGTGCAGACGCTTGACCTGGTGCGGCGCAGCATCAACCCGTCGATCACCATCGCGCGCGTACTGCTGACCATGCGTGACCCCCGCGTACGACTGTCCGCTCAGGTCGAAGAGGAGGTCCGTCGGTTCTTTCCCGATGTGGTCTCCTCGGTGGTTATCCCCCGCAATATCCGATTGAGTGAAGCTCCCAGCTACGGCCAGCCGGTTCTGCTGTATGACCCGCGGTCGCGGGGCGCCGAGGCCTACAGGGAATTTGCCCAGGAGATCATACACGATGACGAAACGCGGACTCGGTAAAGGACTGCACGCGCTGCTGCCTGACGCACCGGCCGGCGAGACGCTCATGCAGGTCCCGTTGGATTCGATCGTCTCCAACCCGGATCAGCCCCGCACCCGATTCGATGAGGCAGAGCTGCTGGAGCTCGCGGAGTCGATCCGGCATCACGGTGTGCTGCAGCCGGTGGTTCTGCAGCCCATGCCCGACGGACGGTATCAGCTGATCGCCGGCGAGCGACGCACCCGGGCGGCTCGCATCGCCGGACTCACTACGGTGCCGGCCGTGGTACGGAAGGCCACGGGGGACCAGCGGCTGGTATTGGCGCTCATCGAAAACCTGCAACGCTCGGACATCTCGCCCATCGAACAGGCGCGCGCCTATCGGCAACTGATCGACCGGTTCGGCCTCACCCAGGACGAGGTGGCCAGGCAGGTCGGACGCAGCCGCGCCGCGGTAGCCAATGCCTTGCGGCTGCTGCAACTGCCCGAAAGCGTGCTGCAGATGGTCGAACGGGGGGAACTAAGTGAAGGACACGCCCGAACGCTGCTGATGGCGCCAGAGCACCAACGCGAAGCGCTGGCCAGACGGGCACCTCAGATGAGCGTTCGCGAGCTGGAGCGCGCGGCGAAGGCCGCCAACCCGCAGGCTGCGCCGGATGTTTCACGTGAAACACCCCCGCTGGACCCGGACCTTCAGCGCGTCTGCGACATCCTGCGGGAACGCCTCGCGACACGTGTCGCACTCACCACGCAGGGTCGCGGAGGCACTCTGCACATCAGTTTCTATGACAACGACGACCTCGACCGCCTGCTGCTGCTGATCGCCGGCGAGTCATTGGATTGAGGAGCCTGCATGAGCGTTTCATCCTCCCTGCTTCAAACAGCCACCGCCGCGTTCCGCGACCTCTACGCCGCCGACCCCGCCGTCATCGCCGCCGCCCCCGGCCGCGTGGAGGTGCTGGGAAATCACACCGACTACAATCTGGGATGCGTGATGAGCGGCGCCATCGATCGCCACACGCTGGTGCTGGCCGGCCCGTCACCTGACGCCCATGCGCATGTGCGCTCCCTTCAGACGGACGGCGAGGCTGTTTTCCACCCCGCTTCGCCTCGGTCGCTACCTCATTGCCGCTGGGCCGACTACGTGCAGGGCGTAGTGCATGAGCTGAACGCGTTGGGCATCCCGGTGCCGCCTTTTCGGGCGCTGATCCACAGCGACATCCCCCGGGGCGCCGGCCTCAGCTCCAGCGCCGCGCTGGAGGTCAGTACGGCAATCGCCTTGCTTGCGCTATGCGACACCGATTTGGATCCATGGGAGATCGCAAAGCTGGCGCGCCGAGCGGAAAACCAATTTGTGGGCATGCCATGCGGCATTCTGGACCAGTTCTCATCGGTGTTTGGACAGGATGACTCGGTGCTGTACCTGGATGTGCGTTCGGAGGAGCAACATGCCGCACCGCTGCCCGCCGTTCCGGATCTGCGAATCGTGTTGATCCACTCCCGCTCGCCGCATTCCTTGACCAACGCCCCCTATGCCCAACGCGTCGACGAGTGCCGCCAGGCCTGCAACTGGCTGAGCCAGCACCTGAACAAACCGATGAACTCTCTGCGCGATGCCGACCCTGCCGAGCTTCTTCCGTGCCTTTCCGCTATGCCCGACATCCTCAGACGCCGCGCCGTTCATGTGGTGTATGAAACCGACCGGGTGCAGCGCGCCTATACCGCGCTTCAAAGCGGTGATGTGCGCGCCATGGGTGAACTGATGCTGCTGTCACACGCCAGTTCACGCGATCTGTTCGAAAACTCGCTGCCCGAGCTGGACCTGCTGGTTCATCTGGCGCACCGTCACGGCGCACTGGGCGCCCGCCTGACGGGCGGGGGATGGGGCGGTGCAATCCTGGCCCTGGTGCCGGCGGAGTTGACCGGTCGCTTCCAGGCCGCCGTACTGCGTGACTACGCCGAGGCGACACAGATCCAGGGAGACGCGTTTGTCTGCCGCTTTTCGCGCGGCGCACACCGGGTGCGCTAACACTTCGCACAGGGCGTATCGCTCAGGGCTCCGCGTTGGCTTTGCGTAAGACCCGCTCGGTGGCGGTAATGCGGCACTTGGCGCGTACCGCCACCGCCAATGCGTCGCTGGGACGGGCATCCACCACCACCTCACGGCCATCCGACGCCTGCAAAACCAACCGTGCGTAGAAGGTGTTTCCCCAAAGATCGTCGATAATCACCCGATCCACGGTGTATCCCAGGCGTTCGATCAGGTTTCGAATGAGATCATGCGTGGACGGCCGATCGGGCAACTCGCCCTCCATCCCGAAGTGGATCGCCAACGCCTCCGTACGCCCGATGAAGATATCGATGGACCGGTGGTTCTCGTCCTCCAGGATCACGAAATGCGCCACCTCGATCTCTTCCAGCAACGTCTGGCGCTGGAACACACCCACCAACTCGACCGGATGCTCTTCATCGAGCTCCGGATCCGGTTCTTGCCAATCGTCAATCGGCCCGAATCCCTCGGGCCACTCCGGCGACACGGGTCTCCTCCTGTTCAGGCGTCGTCCGCGATCTTCTCGACCGTACGCAGGAACTCCTCATTGGACGACGTGTGCGCCAGCATGTTCTTCAGCTGCTCGATTCCCTGAATCGTTTCGTACTTCTGGAAGATGCGGCGCAGTTTCCATACCTGCTTGCGTTCGAATTCCGTAAACAGCAACTCTTCATGACGCGTGCCCGACCGGTTCACGTCGATCGCCGGGAAGATCCGCCGGTCGCTCAACGCGCGGTCCAGCACCAACTCCATATTACCCGTCCCTTTGAACTCTTCAAAGATCACTTCGTCCATGCGGCTGCCGGTCTCCACCAACGCGGTAGCCAGCACCGTCAGGCTTCCACCCTTCTCGATGGCCCGCGCTGCGCCGAAGAACCGCTTCGGCCGGTACAGCGCCGACGGGTCCAAACCACCCGACAGCGTACGCCCGCTGGGGTTTACGGTCAGGTTGGAGGCCCGGCTCATACGCGTCAGGCTGTCCAGAAGGATTACCACATCGTTTCCGGCCTCCACCAGCCGCTTGGCCATCTCCAACGTCATTTCACTGACACGCATATGGTTTTCGGGCATCTCATCGAAAGTGGAACTGACCACGCGGCCTTTAACCGAACGTCTAATATCGGTAACTTCTTCCGGCCTTTCATCTACCAGCAACACCATCAGAAGCACTTCAGGATGGTTGATGGCAATGCTGTTGGCGATGGTCTTGAGCAGCATGGTCTTGCCTGCCTTGGGCGGCGCGACGATCAATCCGCGTTGCCCCTTGCCGATCGGCGCGACAATGTCGATCATGCGAGCCGACACATCCTTGGTCGGTCCCGTTTCCAGGCGCAATCTCTCCTGTGGATAGACGGGCACCAGATCGTCAAAGGAAAACCGATGCCGTGTCGACTCCGGGTCCCGGCCGTTCACCGATTCGACGCGCAGCATACCGTAATACTTCTCGTTGTCTTTGGGCGGTCGGATCATGCCCACAATACTGTCGCCGGTCTTCAGATCGAAACGCTTGATCTGCGTCATCGACACATACACATCGTCGTTTCCGCCCACGGCGAAGTTCACATCGCGCCGAATAAACCCGAAGCCATCCGGCATCAGTTCCAGTACGCCCGTGGCGCGTATCATGCCCCCGCTGTCCGCGTGAGCCTGCAGTATCTTTTTGATGACGTCATGGCGGCGTGCGCTGTCATCCACATTGACGCCCCGCGCTCGGGCGAGCTGATGCAGGTCTTCGAGGCTGCGTCCGTCAAAGAACGAGAGGTCCAGTTGTTCCATACATTCCACCTGGTTGGTGAGGAGATTGTATCGCGTGATGACGCGATGGGCGATGCCGGCCGACCCTATATCATGCACAGGGCCCGGGGCTGACAGGTCGTTGGGAAAAAGGGCGATCCGGCAGCAGCGTGCCGTGGACGCCGACTCCAAGTCGAGTCATCCCTATTATACACGTTTATGACAGACCCCGGCCAACCACCGGAGGAGGCGGACAGTCTGTCTCATCCATCAGGCCCACATAGGGCAGACTGCGGTACTGCTCGTTATAATCCATTCCATATCCCACCACAAACAGGTTGGGGATGGTAAACCCCACATAGTCGATCGGTACATCGACCGCGCGTTGCGATGGCTTGTCAAGAAATGCGCACACACGCAGTCGTCGCGCCTTGTACACGCTGGTGTTGTCCAGCAGAAACCGCAGCGTATGGCCCGTGTCCACGATATCTTCCACGACCACCACGTCGCGGTCCACCGTACTGTCTTCCAGCTCACTGATGATGCGCACCACTCCCGTGCTGCGCATGCCCTGCCAACTGCTCAGCGTGATGAACCCGATGTCCACCGGCCCCGGTACAGCTCGGGCCAGGTCGGCCAAAAAGAACGCCGATCCCTTCAACACGCCGACCAAAAGCGTCGGCCGGTCGGGATCGCTGTCCGCCCAGATCTGTTCACCCAGTTCACGCACTCGTTGGGCGATCTGCTCGGGCGTAATCCATGGGGTGATAGATGGTGTCTCGCTGGTCATTCGATCCTCCCGCTGCACATCCTGCAAGAACGCGGTCTTCCGCTCACTCCCATTCGATGGTGGCCGGCGGTTTGGAGGTAATGTCATACAACACCCGGTTGATACCGGGTACTTCGCCCACAATTCGGTTGGATATCCGTTCCAGCACAACATCGGGCAGCCTGGCCCAGTCCGCAGTCATGGCGTCGTCGCTGACCACAGCCCGCACCACGATCGGGTGTCCGTATGTGCGTTGATCGCCCATCACGCCCACGCTGCGCACCGCAGGCAGCACCGCGAAGGATTGCCAGATATCCCGGTACAGCCCGGCCGCCCAGATTTCGTCCAGCACGATGCGGTCAGCGGCACGGAGCATCTCCAGACGCTCCTCGGTAACCTCTCCGGCGATCCGAACAGCCAGTCCCGGCCCCGGGAACGGCTGCCGCCAGACGATCGACTCCGGTAGTCCCAGCCCTTCGGCCACCCGTCGGACTTCGTCCTTGAACAGCCACCGGAACGGCTCCACCAGCTTCAGCCTCATATCCTCAGGAAGCCCGCCCACATTGTGGTGGGTCTTGATGGTGGCGGCATTACTGCTGCCGCCGCTTTCGATCACATCGGGGTACAGCGTGCCTTGAGCCAGAAACGAACAGTCGCGCAGCTCATCCGCATGCTCCTCGAAGACCCTCACGAACTCCTCGCCGATGATCTTGCGCTTGCGCTCGGGTTCTTCTACACCGCGCAACCGCTCCAAAAAGCGTTGCCGGGCATCCACCGCCACCAAGTGCACTTTGTAATGGTCTCGGAACGTCTGACGCACCTGCTCGGATTCACCTTGCCTCAACAGCCCGTGATCCACAAACACGCAGGTCAACTGATCGGCGCCGACAGCCTGATACAGCAGCGCTGCAAGCGTCATCGAATCGACGCCACCACTGACCGCACACAACACGCGCGCCGTCCCGATCTGTTCGCGTAAACTCGCAACACTCTGTTCGATGAACGAACCCATGGTCCAAGTACCCGAACATCCGCAAACATCGATCACAAATTGACGCAACAGCTCCAACCCGAACGGCGTATGCTTGACTTCGGGGTGGAACTGTACGCCGTACAGCCGGCGCGTGGTATCGGCCATGGCCGCAACCGGAGTGGACGGTGTGGTTGCCGTCACCGAAAATCCGGGCGGAGGCGCCAGCACCAGATCTCCGTGGCTCATCCAGCAGGTCTGCTCGCCGGACACGCCTTTGAACAATGGAGCACCATCGGATACCGTTACCGATGTGCGTCCGTATTCACGCCGGCTGCTCGGTTCCACGGTTCCACCCAGCAGATGGGTCATCAACTGATGGCCGTAACAGATGCCCAGCACCGGCACACCCAGATCAAAGATGCCCGCATCGATCCGGGGCGCGCCGGGTTCATACACGCTGCTCGGTCCTCCCGAAAGCACCAGTCCCTTGGGAGCACGAGCGCGGATCACGTCGACCGGCGTGTCGGAACCGATGATCTCACAATAGACCGAGCATTCACGGATACGCCGTGCAATCAGCTGGGTGTATTGCGCGCCAAAATCGACAACCAGGATGAGTTCTCTGTCAGGTGATGTGTAAACCATGGGATCGCCTTTGTGGTTCGTGAGTTTGCTGAGTGTCCGCGTGGAGGCCAGGGCGGTGCGGTTCGCCGGCAACATCGCCAATATACCTGCTGAATTTCCGCGCTGTCAAGGGAACCGGTACCTACGAAGGCGCTCTCCGGGAAACCCGTATCCGCTGATACAACCCCGGACGCC
This sequence comes from uncultured bacterium, assembly GCA_964650005.1. Taxonomy (GTDB): domain Bacteria; phylum Armatimonadota; class HRBIN16; order HRBIN16; family HRBIN16; genus CAZHSN01. The sequence continues at coordinate 178,615 of CAZYPZ010000002.1, read as the reverse complement.
GTCGCTGCCACATCCATTTGGCCAACATCCGCAGCGCATCTTCGGCGCTGGCGCTTCCCCAACGCTCCGTATCCGCATCACCCGTATCCACAATGCGCCAGGCCGGATGATCCGCGTAGCGAGCGCTGTCATAATAATCGTTCCAAACCCACTCGGCCCGACGCTCCCAGCGTATATCACCCGTAAGCTCGGCGTAAAGCATCATCGCATCCGTGTGATACCACACCGAAAGCGGATTGGCGCCCGGCGCGCCGGACGGGTTGGAGGGTGTGAACCTCGGCTCCGGCAGGTAGAACCTCCGGTCACGCTGTAGCGCCATCCACGAGCGGTCCAGCCAGTACTGCGCCTCCCGCGTGTAGGCCACGCCACCAAAGACCTGTGCAGCACGGATCAGTCCGATGGGGGCCCAAGGCAGATACTCGGCAAAGTCGTCCGTCTGGGCGCGCGCTTCCGCCGTGCAGAGCGCATCGGCCAGCGGTCGCATGGCCTGTCGCCATTGGGCGCGCGCATCGCCGCGCCGGTGACGGCGCCACAGCGCATCCAGCAGCGCTCCCGAGGCCGACGCCCGGCCGTGGAACAGCCCGCGTACGGTGTGCCGCATCGCGTGGTCGAATAACCGGTCGAACACCTGCAGCATCGCGCCGGTGAGCCTGTCATCCCAATCCCACAACAGCGCCTCGCCCAGCATCCGAAGGCTATGGTAGGTATGGAAAGGCGCCTCTTCCTCCACATGCGCACCGCTCCAGGGCGCCAGCAGGTAAGGCATGGAACCGTCCGGGCGAAGATACGACAGCAGACTGCTCACTCCTGTCCGTATGGCCGCACGCCCCCACGATACGGGATACAGGCGCATCGCTTCGGCGGTCAGCAACGGAAATCGGGGCACATCGTCCAGGTTGAATCCCGTGGATCGGCTGCCGGGCTGCGCGGCCAACCACAGCGGGTTCACCGGAGCGGCCGTAAACCCCTGCAGTGAGACCTGAGGGTCACGCTCCCATCGGGCAAACTCATACCAAAGCCCCCAGCGGGCCGAATGGATGGCCTGCAGCTGAGCCAGCGACGCCGGCTGATCCACGCGAAACGGCCCCGAACAGTCAAGCAGTCCCCGATCGGTATCTGCAGTGGTCCACTCGACCCAATCCACTGGCCGAGCATTCTCCGTCAAGGGAGACACAGGCGGCCCCTCAGGGTTGATCAGCAGGTAGAGTGTGGCAACGACAGCGCCTTCACGCGGGCCAGCCGGAAACACCACCTCCAGTGTGTCCCCCGGACTTACCGGCTGGCCCGGGCCGACCAGAGCGCCGCTTGGACTGCGCCATCGAGAGGGTTGTCTGGTCCCCTGCGCATCGGTCACACAGGTTTGACCCGCGGTCACTTTCCCCGCATACGCCCCGCACACCAACCGCGCGGGATACCGCGCGGCCACCGGGTGCGGCAGCACGCTTTGCCAATGTTGCGGCCACCAGTACCACAGCGTACTCTGAACAGGCCACAACCGGTTATCCATGCACCATAGATGGGCCGCCACACCGGGCGAAGCGGTTGGCGTGCCCTGACCGCACCGGCAGTTCATCTGCTTTGGGGCAGAAGGTGCAGGCCGGATGTGTCCAACCGTACAGTCACGCCCTCACAGGTGATCTCGATCGTTTGGTCCGGTAAACCGGATAATGGCTCACAACCCACGACCACCGGCCGGTCTGCGGTCAACGGCTGCGTCGCATAGATCGCATCAGGGGTGACAATCACACTGAACCGTCGACCGTGGATCTGCAGTCCGCCGACGCCCGCCGCCTCCCAGGCAGATGGCAAATGCGGTGTGATGGACAGTCGATCCGGCTCGACATGCAGTCCCAGCAGTCCTTCGACCATCAGCCACAGGAAGGTAGGCGGCATCCACGGACTCATGGACATCCCTCGGCTCAACAGCACATCGCCGTGGTACCACTCGGGGAACTGTCCCGGCGCCAGCGCACCGCGATCCCTGTAGTCATCCAGACGGAGCGGCGCAGCCTGCTGTTCAGCCAGCGCCACAGCCCGTTCGGGATCCAGCCGCATCGCGACAAACGCCAGCCAGGCAGCCGCATTGGGCCACACCCCGCCGGTCAACCCCCATTGAGCGTCCGGATGATACTCCGGAACATCAGCCGGCGCCGTGCGTACCCCCCAGTCCGTCAGGAATGTGGGCGTAGTCAGCTGGGTCCAGACGGCCGCTTCGGCATCCACCGACGCCAGCCCCCATACCAGCGGGAACACCTGATCCACCGTACGGCGCAGATCCAGCGTTCCATCCAGGCGCCGGCACAGCACATACCCGCCTGTTTCCGGATGGCGCAGGGTCTCCAGGGCCGCCGTGGCGTCTTCCGCAGCCCGCCGCAGTGTCTGCGCTTCGTCATGACGTTCCAGCCACTCGGCCAATTCGCTGACGGCGTGCAGCGCGGCGGCGCACAGCGCCTGCAGCTCCGTTACGACGCCGCTGATATTCTCATCACTCATCACGTTACGCCAGCCGCACACGCCACGCCCGGGATCCCGTGACTGCGAGGTGCAAACGACCTGTCCATCCCGCATCTGCGACAGCAGATACGTATACACCCGCTGCAGCGCCGGCCATACCTGCAGCAGCCATTGCTTGTCACCGCGGAAACGGGCATGATGCGCCATCCCCAGCAGATACAACGGGGTGGGGTCGGCGATGTTCAACCCATAGTCATCCCGAAAGACCGGATCGGTATTCAGGTCGATGTATTCAGCCACCTTGCCATCCGGAAGGATGCTCAGCCGTGTCAGGGTATTCCACATCTCATGGGTATGCTCGGGATCTACAGCATCCAGGCCAAAACCGAACCAACCTGCGTCACGGGACACCACCAGCGTACCGGGTGGGTCGTTCGTGAATCCGACTCCTTGCGCAAAGCGATGGCTGATTCGGGCGCTGTTGCGAACGGCCCACCGGAAGCCGTCGTCCAGCAGCCGGGATGGTGTTATCAGGCGCGGTTCCGCCTCGGTCCGCGCGTCCAATTTCAACCATTCGACCGCCGGATCCAGAGGCTCCAAGTCGCCAACCTGCAGCGTCATGTCGATACGCACGCTTTCCCATCCGGACACCGTCAACGGGCTCTCCGCCGTCCATCGGCACTGATCATCCATCGTCAACACCGACGCTCCCGTGAACGAAACCAGCAGTGCGTCGTTGCTGTCCGAGCGAGCGGTCAGTGTCTGCACCGGATACCCGCATCGCCACTGCGTTGTGATGTTCCAATCGGGAAACGTGCGGTCGATGTCCTGTGGCTGCGGCTGCCGACGGTGCATGAGGGAGGGGCGCGCGCTCAACTTGCCTGCGGCGCGTACCATGACAGCGCATGGTGTGGGGCCGCTGTTTGACACGATCAGCGTCAGGCAGACAGCACAGACTTCCTCCGCGGGGACGAACACACGCAACAACGCTTCGCACTGAGCGCCCCGGTACGTTGTCTCCTGAGCATAGGGCAACATACTGACAGACATCGGCTGTAAAGCGACACCTTCGGATTCCACCCAACACAGGGCTTCGCCGAAAAACCATCGGCCGGTACGCGCCTGCCACAGATGATCGATCCCGCCGGCCGGGCTCGTACGTATGAAACAGGCGCGGTTACCCAGTGAACAGCCAACGGGCACATGCGAAAACGGTAACGTGACAGAGTTCGGGTTCATCTGGCCTCCCAACCGACGTGGTCTGAACTTCAGCGCACTCAGTTTCCCGAGCGGGGCGGTTGTTTCCTGCCGGTTTGGAAGATCAGGCGGTGTTCACCACCGGCAGCAACAGTTCAAACAACGCCCCGTCATGGGGCTGGCTCTCGGCATAGATACCGCCCCGGTGCGCGCGTACAATTCCCAGCACCGCGGCCAGCCCCAGCCCTCTGCCGGTAAACCGGGTAGTAAAGAACGGATCAAACACTTTGGCCAGCGTCGCGGCATCCATGCCATGCCCGTTGTCCTGTACAGCGATCACCGCATATTCCGCATCCGGCAGCGCCTGCGGAAACACCTGCCGACGTTTGGACTCATCAGGCCTCTCCTTGCGGAGCGATACCACCAGCCGTCCGCCCTCTTCCGGAGACGCTTCCACGGCGTTTGCCACCAGATTGACCAGCGCCTGCTGGATCTGGGCTGGGTCAACGCGGACGATCAGCCCCAGACAGTCAATGTTCCAGACCATCTCGATGCGGTCAACCGCCAGTGTCTGTATCGCCGGCCGGATCTCGCGCAGCAGACCGGCCAGGTCCAGCTCCGTAAACAGGTGAAAACCGCGTCCGGAAAATGTCAGCATCGAGGCCGCGATGCGCGCTGCGTGCTGTCCCGCTTTGTCGATCTCCTTCAGATAGTGCATCAGAGTGGAGTTAGAAGCCGCTTCAGCCATCGCCATGTCGGTATTGCACAGGATGGCCGTCAGCAGGTTGTTGTAGTCATGAGCCACCGCTCCGGCCAGCCTCCCCAGGCTCTCCAATCGCTCCAGGTCGACCATCCGGTTGGTGAATTGATGACGCTCCAACGCGTACCGGATGGCGCGCAGCAGCTCCTGTGCGCTCATGTCATGCTTGATCAGATAGTCTTGTGCGCCCATACGCACCGCCTGGCGCGCCGTTTCGTCATCATCCAGGCCGGTGAGCACCACTACCGGCGCAGGGCTGCCGCCCTGCAGCCAGGCCGAAAGGGTCTCCAGACCATCGGTTTCCCGTAATCCCAAGTCCAGCAGCACGACATCCGGCGGCTGAGCAGCGGAACGCTTCAATCCGTCCGCCAGGGTATGCTCATGCACAACCTGGCATTCCGGACTGCGCACTCGGCGCAGCAACTCCTGGATCAGCCTGCAGTCTCCGTCGTTGTCATCGATCACCAGAACCAGCAGCGTATCAGTCATAGGGCAGCCTCACAGTCTGGAACCAGAACCGATCCATACAGCTCACCATCTGCAGGTATCGCTCCCAGCTGTCGGGTTTTGGGATGTAACCGTTGGCCTGCAGTCGATACGCATGGTTCACCATGTCCGGCGACTGCAGCGTGCTGACGATCATTACAGGAATGACCCGCAGCTCCGCATGAGTTTTCACGTAAGCCAGTACGTCAAAGCCCGAGCGGCCGGGAAGATTCACATCGAGCAGCACCAGCTGCGGCAGACTCCCGCCGAAGCATTGGCGGTGCATCAGTTGGCGTAACGCCTCCTCGGCTGTATCAGCGGTCTGAATACACACATCCGGACATACGGTATTCCACGCTTCGGTCATCAGGCGCTGTTCCGCCTTGCAGTCCTCCACCAATAGCAGCCGTCTCGTTCTCATGCGCCCATTGCATCCGGCAGGCAGAACCGGAAACAGGCGCCTCCGTCTGCAGAGGCGTCCACTGTGATCCACCCGCCATGCCGCTCCACAATCCGTTTGCAGACCGCCAATCCGATGCCGGTCCCCGGATATGCCGAGTGCGCATGCAGGCGCTGGAACAACGCGAACACCCGTTCACGCTGTTCGGGCGGAATGCCGATGCCATTATCTTCAACCCGAAACACCCAGCCGTCAGCGATCCGCTCGGCGTCCACGCGTACGCGCGACGCGCGCTCCGGATGGCGGAATTTGATCGCGTTGCTCAACAGGTTTTGGAACAGGCGGCTCAATTGCGCACCATCCGCCTGCACGACAGGCAGTTCGCCGACAGAGATATCCACTCCCGCCTCCCGGATGGCGTCCTGAAGTGCAAAGAGCGCACGGTCCAGCATCTCCCTGCTCGAAACCGGATGCATCGGCGCCCCCTGTGTCTGAACTCGGGCATACTCCAGCAGATCGCGCACCATGTGCTGCATGCGCGTGGCGCCTTCCACGGCGAACCCGATGAACGTGTCGGCGTCCTCATCCAGCTGCCCGCGATACCGCTCCTCGATCAGCTTCAGGAAGCTACTCACCATCCGCAGCGGTTCCTGCAAATCATGTGAAGCGGTATAGGCGAATTGCTGCAGTTCGTTATTGGATCGGGCCAGCTCGTTGGCCAGGCTGACCAGGCGTCGTTCCGCCTGTTTGCGCTCGGTTACGTCGCGGAAGATGCATAACAGGCATTCGGTGTCATCCACACGCACGTCGGTCATGACCAGGTGGACATCCCGCGGCTCCCCTGTGACCGTATGATGCCGCGTCTCCAACTCGACATGCCCATCCGTCTCTTGTGCGGAGGCCTGCATCGCGGTTTCAACCGCCAACGGCGGGATACGGAGTGCGCTCATCTGCTCCGGCGTGCAACCAAACTGCTGACAGGCCGCGGCGTTGTACCGTACCGGGCGCCCGGTGCGCTTGTCCAGCACCACAATGGAGTCAGGCGATTGCTCAAAGACCGCCCGATACAACGTCTCGCTCTCCTCCAGCCGACGCTGCTGCGCCTCCATCTGAATGTGCCGTTCCAAACCGATTTCCGCCAGCAGCTCGGCGGTATCACGCGCGAGATCCACCACACGCTGAACCCGCTCCGGCGCAACCACGGGTGCATGAGTCAACGCGTCCCAGTACGCTTCCGGATCAAACCCATATTCGGCCGCCCGCTTATCCGCCTCTACGCGATCGGGCGGGTCTGTGTGAAACTGGCCGATATACAGAGTGGCCAGATGCTGTCCCGCCACCATCACGGGACATGCGTAATCCCACATCCCGTTGCGGCAGCGGTACCCCGCGGTCCGCCCGGCATACAGGTATCCGGCCAGGAACAGGTCGCTCTCTGCACAATAGGGTGCAGCGCGCTCGTTGCAGCGGTGAAACCCGGTGCAGACCGGCTGCAGGCCCACCGTGGCGAGGATCTGTCCATTCGCGTCGAGCAGTGCGGTCGACAGGCCCGTTGCCGCATGCAGCAGGTTCAGATGAGCCTGCAGCCGGTGCATGTCCACCAGTTGCGTAAACGGCGGGATCGGCGGCGCTTGGCCGCGGTCCGGGCCTGTGTGTATGGCTGTACCCTGCATGCGCGTGATCCCCACGATTGAACTTCAGGGCACTTGCAAGCAATTCGCGTGCCACTGGCTCCTCGCGGGGAATGCGCAGGAACCGCTCAGCCTGACTGCAGGGTACGCAGCCATTGTTGGGCGATGAGGGCATGCCCCGCCGCTGTGGGGTGCACGCCGTCGCTGGCCCAGAATGCCGGCTCACGATGCGCACTGGCTGCGGCAAACATACCGTCCAGCGGCACATAATACGCCCCGAACGCCCGCGCGACCCGCCGGACGGCTTGGATACGCGGGTCCAGATCCTCCCGCCAATTCAACTGATCGGCTGTAACCGGCGCCACGAACGGCTCCATCAGAATCACCCGCGCAGAGGTCTCCTGACGCACCCGCTGCAGCAGTCGCTCATATGTCCGTTCGAAAGCATCGATATCCGACGAAACCCCCGAATCATACCGTCGCCAGGTGTCGTTGATGCCGATCAATATCGATAACCAGGACGGTTGCAGTTCTATACAGTCGCGGCTCCAGCGCGCTTCCAGGTCACAGACGCGGTCTCCACTGACTCCGCGGTTCAGGAACCGGAGGCGGCCCTGCGGCCATTGAGCCGACAGCCAGGCAGCCAGGCAGCCAGCAACGCGGCATATCCGGCGCCCAGCTGGCTGTCATCCTCGCGGGACCGTCCGGCATCGGTGATGCTGTCGCCCTGAAACAGCACCAGTTCGTTGGGTTGAAACGGCCACATGGACTTCGTCACTCCTTTATACCGCCGCATACGACGGGTCTTCCGGCTACACCATATCGCAAATTACACGAATTAGATGTGCGAACCCAGTACACATCACTGGCAGAAAGGTGTATCATGCATACACACCATATACGGTATCTGTATCGGGCGGTTAACGGCCGTCCCCCGTCGCAGGGCCCCTCGAGGAGGTGTTACGATGCATCTCAAGACGTCCGATCAGCCCGAAGTCGATCTGGGATTTGGCGGTTGGGTGTGTAACTGGGGATTACACCTGTGCGGTCTCTACCAATCCGATCAAGAGTGGAACGATATCCTGTTCCCCTACCTGCATCGCGGAGCCAGAGACGGCGATCTGCAACTGTATGTGCCGGTAGAACAGGATATCGACCAGTTCCAGGCCACGTACGCCCGACTGTATCCGGACCACGCCAACGATACGCACGATCCTCACTTGTTCCATGTGTCAACCGCCCGAGAGGTCTACTATCCAAGCGGCGTGTTCTCACCGACCGACATGGACACCAACCTTCAGGGCTTCTTTTCAGCCAGTCAACAGAACGGTCCGCGCAACATCCGCGCCACCGCGGAGATGAGCTGGGCGCTGGAGCGGATACCCGGTGTGGAACACTTGATGGTCTACGAATCCCGACTCAACTACTTCATTCCCGGAAAGCCTTGGATCAGCATCTGTCTGTATGACGTACGCCGGTTCTCCGGTGAGATGATTATGGGAGTGTTACAGACCCATCCGTGGCTGATCCATGGCGGCGTGATCCTGCAGAATCCGCTCTACCGCGAACCGGATGTCTGGCTGAAAGAGCATGCGCCGCAGTTTCTGCCGAAAGGGGACACGTGCAACGCCTGACCCATGATCTGTTTCTGTTGATGGTGTCGTTGAGTCAGATCGATGACTCGGACGCCGTCATACGTCTTTTCGTGGACTCCCTGAACGCGGGAGATCCCGGATACGACTATCGTTATGTCACCGATCCCGTTTCGGGACCAGGTGTCATTCCCGTGCGAACGAACCGGACCTGCTTCGGTGCCGTGTGCGTGGCTCCGTCATTCGGGCAGCGCCCTTCGGATGAGCAGGCGGTTGTGATCAACGCGGTCCAGATGCTGGCGCTGATCCTGGAGGAACGCCAGCATCGCAGGCTGCTGGAACGGCAGAACGAACGGTTGGAACAGGTTGTGGCGGAGCGCACCGCCTCGTTGCGCCAGACAGTGGCGAAGCTGGAACGGGAGGTGATCCAGCGCGCCGAGGCGGAGAATCAGCTGCGGCAGAGTGAAGCCCGATACCGCCGACTGGTAGAAACATGCGGGGAGGGCGTGTGGGAGATTGACGAACACTCTTGCACCACATATGTCAACCGGCGCATGGCGGAGATGTTGGGATACACGCCGGAGCAGATGATGGGCCAACACCTGTTCACGTTCATGTCCGAGTCGGAACGCGCTCAGGCAGCTGCGAATGTGCAGCGTCGGCAATCCGGTATTGCCGAACAGCATGAGTTCGTGTTTCAGCATAATGACGGACACCCGGTGTATACATTGATCAACACCGCGCCCGTATTCACCGAAGACGGTCGGTATGCCGGCGCGCTGGCGTTGATATCCGATATCAGCGCGCTGCATGAAGCCCTGGCGATGCAGAAAGCGGCGGAACAGCGCCTGGAGCAGACCCAGCGACTGGAGAGCCTGGGCGTGCTGGCAGGTGGAGTCGCGCATGACTTCAACAACCTGCTGACGATAATCCTGGGAAACAACGCGTTGATCCGCTGCGCCCTGCCGGAACACCACGCCCTGCAGTCACATGTTCAGGAGATCCACCAGGCCGGAGAACGAGCCGCAGAATTGTGTAAACAGCTGCTGGCATATGCCGGAGCCGGCAGGATGACGGAAGCACGTGTCGCCCTGCGCCCCCTGATCGAACAGACGCTCGATCTGTTGACACGCGCTGCGCCTCCGGGCGTGGTCCTGCAGGCCGAATATCTGCTCGAAGAGCTGACGGTCACCGGTGACCCGAACCATATCAAACAGGCGTTGATCAATGTGGTTGCCAATGCGTTTGAGGCGTGTTCCGAGTGCGGCGGAACGGTCACCGTAAAACTTTGCAGCCATCACTTAACCGCCGAACAACTGAGCCAATGCACCTATGCCGAGGGCGCCACACCGGGTGAATATGCGCTGATTGAAGTTGCAGATACCGGTCCCGGCATCAGCCCGGAAACGGCAACCCGTGTATTCGAACCGTTTTTCAGCACGCGGTTCCAAGGACGCGGACTGGGCCTCTCCGCCACTTTGGGGATTATGCGCAGCCACCATGGCGCGATTTGTCTGCGAAGTACACTCGGACAAGGGGTTACCGTGCGCCTGATGCTGCCGCTGTATCGCCCGGAACCGGTGAGATCAGCCGATGTGACAGACACCTCGCAGGCCATTCTGGTAATTGACGATGAACCTCAAGTGCTGAAAACAACCCGGCGAATGCTGGAAACGTTCGGATACCGGGTATTGACAGCTGACTCGGGTAATGAAGGGCTGCGCCTTGCCGGTGAACACCTCGACGAAATCGGACTGGTGCTGCTGGATATGCGTATGCCGGGTATGTCAGGCGACGTCACCCTGCAACGGCTGCAGGATCTGGCCCCGCAACTGCCCGTCATCATCATCAGTGGATATCCCCTCACCGACGTAATGCGTCATATACACAGCCTGACGCCTTATGGATATTTGCAAAAACCGTTCTCGATGAGCGACCTGAGGGAATGCGTGCGCCGAACGCTGACCGCAAAGTGAACCATGCGGTTCATTGCTCTGAAGCTTGCCCCGGTGTGGCGGCCGCATTCTCGTCCGCAAGCCCGATGCAGCCCACGGGACACACGCCGATGCACTTCCGGCAGCGTACACAACGCTCCGGCGCGACCGTATAGGCCAATTCCAACCGAAAGATCGCCCGGGTCGGACAGATAAGCCGGCAGGCTCCGCAGCCGGCACAGCGCTCGCGGTCGATCTGTGCGCTCATCGCAGCATTCTCCATATTCGAAGCGCCGCTTCACCGGTCACTTCGGCGGCCACACCGTATACACGACCTTCGTAGCCGCCGAAGTACAGCCCCGAAATATCCGGCATACGCAATGGCAGCCGGTTCACCAGTCGGGGTGACAAATCGGCCAGACCACCCGGATGCTCGCCGACATACGTAGCCAGGTGGAACGGATCCGCACCCGTCGGCAGCCAATCCAGCAGCTCCTCGCGTGCCTCATCCAGCTGACGCTGCAACGGCTCTTCGGGGTCAAGTCGCTGATAAGCCAGCGAATAATGGTGGTTCTTGGGACAGAGATCGGGCGCCAGCAGCGATACCGCCGTGATGCCCGAAATCCGGTTCAAGCGTAACGGAATATCCACCGTGGCGTACCGCTGCAGCGGCCGGTCGGATCGGATGGACCAGGCCGCCCCCCAGAAGGGAGTCAGCCGGTTGGTCATGTCGCGCATCCACTGCGGACAGTGCGCACCGAGCAGCTGGACCGCCCGTTGACTGCCCGCCGTACAGATCACCACATCGGCAACATGAAGGGCGCCGCTCTCATCAACCACGCCCACGGCTCGGGACCGTTCCACCGCGATCCGGCTGGCGCCGCAGCCCAGCTGCAGCACCCCGCCCATCTCCCGCAGCCGGGCGCAAAGCGCATCGATCAACGACTTGTTCCCGCCCAACAGCATCGCTTCACGTCCGAACCGCTGCACCCGCAACGACCGCAATTTATACCCTAACGGAACCTGCCATACCGTGGCGCCCAGGCTGAATTCCGTCAGATGGTTATACAGTCTCAATGCGGTCCCGTCGGCGTCCAGCCCGTCCACCAGTGCGCCCACGCGCACCGGGCTGCCCAGCATCGCCAGCATCGAGTTTTTCAGAAACCGCCACTTCAGCGCCCGTCCATCTGTCAAGCCGGCCGCAGCACGGAAACCGGTGCGTCCCGGTCGGTCGACATTCAACGGCCAACAGGCGCCGTCTCGGTGAACCATCATCGACGGTTCCAGTACCCGCATCGGCAGATCGATTCCCAAATGCCGCAGACAGCGGCCGATAGGCCCCACCGGTCCGCCAGGCAGCATATGAAACGCGCCCGTGGGCACCGCGTATCCCTCGAAATCGATATGGGTGAACCGGCCGCCCGGGATGTCCAGCCGTTCCAGCACCGTGACCGCATAACCGGACTGCGCCAGCAGACAGGCGACCAGTAGCCCTCCCGGTCCCGAGCCGATCACCACCGCCGTACGTCGTGTGTTCATACGCCTCTAGTGTGTTGTGATGTGGTTCCGCACTTCATTGTAACCATGACGGCGTATCGGAGCAGGACTGGTAACACGCTGTATCGAAATGTTTATCAATAAACCCATCAGGAGGCGCACGATGCTGGCGGCGGTGTTACACGCGGTTGACCGATTGGAACTGGAGGATGTGCCGATCCCCCGCGCCACGGAGCCGGGCGATGTGGTGGTCCGGATTGTGTCCTGCGGTATCTGCGCCACCGATTACAAGGCGATCCGCGGGATCCGGACGAACGTGACGTTTCCATGCATCGTTGGCCATGAACCCAGCGGGATCGTGCATGAGGTGGGGCCGGCGGTGAGCCACGTCAAGGAGGGCGACCCGGTGATCGTACAGCCCTCCGGCTACTGTGGACGCTGTGCGCACTGCCGGGTCGGCAATACACACTACTGCGCCCACTCGTTTGTGACCGGCGGAGACGGACCGGCCGATGTGCGCCCAGGAGCTTTCGCCGAATATATGCTCACCAAAGACGAGTGCCTGTTTCATAAACCCGCCGGCATCTCGTTCGATGCCGCCGCGCTGACCGAACCGCTGTCCGGCGCCTGGAAGGGGGTCATCCAATACAGCCAGATGCAGGTGGGCGACGATGTGGTGATCATCGGCGTGGGCAGTATCGGACTGCTGTGTCTGATGGTTGCCCGCACTGCGGGAGCGGCCCGGCTGGTGGCGATCGACAGCAGCCCATATGCGCGCGCACAGGCGATGCGCCTAGGCGCGACCGCTGCCCTCGATCCGTCACAAAGCGACATCCGAGAGGCTCTTTATGCCATTATGCCCGACGGGCCAGACCTGATCGTGGAAGCCGCCGGCCCGATCGAGGCCGTCCAGCTGATGGTGGATCTGCGCCGAAGAGGTACCCGCTGGAACGTGTTCGGCATCACCACCCACGAATCATTCTCACTGGACGGCGGCCTGACACACTTTCTGGAAGGTCGGATGGATGCCAGTTTCGGCACCACACCCACAGCCATGACACGCGCCATCCGCCTGATGGAGACCGATCTGGTCGACACCGAGGCGATCATCTCGCATCGTTTCCCGTTAAAGGATATCCACGAGGCGATCCGGGTCATGGGAACACCCGATCGGAACAAGATCATCGTGAATCCCTGAATCCGCCCGTTTGCAGGCGGATCACTCATCCATGGGTATCTGCGGATAGTTCAGTTGCGGGCGCCAGGGCCGGGAGACGTCGCGGTACAGCTCCGGCCGTCGCTGGTGGAACATACGCAGATGCCTGCGATGACGGCGCAACTGTTTCAGATCGATCTCGGCGCACAGCACCTGGTCTCTGGCTTCCGTAGAACGCGCCAGCATCCGCCCCGGGAAGTCACAGATGGCCGCTCCGACACCGTGGCTGTGATTGGAAGCCACAATCGCTGTACAGGTGAGGTGGCTGGCAGTTCGGACGATATAATCTTCGATATCCCCCCGGCCATTGCACCAGATGATGATCTCGGCGCCCTTCAGACTCAGTATGTCGAACACAGGCAGAAAATAGCCGTCATAACAGGTCATCAGGCCCACCCTGGCAACATCCAGGTCGACTACCGGAAACACGGCGCCACACCGCATGGTATACTCCAGATCTTGTGCATCAGGCGGCCAGTTGTACGGGGATGAAGCGCCCACAGCGGGATGCACCTTGTGATAGTTGCACACAAGATGTCCGCGGCGGTCAAAAAGAAACGTGCTGTTGGCATATTTGCCCGGCTGGTCAAAACAGGGCCGCGCAGGATCGTACCCCGGCAACATCTCCAATGCACCAACCGCCAGATTGGTGTCATACCGACGGGCGAGTTCCTGGGCTTGCGCGAAGGCGCCATCGCCCAAACGCACCCAGCCCAGGTGATATTCGGGGAACACCACCAAATCGGGCTGAAGCGTTTTCAGCTCATCCAGCGCCGGTTGCATCAGGTCGACAGCACTGCGTGAATCGCCGGGACCGGGTTGCCAGATCTGGGCAACGGCTACACGGGCCGATACGCTGCGTTGAATCACCGGCTTGACGGGCATGGGTCTGCCACTCTGGTCGTGTGGCATGGTGGGTCTGCGCATAGTGCCGCCTCCTGTTCGCCCTGTTCACGGGACACCGTCAGTCGTTCTGGACGCATGCGAACCTGTCTGTCACAATAGAGACAATACACCGTGCCCGAGACATCTGCAATGGCGCCCAAGCGTAACAACTCGTCACAATCCAATATTCATCAGCTGAGTATATTCGATACGGATGAATTGATCGATCCGGACATGGTCGTCGGACCCATTCCGGGGCCTGCAGAGTTTGCACAGGAGTGGCGCATGCGGGTCTATCGCGAGTATGCCGCGTGTGCCGGCCCCTCTCCGCTGAAATCCCACGCGGGGCCTTGTCGATTGGCGCACGGTCTGCTCAGCATCATGGAAGACGAAGCGCCGATGACGGTGCGCCATCTGTTCGATGTGTATCTGCGCGGATGCGGGCTGCATAAACTGGGCAGCCGGCTGCAGGCGTTGCTGACAGAAGGATTGCAGCATGCGCTCAACACCCGCCGGTGCCTCGTGGTCGATGAATGGGGTACATCCGATCTGCTGCAGCACATCGTCCGACTTCCGACCCAACCGGAGATCATTGTTCGTCTGCGAGGTCCGCGCTCATTGGAAGAGATCCCTCCCAGCGAACTGCTCGCGGTGGCCGGGTACCTGGAATATGCGCGCAGGTTGACCTGGAATTCGGAACCACACCGTCGGGCGCTTCTGCATGAGTACGAACTGATGCGCCTGACCGATCAGGCAAGCGCCTGGCTGGACCATGTGCTGGCGCTGGAATTACCCGCCGTGCACGCCCTGCTGAGCGCGGTGTTCCACAGTTACACCGGCTATAACCGAACCACTCGGATATAAACCGGAGGGGCATCCAAACGCGACCGGCGGGCTGGCCGTTCAGGTTTCTTCCGGTTCTTTCAGATATCCTCGCGATACCGCGTCATCGATGAGGCGTTCGGCGACTGCGCGCAGGGCAGGCGCGCCTGCGTCAAACACCGGAAGGTTCAAGGCGCGTACGCGATCGGCGGTGATCGCATGGGTGCGCCATGAGTCGCCCTGCGACGCCCAGTTCAACAACATCGGCTGCAATCGATCCAGCGCTCTGACATAACGCGCCTCGGCGGTGTCTCCCGCCTCGAACTCTTCCCACAGCGCCCTCAGACGCGTTCCGACCGGTTCGGGCAGCAGGCCATACAGCCGATCCGCAGCGGCGCGTTCCCGGTCGAGCTTGTCCCGGTTGCCCACGGCGTCATACACCAGCGTGTCTCCGGCGTCGATCTCCACGATGTCGTGAACCAGCGCCATCTGCATTGAATGCAGCACATCCACACCGGCGGGGGCCAGATCGGCGAACAGCAGCGCCATCAACGCCAGATGCCAGGAATGCTCCGCGCTGTTCTCACGCCGCGCCCCTTCCAGCACCAGACTGCGCCTCAGCACGCCTTTCAACTGGTCCAGTTCCAGGGTAAACGTCAGCAGTCGCTGCAGGTTCTTATCCTCGCTAAACCCGCAGATCGCTTCGTGTGGTGTATTCACGTACCGCTCTCTCCTTTGATCCGGCGCCCCCGAAGACGGGCATCCATCTTCGATTATCCATATGCTGCGGTTGCGCAGTCGATGCCACCGGTTGAATTGCCCCTTGCGCGGAGAGCAATCCAGCACCTCGGACATCGGATAACAATGCCGGCACTTTCGAACGACGGTGTATCATGTGTGTAAAGTGCCGACGTCGGGAGGTGTCTTTATGTGGCTGCGCGGCAATCTGCATACCCATACAACCGGAAGCGACGGCAACCGGCCGCCTGAGGAGGCATGTGCGATCTACAGGTCGCTGGGATATGAATTCCTGGCGATAACCGATCACAAAACCTACACTTCTGTGAGCCCGGCACGGTCACATGGGCTGGTCATGATCCCCGGCATCGAACTGGGCACTCACGCGCTGAACGCCCAGGGACGCCCGCTGCATGTATGCGCCTGGGGCGTCGAAAAGCAGCTGAGTATGCAGGCGCTGGCCGGTGTCACCGAAACACTGCAGGCGGTCATCGACACCATCGTTCAGGAAGGCGGCGTGGCGCAGGTCAACCATCCGAACTGGCACTGGGCGTTAAGTGCTGACGACCTGATGCCTCTGCGTGACTGTCACTTCCTGGAGATCATCAACACATCCTCCGGCTGCCAGGATGAGGGCGACGAGCATCATGTCTCCGTGGAGACCACCTGGGACCGACTGCTGATGGCCGGACAGCGCTGGTACGCCACCGCGGTCGATGATACGCATAACTATGATCCCGACAAGCGGGGAACACCGGACGCCCCCGGCCAGGGATGGGTGGTGGTCGATGCTTCTGCACGAACCCCATCGGCTATCTTGCGGGCGCTTCAAGCCGGTCGTTTTTACGCCAGTACCGGGGTCACTCTGTCGCAATTTCGAGCCAGTGGACTCACCATGTCGCTGACAGTCGGAGGACCGCAGGCACACGATGCACTGATCCAGTTCATTTCCGACGGTCAGATCGTCCAGGAAACACGAGGGCACTCGGCTAAAGCGCGCTGCCCGCGTAACGCGCGGTACATGCGTGCTCGGATCACCCTGCCTGACGGTTCCCGTGGATGGACGCAGCCCGTGTTCCGGAAAGTCTGATCGAGCAACTCAAAACCTGTCCCGGGTCCAGCATGCACGGACCCGGGACGTCGCTTCAGCGTTTCACAAAATCCCAGAACTGGCCGCCCAGCAATCCGGCCACGTCGCGCCGAATCTCCGCTTCGCTGGGTTGCCAACCGGTGTCCGCCAGATCTTGATAGGCCAGTGTGAGCTGCTCGGTGATCGCCTTCAGTGAGCGGCGCCATTTGTAGATCACCTGATCGAGTACCCGCGCATCCGAGTGTTGAGGAGTCATGCTGAGCCCTAACCACTCCAGACGCATTCGGGTGATCTCGCTGACCAGCAGTCCGCTGTTCAGGAACCACCAGCATCCGAACACATGCAGATTGCTGAACTTGCGAGCGCACACACACAGCTCATGTTGGTTCTCGCGTGAAAGCATTGTCACCAGCAGCTTCACATCCGGGTAATCCCGGCAGATCCATTCCAGCACGTCGATATTGGCGTGCCCCACCGAGTCGCCCGCCAGCCCCAAGTCCGGATTGGTAAGCTTCTTCACCCCGATCATCAGCGCCATCGGGATGCGCCGCTGAGCTGCGACCGGGAACACGCACTCGGCAAACAGCCGCCCGCGCGGAGAGTCCTCAGGCAACACAAACGACGGCGGCAGCGACACGGCCATATACAGCGCGTCGAGCCGCTCGATCCAGTCATTCAAAAACCGGCGCACTTCCGCCGCGGTCTCTCCGCTGAAGTCGGGTTGTACGGCGTACCCCCAGGCGGCCAGCTGCGGAGCGGCATGAGGCCATTGGTTAAGCAGTCCATCCAGCCGCAGCGCCGCATGAAATCGGGGATCGCGCGTGAAACCTTCCATCCAGTACGAACGTTCCTGCGCATCGAACGGATCGTTGGTCATCACCACGTCGCGTACGTTGGCAATCTCCAGGACCCGGTCCACGAACCCTTCGGTGGTCTGTTCGTCAAACCATCGCCGCCATGCCGCCAAGTCGCGGCTGCTGACATCCAGCCCCAGCTGCTGGAGGGTTTCCAGCAGCCCACGTGTCGACTCGCTCACCGGCGAGTGCTCCAAGAACAGCGTACGCCAGACATGATCGGCCCGCTCTTCCCGGGGCATCGTATTCCAGGATGCCGCCGGGATGGGACTCCAGCGCATCGTTTCTGCTACCAGATAGTGATAAGTCAACGCTTCATCGATGCCCCACAGCAGCAGTCCACCCAGCGCAGGGTCATAAAGATGCGTATGGATATCCGTGATAGGCGTCTCCCGCACCGCACGACTCACGATAGCTCCCAGTTCGGTATGTGTCATGATGCACTCCTCTCATATGCTTCAGTCATATGCCGCAAAGCCAGCGGCAGCGTTACCGAGCGGTCGCCCCATCCGCATTCCGCCGATACGCGCGCATTGTACCCGGCCCCTCTCAGTGCCCTGAACAGCGCGACATGATCATACGATCCTGTCCCGGGGGAGTTCCGACCGGTGTCCGCCGTGTGTACATGCATCAACAGGTCACCCACGCCGTCCAAAACGGACAGCGGCTCGTCTTCGGCTTCCATATGGAAAGTATCCGCCAGGAGACGTACTCCCGTGCGTCCGACCGCACGCGCCATCGCGGCGGCTTCGACAACGGAGTTCAGCACGTTGCTCTCGGCGCGCCGCAATGGTTCTATCGCTGTCACCACACCCGTTCGGTCACAGGCATCGGCGCACATATGCAGAAAATCGATCAGCTGGCGCTCCGCGTCCGACTGAGGAAAGCCGTCCGGAATGCGGCGCGCGCCGCCGCTGCCAAACACCATCACCTGTACCCCCACTCGGGCCGCGCGTGTCAGGGCCGTGTCCACATAACGTAACAGTCGTTCCGGATCTGCATCCGGTCCGGTGATCTGGGGGCCCGAGACAAAGCAGTTCATCGCCTCCACCGGAAGCGGACAGGATTCCATCGCCGTCGCCAAAGGCAGCCAATCGGTTTCCGGTGACTCAGGGATCAGCAGGGCATTGGCCGCGAGTTCGATGTAGTGAAATCCGGCGGACTGTATCTCATGGGCCCAATCCAATGGGGCGCACACTCCAAACCGCATGACCGGCACCTCCTGTACTGCCTTTGTATTACGACGGCCCTCGATGGTGAACCTTCCGTGCCTTGAGACGTCCTCCAAAATGTGGTACGGTATTGAACGAGCGTTTAGTAAACGCTCGTTTAAACAATGGACAAAATGCTCACCCCTAAACGGAAGACACGTGCGGAACATCGCCGTCAGCAGCTGCTGTCGGCGGCGCGCACAGTGTTCAGCCGAGAAGGCTTTTCGGGCGCCTCTATTCGGGCTATCGCCCGCGAAGCGGGTGTTACTGAAGGTCTGGTCTATCACTACTTCGACAACAAAGAGGCGCTTTTTGAGGATGTGCTCAAAGAGTACAGCTTCTCGTTGACGATCCAGCGCATCATGCAAGAAAACGCGCCGCCTACTTTGCAGGAAGCGGTCTACGCCGTGTTGAAGGCGTTTCTGGAGCTGCATGAGACCAGCGTCAAAGCCGGACCGATGCTGATGCACGATTTTCACCGGAACCCCGCCTGCGCACGGATCTTCCGGCAAACAGTGCATACCAACACGCGGTCATTCGCCGAGTTCCTGGAACGGTACCGTAAGGATGGACAGATCCGCGAAGAGGTGGATTGCTTCTGGTTCGCCGGAGCGCTGCTGGGATTGACGTTCTCACTCATATACATCTGGGGCACGGCGCCTTCCGATGAGTGGCGAGTCTGGCGTACGCACTACCTTGAGATCGGTGTGCGTATCTTACTGTTGGGTGTGGTTGCACCGGAGCACTCCGCACCCATCCTGGCTGAAATTACCCGACTGCGAACCGAGCTGGAAGAAACGCACGGGCCGGCTCATGAGTTGATAATGACCCAGCACCCGTTTATGCGGAGCGGTGCTGAAATGGTTGACCCAAAAGAAGGAGGAAAAGGGCTTTGAGGAACAGGCTAACGTGCCTGGTTGCATCGGCAACATGTCTAGTGGGTATGGCCGCGCTGTCACAGCAGACTGCCGCCGAAACTCAGCGACTGACACTTGACCAATCCATTGAAACCGCTCTGCAGCATAACCGCGAACTGCGCGCGGTGCTTCAGGAGGACCTGAAGTCGCGCGCTGCGGTGAAAGAGGCGCAGAGCAGCCTGCTGCCCACCGTGGGAGCACAAGCCAAGTACACCCGTCTGGCCAAAGAGCCCACCACGTCTATTGGCGGCCAAACCATCAAGCTGGGGGACGCGGATGACTACGGGGCCAATGCCACTCTGACCCAACCGATCGACATCACCGGTTTGATCCGTAACGGCGTACAGATGGCCAAGCTGGGGTCTGAAGTCACCCGACAGAAAGTGCGCATGATCCGCAATGACGTCAACCTGCAGGTCCGGGAGGCGTTCTACAACATCCTGCGCGCTCAGGAAGGGTTGAAGGTGGCCACCGAAGCGGTGGCAAATGCCGAACAACGGTTGAAAACCGCCCGCGCGCTGGTTGACGCCGGATCGTCGCCAAAACTGGACATCTCGCGCGCCGAAGCGGCGGTCGCCGCGGCAGAACAGATGCGCATCTCTGCGGAAAATGGCGTCCAGCTGGCCAAATCGGCGTTCAATCTGGTGCTGGGACGTGACATCAACGAACCGGTCGAGATTGTGCCGGACGCCGAAGCCACCGCTCTGGATGGCAACTATGAAAGCTGGCTGAGCACCGCCGTGACGCGGCGTCCGGAGATCCGGATGGCTGCGTTGGGCATCGAGCTGTCGGACCGCGGGTTGTTTGCCGCCCGAAGGGCGCTGATGCCCACATTGGGCGTCACGTTGAATTCACAGTTCAACCTGAAAAAGACCATGTTCAACAGCGAGTCGGTCGTGCTGTCTGCCACTGCCGTGGTCAATGTGCCTATTTGGGACAGCGGGCAGACACAGGCAAGAATCGAACAGGCGCGGCATGATCGTGAGTCCTCGTTGATCTCGCAGGAAGACGCCCGACAAGGCGTTGCGCTGGAACTCAAGCAGGCCACGTTGATGGCCGAAGAGGCACAACAAAAGGTAAAGGCTGCCACCAAGGGATTGGAGCAGGCCACCGAAGCGTTGCGTGTCTCCCGGGTGCGATATGAAGAGGGCGTGACCAACCAGATCGAACTCAGTGACGCCGAACTGGCGTATACGCAAGCTCAACAGAACCTGGTGAACGCCCGATTCGACCTGCGTGTTGCCAATGCCCGGATTTTGAAGGCGATCGGCGAATTCGCCGACCCGAAGTGATCGACCCGTAACTGGATTATGAAGGAGAACAGACCTTGAAGCGGTTGTTTCCCATATATGGTCTTGCCCTGCTGGCCGGCACGGTTTTGGTGCTGAGTGGCTGCGCGGCCAAAAAGAAGGAAGAAGCAAAGGGCGGATCCGACATCGCGGTAGCGGTCGCCACGGCTGAACGGGGTGACATGCCACTGGCCATCACCATCACCGGTCCGTTGCAATCCGAAGTGGATGTGTTGGTTCCGGCCAAGCGCGGAGGACGCGTCGAGCAGGTTACCGTTCGCGAAGGTGACCGGGTCGTTGCCGGACAAGTGCTGGTGCGCCAAGAATCCAATGATGCCCAGTTGCGGTACCAACAGGCCGTCAGCTCGGTCGCCATGGCGCGCGCCCGCTACCAGAAAGCCTTGACCAGCCTGGAGCTGGAACCCACCACGACCAACGTGAATATCCGTACCGCGACCGCAACCCTGGATGCAGCCCGAGCGCGTCTCCGGGCCCTGGAAACGGGAGCCCGCCCGCAAGAGCGCCAACTAGCCCAAGAGTCCGTGGTCACGGCGGAGGCAAACCTGAAGAACGCGAAGGCCAATCTGGACCGTACACGCAGTCTGTACGCTCGTGACGCCGTCGGCAAGCAGGCGTTGGAAGCCGCCGAAACCGCGTTTGAAGTGGCGCAAGCACAACTGTCACAGGCCAGACAGAACCTCAGCCTGGTCAAAGAAGGCCCGCGAAGCGAGGAGATCGACTCCGCCCGAGCCACTTTGCGGCAAGCGGAAGAGGGACTCAAGCTGGCGGAAGCCAACCGGGTTCAGCGCGCCGTGCGTCAGCAGGATGTGAACGAGGCCCGAGCGGCCTTGGCTGCAGCGGAAACCGAGCTGAATCTGGCCAAGCTGAACCTGGAATATACCACCATAAAGGCGCCTGTCAGCGGCGTGGTTGCAGCCCGCATGACGGAGCCGGGGCAGAACGTGGGCGACGGCGCACCGGTGATGCGGATCGTAGACCTGAACCGCATCTACCTGGAGGCCCGCGTGTCTGAGATGAACGTGCGTTTGATCAAGCCCGGCCAACAGGCGGAGATCACCGTGGACGCCTACCCGGATGCCCACTTCACAGGCACCGTCAGCCGGATCTATCCGGTGGGAAATCAGGCATCCCGTGACTTCACCGTACGTATCAACATGCAGAACGGACACGGCAGGCTGAAACCTGAGATGTTCGCCAGAGGACGTATCCTGGTGGACGTGCACCGCAACGTGACCATCGTGCCCAAAGACGCGTTGGTGACGCGTGACACCGGTCAAGCGCTGTTCGTCGTCCGCAATAAAATCGCCAAAGAGATCCCGGTCACGGTAGGTTACATGGCCGGAACGACCGCCGAAGTCACCGGCGTGAAACCGGGTGATCAGGTGGTGGTGCAGGGTCAGGAAAACATCACAGACGGAGACCGGGTGAAGGTCGAACAGGTAGCAACCGAGTGAACGCCGGAGGCGAAGGAGAGGATACGCAACCATGTGGTTGACCAATACAGCCATTCGCCGTCCGGTGTTCATCCTGATGGTGTTCATCGCACTGGCCGTGATGGGTCTGGTCTCCATTTCCAAAATGAAGGTGGAGCTTAACCCGAAGGTTGACTTCCCGTACGTCACCATCACGACCGTATATGCGGGCGCCGGACCTCGCGAAATCGAAACCCTGGTAACCAAACCGCTGGAAGACGCTGTAAACGGCATCAACGGCGTCAAAAGCGTTTCATCTGTCAGTCAGGAAGGCGTCTCGATCGTCATGATCGAGTTCAAGCTGGGCACCAACAGCGATGTTGCGGCCGCGGACGTGCGCGAAAAAGTCGATGGCGTACGCACCCGGATCCCCCGTGAAGCCTTGGCGCCCACCATCAGCAAGTTCGATATCAACGCTCGTCCTGTCATCTACTTCGGTATGTTCGGGAAACGCCCGTCCAGGCAACTGAGGTTCATCGCCGAAGAGACGGTGGCAAACCGCTTGGCGCGCGTGCCCGGAGCGGCATCGGTCAGCGTAGTGGGCGGGGATGTTCGCGAGATCCAGGTTCAGATCGATAAGGGACGTCTGGATGCTTACGGGCTCACTGTGCAGCAGATCATCGGCGCGCTGCAGGCGGCCAACCTCAACATACCTGCCGGACGCATCCGCGAACCCCGGCGTGAGTTCGCTCTGCGTGTATTCGGGGAGTTCCAAAATCTGGACGAAATCCGCAACGTCCGACTCACCGCGATTGACCAGCACGGCGTGGCGCGCACCTATCGGTTGAGCGATGTCGCCACCGTGAGCGACAACGTGCAGGAAAGCACCCAGTTTGCACGTATCAACGGAAAGAACAGCCTGACCGTCGTGGTGCAAAAGACATCCGACTCAAATACAGCGGATGTATGCTCCGCTGCGCGAGCCGAAATTGAAAAGCTCGACAAAGAGCTGCCGCGCGACATCGAGTTTGTTACCACATTCGACCAGTCGAAGTTCATTCTGGAAAACCTCGCAGACCTGCAGATGGCGCTGACATTGGCGATCATTCTGGCGGTGCTGGTCGTTTACATATTCCTGCACAACATCCGCGGTACGTTGATCGTCTCGCTGGCTATTCCCACGTCGTTCGTATCCACGTTCATCATCATCAACGCCATGGGGTTCACCCTGAACACCATGACCATGCTGGGCCTGTCACTGGCGGTCGGCATTCTGGTCGATGACTCGATCGTGGTGCTGGAGAACATCTTCCGGCATCTGTCACTGGGCGAACAGCCTGCGGAGGCGGCGCTGAACGGACGATCGGAGATCGGACTGGCAGCTATCGCGATCACCATGGTGGATGTGGTGGTGTTTGTGCCCATCGCGTTTATGGGCGGTATTGTGGGGCAGTTTTTCCGGGCGTTCGGTATCACCGTCGCCACCGCCACACTGTTCTCACTGCTGGTGTCCTTTACGCTTACCCCAATGCTCGCCTCCCGCTGGTTCCGGGCGGGTGAGCATGCCGATGCCGGAAATGACCGGTTCAGCCGCGGATTCGAACGCGCATACCTAGCCTTGGATCGGTGGTACCGGGGCGTCCTGCGCCATGCTTTGGAGCGCCGCTGGATGGTGGTGACCATCGGTAACACGCTGCTGATCGCCATCTTCCTGCTGATCTTCGGCTCACTGGCCGGGCCATCGTTTGTCACCGCTGCGCTGAGTTTCGGGGCCACAGTGGCCGCGTTCTCGGTGCTGTTCTTCCTGATCAGCGCCTTGTGGAAGCGGCACCGTGTTCCACTGATCCGCGCCGGTTTCTCCACCATTGGCGTCGGTGCGGTGCTGGCTGCCGTTGGAGCGGCGGGGTCTTTTATGCCGGAGCTGCTGCCGTTTGGCTTCTTCCCTGTGCAGGACCAGGGCAGCGTCAAGATCTCCGTCGAGATGCCTGCCGGCACCTCTTTAGCCGCCACCGACCGCGTCATGCGGCGTATCGAAAAGATCATCGAGACCACGCCCACCGTACGCGACGAAATCGAATATGTCACCACCAGCGTCGGAAGCCAGACCGGCAGCAGCTATGTGGGTGGCTCCGGATCGCAGTACGGTGAAATCGCTATCACGCTGGTGGAAAAGCAGGCGCTGATCGACGGCATCACCGGCTGGTTCAAATTCGGCAAGCACAAGGAACACCTGCGTACAAGACGCGATGTGGAGATCGTATCGGAGATGCGATCGCGTATCGGTCAAATACCAGGAGCCAAGATTATCGTCAACGCCGAGTCAAGCGGTGCGGGCGGTGGCGGAGCCCCCATCCAGCTGGAATTCAGCGGACCCAACTCGGCTCAGCTCTCTAAAGTGACCGCCCGGGTGAAAACCATTCTGGCCGGTATACCCGGTATTGTCGACCCGGACCTCTCATGGAAATTGGGAAAACCGGAACTGCAGGTAAGCGTCGATCCGGAAAAAGCCGCCTTGGTGGGTCTGTCTGTGGCCCAGGTTGCCAGCGCGCTGCGCACACAGGTGCAGGGCAATACGGATACCAAGTACCGCGATGCCGGTAAGGAGTACGACATCCGCGTCCAACTGACCGAAGCGCAACGCGACAACCTGCAGCAGGTGGAAAACCTGGTGGTCGGATATGTGGCGACGCGTCCGGTGCTTCTCCGCGATGTCGCGACGGTGCGTATGACCGCCGGACCGACAAAAATCGACCGGAAAAACCGCGAACGCATGGTCACCGTCACCGCCTATCTGCTGGATGGGTATTCCACCGGTAACATGCAGCGGCCCATCGAAGAAGCGCTCGCCAAAGCCCAGATCCCACCTCCAGGCATCCGCATGAACTGGGAAGGCGAAAACCAGTTGATGGCCGAAGAGGGCCGTTACATGGGGCAAGCGCTGATGCTGGCCATCGTGCTGGTCTACATCCTGATGGCGGCCCTGTTCGAGTCGCTGCTCATGCCGCTGACCATCATGCTGTCGCTACCGATGGCCATGGTGGGCGCGTTGATCGCCCTGATCGTCGGCGGCAGCGCGCTCAACATTGTGGCGATGATCGGTATCATCATGCTGATGGGACTGGTCACCAAGAACGCCATCCTGATGGTGGACTATACGAACACGCTGCGCGGACGCGGACACGATCGGACGGCGGCCATCCTGGAGGCGGGCCCGACTCGTCTCCGACCGATCCTGATGACCACGTTCGCTATGGTGATGGGTACACTGCCCACAGCACTGGCGCTGGGACGCGGATCGGAGTTCCGCGCTCCGCTGGGCATCGCGGTCATCGGTGGACTGCTTCTGTCCACATTGCTGACCCTGCTGGTGGTTCCCTGCGTATACACCATCTTCGATGACCTGACCAACTGGCTGGGGGGACTCGGCAAACGGAAACGCCAGTCCCGCACGGTCTGACATATCGACCGATCGATTCGGTCTGAAGCTGCGCTGATCGGTATTCCGATCTCCGGAAAAACAGGCCTGTCTGATACAGCGAGCGTATCAGACAGGCCTGTTGCTGTGGTGACACGCCGTGTAGGTGGTGGGTTACAATGGAATGGACCCACGCGTCTCAGCCCGTCGCTTTGTCCCTGGAGGGATTGCATGCCAAAAACTGAAATCACACCTCGCGCCACCGACTATTCACAGTGGTATCTCGATATCGTCAGTCAGGCCGAACTGGCTGACTATAGCGCCGTCCGCGGCTGCATGGTGATCCGACCCACCGGTTATGCCATCTGGGAAGCGATCCAGCGTGAACTGGATGCCCGGATCAAGGCGACCGGCCATCAGAATGCCTACTTCCCGCTGTTTATCCCGATGAGCTTTCTCACCAAGGAAGCGGAGCATGTGGAAGGCTTTGCTCCGGAAGTCGCAGTGGTCACACGAGGTGGAGGCGAAGAGCTTGCCGAACCGCTGGTGGTTCGCCCGACATCCGAAGCGATTATCGGACACAGCTTTTCGAAATGGGTCAAATCCTGGCGCGACTTGCCGATCCTGATCAACCAGTGGGCCAATGTCGTCCGCTGGGAGATGCGTACGCGTCCGTTCCTGCGCACCACCGAGTTCCTGTGGCAGGAAGGCCACACCGCGCACGCGACCACCGAAGAGGCCGAAAAGGAAGCGTTGCTCATCCTGCATGAAGTCTATGCCGATTTCGTGGAAAAAGTGTTGGCCATCCCGGTGATCAAAGGGCGCAAAACCGATAACGAAAAGTTCGCAGGTGCTTTGGCCACCTATGCGATCGAAGCGATGATGCAGGACGGCCGCGCCCTCCAGGCGGGAACCACCCACAACATGGGCCAGAACTTCGCCAAGGCGTTCGATATCAAGTTCACCACACCGGATAACACCATCGAGTATGCATCCACCGCATCGTGGGGCGTGTCCACGCGGCTGATCGGCGCATTGATCATGGCGCACTCCGATGATGAGGGATTGGTGCTTCCGCCTGCGGTGGCGCCCACTCAGGTGGTCGTTGTGCCCATCTACAAGACACCCGAAGAGCGCGCAGCTGTTCAGCAGGCCATCGCCTGCATTACCGCTCCTTGGAAAGGAATCATCCGTTATCACGTGGATGACCGCGATCAACTGACTCCGGGTTTCAAGTTCAACGAATGGGAGATGAAGGGTGTGCCGGTGCGCGTCGAGATCGGCCCCAAAGATGTGCAGAAGCGCTCCGCCGCGGTGGCCCGCCGTGACGTACCCGGCCGCGACGGGAAACGGTTTGTCCCTCAGGAAGGATTGACCCAAACAGTGTGTGACCTGCTGCAGGAGATCCAGACAGCGCTGTATGAGAAAGCGTTGCGGTTCCGACTGGAGCATACACAGACCGTGACGAACTACGAAGAACTGCGGGAGGCCGTACAAACCGGCTTTGCGTTGGCCTGGTGGGATGGAGACGCACAGGATGAACAGCGGATCCAAAATGAAACCAAAGCCACGATCCGGGTGATCCCGTTTGACCAGCCGGGAGGTTCAGGATCTTGCGTGCTGACCGGCCGCCCCACCAGTACGCAGGTCGTGTTTGCCCGCAGTTACTGATGCTATTTTTATCAGGAGACTAAAAATATGGCGCGAATCGAGCAATCAGTATGGATCGATAAGGCCCCGGATATCGTCTGGAATGTTGTACGGAACGTGGAGCAGTTCCCGTCCATCATGGCCGATCTGCAGTCGGTGCGCATATTGGAGCGCAGCGAAGACGGACTCCGCACCATCACCGAATGGGTCGGACTGGTGCGCGAGTTTAACATGAAAGTGGTCTGGACCGAAGAGGATATTTGGGATCCGACCGCGATGACCTGCCGGTTCACCATGATCAAAGGGGACATGCAAAGCATGACCGGTCTGTGGCAGTTCACTGCCGAGAACGGAGGGACCCGTTTCAGTTCGACCATGGACTATGAATACAACGTGCCGATGCTGGGCGCTCTGGTAAAAAACCTGATACACAAAAAACTGGAACAAAACGTCCAGATGATCCTGGACGGCGTCAAACGACTTGCGGAGGGTACATAACGATCACTCCATCGGCTCGGGCGGATAATCCTTCAATGCCGTTCGGAACTCATCCAGGATGGCGATCATCTGATCACATGAATCCAGGATGCGTTGGGCGTAGAGCAGCTGGTCTTCGGTCAGCGGTTCTTCCAACAGCAGTTCGGCAAAGCCCATGATCGTGGTCAACGGCGAACGGGCATCATGGTTCAGGCGAGAGAGTGTGGTGCATCGGAACCGGTTCCAACGGGCCAGTTTCTCGGCCATCTCCTCTGGTGTCAGCGGATATGTCTGTTCGCTCATCGGCAGATTCCTCCCGGGAGGTACGGGCGCAGCCCTGTACCATCCAGTAAACCATGAAAGGCGCAATTGTGCATGCTATACCGAATTCATCAACTGGACGTGATGACGCCCGCCCAGCGGGCGATGAAGCCGCTTAGCCTGCTCTATTCGGCCGCGCTGAACATATACCTCAAATGGCGTCTTCCCAGACAGTATCATTGTGACGCGTTTGTGATCTCGGTGGGTAATATCGCCTTTGGCGGAGCGGCCAAGACCCCCACCACGATCACCCTCGCCAAGTACCTGCAACAGCGCGGTCACAGAGTTGCGATACTCAGCAGGGGATACCGGGGACAGATGAGCAGACGAGGCGGCGTCGTATCCGATGGTCAGCGTCTGCTGGCCACTGTGGCTCAGGCCGGTGACGAACCGTACCTGATGGCCCAGTCGCTGCCAGGCGTTCCCGTACTGGTCGGGAAAGACCGCCGGCGTACAGCCCGATATGCCATCGAGCATTTCGACTGCGATGTGCTGTTGTTGGATGATGGATTTCAGTACTGGCAACTGGCGCGCGATGTCGATCTGGTGATGCTGAACGCCAGGCGTCCGTTCGGTAACGGCTGGCCGGCGCCATCGGGTCATTTACGTGAACCGGTCTCAAGTCTGTTTCGGGCCTCGGCGTTGCTGCTGGATGACAATATCACGGAAGGTCTGGTCTCTCATCACATACCCGACAGGCCGCTGTTTGTCAGCAAGCGTATGCCGACTGCGCTGCTCAACATCCTATCCGGAGAGCGTCTGCCGGTCACCTGGCTGCGCCAGCGGAATATCGTGACCGCCTGCGCGGTGGCGCGTCCCCGCCAGTTTGAGCGCACCCTGTCCGAGTGCGGTGCGCAGATGAACCTGTCTTTACGGCTTCCCGATCACACTCCCATGCGCCAGGAGCAGCTGCAGGAGATCTGTAACGACCATGACGCGCGTCATGCCGAAGCGTTGGTGATCACCGTCAAAGACGCTGTCAAGCTTGATGAAAGCACGATCAAGAGTCTGCGGTTGCCGGTGTATGCGCTGGAAATCGAGATGGAGATAGAAGACCGGTTCTGGAGCTGGCTGGAGCCTCAGCTTCCGGGGCCGCCGCGTTCGGCCGGGTCACAGACTGATGCATCAGCTTCGCAGAATGTGCAACAGGTTCCATATCCGGGGTAACTCACGCCGCAACGGGGACAGGGTTTCCATCCAGCTTTCCGCCGCGCCGCTTCCAAACGAGTGTGGGTCAGCATCACACGCTGCATCAGCTCCCGCAGTCCCTCGTCCTTGATCTCGGCGCACCGTTTGGCCACGGCACGCTGAGCGCTGACGGTAGCCGGTGGGAGCCTTAATGCGTGCGTCCGTTTGACAGTGGATGGACTCTCCGGATGCGATCGTCGTTTGGAACGGACACGAAATACCAGCTCCCAGAACACATCATCGCCCGCTGCACTGTTCAGCACGTCCAGCAACTGGGTGCGCATCAACATCAGTTCCTGCATCCAGATGCTGTTGCACACACAGATCGTCAGCTTCCCGTTTTCGTACCGCTCCGGATAGGCAGCCTCGTGGATGGCAGGTCCCACCAACTCCTTCCAACGCCGTAGTACCCGCATGTAGCGGTTTTTTCCACCCGACAACTGATCCATCAGGTTATCCAGATCCGCATGCAGCGGAGCTTCAAAATCTGGCATGGCTCTCCAGCTCCATCGCACCGTTATGAACACGCCACACGGCCGCCTGGCGCATCATCTGTTCAGGCAGCGCCTCCGCGGCGGTACAGGTCAAAAAAGCCTGCACACCGCTCAGGTTCATCTCCAGCAGCCGGGTTCTCCGCACACTGTCCAGGTCCGAGAGCACATCATCCAGAAGCACCACAGGCGGCTCGTCATTTGCGTGTCGAAGCAGTTCATACTCGCCTCGCTTCAGGCTGAGGCTGATACTGCGCTGCTGTCCCTGGCTGGCGTACAGCCGGCTGTTCATGCCGTCCAGTTCCAGCACGATGTCATCCAGATGGGGACCGGTTAGCGTCGCTCCACGCTGACACTCCTGCGCGCGCCGTTCCTGCCAACCTTTCAACAGCGTGGCGCGAATGGCGTTCAGGTCGTTGTGCAATTCGCCATCCAAAGCCGGCTGGTAGCGCAATTGCAACGTCTCCTGACCATCTGTCAAGTCATGCATCGCCTGGCAGGCCGGCGCACTGAGATGCTCGATGAACCAGGCTCTTCCCCGACAGACCTCGGCCCCGGATGTCGCGAGTTGATCGTCCATGACATCCAGCAGCGACAGTTGCGCCTCGGTGGCTCGCCCGCCCGACTCCCGGATCTGCCGAAGCAGATGGTTGCGTTGTTCCAACGCATGCCGATAAGCGGAAAGGTGTCTTGCATACCGGGGACTGAACATGCAGATGGAGGTGTCCATGAAACGACGCCGGTACCCCGGTTCACCACGCACCGTTTCCAGATCGTGAACGGTGAAGCTGACCACACGCAGGCGCCCGAGAAACTCCGCCGTGGGCCTGTCTTTGCCATCCACGTTCAATTGCTTTCGGCGACTTCCGCGGTAAATCGCCACACTCAATTCCTGCGTGAGATCGGACGCATCTTGGACATGCGCGGTTATTCGCGTTTCGGGCTCTCCGTGCGCGATCATCTCCTGATCGCGTGAAGTTCGCAGGCCACGAGCAGACGCCAGCACATAAAGGGACTCCAACAGATTGGTCTTACCATGACCATTGGGACCGACCAATACATTCAAACCATCGGATGGATGGACGTCCAGTTCTCGGTAATTACGAAAACTGACCAGGCGTAAGCGGGTGATCTTCATGCGGGGTTTTTCAGAGCGCTCCTGCACGTATCAATGTGAATATATAAAATAAAACTCTTCT
The DNA here is from genome assembly GCA_964650005.1 of uncultured bacterium. Classification (GTDB taxonomy): domain Bacteria; phylum Armatimonadota; class HRBIN16; order HRBIN16; family HRBIN16; genus CAZHSN01. The sequence goes on along the minus strand of CAZYPZ010000002.1, from coordinate 147,468 downwards.
TGGTATACGCAACTGTGGATTCTGTGGATACCGGTTGAGTCATGTCAGCCCTCACACACTTTTCAGACGCCCGACGCATGCGGAGAGTTGCATAAAGTCATCAAATCTACATTCATGAGGCACCGGCATCCGTGGACATTGCGGCGTACTATGTGTGGATTTACATGTGGAAACCTAGGGCTGCAGGATAGGCCTGTGCAAGTGGTGTGTAACGGCGGTGTAATACACATCCAAATCCACAACGGTGTCCGCCGCGTATCCACAGGGGTCTGTGGATTCATGCCAGTCGAAGTTCCTGTAGAACGGCGATCAGTTCGGCCTGCAGTTTCGGGTTTGACTCCAGGATGGCGCGAGACCGCTTGATGGCGTTCATCACCGTGGTATGGTCCTTATTGAACAGCCTTGCGATGGCTGACAGCGACATCTTGGCATGTTCATGCAGGATCAACATCGCCATGTACCGGGCGGTCAATGTCCTTTGGTCTCTGCGGTTGCTGACGAGCGTGCTCTGGTCCACCTCGAACCACTGCGCTACGGCTGCACAGGTTCTGTTCTCGATCGGTTCGTTGTTGCGTACATTTACAAAGTAATTGGGCAGTACAAGATCCAGCACTTCGTGAGAGATCTGTTGCTTCAACAACGACGCCCGGGCGGCAATGGCCGTCAGAACACCCAATAGCGTACGGACATTGCCTTCGATAATACTGGCCACCCGGTGCATCACATCATCCGGGATCTCGATCTGATGACGACGGGCGTTGTGATCCAGTATAGCGATCCGGGTTTCCAGCTCCGGAGGACTGATGTCGACAATCAGCCCCGATTCGAAGCGCGACTGCAGTCGCGGAGGCAGGTCTTTTATGGCCCGTGGCTGCACGTCGCAGGTCAGAACGATCTGTTTGCTGTTCTGGTCCAGGATATTGAACAGGTGAAAAAACTCCTGCTGTGTGGCGTCCTTTCCGGCGATGAATTGCACATCATCCACCAGCCAGACATCGATGTTGCTGATGCGCTCCCGAAATGCGTCCATCTGGTGTTCACGAAGCGCGGTAATGAACGCATTGGTGAAATCCTGCCCCGTGGTATAGCTGATTCGCAAATCCGGCCGGGTTTCGATCAGATGGTTGGCGATAGCTTCCAGCAAATGGGTCTTTCCCAAACCGGTGGGTGCATACAGAAAGTACGGATTGTACTGCTCGCCGGGATGATCGGCCACCGCCCTTGCTGCGGCATAAGCCAGTTGGTTGCTGCTTCCCACCATGAACGACTGAAACGTGTGTTCCGCGCAAATCTCCAGCGGTTCAGGCGCCACCGTTGCCGGGATATGGCGCGGTCTTCTCGAAGGGGCAGAATGATCAGGCGGTATGACCGGCAGCTGGGGGGCCTCTTCCGGAGCCTTGTCTTTGGGTTTATCCAAAACAAAACGCAATCCGACGGGCGAACCGATGACCTCGGAAAGCGCTTCACTGATGAATTGGGAAAGTTTCGCCTCCAGCCATTGCCGGGCAAACGGACTGGGCGCCCCCAATACCAGTGTCTGGTCGCTGTCATTGCTCCAGCCCAGCAGACGGCACTGTTTGACCATGTTGTGATGCGAGGAGTTGGGCAACGCCTTTTCCAGGCGCTCGAGAGCGCGTTCCCAGTAGGTTTTCAGTTCATCGCGCGACTTCGAAAACCCGGAGCCGCCCTGGTTATGGTTCAACGCTGTCGATCTCCCCGAAGGACGAACTGATGCCTGCAGACAATGCCGGCCGGCGGAATGCATTGTAACAGATGGAAGGGGCGGTGCGTGCGACGCGCGGAATGTGATATACTAAGCCTTGCGTGTCACGTTCTCCGCAGACAGCAGGTGCGCCTCTGGGCGCTGAATGATGAGATCACCTGCCGAGGCGAACGGAGCCATCCGATGCCAATGTACCACGGTTTGTTGCCGTGACGCATACAGGAGAGGCTTCCGCTTCGGGCGGAAGCCTCTCTTTTTGCTGGGAACCGAGATACGCGGGGTAAACCGACAAGGAGGCAGATACCTCTATGCGCACCACGCCGCATCCGGCGAAAGCCGAGGTCGTCGAGGAAGTCAGCGCTCTGATCAGTCAGTCCAAAGGTGTCGTGTTCACCGAATACCGTGGCCTGAACATGAAGGATCTGACCGCGCTGCGCCGTCAGTTGGCTGCCGTCAACACCGAGTACAAGGTGGTCAAAAACACCCTGTACAAGCGGGCTGCCAAGCCGCACATGGATATCGATTTCGGGAATATCCTGGAAGGACCGACAGCGTACGCCTTTCTGCACGGCGATGAAGCGGCCGGCGCGAAAGCGCTGACCGATTTCGCCAAGACAAACAAAGCGCTGGTCATCAAAGGAGCAGTGATCTCTGGCCGCCTGTATGACGCGGCGGCTGTGGCCGAACTGGCCAAGCTGCCCAGCCGCGATGTCCTGGTCGCCCAGGTCGTTGGCGGTATTCAGGCGCCGATCTCCGGCTTTGTCAACACACTGCAGGGCATCCTGCGCGACTTCGTGTACACCGTTCAGGCCGTGGCCGATAAGAAGGCCGAGGCCGCGTAACTACGCTAAGGAGTAAACCGATGGCTCTCACCAAAGAACAACTGATCGAAGAGATCAAGAACATGTCCGTGCTGGAGCTGAACGAGCTCGTCAAGGCGCTCCAGGAAGAGTTTGGCGTCAGCGCCGCCGCTCCCATGATGATGGGTGCGATGCCCGTCGCCGCGGCTGCCGAAGCCGCTCCCGTCGAAGAGAAGACCACGTTCGACGTGATCCTCGAGTCCGCCGGCGAGAAAAAGATCAACGTGATCAAGGTCGTGCGCGAACTCACATCGCTGGGCCTGAAGGAAGCCAAGGAACTCGTCGAGTCCGCTCCCAAGCCGGTCAAAGAGGGTGTTTCCAAGGCCGAAGCCGAAGAGATCAAGAGCAAGTTCGAAGCCGAAGGCGCCACCGTCAAGATCGCCTGACCGGACGCCTGAACACACGGACGGTCCGATTCATCTCGGAGAATCGTCCAGACGCACGTCAGACGGCGATACCGTACGCCGTCTGCGGCGAAACCGGTTGGAGGTACAGTGATCATGGCCAATGTATGCGCCATCTGCGGTAAAGGGGTGCAGCACGGCCAGAATATCCGCCACCGGCACTCGGGAGCCTGGGCGCTGCGCGCTCAGCGCACCAAGCGGGTGTGGAAGCCCAATCTGCAAAACGTGCGGGCTCTGGTGAACGGAAAACCTAGCCGTATACGCGTGTGTACCAGCTGTATCAAAGCAGGCAAGGTAACCCGCGCCGTATAACCCCATCCAGCACCGTGCTGAACACGCACCGGACCCTCAGGGGTCCGGTGCGTGTCTGCTTTTCTCAGTCCATACGGAATCGCTGACGTTCAGTAGGTGTCACCGACGCTTGGCGGCCAATGTCTGAATCTCTGCGTCGGTCAGCAGTCTGTCGTATACCGCCACATCCCGCATCTGTCCGGGATATGCGCCCAATCGGAACAACGGATGCATCTGTTTCAAACTTTTGTGACCGGCCTTCTGGAATATCCCATCCACGTAAACACTCGGCTGACCCTGTCGGACCAGGATTACGACATGATGCCACCCAGGCATCTTGGCAGGGCATACCAGAAGGCTGGGGCGGTCGCCGGCGCCGGTCTCGAAGACGCTGACGCCGTTCGTTCCCACTGATACAGCGATCCCTGTGTTGCCTGGTGCAGATGTATCGAACGGCTCCAGTGCGAACACCTGTCCGGCTGTATCCGTTACGCCGGTATAGGTCTCAGGGGTCACGGGTCGTTCGCGCTCGGGTGCAATCCAGAACGCCAGGCTGAAGGTGCCCGTTACAGCCTGCAGGGTGGCGCGTGCGCGGTCCTGCGCAGCCGCATTAGCCGTTGTCGAGACGACTGCTCGGGGGCCCTTCGCTTCACCATCGCGTAAATCCACCACCAGCGTGTTGGTGTAACTGGGCAGCATACCGTCTCGGAAGGCTTTCACATTCAACGCACACGAGCGTGTGATGCGGATGGGACCGGTGACCTTTGGACTGGATGCATCCGGCAGGCTGCCGTCAGTGGTGTACCGCATGATAGCGTTCGGTGTGGCGCACGCCAGCGTATACACGCGCTCTCGTGTATCACGCGACAGACTGATGACCTGTGGCATCGCCACGAACGCACCGGTCGCACGCTCGTCGTTATTGGTGAATGTGAACGAAGGCGGTTTGGCCATGAACGCTTCGTGTTGGGGCTCCAGGAAGAACCGGTTGTTGCTGAAGACACCGTTGCCGGTGTTGCTCATCGAAACCGTCACGTAGTGATGCCAACGGGTGCTGAACCGGATGCAGTCCCGAAATATGTTGTTATCGAACAAAAGATCGGTATGGGTAAACCCGCCCATGAAGAGAATGGGTTCACCGGAGCTGTTATGGACGAAGTTATGCTGGAACACAACCCCATGCGTGGTTCCTTCGAAGTCATAGGCGCAACCGTCTGGAGCTCCCGGCGTGTCGCCGCCCCATCCGAACTCGTTGTGTGTTACCCTGTTGGGCTCGGCGGCCGTACCCTCCAGTCCACCCGCCAGCACTTGAGTGGCGCCGTTGGGGTGAGCTGCCCAGGGATACCCATACAGCAACGCGTTGCGCGTGATATGAAATCGGCGAGCGCCTGTATGGTAGATGGCGTTGTAGCTGTTGTGTGCGAGTGTGTTGCCATCGATGTGAATATCTTCGCCCATGATCGGGCCGGTGGCGTGAAAGTAAAACCCCTGACACCACAACGCCGTGTTGTTTCGGATGGTAACCTGACGTAGCCTGACCTCCTGAGGTGAACCCCCTCCCTCTGCGTAGATTGCCCAACCCATGTTTCTCAGGTGTTCGTGTCTTGAGCCTTCGCGTTCCAACACGTTCGGAAAGGCAGGATTGGCGATGTCCTTCATGAAGCAATCGATTACGGACAGCCCGGTGTATTCGGTGCGTGTTCGGGAGTCCAGAACAAGGCGTATAGCGAACTGCGCATTGGCCAGTTCCAGCCCCCTTATAGCCCAACCCGCACACCGATCGAGTGTGATACAGGCGCTGCCTGCCATTCCGTTTCCATGAATGGCCGGTCTGGCTCCCGTGCCATAGGCGCTGATGGTGATCGGCGCCTCGGGCCGTCCCATATCCCGCAGCGTCAGCGCATCGGTCCAGACATCGCCGCAACGTAGCAGCAGTCTGTCTCCCGGTTTATAGTTGGCTTGTGACGCGCGGGCGAGGGTTTTCCACGGGCCATTGGCCCCGCGCCGTGTGGCCGCCAGTCCGTTGTTTGCATCATCTCCAACGGAGCTGCTCACGTAATACGTCGCGGCATCTGCTCCCGAGGTGATGATCAGACCGAGTGCTGTGCACAGTGTGATCCCGATCCAGGGCGAATACATACGGCCTCCTGATTACCAGCTGGTGTGGTGCTCTCCGGCCATAGTTCTCCGTTCTGTATCGAGCTGCCTGCCTGCCAGTCGAGTACAATGTCAAAAAATGCACCTAATGAAAGAGAGGCCGATATGTTGTCATCCGGGCGCTGGGCGAGAGGAAACACACATACACACAGCACCATCAGTGATGGCGATGCACCGCCTGAGCGGGTGGCGGAAATCTATCGGGGATTGGGTTATCAGTTCTGCTATCTGACCGATCACGACAAACAGGCGCCTATCGAGGTGTTTCAGAAGCTGTCGGACAATCGCTTTCTGTTCCTGCCGGGTGAGGAGTTGACACCGGAGTCGGGCGACTTTGCAGTGCATGTCAACGCCCTCGGGGTGGAGCGGGCGTTGGCAGCGGTCAAAGAGGCCAAATCGGGATTGACGGCGCAACGGAATGCACAACAGGTGCGCGATGCAGGCGGTGTCCCTCAGCTGAACCATCCGTCGTGCGTTCTGGCCGACCCGGATACCGTTCTGTTACTTGGCAGCCCTTCACTCATCGAGGTGTACAACCACGGTGTCGCCTCGGAAGGGCTGGGCGCAATGGCCCAGTCCCTGTTCGAAGGCGCCTGGAATGCCGGACTGTCGGCCGGATTGACGTTATGGGGCGTCGCCTCCGATGATGCGCATCATTACACCCGTAAGGGCAAAGGCGCCAACCCGCCCGGCGGCGGATGGGTGATGGCGTATATACGTCAACTGACGGCAGGAGAGGTGTTGGCCGCTTTGCGCGAGGGGCGGTTTTACAGTTCAACGGGTGTTACCGTGCAGTCGTTCCGGGTACGGGGCAGCCAGATAGAGCTGCGTGTACAGCCTCGGCGTGGTGTGACGCACGTGGCTGAGCTGATCACCCCTCTTCCAGAGCACAGACGGAAGGCGGAGGGGGATCGTATACGGCTCGAGATACCGACCGGTGTGGAATGGTCGCGCGTGCGTATCGTGGGCAGCGACCGCACCATGGCCTGGCTTCAGCCGATCTGGCGCGGTCGCCGCGTTGAGCTGCAGTGGTAGTCGATACCGCCTAGTGCGCTGCCGTCAGCACCACATAAAGCGCGTCTGCAGGCAGGCGTAACGTCACGCCGGCAGCATTTCGCTGCAGGGTCAAAGGAGCGCCTTTGGCCAAACCGTTGGCATCCAGTGCGACCGCACGCTTGAGATTGCGATTCATGATGGTGACCGTCGCGTCTGTGCGTTCGATCAGGTACGGTGCAGAGCCAAACGAGATCAGCCGGCGACAATCCACCGGTTTGTCCGCCGTTCCAAAGCGGTCAGGCGCCGACTTCCAGCCGCTGGGCCGGGCCAGCGTGCCCACTTGAATCAGCACCTGCCCGGATTGGCGGATCGGCCGTCCATCCAACGGTACAGCGACGATCGAGGCGTAGCGGTTACGGCAGGTGATGGTGACATCCTTCAACCGTTGCACTCCGGCTTCCCGCAGGAACCCCAGCGCCCCTTGTGCGCGCGGTGAGTCGATCCGGTAGATCCCTTTCCCATAATCCAGAGAAGTCTCACCGGTGATGGAGCGTACCTGTTTACGGGTGCGGTCAATGTAGGGTGACATATCCCGTTTGACGGACTGCTCCGGCTTACCGTCGTAAGAGATACGTACGGGACCCACCCAAAAGGCGAGCGGATCCATCAAGGTTTGTGCCGACGTCTGACCGGGCACATTCGTGGTGTCCCGGTTGGGATCCCAGCCTGCCTCTTCGGCGATCAGCGGTGTCCGGCGCGCCCACAACGCGCTCAACGGACGGTTTTCCACCAGCGCCGGCTCGCCTTCCCGCACCAGTCCCTGCCGGAATATCAACGCCGCGGCAGGGAACTGTCCCAAGTTCATGGGATGGGCGAAGCTCCATTTTGTCTGCGGACGCAGTCCGCCCCAATAACCATCACCGTCAGCGAACCAGAACACCACATCGAGACCTGTCAGAGCGGTCTGTGCGGCGACCAGCGGAGCCGACTCCGACTGATAGAGCGACGGAGGCACCCACAGTGTTTCGGACAGTATGAATGGGTGTCCCGCGGGTTGTTTGAGGCTGATGGGAATGGAGGTTGGATTGGTAAGCGCCGATATGTCCGTATAAAAGTCATTCGCGAGGATTTGCCAGCCGTCATTCGGACCGATATGAACCCCGGTGAAGTACATATTGCGGCCTATCACCTCGTTCGCCGTATAGGACCAATACTCCACGTCCTGTTGGGTTACCGGGTCCACTCCTCGCCAGTTGCCGGCGTTGATCAGTTGCCGGCAACCCAGCTCCTTGCGGAGGTATGTGGCGATCTCCGCGTTGAACGAGTACATGGTGCGCGCCATGAACTCCAGCAAATCGGACGTATACTCGATGAACCCCGGCCATGCCGCCTTTTTGGTCAGGCCCTCACGCGTGAAATCCCAGGGATGGGACACGGGCGGCAGCCCGTTTGCCCAGTCCGCATGGATCCACATCTCACCCCCCGGTGGGTTGTAGTCTTTCCAGGCCTTCTGCGCCTGCTCCAGCGATCCGTACTTCTTGATCAGCCAGGACGCGAACAGCCGTCGGAAATGCGTCATCGCCTCCGGACTCATGTTGGCGAACGTCCAGAACAACAGGCTGTTTTCGTTTTGGATCTGGATGATAGCCACAGCGGGTTCATCCGCCAGTTTGACACCCGAATAGGGATTTGGGCGGGTATACAGCGCTTTCAACCATGCCTTGTATCCCCGCTGCAACACGGGATCGATGAACAGCAGCGGTTCACAGCTGGAGCCCGGTGTGGCCATCACCCCCCAATTGGGTTGAACGCGTGCAGACGTACCCCAGAAGGGGGAAATCACGGTGTAGATGCCGGCGGTCTTCATCGCCGCCACCAGTTTGAAGATGCGGTCCAGCTCTTCTTCATCCACATCCGTCACCTGTGAGTCCGCGCCCTTCGGCTCCAGGTGGGTGTGTGCGCGCACGATGTTGATACCTCGTTTGGCCAGAAACTGAGCATACCGCTTGAGTTCGTCGAAGTTCATATCCCGCTGGTTGTACTCTGCTCCGCCCCAAAACCGGATGGGTTTGCCGTTGCCCAGCGTCACGAAACTGTTCCCGTCACGGCTGCGACCGATGAACCCGTGCTCACCCGCGGTGCGTTCGTTGAGGCGGCGCAGATCCAGAAGGGCGCCGGGATCCAGTGTGTCGGGTTTCGGATCGAACACCCACCCTTTGCTGGCCGGAACGTCCTCAACAGGTTGCGGCGCTTTGTCCTCAGGTTTATACTTTCCGTTCGGGGTGAACGACCCGGTTGTCAGCACCAGGCAGTCCAGTCCCGCAAAGCGCTTCCCTCCGGCGGGGCCGCCAAGCCGGAACCGGATGACATGTTTGCCTGAAGCGAAGGAGTGCGCGCCCAATTCATACCAGTGGATCAACGGAGGCCATCCCCATCCCCCATCCGCAGCGGTACGGCGCGGGTCCACACCACGTGACATGTCGATAGAGATCCACTCGCCCGCATCCAGCCGGTAATCCGCGGCCGAACCGGCGAGTCGGGCCCACAATCGGTATGTGCCTGCCTGCGGAATGTTGATCCGATAAGCCGCCTCACCGGTTTCCGGATGAAACTCCTCTGAGAAGCTGTGCAACCAGCTTCCGCCGGATAACGCCCATGGAGATACCGCGTTGAATCCGTCGTTGGTCACGATGTGCGCCTGTTCTGTCGGGCGTTCGCCCTCGATCCAGATTATGGGATCGGCAGCGGTGTGCAGGCACCCGATCAGCAGTAACAGCATGAAGAGATGAAGATAGCGCATTCGCCGCTCCTTGAGATGATGTCATGCTAAAAGGTTCACGTCAATTACAACGCACCACCGCGATGGACTCTCCCGGCACCGTCAGCATGTTGTCGGTCAACAGGCCATCGCCGCCCCAGATTTGTCCTTTTCTACCCGACATACGTACGGGGACCTGCTGTTCCACGGGCAGATGGTTCGCTACCGCCAGCAAGGCGCTCTCGCCCTGTCTGGCGGAGATCCAAGCGATCCCATCGGGTGCAGATCCCTGTAATCTGACTTCCGGTGTCGGAGTGACGGAACAAATCAACTCACGCGTCAACCGCAGCAACCGTCGGGTGCGTCCATGTCCCTCAACTCCCCAGCCGCTCGTCAGCAGCCAGGCTGTTCCGCGTCCCAGTTGATTTCGCAGCAGCAGCGGTGTGGATTCACCGGCGTCTGCCATGACCTCCGCCGAGGTGGGTTGCACGTCCTGTGCCAGGCTCCACGGCTCGCGCCACTCACCCGGTGCGGTGTCACCCAGCGTGTGCCGTAACCGCACGGCGCTGTAGCTCTTCAGACCGCGCATCCGTATATTTGTACCACTCCAGGACGATCGCATCCGCGCCTCACCAATCCGTGTGCCGAATAGAGTGTCGGCACGCACAAAACGCTCCTGACAGCGCAGTTGGTTGACGGCAGCCACCAGGGTGCCGCCGTTTCGCACATAGTGCTGCAGTTTGCGGAGCAGCGTTTCAGTCATGGAGATTTCGCCAGCCAGCACCACCAGAGGGTAGTGAGACAAAGTATTCGCTGGTGCGTCCGCGGGAACCACATCGACAGGCCCCAGCGGACTGCGGCAGAAGTAACCCGGATAGTACAGCCGATCATGCTGCCACCAATCCTTGGGTTGATCCCGCTCATATCCGGGGAAGTAGAGTCGCAGCAACTCTTCCAGCGCTTCGTCGCCTTCGGAAACTCTCAACTTGCCCCACAACACCGACCGTTCGACCCATCCCCCATGCAGGTTGGGTGGCGTGTATCCGCAATCCGGATCGATCAGCAATGCTGTGGATCCGACCGGCGTTACCGGTTCCGGACGATGGCGCACCGTCTGCCAGAACCGGTGCAGTTCGTCTCCCCATGCACCGCGGAAAAGACGGCCGTTACGCCGTCCATACAGCGGCTCTGTCTCCTGCATGGTCAAGACACGCGCACCAGACGCCCAAGCGCTCCATAGACAGCGACGGAATGCGGATGGCGTATGCCCGCCCTGCGGACCGGCGCCCGCCTGAGGCGCCTTCCATAGCTCCGGATCGGCATTCGGCACATATCCGCGATACCACGGTGAGACCCAAACACCCCAGGGTTTGCCGAACGCTTGCGCGCCACCGCGCAGCCAGGCCAACTGCATCTCCACGGCAGGGAGGCTTTCCAGCACCTCACAGATGATCCAGTCGCAGCGCGTCCGGAAACCGCAGTGCTGTAATCCCACTGCAAGGTCGGGCACAAACGCCGCTCCGCTGCGGTGCGCCCGGTCGGCCAGGCGGTTCAGTTCCGATTCGAATGCGCGGCGGCCGCCCGCGCGATCGGTGAAACGATAGAGATCGGGTTGGCGGCTTCGGTACGATTCGCGTTGCGCGTTTTGAACGAAACCGATGTCCATCTCCTCGGCGTGCAGTCCGGTGAACCGCTCACCGGCGCGGGAGCGGATCGCCTTCACCACATCGGGCGGATGGAGGTCAGGCCACGTGTCGCCGCCGTATTCGGCGCCGCCGGGAAGCCATTCGTCTCCGGTGCATCGGCGTTGGCTGATCAGAAAGTACAGCCCGTGGTGCAGGCAGGCGTTCACATCGGCCAGGATGTCGTGTGTCTCATCCCATGGGATCCGGCCCAACGCGTATCCCTTTTTGGGTATCCAGACGAAATTCCCCAGTCCCAGCGTCGCCAGCGCGTCGATGTTCTCTTTACCGTGAGCATGGCCGCCCACCAACAGGGGCAATGTGGTTCGTCGTGTCATGCGGTATGACCTCCGGGTATCACAGAGGCAGTTTCACCGTACAAACGGGGAATTCCTGATACCGCCCTGCCTGTGGCCAACTGAAGAAGCAGAGTCGGCTGCCGTCCCACGTTGGGGAACGGCAGCCGATATGTGGTTATTCTGTGAATCCGGGACCGGGGTTGGTGTCTTCAGTCCACTGCAATGCAGGGAAACCGCCCGCTTCGAAGGTGCGGTAGAACCACTCTTCGGTTTCGCGGTACACGCCGCGGATGCCATCCGGATGCTTGTACCGGTCGATGACCCGCGTCTCCGTCGCGACAGGAAGCGAACTGCGGTTGATGATCGGATCGGCATACTTGTGAATCACGTGCGTGACCGGCCGCCAGGTTCCATCGGGGTTGATCACCCCGAAGTCGCTGTTTTCACCGACACGGAACCCGCCGGGATACCACCAGCACATCGATCCGTTGGCGCCCGACTTGAGGATCATCTCGTAGTAATCGGTATAGAACTGGGCGATGGTTTTGTTCGCCTCCGGATCGGTGCGCATCCGTCCCATGTCCCAGGCGGTGTTGCCAAACTCGGCCCACATGACGGGCATCTCCGGCGCAGCAGCCCGGCAGTACGCGGCGGTAAACAGCCCTCCCTTCACACGCTCCCAGTTACCGATGCGGCCGTATCCTTCGGGACCCATGAAGTCCACTGCGCCTCTTAGTGCGACCGGATCGTATGGCATGACCGACTGGCCGCATGTGGGATCACCCAGTGTGTTCATCCGGAAACTGACCAGATGGTTGGGGTCGATAGACCGCACCAGATCACGCGCCCGTTTGTACCGCGCATGCACCAGATCGTCAGCAAACCGGCGATAGTCGATGGCGGCCAGACGTCCCTCACTGTCGGGGGTGTCCAACCAGGTGTCGGGCGGCGAATCCGCAATCCCATTACGTCGGGGCAGCTGGCAGCCCCAGGCAGCTTCGGCGGCCTCCACGCTGCCATATCGGCGAACCAGCCAGTCCTGCCATTGAGGGTTCCATGTGCGCCGCTCGTCCAGCCAGCCAAACACAGGTTCCCAAGCCAGATCGTAAGCGAACACGGTGTCATTCTCCGCCAGTCGATGGGTTTCGATCAGGCGCTTCATGGCGTTCCATTGAAACACCATGGGTGTCCCTGGGCGCAGCGACAAGTTGACACGTAGTCCCAGCCGGCGGCACCGCTCTAGCAGATCGAACAGGTTATGCGAGTCGGCGGAGCGCTCATAGATGAACACACTGACCGCGTTGAACCCGATCGCGCGAACACGCCGCAGATCCCGGTCGATCACATCCGGATCGTACGGTGCGGGGTCGAGCCAGTACTCGAATCCGGGGTCCCCTTCCAGGCCGATTCCCGAGCTGGGCATGTAGTTGACGCCGTGCATGAACCAGGGTTTGCCATCGACCCAGTACATGCCATCGCGGACGGTCATGAAGGATGGTTGCGGACTGGGGCGCCAGACCAGCAAAGAGTGTTCCAGCCGATCGATCACCCGGTTTCCGCGCCTCAGAGTCGCCCGTACGGTATAGTCCGTACCGCCATCGGCGGGAATGGTCCATGCTGACGAACGCGTCTCCATACGTCCGGGAGCGGCTGTGATCTGCCAGTCTTTGGCGAACACCCGGCGACCGTCCGGTTTGGAAAACACCTCCACCCGGGCGGAGACCGCACCCCGGGAGCGGCCCAGTGCGGCCACTTCCACGCCGAAGTCCACCGGTTCGCCGTCGGTAGCGGCAAACCAGCGCGCGCCTCCGCCGGCCATCAGCACACCGTCTACCATGCGTTCGATCGTTGTGGCGACCGCCTTGACAACCGACGCGTTGCGGAAGAATCGGGCGTCAGCCACCGGCATGGTGAGCCACTGGCTGCCCTTGTAGTCACCATCGGTGTTAGCGATCAGCGATGCGGGGTACCCGGCCAGTTCTCCGTTGGGTAGTCGGGCCTCGATGAGCGGGATAAACCGTCGCTTGCGCTGTTTGCCGATACCGGTTCCCTGTGGACGCGGATGCGGCGCAAACCATCGGGTGGCCGACGGAAGCGTGAAAGCCGGCATGAGGGTTTGCCCACCGACCACCTTGACCGACTGCACTGTCGGCATATCGTATAGCTTGTAAGCCGGCGATACGCCCTCCATGACCGGCGGCCTTCCGGCCTGGCGCAGACGATCATTCAGAGACTGCAGCTGGGGAGGTGACGGCGCCATGCTGATCTCATCGATCCAAAATGCATGCTTGCCATGACGCAGCAGTGTGGTGTGGGTGAACGCCAGTCCTACGGTCAGCTTGCGGGCTTCAGATGGCCGGAACTCGTCATTGGGACCGCCGCGTCCACTGGTGCGCTGGGGATCCCATAGCTTGAATGAAGCTGCCGGCATCGCGTAGAATCGCCATTCATCGCTCAATGGCACGGTGCCGATCCATCGGGAACCGTCGCGCTCTTGCCATTCGATCGCCAGCTGCTGTGTATTGCCGCCGCCTTTCGCCCAGAAACAGGTCAATGCCGCATCCTTGGGCAATGGTTTGGACAGCTCGGGCAATCCAATGGTCTCCCAGCCGGTCAGGCTGTCGATCCGGACCACCAGCGAGCGGCCCTTTCGGCCGGTATCCAAGCCTACGGTGGTGCGTCCTGAGGGATCATTAGTGGACCGGTTGGTTGCCGGAAGTCCGGAATCGAACGAAAACAGCAGATGGCGTTGCGGCAGTTTTTGCACCGTCTGATGCATCAGGTTTTCCAGCTGGTCCTGATTGAGCCACTGCTTGCCTTGTTTCCAGTACACCTTGGAGAACGCCGGGCCGCCCAGCAAAGCCAGGTGGCCGCCGGAATGAGCGTACCGGTCGATGGCGGTCATTGCTTCGGCCGGCAGCGAGTCGGCCCCCGGAAGCACCAACAGATCAAATCGTGTCTTGGTCAGCACCCAGGGATTGCTCAACGCGTCCGCGTTGAGCAGGGTGACACCCAGCCCTCGCTGTTTCAACGCATTGGCCAGCAACGCGCCGGCCTGCCGGTTGACACCTGGCGCCGGTTCGTCATAGATTGCGACGGTACCGCGTGGCGAGGTGCGATAATGCAGCTGTTTGAGCAGCTGCGGTGCGGATGCCTGCAGTTTTCGGTCGTTTTCCGCCTGTGAGGCGCTCCATACGGGTATGGGAGAACTCATGGTTATCTCACCCAGAGGGGCCATCCACGTCTCACCCAGCCATACGGCTGCCAAGATGACACGCGGTTTGATGATGGGCGGTTTGGGAAAGGTGACTTTTGTCTCGCCCCGCCCTTTGACCCACACAACCTGTGATTGATGAACATCGACGGAATGGGGATCTTTGATCTCGACATGCAGCTTGGCGCCCGCCTCGGGAGCGACATAGCGCACCGTCAATGTGTAGGGCTTGCCTTCGGTGACATAAGCCGGAGCCGCGCTGACGGACGCGCTGTAACTCTCGGCCGCCCAGCCGCGGGCTACCGCCAACAACAACACCAGCGTCCACATCCAGACGCACGAACTCCGCATAGGCTTGTACCTCCCTGTGTATTTGCCTGAGGTATTCGCCGTATCTGGCGGTAATTCCTGCCTGTCAGGTAGCGGGTTGTGGATTGGCTCCCTGTTGAGCCATGGCCTGAGCGGTTGTCTCGGCCGCCTGAGCCTCCAGGGCGATCCGGAACTGCTGCATGTACAGCTCGGCGTACATGCCCCCTTTGGCCAGCAACTCTTCGTGGCTTCCCATCTCCATGATCTCGCCTTTTTGCATCACGATGATCAGATCGGCCTTGACGATGGTCGACAGGCGGTGGGCGATCACGAAGCTGGTGCGTCCTTCCATCAAACGGTCCAGCGCCTGTTGGATCAACGCCTCGGTTTCGCTGTCCAGTGCGCTGGTGGCTTCATCCAGGATCAGAATTCGGGGATCACTGAGGATCGCCCGGGCGATTGCCACGCGCTGCTTTTCGCCGCCCGACAACTTGACGCCCTCTTCGCCGTATCGGGTATGAAACCCCTTGGGCTGCGCCTCCAGCACATGCCGTATGTTTGCCGCTTCGGCAGCCGCGATCACCTCTTCGTCTGTGGCGTCCAGCCGGCCATAGCGGATATTCTCCATGAATGTGTCGTTGAACAGCACGCTCTCCTGGATGACCACACCCATCTGACGGCGTAACGACGCTTGAGTGACCTTGCGAATGTCGTGTCCGTCGATGCGGATGGCGCCGCTGGTCACGTCGTATTGCCGCTGCAGAAGGTTCACCAGCGTGGTCTTTCCACTGCCTGACTGCCCGACCAACGCGACCATCTGCCCGGGTTTCACGTGTATGGTCAGACCCTTGATCACCGGCTGGTCAGGCTCATACTCGAACCAGACGTTGTCATACACCACTTCGCCCTTGATGTCGGGCAGAGGGTAAGCATCCGGTGCATCGGTGATCTCCGGCTGCGTATCCAGCGTGTAGAAGATCCGCTCGAGCGCGGCGTTCGTCCGGGCCAGCAGTTCGTTCATCTGGATCAGACGCAGTGTCGGACCGTACAGGTATCCACCGATGAAAGTGATGAACGCCATCAGGGATCCCGGAGTCATCTGTCCGCTGAGCACCAGCCGGCCGCCGTACCAGATCATCAGGGCGGTTCCTAACGCGCCGATGAACTCCGCGATAACCCACAGGCCGGTACCCAATACGCCTTGCCGTACGTTCAGGCGCAGCAGCGTGCGGGTTTGACCCACGAACTGGCCCACTTCCCACCGCTCGCGTGCGTAGGATTTGACGACTGCGACTCCCACCAGCTTTTCGTGAAGGTCGCCCAGCATCACATCGCGCTCTTCTCGGATCACCCGGCTGTTTGACTTAATGCTGCCTTTGAAAAACTGGTAATTCGCGATGTAGATCGGATAGACGCTGAGGGCGATCAGCGCCAATTTCCAGTCCATGATGAACACGATCACCAGTACCGCCGCCAGCGTCACGGTGTCGGATATCATGTTGACAAATCCGCCGGTCAGCAGGGACTCCACCGTCGCCACATCATTGATGATGTTGGACACCACCTTGCCGGTCTGGTGCTTTTCGAAATAACCCAGCGAGAGACTCTGCAGATGTTTATACAGCTTGCGCCGGATATCAAGCTTGAACCGCTGTCCCAGCAGCGTGATGCTCAATCCCAGCCCGTATCCCACCAGGCTAGCCAGTGCGGTGATACCGACAATGGCGCCGAAAACCAGTGGGATCGACAGAGGTTCGCGATTGTACAGACTGTCGGTGATGTACCGAACCACCAGGGGCATGGGAAGACCGAGGCCGGCACTGATGAGCGTCAGTATGGCGACCAGCAGAATGTTCGCGCGGTAAGGAGCTACCTCCCGCATGAACCGTATGAGGTTTTTCACGCTGACAACCTCTTTGCCACTGTTGTCTGTTCGTTCAGTGTAGCCCCGTCCGCCTCTGGTGTCAACCGTTGGCGATGTCTGAGACCCCAGAAAAACCATATGTCAAAAAGGGTTATGCTGGTGTAACATACGGACAGTGCCGTCTTTAACTTGGGAGGAGCGATGCGTCTTCAATGGGTGCTTTCCATCTGCTGTCTCTGCATGTTGATGAAGGGAGCCGTGCCAACCGGCGCGCAGGTAATTCAGGAGGCGAGTTCCTTGCGGGCTGAGATCGCACCCGGCGAGACACGGACGCTCGTACAGCTGCGTCAGTCCGGCCTGTTGACCGGACTGACGATCGCCGCAGAGGCTGCTGACTCACTCTGGTTGATGGCTTGGTGGGACGGCGAGCGGTCGCCGTCCATAGAGATACCCATCCGGTTGCTCCCCCGTCGCGATGGTCGGTACGAGCTGTCCGTTCCGGCGCCGTTTCAGCGGGGCATGCGTTTGGCGTTGCGGAACACAGGCGACCGGCCCGTTTCGGCGGTATCCGAATGGCAAATCGAAGCCGTACGTTCCGGTCCCTTCGAACGTTTGAAGTCGGCGCCTTATCGGGAACCGCTGTGGCGGGTGCCCGCTCACGATGATATACTGGCCAACCTGGAAGGCGCCGGCCTGCTTCGGATGATACTGCTGGACCGCGCCACGAAGGCTCCTGTCTGGGCAGCTCCGGATGGCGCATCCGTTGGTCTTCAAGTGAACTCGATGCAGCCCGTGCAGATCCCTTTTCGGAGTTCGTTACGGTTGTATCTGCCCAAACCCGATGCACCGGGTAATGACACGGTGGGCGGAACGGCGCTTTATATGGATCGGCGGGCGATGCGCTCTGTGGTGACCGATCGGTTTCAGCCGGGAGATCTGGATGATGAACGCCGCCATGACTACACGCTGCAGGAACGGCGGTTGTTGGCGGTACTGAATAATCGCGAACCATTCAGCACCGACCGGACGGATCGCCCCGGACGGGCGCACCGCGGATCCAGCCGGTTCACCCTGCGTGTCGATCCCGACAATCGCGGGGTACTGTTGCAGCTGCGCTCCGCGCCTTCCACTGCCGATCGGGTCGCACGTGTCACCGTGAACGGGTTTCCGGTTGCGGACGAGTGGCTGATCCCCGCGGTGAACCGGTTGGATACCTGGGTGGACAGCGTGTTTTACCTGCCGGAAGCCTTCACGCGACGTCGCCGTCAGCTGGAGATCGGCATCACCGTAACGCCTCGGTCGCCCGAGCCGGACTGGAGCGAACACGGATATCGGGCCGTCTGTCTGTTCGAACAGTCCCGGCCAGCCTCCGTGAGGGTCTCGACGTCGGGTACTGTCTCAGATCAGGTGCGCATGCTGCAGCGCTCTGAGCCTTGGGGGCCTGAGCCGACCGGAGCGTTTCAGTGCCGTAAGCTGAATGACGGCACGGTGGTACTGGTGTTGTATCAGGCGCCGGGAGCGATCTGGCGGCGCGCCAATGAGGTGACGCTGGCCGGTGTGACTGCCGGTTCGCTCGATTGGTGGACACCGACTGGACACATGCCGATGCGCCGCGTGAGCGGACCGGCTGCGGAGGGCTGGACACAACAGGGATCTGTCACCCGGCTTTACCTAAGCGACGATCAGCTCGAAAGACTGTCCCACAGCCCGTTGGTATTCCGGCTGGAGCAAGCGCGCTTCGAGCCATCCGTGCAAGACGCCGTGTACCGGTTCGATCCGAGCGCCGTCCGCTGGTCCGGCGCACCGTTGCACCTGCCAGTTCCGGCAGGCGCCAATGCCGGCCGGTTTACCGTGGAGGCCTGGGTGAAATTACGTCCTCACCACACCTTCCAGGCGATTATCGCACACGGCCCCAAGGATGCCCGGCACTGGGAGCTGTTTGTCTATCCCGGCACCAATACACTGCGTCTGTATGCCCCGGGTCTGCAGCCCGTGGAGGTGGAAACCGGATCCGTGGTGGCCGATGAGCGATGGCATTTCATCTCGGCGCGTGTGAGTTCCGAGGCGCTGTTGATCGAAGTCGATGGGCAGGTTGTGCTGGATCGTTCCGTTCAGGGGGCGATCGCTCCCTCGGACTTACCCGTAACCGTGGGAGCACTGATGGAAGAGGTCATCCCGGTTCAGGGGGTACTGGGTGAGCTTCGTCTGTCTGCAGGCTGGCGTCCGCTGGGCACCGTGCCATCCGGCCCGTTGACGCGCGACACCGAAACGCTATTGCTGGTGGTTGCCGACGACGAGTTGCTGCGCTAATTCTGTTGCCTGTCCGGTGTCCGCCATCAGCCCGCGTTGCAGACTGCGAGATGACCGCTTTCGGACCCCGCACAGACTATCTGCGCTCATTGGCAAGCGAGCCCATAGCGCACCTCTAGCCTGTATGGGGGGTAACCCTCAACGGACAGCCCCTGACCAACCGCCGGGACAACTCTGTCCCGGCGGGTTGACGGCGGTTATCCGTAGGGCCACAGAATGAACGTCTTGGTACCGGTGAATACGCTGACCAGATACCAGATGCTTCCCATGAAGCACTCGCCCAATGTGATACCCAGAAAGAACGGCAGTGTACGGCGGTAGAGCTTCAGGCCTCCGGTGCGGATGATCACCGTCTTGCAGAGCCATGCGGTCAGCAATGTCAGCCACATCAGTGACATACTCCAGTTAAACGATATGGCATAGCCCACCGGGTGAAGTGGGAAGTTCACCATGTTCAACCGAGTAATCGATAGCGCCAGGGTGACCAGAAACCCCACACCCATGGCGATCATCGAGTTGGTGCGCTGTGTGCTGCTGGCGGCGGCCTGCAGCTGAGAACTGATCCGGTCGAACGGCTCGCGGCCGAAGATCGTGCTGACATAGGGCGGGTCCACATTCGCTGCAGCACCCCAGGCATAATTCAGGTGCACATTGATCAGAAATCCGCTGAGCAACCCCCAAACGGTAGCCAGCAGCAGCACCCAGAACATCGCCCGTTGAGCGATCGCTGACTTGTGTGCGGCTTGAAGCCCCTCGGCGTGAGGTGGCATCGGATGGCCGCGGTACCCACGGTTAAATCCGCTGATCAGCCCGAACATGGCCACATCCGGTCGTCGCATGTTTTCCACGCCTGCGAACAGAGGCACCAGATTCTGCGGCCCCACGTCACCGCCGGGATCGTGCGCGGGTGCGCCCAGCTCGGCGCGCATGCGAGTCATCGAGAGCGCTATGGCGGTGTAGATCAGCAAAGTCGCCGCGATGGTCCACCAGCTCATGCCGCAAACCGTCAGAAACACGCCGATGGCCAGCATGGCGCCGATGAATCCCAGGGCGGCCCATCGGTAAGACATCGCCTCACCGGCGTCTTCCCCGTCAGCTCCATGCCAGATGGCCCGAAAACCGCGTCCCAGCGCCTTACGGGCGGTGTAGACCGTCATGATGGCGATCGCCATGAACCCTCCCATCGCCTGGAAGGGCACATAAGGGAATCCGGGTATCTGGTTCCATCCATAATAGGCCGCGATCACGGGTTGAACCGCCCAGACCCAGAAGAAGAACCAGCACGAAAACAACAGGTCTGTGGGAAGCAGTACGCCGATACCCACCAGAAACGGATAGAACGCCAGCGGAAGCCAGGGCAAAGAGTTCCAAGGCGGCGGAAACGCTCCCGTCTGCAATACCTGGTATCGCACGAACGGCTCGGGAATGGACGGGAACAGCTTCGCCAGACCGAACCAGAAATCGATCAGCGCGACGATGACGAACGCCACCCAGAACGCCTTGTTTCGGAACAGCGGTTGTTTGGGCTGTACCAGTTCGACCACGAAGGTGACCAGCGGATACGCCAGCTTTTCGCGTTCCACCCATTGACGCCGAAGCAGCACATTCAGGCAGAACAGCCCGTAGCTCAAAGTGCCCAAGAAGGCCGTCCAGATCAACGCGGGTTTCATCCAGATCCAGAGGTCGCCGCTGCGCAGCAGATTGCTGTTTCCCAGCCAATAACGGTCCACCGCCATGGGATCGGACACCATCAGCCATTTAGGCAGGTACGGCAGCACTTCGGTGGACCATTTGTTGGCCGGATTGGCGTACTTGAACGGGTAAGAGAGTACCGGAACAAGCACTTCGACAAGGTCATGCGAAGCCAGATTGGCGCCCATAAACGCCATGAAGTAGACCACCAGAAGTTCGGCGGGGCTCAATCGCCACTGCGGCCGACGCAGACCGATCAGCCCGTTGGCCGCCAGCAACAGCAATAACACGAAAACCACATGTGGAAACACCGCGATGGTGCTGGGCTGGCCTGCATACCGGATGGTTTCGACCGACATGTTGAAGCCGGCCATCAGCGGAACGATCAGAAAACCCAGCAACACCGAGCGCCAGGTGACACCATGCTTGGAAGTAATGTTCATAGCACACATATGATACGGTCATTTTGTTCACGATGCCCGCTCTGTATCGTGGCCCAACGGGATGCAGCTCGCCCGACCGGACCGGCGTCCGGTCAGGCGAGCCGACAGCGGTTCAGGCCTCGATCAGAAACCGCAGGGTGTCCTGAACGTGCAGATCCCAATAACTCCACTCATGCGCGCCCGGGTACTCTTCGTAGGTATGTGGGATGCCGAGTTCTGTCAGATGCGCATGAAACGCCCGGTTGTCTTCCAGCAGGAAGTCCTCCGTGCCGCAATCCAGACGCAATCTGGGTATATCGCCCGCCCGGGCCCGCTGTTCGGCCAGTGTGAACAGATCGTTCGGGCCACCTACCGGGTTGTCCCCCAGTATCAGGCGGAACTCCTCCAGGCGGGGATCATCTTGCCAGCGCTCGATAAAGTGTCCGAAACCCACGGCGCCGCTGTGGCTGCACGCTGCTCCGAAGCGCTCGGGGTAACCCAACGCAAACCGCATCGCGCCGAAACCGCCCATGGAAAGACCGGCGACGAACCGTCCGTCGCGGTCAGTACGGGCCGGAAACGTACGTTCGATCCGTTCGGGCAGTTCAAACGCGAGTGCGGCGCCGTATGCTGGTCCATGTACGGCGTCCAGATAAAAGCTGCGTCCGCCGTCGGGCATCACCACGATCAGCGGCAGACCGTCCAGATACCGTTCGATGGAGCTGCGGCGTATCCAGGCGGTGTAATCGTCCGAGAGGCCGTGCAGCAGGTACAGCACCGGGTATGGTCCTTCGCCGGTTTCCGGCAAGATGACCAATGCGCCGGTCTGTTTGCCCAGCGCTTTGGAGTAGTATTTCAGTTCACACAGAGCCATGCGGTGTTCAAGGTCCTTTCGCACCAACCGGCGGCGCCGGGTGGCGTGATGCGCGCCGCGTCATCACCCGGATCCGGTCATACCGGTAGTTGTATTCCGGTTCTCCTCCGATCTGGCAGGCGTAGAACAGATAGAGCACCGGTCCTCGCCGTTCACGGATCACCAGCGCCTCGGGAACGTGCAGCGCCGGAGTGTCAGGGTCGGGCTTCAGCCAGCCGACCGGCGTCCAGTTGAGGCCGTCAGCCGATACCGCCTCGCAGATCTGGCGACCGGCCCATCCGTCACCGTACCCGGAGGGATCACCGAACGCATAATACACCGAACCGATCTTCACCACGTCCGGATTGGGGAACTCATCCAGCGCCGGATTGTCTCCCGCACGGATGACCTTCCAGTGAGCGGGGTTGGTGAAATCACCGCGGTTTTCGGCGTAGCCCATCGCCACACTGTGCCCGGTCCAGTAGTCGAACCACAGCTTCCATCGGTTACCGTCGCGCATCAGGCTGGGCCGATGATAACTTCCGTATTTCACCACATCGCCTTCCGTTTCGGTACGTCCCAGTTCATTGGGGGCGATCAGTATTGGCGCGGTGGTTCGCGTCCAGTGGATGCCGTCTGTAGATGTGGCGCCCATCACACAGAGCACGCTGCCGTCGGTGTCGCCGGCTATACCTGCAGGGATACGGTCCAGATCGTGCCCGGTGGCGCTATAGGCCATGTAGTATCGCCCCCGATATTTGACCACTGAGGGATCGCCGTTATGCCACTCGTCGTACGGCTTGTTCTGTGCGGACACCACCGGCCGCCAGGTCCCCGGGTTGACGCCGCCCACATCCCAGCCGCTGCCGGTCCAGACCTCCCATGGACCCTCGATCGCGCGGGCGCGGCAATGGAAGATCGCGTCGCATGCCTTGAAACCCGGTATGTGCCAGTTGCAGTCCTGCACCGACCAGCCGAAGAACCAGCCTTTGAACGGATACGCCTCTCCCGGCTCATGCACCACGTGCAGGTTGTACATGTTGCCGAAGCCGCTCAACAGATTGCGCGTGTTGCGCTCCCAGCGGGCGCTCTGTTCCTGCCAGCGGCCGGCCTGTGATCTCCAGGCGGGTTGTTGCGCCAGCACCGTGTTGACAGCCACCAGGCAGGCGGCGCAGAAGATCAGTCGTTTCATCGGGACTCCCTGTTATCCAATGTTCGTGAGATGACGCGTATCCGGTCGTAGCGCCAGTTATATTCGGGCGTTCCGCCGATCTGGCAAGCGTAGAACAAATATAGCACGGGGCGTTTGTGGGGCGGTATGACCAGCGCCTCCGGGGTGTGTTGTGCGGGTGTATCGGGATCGGGCTTCAACCAGCCGACCGGTGTCCAGTTTATCCCGTCCGGTGAAACCGCCTCGCAGATCTGCCGGCTGGCCCAGCCGTCGCCATATCCGGGAGGATCTCCAAATGCGTGGTACAGGCGACCGACCTTGACCACATCCGGATTCGGAAACGCGCTGAGAGCGGGCGTGCTGCCCGCTCGGATCACCTTCCAATGCGCCGGGTTGGTGAAGTCCCGCTGGTTTTCCGCATACCCCATGTCCACTGTTTGTGTCCGGGCGTTCCAGTAGTCAAACCAAAGCTTCCAGCGGCTGCCGTCGCGCATCAGGCTGGGGCGGCAATAGCTTCCGTCCGGGGCGGAGTCGCCTTCCGGGACGGTGGCGCCGAGTTCGTTTGGCGCCATGAGGATGGGGTGTTGTGTACGCGTCCAGTGGATACCATCGCGGGATGTGGCGCCCATGACGCAGAGTGCGCTGCCGTCGGTATCGCCCGGTGCATACGCGGGAATACCGTCGGTGTCGTGTCCGGAAGCGGAATAGGCCATGTAATAGACACCCCGGTGTTTCACCACCGAAGGGTCGCCATTGTGCCAGCCGTCATACGGCTTTTTGTCGGGAGCCATCACCGGGCGCCAGGATCCGGGATTGCGCGCCCCGATATCCCAACCGTCTCCGGTCCAGACCTCCCAGGGCCCCTCGATTTGACGGGCGCGACAATGGAAGATCGCGTCGCACCCGGTGAACCCGGCCCATTGTGCGTTGCAGTCCTTGACAGCCCATCCGAAAAACCAGCCCTTGAACGAATACACCTCTCCCGGCTCATGGATCACATGCAGGTTGTACATGTTGTGGAATCCGCTCATCACGGTGTGATGCTTGCGGTTCCATCGGTGGCTCTGTTCGTTCCAGCGTCCGGCCTGAGTGCTCCAAGTGGTCTCAGCCGATCCGGATCCAGCGATGAATGACAACACCCAGAGGGAGAGTATCAGCGTGCGCATGGCCCGTCCTTTCCAGCATAGGCGGCAGCTGTGTGGCGGGCTGCCGCCTGTCGGGTCATGTTTCCGTGCGGATTACTGCGGAACCTGCGAGTAGGGCCAGCCGGTGGCCGGTGTGTTCTTCCACTTGCGACCCCAAGGAACCATCTTGGCGTGACCGTCGAAATAGATGCAGTTGTATCCATTGGCGTGGTTGCGCACATTTTCACGCCCCGGATACGGTGATGTGGAGCCGTCATCGGTCACGGAGTCCGGTCCGTCGAAGCCGAACACACCCAGCTCGCCCATGACAATGCGCTCCGAGATCCAGTTCGTTTCGGTTTTGACGGGTTGGTCCCACAGGTTTCGGTATTCCGGCACTGCGCCTCCCGGGTTGTAGTTGCAGCAGGGCACTCCTCCCGGATAGCCGGCCGAACTGCCGGGGCACCAGGTGTTGGGTGCGGTGTTGGGGATCCACCAATAGGACTGATGGCCTGCGGCGATGTTTGCCGCTGAGGGCTTGGTGTTATCCGATGGGCAGTACCAGACGACCTTTGTCTTGGTGTAGTTGGCCATCTGGCGGTTCATCAGGAAGTCATAGAACAGCCACCCGTAACAGCCGTTGTCCCACTGACCGGTGCCGATGTAGCTGCGGCCGTCAAACCACATGTTGACTTCCCAGTTGCGCCCCCGGTCACTGTAGTTCGGGCCGTTGACGCCGTCGTAACAGCCCAGCGGGAACCAGCCTTCATTGTCTTCGCCGTACATCACAAACGCCATGCCCAGCTGTTTCATGTTGGACAGGCAGCTGGTGGCGCGCGCCTTGTCACGCGCCTGGGCGAACACGGGGAACAGAATGGCCGCCAGTATCGCAATGATCGCGATGACAACCAGCAGCTCGATCAGGGTAAAACCTAGACGTCGCATTCGTGATACTCCTTTACACGGAATGGAATGGATGAACGAGTGCGCACTCACACCGGGAGTTCGGCAGATACGTCTGACGGTTGGACCAGAACCGTCGGATTGATGTCGAATTCCCGGCTGGTCGATACGACCGTGCGTTGTATTACAGGAGCGGGCAGTACATAGGTCGCGTCCGGTTCCAGCCGGCCGGCGGCCCGCTGGAGCACCAGACGTACTGCCTGATCGCCCATGGCGATGAAATCTGGTGCAGACGTAGGGAACGGCGGGTCGTATGAACGGGCGATGGTCAGGTTGTCGAATCCTGCCAATTGCAGGTCGTCCGGCAAATTGATTCCCAATCGCTTTGCCGCCAAGGCCACTGCCACCGCAATGTGGTCGTCAGTGCAGATCAGCGCGGTGGGGCGTACCGGCTGCGCCCTCCACCGTTTCAACAATTCGGTCATCTCCGGAATGTAGTCCCCAAAGTGGAACGGCACGACCCAATGATCTTCGGGGTACACCGCAAGGCCGGCATGCCGCATCGCGTCGGTATACCCGTTGTAGCGATCGTTCAACGAACGGGACACATAAGAGCCTTGCACATTGGTGAACTGCATTACGCCGATCCGCCGGTGCCCCTGCTCCAACAACAGTTGCGTCATGTCATACCCTGCCTGATAGTTGTCGAAAATCACCTTGGGTCGGCGCTGAGAGGGATCCGCCATATCCACGAGTACGATCGGCAGATCGGTCAATTCGGTGTTCAGGTAGTCGTGCGTCAATTGCGCCATGCTGCGCGTCACCGGGAAGATCACCAGCCCCTCACAGCCCGCGTCGGCAGCGCGGTGTGCCTGAAGCCGTTCGGTGGCGTAGTCATGATCCGCGCTCATCATCAGCACATGCATGTCGTACCTGCGGGCGGCCCGCTCGATGCCCGCATACACGCTGGACAGGATCTCACCATGGGAGGCCGGCGCGATAAACCCGATTAGTCGTACATGGCCGGAGCCGCTGATGCGCGTGGCGTCGGCCACATAGCAGCCGGAACCCCTGCGGTTGACCAGCACGCCTTTCTGTTCCAGCATGTTCAACGCCTGCCACACCGTATTCCGGGACACATTGAACCGCTGCTGCATCTGCGAAATGCTGGGCAGCCGATCACCCGGACGCAACCCGGGCCGGGCGATGAAATCCTGAACGATTCGTTCTGCTATGGTATGGTGCAGCAGCGGTCTCATTAGTTGAGATGCCTCTTCCTATGGCATTGATGATGCTATTGTATGTCATGTGCTGACGTGCTTCAAGCGGGAAATGCCCGAATCATCCCCAAATTATATCAAATAGTGTTTGTGTATCTGGAATACTTTGCCGACGCGCCCAAGGGAACTGGGACTAAGAAATCGGAACGGCTATACGCCAAAGGGCTGAACGTCCTGCAGCAGGTCGATAAATCAGTCGCCGACTTGATGAGGATTTCAGCGTGACAGGGTGTAATTCACCAGATCACGGCGTTGAGTTACGGTGAGCCCATTGGTACGACCGTGCCGCTGGTACTTGTTGTGCCGTGTCAGCACAGATTCCATATCGGTTGCTCGACCGTCATACAACCAGGGAGCGCTGCGCCACACCTCCACCAGCGTAGGGGTGTCGAATGCGCGCGTATCTTCAGGTGCATCGCCACAGCGGACCACGTGACGTTTCAGATCGGTATACAGCGGCGCCGGATGACAACCGGCGCATCCGGCCGATTGGAACAGCCGTTTGCCGCGCTGGATCGAACGCCGCAGTCTCGGATCCAAACCGATAGGGGACTGGCGAGGCTTCAACGAACGTATCCATTGCTCGATGGCGTCACCATCGGCTGCAGACAGTTCAGCCATCTGGATGAACCGCAATCCGGTGTTCACCGCTGTCCGGGCATCCGGCCGAATGCCCGTGATCATGACCGGGGGGGTCTGCGGCGATAACAGCAGGCTGCGTGTGTTCTTGGGGTTACCCAAGCCGTCATTTAACAGGTCCCAGTTCAGCCCGTCGGCACGACCGTCCGGATGACAGCTGGCGCAACTCTGCCATTGCTGGAAGCAGGCGGTGGCGTCGTGGAAGAGCATCTCGCCATACCTCAAGGAACTCAACTGTCGTGCGCCTCGGGTAACCACGGAGCTTCGCCATCCGAGATCCGGCTGTTCAACGGAGCGGGTCACGGTGTTGCTGAAGTACCCGGCGGTCCATACGGTATCGCCCAGAGCGACCACTGTGCGGGGGCCTGTGTCGGGCAGCTGATGACGATGCAGCCAAGCGGGCGTGGCAATGAGCGCGTCCTGCAAGGCATTTTGGGGTAGCGCCCCACATGGATCCGGTTGGCCGATGCGCGATATCAGCCGCGCCCAATCGATAATCACCAGCTCCGCGCTTCCGGAGAGCGTCACAACAAGACGTCCCGACGGCAGCGAGGCGATCGCCCAAGGATTAGGCGCTCCCCGGTCCAGCGAATCCAGCAACACGGTGGCTGTTCGCCGCCCTTGAGCCAGATCGATCACAGACAGCGCATTGGTATTCATCCAGCCTCGCTGCAGTTGTGACGTGGGTGTCTGGAAGCGGCCAAGAGTATGAGTCACCACCGCGTGGCGGCTATCCGGCGCGATACAGATACCCCGCGCGGAGGTGCCGCCAGGTGGCAACAGCAGCTTGCGCACCGGGTGTAGTGAGCGGGCGTCGAACAGACGCACCGCTGATGCGATCGCAGGATCGGTGGCAGGCTGTTCCGGCAGATGGTTGACCACCGCAAGCAACCCATACTTTGGCGCATGTGCCAACCGGATGGGCTCGCGGCCGGCCGGAACGCGCTGTACGATACGACGGGAAGCCAGATCGAGCCGCATCACGGTGCCGGAGAACCGTCCGCACAGCCACACCCCCGTTCGATCTGGGGTAAAAATCGGGCTGCAGACGCCCGGGCTAGCCGTGACAGAATGGACCACCCGCAGCCGTGCCGTATCAATCAATACCACTTGCCCGGCGCCCTCCGGTAGGCAGACCGCCAACAGCGCGCCGTCTGCGCTCAGCGCCAGATCACCGGGTGGGCTCGGCAGTGACAACGAAGCCTGAACGGCGCCCGTGCGTGCGTCGATCCGGTCCACCCGTCGAGCGACCTGTTGTGAGACGTACAGCCGAGCGTTATCTGTGCTGACCACCAGCGCTGTTGGACCCCAGTCTGACGAGCTGCTCTCCAGAGGCAGCGATCGCCAACTGGCTGTCAGTGCGATCACCAACCCGACAACACACAGGCCATGCCGAAGGCGACGCCGGGTACTGCGGAGAGGATCGGTGTGCATGGGGGCCTCCATTACCGTCGATCCCGGCAGACATGCTGTTCGGGACGGCCTCCGGGCATGTCCATTCGCGGTTTTTCGCGGGCCAGTTTACGCACGGGTTCAAACGTCTTAAGCAGCGCCTGATAGTCCGGATCGGCATCAGACCGGAAGACCGCACGGCCGCATGCTTCGGATCCGCCGGCATCGCGCGCCAGCGGAGCAGTCAGGAAGCTGTTCCACTCTGGCCGCTCGATACGCACCCAATTGGGTCGGGGGACGGTTCCAGTGGTGTGGCACTCCACACAGCGCCTCGCCACGACATCGGCCAGTACGCGATCGAGTGCCTCCGGATAAAGACGGCGGCATCCCAGCGCCTCAGGATGGGCGGTCTCACTGGTGCCATAATAGGGCACGTTCAGGTCGATCCAAGCGAAAACCCGCCGCTGTTCTGCGTTCGTCAGCTTCACCCGCGGTTTACCGTTCTGGTCCGGATGACCAGACAGGAGCAGATCCGCCAGTTTGCTGGCCGGAGAGCCCCAGCGGTATGGGGCAATCTCCAGGATGTTCTGTTCACAGCCGTTATACGTGGGTATCCAGCTGGTGTAAGGGTTGTTGACCTCGTGTATCAAGGGCACGCCTTCGCGTCCGCGGGCCAGCGTTTCATAGCTCATATTGAAAAAGTCGGTGATGTCGCCCGTCAGGTCCACTTTCTTGGGGGCTTCGGGGCCGGCGTGGCAGCCGATACAGTTCCGGTTCCACACCGGCTGCACCACGTGCGCGTAGCTGAAACCGCCACGTCCCCACTCCGGGGTCTCCAGCTGTTGGAGCGGCCGATGGAACGCCATGGGTGAGGCCGATGTGGCTGGTGCGCGGTTACGCGGTTCGTGGCAGCCGATACAGCTTTGGGTTTCTCCCGGCATGAAGTGAGTGAAGGTGCGCATGCGCTGTACCGCGCGGCCCTGTGCATCCAGCGCCATGAAGTATATTGGCATGCCGGCAGGTACCAGAAAGCTGGCGGATCCATCAGCCTGCACCGGTGTTTCGCCGATCACTTCTTTGGGCGCATACGTGGCTCCGGCCGATATCACCGGAAACTGGAACCCGAACGCCTGTTTGTCCACCGTGATGCGTACTGTTTTTGGTAGTTCGCGGACAATCCGCAGCCGTTTGATGCTGCCGCGTTTCACCATCGGACCGAGTCCAGCGTACACATCCTGAAGAAACACGCGCGCATAGCTGCCCCAAGGTGACTTCTTGGGCAGCATCGAGGCGATGCGAAACGGAGAGGGACGCGGCCGAACCGGCAACGCGTTCAGATACTGCATGCCTCCGGCGGGTGGCGGTAGAATCATTGTCTCGCAACCGCCCATCATGGCCCGGGCGATCACCGGTCCGCGTATGGACACCAGAAACCGTTCCGAATCCAACGGGTACGGTCCACTGTACTGCTTTATCCCGTCTGTGTTGCCGTATCCTTGGTCCACGGGTGGAATGGGGTTTTCCGGGGTCAAGTTCACGATGGCTTCCTGATGGTTGTCGCCCTGTTTTCGGTCCAGCAGTCCCACCGCACCGCGTGCCGGACCGTTGTGGCCGGTCATGATGCACAGCACCAGATCGGTGCCGGGCACGCTGCGCGCCTCCATGAAAGTGCCCGGCGAGATCACTCGGTTGCCGAAAAAGCCCGCCAGCCCGGTTCCGTCCGGGTTGATCGTCCAGAGTCCCTGTATCGGGATCGCGGGGCGGTCTACATATTCCCAGCGGGAATAGATAATCCGACCATCATCCAGCACGGCCGGCGTGAAGTCGTTCAGGTAGTTCGCCGACAACTGTGTGATATGTGAGCCGTCTGCCTCCATTCGGTGCAGAATGCCTACCGGAGCGAACCAGCAGTACGCGAATTGGGCCACCCGGGTGCTGAGGAACGCGATGCCGCCGTCCGGCAGCCAACAGGCGTTGTAGTCGTGCCAATCACCTTGCGTCAACTGTCTCAGGTTCCGGCCGTCGATATCGATGCGGTACACGTGGTATCCCTCATCGGCCGTACGGCGCCAGCTGAACAGTACCCGCCTGCCGTCGGGAGACAGATCGCAGTCGAGTATCTGCCCGTTCGGACTGCTGACCAGCGTGCGTTTCCTGTAGGGCGGACGCGGTTCGATTACATGCAGCCCGCCGCCCGGCCTGAAGTCCTCACAGTGGTAGGTGTATACGTGTGATGGGTTGATTTCGTGCCGTTCGATCACCAGCAGCGCGGGCATATCCCACGTCAATACCCAGCGCTGCAGATCCACCAGATCTGCGGCGACATCCTGACCTGTCGCAGCCAGTCGCCTGAGGGCCGCCAAACGGGTGCGATGCGCCTCCGCCTGGGAGTATCGATCGCCATGTACCCGCTGCAGCCGGTCGATCAGCGCGCCTAGTTGTTGGGTGTCGACCACATCGACATTAGGGTTTGTATAACGCCACAGCTCGTCACGGTGGGCAAAAATCGGAAGCTGATCCGCCGAGAGCGCCCGGTCGAATATCTGAACCTCGGATAGCCCCGGATTGCCAGTTACCGGTTCGCTCAACCGTAAGGTGAGTGACCGCACCGAGCGGGGTTGTGGCAGCGTCAGGCACTGTGGTCCATGTCCGGACTCCAGGGTCAGCGTCGCGGCGGGTTGCGTCTCATCGTCGATTATCAGCATCACACGGCGCCAATACTCGTCCATACTCCAAGCGTTCCGGTTGAACAGGGCTATCTGCTGCACGGGTACAGGATACGCCCACTCGAAACGGATCCACGCCTGCGCGGCCTGCGCACCTGATACCACCCAAACGCGACCTATGTCGTCCATCGCTAACGGGTGCGGGATCTGCCCATCGGTTACATGACGCGGCTGGTATCCATCGGAAAAGCTGCTGGACGCTGTGACCTGTGCGGCAGGCGCCAGATTCCGCGCCAGTGGTGTATCGGCCATCTGACGCGCCGAGTGTGTCAATGTAAACAGCAGCGAAGTCACGCTCAGCATCGGGAGGCCGATAATGCGCAAGGGGCGGTACCGGTTCATAGCGCACCTCGATGGCCCGGAACACGGGAATGGTTTCGTTAACCTCAGTTTAACGGCGAAGAGCGACAGAAGCCATACACCCTGTTGAGATGGTTTGCACGAAATTGATATATCCCGTTAACCAGCTCATTGTCTATTTGCCACAAGGCCGTAGACCTCCGGACATTGATGCAGGGGCACGTCGTGATGTTCCTTAAACATACCGTCATATTGCGTCTGCCACATCCCGACAACGCTGCCATGGCATGCGGGTTTTCGATGGGTTGTTCAACGGTAGGGGCGAATAATCATTCGCCCCTA
This sequence comes from uncultured bacterium, assembly GCA_964650005.1. Taxonomy (GTDB): domain Bacteria; phylum Armatimonadota; class HRBIN16; order HRBIN16; family HRBIN16; genus CAZHSN01. Next base: position 115,757 of record CAZYPZ010000002.1, on the reverse strand, counting down.
CATTCTACGGTTGGTCCATGTGCGTGTTTGTGATGCACCGCGCGCCTATCGCATCTGGGTTTTCATGGTCCAACGCCCATTGTGCCGGGTTTGTATCGATGTATTTCCGAATGCGGCAGA
>CAZYPZ010000002.1:0-115537 GCA_964650005.1 uncultured bacterium | reverse complement strand
AGGGGCGAATGTAGGGGCGAATGATTATTCGCCCCTACGGCCATGGTTGGGTCCATGTGCGTATTCGTGATGCACCGCGTGTCCGTCGTATCCGTGTTTTCCTGGTCCAACGCCCATTGTGCCGGGTTGTTTACGATATATTCCCGAATGCGGTCTAGGGATGCATCGTCGCGGATGATGTGTTCGTAATAATTGCGTTGCCAGATGGGCCCGTCAAAATGATTGTTCCGCATCCACGTTGTCACACCGATTTTGAAACCACGAACGACGGATCCGATGGTTTTGGATGTGCCGCACAATCGTAGGGGCGATTGTAGGGGCGATTGTAGGGGCGAATAATTATTCGCCCCTACGAAATCCCCTGCATCCGCCCCCTTCGCATCTACAATCCATAAAATCCCGTGAACGTGATTGGGCATGATATCGAATGCATCTAATTGCACGTGGGGAAAATGGTCTGGAATGGCGCGCCAACAACGTTCCGCCACAATACCGCAATCATTCAACCGCATGTCATCACCCACCACCTCCCCGAATATGCACATCCGGTCATGGGTGCATAGGGTCACGAAATACGCCCCAGCCCAGGTGTAGTCGTACCCCTGTAACCGGATCGAACGGCGGTGATGTATTTCGGGGTTATATGACATCACACGACCCTCCCAACAATGCGTTCAGCATCTGGCACCCGTATCTCACCGGAGATCTCGTGGTCAGGCCCGGCGGCGGCCTGCGGGCAGTGCGCCCGATGCCGCGTCCACATACAGTATAGGCGTATGGACCGTTGTTCAGGGACATGGCGTGACGCGTTCCTGCGGGTTGTTGGACACGGGATGTGGTGTCACCGGCGAGGGGCGCGATGATACCATTCGATGCCGTGCGTGGCGATGTGCTGTTTCAGGGCTGTGTTCTGAAGCCGCTTGGCAATCAGCAGGTCAATCCGCTGAGGGATAGGCAGTTCGTCGAGTGCAGCGGACAGCTTTGCCAGGTCCTCGTGTGAGATCGCATCGCCGAAGAGCGCGAGATCCACATCGGACCTGGTGTGATAAGCGCCGGTGGCGCGTGAACCGAACAGCACGACACGCTCCACATGGGCGTTTGCGGCCAGCGTGTCGATAATGGACTGCCGATGCGCTGGTTTCAGGCCGCAGTCCCTCATATCCGTCTCTCTTGCAAGCGGGCATTTCACCGTGCGGAACAGAGGGGTGTACAGCGATTGTATCAAGTTTCGCGCCTCTTCGGCCTGTTCGCGGTTATAGGTATGGCTGAGCAGATTGCGGCGTGTCAGAGCGGTCAGCAACGTCTCCGTCTCGTCTTCGGTCAGGATCCCTGCCTCGAACGCGCGGCGGATCGTCTCACGGGGAGTGCCCGTTTGGAAACCTTCGTACCACATCAGGTCCTTCAATGTACTCTATGTCAGTTCCAACGTAAACTCGAACATCTTGATCAGTCCGGCCAACTCCAGGTCGGTAAACGAGTTCTGACGGCAGGCGGTCTCCAGGCGCTGCAAAGTCTTGCCCCAGTTTTTGTGACGTTGGATCCAGCGTATTGGCTGGTTGCCCGCAAATCCACCGTTCTGTGTGTCCATACATCACCTTTCGGGTGCGTCAGATCCGAGCATCCGGCATCAGTATATCCGGTCAGCCAATAGCTGGCGGCCTGCTGTTCCGTCCCCTTGGCGCCTTGCAGATGCGGTACAATCACACTGCAATCCTGACTACTCCGACAGGCGGCGCGTTTGTGACACACGGACTTACCGGCCGCATTCTGGGCGCTCTGGTGTTCCTGCTGGGCATCGCCATATTGGTGATCGCTGCGCGGGAGGCTTGGAGCCTGATGAACCGCCCGATCCCGTCGCCCGGGCAGGACTTGGGCAAGTTGGGCCTCATCGCGCTGGATGTGGTGAAACGCACAGTACTGTTGCTGGTCGTGGCGCTGATCGGTGCGTTCGCGGCGTCACGCGGAGCGGCGATGTACGGCGTGTCGCTGGGTATGCCATGGCGCGGTCGACGCAGACCCGCCAACGAGTCCGAGTAGCGCCTGTCAGCTGAACTGATCTCGAAGGGAAGCCCGTCCGTATATGTCATCTGCCCAGTATCCCCGCGTCGTCACCGACTCTCGAGGTATTGCGCATCGGTTCACAGCCGCCCCGCGGCGTATTGTACCCACCGCACCGGGGATCACCGAGGCGCTGTTTGCACTGGGCGCGGGGCCGCGCGTGGTGGCGGTCACCACCAACTGTGACTATCCACCGCAGGCGGTCAAACGGCTTCCGCGCATCGGCGACATGAACTTGAACCCCGAGCAGCTGTTACGGCTGCGTCCCGATCTGATCGTTGCGGATGAGTTTCTCAGCGCGAACCGCATCGCCGCACTCGAACGGGTGAAGCTGCGCGTGTTCACTATCCGACCGCGTACCCTGCGGGAAACCGGCGCCACACTGAAGCTGTTGGGACGCGCTGTCGGGTGCGATGCCGCCGGTGAGCGATGGGAGCGCCGGTTTGCTGCCGAGCGCCCGTCACCCAAGCGGGCAGTGCGTGTATTGTGTGTGTTGGCGCTCTCTCCGCTTCCGCTTTGGGCGGCTGGACGTCTGACGTTTGTCGATGAGATGATTACCCTTGCCGGTGCGACCAACGCGGCCGCTTCCGGAGAGAACTTCTTCCAGTTTTCCACCGAAGCGTTGCTGCGCGCCCAACCGGACGTGTTGTTGGTTACCGATCCGCAGGCCGACCTTCGTCTGCTGACCAAGCATCCTGTATTGGGTAAGCTGCCCGCCGTGCGAAACGGACGTGTCTACAAAGTCCCGGCCGAGCTGTTCGTGCGGGCCACGCCGCGTCTGCTGGATGGACTGGCGTTGGTGCGGAAATATACGCTGGGAGCCGCCCGGTGAATCGACCCGTCCGTTTGGGCGTGACACTGCTGTTATTGTGTCTTGCGCTTGTTGCCGGTTTGTGTCTGGGATCCGAAACGTATGCGCCGGCTCGGGTCTGGCAGGTTTTCACCGGTCAATCCGAAGGCGGTCCGGACCTGATGATCCTCTCCCAGCTGCGCCTTCCTCGTGTGATCCTGGCGGCCATGGTGGGTATTCTGCTGGCCGCCGCCGGCGCATCGTTTCAGGGCCTCTTGCGAAACGACCTGGCCGACCCCTACACGGTGGGCGTCTCATCGGGTGCGGCGGTGGGCGCCGCCGGCATGGTGCTGGCGCATCGGGAGGCCTGGCTGGGTGGATATGGAGTACCGGCCGCGGCGTTCGGATGCGGTCTCATCGCCACGTTGATTGTGATGGCTGTGGCGCGTCGTGACAACCGGCTGCGTGTGACGGTGTTTCTGTTGGGCGGTATCGTGATCAGCAGTTTCCTGTGGTCTGTGGTGACGCTGATGATGACCTTCGCCGGATCGGACTTGTCGCGGGTGCTGTTCTGGTTGATGGGCAGTTTTGGTGACGCCGACTGGGCGCGTGTGCGGCTGCTGATCCCGTTGGTGATTGCCGCTTTGATCGGGCTGCGCATGGTGGCCTATGCGCTCAATACGTTCGCGCTGGGGGAAGAGAGCGCCCGCAGACTGGGCATTCCGGTGGAACGCGTGAAGTGGGCGGCTATCGCGCTGGCCACACTCTGCACGGCTGCGGCCGTTTCGGTGAGCGGGATCATCGGTTTTGCGGGACTGATCGTGCCGCATGCGGCGCGACGGTTGTTTGGAGCGGATAACCGCTCGCTGGTTCTCTCATCCGCGTTGCTGGGCGCGCTGCTCATGGTGTTCGCCGATACGGCGGCGCGTACCGTGGCGCGTCCGTCGGAGATACCGGTCGGGGTGATCACCGCGCTCATCGGATCGCCGGTGTTTCTGACGCTGCTTCGGCGGGAGGCGCAGGCATGAGCGGCGCTGATCCCCGCCCCGGCGTGCGCATCTTCACCTGGGGATGCCAGATGAACGAGGAAGACTCCGAGCAACTGGGTCTGCTGGCCGAGCAGGCCGGATACCGGGTCACGGATCGACTGGATGACGCCCGGTTGGTGCTGCTGAACACCTGTTCGGTACGGAAGAAGCCCGAAGAGAAGGTCTACAGCCTGTTGGGAGAGCTGAGCCATTGGAAGGCCGCTCACCCGGACGGGGTGATCGGTGTCTGTGGATGCATGGTGCAGGTGCGCGCCGATGCCATACTGGCCCGCGCCCCGCAGGTGGATTTCGTGCTGGGCACTGCACAGATGCATCGGTTGCCCGAGGTGCTGCAGCAGTTCGAAGCGGAGCGTAAGCGTATCGCGTATATCGATCTGCCCCGGCGACCCGACGAGGCGTTGCAGTACCTGCCGGAGCGCCGACCCGACCGCCCGGCGCAACTGCGCGCTCACGTGCCGGTTATGTATGGCTGCGACCGGTTCTGCACGTTTTGTGTGGTGCCCCTGACACGCGGTCGAGAACGCAGCCGCCCTATGAACGACATTCTGGATGAGATCCGGCGTCTGGCCGATGCGGGTACGCGCGAGGTGACTCTGCTGGGGCAGACGGTGAACTCCTACGGCAAGCGGCTACCCGATGGGGAATGCACCACTTTCGCAGAACTGCTCCGTCAGACAGCCCGCATTCCCGGTATCTGGCGGATCCGGTTCACCGCTCCCTACCCCATCCACTTCACCGATGAGCTGATCGATACAATGGCTTCACTGCCGCAGGTGTGCGAACAGGTGCATCTGCCGCTTCAGGCCGCGGATGATGCATTGCTGCGCAGCATGAAGCGCGGATACACGGTGGAGCAGTACGACCGGATCGTTCGCAAACTACGCGCCGCCATGCCCGATATCGCGATTACCACCGACCTGATGATCGGCCATCCGGGCGAGACCGACGAACAGTTCGAAAACACGCTGCGGTATGTGGAGCATGTCCGGTTTGACAGTGCGTTCATGTTTGCCTACAGCCCGCGACCCGGTACGCGCGCCGCCGAGCAGACCGATCAGATACCGCGCGATATGAAGCGCGAGCGGCTAAGCCGGTTGATCGCTCTGCAGAACCGCATCACGTTGGAGATCAACATGGCTCAAGTGGGTCGTGTATATGAGGTGCTGGTGGACGGACCGTCCGGCCGGCAACCGGGGCAGCTTACGGGTTTCACCCGTCAGTTCAAAACGGTGAACTTCACGGGTGCTGACTCACTGATCGGCCAGTTAGTGCATGTGCGGACCGTCAGCGGACATCCCTGGGGATTCCGCGCCGAATTGGTACAGTAAGGTGTCTGCAATACAACCGATCGCTCGGAGGTGACAGTCGCATGGGAACAGCCTACACGCCGGGATTGACCGTCAGCGCTTCGTCGGTGGTCCGACGGGAGCGCCGGCTTCCGATGAAAGGCGAAGTGCTGGTCTCCGAGGGGGATGTGGTCCAGCCCGACACCGCCGTTGCGCGGGCGCTCATCCCCGGGATTATGCAGACGGTTAGGGTTGCGGAGATCCTGGGGCAGGAACCCGAGGATGTACCCAAACACCTGACGGTTCAAGTGGGCGACCCCGTAACGAAAGGCCAGGTGCTGGCATTTTCCAAAGGGCTGTTCGGGCTGTTCAAAACCGAGGTGAAAAGCCCGGTGGACGGTAAAGTGGAGCTGTACTCACCCACCACCGGTACGCTGGGGGTTCGGGAACATCCCCGGCCGCTTGAGGTTCATGCCTATATCAGCGGCCGAGTGGCCGCGGTGATACCGGAAGAGGGTGTGGTTGTCGAGACGCATGGCGCGCTGATACAGGGTATCTTCGGGGTCGGCGGTGAACGTCAGGGGGTGTTGCGCGTGCTGCCGGGTGGACCCGACGAACCGTTGCGGGCTGCCAACCTCGACGAGTCGATGCACGGGTGCGTGGTAGTCGGCGGGTCGCTGATCGAGGCGGACGCGTTGACCCGTGCCGCCGAACTGGGGATCGTCGGTTTGGTGGCGGGCGGCATTCGTGACACCGATCTGACCGACTTCCTGGGCTTCGATATCGGCGTGGCGATTACGGGTACCGAGGACATTCCCTTGACATTGATCCTGACCGAAGGCTTCGGCCAGGTCAACATGGCTCAGCGTACGCACGCGCTGCTGCGCTCGCTGGACGGATTGATGGCGTCGATCAACGGCGCGACCCAGATCCGCGCGGGTGTTATCCGCCCGGAGCTGGTGGTTCCGCGGCCGGACGAACCGGTGATGAGTACACCGGACGCCACAGAGGCTCAGGTGTTGCGGGTGGGTGCGTCCGTGCGGTTGATCCGCGAGCCGTTGTTCGGGCGCTTGGCCACCGTTACCGCCCTGCCGGCCGAGTTGGTGGAGATCGGGTCCGGCGCCGAAGTGCGTGTACTGCAAGCCCGGTTGGATGACGGTTCCGAAGTCACGGTGCCCCGGGCGAATGTGGAGATCCTGGTCGACTGAAGCCCTTCAGTTGCTGCTCGAAAGGTCGCCGTGTGACAGGAACGGCGGCATTGGCATCAATGGACCCGATGGAATGGGGTGGTTGCATTGCAGACGTCGGAGTTCCTGATCGAGCATGGACATCCCCAGATGCAGTCGCTCGGTGATGGAGTTGCACTCCAGCAGGCGCTGTTTGTCCGCCAGCCGAGCCTGTACCAAGGTGGCCAGCATGTTGGCCAGCGCCTGCGCGTTATGCGGCAACTGCTGCAATGCGGCTTGCGGCTCGGCGATGTTCATCACTTCCAGATAGCGCACCAGCCGGGCGGCCGCGCGACGAACCAGTTCGATGTCTTCCCGCTCGATCTGCGTATCCGCATCGGGTAAGTACAAGACAGACGCCTTGGGATACGGGCTGACGGTGGTCAGCTCCAGCATCTGAAAACGGCGGAAACCACGCACCCACAGGTCAATCGAGCCGTCTTCGTTGTTTTGCAGACCGGTAATCCGGGCAACGGTGCCCATGCGAGCCATCGATTGCTTGGCCCCCTGCCTAGGGCATCTATCCAGTATAACCCCCAGCTCATGAGAACTGTCGATCACGTCACGGATGAGCAGATGATGCGAAGGATCCTGAATATTCAACGGCATGGGCATGCCGGGAAACAGCACCGCCGGCGTAGGTAACACCGGCAGGATGTTGGTTGCATCTGTAATCATCAGCCGTTCATGCTCCGCAACTCCGTTATGGTACGAGTCTCCCGAGTCATACTGTACCCAATACCGCAGGGGTTTTGGGCCTGCGAAAGGCGGTAATTCCGCTATTGCGCCGCGAAACCGGCATATTCCCGGAACAGCTGGAGATACAGGCGATAGTCGTTCAGCGAAACACCCGGCGGTGTCTGATGATCGCAGCCCGGTGCGAACCCGCCGCTCCGCATGACCGGTAACAGCCGCTCGAACTCCGCCCGTATGGCCGCTTCGCCCTTGTGCATCACGGTCTTGTCAAATGCGCCCAGCATCAGCCACTCGGGATGATCCGCCCGGATCTTCTGTACGTCCACTCCGGCCATTCGCTCGAGGGGCAGAATACCTTGCAGACCGGAAGATTTGAACCATTCGATCGGGTGGGTTACATCGCCATCGGAGTCGGCAAACACCAGGATGTTCCTTTGCCGCAACAACGGCACAATCTGGCGGTAGTAGGGGTGCATGAAGGTGTCGTACATGGACCGGCTGAGCATGGGACCATGGTTGTAGGACATATCCTCGGCGAAGGTCATGATGTCCGGTGTGACAACCTCGCAGAGCACCTCGAGCACACGCTGCTGCCATTCGACCAGCGCCTGGTTCATTTTATGCATCAGGTCGGGCTCGTCGTAGAACGCCATCAGGTGATCTTCGATGCCAAACAGCGTGCGCGGAAACCAGAAGAACCCCTCGAACACCATCCAGACGACCAGTTCACCGCGAGCCTGTCGCGCAGCCAGATGGCGCGCCCATTCCATATCGAAACTGGCCTCGGGTTCCGGAAACAGCCACTCACGCAGCGCAGTCCAGCCATGCTCCTGCACGATGCCGGCTCCGTGCGACGCGGCCGCGGGCATACCGGGCTTACGCACCGAGGTGTACAGCGCCGCAAAGGGATCCAGTCCCAAGTCTTCCTGTATCTGCAGAAAAGCCGGTATGGAGAAGGGCCGGTGGATATCCAGTCCTTCCTGCTCCCAGCGGATCAGCGTCTGATCCCAGAACGGCGCCCATTCGATAATCGGCAGACGATCCACCGGTTGAAAGCGCATCACGCGGTTGAAGCGTTCACGAACGGTCAGCGTATCGGTCATCGGCCCTCTCCCCATAGTGTTTCCCCGTGGCTCTGGATCACGCGGGCGTACCAGTGCCCCGACTGTTTGATCGTGCGGGTTTGTGTCTGGTAGTCCACATGGATCAGGCCGAACCGGCGGGTATAGGCCAGCGCCCATTCGAAGTTGTCCATCAGACTCCAATGGAAATATCCCTGAACGGGTGTGCCGTCCGCGATGGCCCGATGGAGCGCGCGCAGATAATCCCGCGTGTATGCGATCCGCTGCGGGTCTGCAACCTGGCCGTCACACACAAAGTCGATGTTGGCCATACCGTTCTCCAGCACCACAATCGGCAGGCCATACCGCTCGTGCAGCAGTTTGGGCATCCAGTACAGCGCGTCGGGGGTGATCGGCCAGTCCATGTGGGTCAACGGCATGCCGTCGGGCCAAGGAACCACTTCGGGCTGTCCGTCCGCCCCCTGTCGTACCAGCGATGCGGTGTACAGATTCATGCCGAAAAAGTCCATGGGAGTCTGGATGATCGCCATATCCTCGTCCGTGACGGCAGGCATGGCGTTGGCGTGCTGTCGCAATCCGTCCTCCGGATAGTGACCCAACACGGCGGGATCGGCCCACCAGCTGTAGGCTTCCAGGTCCTCTCCCTGGATGCGGAACGCCACCGTGCGCGCGGCGTCGATATCCTCCGGGCGGTCCGAGGCGGGAATGACGTTACGTCCGCACAGCGTCCATCCGCAATATTGCGGCCGGGGCGCATGTCCGCGGATGGCCTGAATCGCTTTACCGTGCGCCAGCAGCATGTGGTGTCCTGCCTGCAGCACGTCGGCCCAGGGCAGACGCAACCCCGGCGCGAATCCGCCCGTGTGCAGCTCTGCACCGATGAAGCAGACCGGTTCGTTGACGGTGATCCAGTGGCGCACGCGGTCGCCCAAACGGTAGACCATGCGCGCTGCGTAATCCGCAAACCAGTCGCTGATGTCGGGATTGTTCCAGCCGCCGCGGTCCTGGATCACCTGTGGCAGGTCCCAATGGAACAGCGTAACCCAAGGCTCGATATCCGCCTCACAAAGCGTATCGGTCAGGCGATCATAGAAATCCATACCGGCGGGATTCTCGCGATCCACTCCGGAGGGCATCACCCTCGGCCAGGAGATGGAGTAGCGAAACGCCTGCAGTCCCAGCTGCTTCATCAGCGCGATATCATCATTCCACCGGTGGTAGAAATCACACGCCGTGTCTCCCGTAGCGCCGCCGGTCACGGCGCCCGGTTTTCTGCAAAATGTATCCCATACAGACGGCGCGCGGCCATCCGCCGACGCACCGCCTTCCACCTGGTACGCCGCCACAGCGGCGCCCCAGATAAATCCATCCGAGAAACGCATGAAGAACACCCCAGTCGCGCGAATTAGTCAGATACCAACATAACATACCACCCTGCGGGGGTGGTCGACGGCCTTTCGATGTCGCGTTTCACCCGATCTGAGTCCAGTCGAACACGGTACACAGACCGTCCATGCGGCGTGACAGCAGCGCCGTATAGACCGTTTGCGGATCAGCGGGAGACACGCGTGTGACGCAGTTGCCCGGCCGGATCCGCCCCGACTCCAGCCAGCGGAGCGCGGTGCACAGCCCGGTCCAGATGGAGTGAGGTTGGAAATGCCCGGGGAAATGAGGAAGCTCCCATTCCCAACCGCTGCGTATCACGGCATACCGATGGAACACCAGATCCAACAGGGCATGTACGGGCGTATCGATGTGCCTGCGCCAGGGAACGCCCACCAGAACCACCTCGCCCCGCGGGCGGATCATCCGGCAGGCATCCAGCACCGCCTGTTCATGGCCGGAGCACTCCAACACCAATCCCGCGCGCCCCGCCAGATCCAGATCTTCCAGCGGTGCATGCGCATGCAGCGGCAGATCACAGAGGGTATGCAACAGATCGCGGCGTGCGTCATCGGGTTCCACCAGGTGCGTCTCGTATCCGCAGGACGCGAACAGCAGCGCACCCAGATAGCCCACCGGCCCGCCTCCGGTGACCAACACCAGATCCCCGGGACGTGCGGTGGTGGTCATCAGCGTGGTCATACTGACGCCCAACAGCCGGGTCAATACGGCTATCCAGGCAGGCAGTGCTTCATTCACCGGAAGCGACTCTTGCACGGCCACTTGCTGATAGCTGCGATGGGGGCCCATGCAAAATCTCAGTTGCCCTGCAGGGGCATCGGTGACACTCGATCCCGCTTCCTCCACGCGAAACACGGCGGCGTAACCGGGCCAGTTGGGCGTGTTGGGGCCATCGAACGCCCAGCCCAGTTCGGTACCGGCGCTGATCAGCGAGCAGAGTGTGGTCCCGTGGATTTCACCGTCACCGAGCGGCGGGGGCTCCGGAACGGCACGGAGTTCGGCCTGCCCGCGATCGGGAATACAGACGGCGTAGCGGTTCATAACGTCACTCCGACCTCGGAGGCTACCGTCCGGATGTGAGCGGCGGCTGCGTTGTATTCGGCTTCATCAGGCAAGTGCTCCAGCATGAGCGGAATGTCCCCATCCAAGGCGGCCAGACCGCTCAGGAATGCCCTATAGTCCAATCCACCCAACCCCGGCCGCACTTCATCCAAATGCACCGTCAGGTGTTCACGCAGCGTAATGTCCTTTGCATGACAGGACTTGATGTACGGCCCCAGCCGTTCGATGAAGTCACGGATCATGGCGCCGTTGCCGAAAAAGCGTTGCGGGCTGCTCACCAGGTTGACGGGGTCGAAATGCACCGCGAAATGCGGCCTGTCGACGGCCTGGATCAATCGTAAGTAGCTGTCCGTGGAGTCCGGAAACAGCCAAGGCATCGTTTCCAGCGTGTAACAGGATCGGACAGGCTTGACGGCGTCGATGATCCGGCGGACCAGTTCCACCACCCCGTCGAAACCCGCGTCGGTCAGGTCGTCGGGATGGGGGCCATGCCAGCTGGATGTATTGCGTGATCCAGCGATATTGACGCAGCAACGCGCGCCGATGGCGTCAGCCAGCGCCAGGCTGCGCTGGCAATGGGCTATCGCGGCTTCCGATACCGTCGGGTCCGTGCTCGCGGTATTGCTCCAGGCCCCCACTTCCGCGATCACGATGTCATGCTTCCGAGCGGCCTGCTCATAGGCGTGGATTTCGGCATCTGAAGCATCCAGTCCGACAGGGCAAAACGCCGCACGGTATCCGGCTTGCCGGATGGCCAGCGCCCATAGCTCCGGTCCCTCTGGATTGCTGAACAACGGCCCACCCAATCGTATCATCTGCGATCTCCCCCCGGCCCCCAATGGGGCATTGGCTATGCTATACCACAACAACACGGTGGAAACACGCTGCCTGTACATGTTGGAAAAACGTGTTTCGTTCGGGAATCCTCCCGGAGCAGAAGGGTATCCAATCATTGGTATCTGCAGGATGACGGATTGCTGTAGATCGCATGAATTTACCAGTTTGAAGCACCAAATTACCAGAACCTGCGAACTGCCGGGGCTAGACTGAGGACAGACAGCGAACACCACGCAAGCGATCGGGGGGCGACCCCGGGGAGGAACATAGATGAACCGCGAGTACTATCTGCAACTGGCAGAATCCGGATTACGTATGCCGATCGGTACCGATCTGGTGCTGCATGAACAACCCGACCATCTGGCTGTTCTCACCGACGGCCGCCGTTTAGGTCAGGTATTGGAGCAGACCGCTCGCCGATACCACACCCCGTTGGCGTTTCCGCACATGGATCTGGAGCTGGAAAAGCACCAGTTGCTGCACATGTTGGGTGTACCGCAGGATCAATGGGCTAAATTCCATTTTGACGCCATAGATGATGATGTGTTCGCCCGGGTAGATGCGCAACTGAACGCGCCCAAGATCCCCGCCCTGCAGGCGCATATCGACTCCGTGCGGTACATCACAGAGGAGACCGATCTGCTGCCGCTGGGTATGGTGATCGGTCCGTTCTCGATGATGACCAAGCTGATCAGCGATCCGATCACCCCGATCGCACTGGCCGGTTCGGGGTTGACCGCTGAAGACGATGACGAGATCGCCCTGGTGGAGCGCGCGTTGGAGCTCAGCATGCGAATTATCCTGATGAGCATGCGCGCGCAAATCGATGCCGGTGCACGCGCCATCTTCGTGGCCGAACCGGCGGCCAATAAAGTCTACCTGTCACCCAAGCAGATCGAAGCTGGCGCCGATATCTTCGAGCGCTACGTCATGCAGCCCAACCTGCGGCTGAAGCAGGAGATGGCCACGCATAATGTCGATCTGGTATTCCACTGCTGCGGCGAGTTGACCGACCAGATGCTGGCCGAGTTCTGCCGGCTGGATCCGGTCATCCTGAGCCTCGGCAGCTCCCGGGTGTTGTGGGAAGACGCGGCGATCGTGCCCAAACACATCGTGCTGTATGGCAACCTGCCGTCCAAGCGGTTCTACTCCGATGACCTGATCAGCGTTGCCGAGGTGATCGATCAGGGCCAGCAGCTGGTGGAGCAGATGCAGCTCGCCGGTCACCCGTTCATTCTGGGCAGCGAATGCGATATTCTCAGCGTACCGGGATGCCATGAGACAATCGCGATGAAGGCGCAAGCTCTCTCGATGCACACCGAGGACGCCGCTTCCGACGTGTTGCCTGAGACGGTGGCAACCGCCTGATCCCATCGTCCATCCGCAACAGGCCGTCCGATCTACGTGATACGGACGGCCTGTTCGTATGGGTGGTCGCTGTGCGTCAGGCGTATGCCGGCTCTGACTGAACCGATCGGATCAGCCGGTCGGCAGCCTGAAGCTGCTCGGGACTTCCATCCACACCGATCCAGCTGCTGCCCTCGGCGCCCAGCACGCCTCCCGCTGCCACCAATGTCGCAGTCACGCCGCACAACGCCTGCAACGCGTCGAGTTCTGTATAGGCCCGGCCAGGCAGCACCATCAGTCGTGGTCCCTGAGATCCGGGCGCGTTCAGACATTCCGCCAAGTTCGCCAGGTCGCCGGGTACCCGCTTCTCCACACCGACTGGACAGATCAGCCGTATCCGACGTCCTGACACGAGCGGTGCCGTCGCACCGGCCGTTCCGGAGCGATGGTCGCCTATCAATACGGCTGCACGGCGGCGCTCCAGATCCAGCGCATTGGCTCCCTTGAGCACCAGATCGCCCTCCTGCAGCGAGTCGGCGACATCGAAAATCGTGGCATCGGTGCGCCAGACACCCTGGCTGATGATCACATCACGGGCAGGCCCACCGGCCGCGGGATGCGCGCCGGGCGGGATGGTCATACCGCGCGTGAACACCGGTGGGAGCGCCATCTTGGCGTCACTCCACGTATCACGTAAGGCTTCGGCGACGTATCGGTTAGTGGTGCCCGCGATGATCACTAGCGTGCGGGTTCGTGCGGCTTCCTGAACCTCCGGGTCTGCAGCCAGGCCCAGCCCGATCAACCGCTTGCCGGCCGCTACCGTTATCAAATAGGTGCGCATTTCATACTCCTGAAGGGATTCCGTAACAGCATGCCGTAGATGGGGACGGCTGTGCGCCGACAGCATCGCGGCATCCGGAAGCACTGTACCTGATGCAGGCTGCTGGTGGCGTGAGCCATCGTGTCATGTCAGGGCTGTCACGAAGACCCCAACGGAGGTTCGTCATGCGTTCCCTATGGTTCTGTGTGCTGTGTCTGCTGTCTGCCGCGGTTCGGTCTGCACCGCAGGTCCCCTTGCAGGATCTCGACCTGTCGATGCTCAGCCAGCAATGGGGCAGTCCGCACCGCAATCGCTCGGTGGAGAACAACCCGTTGCGTGTCGGCGGCGTGGAGTACTCGCTTGGTCTCGGTACGCACGCTGAAAGCACGTTCACCGTTCGACTGGATGGCATCGCCGAGCGGTTCACGGCTTCATGCGGTGTGGATGACGAGACCGGTGATGCAGGCAGCGTGCAGTTTGCGGTGTATGGTGACGGCCGATTGCTGGCCCAAACGCCGATCGTCCGACGGGGAAAACTGGCGATACCGATCACTGCCGATCTGCGCGGTATCCGTATCGCGGAGTTTGTGGTGACCGACGGCGGCAACGGCATCGATTGTGACCACGCCAACTGGCTGAACCCGGTGATCACCTTGACCGCCTTGCGGGAGGGATTGCCTGCGGCGATCGGCGGGATCGACCCGGCGCCAATCCGGATCGCACGCCGATACGCGGGACCGGCGCCGCGGATTATGGGACCGGCTGTCTGGGGAGCCAGCCCGAGACGGCCCGTGCTCTATCGCATTCCCGTGGTGGGAGAACGCCCGTTACAGTGGCGTGTTACCGGCTTGCCGGAAGGACTGCGCATCGATCCCAACCTCGGTGCGCTCACCGGACGCGTTCAGTCAGCAGGCCGTTGGCCGGTGTCCATCACGGTGCGGAACCGGTACGGAACGCATACGCGAAGGCTCACGCTGGTGATCGAGCCCGGCGCGCTGTGCCAGACGCCGCCAATGGGCTGGAACTCCTGGAATGTGTGGGCGGGTGCAGTCACGGCGGAAAAGGTGATCGCCGCGGCAGACGCCATGGTACGCACCGGTCTGGCGGACTATGGATATCGATACATCAACGTGGACGACTGCTGGCAAGCCACCCGGGGCGCGGATGGTGAGCTGGATGGCAATGCACGCTTCGGGTCGATGAAGGCGCTGGGCGACGCAATCCACGCGCGCGGCCTGCTGTATGGCATCTACTCGTCACCGGGGCCGAAGACCTGCGGCGGTTATGAAGGCAGCTGGCAGTACGAACGGGCTGACGCCGAACGCTGGGCCGGCTGGGGTGTGGACTATATCAAATATGACTGGTGCTCTTATGGCGAAGTGGCAACCGGTGAGGGACTGCGGCGACTGACGCTGCCGTATCAGCGGTTATCCTATGCGTTGGCCAAGCAACCGCGTGACATCGTACACAGCCTGTGTCAATACGGCATGGGAGATGTCTGGAAATGGGGCCGGTCGGTAGGGGGTAACCTGTGGCGGACAACAGGTGACATCACCGACTCCTGGGGCAGCCTGAGCTCCATCGGTTTCAAACAGACCGAGATCGCTTCGTGGGGGCAGCCGGGTGGCTGGAATGATCCGGACATGCTGATCGTCGGCAAGGTGGGTTGGGGGCCGAGCGTACGTCCCACCCGGCTGACCCGCTCCGAGCAGCTCACTCACATCACTATGTGGTCCATGCTGGCCGCCCCGCTGCTGATCGGATGCGACCTGGACCAACTGGATGACTGGACGCTGAATCTGCTGTGCAACGAAACGGTGCTGTCGGTGAACCAGGATTCATCCGGTTATCCCTGTCGCAGAGCGGCAGGAGATCGCCAGTTTGAAGCGTGGGTGCGGCCGCTCTCCAACGGCTCCCTCGCGCTGGCGCTGTTCAACAAGGATCGCTACGCACGACGGGTGAGCGTTCGGGGCAGTCAGCTGGGACTCACGGGATCCCATCGGGTTTTTGACGCGTGGCGTCAGCGGGATCTGGGCGTGCGTGCCGGCGTTTTCACGGAACAGCTGCCTGCGCATGGTGCGGCGTTGTGGATATTGACGCCGGCGGATCGCTGACATCGATCATGTTCTGACCGGGAGCCGGATGTGGAGGAGCCCACATGAGCGCACAGACGCAGCGAGCATTCGGGTTGTTTCTCGCCGATGGACAACCCTCTGTCGGGGTGTACTTCTTCACCCACTGGTGGGAACCGTGGCGCAGTTCGGATCAGCGCATCCTGGACGACCTGGCGCGACTGAAGCAGATGGGGTTTAACACCATCTATTTGGACAGCCAATGGTCGCAGATGATCGATGGTGACTGGAAGCTGCTGGACCGGGGGCATCGACTGGCGAAACAGGCGGGTATGCAGATACTGCCCTGGCTGAGTTCCAAGGTGTGGCTGGATATTGGCGACAGTCCGTATAGGCGTGATCTGATCCGGCGGATGTACGGTGTCGAGTTGACACCCGGTATCGGACCCGACGGGGCGATGAACCGAACCAAGCCATACGATCCGGCGCTCATCCAGGCGGGTGTTCAATACTGTGTGCAATACATCGAGCGCTACCTGCACGAGGGTGCCTTGCTGCGCGTGTTGTGGAACGGCAAGCCGTGTCCCGTTGTCGCACCCACGGTGGAACTGGAATGGGCGGGTAGTTGTGACATGGCCACGCAACTATTGTTCCGACTCTGGCTGCGGGCGCGGTATGGAAACGAGATCGGCCTGCTGAATCGGGTATGGCGTACGCGACTGACGGGCTTCGAACAGATCGACCTGTGTGACCGGAGGCTGTTCGAGCTGCAGGCGCATTGTGAAGGTAAAGCCCGGCATCCGCAAGCCGTGGAGGACCATGTGGAGTTCCGCTCACAGGTGTCGGATACATGTCTAGCAGAGATCAGCCGGCAACTGAAGGCGCGGTATCCGGATCTGGTCATCGCTACGGAGTTACCCTATCAGTTTGGGGCCGCTCATCCCCACGCGGTCTCTTACCGGGTGGTCAACGGCGCCAATCCGTCATCGGCAGACCATGCGGATATCCTGATGCTGCGCGCCACCGATGCGTTGACGCCTGCGGAGGAGCGCGCATTGCGCAATCACCGCAGGCGCACCGGTCAGAAGATCATCTTGACCTATCGCACATACCATCAATGGGGTTCGCAGCTGTTGACCGGAAGCCGCAGTCAAGCCGACATGGACCGGTTGCTGACGGACCCGGCGTTGCGCCTTGCGGACGGATTCGGTTTTTACAGCTGGAATGAGATGGTGGATACGCATGTGGTGGCCGACCCCGATCCACCGTACCATCCCGATCATCGCTTGGGCGCTCGTGAATCGGAGGCGCTGATCGCTTCGTTGGGCGCCATGGCGCAACGGTTCCGTTCCAGACGTGGCGTCGCGCGCTGATCTGCGAACGGCTCCGGCGGTCGTCTCGCCGGTTGTTGGCGTCTGATGTTCGACTCACGGTACAATGAGCCCAGCGCGTCTGTACGCGCAGCGAGGTCAGAAACCGGTGTCCGACTCCATCCACGTGTCTCCACCCTCACTCAGCGTCATCGTACCCGCATATAACGAGCAGACCCGACTCGCGGGCACGCTGCCTGTCATCTACCAATACTACAGCGCTATCTGTGATGACTGGGAACTGATCGTGGTGGATGACGGATCGACGGATGCCACCGCTTCGTTGGTGACCGCCTTCGCGGATGAGCATCCCGAGGTCCGCCTGATCTCCTACGGACCCAACCGCGGTAAAGGCTATGCGGTGCGTACCGGCATGTTGGCAGCCACCCGGGATGTGGTGTTGTTCATGGATGCCGACCTGGCGACCCCCCTGGAGGAGACCTGGCCGCTGCTGGAGGCGATCCGCGCCGGGGCGGACATGGCGATCGGTTCGCGCGCCTGTCGAGGCGCCGTGCTGGAGGTGCGTCAGCCCTGGTATCGTGAGTTGGCCGGGAGGTCGTTCAACCTGGTGGTACAGCTTCTGGCCGCTCCGGGGATCCATGACACGCAATGCGGGTTCAAGATGCTAACCGCGGCGGCTGTTCAGCAGGTGTTCACTCCCTGCAGGGAAGACGGGTTTTCATTGGATATCGAAGCCATCCACGTCGCGCGCCGACTGGGGTTGACCATTCGCGAGCTGCCGGTTCATTGGAGGCATGTCGAAGGGTCCCGTGTCTCGTTGCTGCGCGATGGGATGCGTATGTTGCGTGACATTCCGCGCATCGTCTGGAGGCATCGGATGCTGCGCACACCGGCCCATGAACCCGGCTGAGTATGAGCGGATGTATACGCTGGAGGACCACTACTGGTGGTTCGTCAGCCGCCGCGCCCTGATTGTCGACCGGCTGAAAGCCGCGTCCCTTCCTTTGAACGCCACCCTTCTGGATGTCGGCTGCGGTACGGGCGCCAATGCGGTCGCCCTGCAGTCATTTGGCCGGGTGATCGGTGCGGATATCTCCCCGATCGCGCTGCAGCTGAGCCGGCGGCGAGGATTGACGCATCTGCTTTGCTGTCCGGCTCAGCAGTTGCCGCTCCGTTCCGAATGTGTCGATGCGATCGTCGCGACCGACCTGCTGGAGCATCTGCCGGATGACAACGCCGCGCTGAGGGAGTTTCGGCGTGTGTTGCGCCCCGGGGGAGTGGCGGTGGTTACCGTACCGGCGTTCCGCATGCTGTGGGGACGGCATGACGTGGCGTTGATGCATCATCGCCGTTACCGCTTGCACGAGCTGCGCGAAAAGGCCGAAACCGCCGGTTTTCAAGTGCTGTGGTGCAGCTACATGGTGGGTCTGTTGTTCCCGGCAGCCGCTCTGGCTCGGTTGTGCGCCCGTAGGCTGCTGGACGGGCACGCCCCGGTGGCTCAAATCCCGCGCATACCCCGCTGGATGAACCGCTTGCTGATCGGAGTTCAACAGCTGGAAATCAGGCTGTTGCATCGCATGCGTCTGCCGTTCGGGGTCAGCGTCATAATGGTGCTCCGCCGATGATAACCGAAACCGTACTTGGCTTGATGGGGGCCGCCCTGGCATGGTCGATAGGGGTGGAACCACGCTGGTTACAGCGCGTCGACCTGACGCTTCGGCATCCCTCACTGCTCCCTGAGCTCGATGGAATGCGCATCCTGCAGATAACCGATACGCATACCGCAAGGATCGGCCCGTTGGAGCGCCGGCTGCTCAGGCTGGTGGGCGACTGGGAACATGACCTGCTTCTGCTGACCGGAGACCTGACCAACTCGCCCGACGGGCTGGGCGCCGTGCAGACGTTGCTGGGACGGTTCGCCCCCCGGATGGGCGGGTTTGCGTGCCCGGGCAATGCCGAGCATAAGCACCCGTCCAGCCTGGAAGCCACCACCAGGGCGTTACAGACGCTGGGTATCCAGATGCTGAACAACACGTCTGCGCCCGTGGGCGAATCGCTGTACATCGCGGGTGTGGACGATCCCAAGGACGAACGGGACCGGTTGGACCGGGTGCTGCCGGCAGCCGATAATGCATTCCGGATCCTGCTGGCGCACTCACCGGATATCCTCCAACGATCGGGTACGGAGTCGTTCCATCTGATCCTCAGCGGGCATACACACGGCGGGCAGGTGCGGTTCCCCTGGATTGGCGCACCGATTAACCACACCCGTATTGGCCGTGCGGTGGCGTATGGTCTGCTGGACGATTGCACTCTGCATCAGATTACCGGTCGGCCCCACCCGAACACGCTGCACTATATCAGCCGAGGAGTCGGTACTGTGGGCCGAGGTCCCATCTGGCTGCGGTTCAACTGTCGTCCGGAGGTGACCTGCATCACACTTACGCGGGAACTGCGCGGCGCGGCGGCGTCGGGATGAGCGATCGTTTCTTCGGTGTGGTCTGTCCATGGGCCGGTGTGGAGCGCTTGGGCGTCTCCACCATCCGCTGCGGTGGCGGCGCGACGCAGCTGGGCGACTGGCCCGGTATCCAGCCTCAGCCCGGGGAATGGCGCTGGCAAGCCGCCGATGAGGAGATGGAGCTGTATGAGCGGCTGTCCATCGATCCGTTGCCGATCCTGTCGTACAGTCCGCTTTGGGCCACATCGGTGCCCGGCGTGCATAACGCGCCTCCCCGCGAAACGCTGGATTATGCCCGGTTCGCCGAGGCGTTCGTTTCCCGTTACCGCCGCCGCATCCGGCAGGTGGAGATCTGGAACGAACCCAACGACGATGCCTTCTTCAAAGGCTCAGTGTCTCAGTATGCGGATCTGCTGCGAGCGGGGGCGGCAGGCGCACGGCGCGCCGACCCGTCAATCCGGGTGGTGTTCGGCGGCACCGCCGGAGTGGCGTTGCGTTACATCGATGAACTGTATGCCTACGGCATTCAGGATGTGTACGATGTGATGTCCGTGCATCCGTATCAGTGGGGCGAGCGGTTCGACGATGCATGGTTCATCGAGCAGCTCACCGCTCTGCGGCATCTCATGAACCGTTATGGAGACACGCACAAGCCGATCTGGCTGACAGAACTGGGATGGTCGACAGGGGATGCTTCCATCACGGAGGCGATACAGGCGCGATTGCTGACTCAGTGTCTGGTAACAGCACGCACTCTCCATACACTGGGCGTCACGCGCGCGTACTGGTTTTCCGTCAAGGACTGGGGCGGGCCGGGATATGGCTTGGTACGCACAGACGGCTCACTGAAACCGGCCTGGCAGGCCTATCGGGTGTTGACCCGTTGGCTGACCGACAGCCGATATCTGGGCCGGGCGCATACACCCGCTGGTGTCCGTTGTCATCTGTTCGAGCGCGCCGCTGGCGCCCGGGTGGCGGTCCTCTGGGCCGATGAACCAACAGAGATCACCCTGGATGCTCCACACGCCGTTGTACACGACCATCTGGGGCGACCCGTGACCGGATGGTCTCCTCTGGATGGCCACCGCATCCGGGGACCTGTGGGGCGTAATCCCGTGTTTGTATCGGGTGTTCGCGAGGTGTATGTCCCGCACTCGGCCGGTGCAGGTCGGTGGAAGGCCTCTTCAGGGCCGCAGGTGCGCCGTCCCGATGCCTGGATCTCCATGCAGACGCCGCAACACACCCAGCGTCTGTATGTGAACCGTAGCCGGCAGAGTGCCAGCCTGAGGTTGATGGTGCGCAGTCTGACCGCGCATCCGCGCGCGCGAATCCGAGTGATCTTGCCGGGATCAACCGGCCCGTGGCTGCCTGTCGACGTTTCCGCCGGCGAGCCGGTGACCGTCGACTATCCGGTGCGGGTTCCGGTTTCCGCCAAGGCAGGTGTGGTCTTGGGACGGGCCGAACTCCGATTGGGGCGGACTGTCGGATACGCCACCTTCCCGATACGGATTACCGATGGAGAGGTTATCGAATTTACCGGCAACAGCCCGTTGGAGATCGGATATCTGCACCGCAATGAGCACAGCGGTGGCGCCCCATCGGTGCGGTTCAACGGCGTATGGGTGTACCGGTTCGATCTCAGCCGGGCCCGTACGGCCAGCGTGAGCCTGAATGTTGGCGCACACAAGGCCGGACCGTGGCGTGTTTCGGCGTCGGCGGATGATGCGGATTATGTGACGGTCTTGACCGGCCGCAGTGAACGCGCCTGGCATTCCGCGGACCTGAGCCGATGGGCCGGCGGCACGCTCTATCTGCGTTTCGATGGGGAAGATCAGCAGCTTGAAGAGTTGATCCTCACATGGCGTTGAGTTTGACAGTGTGCACCGTAAAGCTGCTACAGGTGTTCTGTCGGATACCTGTCAACTGTTCGACGACCTCAAACACTCTTTGAGACAATTTGCTCCGGAACCGAACAGAATACCTTGCCGGTACTCAAAGCGCGTCATAGAATCACATCAACGCAGTGATTCCGGAGTGTGGCGACAGGCGTGAGGCCTCTGCTCTATCAGACAATCGCAGAACGGATCGTGCAAGACTGCATCGAACGCGGGGGACTGCGTCCTGGCGACCGTCTGCCCAGCATCACCCAGCTGCAGCGTCAGTTCTCGGTGTCACGCAACACCATCTGGCAGGCGTTGAGCATGCTGGGACAGAAGGGCGTGCTGGAGAACCGGCAGGGATCGGGCTGTTATGTCGCCGATCCGTGGTACACGCACGGTGTAAACCGGCAGAACCTGATCGGGTTTCTCGCCTCCAACATCCACAGCGAAATCATGACCAGTCTGTTTTCCGGCATCGAGCGTACCGCACAGCGGTATGGTATGCACGTCATGGTGATGAACTCCGAGCGCGAATACGATCGCGAACGGATCCACGTTCATGAGGCGGTCAAGGCCGGCTGCGTGGCGATCATCATGGCGCCGGTGATGCGCACGATCACCCAGCTGGCGCATGATTACCTGAATACCGAACTGCTCGATTTCCCGATAGTGCTGGTCGATCTGGCCGACCCATCCCATAAACGCACCAAAGTGGTGTTCAACAACTACCAGTCCGGGCTGGAAATGACGGAACTGTTGATCCAGAAAGGGCATCGTCGGATCGGCACGATGCACTTCACGCATGCGCGCGGCACGTATGTGTCCCGGTCTCTGGACGATCGGTACGCCGGCTACCGCGAGGCGATGCGTCAGGCCGGGCTGCAGGTATTCAAAGAGGATCACTGGCCGATACGGTTTCATATGGGTGATCATGTGGATGAGTGTGCCGCATTACTTGCGCAGTGGCGTACTCAGCCCGAGCGCCCTACGGCGGTTCTGGCGACAGAGGATCGCGTAGCGGTCGCCATGTCCATCGCCGCACGGAGGATGGGCATTTCGGTGCCGGATGATCTGCAGATCGTCGGGTTCGACAATCTGCAGATCGCCCGTTCGTTCGAACCGCCATTTCCCACATCCACTCCGGATTTTCATGCCATGGGTGTTCAAGCGGTCCATCTGGTATTGCAGCGGGCCTCCGGCCGGCTGGATCCGGATGTGACGTGCATCCTGCCAGCGCCCATCATCGAGCGCACCTGTGTGTCGACGTGCCAGGAGTACCCGGACACCACCGATCAGACCGCAGCGCGGAAGATCGGAGAGTCCGTTTCCTTCCGGTCCGATTGATGCACCTTATCTCTCCTCATCAGAAAGGAGCTTGATCCATGCGACGTCAAGGATTTACCTTGATCGAACTTCTGGTCGTCATCGCCATCATCGCGATTCTGGCCGCCATCCTTTTCCCTGTGTTTGCGCAGGCCCGTGAAAAGGCCCGCCAGACCAGCTGCCTCAGCAACATGAAGCAGATCGGTCTGGCGCTGAAGATGTACGCCGACGATTACGAAGGCGTCTACCCGAACGGATGCTACAACGGCGTCGACGGCCCCGGCCCCGGCGAGCGCAACTGGGGAGTCGACCCCTATCAGCCCGAAAGCGCCGGATTGGACGGCGGTTGCTATGGCTACCGCTTCTATCGGTTCCTCATGAACCGCCAGCTGAGCGGTTACATGAAGTCCCGCCAGATGTGGTACTGCCCCAGTTCCCGGGTGAAGTACTCTGCCGCGAACGCCGACCTCGGCGCGCAGACGTACGACTGGTTCCCCAACTGGGTGTATAACGTCTGGTGCCCCGGCAGCTCCGCCGGCTATCCAGGTCCTTTCCCGTGCGTCAACTACGCACCGGGCGCCGCGACTCCGGAATATCGCAACCTGTGGAATCAGCCCGTCAGCGACTCCACCGAGTGGGTTGCTGACCGCGTGATCCTGGCCGAGCAGGGACTGTACGGCTGGGACGGCCCGGACAGCTATGCCGACGACGGTGTCACCACGCCGTACCCCGGTCGCCAGGCGAACGTCAACCACATGACCGGCGTCAACTGCGTGTACTTCGACGGGCACGCCAAGCTGATGCCCTACGGCCGCAAGTGGTCGCAGACCCCCGCTATGGGTTGGCCGGCGTCCCGCGCTCCCCAGTAAGTCGATTATCGGCGCTCCTTCGGACCTGTGTCCGGAGGAGCGCTCCTCATCTCAACCCCTGCATCGATACGCCCATATCCTTGTTCAGGTAAACCAGCCCCTTCACCGGAGTTCCGAACGTCTGCACATACACTCGGTGGGCGTTACAATACAGAAGCCCGCTGTTTCTGAAACGCCCAAGGGTGTCCTGTCGTCACACTGAGCGAGTACCGGTTTATCGCCGGACCGGAGGAACCGCTGACATGCGCACGCGTTTGATCTTCACCTTTGGCCTGCTGTTGAGTTTGGCTGTTCTTGCCGTTGCGCAACAGACGTATACCGGCCCGAAGCCGCCGGAGTCCGCGCAGCCGGGCGATGTCTGGGTCAACCCCACAGATGGGGCGAGGCTTGTGTATATCCCGGCAGGTTCTTTTGTTATGGGAAGTGACAGCGGAGATGCGAACGCGAAACCGGCCCGAACCGTCACCTTGGGCGGCTACTGGATGTACATCCATGAAGTGACGGTGGCGCAGTACGTGCGGTTCACGATGGCCACACGACGGAAGATGCCCGATCCGCCTCCGTGGGTACTGGAACCACAGCAACCGATGGTGAATGTCACGTGGGCGGATGCCGATGCCTATGCGCGGTGGGCGGGTGTGAGTTTGCCCACCGAAGCGCAATGGGAGCGCGCGGCGCGCGGCGGAGACGACCGGATCTATCCATGGGGCGCCGAGTGGCCGCCGCCGGCGCGATCGGGGAACCTGGTCGACATCACGCTGAAGGCCAAACATCCCGGGTACCCCGTGATAGACGGGTATTCGGACGGGTACGCCTACACCGCGCCAGTTGGCTCCTTTGCACCCAATCCGTTCGGGCTGTTCGATCTGGCAGGCAACGTATGGGAGTGGTGCGCCGACTGGTACCGGGCGGACTACTACGGGCAGGCTCCTTCAGCGGATCCTCCGGGACCGGGAGAGGCCCAAGCCACCGAGGTGTATGTTTGGCAGCGCCGAGCGGCAACCTCAGGCAACACCCCGTCCATGTCGCTGGTGGCGGTCAAGGTGAAGCCGCGTGTCATTCGGGGGGGTGGTTGGAACCACGGACAGCAACAGGAACTGCGCGTGTTCCATCGCGGTTTCCATGACCCGTCCGGCACGAACATGCATTACATCGGGTTTCGGTGTGTTTATACTCCTCCGGCAGCGCCGTAACAGGCGTCCATGATACGGGACAGGCGTTAGGTCGGGGGTTGTGTGCTCGGAAGCGCTGTCGTCAGTGGCTGCTGTAAGGGGGCATGGAGATGGCTTTGACCTTTGAGCGGGTTCCGGTGAGCGTGAATGGACGCACCCAACAGGCGTTGGTGGTGCGTACGCCTTTAGTCTCCTGTCGGATGCGGGTGGCGCTGGCTGGAGGGCGGATCGGCCTGACCGAGCCGCTGGAAGGAATCGCGCGCCGCGAGAAGGCGCTGGCGGCGATCAACGGCTGTTTTTTCGATGCCTATGTGGCCGGTTCGCCCAAGCTGCCCTGGCACAACCTGATGCGCGATGGCGAACTGCTGCATATTGGCAATACCGGAACCACGCTGGCGTGGACCGATGAGGGGGTGTACAGCATGGAACCCGCAAAGGCGGTCGTACGCGGCGCCGTGGTCAATCCGGGCGGACCGGGCAGTTGGTACGCCTACTTGGTGAATCATCCCGGCGGGGCTGCCTTGTACACCGCACGGTGGTTCAAACGGACCGCCGGAGGGGACGTAACTGTCTGCCTTGCGGGCGGACGGGTAGTGTCGATCGCGTCAGGAGAACAGACGATCCCGCCGGACGGCGCGGTGTTGAGTATCGGGCCGTCGGAACGGGGGATGGCCAGCCGGTTCAAGCCAGGGGCGGAGGTGGACTGGCGGGCCGAATGGGAGCGTGTGGATCGTCCGGACTGGTGGCGACAAGCCCGCCAGGCCATCGGGTGTGGTCCGAGACTTGTATCGCGTGGTCAAACCGTTGATACGGCGGTTGGGGAAGGTTTTCGCGATCGCAAGATCCTGAGCGCTGCGGGAGCGCGTTCCGCCATAGGCCTGACCGCTTCCGGAGATGTCTTGCTGGTCTGTGCGTCCGGCACCATCGCCCAAATGGCTCAGGTGATGGTCCGATTGGGAGCGGTCGACGCAATGAACCTGGACGGCGGTGCGTCAAGTTGTCTATGGGTCAACGGCCGGTACGCTCGCGCTCCGGGCCGGGATATCAGTAACGCGCTGTGTCTGCTGCCGGTCTGAAGCTTCCATCGACTCAGGGAGCCACATGAGTGCGTCGATGTGTTGCCTGTCCTGAGCGAGTAACATCGTTGACCGTATGACTCCAGAATTTTCTACACTCAAACCGGCGCCAGATGGATGCCGAGACCGGAGGATATCGGATGACTGACTCGAGCAAGGTGCTTACAATCGAGCGGCGCGTTCAGGCGCTTAGACGAAGGTTGCCGCGGACCCCCGTGGCGATGAAAGCAGCCGATGACCCCTTCGAGTATGCCAAACTGCGCGGTTCGGTGATGGCCCTGCTGGAGCGTGCGATGGAGTCCGTACGTGGAGAGCTACGCAAACCCCGTTTTGATTGGAGCTGGGCAGGACTGCAGTCGCCGGAGGCGATCTGCGACCAGGCGGAATCGTTCATCGATGCCTGGATGCGCGGAGAACGGCCTTTTGCAGGCAAGTATTGTGAACCCGGATGGCATACCATCGATCATGCGATTTTCCATCATGACGGTCTGTTCCACTGTTACTACATCCGGGGACGCGCCGCCACCAATTGGCCCGAGTATCCGACGTGTGATTTCGGCCATGCCGTGAGTACCGACCTGAAGCGCTGGACACCCCAGCGACCGGTGCTGCACACCCCTGCGCAGGGATGGGACGAGTATCAGGTATGGGCGCCACATGTGATCGCACACAACGGACGGTTCTTCATGTTCTATACCGGTGTCAACCGGCATTGCGCGCAGGCGATCGGCCTGGCGGTCTCCACCGACCTGTATCATTGGAGACGTGTAGGCCGTGCGCCGGTCATTCGTCCCGGCGCTTGGGGCGTGTGGAGTGCTGACCGGTGGTCGGATTGCCGTGATCCGATGGTGCTGCAAGCGGACGGAATGTTTTACTGTTACTACACCGCGCAGCGTCAGGCTGCCCCGAACGCACCGGTCGAGTGCTGCGTGGGCGTGGCGCGGTCCAATGATCTGCTTCACTGGGACGATGCGGGCTATATCCGCCTGACGCACAGCCTGACGACACCGCCGGAGTCGGTGTTTGTCACCCGAAGAGACGGCGCGTATCACATGATCTACACCAACTATCAGTACGGATTGACCGCCGCGGTGTCCGAACATCCGGTTGATGGCTGGCGCGAACTTCCGGTCGAATCCATGTCGGTCAAGAAGGGCGTATCCGCGAGTGAAATCATCGAGCACGACGGCCAATGGTATCTGTCGTTCATCTCCCATCAGGCCAACATGCTGCGCTTCCTGGAGGTGGAGCGGTTGATATGGCGTCCCGACAGAACCGCTTTCACCCGACCGCTGTAACATGCGGACGCATACCGTGGGGTGGCTAGGTCCGTGGCCTCATGGCTTGCGTATCTGGCTCCGGTGAAGGTCATGCGGAGCGTCGTGTGGAACTTGCAGGTGAAGACTGGTGGACCGACAGCGCACGAAGGAACGGTCAGCACCGACCATGCAGCGTGCAGTAACCCGCTCCTGGCATCGTCACCGGAACACGGGAGGTTTTTCATGAAACAGGCTGTCTTTCAGCAGCTTGCTGTCGTTGCCTGCTGTCTTGGGGTTGCACTGGCGGCGTCTGCCGACGTGGCCACCGGCGTGGTGTACCACGATGCCAACGCCAATGGTGTGCGTGATCCTCACGAGAAGGGGATCGCCCGGGTGCGGGTGTCTAACGGGCGCGAGATTGTTCGCACGGATGCACGGGGCCAATACCGCCTGGAGTTGAACGACGGCGACACGCTGTTTGTGATCAAGCCGCGGGGCTGGCAATTCCCGATGAACGTGAACCGATGTCCGCAGTTCTGGTACAACAATCGACCAAAGGGATCACCCCCGCTCAAGTATGCGGGGATCGCGCCGACCGGCGAACTTCCCCGTTCTCTCGATTTCGCCATGCAGCCCCAGGCCGAGCCGAACCGTTTCGAAGCGGTCATACTCGGTGACACACAGGTGTATGATCATCAACAGATCCGCTTCCTGGAGCGCGATATCGTCGCGGAACTCGCCGGCAGTTCGGCGGCGTTTGTGGCCACACTGGGCGACAACGTCGGTGACCGCCTGGACCTGATGGAACCTGTGGCCCAGGCTTTGGCGCAGATTGGCCGGCCTGTGTACTACGTGAAAGGCAACCATGACAGTAACTATGACGGTGCGCCGGACTGGAGGCTGACCAGCGAGTCGTTCAAGCGCGTGTTTGGTCCCCCCTGTTATGCGTTCGATTACGGGCCCGTGCACTTCATCATCATCAACAATCCCTGGTTTGAACAGGCCAACCGGTACGTGGCGAAGCTCGACCCCGACCAGATGGCGTTCCTGAAGAATGACCTGGCGCTGCTGCCGCGCAACCAGTTGGTCGTGCTGATGATGCACATACCGATCATGGAGATGGAGGATCGCGCACAGATCTATGCGCTGTTGGCCCGGCGCCCGAACGCGGTTTCACTGAGCGCACATTGGCACACCCAGGAGCACTTCTTTTTGGGATCGCGTGACGGATGGCCCGGCGCAACGCCCCATCATCATGTGGTAGCCGTCACCGCGTGCGGCAGCTGGTGGAACGGTATGGCGGATGAAGTGGGCATCCCGCACACCGCCATGCGCGATGGCGCCCCGAACGGTTGGCTGACCCTGCGTTTCGATGGCAATCGTTACAGCATGCGCTATCGGGCCGCACGCAGACCAGCGGATTATCAGATGGAGATCGACGTACCGGCCGTGGTGGATCGCGTCGAGAGCTCGCGTATTCCGGTAACCGTCAATGTGTTTTTTGGATCGGACAAGAGCGAAGTCCACATGCGGATCGATCCCCGGGGTGAGTGGATCCCGCTGACTCGATCCACCGATCTCGATCCGATCTACAAGCGGACCGTGGAACGCGAGCGCACGCTGCCTAAAGACGTGTTGGAGCAACTTCCGGGACCCGAGCAGACCTCGCATCTGTGGAAAGGCTCGTTGCCATTGCCACCCGCAGGCGTCTATCGGTTGGAGGTGCGAAGCCGCGACATGTTCGGTTAGGTTGACGTGGCGTATCGCGTGATGCGCGTGCGGTAATCGCAATGGAGTGCATCAAATAAACACCGCATCGGGCTGGCGAATTGGCCCCTGTGTCTGCGATGCGCGATGGCGAGTGTGTGGCGCCTAGGGTATCGTAGCGCGTTGTGCTTGGTCAAGGAGGCTGGAACATGAAAGAGCCGCTGCCGGATTGGATGGAACGGCACCTGGAGCAACAGGCCAAGTATCTGGAGTATCTGAAGAGCATCGACGAGCCGGAGCGGACGTATCAGGCGCTGGAGCAGATGGACCCGGTCGCGGTGCAGGCGAAGGCAGCGGCGGGTCTGCCCTTGAACCGCGAGGAGAAGATATACGAAGCCATACGGCAGAAGGTACCGTATTACATGACGCTGGACGGGCAGATGTGGACGGACAGCTGCGGGTTGATGACACCACGCTGGTGTCCGACGCTGGCGCACCTGCCGGGAGTCCCGCCGATGCCGGAGATGTTGGACGAACAAGCGGCGCGCCTTCGCAAGGCGGGGCTGGAGCATCTGATACCGTAGGCGTATCGCCGGCGTCATATGCCTTGTGTCTGCCGCCAGGCATCTTGGATTCCATGTACAACAGGTGAGACTGCATGGTATCCCGGTTTTCACCAGTTGCATCAGAGAGATAAAGCTGAACCAGGATGGTGCGTTCAGTCATTTGGCTGATCAAACGCGATGCGCATTGTGGCAGTATGGCCAGTATGGCATTGTTTATTGCGTTATTCATGTGTATATTGCAGAATTATTCGTTTTGTGATACGCCTAACCGGTAGAATGGTCTTTAGCGGAGGGTGGTATGGCGGGACTGTCTCTGGCGGGGATCGATGTTGCAGTATTTGCGGTGTATATCGCTGTGGTGATCGCCCTGGGTGTCATCGCGGCGCGGTCGGTTGGTTCTACGAAACGGGAATATTTTTTAGCGGGTGATAAGCTACCCTGGTGGATGGTGGGCGGCAGTATCGTAGCGGCGAACATCAGCAGTCATCATTTCATCGGCGTCATGGGCACTGCGTATGCTCGCGGTTTTGTGGCGATGACCATTGAATGGGGCGCCATTCTGATCGGTTTCAACGCGCTGCTGTGGGTGTTCCTGCCGTTCTACCTGCGTAACGGGTTCTACACCATGCCCGAGTTCCTGTCGCGCCGGTTTGGCAGCGCGGCGCGGACCGCATTCGCCGTGTTGATCCTGGTAACCTACATCTTTGTGGAGATCGCGGCGGTGCTGTATCTGGGGGCCATCGCGTTGCATGCGCTGCTCGGCATCCCCATGACCACCAGCATCATCCTGATCGCCGTGTTCACCGGCGTCTACACGATCGCCGGAGGATTGCGCGCGGTGGTCTGGACCGAGATGCTGCAACTGGCTGTTCTGTTGACCGGCGGCATCGCGCTGTCAGCGGCCACCATTCATGCGGCCGGCGGCTGGAACGCGATCATGGCGAGCTCCCGTGATTGGCATCTGATTCTACCTGCGACAGACGCCGATTTTCCCTGGACCATGTATCTCGGCGGTGTCACCTGTATCAGCGTATTCTACTGCGCCGCCAATCAGTTCATCGTACAGCGCACACTGGCCGCGAAGGACGAATGGCATGCCCGGATGGGCGTGGTGTTCACCGATTATCTGAAGTTTTTGATGCCGATGATCATTATTGTGCCCGGGTTGCTGGCGCCTCAGCTGTTTCCCAAATTGGAGAAGCCCGATATGGCGTTTCCGACGCTGGTCAAAGAGCTGTTGCCTCCCGGCTTGGTGGGGCTGGTCATGGCCGGACTGGTCGCCGCCGTGATGTCCCACCTTTCCGGAGCGATCAACTCCTGTACCACCATCCTGACGGTGGACCTGTATCTGGCGCACTGGCGTCGGCAGGCATCCGAACGGCAGGCCGTCTGGTTTGGTAAGCTGGCGGGAGCGGTCATCGTGCTGATGGGGATCGTGTGGGCTATGGTATTGTTGGGCCATTCCGACAAGCCGGTGTTTATCTACCTGCTGAATGCCTACGGGTATGTGACACCCGGTATCGCCACGATGTTCCTGTTGGGCATTTTATGGAAACGTACCACGCACGCCGGCGCGCTGACCGCCGGCGCGTTGACCATTCCGCTCTCGGTGCTGCTGGAAAAGACCGCCCCCCTGCTTCCCTGGGGCCTCGCTCCGTATGTCGAGCCGTTCATGAACCGCACCGGCATCGTATTCTGGTTGTGTATGCTCTCTGCCGTACTCGTCAGTCTCTGCACTCGACCCAAGCAGGAGGAGGAGTTGAAGGGGCTGATCTGGACGCGCGAAAGCCTGTCGATGCCGGCAAGTCTGCAGAAAGCTCGTCCCGTCTGGCAAAGCCCGGCACTCTGGTGGGCAATCGTCACTGCCGCAGTGTTGTATATGTATGTGCGATACGCCTAGTCGCTTGTGCTGTCCTTCGGTTTGCTAACCGATTGGACGCCCTCAGGCGCAGGCTTCGGAGGACGGGTGGCCATCCACGTCCAGGCCCAGGTGATGAGCAGCAACGCCATCACCGTACGCAGGATGGCTACCGGCACCGTGAGTACCTCGGCTCTCCAGTACCGTTTGGGGGCTACCGCGCCCAACCGCATCACCGGTTGGCCGGCAGGATCCCGCACCTCCGCCGAGGCCATCAAGACCGGGTCGAATGCGAAACCGGTCTCTGTCCAGGCGGCCCGCCGTCCTCCGGAATGGAGCAGTTCCGTACCGTCTATACGGATTTGCAGCGCTTTGGGCGTCACCACGTCCTCCGCGTCATTCCCGCCCAGCCAGACCGGTTGCGACCAGTCCCCCGATGACGTGCGCTTCTGCACACTGAACCAGGCGGCTTCGTCCCACACCAGAAACTCCCGCAACTTGTCCATCAGCGCCTCAAACGACTTGGGCATGCGCTTCCAGGCGACCGCGCCGCCGGCTTCATACTCCGGCACCGGCCATTCCAGCGATTGTGCGGTACGGGCGTCCACCAGTTCGGTCAGCTTGCTGGCATCCTCCTGCAGCATCTTGAGCAGCGCGTCGGTTTTGTGCTGGCGTTGACTGATTGTGAGCCCGCCGCCCAGGATCAGAGCTGCCAGTGTGATGAGCGTGGCAACGAACACCGGCATGGAAAACCGCCCGCGTGACACCATTTCGCCGTTGGTGACATAGGTCAGGCCTGTCGCCATCAGCACGCATCCGATCCAGTGCAGCGCTTGAGTCACCGGCCAGTGCGCCATTGGAGGAACCACGGGAACGCCCAGCAACACCAGCGCAGACGCGAGCCACAGACCCGCCGTACGTGCATTCACGCCGGCGGGACGTTCCCATTGGCCCCATGCCGCCGTCATACGCAGTGCGGCGTACCCCGCCAAAACGCCGCACCCAAACACATACGCCATATAGAGAACCGTACGGGACGCCTCGCGGTCACCCATACGATCCAGTGCGAGCAACAGCGCGCCGAGTACGTAGGGCGCCACAGTGACCGTCCATCGGCCAGCGGTTCTGTATGGCAGGCATCGGTTCAGCCACACAAACAGTGCAGGCCAGAGGATGTACTGCAGTCCCGTGATCACGACCATGAGGACCGCCGCTCCGATGAACGCCTGATACCGGTCCTCCAGCACCGTCCGCCAGACGCTTGCTTCCCACATTCCCAGCGCCGCGAGCGTGGACACCAGCGCCATCGCCGTCAACGGTTTCAGGATGCGCATCGAGCGCAACCAGGCCTGATGGCGCCACAACAACAGCAGCCAGATGACGCCGGTTCCGAACTGCAGATACAGACTGATCAGCGGGTCCATACAGCTTACCCCCTGTACGAACGGTCAGCGCTCTCCGCTGACGAGATACTTAACCTGCTGAGGCGTGAGTTTGACCTGCACGGCATCCAGCGCCTCAGTCAAATGGTCCATGTTAACGGTACCCAGAATCGGGATTACGACGGTCGGGCCGGCCAACAGCCACGCCAAAGCCACCTGCGTGGGCGTACATCCCAGTTCGGCCGCCAGGCTGACGGCCCGCTTCCTCCGGGCGCGCGCCAGTGGATTGTCAAATGCACTGGCCATAGGCGCCTGTTCGTCGCTGAAGAAGCCGCAGGCGGTGCTGCTGTAGGCGAACACCGGCATATGCACCGCGCGGTACCATTGTGCGTCTCCCGGAGTCACGCTGCGCATCGCCGGATCGGGGGCGTCAGCGATGTGCCAGTTCGGCGCAGCGAGGCTCCATTGCACCTGTACTGCCACGAACCCCGATTGGTCAGTGCGGCGTGCATACGCATTCGCTTCGGCCACCCGCTCCACTTGCCAGTTGCTTGCACCGAATGCGCGGATACGCCCCGCCGCGCATTCCGCGTTCAGACAGTCGATGATCGACTCGACGCTCTCCCGCGGATCATCGCGATGCAGCCAGTAGAGATCGATACGGTCCAGTCCGAGCCGCGCGAGGCTGTCCTCGATGTCCGCATGTATGCGCTCGGGAGCCATGTAGCGGTCCGGGCGTGGATACCCGTCAGCGGCGGGATGTCCTCCCTTGGTCGCCACAAGTAATCGATCTGCACCAATGCGCCGCACCTGTCGCCCCACTTCCCGCTCGCTGGCTCCGTCTCCTTCCGGCATCCAGAAGCAGTAACAGTGCGCGGTATCCAGGCAGTTGCCTCCCGCCTCCAGGTAACGGTCGACCAGGCGGTCTACAGCCTCTCCAGTGACCACCGTTCCCAGTCCACCCGCTCCATAACAGAAACGTGAGACGGTCAGCGTTTCTGTGAGCGGCACCGCAGAACCATAGGCAGATGCCCGGCTCATCGGGTCACCTTCAGCCCTTGGGCTTCGATCAGCGCATCGGCCAGCTTTACCGCCGTGTCGATGCAGTCGGTGCTGCCGTCCAGCAGCAGCGCCTGTATGAACCCGTCTCGGCTGCGCCTCAACGCGGCCTCCACAACCGTCTCCACCCAACCAAACCGGGTGGCCAACAGTCCGGCCAATGCCGGCTCCATGGGCGGCTGCTGCAGCGGATGCAATCCGGAGGCGGACGCCACGGCGGGACATTCGATCACGGCGTCGACAGGCAGATTTGGCGCCTGTCCATGGTTGGGCAGGTTAACGGAGTACACCGTCATCCGATCGGTGCGAATCGCATCGATAATCTCCACCACTTGCTCGTGTTCACCCGGCTGACCATCCAGATCGATCGGCTGCACCTCGCGACGTCCATCGGCCAGTTCCTGCATCGCCGTGAACGCCGCGTCCCCATCCGCAATACACGCCTCGAACGACCATACGTCCACACCCAGTCTGCGGCCGAAATACAGTCCATCCCGATGCAGCCAGGGAAGGAACTCCACCACGTGCCGGTCGCCGGGGGCGGGAAAGGCGCCAAGCGTCAGCAGCAGCCTCCAGCAAAGGGCCTGACGATCGGCAGGATCGGCGCCTTCCTCCACTTCGTGCAACACCTCCTCCGCCCGTTGACGCAATGCGGGCATCGCATCACGACCGTCCACACGGAACTCGGTGAACCAGGACAGGTGGTTGATCCCCACGCAACTGTAGGCCACATGATCGACCGTGACATGCAACTGAGCCGCCAACCAGCGCGCCATGTCGGGTACGCCGTGGCACAACCCCATGACCGGTGCGCCGGTGGCTTTGCGTATGGCCCGACAGACCGGCGACATGGGGTTGCCATAGTTGAAAAACAGCGCATCGGGGCACAACTCCAGCACATCCCGGGCGATATCGACCATTGCGGGGATCATCCGCATCGCGCGGTTGGTCCCGCCCGGCATCACGGTGTCGCCCACCGGTTGCCAGATACCGAAGGTGCGAGGGATGAACACATCCTGCTCCCAAGCCCGCCGGCCGCCGACACCGATCGTACAGATCACCACGGTACATCCCGGCAGCAGCGCGCGTCGGTCGGTGTCGGCCTTGACAGTCACCGGTGCGCCGGATACTTCGGCCATGCGCCGCGCCAGGTCGGCCGCAACCCTTAAGGCGGTTGGGTCGGGATCCACCAGCCGCAGTTCCACCGGCTGGTTGCGCCGTATGAAGTCGGCGGTCAGCCCACGTGTGAACATGGCGCTTCCTGCGCCAACCAAACAGACTCTCTCCATCCGCGTGCCTCCGGGCGATGTGCCCTGTGTTCAGGATACTGCAGGCACGTGTTTATCCGATGATCGGCCTCATGTCAGCCCGTGGCAGACCCGGCGTACCGCGGCGGCGATGCGCTCAGGGCTGGGAACGTATTCCGCTTCGAGTGGAGGCGAGAAGGGAGCGGGCGTGTCCGGAGCGGCCACCCGCAGCACCGGCGCATCGAGTTCATCGAAAATGTCTTCCATCACCCGCGCGGCCACTTCGGCGCCCCAGCCTCCGGTCAGAGTGTCTTCATGCACGATGACCAGCCGACCGGTGCGACGTACGGAGTCGTAAAGCGTTTGCCAGTCGAACGGAGACAGCCAACGGGGATCGATCACCTCCACGTCGATGCCTTCTGCCGCCAGTAACTCCGCAGCGAACAGCGCCTCGTACACCATACGCAGATTAGCCAGCACGGTGACGTGCTGGCCGGGGCGCACGATGCGTGCGCTTCCCGGGGGAACGATGTAGTCGTCATCCGGAATCTCGCTGGACGCGTCGATGGCGCCTTCCACCTTTCGGATGCCTTTCGCGCCATACAGTTTTTTGTGCTCGAATATCAGCACCGGGTTGTCGTCCCGTACGGCGGCCTTGAGTATCCCCTTCGCGTCATATGCATTGGCGGGACAGGCGATCTTCCATCCCGGGCAATGCAGGAAATAGCTCTCCACCGATTGGGCGTGCTGTGCGCCTCGTGCGGTAACGCCCACGGGCGCGCGCATCACCATTGGAACGGAGAACCGGCCGCCCGACATGTAGCGCATCTTGGGGGCTTCATTGATCATCTGATCCATGCAGCAAAACAGGAAATCGCAGTACTGCACATCAGCGATCGGGCGCATACCGACCATCGCGGCGCCTATCGCCGCACCGGTCAACGCTGCTTCTGAGATGGGCGTGTCGAGCACCCGATCATGACCGAACCGGTCAGACAGTCCCAACGTTGCGGTGAACGCACCTCCGAACCCGTTCGTGACGCCGATGTCTTCACCGATACAGAACACACGCGGGTCACGCTCCATCTCTTCCGCAATCGCTTCACGGATGGCTTCCACATAACTGAGTTGTCGCATCCCTTGTATCTCCTGTTCCCTTCAGACCATCACGTCGGTATAGCACTCGGAGGCGTCGGGCAGAGGGCTGCGCTCCGCCCAGTCGGTCGCTTCGTCGATTTCGCGTTGTACATCCTGCTCGATCCGAGCCAGATCGTCGGGAGTCAGCACGCCGTCGGCAAGCAACCGCTCCTGAGCGACCCGAAGCGGATCGTGCTCTTTCCAACGCGCCTCTTCCTCCTTGTCGCGATACGCGTTGGCGTCCGAGCGAGAGTGACCGCCCAACCGGTATGTCTTGCATTCCACCAGCGTGGGACCCGCTCCCTGACGCGCGCGCTCTATCGCTGTGCCGGCGCATGCGTATACCGCTTCCACGTCATTGCCGTCACAGATAGCCGAAGGCATGCCGTAGCTGGAAGCGCGCTCCGCCAGATCCTGCAATTTACAGACCTGGTCGATGCGGGTCGATGCACCGTAAAGGTTGTTTTCGCAGATAAACACCACCGGTAAGTTCCACACCGCTGAAAGGTTCAGCGCTTCGTGAAAGTCGCCCTCATTGGTTGCGCCGTCACCGAAAAACGACACCGCGATCGAAGGGCTGTGCTGCATCTTGAAACCCAGAGCACATCCGGCCGCTATGGTCAGTCCGCCCCCTACAATCGCAATCGCGGGCAGCATGCCCACATCCGGGTCGCCGATATGCATGGAACCGCCCTTGCCGCGGCAGCAGCCGGTCACTTTGCCGTACAGCTCGGCCATGATGTCGCGTAACGGAACCCCTTTGGCGATCGCGTGTCCGTGCGGTCTGTGTGTCGATGCGAGCACATCGTCCGGGGTCAGGTGAGCGCAGACTCCTGCCGCCACCGCCTCCTGGCCTTGGTAAAGATGCACCGTTCCGGGAAGTGTGCCTTGCAGGAACCGCAAGTGGATCGTATCCTCAAATCGGCGGATACGCACCATACAGGTATACAGCTGACGCCGCTGCTCAGACGTCAGACTCGTTGAACGCATCGAGGCATGGTGGCCTCCTTGTGGCGCTTCAGTCACTCTCACCCTCCTGTCAACAGACGACGCACCAATGCCACTGACGCGTTGCCGTCGTTGGCGCGCACCACTTCGTGGATGGCCTCCACACCGACCCGGTCGATCGCATCACTCAGCACATGCAGCCAGGCGAAGCAGTTGCGCACCACCGGCAGCTTCTCTTCACGGTAGGGAAACACATCCAGTGTCAGCCAGCCGGTATAGTTCAACTGGCGCAGCCAGTACACCAACTCCAGCGCTTCCGGCACGTTGACCGCCGCAAACATCATGTCGTCATCCCAGCTGCGGTAGTTGTCATTCAGATGCAGATAGTCCAGCCGGCCGAATTGAGCCAGCAACGCGGCGGCTTCGGCCACGTTCTCGCCCGCCGCCATGGAATGGCCGATGTCGAGCAGCCCGCCCACGTTGTCCAATCCATCCAGAAGCAGGATGGTTTTGGCGGCCGAGTTTACGTAACAGTGTGTCCGCGGCTCTTTCAACTTGTATTCCACCAGCACCTTCACATCGTCCCGATGGGCGGCGCACTCCTGCAGGCCATCCCGCAGCCATCGCCAGGCGTCCTGGTATTCGGCCTCCAGCGGATAGTCGTAGCCATCCTGTCCGGGCCATACATCCACGTACGCGCAGCCCACCCCGGCCGCCCAGTCCATGGATTTTTTGACTTCGGCAACGGCTGCGCGCCTTGTGGCTGCATCAGCAGCCGCCAGGCTGCCTCGGCCCCATTTGGCCTGCGTCCAGAGATCGGGCACCACCATACTGATCGCGAGTCCCCGCTCGGCGAACAACTGCTTGACGCGATCCACCGTATCATCGTTGACGTGCCAGTTTCCCACAATTTCCAGTCCGTCCAACTCTTCCACTTGGGCGGCGAGGTCTAGCATCTCTTCCATCGTCGAACCGCCGCCTCCGTACCCTGACAGACAGTACCGATCGGCGCATGAACCGAAGGTGGGCAGACAGGCGCCCAGCCTATTCTGAGCCAGCATTTTGGATCCTCCTCATCATGTCCCGGTATCGGGCGTAAGCGTGCGCCCATGCTTCCGGGTTTTTGGGTTCATAGCAGGTGATCTCCGCTGAGCTGCGCAGCGCCTCTCGGCCTTCCTGGACCGAATCGATCAATCCGGCGCCGCGCATCTGCATCATCAGGTTGCCCATGGCGGTCGCCTCCACCGGACCCGACAACACCGGTATGCCCAAGGCGTCGGCCGTTGATTGGCACAGCAGTCGATTCTTGACGCCTCCGCCCACCATATGCACCAAATCGATGGGCATACTGGTAGCCTGACGCAGCGCATCCAGAACGGAGCGGTATTTGAGCGCCAGGCTGTCGAACACCAGGCGCAGCAGCGCCGGACGGTCTTCCGGCAAGGGCTGACCGGAGGATTGCAGGCAGTCCAACAGTGACTGCTCCATATCCGCGGGGTGTATCAGGCGCGGGTCGTTGACATCGATGAAACCGGTGAATGGTTTGGCTCGGGCGGCCATCTCCACCATCGCGCTGTAATCGAGCGCCGCATCACTGCGGCTCCAGATGCGCCGCAGTTCCTGCACTATCCACAACCCGGTCAGGTTGCATCGCGTCATCGAGCGGCCATCCGCTGTTGCGGCGGTCGTCAACCCGGCTTCGTAACTGTCCGGTGTGGTGATCGGGTGTATCGTCTCGATCCCCAGCACCGACCAGGTGCCGCAGATCAGAAATGCCCAGTTTTCATCGCCAGATGCCGGCGCCGACAGCACCGCGCTGGCGGTGTCGTGGGTGGCGCACGCGTATACGGGTGGGTTGTTCAAACCGGTCGCCTGGCAGAGGCTCGGCAAGAGCGTTCCGAACGATTGACCGGGACGCACCAGGGGAGGCAGAATTGCCGGACTGACCCCCAACCGCAGAAACACATCTTCGAGGGGCGACCCCGAATGGCAATCGATCAACCCGGTATTGGACACGTTGGAGTGCTCGTCCCGCAACTCGCCTGTCAGCATCCAGTTCAGTACACTGGGGACCATCAGCATCCGGTGTGCTATCTGCAGCGCCGGTGAGCGCTGAGCGGCTAACGCATAGAGCTGGTTGATCGTCGACACCCGTTCGATGTGTACGCCGGTGCGCTGATAGACATCCATCGGGTCAACCAGTTTTTGCAACGCATCGGCGGTATCGGCGAACCGGGCGTCCCGGTGGTGGTGCGGATTGGAGAGCAGGCGCCCATCCCGATCGATGAGCGCGAAGTCGACCCCCCAGGTATCCACACCGATACCGTGCAGCTCGGGGCCGCAACGCGCCGCACAGGCATGCAATCCCTGTTTGACTTCATGGAACAACCGCAGGATGTCCCAGTATGTACTTCCGTGCACATCCTGCGGTTCGTTGGGAAACGTGTAGATGGTCTCGCACTCCAGCCGCTCGCCGTTCCACGCGCCGAGGATCGCCCGCCCGCTGGATGCTCCCAAGTCGAACGCCAAAAACCGTTTCATGTTACACATCTCCGCACGCCGCGTCTGATTGAAGGGGCTGCGCCGATGGAGGTGTTCGCTCTCGGCGCAGCCCGCATCACACGCGGGTTATAGCTCCATATGCTTGGGGTGGAATTTGGGCGCCACCCGCAACCAGGGGCTGCGGGGTCGCTCCAGGTATCCCCACTTCCAGATCGCGCGCCGCAGTTCGTGGTTTTCGGGACGCTTGGCGAACTCCAGGAACGGTTCGTCGCTCATCGCGCCGGCGATGGCCTGTTGCCAGGCCTTCGCGCCGGCTGTGTATCCGTCCGGATGTCCCAGCATACCGCCGCCTGCCGGAATGACGATATCGGTGCCGTACTCACCGATCAGGATGGGCGCCAGTCCCGGATAGACGCCTGCGCACGGCATGGCGAACGTGGGCTTGATGTGGCCCAGTGGCGCCAGCTGCATGTGGCTCGTCCGGATACCCTCCTCCAGCGACACCATGGGGATCGAGCTCCACATGGTGGGAGTCAGCATCAGGTCCGCGCCGCACAGGCGGCACAATTTGGCGTTGACCGGCCAGGAGATGCTTTTCATCTGTGCGATCATATATGACGCATGCAGCATCACCGGCACGTTGATCTTCGGGTCTTCGGTCAGTTCCCGCAACGCGCCCAATCCCGCAGACCAGGTGACCAGCAGGCCGTTGGCGCCGGCGTCGATCGCTTTGTACGCCCGCTCACGCATCTTTTCGGGTTCGTGGGTGATCGAGAGCAGATAGATGGGCCGCTTGCCGGTCTCTTTCTCGGCCTTGTCCAGCGCGGCGTTTACCGCTTTGAGCCGGTCCAGATAATTGCAGTTGGCCACGTCGGACGTCATCTCGTCGTCCTTCATCATGTCCACACCGCCCATCGCGGTCTGATAGCACTGTGCGCCCACCTGCTCGGGGGTCATGCCCATTTTGGGCTTGATGATATGCAGCGACAGAGGGCGTTTTTCCACTCCCAGCAGAGCGCGGATACCCGGTACGCCGAATTTCGGCCCCTGAAATCCCTTCAAAATCTCCGAGCCGAAGTAGACATCCAGCAGTCGGATATGCGGACTGTAGGCGAAGCAATTGCCCGCGATGGCCAGCAGCATCATGGTGATGTTGTTGCCCCAAGCGGCAAACGGAAACGCCAGTTGAACCACCGCACGCTTGCGGCAGGGGTCGTCGCTGGGCAGTTCGAAATAGCCGACCAGCTTGCTGGAGTAGATGCTGCGCATCTCGGCGGTGTCTTCTTCCACCTTCTCCCAAGTGCCGGTGGAGCCTTCGAGCGCCATCGACTGTACCAGGGCGAAGTGGTCGATGAAGTCTTCACCCGGCAGCATGTCATCCATATAGTAGGTGGCGACTACATATTTGTCGCGGTCGATACCGTCGAAAGTCTGCACGAAGATCTCCGGGTTGTAGTACGTTTCGTACATGCGCGTCTCCTTTTGTTTTGTTGTTATGAACGGGTACGCAGGATCCGGTCGGCGTTCTGCTCGATACGCAGCACCCGCTCTTCCGCCGAAGAACCCTGTAGATGGGCCAGGACAAAATAGATGGCATCCAGAATGCACAGCTGTTCGATGCTGGAGGTGGATACGGCGGCGTTGATCCGCCGCTCACGGAAAGACGTCATCAGCGTGACATCGCTGAGACGGGCCAACGGCGAGTCCGCGTAGTTGGTGATGCAGACGGTTCGGGCGCCTTGGCGCTTCGCCAAGTCCACCAGCTGCAGCACCAGATCGCTCTGCCCGGTGTGACTGATACCCAGTACGACATCCTGCTCGGATGCCGAAGAGAGGGTGAGCAGCCCTTCATACGGGTCGGTGATCGCCAGCGCCGTGATACCCAGACTGGCCAGTCGCAACGCTCCGGTCCGGGCTACCAGTCCGGAGCCGCCTATGCCAACCAGATATAGCCGCGGCGCGTCCAGGATCCAGTGGACCACTTCCACCAGCCGGTCATGGTTCAACAGCGCCTCGGTGTCGGCCAACCCTTGACGATTCAACGCAAACACCCGGCGGATCACCGTATGCAGGTCATCTCCAGCACAGAACAGATCTGATACCGGAGCGTTCAATGCGGAGACCGAAGCGGTGAGGTCTATCTGAAACGCCCGGTAGTTGGGGTAACCCAGCATATTGCAGTACCGGCTGATGCTCGCCACGCTGGTTCCCACCTCGGCCGCCAGCTGGGTCAGCGTCAACTGCATGGCCCGCTCCGGTTGATCCAACACATAACGGGAGATCATCGCTGCACTGTTCCGGCCGGATGCCAGCAGACTTTGAATCCGCTGAAGACAGGAACCGGCTGGCGCCTGGAGCTGAGAACTGTTTGCCGTCTGGAGATCCGGTTGTGTAACTTTCTTTCGCATATTGACAAGATACTGTAATGCTGTTACATTGTCAAGCGGCGGTCATCCCCTCGGATGCCCGTGTTACCCACAACACGCAACCGCGATCAGGAGGACACCCATGCCGGAAGCGGACGTACGCGAAGAGAAAAACTACCACCTGGATACGCCGCAGACCTCATCCGTTTTTCCCTTGAAGGGATGCAACAACCTGGACTGGGGGCTGAAGAACCGGCTGTCTCAGATCTTCGATCCCGCCACTAACCGTACCGTGATGCTGGCGATTGACCACGGCTACTTTCAGGGACCGACCACAGGGCTGGAACGCATCGATGTGAATATCGTGCCCCTGCTTCCCTATGCCGATACGCTGATGCTCACACGGGGTGTGTTGCGATCGATCATTCCGCCAAGCTATACGCGCGGCATCGTGCTGCGCGCCAGCGGCGGCCCCAGCATTCTGAAAGAGCTTTCCAATGAGCAGATCGCGCTGGATATCGAGGACGCTATCCGGTTGAACGCGGCCGCGATGGCTGTACAGGTGTTTGTTGGAGGCGAGTACGAGACGCAATCGATCCACAACATGACGCGCCTGGTCGATATGGGCAACCGGTATGGCATCGCCACACTGGGAGTGACGGCGGTGGGCAAGGAGCTGGTGCGCGATGCGCGCTATATGCGTCTGGCCACCCGCATCTGTGCGGAACTTGGCGCGACATACGTCAAAACGTACTACGTGGAGCAGGATTTCGACACCGTCACCGCATCCTGCCCGGTGCCCATCGTGATCGCCGGCGGCAAAAAGCTGCCTGAACTGGACGCGCTGAAAATGGCGTACAACGCCGTACAGCAAGGTGCAGCGGGAGTGGATATGGGGCGCAACATCTTCCAGGCCGCTGCGCCGATCCCGATGATCCAGGCCGTCCGTATGGTGGTGCATCAGGGCGCCACACCGGAACAGGCGTATGAGTTCTATCTCGATCAGTCCAACCGGAAGGATTGAGAGAATGAAACCCGTGCTGGCCAGGCTGAAGG
Source organism: uncultured bacterium (assembly GCA_964650005.1). Lineage (GTDB taxonomy): Bacteria > Armatimonadota > HRBIN16 > HRBIN16 > HRBIN16 > CAZHSN01. The sequence goes on along the minus strand of CAZYPZ010000002.1, from coordinate 72,612 downwards.
GCCTGGCCCCCACCCTGAGCGTGGGGCTGATGGCCGCGGATATGATGCGGCTGGGCGAAGACTTGGCCTCTCTGGCGGGATCGGGCGTCGAGGTTATCCACTTCGATGTGATGGATGGATGCTTCTGTCCGTCCATGACCGCCGGACCGCCGATGATCAAGGGGATCCGGACCGATTGCCTCAAGGACGTCCACCTGATGATCGCCGATCCGCTGCCTAAACTGATGGATTACGTGGCTGCCGGCGCGGACATACTGACGGTTCACTACGAGAGCGAGCCCACGCATATTCATCGTGTGTTTCAATCCTTGCAGGCGATGAAGAACGCCAATGACCCGGACCGGGGCATCGTGTGCGGCGTCGCGCTCAATCCCGGAACGCCCGTGGAGGTGATCCGTCCGTTGCTGGATCTGATCGACATGGTGACGCTGCTGGCCATCAATCCGGGATGGGGTGGACAGCGGTTCGACGGAGCCACGGAGGAGCGCGTTGCAGCCGTGCGTCAGATCGTCGCAGGACGTCCCATCCTGGTGTGCGTCGATGGCGGTATCACCCGCGAGACCATCGGCCAGGTGGCCTGTATGCAGCCGGACCTGGTGGTAACGGGCAGCGCCGTTTTTGACGGCAAAACGCCTGCAGAGAACGCGCGGACGTTCATCAGTACGCTGCGCTCTGTCTGAAGCACCGCCCGGCGGCTTCCTTGTGGCCGGGCCGGAAAGGATCGATATGCAGAACCGATGGAATGACACGGAGTATCGGCAATATCTTGCGGCGCTAGCCGATGTGTGCGACCCCGCGACCGCTGACTGTCTGTACAGCAGCCGGCTGTTAGGGGCGGAACCGGCGCTGGTACTGCACGGAGGCGGCAACACCTCGATCAAAACAACGGCGACAGATCTGACGGGCGACACGCGGGAGGTCATCCGCGTGAAGGCTTCGGGCCATTCGCTGGCCGGTTTGGAATTGACAGGCCTGCCGGAACTGGACCTGAGCTATCTGCGCCGTCTGAGAGTACTGTCCGAACTGTCCGATGACGCGATGATCAACCAGTTGCGCACGCACCTGCTGGATCATACGGCTCCCACACCCTCCATCGAGGCGTTCATGCACGCATTTCTACCGCATCGGTTTGTGTATCACACGCATGCCGATGCGGTCCTGGCGCTGACCAACCGGACTGATGGTGAACACGCCGTCCGCAAAGCCTTGGGAGACGAGGTTCCGGTTGTGCCGTACGTGCGTGCCGGATTTGGATTGGCGTTGGCTGTGATTACCGCGTACGAACAGCACCCGGCGGCGCGCGGCCTGGTGCTGATGCACCACGGGCTGGTCACCTGGGGTGATAACGCCCGGGACGCATACAACACGATGATCGAACTGGTGACACGCGCGGAGGAATGGCTCAGCCGTCAGCCGGTGCAGCGTACATCGGGCGCATCCGGCGCCGAGATCGACCTCGCCCTGAACAGGCTGACCACCGTAGCGCCCGTTGTGCGCGGCCTATTGGGTCAGGACCCGCCGATGGTGCTGCGTGCGCTCATCACTCCCGAGTCACTGGCGTTTGTGGATGCGCCGGATGCCCGGGCTCTGGCGGTCACGCCGCCCCTAACCCCGGACGATCTGATCCGAACCCGCAGGCTGCCGTTATGGATCGACCATCCGAATTACGACGACCCCCAAGTGTTGCGGCAGCAGTTGGAAACAGCCCTCTCGGATTATGCGGCATCCCACCGCGAATGGATGGCCCGATGGTCCGGCCATTCAAACGATGATGTGCAGACCGATCCGTTGCCGCGTGTCATCATGATGCCCGGACTGGGCGTGCTGTGTGCCGGAGAAGATACACAGGCGGCCGACATCACCCGTGACATCACGGCGCGTACCATCACCGTAAAATCCACGGTCGCCGCATCCGGTCAATATGCAGGTCTGTCGGACGATCATCTGTACGCAATGGAATACAACATCTGGCAGCAGGCCAAACGTCATCAGCCGTCCGGCGCACCGTTGCGCGGACGGGTGGCGTTTGTGACAGGTGCTGCCGGGGCGATCGGAGCCGGCATATGCCGCGGTCTGTTGCAGGCCGGCTGTCATGTGGCTGTCACTGACCTGCCGGGACCCAATTTGGAGAGTCTGGCAGGCGAACTCGGCACCCGCTTTGGCGAGCGGGTGATCGGCGTTCCCATGGACGTCACCCAGTCTGACTCGGTGTTGAACGGCATCGACCAGATTGTGCGGACTTGGGGCGGAGTGGATATCGCGGTCATCAACGCCGGCATCGCGCATGTCTCCTCCCTCAAAGAGATGGACCTGACCGCGTTCCAGCGATTGGAGCGGGTGAACGTGGAAGGCACGCTGCTGGTATTGAAGCATATGGCTGCACTTTTAGAAAGACAGGCCATGGGGGGCGACATCGTACTGATATCCACCAAGAACGTGTTCGCACCGGGAGCGACCTTCGGCGCCTATTCGGCGACCAAGGCGGGCGCGCATCAGCTGGCGCGTATCGCCAGTCTGGAGCTGGCCCCGCTGGGCGTACGGGTGAACATGGTTGCCCCGGATGCGGTCTTTTCGGATGGCGCGCGCAAGTCCGGATTGTGGCAAGAGGTCGGGCCCGGGCGCATGAAGGCCCGCGGGTTGGATGAGCAGGGGCTGGAGGAGTATTACCGCAACCGGAACCTGTTGAAAGCCCGCGTCACGGCCGACCACGTGGCAAACGCGGTACTGTTCTTCGTGACACGCCAGACCCCCACCACAGGGGCAACCATTCCGGTGGACGGCGGTCTGCCGGATGCCGCGCCGCGATAAGATAACAGGGGCGCCCCCCGGATGCCCCTGTTACGCACCCGAAACGCCCCCATTCGAGGTACGCCATGAAACAGGCCTTGCGCATTTTGCAGTCAACCAGTCCGAACTATCGGGCGGGCGCGTTGCCCACCTTCAGCGTGCCCGGGCATGAACGCGACCTGAACGCACTGAACGAACTGCATGCACTGCACCATCCGGGCGCATTCACCCGTACAGCACTGTGGGACGGATGGCTTCCGCACGCCACACTCTGGACGGGCGAATTACCTCGAACCCGATACCGCGTCACCTTTCTGGAGCGACCGATCGATACCGAGGGCTATGTGTCCATGCTGCAGCACCGGGGCATGGCGCACAGCGAAGGATGGCCGTTTCCGTCCTGGCAGCAGGCCGGAGGCGCCGGCTGGTTTTTCTCGACGCATGATGAGTCCTACGGCGCGCATTGGAACCTGCAGCCGTTGACCTCCACCGAAGGATGGACCATCGACGGCGCCGAAGTGGTGGGAATCCACCCGATCCGAGGACTGCAACTGAAGGCGACATCGAGTCGGGTACACATCACCACGCCGCCATTCCGATGTCCGGTACTCGTCGCGCCGTTTATTCGGCTTGAATGGGGCGCCGTTGGGCTATCCTCGCATAGCACGCCTTCCATCGAATGGCTGCGGGATGACGAGTCTCAATGGCCCTCCGGGCGAAATGTCCGGTTCGATCCACCGAGTTCGGACGGACGGTTGCAGTATGCGAATGTACCGGTCTACCGGCATCCCGAATACGTCGGCACGCTGACCCGCTGCCGGGTGACGATCGATCGGGCGATCGGTGCGTCTATCGACCTGAAGTCGCTGATCACCGCGATCGACACGCGACACCCGATCACCAATCCGATGTATGTGCACGGCTGTACGGACTACTTCCACTGGACGGGTGATGTCGCGTTTCTGCAGGCCAATATGCCGCGCATCCGCAAAGCAATGCGGTACGCGCTGGATACCTGTGGCGTCTGGGCCGAAAAGCATGCACGAATCCCTTGGGTGGGGCATGATGGCCGCAGCGGGCTGGTCCTGCACCCGGACGGGCGAAAGACCATCCGGCACGGACTGGGTGTCGGTAACAACTATTGGGACCTGCTGCCTTTCGGTGGGTCGGATGCATTGGCCACGATATACATCTATCACGCGCTGTTGTGCATGGCGCAGTTGGAACGGGCGGTTGCCTCTCATCGGGAGTGGGGCATATCGCCTGAAGACAGGCTGGATCCGGATGAACTGCTCATGCTGTCACGTGCCGTACGGTCCGACTTTCAGAGGCGCTTCTGGAATCGGAAGACCCGGCGGTTTGTGGGATGGATCGACTGCGAGGGACAGGCGTATGATTACGGTTTCACGTTTGTGAACCTCGAGGCCATCTGCTACGGTCTGGCCTCGCCATATCAGGCGCGCCGTATCTTGGAATGGTTGAACGGACAGCGGATGGTAATAGGCGATACGTCGACCGGAGCCGATATCTACCACTGGCGGTTCGCCCCGCGCGCCACTACACGCCGGAACATAGAAACCTATACCTGGCCATGGAGCGAGCCCCAGTCCATACCGTGGGGGGATCAGGTACAGGATGGCGGCGCCGTGCTGGGCTTCAGCTATCATGACCTGATGGCCCGACTGGTCACCTTGGGACCGGATGACGCCTGGACACGTCTGCAGGCGATTCTGCACTGGTTCCGTGAGGTACAGGCCGAGGGCGGATATCGCGCGTACTATGCCAAACCCGGTCGCGGCGTGCTGCAGGGTGGCGGTCCTCCCGGAGGGCTGGGACTCGATCAGGAGTTTCTGGAGAGCGTACTGGTTCCCCAGGTGATGCTGTATGGCTTTCTGGGTATACGCCCTACGGTGAACGGCTTTCGCCTGGATCCGCGTCTGCCCCGCGCATGGTCCTCCGTGAACGTCTCCGCGGTTCACATCCATGATTGGGTGGTGTCGGTTACCGCTCACGCATCGGGAGACGTGGAGATCACTCCGCTGGTGCGCGGAGCACGGCCGCTGGAGGTACACCTGGGCCGTATCCGACGGCGCTTGGCTTGAAGACCAGAGCAGTTCGAAGCCAGATTATATGTGGTGCGGGTGGAAAACATCCGTGAGGCACTGCCTTGGGCCACCGGAGGCGTATCTGTAGTACACGCACGGCTGCCCTGGTCTTGCCGGTATTCAGCCTGATCGATATCAAAAAGAGCTGCATCCAAACAGGTCGAGAGTGGCCGGACGTCTTGACACCGGCCGTTTGCCTCTGGTACCTGCATCGTCAGGTCAGGTGTCGCTCAGTTGCGCCAAGCATTCGCGCCGCGGATGGCGAATGCGCCGCCTTACGATACGGCGATACGCCTTTCTGCGCGCAGCAGCATCGGCGCGGGTAGCACATACTGCGCGTTATCCGATAGTTCTCCGCGTATCCCACGATCCAGCATCTGCAGGGCGGTTTCACCCATCCGCTCCCATTGTGGATCGCTGGTCGGGAACGTGTACCCCATACGTGTCACCACTGGACTGTTATCGAAACCGGTGATCTCCAGTGCGTCCGGCACGGCAATCCCCGCCTGTCGGGCCAGGTTCATCATACGCACCGCCCATTCGTCGTTCAGCGCCATGAGCGCGGTAGGCGCATGGGACGGATCGGCAGCGATCTGCCGGAGCGCCTGCAGTGCGTCCTGTTCGGCCTGATCGATATCCGGGGGGGACATTGGTGGGAACGTGATCCTCCAGTGATCTTCGGCATGGGGTACGATACCCGCCACGCGATGGGCCGCCAGGTATCCTTCGTACCGGTCGGACACGCTGCGGCTGATCAGTTCCTCTCCGTTCGCTTTCCAGTCCATGAACGCGATGCGGCGATGTCCTTGCTTGATCAGCCAACTGGTGATGTCGAAGCCGGATTGATAGTTGTCAGGAACCACCATGGGTCGCCGTTGTTCGGTGTGACACAGGTCGATCAGTACGATGGGATAGTCGAGGTGTTCACGAGCCAGATAGTCGGTCTTCAGTTGACTTCGCTTACGCAACGTCGGATGAATGATCAGCCCACGGCATCCAGCGGCACGCAGGGCATACGCGTCATCACGTTCCTGCTCGTAACTTTCCTGATGCAGCGCCAGCATCAGCCGGTAGTTCAACCGGCGCGCCGCGCGTTCGATGCCTTCATACATCTGCATGACCATATTGGGCTGATCGGCCGTCTGTCCCACGATCACGCCAATGCAGCGTATGGCGTCTGCAGACGGGTGATCTGGATCCAGAACAAAACAGCCGCGTCCCTGCTCTGTGCGCACCAGTCCCCGTTGCTCCAGAGCTGCCAGCGCTCCGCAGATCGTGGTGCTGGTGGTGTCATACCGTGCGCACAGCTGCCGTACAGTCGGCAGGCGATCACCCGGAGCCAACCCGCCCGCACCCAAATAGTCATCGATCAGACGCTGTGCGATAACCGACGCCAACGGCTTACGCATGTCCGCCCCTCCCTCTTCCGGGATTCATGACAGGCGCAACCCATACAGGGATACCGGATTGTCGAACAGCCACATCTTCAGGATATGCCGTGCATCGTCAAGTCCCAGCCAGCCGCGTGTTACCCGATCGGCAAACGCTTCGGCCAGGCCCTCCCGCGCCATCTGCAGATGTCCGTAGACGCACTCCACATTGAAGCTGTAGTCCGCACCGAACCCTATGACTTTGTTCACGGGAACCAGATCGAGCAGTTCGTTAACGGCTTCACGCGTGATGGTGGGACTGACTATCCACGCCCAGCACAGATTGGCCCATGCGTTCGGGTTGTTTTTCACCATGAAGATCACGTCACGTGTTGACGGGAAGCCTAGGTGGTATATGTCGAAGCGCGTTTCAGGGTGACGCATCACCGCATCCATGATCAGCTTGGGATCGTTTGTCCGATAGTCGCCCCAAACACCGGTGTGTACCGCAACGGTCTTGCCCAACCGGCCGGCCTCTGCACAGACGAAGTCCCAGACCACGCTCTGCAGCTGAATGCCGGCTCGGGCGCCTTTCAGCGTCTCCAGGTATTCTGCGGCCGCGGCGTTGTGGTCCGGTTTGACCATCGGGGTGGCGCCCAGCTTGAAGCCCACCGCACCCCGTTTGACCGAGTCCTGCATGTGAACGGCCAGAACGGCCAGATATTCATCCAGCGTATCGATGGGCATCTGGTGCATGGCGCTGATCGCCTTGGCGTAGTCAAGATTCCAGAACATGGGTGCGCCGGCCGTGTCTCCCTGCACAGGCGTGAGCAGTTCGGCGGGTTGCTGTCCTTCAACCCGCCCGTTCTGAACCAGGCAGGTCCGAATACGGCAGGCATCGCGCAAAACCCGCTTATACAGGCCCGGGGTGTTGTTCGCGCGGATGCGCGCTGTCAGTTCCCGGTAGGTACGCGGGTTCAGATCGTCTATGTTATAGAACCGTTTCATCGCCAGCTTGGCCGCGCGGTAATAGCCGCCATATTTCACATGCTGCAGCCAGGGCCACACGCGTTGCCAGCGTTCTTCCAGCGGCACGGATGCATCGATCATGTAGTTGCGCGACCACAACCCTTCGCCATCGATGCGCGGCATGCCGGCATTTTGAATATCCACGTAGTTGTACATGCCCACCAGAGTCAGCGCGTCTACTGGCATCGCGACACGGTCCGGTTCGGGGGCCAGATGCTCGTGTGCGTCAATGATTTCCAGATCGCTGATGTAGTCCAGTAGTACGTTACGGGTGCGTTGCGGACTGGACGCAGATGCGCGGTTTTGTGCCTGCACGGGTGTTCCCTCCTGGATGGCAGTCACGCCAATGGTCGTGATTGCCGCGGCTTTCAACAGGTCGCGGCGACTGATCCGAAAGTCCTCACGGTTCATGATGCGCCTTTCCGGTTATCCCCTGTGGCCTGGTGCAGCAGAGCCTGGTATTTGCGCAGCGCCTGACGCAGGTAGTTCACCTGTTCCTGCCGTTGCCAGGCATGTTCATAGACCGCCATGGTCTGAATGCGTTGAATATGCGCCTCGAGGTATTCGATCCAGTGACGGATCGATGCAGGCTCGAGTACCGGTCGACGATCCACCAGCGCATAGACCGCACTGGTGTGCGCAATGTCATATCGCCGCAACGGGTTCCATTCGTTCGGCATGCCGCTGCACCGCGCGGCGAGCCAGAGACTGTCCTGTACGTGAACATCGACTTGCAGGATCAACCGATCATCGGGTGTCCGCCGATCTGCGATGATTTCGCCGTTCCGTATGATCTGAACGCGCCCCAGAGGATACCGGGATACCGCCTCCAGTCGTACCCGCAGGCTTTCGCCCGGCTTGACGTTCAGCACCTCACCCGGGCCTTTTCCATTCACTGTCAGAAACAGCAGAGGTCCCGATGTTGTAAACGTCCTGCCTGCCTTCAAAGCATCGATCCACTTGCGGTAGGTCAGCCGGCCCTGGATGTGCGCATAGCACCGCAGGCTGCCGGCCACTCGAGCGGGATGGTCGCTTCCGTTGCCCAAACCGATCCGGATGCCGCTGTTCAACAGCCGGTAGTAGTCATCCGGATCTGTCTGGTCCAGAAGATCGCTCAGTCCCATGATCACGTTGGCGGGAATATCGTTGAATCCCAGCGGTCCCAGGCCATGGGCTTCGGCGTTGATCCCGCCTTGACGGTGGCACTCCTCCAGCGCCGTGCGGTTCAGCGGCCAGTCCGGCGTGCCGGGAGGCCCTCCTGAACCGGCACCTGTGGCGATCGGCTGGATCAACTCTCGAATGGCTAGCATATTCACGTGCCCGTATTGCGAGTCATTCCGGTACTCTTCGCCCATCCAGATCAGCCAGTCGCCCTGCTCAGCTCCCGGTACGGGGCCCATAGGATATTGATCCGGCTTGATGAACGGACCGCCCTGATCGGCGTCGCGGTGTTGGTACAGCGTCAGATTGTTGACAACGGAGATCCCTTCGGCTCGCTGCACCACCTTCAGCAGGTCAATGGCCTCGTTCTCATGCCAGTAGTTGATCGCCCAATGGATGTGGGTATCGCCTGCATACCAGCCTCGCCGTCCGGGATCTGTTATCGTCCGGTCGGTCAACACCAGCTCTCGTGTTTCCCCCGGTTTCAGCGTGAGACGAACCGGTTCCGGGCGTGTTTCGGGCCCCCTCTCCATGGCCAGAACGGCCTTACCGGGCGGCAGCAGCACCCGGAAGCTCCCATCGGTGTAGCTGAAAGGCAACCGGTAAGACCGCCAGAAATGCGACATGTATTCCAGACACTGTTTTTCGGTCACGGTCGGTATGGCCTGATAGGCCTCCGCCGAACGGAACTGCCGGTCGCTGCCCAGCGCATACAGGCGCGCGGGTACCGGCCGACGCTCTCTTTTGTCCGCCGTACGGCCCTGTACCACTGCCGGTTCCTGGACCTCCACCGGAGCGGACAACACATGCCGTTGCCCGTTTGGCGCGTCGAACTGCAGATCGACGCGCCGAACGGACAACTCAGTTACCGTCACCGGGACGGCATACCAGGCAGGCGTCCCGGCCGCATCAGTGGAAGAGGTCGCCTCACTATTCAGCGCCGGTGCGCCTTGGCAGCTGATCAGCACGCTTGGCGGGTCTGCAGTCGGGCGCTCGAGATGGACCAGCACCACTCGGGTAAGTCCGCGGGCCAGCCGGATCGGCTGAGGTGAGCTGACCCATTCCGGACCGCGATTGGTCCATCGGACGTGCCAATCCGCGTAATCATGCAGCCAGCCGGCATCCACCCGGCTGGCGATGTAGCCGGCTTGCGCGGCGGTGACGGGTTCCGGCCATTGATGAATGAACCGAAACATTTCAAACGCCGCCAAGCGCAGATCATCCTGGATCGGTGTCGGGGCGTGTGCGACCAGTGCGGTATAAAGCGTAAACCGCGCCTGTGCGTCCGCCTGGGAGATCGGCGTTCCGTCCGGGATAGTCTCGACGTCATCGAGTAACCGGCGGCGCAAGGCTACCGGTATGGCGGTGGGATGGCTGCTGGCCATGCTGCCGCATATCCAGATCGCCACCAGCAGAGACAGCGCCAGCAGCATCATTGGCTTGGTTCCTTCATCCAGGGAGTGAGCCGGCACCATGGCGCCGGCGTTGGATATATGATACCATTTGTTCCAAAGACATCAAGTGTTCGAAACACTGGGAGGCCAACGTTGCGAACCCTCTGGCTGACCCTGGCTGGCGGTCTGGCGGCTGCACTGGCCGTTCCATCCGCTGCATCGGAGGCTGTCATGACACCCTCGGTTCGTCAGATCTCTGTACCCATGTACCGGCAACAGCTGATTTGCCGGTTTGACTCGCCGGAAAGCGCCAAACGGGCGTCGTTTCGCATGGCGCCCTTGCCGGACGGCCGCCAGGTAGCCATCACGTGCCGATGGGATGACGCCAATATGGGCAACGTCACGGCGCATCGGCTGATGGCCGATCGTGGGATCCGGGGCACCTACTACCTGAACTCCAACTGGGAGTGCGATCTGCACTACCGGGACGATTATCGGCCGACAGCCCGTGGACTGCTGGCGGATGGGCACACCATCGGCGGTCACAGCATGACCCACCCATACATCACCTACTGTCACCGGAACCGCATGTTTCAGGAGATGCTGAATGTGCGCATCGAATGGGAAGCCGAGCTGGATGCGCCGGTCAGCAGTTACACGTTCAGTTACATCGATATCCGTAACGAGATGGAAGGCGATGCGGTGCATGCCGATGCGCTGGAGTGCCTGCGTCGCGCAGGATATCAAGGGATCGCAGAGTTCGCCGGCCATGCAGACCGGGTGCCGTCCGATCTGGCGTTCAGCCGGATCCTTCCGCCGGAGAACGCCCCGTACGATGAATGGTCTCGCGCGCTGAACTGGGCATTGAACGATCCGCAGCGGATCGCCCGCGGTGATGCCATCAGCAACTCGATGCACGCTTGGTATGGTACTGATTGGCTGCCGTTCGGCTGGGATGTGCTGGAGGCGCGACTGGATGCGCTTCGCGCTGTACCAAATGCGTGGCATTGCAACCAAAACGAATATGCCGCGTATTGGCAGCAGGCCCGGTTGAGCCGTGTTCAGTGCCGGCGTGATGGCGCAACTGTGCACATAACCCTCACGCGCCCGATTATGGCATGGCTGAACGACAGCATTCCGCTTTCGCTTCAACTGGACGGCGTGCCGCCGGAGCGGCTGACGGCAGTAGAAGGACCCGGGGTCACCCGTGAGGGGGCCTGCATCCATGTGCCGCATGCTTTGGACCAGCGCATGCCTCAGCGGATCGGCGTGGTACACAACAGCGCGAACGATTCGGATATTCGATACCGCACGGAGGATCCGGACTTTCCCGGACTTCGCGCGAATCTACACTACGAATATGGTGCTTTGTGTCTGCAGATCGATAATCACAGCGACCGTCCATTGCGCGGTGTGTCTGCACAATATCGACTGCCATTGATGCACACGCCGGGCGTCATCAGGCGGTTGTATCACCCGATACCGGTGGGCGCGCGTCGGCAATACCGCTTGCGTGTACCGCTGGACCCGGCGCGTGATGTCGCGTTTCAGTACGGTTCGGCCTATTACGCGGTTCAGCTGGACTTCCAATGGGGAGACATGCCGGCGAGGCTGTACGTCACGTGTCAGACGCCACCTCAGCCCGTTCCGTCGCTGCCCGCCGGTCGGTGCCGAGTGCTTGGACCGGTGGATCCGGACAGCCTGATGTGGGAGCAGCTGGACCAAGGGCCGGTGACGGCGGAGAGCATTGCATCACAACTGAAACGCACTTGGGCGGATGATGCTTCGGTGGGTATCACCCCGCCAGGCTGGGGACATCCTGAGGTTATCTGCACCACAGGCGACTGGCGCCAGCTGGTGAGTCCCGTATACTTCATCCATGCCCGCGTTCTCAGTCCGCACAACCAGCCCGTGCGTGTGGACGGTGACCGGGCGCACATGCGCCGGATCTGGCTGAACGGGGCGCCGTTGACCGACGGGGTGGGCGCGTTGCGTTCCGGGCCGAATGACTTGTTGGTGGCGTATCATGCGGGTGAACGGGCGGGAATGCCCGCGCATTGGGGCTGTTTTCTGCGTCTGAGCGACCCTCAGACCGGCCGACGGCTCGATGTGACATACACACCGGACGCACCTTGAGGAGGTCCCCCATGCCGCAGACACTTACCATCGCGCTGATCCAGGTGGAGCCGCAGGGCGCCGATCAACAGGCCAATGCGGAACGGGTTATCCCGCTGATTCGGCAAGCCGCCCGTGAAGGCGCGGACATCGCGCTGACACCGGAGATGCTCAACATCGGTTACACCGGCTTCGAGGGGACCGATCCGCAGGCTATCGCCGCCTGGAGGCGTCAGGCGGTCGCCACGGATGGTCCCTGGGTGCAGCAGTTCGCCCGCATGGCGTCCGAATGGGGCATTGCCATCGGTGTGGGTTACCTGCAACGATGGCCGCGCGCTCCCCGCAATAGCGTGACGTTGTTCGACCGCACCGGACGTGAGGTGTTTACCTATGCCAAGGTGCACACCTGTGACTTCTGCAACTTCGAGGCCAGTTGCACCCCGGGGCGCGACTGGTATGTGGAGCCATTGAACACCCGGCATGGCACGGTGATGGTGGGCGCGATGATCTGCTATGACCGGGAGTTTCCCGAGAGCGCCCGGGTGTGTATGCTGAAAGGCGCCGAGGTGGTGCTGACACCCAACGCCTGTCTCCTGTTGCCGGACCGGGTACAGCAGTTCAGTATACGGGGCATGGAGAACGCGATGGTGATGGCCATGTGCAACTACGCCGGGCCGGTGTATGAAGGACGCAGCATGGCGGTGGAGGCCGACGGCCGGATCCAGGCGATTGCCGATGCACGCGAGCAGATCCTGTGGGGACGCTTCGATCTGGACGCGGTACGTCAGATCCGCCGGGACACCATCTGGGGAGCCGCCTTCCGCAGGCCGCGCCGGTACCGCGCGCTCACACGCAATCTATGTCCCGACGTGTTTCGGCGGACTTCGGGGTTGGGTCAGCCGTTCGATCCGGACCGCTGAACGGCCGCAGGCTAGTCAAGTGAGATCTGGGTGAGCACTTGGGAGAGCGCTTCCGCCATGACCTGTACAGCGGAAGTGGCCACATCATAACGCATGCGCGTTGGGCCGATGACCGACAGCGCGCCCACGGCGTGATCGCCGATCCGGTAGGGCGACACCACACAGCTGCAGTCCTCCAATCCGGGCACCGCGTGTTCATCGCCGATCAGTACCTGTACCGCTTCGCTGTGGCGAAGTCTCTGCAGCAGTCGGATCAAATGAAGGCTGCTGAGCGTGTTCAACACACGTGGCAGTTGATCGGACCCTTGGAACTCGGGTTGGGACAGTAGATGGGCCAGCCCGTCAGTAAACACTCGGCACGTATTGAACTCGGTCAGGCAGTGGTCCATGGCCGCGCACACCTGCCGCCAGACCCCTTCCAGCGCGTGCAGTTCGTTGGGCAGTTCAGGCTGTTCGCTTGGGCTGATCATGCTGACACTGCGGTCCTGCCATGCGTTTGTGGCCAGTCGGTTCAATGCGGTTACATCGGCGACGCGCAAGGGGGCGCTCAGCAGGATCAACCGATGGGCGACCTGACCGGAGCTGCCCACCACCAGTACCAGAAGCCGGTCGTCTGCCGGCTGGCTGATCAGTACTTCGCGTATGATCGTCTCCGAGGCATCCGGAGCGGTGACCAGCGAGGGGTACTGCGTGGCGCGCGCCAGCAACCGGCTGGTCAAGTCCAACAGGCGTTCCACCTCCAGGTGTTGGGCATGTTCGGCGCTCAGCGCACTCGTCTGATCGGGTGAAGGCGGCGCGGGGGACATCAGCCAGTCGACGAAATACCGGTACCCCTGATTGGTGGGAATGCGCCCGGCGGATACATGCGGCTGGGTCAGGTAGCCATGATCGGACAGCTCGGCCAGTTCGTTGCGGACCGTGGCCGGCTTGACCCCCAGGTCATAACGCGCCGCGATGTTGGCCGATCCCACCGGTTCGGCCGTCTCGACGTAGTCGATGACCACCGCCTGCAGGATGATCGCTTTTCGTCTTTCAAGACTGGGTTCTGTCATGAGTGTCCTTCTGGTTCCGTAACACCGAGTTCGATATGTGCATGGGATGAACGGAGATGCGGACTTCCAGTTCGGTTATAGCCGCCGCGAAGCGGTTGTGTCAACAGCCATTTCGAAACAGTTGAACTCACAGGTACTATGACGGTGTGACAACCGCCCAGAGGTGACTCGATGACAGCACTCACCGGTATTATGGTTACGCCGGGTGTGTGGCGTGTGCGTGTGGGCGATCCCGATACGCCCAGCCCGCAGACACTGCGTACCTGCTCTGCCAGAAACCCGTCTGAGGCGCCGGACAATCCCCCGGCGATCCTGAGCGAACTGACTGCGGAACCCACTGCGCGCGGGGGATGGCTCCTGTCGGCTCCGATCGACGCCGAAGAGCGGTTCTACGGCCTTGGGTTGCAGTTGGGGTCTCTGCAGCAGCGCGGACATAAAAAGCTGTTGCGGGTCAATAGCGATCCCACCGCTGACCTGGGCGACTCGCATGCTCCGGTGCCGTTCCTGGCCAGTACACAGGGATATGCGCTTTGGCTGGATACGCTGCGCCCGGTCACCGTATATCTGGACTGCGCCCGCCGGCGCGGTGACGGCCACCGCATCTATCTGGATGTTCCGAACTGCAGCGGTGCGAACATCTATGTGTTCGCGGGTCCCACGATGCGCGATGCGATCGCCCGGTACAATCTGTTCTCTGGCGGCGGGTGTGTGCCGCCGCTGTGGGGATTGGGCGTGTGGTACCGTTGCGACTGGCATTTCGACAGCGATCATGTGCTGGCGCTTGCTCAGCAGCTGCGTGAGGACCGGATGCCCTGCGATGTGATCGGCCTCGAACCCGGGTGGCAGACCCGCAGTTACAGCTGTTCGCATGTCTGGTCGGACAAGTATCCCCATCCGGAGTGGCTTACCGAGAATCTGTCGGCCATGGGGATGCGGCTGAACCTGTGGACGCATATCTTCATGCACCCCGAGTCCCCCCTGTATGCACCCTTGGAGCCATTGAGCGGTGACTGTGAGGTGTGGGGAGGGCTGTTGCCGGACTTGACACAGCCCGAGGCGCGACGGTTAGTCGCCCAGCACTTTCTGAACGCGCATATACGCCTTGGCGTCAGCGGATACAAGCTGGATGAATGCGACAGCTCCGATTATCTGGCCAAGCCGTGGTCGTTTGCGGAGTTCAGCCGGTTCCCGTCAGGGCTGGATGGCGAACAGATGCACACCGCCCTGGGTATGCTGTTTCAGCAAACCGTCCTGCAGGCGTTTGAGCAAGTGAACCGGCGCACCTACGGGTTAGTCCGCTCTTCCGGATCGCTGGCCGCCTCCATGCCTTTTGTGCTGTACAGCGACCTCTATGACCATCGGACGTTCATCCGTGGGATCGCATCAGCTTCCACCAGCGGTCTGTTGTGGACGCCTGAGGTGCGCCACGCCGAGTCCGCTGAGGATCTTGTCCGGCGGATCGAATCGGCGGTGCTCTCGCCGATGGCGCTGATCAATGGCTGGTACATCCAGATGCCGCCCTGGAAGCAATGGGATACGGAGCTGAACAATCGGGGCGAGCTGGCTGCAGATCACGACGTGCTCACGGAGTACTGCCGGGAGCTGTTCCTGCTACGGATGCGGCTCATTCCGTACCTGCATGCATCGTTTGTGGAGTATTTCCGAACCGGCGTGCCGCCCTTCCGGGCGTTGGCGATCGACTATCCGGATCGCGCGGAACTGGCTGACGTGGATGACCAGTTCCTGATCGGTGACCGGCTGATGGCCGCACCCATGGTCGCGGGCGCGTCGGAGCGGGTGGTCGCATTTCCGCCCGGGTGCTGGCGCGACTTCTGGAGCGGCGCGCTGTTCGAAGGAGGGGGCGCCGCCACACTGCACGCGCCGCTGGGGCGGCCGCTGCTGTTCGTTCGGGATGGCTGTCTGTTGCCTTTGGCGCATCCCGTTCTCCACGCAGGCGATCCATTGCTGTATCACCTGACACTGCGGCGATACGGCGACGACGCGGAACCGGTGGTGCTGTACGAAGAGGATCACTCCACATGGGCCTATCTGCACGGCGCAGTGAACACACTGACACTACGGCTGGGCGCGCAAAATGAACCGCTCATGGAGCGGAAAGGTAGTCACCCCGCCATGAAGTATCGGGTGACGCGCGTGGAGGTTTTGGCTTGAGATAGCCGCCATCCGGTCAGACATGGACATCGCGGCAGGTTACACACGCGCCTTCGCCGTATCTGCTGGTATCACGTTCAAGCAAAGAGGGTCCAGCAGTATGGGTGACCGGATAAAGGGCGCGTTGACGCGCTGGTGGTGTGCCATGGGGATTGGCTTGGTGGTCTTTGGCTTAGCGGGTGCGGCCGTGTCTGCACCCGCCAGGATTGCCGCCCCGGACCAAGCCGGTTTGATCGCCGGCTGGTTTTTCGATGACATCCATCGGGGCCTGGCGTCGAACCTGTCCGAACACACTGCGGGCGCGACACTGCAGAATGTGACACGAACGTCTGGTGTGGTTGGTGACGCCGTGGAACTCAACGGGATCAACAGCTTTTTGGAGGCGCCCGATCCCCGCCAGGCGAACATCCGCGGCGCATTTACCATCGCGTTCTGGATGAGACCCACAGCGTGGGCCGCGCAACAGTCCCCCGCGCTCATCAGCAAGAAACGGTCGGACTCCGAACCCGGGTACGTGATCTACCGCGACGGGATGGTGGCGCCCACGCGGATCAATCTCAGGATTTCCGGTACCAAAGGCGCTCGTGATCTGCCTTCGACGGCCGCCGTGGATGACGGCCAATGGCAGCACTGGGCGGTGACCTATGATCCCCAAACCGGCACGGCGATCTGGTACCGCAACGGGCGCCGTGACACGGTCTATCGCTCGGTTCGTATTGGTGACACGTCGAACGATACGCCGCTGCGCATCGGATACGCCCACACGTGGGGCGGCTACTATGACGGCCGATTGGATGAACTGCTGGTATACGAGCGGACACTTTCCGGCAGAGAGATAGAATCGCTTTATGTGCGAGGACGGGCGGCTGCTCTGCGCGATGCTCAGCCCACTGGCGTTGTGCCGATCCGATGGCGTATCGTCGCCACGCGGTATCCCACATCGGACTACGTGGTCGCCGGATGCAGCGTGATGGACGCCGGAGCCCGGGGAGACGGCGTCACCGATGATACCGCCGCATTTCAACGCGCCATGACCGCCATGGCGCGTGCAGGCGGCGGTACGGTGTTTGTGCCGGAAGGCCGGTATGTTATCCGCGGAAATCTGGATGTGCCCACAGGCGTCACCCTGCGCGGTGACTGGATCGCGCCAACGCATGGCGCCACTGTGCGCGGAACGGTTCTGATGGCCTACGCGGGACGCTGGCAGCGCGAAGGCAAGCCATTCATCGCGTTGCGTCAATGCTCGGGGTTGATCGGCCTGTCCATTTGGTATCCCGAGCAGGATCCAGCACGGATCGTTCCCTATCCGTTCTGCATTCAGCAGATGGGCGGAGATAACGCTACCGTCAAACACGTGACACTGGTGAACGCCTATCAAGGAATACGTACCATCAGGGGTTCCGAACTGCACTACTTTCATGACATCTATGGCAGTCCGCTGGCCGTGGGCATACAGATCGACTTTGTGAGCGACAGCGGCCGGGTGGATACCGTGTCGTTCGGGCCGGAGTTCTGGAGCCTTTCCGGTCTCCCCGGTGCGCCGCCTCTCGATGGACCGCACGCTGAATGGATGCGCCGGCACGGTGTGGGCATGCTGTTTCGCCGGTATGAATGGATCTACAGCGCCTTTGTGACAGTGACGGGGTATCACACCGGCATCCGAATGGTGAATTCGCCCACGTTGGGTGAAAACAATGGACAGATGTACCGGTACACGGTGACCGGGTGCGGGATTGCCCTCGATCTGGTGGATGCCAACTTCGCCGGCCTGTCCTTGACAGATTGCCGGCTCGAGGGCGACGCGTACGGACTGGTGACGCGCAGCACGTTCAACTCGCGTCTGCTTTGCCACAGCTGTATCATACGGGGCGGCCTCCGGGCCGCCCTGATGGATGGGATCGACGCACAATCGATACTGCTGTATCGATGCATTGTGGTAAATGGGCTGGATCGCCTGCGCGGTGACCTGGTGATGATCGGTTGCACCGTGACGGATCCGGCTGTGCACATCCGGTTGGGACCGGGCGTGAATGCGGTGACCATCGTCGGGAACAGCTACAACGGCGCCGCACGGATAGAGGATCGGAGCGTTTCGGGAAAGGTCCGGATCAGCGACGATCCGGCGCCGGCTGTGACGCTGCCCGCATTCAACGTGCCGGTCGACCGGACGCTTCGTCCGGCGCGTGCCCGGCTGTTCGTTGTCCGGCCATCCCAGGCTCGTCGACGGGGTGTGGAACCGGACGATACGGCGTCCATTCAACGCGCCCTGAATATCGCGGGACGTTCTGGCGGCGGGATCGTCTTCCTGCCAGGCGGTCTGTATGCAGTTCGAGGCCGTCTGCATGTCCCCTCGGGGGTGGAACTCCGGGGCGTGTATGATGTGCCGCATCACACCTTGGGTTTGGGCAGTGTGATCCGCGTGTATGCAGGGCGTAACGAGGAGGAGGCCGCTCCGTTTCTTACCCTCAGCCCGCGCAGCGGAACGCGGGGATTGACATTCTACTATCCCGAGCAGCGCAGCGAGCGGATCGTGCCGTATCCATGGCTGATCCAAGGGCGTGGTGAGGATCTCTATGTGGTAAACACCACATGCATGAACCCTTACCGGATGATCGACTTAATGTCCCACCGGTGCGATCGCCACCATGTGGAGTATGCCGCGGGAGCGCCTCTGCGCGCGGGCATCGCCGTCGGCGGCGGATCTGTGGGCGGAGCGGTGATCAACTGCCACTTCAACGCGCATTTCTGGATGCGTTCACCGTTCGATGACAACCGGGTGGTGGATACCGAGGAATGGCGGCAGGGGATCCAACAGCCATGGGTCTACCAATACAGCCACCTGGACGCTTTCGTTCTGGGTGACTGTCGGGAGGCCATCCAGTTCAACAACACGGTATTCGGCGCACTGAACGGCCTGCGTTGTGTGGAGCAGAACGGCTCCGGCGCGTCGGGGGTCATTCTGGGGCATGGAAGCGATGGCGTACGCGTGTCGGTGCGGTTCGACGCATTGTCGACTGATGGCCTTACTCTGATCAACTCCCAGCTGGTGTCCATGAACTGTCCGGGGCATCCGGTGGTGGCCGACAAGAGCTACGTGGTATGCGGAGAGAGGCTGCGATCGGCGGCGCAGATGATCAACACCACCCTGTGGGGCATTCCCGTTCATCCCGTGGTGGTCCAGGGCGGCGAGCTGTCCATGACACTCGCGAGCGTGCTGGGCGGCGGACCGCTCGCCGTGCACGGCGGCCGACTCGACCTGACCGGGGTGTTTCTGGAGGGCGCGCCGGGGGATCCCGATGTGCTTGTGTCGGATGGCGGAGAGGCCCGCTTGACGGCCTGTCTGACGCGTGGTCCCACACGTGTGGTTCCTGAGAGTACACTATCGACTGCACACGTGGCGCATGACAACTACCGGGAGCCTGTGCGATCCCGTTGAGCGCACTGGCGCCCTCGGCGGAATGTCTATATATTGACCTTCTGTTCCGTTTTGGATACCATATACAGTGTTCTAAGCGTGGTCCGTTGGATCGCGCGGCCGTGGAGACAGGGGAATTCCGGTGCGAATCCGGAGCTGTGCCGCAACGGTGATGCCCTGAAAGGGATAAGTCCGACTGCCTGACCACGGCGGATCCACCGGCTGCCATCCGGGCAGCCCTGTTACCCTTCGCGCAAAGGGCGGATCGGCAGGTCTTCCGATACACGCCCTTTCCCGCCGGGAAAGGGCGTTGTGTTTCACAGACCCCCTGTATCCTCTCCGCGTGATGGCCAGATGAAAGGATGGCTTCGATGCGCGGTTATGTACATGTGTATACCGGTAACGGAAAAGGAAAGACCACCGCGGCTATGGGATTGGCGTTGCGAGCCGCCGGCGCCGGGTTGCGTGTGTTTATCGGTCAGTTTCTGAAAGCGCGCCATACCAGCGAGATGGAGTCGCTGGCGCGACTGTCCGACCGAGTGACTTTTCGTCAGTACGGAATGACCCAGTGGGTGATCGGCAGTCCCCGTCCGGACCACACCAGCGCCGCACAGGATGGGCTGCGCGCCATGTCGGAGGCGATTACCTCGGGTGAATACGATCTGGTGGTATTGGACGAAGCCAATATGGCTGTAGCGCTGGGCCTGCTGGATGTGGATGAACTGTTGGAACTCATCGACCGCCGTCCGCCGCACACCGAACTGGTGTTGACCGGTCGGAACGTGGATCCGCGCATCGTCGCCCGCGCCGACCTGGTCACCGAGATGCGCGAGGTCAAACACTACTACCGCCAGGGCGTGCTCGCCCGGGTCGGCATCGAGTACTGAACGGTCGCCGCCCTGCCCATCCGTTCCGGGCGCGGGCGGCGGCCATGGTTTCAAACTGGCGGGCGCCGTTCCGGATATAATCCACGCACTCGCGACGCTGAGCGTCATTGGCGAACCAGGCGCGTTGTTGAATGTCGTCGGCGTGTGCGTGCATTCGTTTGGCCAGCTCCAATGCGGCCTCCGGTATACATCGGCGTCGACCGTCCATGTGCAGGTAGATCGCGCTGGTGTGAGCCACATCGGGGGCGGCCAAGGCGTTGTAGACACCCAATCGTCCGCAGCGCACACAGACCCAAGATGGCTCGGTCAACTCCAGTGTATGTGTGATCGTCAAGTCGGTGCTTTCGGTCGGGCGGTCTTCCACCACTTTACCGTTCACCACCAGCTGCACGCGGCCCAGCGGATGACGCGAGAGCGCACGGGCGGTTATCTGTACGCGGTCACTTCGGCGCAGTTTCAACACATCACCGATATCCGCACCGTTCGCCTGCAGCCACAACAGCGGTCCGGAGGTGACAAACGTACGCTTCTGCCGGATCCCTTCCAGCCAGCCGGCATACAGTCCCGGTGCGGAGTGCTTTACATACATGCGGGCGCATCCGGTGACACGCGCCGGATGATCGCTGCCGTTGCCCAGCGGTACGCGGAAGCCGCAATCCAGAAACCGGTAGTAGTCCACCGGTTCGATCTGGTCCAGGCAGTCGCTCAAACTGTTCAGCAGATTCACCGGCACGTCCCAGTTCAGCCCCAGGCCATGCGCCTCGCAGGTCACCCCGCCCTGCCGATGCGTTTCCTTCAGCGCGGGCACGTTGTTGGGATAGTCGTAAGTGCCGCCCATGAACTTGCCGGTGGAGATTGGCTCGATCAGCGTCTTGATGCCCAGCAGGTTGATGTGGCCGAAAAACCATTCATTGCGATACTCTTCCGCCATCTGAATGTGGTACTCGTCGTCACACCATCCCGGCACCGGCCCCATCGGGAATTGGGATGGGGCGATGAAGCTGGTGACTCCGGGCACCACATGCTTGAGCGTCAGGTTATTCACACAGCGGATATCCTCCGCGCGCTGCACCATTCCCAGCAGTTCGATCTCCTCGTTCACATCCCAGCTGTTTTTGGCCCAGTGGACGTGGGTGTCCCCCGAGATCCACCCCTGGGCTTTCATGTCGGTGAGCCGGGTCAGCTGCAGGGTGATCGGTTGGAGGTCTTCCCGGCGGGCCTGGATCCGCTGAGTTGTTACGGCGTGTTCGCAACCGCGTTCCGCCTGCAGTTCGGTGTCACCCAGCGGCGCCCGCACCTGGAACCGCCCGTCGCAGTAGAAAAAAGGCAGATGATACATGCGCGGACGGGACGCCAACGGCAGGATCGGTTTGGCCGACAGCGTCTCGTTGCCGGCGAACTGCTCGCCAAAACGCAGCAGCCCATCCGCGCAGATGCATGTGACACGTGCTGCAGTGATCGAACCGTCCCTCTCTGTGACGACGCCATGGATCAGCGCGGTGGGCCGCCGGTCCAGCGCTACCGGGTGGGCGTAATCCCTGCCGTTGGCGGTCAGCACCAGTTGGCACCGGTCGGCGGGCGCCAGCACCGTGTTGTGCAAAACACCCCATCGCATCTCACCCGGAGCAACCCGAGCCGGTGCGGCGAACATGTGCAGCGGATCGGCGATGAACACACCCAGCTCCGCACCGCGAAGGCCGGTGTTGTGCAGCTCCACCAGCAGACAGTTCAGGATGCCATCGTGGATGGGCACGGGTTCGACGGCCGCGAGGTGCGACTCCGCTCCTGTCCATTCCAGACGCAGCACGGGATATGTGTGACGAACCCGTTGCAGCACAGCCCGCACATCGGCCGCCAGCCGTTGCGGCGCCTGTGGAGAACGATCTCTCCAGGGGGCTTCGGTCAGCGCCGCATACAGGGCGATGGACGCCGACATGAGCGTCTCGTGAAAACTGGGTGGCGCATGCAGCAGCAGCGCGGTGAACAGCTCAAAACAGCTTTCCATTTCGGCGGTCGAAAGCGCCGGTTCCCGATCGGGTTTCCCGGTCGCCTCGCGGGGCGTATCGGCGGACGCCGAGCGACAGATGGCCCACCCCGTTCCTGCCGCCAATGCCATTTTGAGCAGATCCCGTCGGTCCATACTCAGCCTCCCGGCGCATACCACGTGCGCAGATCTCGGGACCGGGCCAGTCCCAGCCGGTTGTCTCCACGACCCAGATGCTCGACCGGATTTGTGCGTCCGGCATATAGCAGGTAAAACCACCCGTCGTCGGGACGCCAGTCTGCCAGAAAAGCTGCGTTTGAGCGGTGATCGGTGTTGAAACGCTCCAACGGCACATCCAGCATAATTGGCTCGTTCCAGTCGATCCAGTCTTCAGGACGCATCGGATCCCGTTGCAACGTCATCAGCCATGGGCGCATACCGGTCCCCCCGCGAAACGGCTCTCGGGCGGAAACCAGCATATGCCATTGACCATCGAACTCGATCAGCTGGGCATTTTCCATCCAGACCTCGCCGTTGAAAGGTTGTCCAAGCCGCACAAAATCATCCGCATCGACCGCCGAACCGATCGCAAACCAGGGATCCTGGCGCTCCTTCCAGTGCAGCACCACACGCCCCCGCCAGCCGGCCACCGTGGCGTCAATCGCCCGTACCCCGCGCGTCAGCGATGGCGCCAGCGGCATTCTTGAAGACCATCGCAGTAAATCGGTGGAGACGGCGTAGAACAGTTGGTTTGGCTGATCCGGTTTGTCGCCCCAGCTGTTGAATGTCAGGATCCACCCGTTGTCCCATCGCTTGATATCGGGTGAGCAGAGGCCGATCCAGTCGTCCTCGCGTCCGTCCCAGACGTACAACGGTTGGCTGAAGCGCCGGAAATCACGCGTGCGCACACTGACCACGTGGCTCCGTTCCCGTCCGCGATCATAAAAAAACGCGCTGAAGAACAGGTAATACCATTCGCCGGAGCGGGCCATGCAGGCGTCTTTGACGGACCATCCGGGACGCTCGTAAACGGGATTGCGCAAGCGGTTCCAGGGGATCGGCATTCGTTCACCTCGGGTCGGAGCTTCGTGTCTACTGACATTATGCCTTGTCCCGGTTGAGCGGAAATCCTCATGGGATTTGGGCGTGATGATACAGGAAGCGGGCCTGACGGCAGCGAAGCATGCGTCGGCAGCACGCCGGCGCAGGCCGGCACAATCCGGGCTGCCCAACGGAGAACAGACCGATGCACGTCATGAAACACGCCGCCAGACGATGGGCGCTGATGGCCGTCTGTCTGATATCCGGTCATCACCTTCAAGGAGCGCCACGAATGGATAACAGCCATATACCCGCACAAGCACCGGCAGACGCGGTGATGGCGTCGGCAACCGAAATCGCTCGGGTTCGAACCTGGGCGCTCGAGTGCCTGACCGGTCGTGTCACACCCGTGAACGACCGGATCGGCATACACGTTATCCGTCAGGACCACAACACGCTTCATTTCCGGCAGTCGTGTATGGAGACCCCCATCACGTTGGGAACCAAACGTTACCACCGCGGATTGGGCACACATGCACACAGCATCATCGACGTAGCGCTGCCCGCCGGCTCACACCGTTTTCAGGCTGATGTGGGTGCGGACAACAACTATGACACCGCGGGAATACGGGGTACGGTGCGCTTCGCACTAGAGGCAGACGGTCAGCGGATCTGGCAATCGGCTGTGCTGAAAAGCGGTATGCCGCCGACGCCAGTGGATGTGAAACTGCCGGACGGAGCGACTACGTTGAGGCTGATCGTCGATCCCACCGAAGACGGCGCCGGTTGGGATCAGGCGGATTGGGCCGACGCGCGACTTGTGCTGCGTGACGGGTCCATACGCTGGCTGGATGAGGGATATGACAACGACCTGCTTCAAGGACCCGTACCGCCATTCGGGTTTATGTACAACGGATCGCCGGTACAAGCGATGCTGTCCGAATGGCGTCATTCCGCCACGACGGTGGACAAGGGTGCATGGCTTCAGATCGATGCCCGCTGGAACGATCCGGACACCGGCCTGGAGGTTCACGTGGACGCACGGTGCTGGCGTGACTATCCGGCGGTCGACTGGGTGGTTTACCTGACAAACCGCGGCCATGCGGACACCCCGCTGATCGAGTCGCTGCAGGCAGCCGATATGCCGTTGAACACCGGCAACAGCCGCACAACCATGACATGGCATCGGCTGCTCGGTGACTCCGTCAGCGCCAGAACATTTTTGCCGGATCCTGTGGTCATCGAACCGGGACACACCGAGACGTACGCCCCTCAGCGCGGCCGCCCCTCTCAGGAGACGGCATTTCCCTTCTGGAATCTGCAGTATGGCGACCGGGGGCTGATCACGGCGATCGGTTGGTCGGGGCAATGGTCAGCCACATACGCGCGAACCGATGCTGGCGCGACGCGGTTCCGCGCCGGTATGGCGCATACCCGGCTGCGTCTTCATCCCGGAGAGTCGATCCGGACGCCGAGAGTGCTTCTGATGTCCTGGCAGGGCAATCGGGTAACGGCTCATAACCGCTTCCGGCGGTTGATGCTGCATCACTATGTCCCGCAAATCGATGGCAAACCCCTCCGGCTGCCGATCGCGTTGCAGCCGTTCGACCGCTACTGGCAGCGTCCGGGGTGGCCCGCCGAGCAGGCCCAGCTGGAGGCCGCACAGGCCGCTTATCGTTTGGGCTGCGATACCTATTGGTTCGATGCGGCGTGGTTCCCGGGCATGTTTCCCAACGGGGTGGGCAACTGGGAGCATAAACCGGACGACTTTCCGCGCGGTCTCAAGCCCATCGCCGACGAACTGCATCAGCGTGGATTGCAGTTCATCCTCTGGTTCGAACCGTGCCGTGTTGCCGAAGGATCACGCATTGCACGTGAGCATCCGGAATATGTGCACGGAGGTTCCAAAGGCGGTTTGTTCAGGCTGGATGACCCAGAGGCGCGAGCGTTTCTGATCGAGCTGATCTCCCGTCGGATCGCTGAATACGACCTGGATGTCTATCGTGAGGACTTCAACATCGACCCGCTGCCGTTTTGGCAGGCGGCCGATGCACCCGACAGGCAGGGGATCACGGAAATCCGTTTTGTGGAGGGGCACTACGCATTTTGGGATGCATTGCGCGCCCGGAGGCCGGGACTCTGGATCGACAACTGCGCGAGTGGAGGTCGCCGCATCGACTTGGAAACCTGTATGCGGTCGGTGCCGTTGTGGCGCAGCGATACCTCCTGCTGGGCCGGTCACTCCGAGTGGAACCAGATGCAGAGTATGGCTTTGGCTCAATACCTGCCGCTGTTTACCGCAAGCGCCTGGGATCCCGAGCCGTATGTGTTTCGCAGCTCGGCAACCGGCGGGTTGATCTGCGAGCTGGGATATCTGGACGACGGGTTCGATCCGGCCAGAGTGCGTCGGTTGCTGGACGAGGTGAAGGCGAATCGCGCGGCCTGGTACGGCGACTATTACCCGCTCAGCCCCATCAACACCGAACTGGACCAGTTCGCCGCCTGGCAACTGCACCGCCCGGATCTGCAGTCGGGAATAGTGCTGGCGTTCCGCCGTCCTCAAAGCGCCACACGCGGTCTGGTGGTGGACCTGGCCGGCATCGAACCCAACCGGCGCTATCGGCTGGAGTTCGTGGACGAAGCACTCAGGCGCCGGGTTCGCACGGTGAACGGTGATTCGCTGATCGCCAATGGACTTACCCTCACCATATCGCGGCCGGGTGAAAGCCTGCTGGTGCGCTACAGCATCGTGCCGTAGCGTGCCTTCAGATGAAGCGGCCCGAGGGGCCGCTTCACTCCCCCCCCGCGCAGAGTAGCAACGCACTTCAACCCCGTTCAGTCAATGGCCGAAGAACAATCGCCATAACCGATTGACAAGGGTTTTACCTTACGGTAGCATTAACGATATACGAACCTCAGCTTACGGCCAGATGACCGCCAGCCGATGGGTACGGGAGGTGCCATTGTGCGTACTAGCCTTCAGGAGCCGATCACACTTCAACGTCTGGCCGCCCCGATCGTCCTGCTGATCGCCGCAATCTGCTTTCTGGCCGTGCGGATGTCGTCTTACCTGACGACGGTTTCCAGCGCGAACGGAGACTGTGTCAACCCTGTGATCTCAGCCGATGGCCGGGCGGTGGCGTTCGCCTCCGATGCGACCAATATCGTCTCCGCTGATCAGAACGCACAGCGTGATATCTACATGAGGGATCTGGTGTCCGGACGCATCCAGCTGGTTTCCCGCGACAGATCCGGCAGACCATTGGCGGGGAACAGCGATCAACCGGCGATCAACGCCAACGGGACAGTCGTGGCGTTCGTTTCTGACGCGCCGGCCAAACCGGGCGGCCCGTCCATGCCCAATCAGATTTGGATCGCACAGCCGGGCAAAGCCGCCCGGTTGGTCACCACGCGCCCGGATGGCCAGCCGGCAGAGGGGGCGTCTTCCGCTCCCGCGCTGTCCGCTGATGGCCGCTGGCTGGCCTTCACGTCAACAGCATCGGACCTGGTCCCCGGCGATACCAACCGAAGAGCCGATGTGTTCGTTAAGGATTTACACACCGGCGCGATCGAGCGCGTCTCCATATCCACCGAGGGACGACAGGCTACGCGTACTTCGTTCAGCCCCAGCATCAGCGAGGATGGCCAACGGGTGGCGTTCGTCAGCGGATGCCCCGGCCTGGATGGTCCCGATGAACCGGGCGTGCATTTGTACATCCGTGACAGGCGGACTTCCACCACGCACCGTATCACGCCTCCCGAGGGCTGCCGGTGGGTGTGCAATCCGCGCCTCAGCGCCGACGGCGCGCTGGTGGCGTTCGAAGCGTCCACAGGACCCGGCAAGAGGCCGCTGCTGTGTACAGTACAACTGAACACAGGGCGCCAGCGGGTACTCCATTGGCCGCATGCCGGCCGCCCTGTATTGACATCGATAGCCGGCGGTCACTCAGACGCGGTGCTGGGCGTCGCCCAATTGACCGATACCGGTGATCCCGACGGCGGTCTGTGGCTGATATACACCCAAACTGGCCGATGCCGACAAGTTCGCGCGCCAAACGGCAGCCTCAGGCAATCGGTTTCCGGTCAGTTGATGCTGACCCGCGATGGCAGTCTGGGTGTCTATCATGCGAATGGACCGGATGTCAAAGGCCACTCCCGTTTCCGCAGCTGGGCGATCTACACGGTGGATATCAGCAGCGGAGAGCGAACCTGCGCCAGCAGTCCTGCCATCAACTGGATCGGCTGGCTGGTCGAACGCTTCTCCCCAAAGGGCTGATGTCGCCACATTCGCGCGCTTCCTGATACAATAGCCGCGACTGCTTTCGTGATCGACCAGGAGGGACTATCTGTGGCTGACGGCAACGGCGTGCTGCGGGTCGGGTTGTGTCAGGTGTATACCCGGGAATGGGATGTCGAAGGGAATACCGTTCGTGCACTCGATGCGGTCCGCGAAGCAGCGGATCGGGGCGCCAATCTGGTTATCACACCGGAATGCGTGCTGCATGGGTATGGGTTCACCACCGATGATCTGCACGCGGAAACCCGCGCGTGTGCTCAACACGTGGATGGGCCGATAGTGGCGGGCTTCCGAGAACTGGCAGCCTGCAGCCGGATCCATCTGGTGTTGGGTTTCTGCGAGCTGGCGGATGACGGGCGCCTGCATAACACCGCAGCGATGATCCGTCCTGACGGCTCGATCGCCTGGCTGTATCGAAAGGTACACTGCCGCCCGTTTGAGGCGGAGTGGGCTGGCGCCGTATTCACTCCCGGAGACCGGTTTTACGTGGAACGCTTCGACTGCGACGGTCAGACCGCTTGCGTGGGCGCCATGATCTGTTTCGATCGCGAAGTGGTGGAGTCAACCCGATGCCTGCGCGCGTTGGGCGCTCAGTTCATCGCCTGCCCGCTGGCCACCAACACCGAAGACCTGTCGGCGTTGCCGGTGTACGCGGATAACGAACTGGTGACCCGGGTCCGTGCGGCTGAAAACGAGGTGTACATTGCGGTGGTGAACCACGCCGGACGGTTCAACGGCGGGACATTTGTGATCGGTCCGCGCGGCGAGGTGCTGTTGCAGATGGGCGCGGATGCGGAAGTTCAGGTGGTCGATATCCCGTTTCATCAGGTCGCTACCCAGTATCATGCTGACCCGCTCGGCTGGATGGGCTGGGGTTATCGCAGACCCGAGGTCTACCGACCCTATCTGGATCCGCAGACACGTTGACATCGACTTCCGAACGTTAACAGCATGAAACGAACACGCGCCATGGTGTTCGGGCGGTATGATTACGCCGCATTTGCGAGCTTTTTCGCTTACGCCGCCGGATCGGTTGTGGTTCCTGTGGTGCTGGTCACCTTGGCCCGCGATCTGCACTTCAGTCTGGAATCCGGCGGTATGACCGCAGGCGGCGCGTTGCACCTGGGGCGTACGGCGCTGATGATGATCTCGATGTTGCTGTGCGGCTTCGCCGGTGGACGCTGGGGTAAGCGGCGCACGGTGGGTTGGTCTGTGGCGTTGATGGCCGCCGGCGTGGGATTGTGCGCGATCTCTCCCGTCTACGGGGTGCTTTTTCTGGCGATGATGCTGGCCGGTCTGGGCGAAGGGGTGATCGAAGGGCTGGCCACCCCCTTTGTGCAATGCCTGCATCCGGACGAGTCGGGACGGTATATCAACTTCACCCACTCGTTCTGGTCGGTGGGCGTACTGGTCACCACGCTGGTGTCCGGCTGGCTGCTCACCGGAGGCGTGTCCTGGCGCGTGCTGGTCGCCGGAGCATCGGCGGTGGGTTTTTTCGCAGCTCTGCTCCTATTGTGGCCCGAACGCAAGAACAGTCCGTACCCGGAACATCCCGAACCGCTGGACACCCGGGCTGTATGGCTTCAGATGCGCACGGTGTTGTTGACACGCCGTTTCTGGCTGTTCTATGCGGCGATGTTCGTGGCCGGAGGCGGGGAGTTCGCACTGACCTTCTGGTGCGCCAGTTATATCCAGCTGAATGTAGTGGACGCCG
The DNA here is from genome assembly GCA_964650005.1 of uncultured bacterium. Lineage (GTDB taxonomy): Bacteria > Armatimonadota > HRBIN16 > HRBIN16 > HRBIN16 > CAZHSN01. Next base: position 43,169 of record CAZYPZ010000002.1, on the reverse strand, counting down.
CATGGGCGGGAGGCGTCGGCACGGCCAGCTTCGCGGGCGGGATGGTCTTGGGACGCACAGGGTGGGGATACCTGATCGACCAGCACCACCTGAGACGTCTGATCATTCTCTCCGCAGTGGCCGGAGCGGTGATTACCGCGGTATTTCCGTTCGTCACGCACCTCGGGTTGTTGTTCACACTGCTGTTTCTTTCCGGTGTGGCGGTTGCCCCCTACTGGCCCAGCGTACAAAGCTACTGTACCGACCGACTGCCACAGTTGGACAGCACCATGCTTTTGATTCTGCTGTCATGCGCGGGTATTCCGGGATGCGGTGTGACCACCTGGCTGGTGGGATTGATCGGCAATCATTTCGGCTTACGGGCGGCACTCTACCTGGTTCCCCTCTGCCTGATCATCCTCGCGGGGTTGATCGTGTATGACTGGCGGCGTCCCAGTCAAACCGATCCGGGCGACGCTCCGACAAGAGCCGCCTGACGGCGATCCGTTTTTATGCCCGTTTCACCTGAAAGCTTTCGGCGTCCAACTCCAGCCCGGCAACACGACGAGGCTTGCTGTCGAAGTTCACCGTGACCGTCGCACCATTGTCGAATGTGGTGCGCTGAACCAGCCGGTCCGGGGTGAGCGTCTGATGGTCGGTCATCCGGGCATCACCAACCGCTTCGAACACCGGCTTCAAGGCGTTATAGTCGTCAAGCATCAACTGGCGGTACTTTTGCAGCGCTTCCGGTGTCATCAGCATGTACATGGGCGGCGTGGCGGTCAGCGCGTTGAACAGCCGTCGTCGGTGCTCCAGGCCCGGATAGGTCATATTGCAGTCCCCCCAGTACCAGGTGGCTACGGTGCAGTCTCGGTAGATTAATCCCCAAAGGGGTATCCGCCGCGCCGGGTTGAGTTGATAGTCCATAGACTCCTTGGGTTGGGGAAGGCCTTCGAAGATGCGGCCTGAGTCGGACGCACGAAACGCCACCGGCGCCAGTAATCCCTCGGCATAACAGAGCAACGGTACCGCCCAGTCCACGCCCATTTCACTGCCGATCACCAGATGGTGGTCTGTAAGCACCTGAAGCAGTTTCATCCGCGCCGCTCGATCATCCTGACGGGTCATTCGGTGTTTCGGCGCGTAGCACTCACCCAGAGGCAGCGCTGTCACCGTGTCCACCAGGCGGGCGTTCATCCGGTGCTTCTGCAACGATTGCGGCACCCGTTCTCGCGCCCAGTTCACCCATTGGGTGGGGCACAGCCCCCAGGCCGGAAAGGCGCCGTGCTGGGTGATCTGCACCCATCCGCGTTTCGGCTGGCCGTTCGGGTTGATGTGCAGGTATTCGGGCCAACCCCAGTCGCGGTCCCATACGCCCGCCTTCTCCCACTGTTCGCGGGGCCACAGATCCGTATAGAGATCGTACATCCCGCACAGCCATCCCCATTGAATGGGCTCGGCCGCGTCTTCCAGCGCATCGCTGCTCGCCAGCACCGCACGGTCCAGCCCGCTTTCATACAGCTCACGCACATACGCCAGCCTCTGGGCCGGCTCACTGAACTGCCACAACCCGTGCAGCCACAGGATGGGGGCGCCGATCAGGCGGTCTGTGGGAAGTCCCAGAATATCCTTCTTCTGTCGCAACGTCACCCGACGGCCGGCGGCCTGAGCGGCATCGCGGTAGATATCCGCCAGACGCACATACCCGCCGCGGTCTGCGAATGTAATCACCGCGCTGCGGTTGTAGGCCCAACGTCCCATGCTGGACATCCAGCGGAGCGAGATCTGCCCGGCGGCGCGCGTCCCCTGACGGCGGTAGTACATCACGGTGTGTGTATCTGCCTCTTCCATTGCGTGCACCATCACGGATGCACCGGTTCGGTTGTTTGTCACACCGAACCACGGCATGGTCAGCCCCGCCCCGTCGCCCATGGACATCTGCAGAGCGGGCAGCCCGGGATCGTCTGTGGGGAAGAGGAACCCGTCGCCATACGGTACAACCAGTTCCCATTGCGGACCCGACATGGCGAATGGAGGGATGACGTCCAGCATGGCCGCCCACCAGGGCATGGGGGTATCCGCCGGCATCGAGGCATCCACACGCACGGCGGGCTGATCTTCCTGCAGCGTGAGGGTAATCGTCAACGGCTGCGCGGCCGGCAGATAGATCGCCTGCACCTGTAAGGAGGACGCGGACCTCCGCTCGATCGCTCGCACCGTAAACGAACCATCCAGCGGGAACGTATCCCATTGCTGTCCGTTCCGCCGATCCACGAACCGGAGGTGCCACGGCTCGGGTGTCACATCCACAGCAAGCCAGCGATTGACCAGCCGCACGCGGGGCAGCCGGACCGGCTTCAGCACGTCGCCTGCGGGCGCCAATGTGAACCCGCGGAGATCCACGGAGGCAGCCCCCTGGCACCAGACACAGACCTCCACACCGGTCACGCCGGCCGGTACAACCGCGCGTCCGCTCACCGCCTGCCAGTCGGTGGATGTCATCTCCGAAGGCATCAACGGCGCGTATAATGCCTGCACTTCAGCGCCGCGTGCGTTTATCAGCCGCAGACAGATGAACAGCGCGGTGCTTTCACCCAAGCTGTTGATCCGCACATCCATGCCATATTGCACCTGAGATCCCGCACGTACCCGTAATGCCGGCTGAGCCCGCAGCGACCAATTGGTCTCGGTACTCACCCGTATACGCGCCCAAGGCTGTGTATCGGCGGAAAACCAGGTGCATCGGCCCTTTCCGTCGGTGCTGCGGAATATCGGTCTGTGATTTGGCATGAATATTGGCGTTACCCCTTATATTGGTATGTTTACTCTACCAATATACCCGTTTCAGGGGCACGTCTCATGCTGCCTATGGCTATTGACGCGTGTCCGCCGCCAAGATCAGACACGGCTGGCAGGACCGTAGAAGTGGGCGGTACACTGCACGCGCACTCCCTCGGCAGACGTCGGTGACTGCAGCCGCCACTCCTGCCTTCCCGCCGGAACTTCGAGCCATGCCGGCAACCGGGTCTGTTCGATCAGATCTCCCGCAGCGCTGTACAGAACGCACCGTCCGTCCGGCGCACACTCCACATACTGACCCGTCGTGATGCGGAACGGCAGTTCCACCGAGCGATCCCCCACGCACACCACCGGATGGTCCAGCGTCCGGCGCACCAGCGGCACGGCATCGACCGGTCCCAGCAGGCAGTTCACCGAACCGCCGTTCGGAAGCGATGTCAGCCACAGCGTCAACGAACTGACATGCGCCGGATCGACCAGTTCCCGGTACAGCGCGTACACGTTGTCGCCATACGGCCATCGGCAGCCGTCGATGCGATCCCCTTCCGGCTCGATGAGCGTGATGTACCGCCACTCCGTTCCGTGCAGATCGATATAGTGGTCGGCCACTCCGCTGCTGAGGTGTTCAGGACTGCGCAGTTGCAGATTGAGGATCGTCCCGCTGGCATCGGCACGTACCCATACGCCCAATCCCCGCCAGGCGGACAGATCGACCGGCGGACCGAATATATGCCGCAGCGCGGCGTATCGTCCCGGTTGCACTACACGCTGTCCGTGTTCGATCGGCGAATATTGTGCGGGTTTCGGCTGTTCGGTCATCGGTGTTGTGGTGAGCGACAGGTGAATGGCCTGTCGTTGATCCGGCGTCGTGGCTGATGTCGGCAGGCAGCGCAAAGAGACGCCTTCAGTGTTGGTGATCAGCGTCAGCGGCGTCGAATGATCGATCAGCGTCCGGCGCGCTGTACCCGACGACAGATCCGCAGACCAGAGGACCTGCAAGCGGAACGCCAGCGGCTGCGGCCGGTACGGGTTGTCGAACAGTGCGCGCACCTGGCCGGAACCGTCCCATTCAAGCCGATGTTTTTGGTGCGATACCGGCCGAAGCGCCGGTCGTTCGCGAATCTCCACCAGGGTGAAGTCCTGCTGTGGCTGACTCAATTTGCGCCGAGTGGCGGCGTTGAACCGGTGCGCCAGTCTCAACTCCTCCCAGCGGCGCATCACCGCTCCCAGCCGTTGCAGGTTGGCCGACTGTTTGAGTGTGTCGGGCGTGACGCCCATCGGCGATATCCCGCAGTCATGTCCGGCCGTTTTGGCGCACAGGTACTCGATGTCCTCGGTAAAGGTTGGCTCCTTGCGCGGGTCGTCATCCGCAATAAACGCCCACCAACCCAGATGCGCCGGGAGGAACATGCTGTCGCAGGCCCGGTTGGCGTTCACATGCAGATCGATGAACTGTCGATAGCTGCGTACCGGATGGTCCCATGCGCCCATGCGTGATCGCACGTACCAAAGATGATGATGGAATGTGGACATCTCCATGATGGGTGGCTTGCGCAGCTTGCGGAACAGGGTGAACACGAATTTCGAACCGTAATACCACCCGGCCTCGGCGCCGCCGAGCACGTCCTCTCCATCGAGCGCATCGAGGTAAATCATGTCGAAGCCGCATTCATTGTAGGTGTCCGCTGAGGCCTGGGCCACTTCGTCCAGCAATGAGGATTCGCCATCCGGCGCGAACAGTCCGAAGCACTCCTTGAGATGCCCCACCGGCGAGCCCGCCGGATGAGCGGATGCCCTCGTCCCGAGCGCACCGCGTGTGCATCCCGTCAACCTGCGCCGATCGGCCGAAATCCCCGAGTAGGTGATCAGTTCATCGCCGATCTGCACCGTTACGCTGTTTCTCACGAAGAATCCGGTGACAGTGGACAGCCATTCCGGCATGTCTGCGATCACGATCTCCGTATCAGTCGGACCCAGGGACGCGCCCAGCGTCATGATGACGTCCTTGGCCAGGCCTGGATGCGGTTTGGGGGTGACCCAAGGACATCGCTTGTCGATGAAAAACGCATAGGTATGCAGGCCAGCCTTGATCCCGGCGGCATGCAGACGGTCGATGACCGCCTTCAGGCTGCGGCGTCCCTGCGGATACAGGTCCGGATTGGGCAGGCAGTCACCGAACCGGTGAGAGTGGCCGCCGTGAAAGTCGATCTGACGGATGCCCAGCGAGCGGGCGAGAGCGATCCAGTCATCCGCGGTCTGTTCAGTCAGATCGGAGAAGTTGAACAGGTAGGATCCGCGGTTGTGTTCGCTGTCCAACGCCCAAGGCCCGCCCATCGGCGAGTGGGGCAACTCCGGGCTATCCAAGACCGCCCGCTGCATCGCCTGACGCATGCGATCCGGTGGACAGGCGATGAGCAGCACCCGCGCGCCATCCATACCGAACCGCGGATAACAGATCGCTTCCAGATGCTCCATGGGACCCGGCAAACGGTCCACGCGGGTTCGAAGGTTGGCGGCCAGCGCGCAGAACGCCAGCGCCCTTCGGGATGCCGCGCGGGCGGTAAGGCGCACATCACAGAAGCACAGCGATTGGATGGCCGTATCAGACGCACCGATGAACGTGACCGATAGACAGTCGCGGCGCGGCACGCAGCGCAGTGTGACGGCAACACCGCTGTGACCGAAGGTGAGCCGCACCAAACCCTGCTCCACCGGTGTCGCTTCACGCGCGTCGTGACGCTCACCGTTTACCATCACAAACGCCATGGCGCGTCGGGTGACATTCAGCCGGTTGCCTGCCCGATCCGTCACATCCAGCGTCGCGTCCGGATGGATCGTCCAGGTCACCCATTCGGTCTCAAATCGCATGGCCCACCCCTTTGTTTACAGTCGAACGAATTCCATCTCCACCCAAGCGGGTTCTGATGCCGGCAGCGGCAGCGAGTCCTCGGTCCAGCTCAACCGGTACCGCTGTGCGGTTCCGGGCGCTTCCAGCCGGATTCGGTGGACGCCGGGACGCAGCCCCGCGATGTTTATCGAGGTCTTCTCGCCGGTCAATCCGCTGGCCACGCGCCGTCCATCGATGGACACCGTTACGCCTTCAGGCGGCGTTCTGCCGATGACCCGCCAGTGCAGGTCCAGCGAGTCGCCGCGGACTTCATGCCGGCGGTCGGGCTTGGCCACCACCATGACCGTGGTCTCCGGCTGCTTCTGACGGTACAGGTCCACCAGCGCCCGGGTGAGATTCAGGTAGAAGAAACCCCATCCGCCATTCCCCCGGTACGCCGCTGCCGTTAGCGACGTGGGTTCAATGTCGTCACTGAGATCCACGCTGTAGCTGTCCACGTACCGGTCATGATTGGGACCGTGTCCCTGGCCTTCCATCTGACCGGCGAATTCCTGAAACTGGTGCAGGAACACAAAACGAGGCCGCTCGGCCAGCACCACACGCCAGTCTTCCACCAGTGTCGCACCGCCGCGGCGTCCGCGTGATCCCGGGTCAAGCCAACCGCCCGAATTGAAGCATCCGATACTGGCAGTCACTGCTTCCGGCTCACCCTGAGCATTGCGCACCAGTGTGGCGGCATTATCCATCCAGCTCCAGAAGCCCGCTTCACGCTGCTGCGTGTTGGCCTCCAAATTGACCGACACGAAGCGGATTGTCCATCTCGAGTCGAGTTCAGCCAGCCTGGATTGAAACGCTCCGGGTAGGTCCAGCAGCAATATCAGCGGTTTGCCTTCATAACGCAGCCAGAGATCGTTCCACCGGTAGTTGTTCAGATAGATATGGTGCAGATGGTCCAACTGCTGGTTGATGACCTTTACGCCGTTCGGTGTCCAGTTCACGCCGGACAATGCCATAAAGCGCGGCACATCGACGCCTTCATCGCGCATTTTGGCCAACGTTTCCAGCATCAGTTCGTTCAGGAACAACAGATCGTTGACCCCCGGTGGGCGCTCTCCCCAATCGTTGATGAACCAGATGTTGTTCGACATGTCACACTGGATCACATCGGTTCCGCTCTCGATCATCCAGATGATGTGCTGCCGCATGACGTTCTCGTCGCTGGTTCGGTACAACCCGACCAGCGGGACGGCCTGGTTGGTCGTCCACCAGTAGTTCACCTCGCTGTACCAGTTCTCCCATTGCATGACCACCAGATGGTTGGGGTCTTTGGGCGGCGGCTGCAGCTTGCGCCGCTCCACCCGAACGGTTACCGGCCGCGATCTGGGCATGTCATCGGGCATCACCGCACCGGTGAACAACTGTTTTCTCACCTGGCTGCCCGGCCAGTTTGTGAGAGGCCACGTCCCTTCGGATCCATTGGCGATCACCCGTACTGGAGCTGCGCCATCTGGACCGGTGGCCTTCCAGGAGGCATCGCTGGTCACCAGCTTTTGGCCTGCGGGTGTATCCATTTCCAGTCGGAACAGCATCCCCGCCGGCCCCACGCTGTTGACCGCGAGCACCTCGATCCGGTTCTCACCGGTACGCAGCGTACCGGCCGGCAACGGTTGCGGTTTCAGGTTCGACCAGCCGCCGAACGGTTTCAAGGTATATCCGTTTACGGTGACGGTCGCCTGATCGTCTGCAGCCACCCACACACGCGCCTGCGTGGGGGAGTCCTGCAAAGAGAACGTGCGGCTGAGCGTCACGGTCTGGTTGTCGGTCGCCTTCTCTGCCCAGATCCAGTCGCTGGGGTCCTTCAGGGTCGGTATCGCGCCAACGGTCAGTTCCTGGATGCCCACACGCGGTAACGGCAAGTGAAACGTGGCGCGCCCGCGACTGTCCGCTGTTTCGTGCGCGCCCCAGCGCTGACCGTTCACGTAGGGCAGCAACACCCAACCCGCGGCCGGAGCGCCGTCAGCGCGGCGCGCTTGAGCCTGCAGTTCCACGGTGCGCCCCATGCCAATCCGGCTGGTATTGACCCGTACGCTGATGGATAGGTCCGCGGCAGAGGCGGTGATGTTCATCAGGATCACCCCCGTCAGAAATAGCCCGAATACACCGTACCTGTTCATTCGATACTCCTGTTATTCGCCATGCCAAACAGGCATTTCAGTCAGTCTCAACTTGGCTGCGCCGAAGGGGATCAGCTCGATGGAACGGGTTGCCCCGCCACGTGTCGGCGCCAGCGGAGCGGGCGCTGCCTGATCGTCTTCTATCGGCCAGTTGTCCACCGGAACCGCCTGTACGCGCAGCCGTAACGGTGCGCCTTCGGGTGAGAACACAACTCCGGAAGCGCCACATCGATCGATCTCCACCTTGACGCGCTCCGGATCGATATCCAACGCGTACGCCCAAGGCTCTGTCGGTTCGACCTGCCAGTCAGGGCACCAGTCCTCGCCGCGGACAATGGACCAGCGCGCTGCGATGGGATGGGCGAAAACCAGCGGTCCCATGCAAATGACGGCTGTCTGTCGCTCCCGACGCTCGACACGCGGACGCATGGGCAACTGCAGACTCACCCGATCGCCCGACTCCCACAGACCCGCTACACAGACGTACCCGTCCTCCGGGTCTGCCGGTACCGCCTCACTGTTCACCCGCAGCATAGGAGAATCGCACCACTTGGGGATGCGCAACCATATCGGAAAGTCCGCCGGCGCCCCGCACCGGATCTCGATTTCGATCCGGTCATCGAAGGGATACTCGGTATGACAGACCAGTGTGACTGACTGGTCATCCAACACGGTGTGCACCTGACAGGGAGCCCAGCAGACCGCAGCGATGCCGGGACCGCGACGCATCCACAAGCCGGATACGAACTTGGGCCAGCCGAAATGGAGATTGGCCGTACAGCAGCCATAGTTCGGCTCCAGACCAAACAGATTGCTGTCGGGGCCGTTATTCGTCCATTGGCGAGGCGCCAATGAGCAGAGCACCTGATTGGCCTGCTGATCATATTGATGGCCCATCATGTCCGGAGTGAAGGCCGCAGGCAGTGCGTTATAGGCCAGACGCTCCAAGTGGTCAGCCAGCACGGGATCGCCGGTATGGGCCGCCAGCATCTGCAGCGAGAACAGCGACTCGACGACGGCGCAGGTCTCGGTCCCCTGTGTGGGCGCACGGCCGGCCAGGTGCTCATCTCCTGTGAACACACCCGATACCGCACCATGGTATCGCATCAGCTGCTCCCAACCCAGTGTGACCGCCTCTGCATGTTCGTAATAGCCGGTCAGCAGGTGCTGCACCAACGGCGCTTTGATACCCATGGCGTTGTTGACCACATGCGTCTGCATGACGTACGGACCGTTGTGCCGGCCTCCAAACGGGAAGTCGCGAAAGTGCCAGCTCCAATCAAATCCGTGCTGCATCAACAGACGGGCGCACCGTCCGGCGCCTTCATGTCCGGTGCGCTGGTGCAGCCAGAGCAATGAAAGCGCCAGATCGGCCCATCGCATCACCGCCCAAGCGGTTGGCCGGTTCACCGGCAACTCGCGCTCCAGGTACTCCGCGAACCGGGTCATAAACGGGATTACCCGCGGGTCGTCGGTACCCTCCGCATATTGGGTCATCGCCTTCAGCGCCGGCGCGTATGGCCACCAGTCATCCAGATCCGGCGGGCCAAACCGTCCGGAAGCGTCCTGGCTGTCCAACATCCAGTCGATCCGGCGCTGCATCTCCCAAAGCAGATCGCTGTTCTGCAGCTGCAGCGCCAGTGGCGTCAGTCCATCCAGGTAGTACGGCGCCCGCTCCCAACTGTCTCCGGGACCACCCAACCAGCCGCACGTATCGTTGATCGATGGCCACTTTCTGCCATACTGGCCGGTAGGCCCATCCGCCTGTATTTGGAGTTGGCGTTCCAGCCAACCCAACGGCTGGATCGCTCCGCAAGGCAACAGTTCCATCGCGCTTCGTTCGACTCTATCCATCGCACTCCTGGTGCTCCTTCGATGTCATGATGCCGGTTCGCCAGTGCCTGCAAGGCCGCATGCCACGCTTTGTGTACCTCGTAATGGCCCCGCTCTGTATTGACCGTTACGATGTTATTCGTGGTGCGTCGCATCGATACCTGCAGGATGTCAGATATCAGGACATGGATGCGGTTCAAGGAGCGGACGGATAGGCGTCCACAACGCCCGAAAGCAGGCGCACCGGGCCCAGCAGACCTCCCGCGCGTATGTCTCCATAGCTGTTGTTCACCAGATTGCCCACGGTAATCTCCAGCCGGTTGACTCCAGGCTTCAGCACGCCGGTGACATTCAGCCGGTACGGCGGCCACAAGCAGCTGCCGAGCCACTGACCGTTGAGCCTGGCTGCCGCACTGACCTGTACTTCGCCCAGATCCAGCGTGACCGGTCCGGAAGGCGCCGCATCCATCGTGAATGTGGTGTCATACGTCAGCCGTCCGCTGAAACGGGCCAATCCCCAGACCGTCCAGGATTCCAACGGCTTGGCGACCCCTTGCAGGAACTCCGCAGGCGGTGGTTGTGGGAACTGCAGATCCGGTTGATCGGCCGGATCATAACGCACACGCCAAGGCCCTTCGACCCGCTGGATTACCTGACTGGCGCCCATGTGATCTTCCTTGTGGTTCGGCTGCTGCGAGGGATCGAACACAAGCCAGTAGGCTTCGTATGGACGGAAACGCACGCTCAACCGGCTTCCTGACGCGTCGACTCGGGAGGGTACGGAGGTCTGACGACCGGTCTCACAGTCCCAGATAGACGCGGCCCCTCGAACCTGCTGGAGGTGTAGTTCGGCCCTGCGCCAGTCGCCGGTATTGTTCACCAGCCAGAACAGATCGCGTCCATCATGCCGGATGTGCCTGACCAGCATGGGGAATGCACCGTCGATAAAGCGCACTTGAGGCGTCAGACCCGGGGCGCCTGCATCCAACCAGGCCTGCAGGCCGTCGTCGTTGGCCCGGTGGCAGGTATCTGCACGACTCAACCGATCCATCTGCTGACGCAGATAGGGATCGTGTGCGCCGGCTTCCGGTGAGTCGGTGGGCAGGTTGCCCAACGTGTAGACATGCCCGCCTGCTTCGGCAAAATCCGCCAGAAGCCGCGCCACGTCTCTGGGCAGCAGTGTTACAGGCGGCAGCAACACCGCACGAAAGGTGAAATCACCGCGTGTCAGCACATTGCCCTGAATGCGCATTTGCCGGAGATAGTGACGATCGGTGACCAGGAACTCGATCCGATGAGCGGTCAGCCGCTGGATCGCGTCGGAATAGACCCGATTGATCCGTTCCACCTGAGGGCCATACAGGCGATCGATTGTGGGCAAGTCCCCTGTAGTGGTGGGATCGAATACCGCAGGCGGACTCAGCGCCCATACGGAATCCATGGGGTTCAACACCAAGAGATCGGCCGCCAGTCGACCATGGGAGTTCACATAGCTCGCCCGTCTGCTGAAGTCGGCCCATTGCGTCATCCAGGGCCAGAATGGATTGGCGGTATACCAGTCAGGCGTCCATTGATTGCCCTCCAGATCCCGGTGCGTGAACACTCCATGCGGTACGATGTGCCCTACGCCCCAGGCGATGACCGCGTTGGTGCACTGCTTGATGATCGCCGGAGTGAACGTTCCCCAGCCGCCGGCGCCCATGATTTCGCTCATCATTCGCCGTCCCTCGAACTCGGACACGGACGATGCCTCTTTGAAGTCATGCACATCCAGCGCTTTCAACTGCAGGCAGTCATTTCCGGGCATCGTGTAGGCCCGTGACAGCTTGAAATAGTCCCCCACGAATGTTGCCTGCCATTGCAACGACTCTTCCCAGAGGTTCTCGATACAGTACGCACCGCGTCTGGCCAGCCAGTCGCTGACCGATCCCATGGTGTCCGCGTACAGATCGGACACCGCCTCGAACCAGCGCCACCGCGCTGCCGGAGTCTGGCCTTCGACGTCTGTATCCAGCATCAACGGCAGAGTCAGCCGGATGTCGCGTCCGAAACGCCGGCGGAAATGACGCGCGAGGTCGTCCGACCACGCCAGCCGCCACCCGTAGTCGCCTTCATTGTCCACAAACACCCCGGGGATGGTCTGTCCCAGTGCGCGTCCGTATCGTCTGGCGTAGGGTTCGTGTGCGATCCGGATGAACGCGGGACCAAGCCGCCGATCGAGATAGTTCACCGTTCCCTGCTGCATGCGATGAAACACCCAGACGCGGCAGGCCGTGTCATGCGGAGCGCGCGCCTGCAGCCCCTTACCGCTGCCCAGCAGTCTCAAAGTGGAGCCTCGCACACGCGCGGGCACGTGCGGGCTTAGATTGTCCCGCAGGTTCCAGATCGGGGCCGATGGGTCGGGATGGACGATACGGGCGGCGGCCCATCGGGAGTCGTCAAAATCCGGTCGCTGCCATCCGTCCATCTCGATCGAACTCACTTTCCAGTCGGCGCCGGTTGCGATGGAGATCTGTTGGCCGCTGGTGAGGATGATTCGCAGACCAGCGCTCAGGGCGTCCAGTCCGCCGTCTCCACCTCCTTCCACTGCGATCACATTACTGCCGGGTTTCAGGGCCGTAGTCACTTCGTATGTTTTCGGGTCGCGCCAGTCGTCGCTGCTGTCTATGAAATCATTGTTCACCCACAGCCTGAAACGGTTATCGCAGGTGATCCGCAATTGGGCTTGTACGATGGATGAGTCGGCAGGAAGCGTGAACGACCGGCGAAACCAGCACCGATGTGTACCCGCACCCGGTTGCGGCTGCCAGATCCATGCCCCGCGTTGAGGCGATGCCGCGGGACGGGGAGGGATGGGATCGACCAGCTGCGCCATGACGGCGAAATCACACGCGGGCAGATCCTGCCGCGTTCCGGGCGCCAGGTCAAACGTCTCCCACCGAAGCGATACGGCCTGCAGCTCCGGGTGCTGTTTCAACACGCGACCGGCGGCGCTGAAACTGGGCCACATGTACTCGTCACAATACCCTAATTGCGCCCCCTGTGCGACAGCCGCGTTCAGCGCTGCGTCGAACGTCGTAAACCATTCAGGGGACAGCCATTGTTCAGGTGGCAGCGGATGCTGGTTGCGGACGCCGGGCGCCGCCGTGCGCGGATGCGCGTAGCCGGGATTGAGTCCCTTGGAGGCCATCTCCGACGCCATCTGCTGCATCTTGGCCGTGTTCAATGGCTCGTCCCAAAACCAGAAGACGAACGGGGCGTAGTGCCGCGGCGGGTCGGCGAAGCCGTTCGCCAATTGGGAGAACGGGACCGCCGGCCGGTCCGCCAAGGTCTGCGCCTGCCCGCCAAGATGGGCTGCCGTCACCAGGGCCATCACGATCACGAACCAACGCATGCCAAATCCCTCCCTGTCCGCTGACTGCGGGGATTAGCATTCAACGGACAGGAAGCCGTTACCTGCAGTGGGATTTCCGGCTACCAGCTGCGCGAGTCAGGCACCTCTAGCCAAGCGCTGTTCTGTGCGATGGACTGCTGGCTGATCAGTCCCGGCAGGGTCATATCCATCGCGGTATCGATATCGATGTCCAGCGGGCGGAGTCCTCGGATCGCATCGACGAAGTCGACGATTTCGAAATAGTCGCCGCCGCCATGACCTGCATGGATCGCGGTTTCGCTGGCCTGTTTCCACATGTCGGGCAGATAGACGTCCGCCAGCGACTCCAGCTCCATCCAGGAGTACGGGTCGGCACTCAGCGACCGCAGCCAGATGCGGTCCCGTTCGCCAACAGCGCGGGCCGATTCGTACGCTCCGTCAACGCCCTGCAGCTGATAGTTCGTCATGGCATGGGGACGATCTGACAGCATATCCAGTCGTAGTTTGACCAGTCCCCCGGAGGCCATCTTGCAGAGCGTGACGGTCGAGTCCTGCTGCTCATACAGATCGCCGCGTGCATCGCGATGGTGGTGGCCGCTGCCCGCGCAGCAGACACTCACCACCCGATCGCCCGGCATCCATTGCAGGATCGGCCCCAAGCTGTGTGTGCAATACGTGTTGCCGTCAATACCGGTCTGCCAACGCCGGCGCCAACGGGTGATCTCGTTCAGCTCTTTCAACTCATGGATATATTCGCCCTCGGCGTAGTAGGGCTGGCCGAAGAGTCCTCTGCGCACCAGTTCGCGCACCAGTACGTTCTGACGCATATAGGTGTAGTTTTCGGCCATCATGTAGAGCCCCTTCGAGGAACGGGCCGCCTTCACCAGCTGACGGCACTCTTCCACGCTGATGGCTGCGGGTACCTCACTGAGCACATGCTTGTTCCGCTGCAGCGCCGCAACTGCCTGCGGCGCGTGCAGCGGCATCGGCGTGCCGATGATGACTGCATCGATGTCCGCTTTGTCAAGCATCACATCGAAATCGACAAACGACTCACGCGCACCCAGCTGCTCCGCTGCCTGCTGCAACGCGTCCGCATTGATATCGCACACCGCCTGGATCCGGATGTCGTCGATCGCATTGCAGGCTGTTGCGAAGCTGGCGCCGCGTCCGCAGGCTCCCACGATACCGATCCGTATCGGTGACTTGTCTGGCATCTCTATCCTCCTCTGTTGTCAGTATGGCCAGAACACATAGGTCTGCATGCCGGCAACCACTCCGATCAGGCTGATCAGGCTGCCGACCACAAAGTCACCCAGCAGCAGCCCCAAAAAGAACGGCGCCGCCAGATAGTATCCCTTCAGGCCGGTATATCGCATCAGCAACAGCTTGAACGCCCACACGATCGCTGCCGTCGACCACACATAGGTGGCAATATAGCTGCTGGCCACCGCGTAACCGACTGGATGCAACGGGAAACCGGGCATCCGTGCGCGCACCGCCTGCAGCAGCAGTGCGACCAGTCCTCCCGCGATGGTGGCAAGCAGCGAGTCGGGCGAGGGACCCCCTCCAATCGTATTCATCCGGCTAATGAACAGCATGTAGGCTTCATATCCGAAGTACCGCTGGGTACCCGCTGTATGCGCCGAGTTGTGGCCGAAGAGATAACCTGTCACGAGGGCTGTGCCGTACGCTGCGATATATCCGGCAAGTGCCGCCAGCATCAAACATACCGGTAGCCGGGTGGCACGGCGGTTCTCCAGCAACGCGTGCGCCTCCAGTGTGGGGGGCAGCGGGCTGTTGAAGGAAGCCGGTCAATGCAACTTCGTAAAACAGTGTTTATACGGGTTGCATTCATCGTCAGCGCGTGTCACGATATAGATGTAGTTTACATATAGATGCCATATACATCATTCAAAATACCCAACATCACACTCATCGCCTGGCAGGCGGTGGAAAGGAGCAAAAGATGCCAAGAGGAGATGGAACCGGCCCGTTGGGCCAGGGCCCCAAGACAGGCCGCGCACTGGGGTTTTGTGCGGGTTACCAGACAGCCGGATACCTGAATCCGGTGCCTGGCGGACGCGAAATGGCCTGGGGACGCGGCGGCGTCGGAGGTCGTGGGATGGCCTTTCGCCGCGGTCGCGGCGGGTGGGCGCCGGGTGTGCCCGTATCCGCAGAACCGGAGACGCTTGCCGATCAGCTGAATCGGCTGGAACAGCAGCTGGCCGCCCTGAAAGCGCAACTGGCCGACAAAGAGTAAACCCTACAGCTCCGGAGCCGGTTTACCGGCTCCGGACGCCGTTTTCGCTCCCGGTTACCACGCTGTACGGCGCGCGATCTCCGCTGCCAGCGCGAACTTCTCTACCGTAACGCCCGGCGGGCACGAATCGCTGTTCGCCAGCACGAAGGGGCCTCCCCGGGCGGCTTCGATAATTCGCTCCACGTATTCGCCGAACCGGTTGTAGGATGTCTGCAAAAATGCCACCGGTTCGATACCACCGACAATTCCCATGGTGTTTCCGACCTGGCGACGCGCCTCGGCGATGGTGATGTCGCCCGTCGGGGGCTCGGAGATCGACTCGACGGCCAACACGCCGTTATCGCGCATTTCCGTGACCAGTCCGTTCAGGTGACCACAGGCATGCTGGATGTAATACTTGTCATGCGCTGCCAATATGCGGCAGTAGGCGGTGATCTCCGGAGCGATATACCGGCGGTACATCGTCGGGGAGTAGTTCTGCGTGGAGCTGTCTTCAAACGTCAGCCAGAACCGGTACGGTCCTTGGGCCGCCAGCTCCGCACAGCGTTCATTGTTTTGGCGCATAGCGCTCCACAGCGCTTCCACAGTATCGGGAAACTCATCCAGAAGATGAACCGCCAGTTCCTCGGTGCCGCAGTAATGCTCCACCATCGATTGAAACGCGGTCTTGCCGCGATACACCAGCATGCCCAGACAGAGCCCTTCGGCGCCATCCGCCTGCAGATACTCTTCGGCAGGCTTGGGGTCATACTCGAGGCGTGTGTGTTCCTCTATCCACAGCTGGGTTTTGTAGTCTTCTTCGGTCTTCAGCGGATGTTCCACCAGAAAGGGCGTCTGTCCCGCCTGCTGTGTCATGCGCCAGGCGCTGTGCAAGGTGCCGACCGGCGTCTCCAGAACCGTATGGTTCAACTCCCTGTCGGTCCATGTACGCATTTCCGCGCCATTTACTCTCATCCGGACGGGGCAGGGCGCGCCGCGCCACAGCGGGTCTGCACCGATGCGCTGGTGAAACGCCCGGAACCCTGGCTGCTGTACCTCTTGAGGAAAAGACTCCCAGACGTACGCCAGAAACGGACTGAACGGCAGATGGTCGACAGGCTGCCCCAGCAGCGCAGCGGTCAGGCGTTCGGTTGATGTCATCTCCATGGGTCCCCTCCGCGGGTGGTGGACTGCCACCAGCTTAACCTGTCTGGCCAATGTGACGCTTATATGATCTTTACGCTGTTTGCACCAAATTGATGCTTTTGTGCATCGTTTGTCTCCCCGATCAGCTTCGGGCGCGCTCGATCGAGCCGTCCGCTCCCGATGTCGGGACGCGATCTCCCTCGCCATGCACTACAATAGGACCAATGGCTAATCCTATGGGAGGTGAGCACAGTGCGTTTCGGGATGCTGATCTGTCTGTTAAGTGTGTCCATGCCGCTGTGGGCGAAGACGCTTATTGTCGGTCCGGGCGGTCTGGCGAAACCGAGTGACGCGGCGGCGATCGCACACGATGGCGACGTGGTGGAGATCCATGCGGGTGTTTACAACGATGTCGCTGTCTGGCGCGCGAACAACCTGACTCTGCGCGGAGTGGGCGCGCGTCCGGTACTCGACGCGGCGGGACAGAGTGCCGAGGGCAAAGCGCTGTGGGTGATCAAAGGGGCAAACACCACAGTGCAAAATCTGGAGTTCACCGGTTGCCGATCGACGGACAAGAACGGCGCGGGAATCCGCCAGGAGGGGCCCGGGTTGACCATACGCGGATGCCGCTTCCATGGCAATCAGATGGGCGTTCTTACCGGCGCCAATCCGCAGAGCGACGTCGTGCTGGAGTATTCGGAGTTCGACCATAACGGTTATGGCGATGGTCTGTCCCACAACATCTACATTGGACGCGTGCGCAGCTTCACCCTGCGCGGCTGCTACTCGCACCACGCACGTATCGGCCACTTGGTGAAAAGCCGCGCGGAAACCAACTTAATCCTGTACAACCGCCTGACCGACGAGGTCGACGGCAACTCCAGCTACGTGCTCGATCTTCCCAACGGAGGACGATCCATCGTGATTGGCAACCTCATGCAGCACGGACCTAGGGCGGAGAACGGCGCGATGATCTCCTACGCGCTGGAGGGCGCGGCGAACCCGGTGCAGGAACTGTACGTCGTCCATAATAGCTGCGTGTCCGACCGCCAACCCGGGCGCTTCCTGCGCATCGGTGGTGCCAATCCGCGCGTCGCGTTGATCAACAACCTGGGCGTCGGCGCCGAGTGGCCGGACCTACCGGGAGCCGACATACGCCGCAACCTGACCGTGGATACGTCCGGCTTCGTTGATGCGGCTCATCAGGATTATCGCCTGAAGCCGAGCTCACCGGCCCGCGGCGCCGGTGTCGATCCCGGCAAAGCCGGCGGGTATCCGCTGGCGCCTGAACTGCAGTATGTACATCCGTGCCAGACCCGGAAGCGCCCGAAGACCACCCGCCCGAACGTGGGGGCGTACTGACCGGAACGCACGTAGCTCGGCATCTGCTCCCGTTCGCAAGTTATGACTCCTGCAGGAGCACGCGCCTGTCATAGCCAATGGTCCAAAGGCACTGGAGCCCCCGGGAGCGCCTGATGGATATACAAAATCATAAGAAACCCGACAATTCCTCGATCCGGTATCCCCGGATTGCCAACCTGTGGGGGTGTGGCCCGACAGCCGATCCCCGCCTGTGGGCCCGGTACGATCTGCTGGTGATTTATGGCGGGCCGGACGAGGCGTACGAACCGTTCATCCGAACGGCCCGTTCTCTCAATCCGCGCATCGTCATTCTAGGCACCGCGCCGCTGGCCAATGTGGAGCGCGTCAAGGAGTGGCATCCGTGGCTGAAGGACGAATGGCTGTTGCGTCGGGCGGATGGCTCACCCGTGACCTGGTGGGGCGGCGCGATCTACACGCCGAACATCCTGCAACCGGGGTGTCTGGACGCGCTGTATCAATGGGTGGACCGCACCTTCGGTCGACTGCTTGACCGCAATCTGCTGCAGGGCGCCATGTTCGACAGCGTTGTCGGTCATATCTCCTGGCTGGGACAGGACATCGACGCCGATCTGGACGGTCTTCCCGACCCGTTGCCGGAGCTGAACAGCCGTTGGCAAGCCGCACAGAACCGGCTGTTCGACCGGCTGCACCGCCGTTGGCCCCAAGCGATGTGGTTGGCCAATGACGCCGACGAGAACCATCGGCCCCATATCCACGGGAGGCTGTTCGAGTCGGCCGCGTTGCTGGATGGCGTGGCCGACGGCTACATGACCGCAGAACAGGCCATTGACCGGCTGACCCGCTGGCGCACCGGCAGCCGACAGCCCCCCGTGACGTGCGCGTTCATGGGCCATCCCTTCGGATACCAATCATGGCGGATCGGCAAAAACCCAACCCCCGAGGAGTTTGACCGGGCCGCGCGCGCCTACAAACGCATGCGCACCGGTTTTTACACCGCGCTCATGGCGGATGTGTACTACACATACGACTTTGGAACCGTCAACTATGGCAATCCGCGCTTCTGGTATCCCGAGTTCGATGTGGATCTGGGTCGGGCTGTCGGTCCCGCTCGCTGTATTTCGGATCGCCCGGATCGGCTGGTGCTGGATTGGCGTCCCGGTTCCACCCGTTCACCATGGCGGCCGGGACCGGATTGGCGATCCACCGTGCGCGGCCTTGAGGTCCGTACCGGCTCCGGCGGCTGGCGGTGTGCACTGTCTACCGATCCGGAACGCCTCCGTTTCCTGCCCGGCCGAAGATACCGCGTGGAGGCTGATTGCCGGATCCTGCAGCGCCCGGACGAGATACTCTGTGTGACACTGCGAACCGAGACAGGCGGATGGGAAAAGTTCGATCGCGGACGCACCGATGTGAAGCTCAGCACCGGAGCGTGGTGGCCGGTCCGCATGACAGTGACGCCTGATGTCCATACGGATTACGCGCTGCAGTGGCACATACCCGGTGCAGGCGCGTTTTTGGTTACCCGGCTGCGCGTCACGGAAGTGGGAGAACCGCTTTACTGCCGGTCATTTGAACGCGGTGAGGCCTGGTTCAACGCCGGCCGAATACCGCGTACCGTCACGCTGTCCCGTGAGATGCGGCGCTGCTCGGATGACATCACCCCGCGGTGGGTGGTAGAGATCGACGATGCATCGCCAGGCTGTGGCGCTGTCACCGGAAATTGGCGGCTTCAGGCGGATAATACCGCATACGACGGTGCCGGATACCGGGTGCTGTCCGATGGCGAAGGGGTCTTCCGCTGGATGATACAGATACCCGCTTCGGACGAGTACACTTTGTACGCAGGCGTGCCTGTCGGCCATTGGGCCGAACGGGCCGAATATGCCGTGAATGAAAGCACGTTTTCCGTAGACCAACGTCCGGGATGCGGCGGTTGGCTGCGCATCGGTTCTATGCATCTGTCTGCTGGCCTGCACCGCCTGACGCTGCGCGGCGTCGGGCCGCTGGCAGCCGACAGCATCAGGCTGGAGAGCCGAACACGCAGACATGATGGGAAGCGGATCACCCGGCTGCGTCTGGACCCAATGGATGGGGAAATGGTGCTGTATTGACCTGTTTCACATAGGGAGACAAGCGGAATGGGTAGGTATCGGTTCCAGCGATGGTACCTGGTCGCGCCGAGTGTCGTTGCGGTCGAATTGGAGGCCGGTGTGTTCGTTCCCGGTCGACAGACGCCTTATGAACGGCATGCAGGCGACGTGATCACCGAGGGGGTCCACCGATGGGTGATCCGAGATGGCAAATGGATCGGTGCTCTGGTGGGCTCGGCGGGCGATACGCTGTTTCATGCTGAACATGTGACGGACCTTCCCGATGAGCCCGTCAGCGCTTGGCTGGACATGTCCCGTTGGCGTGTGACGGTGAGCCGGGGAGCGGGCAAACCATCCGAACTGCGTCCTGGCCGCATCTATCGGAAGACGCGTCCCACCAACTTCGCGCAACATCAACCGTTTCAGTTTCAGGCCACGCTGCTGCACACGCTGTATCTGGAACTGCCTCAACCCATTCCAGCGGGCGCAGTCTGCACACTCAGCCATCCGCTGTTGAGCCCTGCCCAGCGCCGTGTGCGGTTCGATGCCGCACAGGTGATGTCCGAGGCGGTGCATGTATCGCATGTCGGTTATCATCCCGAGGCCTCCGTCAAACTCGGAACCATCTCGTGCTGGAGGGGCGACGGCGGCGGACAGCCTTACCCGGCGACGCTGCCGGTGAGCCTGGTGGAAGACCGCACCGGCCGCGTGGTCTGGCGAGGCCAGGCCTCGCGGCGCATGCCCGAACCGGAGGATGTGTACAAGCGCGACTACACGCGCACGCCTGTGCTTACGGTGGACTTTGGCGCATTCCGCCGAACCGGCCGTTATCGGCTGGTGGCCGAGGGGATCGGCTGTTCGCTGCCGTTTCGCATCGCACCGGATGTCTGGCGCACGGCCCATCGAATAATCACTCGGGGGCTGTATTACCAGCGCAGCGGTATCGCCATTCAACCGCCTCATTCCGATGGTTTCCGTCGGCCGCGCGCGTTCCATCCGGACGATGGCGTACGGGTCACCGCGTCGACCTGCTCGCTGATGGACAGCGGCAACGGCCTGAACGCGCGGGGATTGGACACGGACAACTTCGGATGCCTGGTCAAAGGACGCACGGACACACCTGTCCCCGACGCTTGGGGAGGGTACTTCGATGCCGGCGACTGGGACCGGCGCATCCAGCATCTGGATGCCACGCGACTGCTGCTGGAGCTGGATGAGCTGCATCCTGACTATTGCCAGAGGCTCTCGTTGAACATACCCACGGACGACCCGCGCCGGCCCGATCTGCTGACCGAAGCGATGTGGAGCGTGGATTGTTACCGCCGTATGCAGCTGCCGGATGGGGCGATCCGGGGTGGTATCGAGTCAGAAGACCACCCGCGGTACGGTGAGGCCAGCTGGCAGGAATCGTTGCGGATTATGGCCTATGCCCCCGATCCGTGGAGCAGTTGGCTGTATGCTGCGACTGCTGCACGACTGGCGCGGCGTTTGATCGCCCGCAACCGGTCCGAAGCCGAAGTGTACGCGTCCAGCGCCGCCCGGGCGATGCGCTGGGCGGATGCCCAGGCCGACACGCTTCCCTGGCCGGAGCTGCCTCACCAGGTACGCGATTCCCGAAATCTGGCCGCTGTCGAGATGTACCGGCTTACGCGTGACGCGGCCTGGTTGACGCTGTTCGAGACCACATCGGTGTTTACGGGGCCGCGCGACACGCTGTCTGTCTGGAAGGAGTACGATCAGGCGGAGGCGGCGTTCAGCTATCTGTGCGACCCATCCACCCGATCGGATGCACCGATCGCGATACACGCACGCCGGGCGTTCGACGCGGCCGCTCGCTTGATCGATGCCTCCGCCAAACGCAGCCTGTTTGGCTGGGTGAAGGAGAGCCCGTACCGACCCGTGGGTTGGGGGTTGATGACCGTACCGGACTGCATCAATCTGCTAAGGGCCGAGTGGCTGGATCGGCGCAACGGCGTCCATCCAGCCTTATGGCGGGCGTTCAGTTTTACCCATGGATGCAATCCGCTGAATCTGTGCTTCACCACCGGCTTGGGCGCCCGTTCACCGCGCCATGCGCTCTATCTGGATGCCCGGGTGACCGGTCAGTCGCCCCCTCCCGGTATCACCGTATTGGGGCCGATAGATCCGACCGGTTATGGATCGGACCATTGGGAACTGAAGCTGATCGCCCAGCATTGTTGGCCGCGTCCGGATCAATGGCCGGCGACCGAGTTCTTTTTCGATGTGTTCTGGCTGCCAATGCAATGCGAATACACCGTGATGCAGAACATCGGTCCGATGGCCTATCTGCATGGGTGTATAGCCGCCCGATTAGAGCGGCGTTGACAGTATGACAGGCCGGTGACGGGTGGGCCGGCCGCCACCGGCCCACCGTTCCTCCCTATTCCTCCAAGGCCAGAGCCAGGCGGCGTCGGGCAGTGCGCAGGGCGGCCATCAGATCTTCCAGGGCATCCGTTGCGTTCATGCGCCACCGTTGACAGTCGCGTTCCATCTGTTGCGGTGTCTTGCCGGACCAGTTGCGCGCGGCTTGCGCCCAAGCGCTGTCGGCGGCAGCCAGAGCCGATCGGTAGGTTGCACGGGCCTTGTTGACCGATTCGTTGTACTGTTGAATGGCGCGTTGCTGTTCAGCAGACTGCGCAGGAAGCAGCCAGGCGGTCGGGTCGGCCGTTCCGCTGAACTCGGAAGGCGTCTGCATGGACTGCTGCATGGACTGCCAGGCTTGGGTGATCTGCTGTTGTGAGCGCTGCAGCGCCTGAGAGCGCTCCTGCTGAAGCTGGCCCTGACCCTGCGAGATCACCTGGGCGGACTGCCCGTGCGCCTGAGAGATCTCCTGCTGCAGTTGACCCATTGCCTGCGCCAGTCGGTTCATCGCCTGACCGCGCGCTTGAGCCCCGTCGGCGCCGGGTTTCCATTCACGCAGCGCCAGTGTTTCCGCCATGGCCATCTGTTGAAGAGCCGCTGTCGTACGGATCCGTTCCTCTTCCTGGGCCGATTCCATCAACAGCGCGTAATCGCGCTGGGCCCGCGCGATGTCACGCGACTGTTGCAGCAGCGCCGTCTGCACGCTTTGCCGGTAACGCGCCGGTGGATTGGCTGGCGCGGCGAAGACCGCCAAGGCCAGCAATGCCATACCACCGCTGATCAGCGAAGTGCGTGAGTGCATCCTGACTCCTCCTGTTTTTTTGAATGGGCTCGCCGTTGCCGACTCGTTCACGCGTCAATGAGACACGATCGGCAGTTCCTTGCCATTTTCATCCCATGACCGTTCGCGGATGGGCTTCAAACCTCCTTCGCCCCAGTCCTCCTCGGAACTTTTCCGGCCATTTTCGTGGTAGCGTGTCCAGATACCCACGTAGTTCCCGTCACGCTTCACGCCCTCCCAGTCGACCTGTCCGCTCTTGAAGAACCGCCTGTACGGTCCGTTGGCAGAACCATGCACATAGGTCTCTTCGAAGTAAAGCTCGCCAGTCGGCCACCAGTGCCGCCAGACCCCCTCGAGTTTACCGTGGCCAAATGTCATATCGTCTGTCAGCACACCCTGGGCATTCCACTCCCGGTAACGTCCGTGTTTCATGATCGCACCGGTCGGAGATTTGTAATACGAGTATTCCTGATAAAGCTGCTTATTGGAGTGGTACGTGCGCATCGTCAGCAGTGAAGCTTCGGCGGCTGGTTTATTCTTGGGCTTTTCGGTGTCGAAGGTCCCGGAAGCGACCGTCCAGTCCACGTTTCGGTAAGCCAGCGTCTTCCATGCGTCTTTTCCGGTCAAAGATACGGTTACGGTATACCGGCCGGACTTCACGCCGGGAGGCAGAGGTACGTTCCAGGATACCGTACCGGTCTGCGTGCCTCCGAAATGGCTGGCAGCGGGGGTGATTTGAGACGACACGCCCGAGAGCATGACAGGTTTGGATGCCGTCTTGCCTTTCGGGGTGGAGGGCGTGATGGTCAGCCCGTACGTCAGTCGACTGATGGTGACATCGCCGGGGGTCACCCGGTCGGGATCAAACGCCATCCTGGGCTGGTCCAGGTTGACGTTGGGGATCACTGCATACAGCTGTTTGCGAAGTGCGGCTTTCCGGGCGGGATCCGGTTCTGCGAGGTATTGGGACGCCAGCGCGAACACCTGATGGGCGTACAAAACAGCTGCCTGAGCGGCGGCATCCCAATCGATGGTGAAGCGCCCGAACAGGTGGTTGTCCTGTATTCGTGCGGAGACCATCAGGGCGCCATCGGCTGCCTGGGCGCCGGTGATCTGCACCGCCTGACGCATCTGTTTGTACTCGGTGTCGCTGGGCATATTGGGAAAGTTCAACGTGGCGATGCCCCATCCGTGCTTGCCTGTGCCACTCGTATGGGACGCTACGAACTGCATGGCCGCTTTACCGCACCAATCCGCCGCTTCGTTGTATCGGCCACAGAAATACGTGCGGTTGTCGGTGACCCATTCGTTACCCGATCGGTAGATGGGGTTTTCTGGCCAGGTGCGCTGATAGGCATCGAATATGAACCCGGCGAAGCCGGCATCCGGGGTTTCGGGGATCGGCCGGGCCATGGCGGCCGCGACCTCTGGATGGCTGGCCAATACATGTTTGTTCTCCAGCTGTTCCAGCAACAGGTGACGCGCATGGTACCGTTCATAGAAGCCGCCATAGTTGTTGATCACTTCATGAACGAACATATCGTTGATGTAGTGGCTGATCCAGCCCAGTGCATAGGCGCGCTCTTTCTCGGTGCGTGCTGTATCCAGCAGGTTCAATGCCAGCATGGCCTTCCGATCGTCATAATGTGTTTCGGCGCCTGCAGCGCGAAACCAGGAGATCCCGTTGAGTACCGGCATCACCACACCGCACACATCCGGTCCCTGGGCGCCGCTCAAGTAGGTATCCAGATTGCTGTCCACCGCTTGCCTGGCCGGCCCGGAGAGGAACTGCCGCGACTCCAACGCCGTATAGACGTGGCTGGGTATCTGTCCCGAATGGCTGGCTACCGCCAGACTGGCGACACAACAGGCCGCGGCGATACAGCGAATGGCTGCTTTCATAAAGGTGTGTCCCCTTTTCCGTACCGGATCGTTGTGCGGCGCGCCGGAGCCTTCTCCGTTCCGGCGCCCCTGCGATATCGCCGCATCATTCAGCCCGTTCGAGACGTATTGACCGAATGGTGCACCGGGTGCCTGCGGGTCCCGAGCCGGGGTCGATCCGGATCGCTTCGATCGTCTGGCCCGCCCATTGCGGATGGGCGCCCACCGGTATGCGTACGGTATGCACCGTACCGTCCATGGGGATGCCGAACTCCAGGGACCGTGCCGTATCGATCCCTCCCGTCGTGGTCGCCCAGAAGATCTGTGCCGAACCATTGCCCTGAGTTACCGCCATGTCCAACACCAGCGTATCGCCTTTCCGGCCAGGCACCATCAGATCGGCGCGCTGCATGTAAGGATCTCCGCCGCTGATCGTTCCTTCCAATCCGTTTGGCGTCACGCGCAGTGCGTCAATCTGGTGGACCGCCTGCCAACCCTCGGTATCCTGGCGGAATGTGAAGTTCAGATCGCGTCTCACCGGCGGCGGTTTTGGAGCCCCTGCCGGGCGCACACCCTCGATGGACAACAGATGGGCTCCCGGCGCCGGTACCCGTATCTCCAGCAGATTCCAACGGGGATGCCAACGCCATCCGCCGCTGCTGCCCGACCATAACGCGTCCCGCGGTTGTATTAGCTGGCCGTTCAGCCGCACGCGCTCCGGCCGGGTGATGCCGAACACCTCCACCCCGCCCCGCTGGCGAGGGCCAAAGTCGATCCGGCAGGTCAGCGTAGCGGCCCGTATCCGCAGCGGGTCCAGTCGGGCGCGGGCCCGAACGGTGACGCGCCCTGTACCCCAGCGCAACGTCTGTGTTTTCAGATCGGTGATCCATCCCAGCTGGGTCAGCGCATGGTTCAACAGTCCGGACGGTGTAAAGCACGGCGGAGTGGTTCCATGCGCGCCGCTGCGGATCGGCACGAGGTTCAGGGCGTCCGGCCACATGGCGACTCGGTCTCCCGTTGGTTCCTGCTGATACATACCGCTTCGGTAGAGCATGTCGGCCATCCAACGCCAAAGTGGATTGGGATCCACGGCGTGCAATTCATACAACGGATCGGCGCAGGCGATACCGTTCCACTGTACGGCCACACCAAACCAGCTGAGCACATATTGGGTGGCCCCAAAGACCGGGATACTGGCGCCATGCATTGCAGGAAGATCCTTGGGATGCCACACATACATGAACGGCAAAATGCGTCGCGCCCAGCTGCGCGCCTCCGAAAGCCACCGCGGATCACCGGTCAACCGGTAGCCCAACACATTCGCGCGAACACAATACCCGGCGGCCAGGATATCCGGTGTATGCACCGGAACCTCCCAGGTCTGAGCGGCGCGCGGTATGGAGTATCGCGTGAGCGCTTTCAGCGCCTTGAGCCCGCTGGACGTCGCCTTGCGGTCGCCCGTCAACAGCGCGTATTGCAGCACGGTGATCGCAGGGGTGGCCGTCAAGCCGGATTCGCAAGCGCCTTCCGCACCCAGATAATCATAATCCAGCGCCCCCGGGGGAATCGCACCGGCGTGTTTTCCGGTGAACGGCCAGTTGCCGTCCGGGAGTTGCGAGCGGATCAACCCGGTTACCGTGCGCGCCATCTGATCCAGTTGACTGATGTCGGTCCGGTGCTGCGCATGTAACGCCATGGGCGTTGTCTGATCGAAGTCCGCCGCAGCCACCCAGGCCATGGCTTTCGCAGCCATCGGATGGTCGCCCAGCATTTCGGCCCCTGCAATCAACTCCGATACGGGCGCCAGTGATGGAGCGAAGCCGATGATGAGATCCGAATACCACTTGCGCCACTCGGGATTCCACAGCGCCTTGTCGGGTGCATAACCGGACATACTGAAGGCCAGCTCGTTCCGCCAACTGCCGTGTGGCGGCGGCAGAGGCGTCGGTCGTCCGTGTAATGCGATCCATCGGTCAATGACCTCCAGCGCATCGCCCGATGCATCTCGCGCCTGTAGCACCGCTTGAAGCGCCAGTGTTTCGCCCGCCTGGACGGGAATGTCGCGGGTGGCTCGGCGGGTGTTTTCGCGCATGTCGGCGCCCACTGCCGGAAGCTGAAGCCCCATCAGATGGTTCCGGTGCCCTTCCAGTCGGTTGGGCGAACTGAACACCAGTGAGGCTGGTCCGTGCTTGGGGCTGAGCTGCTTGTCCCACACATCCCATAGCAGCCCCACCAGTGCGCCGTTTTGTCGAAGTCCCACTGCGGGGATCGTCACCTTGTAGGGATGTGGCGCCATCCGCATGCGGTCCGGATGATCGGGCATGATGTCGAGTGCCGAAGACGACTCCTCGGACGCGTCCAGCCATTCGAGTCCGGGAACGATTGCGTCCTGCCGGGGTTGCTCGGCGCCATCGCCGGCATAGAGCATCGGGCCCTCCAGCGCACGATAGCTGGCGGGTATGTCCGGCACAACGCGCACCGTGTATCTCAGCCAATCCGCGCCCGGTTGTGCGTAAAGCACGGTTTCGAACCGCCAGGTCATCCCCTGCGATGCGATGACCCCCTCATACCGTAATTCGCGACCGCGCGCCACGACGCGGTTCGGGCGGAACACCTGATCCTTTCCACCTGTGTTCAGCAGCCCCAAACGGGGAAGCAAGGCGACCGTACGCCATTGCTTGCCCCGACGGGTCTGCAGCTCCCCCCACCATAGACCGGCGCCGCTGTCGACCAAGGCAAGGCGGCATACACCGGTGGACGCGACCGCCTGACCGCTCGACACGCGCACAACGGGCTGCGTATCGTTCTGCATGCGCGGGCGTATCGCTGTCACCCAGATCGGCGCCGTTGCGGCATGCGGATCTCCGTGCAACCCCCCTGTGAGTGATGTCCAACCGATGTCCGATTTGGCGGTCACAAGCCATTCGGCGGCATTGACCGCCTCCCGAACGGATACCGGGCCGCCTGACCGGATGCGCCGCGCGGTCATTCCCGGAGGCAACTGCAGCCAGGCGGACGACTCCTCCGCCATGGATCCACCCGTATTCGATACGAACAGCCGTACGCGGATCGGCTGCCCGGGCATTGCCTGCATCCGGCTGCACTCCAGATAGGCCACACGCAACCGGGGCTGCATCAACAGCGTACGCCGTTCCGCCGCTGCCGGTCCGGTCAGGACAGCCGTTACGGAGGCCTTCCCAAACCGTCTGCCGCGCAGACGTACGGTTATTACATGCGTCTGACCGGCGTTCAGCGCCGGGATCGTCACCGACGGGGGAGACACATGCAGTGTTGCGGGTAAATTGAACTGCAACTGCGCGACAGGTGAAGGAGCCGTGCCGATGCTGCGAACGGTCACTTTGAGTTGAGCATCGGAGTCCGGATCGATGCCAGATGGTTTGAGCTCCATACGTTCGATCTGCAGCCCGGAAGGCGCTTCCGGTTCCCACGCCACATCGTCGATCCACATGTGCTCCGCTTCCAACCCGAGACGCGGCGCGATCATCACCCATTTCACATCGGGATTGGCGCTGAAATCATACCCGATGACCCCGCGTCGCCACTCAGTGCGCTGATCCGGCTGTTCTTCCGGTGCGACCCAAATGACACGTCCGATGGGAAGCTCCATGGCACGTGAGGACATGGGAATGATGTGCATCTGCGCGGCGTCCGGCGAGCCTGTCGGGTCGTTCTTGTACCAGAACGCGATCGCGCCGCGTGTTTGAGACAGCATCGCCCCCTGTTCAGTGGATCCGGCCGTCCAGGCGCGGTTCGCACCGATCTCGCCCGATGTGCCCGGAGGACGATGCAGGTGCATCGAATGCCGGCCGGTATGCGCTGCGTCGTCCACAATACGGGCCCCTCCGATCGATACCCAGTCGATCGCCATGCCGGAGGCGTCTGTCTCTTCAAACCCTCCATTGGAGACAATCTGCGCCCATCCGGGCAACGCCAGCACGAGCGCCAGAACGCTCCCAAGCCAGCTGAGCTTGCCTGCGCGTCGTTTCATCCAATACCTCCCAACAGGTTTCACCAAGATCAGCGGCCGGCGGGTGGCCGCTTGGCGGGGTGATACGGGTTCACCCAGTAAGAAGTTGGAGACAGCCTCTTCTGCACGCGGGTTTTGTCATACCAGGCAAATTCATTCAGTCCGAGGTTCAGTCGGGGGGCTTGCTTCAGCCGAAGCCCCCGCGCACCGATGCCCAGTACATAGGGGCTGAGGTCGCTGCAGGCGCTGAAGCCGCGGTCATCGATATAGGCCTGCCGGGCATCGAGCGCCTGCTGCGCGCGTTTCCTGTCGCCTAGAAAACCAAAAATGGCCAGTGTCAGCGCACCGCTGAAGTCTCCGTAGTACTCCGGTTTGCCTTTCCAGAACAGCGTATTGTCGTGATAGCTCAACGTGGTCAGCCCCCGCTGTACCGCATCCATCCAGCGCGGTTCTCCCAGTACCTCCCATGCGCGCAACAGCGAGACCATCAGCCGGAGCTGAAAGTCGCACCACGTCCAGCTGCCATCCGGCAGTTGCGCATCCGCTGCGCGGTCGGCCAGTTCGCGCAGGTACGGGTCGAACTCCGTGTGTCCCAGCCGGTGCAGCCAGCACAAGCCGTTGATCAGGTTGTAGACTTCGTGTGTTCGTTGTCCGTCCTGGTCACGCTGCCAAGTGGCTCGCATCGCCGCCACCGCCATCTGTTCGGCCTCGTCGGCTTCACGGGCAGCGTGCTGTCGGAACAACCAGGCCGCTGCGGCAAGACCGTCGGGGCCGATGCCGCAACTGTTCGTGGTCCAGGTTGGATCCAGGCCGTTTGTACGGAAACGTCCTGAAGACGCCGCCTGACGCATGAGTTCATGAACCGTCTGCAGAGGACGGGGATACCCGATAAATGGCGCCACACGCACGGTAACCACGATAGGGGCTTGATACTCCAGCGCCACCCCGGTCCAGAACCGTCGTTCGGATCCGAGCGACCTATCCGGTATGCCGATGATGCGGCTTGGAGGAATATCCCATGTGATCCCGACCGCGCGGGACATCGTCATTTCCAGCGGTGCGGGTGGATCACTGCCGTTGTCGCCGCGGATCAGCAGGTACCGACCGGCGGCTACCGCGACCGGTTCCGCG
The DNA here is from genome assembly GCA_964650005.1 of uncultured bacterium. Classification (GTDB taxonomy): domain Bacteria; phylum Armatimonadota; class HRBIN16; order HRBIN16; family HRBIN16; genus CAZHSN01. The sequence continues at coordinate 13,178 of CAZYPZ010000002.1, read as the reverse complement.
CCCCCAACGCCCAGTTCGGTGCGATCCGGTTGCACCAGGAACTCCGGTCCCCAGCTTCCCGGCCGGAACCAATGACCGTCGCGCAGCAGTTCATCGATCAGGATGCGTACCGGTCCGGTTCCGGAAAATCGGAACGTCAGGGCACTGAGGCGTCCGTCATCACCGGGCCAGTGGCGCGCCTGCGCTTCTGTGTGCTGACCGTTTGCAGTCCAGATGTACTGTCTTTGCACCGCGCCGTCAGCGGTGGTGGCTTCACCGGCCTTCATGGATGATGCTGTGATCCATTCCCCGTCTGTTCCAGGCCAAGCCGGTCGGATGGATGCAACAGGCAGCACTTCGTCCAATTTGTGTGTAAGCGTCACCGCGGGCTGATCGGGCATCGGGCGGATGTCAATCGGACGACGGTCGTGCTTGAACGCGAATAACCACTCGTCTCCGGGCAATCGTGCGGAAACCACCCCCCGGTACAGCCTGCGCGCCAGCTCGAGCCGAGTCACCGGGGTCAGCCGGCTCTCGTCGGCCAGTGCTACCAGACCTCGGCTGGAGTCATGCACGAAATGCACGGATGGGTCTTCCGTGTCGTCAAACGACAACAGATTCCAGCGGGGGTCGAACAGACACTGCATGTAGTTTCCAGCGATTGTATGCATCCGTTCCGGGGTGTACGGCGCGAAACGCCTCATCAGCGGGGTCTGCTGCTTTGCCAACGTGACCGTCGCCGGGGCGGCGCACGCCGGAACGGCCAGGCCGACGCGGATCGGCGTGCCCATCGCCGCCAGACCGTCCTGGCCGCGTACACTCACTTCCAATCGGTTTGTCTTGGAGAGGCGAATGGCTCGAGTGATGTCGGCCTCGACACCTCCCAGTGGCGCCTGTTGAAGTGTCAGTCGACGGCCGTTCAGCGACGCCTGCCTGATTTCACCGTGAACCATTGGGATCGCCAGACGCACCGTATGGCCTGCCCAGCAGGCAGGCGCCGTGAACACTTTCTCGAAGCGGGCGGTGCCGTAGGTCCGGTATTGGGGGTGGTTCGCGTGGCGATGATCTACCAGCCAGCGTGTGCTCAGATCCAAGCGCGATACCGAGCCTGCACCGGCGACATGCAACTCCAGTTGACTCAGCAACGCGCCCCATCCATCCTCGGGATGATCATCCTGGAACTTGACCCATACCTCGCCATGGGAGTCCAGGCAGGGTGTCAGGTCGACAAATACCCGGCTGCCGTACCGCTCATGCTCGCGGTACGTCGACAGAGCCGTAAACCGTTTTCCATCGGTGGAGGCCGACAACCGGAACTGGGTTCCCAGGTGCATCAGCAACCACGCCATCCGTGAACGGCCCGGTGAGAACCGGTAAGTAAAGTACATCGAAGGACCGTCGGCAATACGGATGAGCGGCCTGTCCGGATGGTAACCGATCTCACGGATGACCGATTGCTGATCGACAAGGCAGGAAGCCTCGTCGGCATCGGCCGGCCGGATCACACGGTTGAGGGTTCCTGTCATGCCGAACCTCATATGGGGGTGGCAGCCGCCTGGTGTCTTCACGCGGCTGATACGATCAGTGAGCGATCACCCGTTCCCGTCGGTATTGTCCGTCGGGCGTTCCGGGGTGTCGGGCTCTGTCGGCGTGTCGGGAGTTGCGGGAGACGACGGCTTCGCGGGTTTCGCCGGTGTGACGTCGGATTCCTCTGTCTCTGTCGGTTCTTCATCCGTTGGCTTGGGCGCTGGGGCAGAATCGATCACGAAGATCACGCGACAGCGGGAGAGGAAAAACGCTTTTCGGTTTTCCATCAGGATCTGATCGCCCACCTCGTTGGTTACGATCACGCCGTCTTTACGGTTGGAGCGCTTCACAGCCTTGACGGTGAGCGGTTTTTTGCCGGCGATTTCGCGCGCCTGATCGAGGCTGGTGGCATATTGGGCAATGCCGTTCTCCATCAGATACTCCTGAGGCGGCACGTTGATGGGATCCGGATAGATCCGCCGGTTCGACTGATCGGCAATGGTGGGCGCCATACTGCGGCTCATCTTCAATCCGCGGGCATCCACGATCAGGCATGTGTACGCGGTCTGGTCGTTTGGCTCGAACGCATCTGCGGGCAGAGGCGGGAAGAAACGGGTGAGGAGCACAGCGCACTGCCGGCGGGTCAGGGGAACATCGGGTGCTTCCGCCGGCGATGCCAGAATACCCCGGCGTATGGCCCAAGCCAGCGGCTGGCGCGCCCAGTCGGGCAGCGCCTCGGGGTCAGGCAACACACTGATATCCGCACGCTCCAATTCGGACGGTTCGGCTTTCATCCGGATCAGACAGATCGTGGCGCGCAACGCGCTGATCGGGCCTTTTTCGGTGATATCCACTTTGGGATCGTTGGCTTCGCGCGTCTTTCGGATGCGCGCCAAAACCCCGGCAAAATCGGGTGTGGCGATCACCGCGCTGTTGGCGAACTTGCCGTCGGCCCCTCTGGACAGCCAATTCTGTCGGGTCACCCACTGGATCGCCAGTTCGGCAAACCGGGCCGCTTCGGCCGTGTCCGCAGGTTGCGTTCCAGTGGAGCCGCTGCCCGACTGTGCGGCAGGCTGAGGCGGGGTATCTGATGTAGCGGCGGGCGGGCTGATCTTGGCCAGGAGCTGCGTCGCCAGTTTCATGGCCGCGTCCCCCACCGCATTGGCGGGCCCCGTCGCTTTCACCGCCCAACCGGGCCGCACCTTCCCGGTGCTGAGGTCCACCACGCGCGCATACAGTGTGATCTCCTGACCGATCAACATTCCCGAGCCCAGAACCAACAGATCCGCGTCCAGCTCATCTTTGAGCGCCGCAGCCTGCTCAGGGGTCAATGTTTCCACAGCCGGGTTACTGATGGAGACCGCTTGGGCGCCTTTGATAAACCGCGCGGGTTCCAATACCATCAGGGCGGGAGACTGCAGCAGCTCCTGGTACAGCACGTCGGAGAGGACATTGGCCTGTTCGACGGGCAGACCTTTGAAGCGTGCAATGGCCACGGTCTGCTGGGCGATCGCGCTGACCGGTACTAGCAGGCATACCACAAGACCGAGCAATACCGCCCGTAACAGGGCGCAGTGTTTCGCTGAAGATTCCTGGATTAAACCGTTCATCGGTTCGGTACCTCCTGCGGTATGGTGGATCAGACTGGCAAGCGCAGGAACAGGGTGTTCAGACACGTCTGTTGTGGCTTCACAAATAGACCATCCATGCCGATATGATAACACGTAAGGAATAGGTATGGTATCAGTAAGTCGCCGGGATGTCGTGATACCGGCCGCTTGCTCATGAGGTGTTCCACGCAGACGCTAGATTTCGATAACCGGCCAATAGGCGAACGATGAACAGGCAATCCCTTGCCCGTACCGATGCGTACCTGAAGATGGGCCTCATCGCTGGGGTCTCGCTCATTTTGCTGGGTGTCATCTGGGCGTTCTGGCTGCAGCACAACCGTCAGGAATATGCGCTGGAAGAGCGCGCAGCGCGCCAGCAGACCGCCGACCTCTGTCACGTGTTTGAGGAGCACGCGAGCCGTACCATCGGTGTGGTGTCTCGGGAGACGGGTTTTCTGAAACGGCTTTACGAAGAGACCGGTCGCTCACGCATGCTGGACGAGTTGACCCAGAGCAGCCGGCACTATCAGGGCGAATTGTATAATCTGATCAGCTTCATCAACCGTGAAGGCATGTTGACTTTCAGCAGCCTTCCGGGCGCCAAGAAGGTCAGCGTCGCGGAACGCCCGTTTTTCAAAAGGCACAAGGCCAATCCATCCGCGCAGCTGCTGATTGGCGCTCCGGTGTTGGGGCGCGCCACGGGCAAGTGGTACATCCCGATGAGCCGTCGTCTCAACGACAAACGGGGCGGATTTGGCGGCGTCATACTGGCCAGCGTAAACCCGCACTATTTCAGCGGATACTATCGCAGCGTGGATGTGGGACGCCACGGCCTGGTGTTGCTCTGCTCAACGGAACACGGGATATTGACCGGAGTGATATCCGGAGACGATACCGTGTACCGGCTCCCCGCAGCGCGTACTATACCCGAAGCGATTCGCTGGGCGGACTGGGACACCCGGACCGAACAAAACACCGTGTATTTCGATGGCCATCCGCGCGTGTACAGCTATCAGCGGGTGCGTGGCGCGCCGCTGGTAATCGTGACCGGCGTGTCAATGCCTGACCGACTGGCGGGTCATTTGGCGCGCAAACGTATCTACACCTTGACGGCGCTGCTGGCATCGGCGGTTGTTTTGGTGTTTTCCGCGTTGAGCTTGCTGTTGCTGCATCGCGACGGGCAGCGCCGCCGCGAGTTGGAGTCCCGAGAAGAGCTGTTCCGGACTACCGCACAGGCGGTGCCGGAAGCACTGGTGATGATCGATTCCCAGCTGTCCATTCGGATGTGGAATACCGCCGCGGACGCGTTGTTCGGATGGAACGGCCGGAACGTGCTGGGCGAAGATCTCTTCGCGTGTGTGTCTGTCAGCGATCCGGTGGATGTGTTGCGGCATGGCCTCACGGAGTCGCTGAATCTTCCTTCCGGTGTGGTTCCGGGCGTCGATGAGCTGACGATCATTCGTCCGGACGGCCAACAGGCGCCTATCGAACTATCGGTCGTGCGCACGCAACTGGGCGGGCAGCCGTTCCTGGTGCTGATGTGGCGCGACCTGACCGAGTCGCGTCGTGCCGAGAGGCAACGGTTGGAGTATGAACGCGAGCAGGCCCGCAGCCGGCGCTTCGAAAGCCTGGCCCGTATGGCGGGCGGGATCGCGCATGATTTCAACAACCTGCTGATGGTGGTCATTGGTAATGCCGATCTGGTCAAGCGTCGACTGAATGCGAGCTCACCTGCTCTGTCGCACCTGAATGAAGTCGATGCGGCCGCGCATCGGGCTTCCGAACTGTGTCGACAGATGCTGGCCTGTACAGGCCAAACACCGTTGCAGCGTGAGTGTGTCGACCTCTCGATGTCGTTGCGACAACAGACGCCGGAATTGGCCGCTATCTGTGACCCCATTCCGCTCCACATGGAGTTGCCAGATGGGTTGCCTTGTGCCTTGGTGGATGTGGAGCAAATGCGCACGGTGTGGCGCAACCTGGTGGCCAATGCCGCGGAGGCCATGAAGGGGCGACAAGGTGGTATCACTGTAAGTGTCAGCCTGCTGAAGAATCCACCGGGATCTGGAGGCCCCGGTGACCTCGATACGATGCGGTATCTGCGGGTACAGGTGCAGGATCAGGGAGTGGGAATGGACAAGCAGACACTGGAGCGGGTGTTCGAACCGTTTTTCAGCACGAAATTCACAGGGAGGGGATTGGGTATGGCGACTGTACAGGGTATTGTTCAAGCGCACGAGGGTCACGTCAGCGTGCAGAGTACGCCGGGCCAGGGAACCACTGTGGACGTATTGCTGCCAGTTCCAGATGAAGCATCGGATACATGCCGGCCCGCAGAAGGCAGTTCGGCGGAGAATAGACTGATCTGCGTGGTAGATGATGAAGAGATGATCCGCGAACTGGCGACAGAAATGCTCGATGTGCTGGGTTACCGCAGCGTGTGCGCCGCCTCCGGCGAAGAAGCGATAGCGCTGTACCGAGAACGAGGCGCGGAGATCGCGCTGGTATTGCTCGACCTGACGATGCCCGGAATGAACGGCGAACAGACATTCGCCGCTCTGAAAGCGCTGGACCCACAGGTGCGCGTGGTGCTGACCAGTGGGTACAGCGAGTCTCAGGCTGCCGGCCGGTTTGTGGGACATGGGCTGGCCGGATTCCTGCATAAACCGTATGACATGGACCAACTGGAGGCCTGTTTGAACCGTGCACTGGGTTAGCCGCTTGGCCGGCGCGTAACGATCAGTTGGTCAGACTGGTCAACGGCGCGGGAATGCGCCCGCCCAAACGCACGAACAGATCCGATGCGCCACATTGGATCGGCATGATCGGTGCCTCGCCGAACAGACCACCGAACACCGCGCGATCTCCGGCGCGCTTACCGGGAACCGGAATGATGCGCACTGAGGTCGTTTTGTGATTGATCACCCCGATTGCCAGTTCGTCCATGGCCAGCGCGGTGAGTGTTTCGGGCGGAGTATCGCCGGGAAGGGCCACCATGTCCAGCCCCACTGAACAGACACTGGTCATCGCTTCCAGCTTTTCCAGCGTCAGATGACCGCGGGCTGCTTCGGCGCTCAGGGTGCCGTCTTCCGCAACCGGGATGAACGCGCCGGAGAGCCCTCCCACCGACGATGACGCAAACGCGCCGCCCTTCTTTACGGCATCGTTCAACATCGCCAGAGCGGCCGTGGTGCCGGGACCGCCCACCTGCGTGATGCCCATCGCCTGAAAGATCTCCCCGATGCTGTCTCCGATTGCCGGCGTCGGGGCCAATGAAAGGTCTACAATACCAAACGCCGCTCCGGTGAGGCGGGCCACCTCACGACCGATCAACTCACCGCACCGAGTGACGCGGAACGCGGTACTCTTGATCTCGGCAGCGACGTCTCCCAGACCGTTACATCCCCGTTGCAGCAGGCGTTCGATCGCCCGCTTCACGACTCCCGGACCGCTGACGCCGATGTTGATCACCGCCTCCGCTTCGCCGATCCCTTTGTAAGAGCCGGCCATGAAGGGGTTGTCTTCGGGAATGTTGGCGAACACGCTCAGTTTGGCACAACCGAACCCGTCACGATCGGCTGAGCGCTGGGCCGTATCGCGCCACACATGTCCCAGCAGGATCAATGCGTCCACATTGATGCCGGAACGGGAGCTGGCCGCATTCACCGATGCACACAGCCGCTCGGTGGACGTGAGCACCTCGGGAAGTACGCCGATCAGTACCCGGTCGGCATGGGACATGCCCTTGTGCACCAGCGCGGAAAAGCCGCCGATCATATCCAGGCCGGCTTCGGCGGCCGCGCGGTCCAGCGTGTGAGCCGCCTGCAGCATCGCGGATGCATCGTGTCCGGCCAGCACATCCGCCATTGGTGAGAGCGATACACGCGTGTTCACGATGGGAATGCCAAACCGGTCAGACACCTGTCGGCAGATGTCCGGAAGCGGCGACGCCAGCCGCACCACTTTGTTGTAGATGGCGGTGCAACATCGGTCTATGTCGCGATCGGCACAATCAAACAGGTCGATCCCCAGATTGACGGCGCGAACATCCAGGTGTTCATCCTGCAGCATGGCGATCACGCCCATGATGTCGTCTCTGTCGTGTACGTTCACTCCCCAGCCTCCCCAAAGCGCACAGGACGGATGTCACCGGTGGCCCGAAACACATCGGCGTGCATGATGTGGATGGAAAAACCGAACTGCTTGCCTGCGTCGATCAACTCCTGCCGCAGCTCAGGCAGCGACACGTCCGGCGGGATGGAGATCACGGCCAGTGCGATGAACTCATCCTCCAGCGCATACGCGCTGAAGTCTTCGATGTTGATGGAGCGCCGCGCCAGCACTTCTGCCGCACAGCGCACCACTCCCGGCATTTCCCGGCTGCGGATGCTCAACGTGAACAGATCCTTGCGGGAAGGCGGAGGCGGGCTGTCCTCACCGGCATGCCGCACGCCAACGGCGAACTCCCCATCGGCCCCGGCCGCCATAACCCGCTGCTTGAGCTGTTCGGCATCCACCGTGTCAGGCGTCTGTACCGACAGGATCAACGTGAAATATCCGCGCAGCACCGTCTGGCTGGCGTGTGTGATATTGCCCTGCAGCTCGGACAGAGCGACCGACACATCCCGAAGGATGCCCACGCGGTCCCGGGCCATGACCGTAACAATGAAATCACGCATGCTGAACACGAACGCCGGCGGATGTCGCCGCGTTCCTCCACTACATTGTATGGTGTTCCGCCGGATAGCGGGGCGGCAACAACATGGGCCTCCGGAGTTGACCGGAGGCCCTGTGAAATGAAAACCCGGCGGGGTCAGCTGCGCTGAGCGAGTATCTTCTGCTCGTAGGCGCGCACTTCGTTGAGCCAGGCGGCGCCGGCGGGTACGTTCCACTTCTCGCAGTAGAAATCCCAGATGGCTCCGAATGGCAGATTCTTGAAATCCTCCATCAGCGCCAGCCGGGCGGAACGGTCCCCGGCAGCCTCCGCATCCTTCAGCATCTGGTGCGGTGTCAGCAGCGAAATCAGCAGCGCTTTCTGCAATGCGCGGGCGCCCACCACCCACGCGGCGATGCGGTTGATGCTGGCGTCGAAGAAGTCCAGCCCGAAGAACACACGCTCCAGAGCGTTGCCCCGAACCACTTCGTCGCAGATCGCCTTTACCTCATCGGTGAGGGTGACCACGTGGTCGCTGTCCCAACGAATGCCGCGGCTGACATGCAACAACACCGCCTCGATATACTGCAATACGGCGGAGATTTTTTCCGAGACCACTTCCGTGGGATGGAAGTGCCCCATGTCCAGCGTGAGCAGCTTCTTGCGCGATACCGCGTACGCGGTATAGAACTCCAGCGAACCCACCACATATGACTCGGAGCCGATGCCGAACAACTTGCTCTCCACGGCTTCCAGCGTCAGTCGGGGATCGAGCGGCTGAGCGAACGCACGATCGAGCGAGTCCAACAGCCGTGCCCGCGGAGCCCATCGATCGGCCGGGGTATCCTTCTCGCCGTCAGGGATCCACACATTGTGGACACACGGTGACCCCTGCCGCTTGCCCATCGCCTCGCTGATCTGCCGGCAGGCGATCAGGTGCTCCACCCAGTAATCACGTACAGCCTGATCGGGGTGCGACAGCGTATAACCGTCTGCAGCCAGCGGATGCGAGAAGAATGTGCTGTTGAAATCCAGCGGCACGCCCGCCTGGGCCGACCAGTCCATCCAGCTGGCGAAGTGCTCGGGCTGCAGCGCGTTGCGCTCGACTTTCTGCGGATAGTCCACGTAAAACGCGTGGATGCTCAGCCGGTGCTTGCCGGGCAGCAGACTGTAGACCTTCTCCAAGTCCGCGCGCAGTTCAGCGGGCGTGCGCGCCTTTCCGGGGTAGTTTCCGGTCGCCTGAATGCCGCCGCTGAGCTCGCCTTCCGGATTCTCGAAACCGGCGACATCGTCACCCTGCCAGCAATGCAGCGAAATGGAGAGTCTATCCAGCGCGTTCAGCGCCGCGTCGACATCGACTCCGAACAGCGAATATACTTCCCGCGCAGCGTCGTAGTTGCGCCGTATCTGTTCGGATGACAAAGAGGGGATCATGCGAACCTCCGTGAGATGGCTTAGGTAATCGGGCTGCGCGGATGTACTCGCGCATTTCGTCATCGTTATTATGCCCTGTTACGTGGTAAACCGCGACACCATCAGCGGCAGAGGTTCATAAGGCTGCGTGGTGAATAATGATATTAACAACACGGTTTGCACCAGCAGCCGGACACAAGGGGCCTGCGGAATGCACATCAAGGGGATATTGATGGGATTAGGTGCGTGTATCGCAACGGGCGGCGCCCATGCTCAATGCCACCCCAAAGTCGATGCTGTTACCGGCAACTGGAACGGGTTTACTTGGCAAGGCAAGACAATTGCGGCCGGGAGCGATCTGGACCTGGCGTTGCACGGAGACGGCATCCATGTGCCTGCGGCAGCCGAGTGGCGGATTGTCAGCCGCACGTCCAGCCGAACCCGTCTGGTCGTGACCCGGTGTGGCGGCGACTGGGAACTGACCGACCGGTACGATCTGGCAGGCGATCGACTGGAGCGGACGACAACCATCCGTTGGGTGGGCGCCGACACTGTGACGTTGCGTGGAGTGGAGTTACGCACACCCGGATGGCGGCTTTCCGAGGATCCGGCTGACTATGCCCAGGTGCCGGGCGACTTTCCACCGGAACGCATCCGGTTTGACCAGCTGCAGGAGGGACGTCGCCGTTCGGAGCAGGGGTGGACGCGGGCGGAGTACAACCTGGCTCTGATCCGGTCGCGCTCCACGGAATCCACCGTTCTGTGCGGGGCGGTGTTTACGCAGGATCTGCCCCGACTGTACCTGCTGGAGGGTGCCGGAAGACTGCGGTTTTCGATGTTCTTCGATACCACCGCACGACTCGGCAAAGGGCAGTCGGTCGAGGTCGGGCGGCTCGTTATCGCCGTGAAGCGCCATCCGGAGCGCGACCTGTACCGTCAGGTGTCTTTGTTCAGCGATACGTTGGGTAACGGCCCTGCACCGCAGCGCACGCCTGTGGCCGATCGGGCCGTATTGTATCAGGCCCATCCATGGGGGCCTCTGGAGATCTGGCATTCAGGGGACTTTGGCGCACGGTATCCGCGATTAACCCGGCTGATACCTTACTACAGCAGCTTGGGAGTCAACGTACTCTGGCTGCTGCCGCCCAACTGGCGACCACCGTGGGTCTACACCACCCCGGCGTTGAAACGCGTCGATCCGGAAAACGGAACCGAGCAGGAACTGCGCGACATGTGTACTCAACTGCGATGGGCGGGTATTCTGCCGTTGACCGATATGGTCTTGTATGGCATGTTGCCCAGTTCGGAGGAGATCGCGAAGTATCCCGATTCGGTTTGGTGCCGGAACGAGCGCAACGAAATAGAAAAAGCCTGGGGTGGAACCGTACAGTGCGCCGACACGCGGAATGCTGACTGGCAGGCGGCGCAGGCCGATGCGGCGTCTTATTGGGCTCATGAGTTCGGATTCTGTGGCGCCCGGCTGGATGTGGCCGGCTGGGGGCAGGCGTACAACTGGGCATCGGAGCGCCCCAACGGGGCGATTGCCGCCGGTGGTTTGGCGATGAACGCGGTCGTACGTGAGGCCTTCCGTCAACACATACCGGATGCGTTGCTGGTCCCCGAAGCCGGGCGTCCCATGGCCTTTCGGCATGCGGACATGCTGTTTGACTACCCATTCTACTTGGCTCTACGCGATATGGTGACCGCGCCGAGTCGACCCGAGTGGATCCGGCAGCTGCGCCAATGGCTGGCCTGGGAGGTGGTTGGATATCCCTCCAAGGCGGTATCCGGTCTGATCCGGTTTACCCAAAACCACGACTGCGTGCCGCCGGAACAGTTTTTCGGAATAGGCCCGGCCCAGGCGTTGCATGCGCTCAGCGTTTTCCTGCCAGGCACCACCATGATCCACCAGGAGCAAGAGACCGGATACAGCGACAAGCTGTCGCTTTGGTGCCGAGTTCGCAGTGACATCGACTGCCTGACACAAGGAAAACTGGTGATCGATGGCATCACCGCCGACTCCGATATGGTCATGGCGTTCGGGCGCGTGTCCGACCGAGATGCGGCGGTGGTGGCGGTGAACTTTTCCGGAGAACCACTGAACGTGAAGCTTGACTGGCGCGGTGCGCTGCCCAAATATCGGCGGATGACCGACGCGTTCACCGGGAAACCGATTGCAAGCCGCGCCGACGTAGTGAGGCTGCCCCTGGATCCTTGGGGAGTGCGCGTCGTGCACCTGTCGAATACGGTACCCGTGGTTCAGCCGGTTTATAAGCCAATGGAGCAAACTCCCCGAACGACTGTCTGGACCGATGAGACTGCTCCAGATCGCGATGTACGAACCATTACCGTATCCCCGGCGGCCCGCTGGGGCCTGGAGACCGCCGAAGGCGCCGTCGATGAACCGATGCGCGACTGGGCGGCTCCGCCTCCCGGTGAGCGCCATCCCATCGACATGTTGCCGGTGCTGCGCCGTTACTGGGATCCGTTGAACAGCGGCTACCTGGATGGGACGCGCACTGCGGCTGTTCGGATCACCGGCGCGGACGGCGTACAGCGCCGACTGGTGGTCGATCCAACGCGCGCGTCCAAGATCACCCTCAGTGATCCCGCTTGGAACGGCGCTTTACGGCTTCAGATTGCACCGGCGTCTGCGGTGGTCCGCGTGGAACAGGCCGGTCCGGATGGCGTATTGCCACCGTTCACCGCGGAACCGGTGCGCATCGACGGTCCGGTGAGACTACAGGTCGATGCGCAGATGGTGACGCTCGCTTCGGACACTGTCCGACTGGTAGTGGCCCGCCGGCGCGGTGGTGTGCCGGTCTCGCTGCAGTATGACAAGCACGAGTTGCTGGCCGGCAGAGGAATGGTCTACTCCGACTGGGGACTGTGGTCCAAAGGACAGATGATCTCGTCGGAAGGAGCGACTAATCCCCGATTGACCACGGGGCGCGACACGATGTCCGGTGCGGTCTGGTGTGAGTTCACGTATCCCCTGCAGACCGCCTCGTGGAACGGTGTCCAGTTCACCGGCCCGGCCAACCCTCGGATGAACATCCGGTTGCGGTATACGTTGAGCCCTGATCACCGGCTGCACATCACGCTGGGCGGCGCATCTGCAGAGTCCCGTACCGATGTGTCGGCATTCCTGGCGTTGCGTCTGCCAATCGTACCCATGAGTTCCGTGGCTGCACAGGCGGGCATCAAAGGCCCCGGGCGCGTGTTCGAAGGAGTCGACCGCTGGCAGGGCACGACATCCGCCGGACACGCCTTGCATATCAGAGCAGACGGGCTGCAGCGACTGTTCCTGACCGGCTCGGGGCGTCAGGCGGATGGGCTGTTCCTGGCGCTGCTTGACGGCGACCCGGTCGATCTGCCGGCTGATCAGGAGCGTACGGCGCAGATAACGCTGACGTGGGATCCGGTGAAGTAACCCGGCTGAGATCTGATTTCATCAACAACGCATGGCAGCCGGTTCAGGCCACCCCTGTTGTATACCACAATGGTGTGCCACCAGAGGGACTTGACCGGCTGCTGCTCCCCGTTGATGATCCCGTAAACGATTACCGGACCGGCTTAGGGCGGGGCCGGTGCGCATCCATCCTAAGCATAAAACCAGTATTATTACGGTGTCCCAGTTCTATTGCCAGCATTCAACGGTTGTAGTAATCTGGCTTTAACGGACGACACAGACGTCGGAACCGATGACCGGATTGACAATCAGGAGGATCAACGCATGCGTTTTGTGATCCCGCTGGTGCTGCTGGCCACAGCCGCAGCCCTTGGGCAGGGCCTCAAAATCACCTCGCTGACATCCAACAGCGGCTATTCGGGCGCCAAGGACCGCGACTCAGGCAGCGCGCTTTCCGTCAACGACACGTCGAACAAGATCGTGCTCTGGGGTATCCGCACCGTAACCACCGTCAACGCCAATGGCGCCATAACGGTACAGGTCCAGAACGGTACGGGGGACCAATGGGGGCGTTCGGTGCTGA
>CAZYPZ010000001.1:0-272930 GCA_964650005.1 uncultured bacterium | reverse complement strand
AACCTTGCCACGCATGGCACTTGGACATTTTTACAGACACGGTGTTACACAATCTTTATTTACACCAAGTCACGGGTATATACCTTGAAGGACGCCTGGAACAGATCATACTGCGGACCCTGTATTTACGAGCGACAGATCCCATTGACCCTGCGCGGAACACATCGCTTCCTCTTCCAAACGCCTTACCCGGAAATCCGTTCGTCCAAAGACTGATAACCTGATCCATCGCATCGCTGACCAATACGCATGCAATTTGGCCTTACGAAGGTCATGAATGTTACCTGCATGATTTTGAAATCTAAGCAACTGATGTTGTGACCTGACATGTATAATGAGTTCATACACGGTCATCGGGCGCGGTGGCACGCCAAAACGTCAGGAGGTACCTCAATGACAAGCCTGTCGCGTCTGCTCAACCATTTGTTATCTGTCACGCTATTGGTGACGATACTTCATCCCGGCCACACACAGTCAGCCACCGATGAGCTGGTTTTGCGGAACGGGCAAAGAGTGACCGGAACATTTCTGCGTGGCGACCAATCGACCATTGTCTTTGGCGTTGGCGATGATATCCAGACCCATCCGTCAGGCGATGTCAGCGCCGTGTTCTTCGGGACCAAAAGCGCGGAGTCACCTGACATCTGGCCACCCGGTTTCAGTGCGGTATTGCCAGTGAAGTTGGCGCATCTGATCGTGCTGCGTCGCATCACAGCCAATCACCCCAGCGAGAATGGCGAATACGAACCCGAAATTGCCAAGATCAGCGGAGACGGTTCCACCATCGCCATCTACGCGCCCAAGAGCGGGATACACATACTGAAGGCGGATGGATCCCAGCGCCGCTTGCTGGTGCCCAATGATAACACACCACGCACCCAATGTGCCTGGGACCGCTTCGAACTGAACCGCACTGGAACCGTATTGTTCTGGCAAGGAGGCGGCACGATCTACCGCATCGATACGGATGGCTCCAACGAGCGCATTCTGGTTCGGAGCGGTGCGGAATACGAAGCGTTCCGGTTAAGGGAGGACTGCAAACGCCTATTCTACAGCCAGCGCGGGGGGATCTTTTCGGTCGATATCGAAGGGCGCGGTGAACCGCGTGAAATCATAACGCATCGCCGCCTGTCACAGGTCTGGGGTGCGTCTGAAGACCACTGCCTGCTCGGACGATTCGATGTAACTGCAGACGGGACGCGTATTGCGTTTGTTGTCGGCGGTTACCCGAATGCTCGCAATGCCCAACTGATGGCACTGATGAGCGATGGTTCAGGGCTGCGCCGGATCGCCGACACCGAGTTTGATCCATGGGCGTTGACGATGAAGCCGGACGGCAGCCAGGTGATTGGCTGGCAATACGGCGTCAAGGCGGTGCTGTTCAACTGGGATGGTTCGACACCCGCCGACCTCCCGTTGCCTCCATGGGATGCCAACGGCAGCGGATTTCAGCACCTGAACCGCTTTTCTGCGGACGGACGCTTTTTCGCCTACAACGGAAACGAATCCGGTGGATTTGGACAACTCAGTCGAGCTGACGGCAGTCAACGGTATGAGCCACAGAACACAGGGAGATGGGATTACTACGACAACGCGCTGTTTCATGGCATGTACTCGCCGGTTTACAGCGACAACCTGCGTCGGTTCGTCACCATCAGTCAATATTGGCGTGGATTCCGGCCACGCCAGTTGGTCGTCGGAGACATCAATCCGCGCACAGCTCAGGGTGTGCCGGTGCTGTCCGACATCACCTTACCAACATTTGTTTCCACCAACCCACAAGCACCTGCACACAGGGGCAGACTGACCGTTCGCATTCGTCGCGCGACATCGGATATCGGACGTGTGCAGTATATGCTCATACCTGCCTGTATGAAGCGTCCGAAAGACGGTGACAGGTGGGTCGCCTCCGCCGGCTGGGATGCTCTGCAAGGCGACCATCGACTGTATGACGATGGAACTCATGGAGACACTCAAGCGGGAGACGGCGTCTACACGACGGACAACTTCGCTCCCGATGCCGGTGATGGCCGCCCGCATCCCGGCCGTTATCTGGTGCGTATCGTCGCGCACGATGATCAGTCGGCTGTAATCGTGGATGTGGATGGCGTGATGATCGCACCTGAACCCCTTTCCGATCCAGGACTGAGGTAGAACCTCAGGCTGAACTCTGCCGGCCGTTATCAGTCGGTTTCCGTTGGTTGACGGCCGCATGATGCCTACCCACGAAGGGATGACCGGCCGGCAGAGCGTATAACTCATCGGAAGTTACCGATGCGACAGAAGAACAGGGTGACTCACCCGATGTCTATAGATGGAGGTGTGAACATTGTGATCGCTCTTGAAGCGGCTTTGAGCGTGTTACGGAGCGTTGGAGCGCCCATGCATATCAGCGAGTTGACTCGCCGCATGATCGCCGAAGGACTGTGGACGACACGCGGCAAGACGCCCGAGGCAACTGTAGCATCCAAGCTGTACATGGAGATCAAGGAAAACGGCGACCGTTCTCGGGTCATCCTCACGGGACCATCGACGTTCGCGTTGAGGGGGCAGCACACGCCATCCGCTCCCCAAAGCCCACGGATAAAATCCCCAAGATCTCAGCGACACATGACCTTTACGGACGCAGCAGAACGCGTGTTACGGACAGTCGGCAACGGACAGCCCATGCATTACCGGGCGATCACCCAAGTGGCGCTTGACCAGGGATGGCTGACCAGCAACGGGCGAACGCCCGAGGCCACCATGTATGCCCAGATACTCATGGAGATCAAAAACCGGTTATCACGCGGCGAACAGCCGCGCTTCACACAACTGGGCCGAGGCTACGTGGGATTGTCGGAACAGACCGACCCCGGACTCATGTATCAGATCACGCAGCACAACAACCGCATCCGCAAACAGCTGCTCGATCGACTGCTTTCGGTTCCACCCGCTGAGTTTGAAGAGATCATCGCTCAGCTGCTTGCCACAATGGGATGTACCGAGGTGGAAGTCACGCGTCAGAGCGGTGACGGCGGCATCGACATACGGAGCGTGCTTTGTACCGGCGACGCCATTCGCACCCGGTTGGCCATACAGGTGAAGCGGTGGAAAACCGGAAATAACATCCATTCGAACGTGGTCCAGATGGTGCGCGGCAGTCTGGGTGCGCATGAACAGGGCTTGATCATCACAACGAGCGACTTCAGTCAAGGGGCGCGAGATGAAGCCATGCGGCCGGACAAATCGCCGATCGGATTGATCAACGGTGTCAAGCTAGTGGACCTGATGATGGAACACGGTATTGGCGTGCGCCGCCGGTCGCTCGTGCTGTTTGAACTGGAGGAGCCCGATACTGCTACACTCGATGAGGCATCTCTTGACAGCAGCGCGTTGCAGAATCTAGAATGAGATTGGTGATGGGGATGGAGTCCCCCATAGAACCGCCCGACCGGGCTAATGACTCCTGTCCGGTGAAACCGCCTCCCGGCAGGAAGCATACGTTGTGCGAACCGCCAAGCGGTCACCGCAAGGAGGACTCCGTCATGAAACAACACTGCGTCACACAGACGCCCACACAAAACCCCACGAGTCTCCACACGCTGCTCGATCAAGCCATCCAATCTGTTCATCAGGCAGGCACCGATCTGAGTCCGTTTGTCGATCAGATTGTTGGCTTGCAAGATCGCCTGATGAGCGGTCGGTTCCATCTGGCCGTACTCGGCCAGTTCAAACGAGGCAAGAGTACCCTGTTGAACGCCCTGCTGGGTCAGGAGGTGCTGCCCACCGCGGTCGTGCCGCTAACCGCCATCCCGACATTGGTGCAATATGGACCGGAAGTAACGCTGGAAGTCTATTTCCAGGATGGCCAGGCCCCCAAACACTACCGTCTTTCGGATATCGATACACTGCGCACGCATTTGGCCGATTATGTCACGGAGAAAGGCAATCCGCAGAACCGCCGCAACGTGGACTATGTCCAATTGAGCCTCCCTGCTGGTCTGCTGCAGTCTGGGGTTGTGCTCATAGATACACCCGGTATTGGCTCCACATACAGGCACAACACCGAAGCCACACTGCGTTTCCTACCTCAATGCGATGCTGCGCTGTTTCTGCTCTCGGTCGATCCGCCGATCACCGAGGTCGAAGTGGACTTCCTGCATCGTGTCGAAGCCGAAGTGCCCCGAATCTTCTACGTGCTGAACAAAGTCGACCATCTGGATGAACGTGAACGGGCCGAGTCGTTGCGATTTCTGGAATCCGTGCTGCACGTTCAGCACGATCAAGAAGAACCCACCCGCATCTTCCCTGTGTCGGCCAAACAGGCGCTGCAAGCCCGTGTCAACGGGGATGACCTCATGTGGGAGCAAAGCGGGCTGGCATCCGTGGAACGGCATCTGGTGGACTTTCTGGCCGATGGCAAAAAACAGGCGCTGGCTGACGCCGTGGCCAGAAAAGCCGGAAATGTGCTGATCGAGGCGCTGATGCGACTGCAGATGGAAAAACAGTCGTTGGAAATGCCTCTCGAAGATCTTCAACGTACACTGAGCGCCTTTGAAACCGATATCGAGCAAGTCAGACGGCAACGTCTGGTAGCCGAAGATCTGCTCGCCGGAGACAGGAAGCGGTCGCTTGAGCTCTTGGAGGAGCATGCGGAACGCCTGCGCGACGCAGCCCGTAAGTTTCTGACGGGATTGATCCAGGAAGTCAGCGCTCAACATCAGGAGACCGCCGCATGTGAACAGGCTATTCATGCGGCGCTGGATGCTGCGGTTCCCGATTGGTTCGACCATCACACCGCCGAATTGACCGAGCTATTCCAACGCCATATTGCCGAATGCCTGACGCTGCATCAGCAAAGCGCCGACACCCTGGTTGAAACCATCCGCAGACGGGCTGCCGAACTCTTCGACATCCCCTATCAGGCGCCGGAAGCGGACCGGGTGTTCGAGATGGTGCGTGAACCATACTGGATAAGTCGCCAGTGGTCATCCAGCCTCAGTGTGCTGCCCACCGGCTTGCTCGAACGCCTGTTGACCGAGCGTCAACGCAGACGACGTCTGCTGCGTCAACTCGACGAACAGGTGGAGACACTGGTGCGCACTAATGTGGAACAGGTCCGATGGGCGATCTACCAAAGCATCAACGAGGCGTTCCGCCGGTTTGGGGCCGAACTGGACGAGCGACTGGAACTGGTGTTGGCCGGTACCCATGGCGCCATTCAAGCTGCGTTGGAAGAACGTTCGCGGCGGAGCGATACAGTAATCGAACGTGTTCAAATGCTAGCCACCGTGATAGCAAAACTGGAAACCATACGGAACGACCTGGAGCGCCTCACCGCATGAACTCAGGCCAGAAATCTGATGACTCTAACTGGGCCGTCACCGGACTGCACGTGATGTCTCCCAACGGGCAGGTCAAGAGGTTTCATCACCTGGTACTGGATTTCACCGGCACCCTGGCGCTGGACGGGGTCCTGTTGCCAGGCGTGGCGGATCTTGTGAACCGATTGGCCGCATCGCTGCAGATACACGTACTGACAGCCGATACCTTTGGACAAGCGATCGATCAATTGGCCGGCTTACCCGTCGAATGCACGATCGTGGGTTGTGGTCAAGACAAAGCGGATATCGTCCAAGCACTGCACGGATCAGGCGTCATCGCCGTTGGCAACGGCCGAAATGACGTACCCCTGTTTCGGTCCGCAGATCTATCGATTGCGGTAATCGGCAAAGAGGGAGCCGCAGCATCGCTGCTGGGTGTCGCTGATGTGGTCGTCACCAACATCCTGGATGGGTTGGAGTTGCTGCTGCATCCGAAACGGCTCACCGCCACACTTCGGGACTGACCGGGAACGCGATGAGCATGTTCAGCATCCTGTACCCGGTGGACGGCGGGTCTTCCGCATCTGCCGGCGCCATGGACACACCGGCCTACTTCCATGACCTCAGTCTGGATCACATCGAAGAGGCGGTGGCATCCCAGTGGCCGGATCTCGATCTGGCCTCTATCTTCCGACGCCCACTGATGTCACCGGAAACAGTGATATACCGGCAGCAGGTGATGCAGGACTTGGAAGATACTCGCACACGGGATGTTATCACCGGCTTCACACAGGGCATGCGCAGTGTCAGAGAAACCTTGGCCATCTCTGAGAAAACGGGATACCGTTACGAACGTGAATTCTGGCTGATCCAGGCGGCACAGTTATACTGCGACACTGTACAACGTGCAGAAGCGGAGCTTAAAGCCTGCCGTCTGACCTCACAAGGGATGCTTGCTTGGAGCGCCCACCTAACCAAATATGTTCAGTCACAACTCTATCGCGCACTGACCTCCGAGGTTCAGCGCATACGCGGACTGCTTGCGTCAGTGCGGTACAGGCTGCTGCTGAACGATGGAAGCATCACGGTCCGTCCATGGGAAAACGAGCCCGACCTCACGGATGTGCTGGAACAGACACTCTCCAAGTTTCGGGACGATGTGGAGAAAAGCTTTCTGGCGGAGTTCCATATACCTCGCACGCTCAATCATATCGAGGCTCAAGTACTGCTGCGGGTTGCACGCATCTATCCGGAACCGTTTTCGGCCCTCGAGACGTTTCCTATGGATTATGCGCCGTTTCTGGATGAGGTTATTGTACAGGTCGATAGAGACATCCGGTTTTACCTGGCTTATCTGAACTGTATCCAGCCTCTCCGCCAGGCTGGGATCCCATTTTGTTATCCTGTCGTGTCGAATGTATCCAAGCATGAGGACGTTCACGACACATGCGATCTGGCATTGGCTCTTCGGCTGGTCGCTCAGGGAAACACGGTGGTTCTGAACAGTTATCATCTGAAAGGATGCGAGCGCCTGTTCATCGTGACCGGCCCTAACCAAGGCGGCAAAACCACCTTTGCGCGTATGTTCGGGCAGATCCACCATCTGGCCAGCTTGGGATGCCCGGTCCCCGGCACTGCCGCACAGCTTCATCTGTTTGACCAGCTGTTCACTCACTTTGACCGGGAAGAGGATGTCACCAGATCACGCGGACGGCTTCAGGATGAACTGCTGCGCATTCATAACACGCTGCAACAGGCCAGCTCGCACAGCATTGTCATCATGAACGAACTGTTTGCATCGACAACGACCGATGATGCGCTGTTCCTCAGCCAGCGTGTTCTGTCCGCCCTGTGTGACCTTGACCTGCTGGGCGTCTTTGTGACATTCCTGACAGAGTTGGCGTCGTTCCATGAGAAGGTGGTGAGCGTCGTCGGCCTGATGGATGACTCCAACCCGCCGATGCGCACCTTCAAACTGGAGCGACGATTGCCGGACGGTCGCGCGCATGCGTTAATGCTGGCGCGCAAGCACCGGGTGACGTACGACAGTCTGATGGAGCGTATCCAGCCATGAAACCATGGCTTCTCTATCCGGAGCGGGACTTCATTACCGATTGGAAGCCGGCACGGCACGGCTGGCACAGCACCGCAGTGTTGCGTGATCGCCTGGAACCATTCGAAAAGGACCTGCTGCAGGATCTGGAAATGAATACAGTTTTGAGCGCCATGGCGGCCAATGATCCGCTCATCGCCGGAGTCTGCCGGCTATCCATGCTGGATGGCGCCAATCTCGATCTGGCAACCATCCAGTATCGTCAGGAGATCCTGCGTGACTGTCTCCATCAGGCCGAGGTGATCCGACAGCTCTATCAACTGACAGGAGAGACACTGGAACGCGAGCACGCCCAGAACTCCGGGCTGCTCAGCATGAACTCACCGGTATCGGTACTCTCAGATGCAGTCAAGTCCATGAATGTGTTCGTCGAAGCCTTGCGCAGCCTGCGAGATCTCACCGGTCAGCATGCCGAAAGGTTCCACTCCCCCGGTCTAAAGGCTTTGTGTGCACGTTTGCAGGCGGAGTTGCCGGACGCCTATCTCATGCAGCTTCACCAACTCCTAAAAGAGTTGAAATTCACCAGAGGGGTGTTGCTGAGCGGGGAGATCGGCGAAGGCGGGCACCTCATCAACCTGACGTTGCGTCGTCACTCAACGGAAGGACGCTGGTGGAACAGATGGTTCTCCTTCGGTCAGCCATCCTACACAATCCACTTGGCGGAGCGGGATGAAGCCGGCGCGCGCATCATGTCTGAACTGCGTGGGCGCGGACTCAACCAGGCAGCCAATATACTGGCTTTGTCGGTAAGTCATATCATGCGGTTCTTCATCGCGCTGCGCACAGAGCTGGCATTCTACGTCGGATGCCTGAATTTACGTGACGCACTGGCTGCACGGCACATACCCGTTTGTGTACCGCACACAACGGCAGCGGGCACAAACCGGCTGCACTGCGAACACCTGTATGATATCAGCCTGGCGCTCAGCACACATACGTCAGTTGTCAGCAACACAGTACTCGCAGACAATCGGACAGGCATCATCGTGACCGGCACCAACCAGGGAGGCAAGAGCAGCTTTCTGCGCAGCATGGGCGCCGCCCTGCTGATGATGCAGTGCGGCATGTGTGTCGCCGCTTCGTCATTCACATCGGACAGTATGTCCGGTGTGTATACCCATTTCAAGCGTGAAGAAGACCAGACATTGAAAAGCGGCAAACTCGACGAGGAACTGATGCGACTCAGCGCGCTGGTAGATGTCATCCAACCCAATGCACTGTTGTTGATGAATGAATCGTTTGCTTCAACCAACGAACGCGAAGGCTCGGAGATCGCCTATCAAGTGTTCCGTGGACTGGTTGACAAACGGATTCGCGTCATCTATGTCACTCATTTGTTCGAGTTCGCCCGCCGGATCCTCGAAGAACGAAACCTATCCATCCTGTTTCTCTGCGCCGAACGGCTTCCGGATGGTGCGCGCAGCTTCCGTATCATCGAAGGAGAGCCGCAGAGCACCAGTTATGGTCAGGATCTGTATGAAGCCATCTTCCATCCCCAGGACAACGGCCTCCAGCTGATACAGCCCGACTGAATGGCTGGAATCATCGCACGCTCCTCGAGTAAACTGACTAAAACGGTTGGTCATCCGGTCCAAACGATTGGCGGATTGGCATGAACAGTCTGCTGAGGCGGAAGGTCATGAGATACATCTGTCTGAATCTGCTCGTCAGCGTCCTGGTGGCGATATGGGCGTTGCCGGCCATGTCCGCCCGGCTGATCGGTCCCATCGCCAGAAACACCCAAGCCAAAGCGGATGCCACGGCTTCGCTGGGTGAGCCGATCGCCGATGAGGACTGGCTGTACGAGGATGACCGGCTGGTGGTGTGGTTTGACACCAGCTGCGGCGGTTTTATACGGGGCGTCTGGATGAAACACAAGCACGCGGTGTTGCGCAGCCGCAACGCCACTGGCCAGATCGTTCCTGCAAACCTGCTGTTCGGCGGCGGATATCAACTGTTGGCCAACCTGTCTGTCCGTCCCGACTCTCCCTATGAGAATTTCATGATCTTTCACGAGCATGCGCCGCGCCCCGGATTGCCCGGCCGACGGTACGTGAATGAAGCACCAGGCTACACAGAGGTCGGGTTCATAGGGCAGCTGCGGAATACGTCCATACTCAGCACACCCGGCTTTGACCCTAATCGCGATCCCATCACGCCTGACAAACTCGTCTCCAATCCGTACATCGCTCAGAGCTGGCCTCGCCATGAGGAGCGCTGGGTGCATGTGGCTACCGATCAGACCACGCGACAGATGCGCTTTGAACGTATGGCCGGTGATGGTTCAGAGCGCACGGTGAGTTACCGATTCCGCGTACGTATCCCGCACAATGCCGCCAAGCTGGAGTCTCAGGTGGATGTGTTTTTGCGGAACCGCCCGCCACTCGATGTGATATTGATGGTGCTGGATACGTTCAATGAACCACCTGTGCGCCCCACCCCATACACGGGCTCTTTGGGTGTCACCGGCTTGAACACCGCACGCTTCGATGCAGACCGTGTGGACAACTGGCTGGGCATACCGGCCGGCCGCATCATTACGCACACATCCCGCCCGGGACAGACAATCACCGTTCGGCACACCAAACGGGATGATTATCCGGGCAATGGCGCCACCAGTTTTGTGGTGTTCCGAAATTGGCTTCGGAAGCCGGAAATAGTGATTTTCAACGGCGACTCGAGGCGTCATAAACCGCCACTCACCGGTCTGGATGTCACCATCCACCGCCAACTGATCACCCTCGATGATGTATCGCACATGGGGTTCACCGCAACCCCCTGGCATGAGCAAGGAACACCGGCATTCTGGTGGATCTCCAACGAAGTGGCGTTTAGAACGCCGACGCATACACGCGACTTGGAGGTGAGAAGCCTGCGCGAGCTCGTCGAATTCCGCATGGGACGCCCCTGATTGCGGGAACTGAAAAAGAACAGGGCTATGCTCCACAAGCATAGCCCTGTTCTTGGTGAATGCCGCCAGCGGGAGCTGACGGGATCTCAAGGTTATCGCTGCCTGCGTTGCCTTCTGACCGTGATTTTCTGGGGCGCCGAGTGACCGATCACCGTGAGCGTGTTCAAATCATCGCTCAGGCTGCCCTCACTGCCCCACTCACCGGTGGACGTCTTGGCTGTCTCGTGATACGTCGTTCCGCTATACACCGCATCGTACTGGCCTGTGGTGTTTGGCCCGAATATATTGCTGATAAACGACAGGTGCAGGATATTGGGAGGCGACGAGGTGATGTCGTAAGTCCAGTCGAACGACCGCTTAAACCGATCATCATAGATCGTACCCACCCATCGGCCATCGAACATCTTGACACTGATCTTCGACTCGGCCTTACCAATGTACTCGTGATTGGCGCCATCCACGGCGTACGCCTTGACAACTACCGTATCGACGCCCTCCGACGATCCTTTGGCGGTGTAGGTAACTGTATTGGAGCTGGAAGAAAAGCTCGATCCCGTATGCTGGCCATCGGTGATCGTACCGTGATCACCCTCCAGTGACCATTGAAAAGCCACCGGCACCTCCGGTTGCCCTGCCACTTGAAGCTCCGTCACCTGTGCCTGTAACGGCAGATCATCCAGGCGGATCTGAACGTCCGCCTCTGACGGCAACAGTTTGACCTTGGGCTTATCGATCGTGAAATGCCATACGTCAGCGCGGTTCGACTCTTGGAAATGGTATGTCGTAATGGCCACATCGACAAAGGTCAACACGATCGCGGACAGGTCTGCCACGGCAAAGAAGTGATCCGCCTTTTCTTTGAACGCATCCCAGGTAATCCGTTTGGCAATGACCTGATGTACAGCGCGAAAGACCCCTTCACGCACTGACCCCATGCCATGGATGGCTGAATACGCGGCCAGAAGCGCCTCGCGCATGTTGCCCTCATACGCCTTCTGCCAGATGTCCGGACACTGCGTGGTGATGATACTGGTGGTCTCATTGATGGCGGCGATGATCTGCGCCGCATCTTTATGGGCATCGCCCAGGATATCGCACACCAGCGGCGCACAGATGTTGAACAACA
Organism: uncultured bacterium; assembly: GCA_964650005.1. Classification (GTDB taxonomy): domain Bacteria; phylum Armatimonadota; class HRBIN16; order HRBIN16; family HRBIN16; genus CAZHSN01. Next base: position 261,474 of record CAZYPZ010000001.1, on the reverse strand, counting down.
TCGGCAGCAAATAGTCCTTGAGCAGCGTTTCCCGAACGATAGCCTTCTGCTTCTCCAGCTGCTCCGCATCCAACTGGTCAATGGCTCCCGGTTTGAACCCGTGCCCCACCAGGATGACTTTGATGCCGTTAGATTTCGCTTTCTCCATATCGGGATAAAGCGCCAGCGGCACGTCGTCGGAGTTCTGTTCGGCATAGGCGCTGGTGCCGTTCATCAAATCGATGATAGGACCGATGAAGTCCTGAACTCCGGAGGAACTGGGGGCTTCAAAACTCGTCAGCTTGGCCGGTACATACTTCGGTTGAGAACCGTCATCGAGTTGATACCACTCGCGCTCGATGAATACATACGCGCGGCGTCGATATGTTCCAATCAGTTTGATTGTATTGATGCCCGGGGCGATCTCCACGCGCACGCCGCTCTGCGCGCCGTTGGGATCGATGTTGCGCACCCCCCGCGTCCGCTGGGACGCCGGCATGGCGCCAACATTCCTGGGCCGCAAGGACTCCGTGGCGGTTTGCAGCGCAGCGTGAACCGCCGGATCGGACAGCGCCTGCGCTGGATTTCGCCGAATGGCGTCCTCGATTGCCGTGGCAACGGGATTGACTGCCGGATTGGTCGAAAGATCCTTGACGGCTAGCAGTCTATGTTTGGGTTCCAGCACATAGCACGCCAGACCAAAGTAGACCAAAACCTCAGCGGTGGTACGTGCATTGATGACAGTATGGTTGGCGTCTGTCCAACCGAGCATGACGATGTTACCATCTTTGTCGCTCACGGTGGTGAACATCGGGCTGCCGGTGAAAGTGGGAACAGAATACTTGCCGTCGGCGGCAACTTTGGTATCACCCACGACAGTGCTCACGGACAACGACGAACGGTCCAGCGCGGCTCCGGCAGGTATTCCCACCGTACCCGCAGACCGCCCGACAATCAGCTGGGCGGTAATGGGATCTTCACCACCTCCTGCCGAGCCGCCACCGCCCCCGCTTCCACATCCAAAGGGCACACATAACGAAAGGATAACGATTGACGCAAGCAGAACCCACCGTGAATAACGCACAGCAGTAACCTCCCCATGGGAAGAAAATCCAAAGCGTCAAGCATTACGATGAGCGTTGCAACCACACGATTCATCGATATCTATTCACTTTGTGAGTAAATCATATCACGAATATGGGTGACATCCTATCATGCGAAACCCAATCTTTCACCAGTTTCAGCCCTTCTACGCGGCCGCCCCCTATCCGTTGATATTTGTGCAAGCTCAGGCATCCGACTGCACCAGCACTTCAAGACCCATCGGCCAACACCTACACTTCCTGTACCCGCGCAAGTCGCTTCAACTTCCGTACCCTCTGCGCGTATCGGATGAATACCGGCACCATGAGGACAAGAAACAGCAGGTTGATCAGCAGCAATGTCGGATTACCCGTACGCTGAAACAGATTGGCGTTACTCGCACTGATCGCAAGCTGACTGCAGATTAAAACACCGAGCAGCAGCATAATCCGGTGATAGTGGCGTATACGTGAGGCCGCGTCGGTGTACAGCTCAAACGGGCCGTCGGATGCCGGTTTCCGAAAGTACACCCAACGCAGGTATGTGTCGACGCACTCCACACCGGAGTCAGCCAGAAACCGCAGGTACTTTCGGCTGGCTGGATGGGATGGTAATTCGTCCAACAATTCCAACCGGTAGATATACGCCCCCGGCTCCCCATCCTCAAACAGATACACCGGGAACACATAGCTCATGAAATGAAGTCCTTTGGCGGCCATCTGGTTGAGCCAGGCCTCTTCCTTCTCGTAGTCTACAAACAGCCGTACGATTTTGTGTTTCATTCGAGCATGCCTCCTGTGACACGCAGCCCGTTGTCGAGCAGCTCACGCAGGCGGAGCAGTTCATGCCTGACCGCCTGTCGCCCTGCTTCGGTAATACAGTAGTCTTTCTTTCGGCCCTCTTCCGGCGTCTCCGCCATCTCGATCCAACCACGTTCCAGCAACGCGGTCAGGGCGCCATACAAAGTGCCAGGTCCTAAGGCCAACCGGTCATTGCTCAGTTCGCGAACCCGCTTCATAATCCCGTATCCGTGCATCGGTTCATGCAGCGCCAGCAGAATGTAAAACACCGCCTCGGTGAGTGCGCCTCCAGTCGCGGTCTCCCCCATAGGTTCCCCTTTCGCAGAAGCTATCGGCCGCCGTTATATCATCAGGCGATATATCGGAAGGCGTTATATCAACTATATCGGCAAGCGATATAGTTGTCAAGGGAGATAATGTGACCGGGATAACAGGTGTGGCGATCTTTACGTCTGCTCTTCTCCGTCTTCCCGTGTGGGCAGCTGCACGGTGTTGCCGCCTTTGCGCCGGTCGCGTAATATATTGCGTTCTATGGTGACCCTGCGGGTGCGTTCGAACACGCGGATCGCCGCATTGCCCTTTGGATCATCATGAAGAAACCGCCTCTTTCGCCGGTCGCGCATCACATTCCTTTCTATCCGCACATCGGATGCGTTATCCACACCGATCCCGATCCCTTCGCGGTCAATGATCGTGTTGCGGCGTATCAGAAGGCGACGATGAGCGATCCAAGGGGTTTCCGCTTGAATTGGCTCGTTACGCCACAGATTGAAGTGGATATTGGCGCGCCGCCAGCGCACCGAGTATTCTGAGTCCCCGCAGTCGGTCATGACATTATCCTGAACCACCACATCGCGACTCATCAGCCCTTCCCAACCGCACGGTTCGTTCTCGAAATAGAGCGGACTGCTGGAGAGCAAAGAAAACCGGTTATGCTCTATTAGCGCGCTCATGGCTTTGATGTTGAACCCGAACCGCCGCCCCGCGGTGATGCGGTTCCGCCGGATGACCAGTTGCCGATTCTGTGTTGACAAGTTGTACACATGGGTATGGCGCAGCATGTCAGGCCCCGGGATGAGACCGTGGATCCCATCGGCCACCTGCACACGCTGGTAAGATCCATACCCACCGGTCGACATCGACTCACTGGCGATGACGGTGGTTGTACCTAACGGCAGTCCGGTTGTCGGACTCCAGAAGACAAGTGTATCTCCCGGCTTCCAGATAGCATCCTGCCAGGCCGGGCCGGTGCGCAGTTCGAACGTGCGCGAATTCAGCACCTCATGGATCAGATAGCAGTTGCCGGTGATGTTCGGGCCGTCATCCGACAGTGCACTCCAGGAGCAGCCCTCGATCCATGGGCCTTGCCGGTCATTGCCAGTCACCCAGCCGACTGCTCCAGGGAACGGCCCGGGCCCCTCTCCCCGGATATTGAGGAATTTCATGTGGCTGTTTCCGCCACCCATGAACAACGACCCCTCGGAGTGCCCAGGTCCGATACGACTGAAAGTCACATCGTCGCACTGACGCACCCATGTCTGCGGCCAGCGGCGGTACACGACCAACACCCGGTCACCGGGTCGAAACTGCGCCGCGGCAGGCCTCTCCGCTGCTTCACGCACAACATAGCGTCTTCGCTTGCCGCCAAGGCTTGTAGTGGCTTCGGGCTGCAGATACACGTGCCCGGGACGGTCCGGATGCGTCCGACGCGGATCCGACGGATTGACGGCATACAAAAACATCTGATTGACTGGCCGCGCATATTCCACACCATCGAAACCTGACAGGATATCGATGTCGAAGTACATCCCGCCGGGTTCGACTTGCAGTACAACGCCATAGGAATATGGGATCGGATGGTGACTGAGCGTATAATGAGTGAACCAGATCCGCCGGCAGCGGTGCAGATCCGCCAGTTGTGACGACGGATCCATCAGGTGCAGTGACGCACCACAGCCATCCACGATGATGTCGGAAGCGTCTGACCATTGGAACACCGGCTGCTCGTATCCCGGATCGAGCCTATGATCGCCACGCTCAAACATGATGTGTGCCGATTCAGCTTCCGCTGCGCGCTGTCCTACGGACCGCAAATAGTCCATGGAAGCGCCGCGTGGAACAAGCAGCCGGAGCTTGGGCTTGATCACATCACATCGCACAATCGCAGACCAGGCGCCCCATCGTCCTGAGTCGGCCTCCGCCCGCACGCGCCAAAAGTATGTGGATGGCGACAGACGCACCAATGGTACATACCACTGCACGACCGCATGTACCCGGTCGTCCACTACCGGGTGGGTGAAATGCGTATCACGGGCGACCTGGATCCGGTAACCGTCGGCGCCATCAACGGCCGTCCAGCACGCGTGAGGATGCCCCATCACGGTCCGGCTCTCAGGGACCGGCTCCAACAAATCAGGAGCACCGATCAGTGCGCAGGCCATCAGGAGCAGGCCGATCACCAACCCGACCGCAAGCAGCAACATCGGGAAAACCTCCGGGAGACAAGATGGAACCCATTTGCCAGTACGCCAAGTCACCTGACAGGTCCTGCATACCTGCGGCATCCCCGATATTGGGCGCTGATCCGCCGAATATCCTGTATTTCATCCCACATCGGTGGTAAACTGGATTATCCAGTGCGAGCGGTTGCTCTGGAATCCGGTCTCAACACGCACGCCGTCCAAGCGACGGCGACTGGAGGTGGAAAGGCATGCGTCCACATGTGGTGTGGCTGATCGTACTGATCGCTGCGGTGTCCTTAGGTGGTTGTTCACGCCAGCAGTCGGTCAGTACACTAGGAGGAAGTGTCAAGGTTACCAAAGTGGGAAGCGGCGCACAGTCGGTTGAGGTACAAACCGAAACCGGTTCCGCAAAGGTCAGCACTGAACAACGCACGATTTCGGAAGACGAATTGGGTGTGCCTGTCTATCCGGGGAGTACCGTGGAAGTATCCAGCGAATACCAGGGCGCTGGTGAGGGCGAGCAGGAGCATTCCACACACCACATACTGAGCACCAAAGACAGCTTCGATAAGGTGTACGCGTTCTACAAATCCAACCTCAAGGACGTCACCCAGCAGATGAAGCAGAATATGGGCGACAATCAGGTGGCGATCTTCAACACCAAACGAAAAGACGGGGCGCCCGTGAGTGTCAGTATCACAACCGATAACGAGCAAAAAGTCGTACGGATACAAGTCATGCAGATCGGAGCGGCTCCTTGAGCAATACCGAGTCCACCTTGTTAGGGGTCAGGGCCGGTGGGAAGCGCTCCACACACCGGCCCATCCGCAACCCCGCGTTGCGGGCGGGAGCGGATCGACTTCCACCGCAATCATCCCTTCCACATCGTGTCCAGACGCCCCCCCGGCAGACCACTGCCCCCGTCGGACCGACAGCCATCGAATAACCGACACATTGGTAACTCGCGCAAGGACCAGCCGTCATGTCTCCGACACAGCTGACCCCGATGATCCGGAGCCCGAACTGACGGCATATCGGTGTTCGCCATTCCTAAACGATCTCCTCGGGAATAGACCACTTGTCCCATATCCAACTCGTTCAATATACGGTGAAGCGCCAGCAGTAAACCATCCCAACCGATGATGACTGCGCTGTTGTATACGTACCCTGCGTTCTGATCGGTAAGCCCCGCATACATGATGATCTGCCATTCTCGAGCGCACTGCGACTATACCTCGTATCGGGCGCCTCCCGGAATGAGCTGCGCCAACGGGTTGCTGGAGGAATGGCGTCCACCCGGCATCCAGAGCCTCAGGCAAGACCACCATCTGACAGCCGGCTTGCGCGGCCTCATGGATCATAGGGCAGGTGGTGATGCCGTTCTGTTCAGACGCTCCAGCCGCCGCCCGCATCCGGGCTATTCCCAACCGAAATCCCATATCGACCCATCTCTCAGCATGTTCGCGCCGAACCGCATCGCCGGCGTCGCTGACTGGCTGACAGGATGTCACGCGTTGGTACACTACACGTGATGATACCCTTCCCTGTAATCTCACCAATGGGCTGCTCATGATCCGCAAACACACCCGCTCATTGGGCAACAATCGGCTGAAAGCGTCCAGACAAGTGCCGATGTCCTGGGCGGTGGCCGCGTGCATACTGGGAGCATGGGCGGGCGTATTGATTGGAAACGGTGTCGGACGCCAATGGAGCTTCGCAACCGTACACGCACAGATTGCCCCCAGTTGGAGCGGCTGGACGCATATCATCGTACCGCCCGCCGGCGCGCTGCATGCGCGGACCCACAGCGCCCCACTGGCCATCAGCTTGCGGGTGGAAGAGCTGTACATCAAAGAGACCGCACAATGGCTGACTCGACACACAACGCCGGTCAAGGCCGGACACAGCCTGAAGACCGCATTGCGGCAGTTGATATGGCGACTGTTATGGGCCACACTGGCGGCGGCATTGATCGGCGCAACCCTGACGGCCATACTGATCCGGTGTACGTGGCGTCAGGGAGTCGGGGCTGTTGCAGCCGGTCTATGCAGCGTGGCTGCCCCGGTGTGTCTGGCGGCGGTCACCTATCGCACCGAACCACTCACCAGCCCCAACCTGTCCGGTGAATTGGCCCGCACGGCAAACTTCGCCTCGGTGGTTCGAAATGGCTACAACACGGCGCTGACTCGGTTGCCCACTGTATCACGGCAGATCGCCGACCTGATACAGCAGATGGAAACAGTGTCTTTTTCCGGAGACCGGCAATCACCGGCAACATCCGTGCTGGTCATCAGCGACTTGCATAATAATCCGCTGGCGGCCCGCGCCGCTATCCGGATGGCGCGGGCGCAGCGAGTTCACATGGTGCTGGTGTGTGGCGATGTCACCGACTACGGCCATCCGTTGGAGGGTGAACTGCTCTCCGTCTGGCGCCAATTCCACATTCCGGTGATCGTTGTGCTGGGGAATCATGACTCACGCAGCATCGGCCGAACCCTCGAGGCCATACCGGGGGTTACCGTGTTGGATAATGGCCATGTTCGGCGCGCCGCTGGACTTCAGGTGATGGGATATGCGGATCCCGCTTCCCGCCGCGAAAACCTGGGCAGTGTGGACCCCACGGAGCGGGATCTGAACGCGCTGGCCACACGCATGCGCCGGGCTCTTCAACGCCGGTCGGCCAAACCGGACGTGGTCATGGTGCACAATTTCCGTGTGGCGGCGCGATTGGCTGGTTTCACTCCCGTGATTGTCACCGGCCATTCACACTCGGCGTCGGTCATACAGATGAAAGGGAGCATCATCGTCAATCCCGGCTCGACAGGCGCCGCAGGGATCCGTTATCTGACCGCTAACCAACCGCAACCCCACTCTGCAGCGGTTCTGCGGTTTCAGTCATCCGATGGCCGCCACCGGCTGGCGTCGACCGATCTCATCAAGCTGTTCCAACCTTCCGGCGACTTCGAGATCCGCCGTCACCATGTGCGTGCATCGCACACTCTGGCCCTCGGTCAAGCAATATCTCAGCGCACCCGATAGATCAGCGTCCGATCGTACTGCAGAGAGGCGTTGCCAGTCCAGTAAACACGCGCCTCGTAAGCGGCCACCGCATCCGGATTGGTGAACGTCATGACAACGGCTCGCCACCGGTTCAACGGCAGTTCGTCAACAGTCACCTTACGCTCCGCGCCTCCGATCGGCCGACCGGCTGTGCTGACATCGATCACGACAACGTCTCCGCGCCCGTCGCCGGTTCGCCGCATCCGGAACACCGCGACATAGCGGCCCGACGGTAATACACCGTAAGGACCATACGTCAGGTAACCCGCTGGATCGGCGCCCGAATTCACCTGCCAACACGGCATCGTCTCTTCGGTTTCCTTACGCGAGCCGGTCAGATGGGATTGCCGGTCGATGTCCAGATCGGCATGAAGCGTCATCAGGTCGGAGGCAGGCAGACGATCTCCGAGGAGTTCCTCGGGGGCAATCGCCACGATCCGCGCATCGACAGTCCGATGATCACGTCTCGTGCGAGCGGTCACGCTCAACGGTTTCCCCTGAGATTCGCCTGAGACCACCACGGTGAGTTCTTCATCCGGCCTCAACAGTGACCGTGCCGGTTCAACCGTTCCATGCAACACACCGGCGACCGATATGTCGACCTGCACGGGACGTACACTGATGTTCTGTATAACCGCCGTAGTGCGAAAGCGCCCCGCATGCAGGCTGGCTACCGACTCTGGAACGTCAAGCCATATCTCTTTACTGGCATGGACCTGATTGTAATGCCTCCGGAACAGATCGAAAAACGTGTACAGGTCCACCACCTCGAACGGCTCCTCCGGATGCTGTCGACGAAGCAGTTCCAGCGCCGCTTTCACTTGTGACGGAGAGACCCAGACGCATCGGAAGTTGTAGAATCCGGGTTCGTCGCGTTTACGGCGACGGATCGCATCATAGAAGGCCGAAGCCGCCGCCTCCGCAGAGTTCGGATCGGCGCCCAGCAGGTTTACGATGGGCATCCCCTTCCAGACATGTGGTCGGGGTGGCTTGCCGCCACCACCATGCATGTCCGACACGATCGTGGCATACCCGTCGGGCGAAAACCGCACGAACGCGTCCTTCACGGCAGGGGTCGGCTGATCCCAATCCAGCACCATGCCGGATATCGACATCCCGGTCTGGCGGTAATGATGCCTGTTATGTCGGATGAACAGGGGCAGGTAACGTGGCTGTATCCGGTTGGGATTTACATACCCGGCTGCACTGGCATCCGCGACAAACACGTCTTGCGGGGTTGCCGTGTTGTAGTAGTACTCGATAAGGTCGGGATACGCATCAGTCAGGTTGGGATTGATACCCCAGTTGAGCGGCAATTCGCCACGAACCGGGTCATCCCAGAAATCAGGCAAAAAGTGATACAGCGGGAATGTGGAGTCGTAGTCGGCCATCAGAACGGCAAGGTACGACGTGTTTTCTACCTCGCGACGCGCCGGCCGCCTCTGGTTTAGCCGCTTCCGCGGTGCGTGACAGTGAAACGACTGATTGTAGCTGAACTCCACCGCCGTGTTTTGGTAGCAGTTGTAAGAGCTGATCAGATGCACCGTCTCCCACTCGGTGGGAACCGGTTCATGTTTGCTGGGATGCCCGGGCATGTTCGCATACTTCTGAAAGCTGAAGAAGCCTCCGACTTCCGTCATGTATCTGCCTGCAGACTGGCGTAACGTCGCCTCGAGCAGCAGCTTGTATGTAGCCCGGTCGGTCCCCGGCGGCTGCTCAGGGTCATCTGCCGGCGCCTCGTCACCCCATGGCGACAGATCATATACAAAAGCGCGGTTCCTCACAGCCCAATCACGTTGGATGACATACGCGATCTGTCCGGCAGGCCGATCGAAAAATGCATCGGTATACAGGCATAGCATGCGCGATGAACAACGGCCGGTATCCAGATAGGTCCGGATCGCCCAGCGATAGGCATCGTTCTTTTGACTGCCCGTCTCCTTTCCCGTGAAGCGGCCGCGCAGGTCATCGATCACCGGTAACCGCCAGCGCGACAGACCCTGTTCAGCCAGTGCCGGACTCAGTACCACAGCGTCCTCAACTCCGGCGATTGTGGTGGCCACGTTCAGGCTTGCGGGAACTTCAGGATCCCAGATGACCGCACCTCGCAGTACGGGCCTGGCCAGGTTGATCACGGACTGCAGTCCGGTAATCCTTCTCGACTCCACTCCACACAACCAGTAGCCCGATCGGCTCATCTTCTGAAGCCAGTACTCCGGCCGTCCATACTCGGTATTGGTGATGTACAACCGAGGCTCGTTTCGGTTGATCAGACCTTGGAGCGTCGCCAGTGCGACTGCCTCGTCATAGTCGTCGGGGCCGGACAGAGGACGTGTGATGGGGTATTGGTAGAACACAAACAGACTCCTTTGGCAGGACGCAACGCCTGCGTGCGTCCTTCCGGAGCCGCAGCGCTTTATGGTGTCACTGTCAGTATAAAGGAATGAACCGGTGTTCGTCCCTTGGGCGTAACAAGCACGATACGGGCGGTACCGTTGAACGGTTTATCGCCGCGAAACCGCGCCATGTAGACCTCCTGTCCACCCCAGTTCCGCGGATTCGCCCAAGACTGTTGCTCCATTGCGACGGCAGTATCCATACGGCCATTGCTGGTGTCCGTCAACTCCAGTTCTACGGTGAAGTTTCCGATGGTACTCAGTTCGGATGATGCGGTTGTGAACGCAAACACAGTGAACGTCCCGCCGCGCTTGATCAGCGCTTCATTCACCGCCCAAGTCGCACCGAATGTGTTCGGGCGTACAATCAACGGCTTGACCTCACCCTTGTGGCTCTGGGCAATCTGTTGCTGTTGCGCCAACAGACTGCTGACAGGGCCTTTAGCGCTGGGATGTACGTCGCTGCCGTTGACGAGTGCGAACCCTGCGCCGCCTGTGGCGCTGTTATGTGCCCAAGTCGCGGGATCGGAGTCAACGATGGTGTAGGTACCGGCAGGGAAGACTGCATTGGGGGTCACAGTCCAGTAATACCGACTGCTGATTGTCGCCTTCCACACCCCTAACAGACGCCCTTGGGGATCGACGATGCTGATTTCACCGGGTTGAGATCCCCTGCCGTTGTTGTAGTGATACGTCCGGATTAAGGAGACATGCTTCGGCTCGCTCAGTGTGAATACCGGCTTCCGTGCCGGGTTATTCTGCACCGCATTGGGGTTTTCGTTGATGAACAGGTTCTTGACTTCATTAGTCTGTGCGGCGACCGACGAGCCGAGTACCCATAGAACGGATAGAATGGGCAGGAATGACAAGACTCGGCAATAACACATAACTTCCTCCCTGTGGTTGTGTGGCCAGACGGCACATGGAGAGGTTCATCAACCGGTGTCTGTGCGTAACGCCGATGTCATGTCGCATTGCCGTATGGATTGCTCTCAGCATACCATATAGCTATGACCTGATGCGCCCGGTGTTCACGGTAATCACGTTGCGGTCTCTCAGGAGGTCTACCATGCAGGACAGGACAGTCGCGGCCAAGTATGGCCCGCACGAAATCCGGTTCACCAGTGAGCGCATGTGGGATCGGCCGTTGCGCGATGTCGAACTCTCGGTCACCTTCACTGCGCCATCCGGCAGGCAATCGTCACGTCTGGCGTTCTGGGATGGCGGAACCACCTGGAAGGCGCGCTTCAGCCCCGACGAAGTCGGACGATGGCGTTGGGAGAGTTCCTGCTCTGTGAGCACCGATCGCGGGCTGCATGCCCGTCGTGGGCAGTTCATGTGCACCGCATCCACAAACACACCGCTGCCACTGTGGCATGGTCCCATCAGGCGCTCTGCAGACGGCCGCTATCTGGCACACGCCGACGGCACGCCGTTTTTCTGGATGGCCGACACCGCCTGGAACGGCGCATTGAAGGCGCGCCCTGATGATTGGCAGCAATATCTGCGCACGCGCCGTGAGCAGGGTTTCACGGTGATCCAGTGTGTCGCCACACACTGGCGCGCCTACAACGCGGAGCAGGCGTACACAATGCATCCGGATGGAATCGAGCCGAATGTCGCCCTGTTCCAGCGGCTGGACAGTCGCCTGCAGGCAATCAACAAAGCCGGATTGATCGCTGCTCCGGTGTTGCTCTGGGCCATGCATCCGGCGGATCCCGGGTTAACACTGAGTGACGCGGAAGCGTTGCGGCTGACACGCTATATGGTGGCGCGCTGGGGCGCATGGAATGTCGTCTGGTTACTAGCTGGCGACGGCAACTATGGCGGCCCGCGCGCGGAACGATGGCGTACACTGGGACGGGCCGTACTGACTGACTGCGACCGCGCTGCGACGATGCATCCAGGCGGCGGATCATGGGTCACCGAAGAGTTTCGCAAAGAGCCCTGGTTCACCTTTGCGGGGTACCAGAGCGGACACAGCGACAGTGAGGCCACCCAGCGATGGCTGGTGTCAGGGCCGCCTGCCAGCGGCTGGAGGGGTGAACCGCGTTTGCCGGTCATCAATCTGGAGCCGTGTTACGAAGCCATCGGTGCACGCCCCATTCCCACCTACCCGGTACGTAAGGCGTTGTACCGCAGCCTGTTGAACGCCCCCACCGCAGGGGTGACTTATGGGCACCACGGCATCTGGCCATGGACGGAAACACCAGAGACACCCTTGAACCATCCCGGATCCGGAGTATCGATCCGTTGGAGCGATGCCCTGCGATCAGAGGGCGCGACGGACGTGCAACACCTGAGCCGGTTTTTCCGTAGCATCCGATGGTGGACGCTCACCCCGGACAGGTCACTGCTTCTCGAACCGTCTGACAAGCCGGCAGAGTTCGTCTCTGCCTCGCACAGCCAGACAGGTGAACTGGCTGTGATCTACATGCCCGTAGGGGGTAATATCCGCCTTAACGCAACACCGCTGAAACGGCACGCTTCGGTTGAATGGTTCAATCCGCGCACGGGTGTGCGAACACGTGTAGCACGCGTGCTGCAAAGAGACCTTACAGTCACTGCTCCGGACAAACATGACTGGGTACTCTGTATACAAGCCTGAGCGTCACCACTGGTCCACTTCACCCGTAAAGCCTGCGGGTGGGTGTCACAGCACACACCGAATGGCGCTGTGAGTCTGTATATGAGATCCAAGAAGGAGCCGGAGGCGCATCGATGTCAATTGAGACTCGGGGACACACATCATGCGGGAAACTGACGCTGCGCAGTGTGGTGCTGAGCCTGGTATTGATGCCTTTCCTGAGTTACTGGTTGGTGCAGGTCGAATATGTGTATTGCACGTTGCACCCGACACTGATCTCGCTGTTTGCCACGTCTGTGTTTACATTGACACTGTTGACGGCGCTGAACCTCGTCTTGCACCGCTGGTGGCCTCACCGGGCGTTCAGTCAGTACGAGCTGTTGGTGGTGTACGCGATGCTCAACATCAGCAGCGTAATGGTCAGTCACCACATGCTGCAGGTGTTGATTTCATCACTGCCCTACCCGGCTCACTTCGCGAACAGCGTCAATCGTTGGGCGTCGCTTTTCGGTGATCGACTGCCGACATGGCTAACCGTACAGGACAACACAGCACTGGACGCATTCTATCGTGGCGGCAATCTGTACGATCCCGCGGTCTACGGCCCCTGGCTCCTGCCGTTGGCGGTTTGGGGGCTGTTCATTCTGGTGCTGTTCGGGATGTTCCTGTGTATCAATGTGCTGTTCCGCAACCAGTGGTCCGAAAAAGAGAAACTGAGTTATCCGCTGATCATCTTGCCGGTCGAACTGACCCAACCCGGTGCGCCGTTGTTTGCCAACCGTTTATTCTGGTTGGGTTTCATAATCGCCGCCAGTATCGATATCGTCAATGGTCTGCATCAGTATCTGCCCGCGTTACCCGAGATTCCCATCAAAAACCACCTGCATGGCCTTACGGACTCATGGACACGGCCCTGGAACGCATTGGGATGGGTGCCGATCACGGTCTATCCGTTCGCCATCGGGCTGGGCATGCTGCTGCCTCTGGATGTGCTGTTCTCCTGCTGGTTTTTCTTTTGGGTGTGGAAGATGCAGTTTGTGGCGGCCGCCGCATTGGGATGGGACACGATACCGAATGTGCCGTTCGTCAACCAGCAGTCACTGGGCGCCTATATCGGCATCGGTGTTTTTGCGATCGCCGCATCACGACGCCATCTGATGGCGGTGCTGCGCCACTGCCGATCGCCGCAATCGGATATCGATGATGCGGATGAACCGATCTCATATCGCCTGGCTGTGCTGCTGCTGGTGTGCGGATCGCTGGCTTTATGCGTGTTCGCCTGGCTGATCGGGATGTCGTTATGGGTGACGCTGGCGTTTTTCGGACTCTATTTCACGATCAGTATCGCCATCACCCGAATGCGTGCGGAGATGGGCATGCCTGCGCATGACCTGCAAGGCGCAGGTCCGGATGCGATCATCCCAGGCATGGCGGGTTCCCGCACGCTTGGCCTCGACAACAGTCTCGGTTTGACCCTGATGCAGTGGTTCAACAGGGGCTACCAGTCGCACGCCATGCCATTCCAACTGGAAAGCCTGCGCATGACGCAGGACTCGGCATCGCAGCGACGCGGCATGTTTGTGGCCTTGTGGATCGCGGCGATCGCCGGCATGCTGGTCGGTGTCTGGGCCCTGCTGCATACGATATACGGTCTGGGCGGTGCGACATCCAGATTCGCACCGCCTGTCTGCGCGCTCCATTTGGGCAGCGAACCTTGGAACCGGATGGGGGTCTGGGCGTCCGCTCCCTCAGAACCATCGCTGAAACAGAGCATCGCTGTGGGCGCGGGTTTTCTGGTGACCATAGCCCTGCAGGCCCTTCGGATGCAATTCACCGGCTTTCCCCTGCATCCTGTGGGATACGCAGTGTCCGGCAGTTGGTCAATGCATATCCTTTGGGCGCCACTGCTGGTGGCGTGGATCATCAAGTTACCGCTGTTGCATTTTGGCGGGCTGAAGACGTATCGAAAAGTCGCTCCGTTCTTTTTAGGCCTGATCGTGGCCGAATGCGTGATTGGGTCCGGATGGACACTGATCAGCGCCATATTCGGCATACCTGCCTACCGCTTCTTCCCCTGAGCTGTGTATCACTTGGCCGGCTCCGGAGCGTAAGGCGGCGCCGCAAGCGCAGACAGGATCAGATCCGCAATGCGCTTCGTATCGGCAATCGGTCCGCCCTTGGGGTTGCCCTTCTCCATGACGCTCACACTGACGAATACATTCGCCCGTCGAAATACGATGACATGGTAGTTGACACCGACATCGCGATACTGCATCTGCATCGCGTCCTCTGCACCCGTCAGCGACAGCGGCGCCGGTTTCAATGTCTTCACGGTCTTGTTGTACTGTTCCACGCAATCAACCTTCGGCGACTGGTGCAGCTTCCATGGGTGAATATAGATATTCACATCCGCCTGATACTCCATCGCGCCGCGCTTCCAACGATATAACGCATTGGCCCCACGAGGCGCGTTGACAGGTTGGTAACCGGGTTCCCAGGGAAGCTTCCCGTTGTCCGTATCTACGCGCGCACCGGAAACGATCTCATTCGGCTTCGGCCAGTATGGCATGTGATCGGGAGTGTAGAAGCCCAGGAACCCATTACCCGATGGCGCCGTACGTGACTGGCGCCAGCCTGTCCAATCCGACACCTGCTGACGCGTCAGATCCAGCACAATCTGCGGCCGCTGGTTGAGCAATGTGATGACTTGTGCCTCGAATTCCGCACCGTTGAGCCAGCCGTTGTCAGCTTTGAAGCTGGTCCATTCCCAATCCTGGCTCCATGGCGGTGAATACTGGCTTGAGAAAGGTTTCTTGATGGCGATACGCAGAACCACGCGGTTACATATCCAGAGCGGGCCGACAACCGCCATGCACTCGTTGTCACGGAAGTCATCGTCCAAGTTGCCTCTGCGAGCGGCCAATATATCGCGCGTGTATCGCAGCGGTGCTCCCTGATACGCCAAATCACCGACAGCCACCGGCTGTGTCAACCTTTCTCGGAAACGAAGATCGGCACTGCTTCCATCCGGATCACTGCCGCCACCGCCCGGGTTGCGCGAACGTTGTGCCTTGTCTCGCACCACAGCGAACGCATCGGGGAACACCCCGCGTTTGGACATCGGCGTGTTTGCGAGGTCAACCGTGTCATGGAGCCCCATATCGGCGTACACCTCATACCAGGCCGCCCAGGGATATTCGACTACCGGCAACGAGTCTGCTTTGCTCTTGTCGTAATACCCATCCTTGTCTTCTTTGCGCTTGAGCACGCCGGATCCGGCAGGCCTGAAATACCCATTGATCAGCGATTCGGCAGTCTGCCCATCCGATGGCACATCATTGGGACGCAGCCTGAAACCATACCAGTCCGCCTTCCGTTGGCGCACAACTGCCTGCAGTTTGGCGGTCAATGCGTCCGGCAAATTAGGCAGATCGCGCGTGATATTCCACATGGGATGCAGGGCACACAGAACTTCTGCCAAAGTCTCCAGACCTGCCAGCGGGTTACCCGCCTGCAAATCGATCCGCACGCTGCCGCGTGCGACGTCCTTGCCGTTGCGGCGCACCGTAGCCTGTACGGTATACCCCCCAGCTTGTGCGTAGATATGTTGCGAAGAGGCAGTATTAGACTCACCGTTTGCCCCGTCACCATACCGCCAGAACACAACATCGCCCGGTTTTAGTGTGAAGCCCAATGTGAACCGTATGCGTAAGTTTGGGGCGCCAGCTTCGCGACTCCAGTCTATCTGCGCATCGACAACCTCAGACGTCGCAGCGTCCGTATCGTTCGCCGGCTTGTCAGCAGCGACCCGAGCCTGACCGATCGCCAACAACACGTCACGGGACGCATTCAGTACACGCACCGTCACCGTGAACGTCCCTGAGGATTTATAGCCATGCTGCGATGTGTATGCGTCTGGATACTGGTCTGACTCCGACGTCTCCACGGCAGTTCCGTCACCCCAGTTCCACTCCACATATACGGGTTCGCGATAGTCGCTCGCCTGGATCGATCCGACATGACCGCCTTCGGACCGTTTGGTAACGCGCACCGGACAGATACTCACCGGTGCGGACTTGATCAATATTCCGCCGGCATCCAGTCCTGTCACCAGCGACAGAGGGCCTGACGAGGAGGCATCGCCAACAGGCAGGACCACCTCATTCGGCAGTGACATGGCGAACGATGCCGTGGAGTCCTCCTGCAGTCGTACCCAGTAGGAGTTCGCCCCCATCCGCTTATCGCCATTCGGCAGTACAGCTTCTTCCGGTTGAACCGATTGGACATCCGCCTTACCGGCATTCGGCGTGGATTTATCGCTCTTACCGGATGGCTTCGGTTTTTCCAATTCCCCCTTTGCCTTCTCGAGCTCTTTGTTGATCGTATCCTCGGCCTTCTTCTTCAATCCGCCCAGCAGATCACCCAGCTGGGTGCTGGCGAGTCGTACCCCCTCGGTCAAGAACGGATGGTGCGCCTGAGGCGCAATCCCCTTCCACACCAGCAGCAATCCGGAACTCTGGCTGCTGATCCGACGCGAGCAAGGGCTGGATGTGTATTGGCCGTTGTCGGATCGTTCATATTGCAGCACACGACACCGTACCGTTTTCGATTGCAGATCGATGTCCACAACCCGAACGCCATATCGAGGGATGAACAGATCCAACAGTTTGACATTCGCGGACAGCGCCGCTGGAGCCAGTCTCTTCGCTTGCTCCGACTCAAAGATGCCATAACGCCCGTCTTCACGCCGCGTAAGCTCCGTAAACCCATTGGAGCTATCGCAGAAGCCCCATCCTTTGGCGGCCTGTTCCGGGTTGCTGTCCGGGCGCCATGTGTACTGCTCCAGTTTGGGAGACGGATAATCCGGTTGACCATTCAAGCTATGCACCTGCTTACCGGTGACGTGATCGATACCCGATATGGTGTCCTGTGAGAAAAACGTTTCGTTCGTGTACACGGCCAGATCCTGAAACAACGAACCGAAGGTTTTTGCCTTACGTACCAGCTCCTCGACAACGGCTTCCGGTTGACCGACGGCATACTTCATCATCGACTGCGACGTCATGAACGCTTCGTAGGGATCCGCCTTGAGATTGATCCTGTTCTCCAACCGCGCGGATATCAAGCCCGGATGCGAGTCATTGCGCACATGTGCCGGAACCGTCATATCCGCCAATAGATGCATGCACTCTCCGAGCGATCGCCAGCTGAACCCATAAGCCGTTCTCCGCTGTTCCGGCGTACCGGTTTCCCTGTTCAAGCTGTCTATGCCGGCTTTCCAGGAATATGGTGAATCGGTCATCGCCCAGCGTTTCGCATCCATTTTCGGATTCAATGCGGTGGCCTCGCTCAACCATTCCGCCGGCGCCAGACGGTTCAGATCGTCTGTCAGATAGGCCACGTGTGCGCCTCCGGCTGCTTTGTCGATAGACAACAGACAGGGGTCGTAAAAATGGCGAAAGGACATGTAGATCTCGGGCTCGTCGGCGGTGTAGCCCCCTTCGTAAACCCACCAGGCGAAGGGCTTCCGCACAGGCACTTCATCGACGGTGAACTGGCCGGCTCCTGCGACGGTCAGTCCTTCGGCCAGGAAGGCATCGGGAGCCACGCTGGCGATCCCGTAGGCAGCGGGCGACGGTTCGAAGTCGTAGTAGCGAAGCACGGGGTCCTGGTTGGCGACATCCTGTATAAACCGGCGAAGCGCCAGACGGTTCAGCTTGCTATGCGGCCCAGCCTGCACCCCGGGCCCTTTGGCTGGATCCGTATCGTTACCGTATGTCTGACCAGCGTGCGGCCACAAAACGACCAGCATCAGCAAGCCCAGACAGAAAATCCATTGCCGACTCCGCTGAGACATCGCCGTCTCCTCCCGTGAAGCGTTTCAAAAACATCAACGTGTGTTTGTCCTTCTACTCTATCAGTCCTTCTACTCTATCACCGCCTGATGGAAATGTATACTGGTTTTCCTCCATATTTCGGCCAACGTGTATGGGATACAATCCCATTGTCTGACACCACACCGATCGAGGTCCTGATATGAATGGCTCCGCATACGAAGAGTTCCGCTCCCCGGGAAACGCCTGGCGCGGCAAACCGTTCTGGTCGTGGAACGGGCTACTGGAAAAGGACGAGCTGATCCGACAAATCCATGTCTTGCGCGACATGGGCATGGGCGGATACTTTATGCACTCGCGCACCGGTCTCGCTACCGAGTACCTGGGCGAGGAGTGGTTCGAACTGATCAACGCGTGCGCTGATGAAGGCGACCGGCTGGGTATGGAATCCTGGCTGTATGACGAAGATCGCTGGCCGAGTGGCACCGCTGGTGGACGAGTGACCGTCAATCCGCAGTTCCGACAGAAATATCTGCGTTGCCGCCCCACACCCGCTGGCGAGTACAAACCGGTTGATGGAATGATCGCCGCTTTTACCACAGACCTGAGCGGGTTCCACTATACGCGTAGCCGCCGCCTGTCTGAGGGAGAACGACCCGATCCGACCGACACCGTACTGGTGTTCACCGTGGAAGAGCAATACCCATCGAGCTTCTACAATGGACAGACCTATCTGGATGTCATCAATCGTGAAGCGACAGAGGCATTCCTGCAATCCACACACGCCAAGTATGTGGAGCACTGCGGAGACCGGTTGGGGAAATCGATCCGAGGCATCTTTACCGATGAACCGCACCGTGGCCCGGTAATGGACGGGTTCAGCTTGAGCAATCCTGACCGTGAATGGCTGGTTCCGTGGACGTACAAGCTGTTCGACACGTTCCGCGAGCGTTTTGGATATGACTTGGTCGAACGTCTTCCTGAGTTGTACCTGTGGAAAAACGGACAGAAAATATCCCCTGTCAAGTGGCACTTCATCGAACTGCTGCAGCAGTTGTTTCTGGAAAACTGGGCGAAACCGCTGGATGACTACTGCCGCGCCCATAAGATGATCCTCACGGGGCATATCCTGCACGAAGACACACTCGCTGCCCAAACATCCGTCAGCGGCTCCGTGATGCGTTATTACGAGTACATGGAATATCCGGGCGTGGACGTGCTGACCGAAGGCAACCGGAATTTCTGGGTGGTTAAACAACTGACCTCCGCTGCGCGACAACTGGGTCAGAAATGGCTGCTGTCCGAGTTGTACGGATGCACCGGATGGCAAATGCCATTCGAAGGGCACAAAGCGGTTGGCGACTGGCAGGCGTTGTTCGGCATCAATGTACGTTGCCATCACCTCAGCTGGTACACCATGGAGGGTGAAGCGAAACGGGACTTTCCTGCCAGTATCTTCCACCAGTCTGCCTGGTACAAGGACTATCCGTATGTCGAGGAGTACTTCGCCCGGTTCGGTATGATGATGAGCCGCGGCACGCCACTGTGTGACGTACTGGTCATCAACCCGGTGGAAAGCGTCTGGTGCCAGGTCTACCCGGGTTGGGCGCACATGCTGGGCGCCCGCTCCGCTGAAGTACAGGAGCTGGAACGGCAATACCTCACCACCTTCCATACGCTGTTGGGTTCGCAGTTGGATTTCGACTACGGCGATGAAGAGATGCTGGGCCGTCTGGGCGGACTGCAAGACGGCCAGCTGTGCCTGGGTCAAGCGGCCTACCGGGTTGCGGTCGTCAGCGGCATGACCACCATCCGGTCCACCACACTCGACAGACTGGAGCAGTTTGCGGACGCCGGGGGCACAGTGGTGTTTTGCGGCGAGCCGCCCGCCTACGTGGATGCTGAACCGTCTGACCGTGCCCGACAATTGGCGGCGCGCTGTGTACAGACGGACATGAACGGATTGGTAAGCGCCTGCCTGCAGACTGCGCCGCTCTATGTGTCTGTAACAGATGCCGCCTCGGGCATGCCCTGTACCGACATCTTCTGTCAGAGCCGTCAAGATGGCGCCGACAGAATCGTCGTGTTGCTGAACGTCAATCGCGAAGCGTGGGTGCGTGGTGCGAAGGTTCGCATTGCCGGTTCCGGAATTGTCGAAGAATGGGACTGTGTAACCGGTGATCGGTTCACGGTTCCCGCAGACCAGACGAGTGATGCGGTGGAGTTCGTCGTGGACTTCGCTCCTTGTGGTCAAAAAGCCTACGTGCTTCGGCCCATCGAGCAACCTGAAGTACCCGTCCGCCCGGCTCTGCAAGAGACCGGAAATATGCAGCTTGCCGGACCGTTCCACTACACGTTGGATGAGCCGAATGTTCTGGTACTGGATACGGCAGCGTACCGCATCGATAACGGTTCTTGGCAGCCCGTCAAAGAGGTTCTGCAGGTAGACCGGGCAGTCCGCGACGCATACGGCCTGCCGTACCGGGGCGGCGAAATGCTGCAGCCGTGGTTCACCCGCCAACAGGGTGTTCCGGAGTTGGGTGTGGTGGAGCTGAAATATGAGTTCCAGATCGATACCATGCCCGCCTGCGAGGTACAGTTGGCTCTGGAACGGCCGGACTTGTGGAGCGTAGCCGTAAACGATACGCCACTTGATCCCACATCACAGGGCATGTGGATCGACATCGCTTTCCATCGGCTGAGTGTGCCGCTGGAAGCGCTGAAGCCCGGGCAGAACCAGATCACATTGAAGACCACGTTCACCCAACAGTCCAATATCGAAGCCATATACCTGCTGGGTGAATTCGGAGTCCGCATCGATGGGGTGCGACGCGCAGTGACACGTCTGCCGGAGATGCTCAGGATTGGGGACCTGGCGCCTCAAGGGCTGCCGTTCTACAGCGGAGCAGTGCGCATCGCCCTGCCGGCGATTGCCGCCGTCGAGGAACAGCGGCGGTATCTGTGCGCCCCGAACTGGTCGGCAGCATGTCTGAAGGTGACCGCTCCCGGCCAGCCTGCAGCCTACATAGGCTGGCAGCCGTATGAAGTGGACATCACCGATCACCTCGCAACCGGTCAGGCGCAGCTGCATCTGGTGCTCACACGACGCAACACTTTTGGTCCGCTGCACCAAATCCCGCTCATCACCGCGGGCTATGGTCCGGACAACTGGATATCGTTTATTGCGGGACCAGAGGCTTGGACTGATAGCTACCAGTTGATCCCGCAGGGTCTGCTGGCTCCCGTCGCCATCTCCACACGCGCCTGAATACACTTGCAGGAGACGCTACCACAGCGTCTCCTGCATCCCCGAGCCTTACGTCCGTCGACCTGGCATAAGGAGTCTGCAACATGCATCGGATACGGTTCGTCACCGGCGCCTTGATGTTGCCGGACTTTCCGGACATGAACAATCGCGGCGTCATCACCGACCAGCTGGTGGACGGGCATACGCATGTCGAAGCCTATCTCTTCTGGCGCACGCTGGAACCTCAGCCGGATGTCTGGCGCTGGGATACGGTCGATGAATATCTTGCTTTGATGACCCGGTACGGGCAACGCATGCTGCCATTTCCCTGGTTGATGTACGCACCTGACTGGTTCGTGCGAAGTCCCCGGTATGTGCCTCTTCGGGAGATGCGTACGGGACAGACTGTGGATCTGCTGTCTCCCTGGGCGCCGGGAACGTGGTGGGCTTATGATCACTTCTACGCCCAGCTGGCCAAACGGTACCACAAACACTTCGATATCATTCTGATCGCGCTGCCCTCTTCGGACTACGGCGAAGCCGGATATCCCATGGGCGCAGCCAACTTCGCACCCGGTATCGGGTTCGGGATGCTGTTTCCACAGGATCCCCAGGCATGGCGGCACGGCATGTGGTGCGGTGATCCATTCGCCCGCAAGGATTTCCAGCACACCGTGCGAACTCGGTATCGGTCGCTCTCCCGCCTGAACAACGCATGGAATACCGCTTACACCTCATGGAATGATATTCAGATGCCTGCGCAGGAAACGCGCCACCGCACTGTACAGGCCTGGCTCGACCTGACCGAATGGTACACGGAAAGCCAGGTCCGGTCGGCTATGCGGGCGCTGAGCATTGTCCGCAAGTATTTCCCACACGCCTATCTGGAGATCGCCCTGGGCAACGGTTGCGACCGGATTGAATATGGTGTGGACCGCAGCCGGCTTTGTCGGGCTGTGGCCGAGTTTGGCAATGCCGGTGTGCGCAGCACCCATGCATCCAACAATCGCAACGCCCAACCGAACGCGTACTGGTTCTATCAGCGGATGGCTCCGATATGCCATGCGTATGGAGGCGGCTTCGGTACCGAGCCACCGGGAGGCGATTTGACATTAGCCGAAATGCGCCGCCAGCTGTTTGAGGACAGCAGCGTGGGATTGGACCTGTTCTACACCTATTACCAAAATTGGCATGTGATGCCCCAATTGTCGCAGATTTGGACGGCAAGCTCGTTTCTGCCCGATCGGGCTCGCATCTCAGTGGCGATGCTGTTCCCCAACACCCAGATGGCGCTCGATCTGTCGGAGTTCCCCGAGGGGCAACTGGAGGCGTTCAACGCATTGCGCCCGGTCACTGACCTCGGGGTGGTCGACGAACAGATGATTCGCTGGAAACTGCACGCTGATCTGCGCATCTTGATCAACACTTCGGGTTCGATTTTCCCAGCGGACTGTCTGCGGGCATTGGCTCTTTGGGTTCAACGCGGAGGACTGTTTATCGATTGCACCGCCAAGCCCATCCGAGATATCCAAGAACGCATCTGGCTTCTGTCACCGGATGAACGACGCCCCCTCATTCAGAGCGGCAGAGGGCGCGTCATCCGGCTACAACCCGATAATGCCCGCTATACAGCGATTGCCGACATCATTCGCTCTGAGCACTCGCGGAACGGGCCGCTGGCCGGAGTCAATCCCCGCGATGACGGGTGGTGGCGCACCCAATTTTCGAGCGGTTGGCTCGCGTATCACCCGATTACGGGCCGCACCCGTCGGGAACAGAAAACAGCAGATTAGCAGACTATGAAGGTATGACAGTTCGTCGCGTGGAAACAGACCGCTGGGCCTGTGCCAACCAAGTGCAGGCGCTATTCGCTGTGAACTGAGGAGGTTGTCCATGCAGTTCCTGCTTCGATCCCTGGCTGCTGTAGGATGTTTGGCGATCGTATCGGGCGTATACGCCGGTGTCGAGTCGACGCGTCGCGTGTCCGTAGGCCTTCCGGGTTATGTCGAGTCGTTGCCGTCGGGAGAGGCGATCATGAGCCGTACAGGCTTGCACGTTGCGTTCGTGTCCACGGCTCCCTTCGGCGGCGTATTCCCTAATGGCGTGCCACAGCCGTATGTGTATGACCAAGGTCTTGGCCGGATTTTTAGAATACCGTTTGGTTCAAACAACAAACTGACACAGCCATCCGATCAGATATCCACCAGTCCTAACTCGGCCGGACATGTGGTGTTCCGGTCATTGGACAGCACGATTGTGCCGAATGATACGAACGGTGTCGCGGACGTCTTTTACCACAACTTTTACGCTCATACTTCACAACGGGTATCGGTGGACCCTGATGGCGTACAGGCGAACGGAGCCAGTGGCTTTCCATCGATCTCATCAGATGGTCGATATGTGGTGTTCGAGACAGACGCCACCAATCTCGTTCCCGGAGATACCAATGGCGTCACCGATATCATACTGGCTGATCTGCAGACCGGAGGACGCCAGCGAATTTCGGTGGCGACCGATGGGACACAGGCTAACGGCGCATCGACCAAACCGTGGATCACAGCCGACGGCAACTACGTTGTCTATCAATCGCTCGCCTCCAACCTGGTGTCAGGCGATACGAACGGACAGTCTGACATCTTCCTGTACACCATCAGTACCGGCGAAACGCGCCGCATCTCGGTCTCAGCGGCAGGACTCCAAGGAAACGGGCCATCCACTGATCCATCGATCAGTGAGACCGGACGGTATGTCAGCTACACCACCGCTTCCAGCAACATCGTGACACCTGATACCAACACCGTGGCGGACATCATCTGGGTGGACACCACTACCGGGGAAGTGAAGCGCGCGTCACAGGAGCTGGGCGGGCCTCAGGCTAACAGGGCGTGCGGCAACAGCTTCATCAGCCCGGACGGACAGTACGTCCAATTCAGCACCCGGGCGACTACATTGGTCAGTAACCCCCTCCAAGTGCGCAAGTGTATCCGATACTCGGTCGCTACCGGCCGGCTGGCTGCGGTGTCGACAAACACCACGAACGACGCGCAGACCGCCGGAATATCGGCAAATGGCCGGCATTGTGCGTTCACCAGCGAACAGAATGATCTGGTTCCCGATGACCAAAATGGCGTAAGCGATGTGTTTGTCCTGGACACGCTGACTGGCATCGTCACGCTCTGTTCCCGCTCGCACGGAACGTACCAGGCACAAGCACCATGCACGCAACCCGCTCAAACCCCGGACGCATCACACGTGACGTTCAGTTCATCGGCGACAAATCTTCTGGATAACAACGGTCCCTACCAATCGGTCTTTCACCACGACTTCGGAACGGCCACCTTCTGGATGATGCCATGGGGACTGAGCGGCGCCAAACCGAACGGGGCCAGTCAATACTCGCGGATATCCGATGACGGCAGCAAGATCGTGTTTCAAAGCGCTGCCGATAATCTGGTGTCGGGTACAGCTCCCGGTGTCAGCGGCATCTACCTGGTGACAGACAATAAAGCGATGTACCATGTCTCGTATGGTGCCGGCGGAGTCGCCGCCAATGGACATTCACGATGGCCGGATATCTCACCCGAGGGTTCAGCGGTCGTCTTCGAGTCCGATGCGAGCAATCTGGTTGCAGGTGACACAAACGGCGTTACGGACATTTTCCTGGCAAAACAAGGCGTCACCACACGTGTTTCAAAGACACATAACGGTCTGCAAACGTATGCCCCCAGTCGCCGTCCCGCAGTCTGTTCGAACGGTGACTGGGTCTACTTCGAGTCGGACGCAGTACTGACTCCCAACGACACCAACCAACACACCGACATCTATCGCGTTTCGCCGGACTCTGGACTGGTTCAACTTGTATCGGTAACTCCGTTCGGGTTTGCCGGAAACGGTCACAGCACCGGGGTGGCGATCGATGACTCGGGACGATATGCGGCATTCCGATCGGAAGCAAACAATCTGACGCCGGACGATACCGACAATCAGCCGGACTACTTCGTGCGAGATATGGACACCGGCGTCACGGTCTGCGTGCATGTGGCCACTGGCGGCAGGCAGACCAGTCAACCTTGTGGAGAGATGATCCAGTTGAGCGCCGATGGCCGGTACGCAAGCTTCATCTCACCGGCATCAGACCTGGTGGCGAACGACACCAACGGCGCGGCGGATGTGTTCATCCATGACATCAAAACCGGTCGCACCACGCGGGTGTCCGAAGCGGTGGGCGGCGGCCAGGCGGACTCGGCCTGCCTGGACTGCACCGGGCTGAGCAACAACGGATACATCGCCTATTCCAGCACGGCGAGCACCCTGATTCCCTTCGACACCAACGGATATGCCGATGTGTTCCAGTCGAAAGTCGCTTGGGAGCCTACGTGCGCGGTCAACTTGGGGATCGCCCGACCGGGATGGCTGGGGCCTTTGGCCGGTCTTCCGGTCGATATCAAATGGCGGAGAACAGGCACATCCCAATGGACCACATTACGGCGATATACTGCCGGTGATGGGACCATCTACGTCAACGACTTCAATCGCGCTCCGATTGACCTGATCGTGATCCCGAAAAGCCATTGGCTTGCGGTAGCCGTGAATAACCTGTCACTGGATACCAGCAGCGTCATGGTGAACCTCAACCTGATCAACGGTGATGCCGACCGCGATAACCAGATCACCATCTTCGACTATCTGGTGCTGGATGGGAAATTCGGCACAACGGATGCCGCTGCGGACATCGATGGCGACGGCACGGTCAATCTGTTTGACTACCTCATCATCGATGCCACATTCGGCGCTCAGGGTGCACCATACTGAGCCAGTCAGCCCTCCAATGGTTCCAGCCAGAGAGCCATCCGGTATCCGGATGGCTCTCTGTAAGTTACTGGTATTCACCACCAAAGCCGCTCATCCTTTAAAGCGATCAGCGCTGCGGTGAAACACATGTGAATGCTACACACCTGCTACATGTGCAATTGCGTGGCCGGGCGCTAGAGGGAGTGAACAGGAACTGAAATACTGTCAACTGTTAGCTGTACCCATAGCTGCATCCACTGGTGACCGAGCGTCACCGCAACCACTTACGGCGCCTGTACACGCCGCCGGCTTGCACACAGTAACCAAGCGCACAAGCCGGCGGCAGGCTATGTCGATGATCGATCAGTTCCCCTGCGCCCCAAAGCTGCTGTCGATAATCAGATAGTCGAACAGCGTCACCTGGCCATCGCCGTCGAGATCGGCCATGCTGTGAGCGGTGCCGAACGCTCCATCCAGCACCAGATAGTCGAACAGCGTGATGGCATTGTCACCATCTGAGTCGCCGTTTACCAACTGCACATTCACCGGACCGGCCTGTGGGTTCACATTTGGCACGCCAGTCCACAGAAAGTGCGGCGATCCATAACGCAGTTTATATGGCGGAGCGGTGTAAAACCCGGCCGTGTAGCTGCCATCCGCACCAAGCGTCACGGCTGCATCCTCCAGATAGGTCTGAGCTCCCTCCGGCCAGACCTGAACGAACAGCCACTTGCCGGCATGCACCGTGCTCTGCAGCAATCGGGCGATGCCGCTCACTTGCGCCCGATGCTGGCGCAACCCGCCGGTCATCTGACCGTTGGCCGCGATTGCAAAGAAGCCGGCATTCGGCACGGGTACGGTACTCTCTTTGTATGTATTCGAGCCCCACACCACCACCGACCCGTCTTGCTTCAGACCCGCCGAGTGGTATTGTCCGCCGGCCACGGCCACGAAACCGCTATTCGGCTCCGGTACGTTGCATTGGCCGTACCAGTTCTGCCCCCAACACACGACCGATCCATCGGACTTCAAGCCGATCGAATGCTGGTAACCGGCTCCGACAGCGACGAATCCATTATTCACACCCGGTACTGTGCACTGTCCCTCTTCGTTGCGGCCCCAACAGACGATCGATCCGTCGTTCTTCAACCCCACGGTGTGATGCTGTCCCGCCGCGACCCGGGTAAATCCGGAATTGGGTTCCGGCAATGTACACTGCCCCTTGCTGTTGTCTCCCCATGCGGCCAATATGCCGCCTTGCCGCACGCCGACGGTGTGGTCCCATCCGGCCGAGATGTCCGTGAAGCCGGCATTGGGCGCGGGCACCACACTTTTTCCATACCAGTTGGAGCCCCAGCACACGACAGAACCATCCGACCTGAGCCCGACTGTGTGGTTGAACGATGCGGACACCTTCGTAAACCCGGTGTTGGGAGATGGGACATTGCACTGACCATAGAAGTTTTCACCCCAGCAGAATACGGATCCATCCTGCCGAACACCTGCGGCGTGTCCCGGTCCCAGAGCCAGATACTGAAAGTCACTGTTTTCAACAGACACATAGGACTGGAAATACCTGTTGTCTCCCCAACCGACGATCGCGCCGTTCTTTTTCACCCCCACGGTATGAAACCGCCCGGCCCCGATCGCTACGAAGTCCTGGTTCGGAGAGGGGACGTTGCACTGACCACGGCTGTTGTCTCCCCAACAGACCACGGTCCCGTCGGATTTGAGCCCCACCGAGTGATCCTGACCGCCTGCAACGGCTACGAAGTCCTTGTTGGGGGTGGGCACCGAGCAGGCATAGGCGCCGTTCTCACCCCAACAGACCACAGTGCCGTTCTTCTTCAGCCCGATACTGTGCCAGGCGCCTCCGGCCACGGCGACGAAGTCCGTATTCGGCGCAGGGACATTGCATTGCCCGGAGTAGTTTTCTCCCCAGCACACAACCGAACCGTCCTTCTTCACCCCCATGGTGTGTTTGTCACCCGCGCCCACTGCAATGAAGTCGGTGTTCGGCCCCGGCACGTTGCACTGGCCGGACGCGTTGAACCCCCAGCACACCACGGAACCATCGCCGCGGAGCGCGACCGAATGGTCGAATCCACCGGCTATGGCTGTGAAACCGATGTTGGGCTCCGGTACATCACATTGCTTGAGGAAGTTCGCCCCCCAGGCGCCTATCGAGCCATCCTGTCTCAACACAAGCGAATGCGAGTAGCCTGCTGCGATCGCCCGGTAGGCTACACCGGGCGCAGAGACGATGCATTGTTGGTAGTCATTTGCACCCCAGACCACGACCCGCCCGTCACTGCGGAGCGCCATCGTAAAGAGTCCGCCTCCTTCCACCGCAACGATACCCCTCATGCGCACCGAAGACGGCAACATGGATTTGCCCCAGATGTCCGCAGATCCCACTCCAACCGCCGATGCGAAATTCGGCAGGATCGTCAAGACGCTCAAAACCATCAACATCACAATGCAGCACCTGGCGGCTGCGGACATGTACCGGCTCATCCCCTTTTCCTCCGTGTGAGATAAACTACAATATGAATTCGAGCGGATAAGTTATTGTGTGTGCAGGCTGACATGAATGTCAATGCTTGCCATGATATCTCGACATATATTTCGGGAAAAGACGATCGGCCCCCGTGGTAAAATGATAGACACAATGTCACTGTTTCAGCTGAACACCGCATATCATCCACGCGGCGACCAACCCCAAGCCATCAACGGTCTGGTGGATGGGTTGTTGGCGGGTGACCGGTTTCAAACCCTTCTGGGTGTCACGGGAAGCGGCAAAACGTTTACCATGGCGGCAGTGATCGCTGCGGTACAACGCCCCGCTTTGGTAATGGCGCACAATAAGACACTGGCAGCGCAGTTATGCCAGGAGTTTCGCGAGTTCTTCCCGGATAACCACGTGGAATACTTCGTCAGTTACTACGATTACTATCAGCCGGAAGCCTACATACCGCAGAGCGACACCTATATTGAAAAAGACAGTCAGGTCAACAGCGAAATCGAACGACTGCGTCACTCGGCCACTCAGGCCGTGCTCGAGTTCCGCGACACCATCGTGGTGGCCAGCGTGTCGGCCATCTATGGACTCGGTTCGGAGGAAGAGTACCGCCAACAGGTGGTCTTCTTTCAAGTCGGCCGGCAGGTCATACTGCAGGATGTGATCCGCCAACTCGTCAAAATGCAGTTCCGGCGCAACGACTACACACCGGAATTGGGCACATTCCGGCTGCGGGGCGATGTGCTCGACATCACGCCCGCTGATGAGGATGTGATTATCCGCATCGACTTCTTTGGTGACGAAGTCGAGCGCATCACCCGGATCGATCCGGTAAGCGGCGAAATACTGGCCAATCTGGACTGTGTATCCGTCTACCCGGCCACCCACTACGTCACACCATGGGACAGGATGCAGCAGATACTGACGGATATCCGTGCCGAGATGGAGGAACAGGTAGCGCGCTTCGAATCTGCCGGCAAACTGCTGGAAGCCCAACGGCTGCGTCAACGGACCGAGTTCGATCTGGAGATGATGCGGGAGATCGGTTTCTGTTCGGGTATCGAAAACTACAGCCGTTACTTTGACGGACGCAAGCCGGGTGAGACGCCTCACTGTCTTCTGGACTATTTTCCGGACGATTTTATCGTGTTTCTGGATGAGTCTCACCAATCGATCCCCCAACTGCGCGCCATGTACAACGGTGACCGGCAACGCAAAGAAACTCTGGTGAGCTACGGATTTCGATTGCCATCGGCGCTCGACAACAGACCGTTGAAGTGGGAAGAGTTTCTTGAAAAAGCGCCGCAGATCATCTTCACATCCGCCACCCCAGGTCCATTCGAACAGGCCCATTCCGTACGGATCGTCGAGCAGCTGATCCGCCCCACTGGCCTGATCGACCCGGAGGTGTGTGTGCGACCTACCGCCAACCAGGTGGACGATCTCATCGAGGAGATCAGACGCACGGTGGAAAAGGGTCAGCGCACACTGGTCACAACCCTAACCAAGAAGATGGCAGAAGAGCTGACCCGCTATCTGGAAGAGATGGGCATCAAGGTTCAGTACCTGCACTCCGATGTGCAGACCATCGAGCGGGCGGAGATTTTGCGTGACCTGCGACGGGGTGTCTATGACGTATTGGTGGGGATCAATCTGTTACGCGAAGGCCTCGATCTGCCAGAAGTGTCATTGGTGGCGGTCTTGGATGCCGATAAAGAGGGGTTTCTGCGTTCCGAGACATCGTTGGTGCAGACGATCGGCCGGGCTGCGCGCAATATCGACGGGCGAGTCATACTGTACGGCGACACGATCACGGGATCCATGCAGAGAGCCATCGATGAAACGAATCGACGCCGAACCAAGCAGGCCGCGTTCAATGCGGAACATGGAATTACACCGCAAACCATTGTGAAAGACATCCATGAAGTGGTGCGCTCTGAAGCCGCCGAACCGCGCGCGACATACCGTGTGGATATAGACTCCGGTACGCCATCGGAAGAGATCCATTTCGCCATTCAGCGCATGGAAAAGGAGATGAAGGAGGCCGCCAAGCAGCTGGAGTTCGAGAAGGCTGCCGAGCTGCGTGACGAAATCCAGCGACTGCGAAAGATGCTTCCGCCTCACTGATCCGATGAGCGTTCACACTCTCCATTCGACTCTTTCAGGCTGGCTGAAGAGCCGATGGCCCCGGTCACATAACGCACAGATCAATATAGCCAGCGTTGCTTCCGGGTTGATCCTGCATGCATCACTGCCCACCCTGTCGATCTGGTGGCTGGCCTGGATCGGTCTCATTCCACTCTGCTGGGCCGTGTGGCGCGCCGAAACCGGTCGTGAGGCGTTCCGTGCGGGCCTGGTATGCGGCCTGGCGCTCTGGTGCGTTCATATCTTCTGGATCTTTCAATTTGTCGCCCGCTGGACATTGAATCCGCTTTTTGCGCTGATCCCGTGGTTGGCGCTGGCCGGCCTGCAGGCGCTGCATGTAGCTGTCGCGATGGGGCTCGCGTGGTGGCTGATGCGCCGTTATCCGGGCGGAGCGATCTGGTGGTTTGCTCTCTGCTGGGTCGGGTTGGAGCATCTGCGAGGCGTGGGGCCCATCGCGTTTCAATGGGGGCATCTTGCCCTCAGCCATTGGCAGACACTGCTGCCTCTGCAATCCATCGACCTTCTGGGCGCACCCACACTATCCGCCTGGATCGCGGTCACATCCATGTCCTTGTGTGTCACCGCACTCCGCCGCGACTGGCGGGTGCTGCTGCCAGCCGGGTTCATCTCAGGGCTGTTGCTTACATATGGAGCGATCCGCTTAAACCAGCCCTTTACCGGCCGTCAGATCACCGCCGTGGTGTGTCAACCGAATGTCGACACCACGCGGGCCAGTTCCTGGAGAACGCTGCCAGCGATCCTGACGGCCACACGACGCGGCTGGAGCGCAGCCCGGGATCATCAAGCCGATCTGATCGTGTTTCCCGAGGCGTTCGCTGCCCAGTCCATCCAGGGCATTCTGCATCCCATATTCCGTATGATCGCTCAGCGCGGCACGCTGGTGCTTGTGGGCGGCGACGCCACCGACAAAGGATACAATGCAGCGATCCTCTATCGCTTGGACGGCAGCACGCAGTATTATGCAAAACAACATCTGGTACCTTGGGGCGAGTACATGCCGCTTCGCCAGTATATTCGTTTGGAGAAGCTGGGGGTCAACTTTGATGACCGAGGTGCCGGGACAGAGCCCACCGTGCTGAGGCCACTGGGGATAGGCGCTCCCATCTGTTTCGAGTCCACGCTCGGCTGGGTGTCATCGCAGTTGTGCGCACAGGGGGCGCGCGTGCTCTGTGTCATCACCAAAGACACGTGGTTTGGCAAAGGCCCGGCCGCAATGCAGCACGCCACGTTCTCGGCCCTGCGCGCAGTGGAAAATCGCAGATGGGTGTTGCGTTCGGCGATGACCGGGATATCTGCAGTATTCGATCCGCATGGTCGTGTTTCTCAGCTTACGCCGTTATTCACCAACGCTGAAGTGATCGCACAACCGTCTCTACTGCGTCACCGTACCCTGTACAACAGGTTGGGCGACGGCGTCTCTTTGTGTGTATTACTGGGATTGATGCTCCTGGCGGGAGTATTCAGCGCGCGCCAATCGCCGCAACTGCTGCCTCCGCCACCCGCTGCGCAGCCCCCGCATTTGCCCTGACAAGCTCGATAGCCCGAGTGCGCAGCGTCGCACGCAGGTCCGGGGCATCCAGTAAAATACGCAACTGATCCACCAGTTCCGCTGTATTGGAGGCGGGAAATGCGACTTCGGCGCGATGCGCCAGCTCTGTAACATCCCGGAAATTATGCATGTAAGGTCCATGTACAACCGGAACACCGACCGCCAAGGGCTGCAGCAGGTTCTGGCCTCCCAAAGGTACAAAGCTGCCTCCGATCACCGCCACATCAGCCGCCACATAACTCGCTGCCAGCTCACCGTAGGTATCCAGCACCAGCGTCCTGTCCGGAGCGTCCGGCAAACCGGCAGTACGGCGCCTTGGGTCGAAGCCATAGCGCCGTAGCGCCTGACAGACGCAATCGGTCCGTTCCAGATGGCGCGGCGCCCAGACCACCACCAAATCCGGATGATCGGCACGCAACAGACTCAACGCTTCGGCCACCAGGTTTTCTTCAGCTTCGGCGCGCGTACTGCCGATGACAACCAGCGGGCCATCCGGGCATAGCCCCAGACGCGTCCGCATCTCCAGAGGTGTACAGTCTTCGGCCACTGGCGCTTGGTCGAATTTGGTGTTTCCTGCGCAGGTAACCTGCTCGGGGCTCGCGCCAATAGCTCGAAAACGCTCGGCGTCCGTCGGTGATTGGGCCAGTATCTGAGTCACACAGCGCCAGATCGGGCGCAGCAGTCGTATCCATCGTCGGTAGACAGGAAAACTGCGGTCGGATAACCGCGCGTTGGCAATAAGCACAGGGACACCATGCCGACGACACGAGTCAAACAGATTGGGCCAGAGTTCGGTTTCCATCACAACCAGGCACTCTGGGCGCAAGGCCCTTACCGCACGATCGGTCAGCCAAAACAGGTCATACGGCAGATAGGCGACCCGGTCGATGGACTTGCCAACCAACGCGGATGCGGTCGCGTATCCGCCGTCGGTCAGAACACTTAACAGAAGCCGGTGCTCGGGCATGAGCGCCTTTAACGCGTGCAAAACCGGCTGTGCAGCCATTACCTCTCCCACAGAAACCGCATGCACCCAGATCCACCGCTCACCGTGCTTCGCGGCCGGCCAGCCGCCCAGCCTTTCCCGCAGTCCACGCCGCCCCTTACCCCGAACGGCCATTCGCCAGATCAACAAAACCAGCCAAACGGGAGAGGCAACGATCAGCAGCAGGTTATACAGCCACATCAGCAGACACACCCGCGCAAGTCTCCGCGCGTGACTGGACAGCAGCAAGCGCCGCCTGGATCTCCAGCCGCTTCTGCTCCATCTCCTCGGATGACAGCCCATCCGCGACGTGGATCGCATCCCCGAACACGAGCCAGACCTCGGCAAACGGTAAGGGGATCATGTAGTGATCCCATGTGGGCAGAAACCGGCACGGACGGGCAGATACCCCCACCGGATAGATCGGCGCGCCCGATTTCTGAGCGATCAACAGAACACCGGGTTGTACTTCTCGGTGTGGTCCCCGCGGACCGTCAGGCGTAAAACACAGCACGCCCCCATCACGGACCTTGCGGGCGGCCTCCAGTGCCCCTCGAAGACCGCCCCGGCCCGTCGAGCCGCGAATGGTCTGGAAACCAAACCGCTGGAAAATATGATTTTGGATCTCTCCATCCCGGGACAGAGAGATCAACGCCCAATACCGGCGTCCGCGGTATAGATTCACCGGCGCCAAGGTGCATCCGTGCCACAACACGATGACCGCTTTTTGCCCGTCGGTAGTCAGCGGCTCGGGTACTCGCTCCTGGCGAACGCGCAGTGTACTCCCCAGCAGCCGCACCAATGACCACACGATGGCCGATAAGACACGCGGCCGTTTGGCTTCCCACCAATCACTCAATCGCCGTTTCATTTGGTGAACTGACTCCGGAAGAGTTTCGCGTAGGCGCCATTCCGTGAAACCAATTCCTGATGGGTGCCCTGTTCCACAATGGATCCGTGCGCCAGCACCAGAATGCGGTCCGCGTTGACGACCGTACTCAACCGATGGGCGATCACCAGCGTGGTTCGACCGCGCATCAGCGTGTCCAACGCGTCCTGCACCAGCCTCTCGGAGGTGGTGTCGAGAGAGGATGTTGCCTCGTCAAGAATCAGAATCCGTGGGTTGTTCAGCACAGCACGGGCAATAGCGATACGCTGGCGCTCTCCGCCGGACACCCGAACGCCGCGTTCACCGACGGGTGTATCGTACCCTTGTTCAAGACGGATGATAAAATCGTGCGCGTTTGCCGCGCGCGCAGCCTCGATGATCTGCTCTTCGGTGGCGTCAGGCCGACCATATGCGATATTCGACCGTATGGTACCGGCAAACAGCACCGTCTCCTGCGGAACGATGCCGATCTGTCGACGCAGCGATGCGGTCGTCACGGTTCGGATATCCAGCCCGTCTATCAGCACACGACCAGACGTCGGGTCGTAAAAGCGAGGGATCAGGTCGGCCAAGGTGCTTTTTCCGCTGCCACTGTGTCCTACAACGGCAACCACCTCACCGGGACGCATCTCGAAGCTCACCTGCCGCAGTACGTCTCGGGTCTCCCGGCCGTATGAGAACGAGACCTGGTCAAACTGGATATGGCCTCTGATCGGGGGCATTTCCACCGCATCCGGTGCGTCACTGACCTCCGAAGGCACATCCAGCACTTCACGGTAAATGCGGTCGGCCGCGCTGAGTATCTGCTGACGGGTGGCATTCAGGTTGCCCACCTGCTGCATGCTCACCGCCACCAGGTTCAACATCAGCAGAAAGCTGCTCAGCCCGCCAAAGGTCAGCTCATTGCGTACGATCAGAATGCCGCCCACCCATAACACCGAAGCGATCCCCACGGCACCGATCAGCTCGTTCAGTGGTTTGAGAGCGGCAAATGCGGCCACTCCCTTCATGATCGCCTTATAGGCCAGCTCATTGACAGACCGAAAGCGCGAGATCTCATAAGGTTCAGTAGCGAATGACCGGACCACCCGTATACCGGCCACCGTTTCTTGCATAACCGAGACGACTTCGGCCTGGCGTTGCTGCGATATGGCACCGACTTTACGGATCCGTCGGCCAATCGCCCGGATGCCCAAAGCCATGACAGGCACGCAGAGAAAAGCGATGGCAGCCAGCTTCCATGACACCACAAACAGCCAGACCAAGCCGACAATCACACCGATAGGAGCGGCGATGGCATCTTTCAGGATTCCCCCGCCCGTTGCCACGACGTTGATATCATTCGTGATTACCGAGACCAGACTACCGGTGCGCCTGCTGGTAAAATACGACATCGACAGGCTTTGCAGATGCTCATACACCCGCTGACGTAAACTCGTTGTATATCGGTTTATCGCCATCTGCAGCAGATAGATATGGCCGAAAGTCAATCCGAACTTTACGGTGAATGCGCCCAGAACGATCAAGCTGGCTCGGTTAAGCGCGCTGGTGTCTTTGTGGAGCTGCGCGGCATCCACTACATCGCGACTCATCGAATAGATATAAGCGGTCATTAGCTGTGCCAGTCCAGCACACGCTATCCCCAGTAAAATATGCCGCCAGTACGGTTTGAGATCGTTGAGTAGAATCCTCTGCAGTCTGGCATCATCACGCGGTGGTTGTGTCATGAAGCGGCCGCCATATCATCCATGAACTGAACCAGGCGTCGGGCAGCACGTTGTGTCGCTCCGGGCTGCCCCAATAACGCCTTCACAGCGCGTAAACCTGCCAGCTGCTGATCGCGTTCCGGCCCGCTGAACAGACGCTTCGTGTGCATCAGCAGATTTGTCGGGCTGGATTCACCCAACAGTTCCGGAACGATACGCTGTCCAGCCAACAGGTTCGGCAGACCGATGACCGGCATCTGCCGGCGACGCAACAGCCACTCGAGTCTCAACGCCCACGGCCCCTGATAGACGATGATCAATGGCGTTCCCAGTACGGCCGTTTCGAGAGTCGCGGTACCGGAACAGCACCAGACCAAATCACTGTGGGCCATTACATCATGCGTCTGATCACTGATCTGACAGTGGGAAGCGATAGAGGCCAATCGGCGTTGAAGCCACTGCACCTCGATGGATGACGCACGTCCCACCACAAACCGCACCTTACTGTCTTCCTGTATCAACAGACGCGCCGCTTTCACCAGATAGGGCAACAGCGACTCGACCTCATGCCGTCGGCTACCCGGTAGGATGCCTATCAGCGCTGCATCCGAGGCGCCCAGCCGTGAGCGAAACACGTCTCGCCCCTCGGATGGGCTCAACCAATCCAGTAGTGGATGTCCCAACCACTCTGCCTGCATCCCCTGTTCTCTGAGTCCCTCTGCCGACCAGCTGAATGGGGTGATCACCAGATCGGCAGCATCTCTCAATCTGCCTTTGCGTGGTTTTCGACGCCATGAACCGGGCGGAAAGTAATACAGCACGGGTATTTGGTGCCGCCGGGCCCATCGGCCGAGAGGCACATTGAATGCCCCGAAGTCCACCAACAGCAGGCAATCGGGCTTATACCGAGCCAGGTAACTGCGTAAGCGGTAATTCATTACCGCCAATGCCGGCGCCAAACGCAGTGCATGCGTCACCCCCACGGCTCCCCAATGTGTACTGACCGCCCATAAAGGGATATTCAGACGCTGCATTCGGCGTCCGCCAATCCCTTGTATCTCCAGCGCAGGCGCCAACGGACGTACCGCTTCGATCAGTTGACTGCACGCGAGATCACCGCTGGCCTCTCCCGCCACACAGAACAGACGGCTCACTTGGCGCGGCGTGGATCCATGGCTCGGCCTGCAAAGCCCTTTCGGATGCCTTTCATGAAGTCGAGCAGATAATCACGCTCGGGGCTGGGATCCACTTCCTCCTCGATCGCATCGATCGCCTGAGACATGTTCAACTTGGATCGATACAGCAACTTGTACGCCTGGCGCAGCCCGGAGCGTACAGAGGCCGGGATCTGCTGCCTGCGCAGGCCGATCGTGTTCAGGTCCAGGATCTCCGCGGGACGTCCATCCGCCAAGGTAAACGGAGGCACATCCTGCACGACTTTGGACATTCCACCGATCATCGACAACCGGCCTATACGGGTGTACTGATGCACGCCGACCATCCCGCCAAACACCACATGGTCTTCCACGATCACATGCCCGCTGATTCCTGCCTGATTGGCGATGATCACGTGATTTCCGATTTCACAGTTGTGCCCGATGTGGCAGTACCCCATGATCATGTTCGAGTTGCCTACACGGGTGACGTTCCCCTCACCGGTCGCCCGATGAATGGTGACGAACTCACGAATGATATTGTGGTCGCCAATCTCACAATAGGAAACTTCACCAGCCCACTTGGTATCTTGGGGTGGACCGCCCAGGACGGCGCCGGACATAACGGTGCAGTTCTCCCCCAGCGAGGTATGCTTGTCGAGCATCACATTGGCAGCCAATACGGTGTTGTCTCCCACAGAACAGCCTTCACCGATGACACAAAACGGTCCGATCCGCACTCCTTCGCCGATCCGGGCGGATGGATGGATCACTGCGGTCGGATGGATCATGGCGTCTGTCCACTCGTGTGCGTTCATCAGCGAGCATCCTCCCCGCCGGCGGACGGTGCCGCAGGCGTTCGATCAACGATGCTGAACAACATCTCAGCTTCGGCCGCCACGCTATCGCCCACCATGGCGGTCATCTTCACGCGCCCGTTACGCCCACCAAAACGAAGAACTTCCACTTCCGTCACCAGCGCGTCCCCCGGCGTTACCAGCCTGCGGAACCGCACCTTTTCCATCCCGGCGATGACAATCAACTTCTCACCGGGTGTGGCATCGTACAGAAACAGCACCCCTCCCACTTGAGCCATATGCTCCAGAATCAGCACACCTGGCATGATGGGGCGTCCGGGGAAGTGCCCCTGGAAGAACGGTTCATTGTGTGTGACGTTTTTCATGCCTTTGACACGTTTGCCCGGTTCGAGTTCCAGAATACGGTCGACCAGCAGGAACGGATAACGATGCGGCAATATATCAGTGATCGATAGATGGCTGAATGGAATGGACTCGCTCATGATTGACTCTCCTTAGGTCAGGCTGACGCGGCGTCGATCTGTACCTGAACGGCGCGCGCCAGCGCGTTGTTGAACTTATGGCCCGGACGGATTACCACGAAACAGGCGTTTACTGCGCAACCCAGCAGCGCCATATCACCAATAAAGTCAAGCGTCTTGTGTCGCAACGGTTCATCGGGATACCGCAATTCCGAGCTGTAACGATCCGGGTATATGACAAGCGCGTTATCCAGCGCACCACCCAGCGCCAGTCCCCTATCCAATAGTGCCTGCACTTCCTCGATAAATCCAAAGGTACGCGCTCGGGCGAACGATTGTACCAGATCGCATTGTGACAGATCCCAGATACCTGTCTGCGAACGAACCAATGGATGGTCAAAATGAATCGTCACATTCACACACGGTGAATACGCAGGCAGTGCCCAGCCATGGCTGTTGCCCATATGCAACTCCACCGGCTTCCGCAGATCCTTGCGGATACGTGACCTGCCTGTAGACACACTGGCTTCCGACAACAGGTCGATCCATCGCTGCGCACTGCCGTCCAGAACAGGCAGTTCATCACCTTCGACGTGTATGTTCACATCCTCTATGCCCAGCAACCAGAGCGCCGCCATCAGGTGCTCCACCATCATCACTGGATGTGAACCGATCAGCAATGTCGTACATCGGTCCACACTGTTTACCAGCGCCGGACTGGCGGTTGCCGAAATTCCTTGGCGAATAAACACCACGCCGCGGCCAACAACCCCCGGGTAGACCGTAACGGTAGATTGCCGGCCTGTATGAATAGCCACGCCAGAAACCCGTATCGGTCTGACCAACCGACGGCTATTCACCAGACAACCTCGATACTTCCGCTTCCAGCGCCTTTACCCGATCGAACAGTTTCTGCAACTGACGAAGATATGCCCGTTCTCGCCATTCACGCCGGATCTCTTGGGCAGGATATCCCAGATACACCCCGGGTTGTTTCAAATCACTGATGACAGCCGACTTCGCTGCCACGGTCACCCCTGAGCCAATCTCCACATTGTCCTTGATACCCACCTGGCCGGCCAGCACCACACCGGAGCCGAGCCGACTGCTGCCGGCGATACCGACCTGAGCCACGATCAAACAGTAAGGGCCTACCTGCACGTTGTGGGCGATATGCACCAGGTTATCGCAACGCGTACCGGTACCGATGCGCGTCGCACCGGTCTTGGCGCGGTCCACACACACGCAAGCGCCCAGCTCCACATCATCCTCGATAACCACTGTGCCTGAATGCGGTATTTTATGATGACGCCCGTCAGCCCAAGCGTAACCGAATCCGTCCCCGCCGATCACCGAGTTGGCGCCGATTGTGACGTGGTTGCCTATCTGAACGCCATGCAGGATCACCACCCCGGGCAGGATAACACAATCCGCACCGACTGTGCATCCGTGACCGATATA
The DNA here is from genome assembly GCA_964650005.1 of uncultured bacterium. GTDB lineage: Bacteria > Armatimonadota > HRBIN16 > HRBIN16 > HRBIN16 > CAZHSN01. The sequence goes on along the minus strand of CAZYPZ010000001.1, from coordinate 221,525 downwards.
GACGTTGCCGTATATCAGGGTGCGAGGTCCAACGGACACGCCCTCTTCGATCACTGCGCCCGGCCCCACCGACACAGTCGGATCTATCCGGGCCTCACTGCTGATCCAAGCGCTTGGATGTATCCCATCAGGCCCCGGCGCTGGTTTGGCCCAATGATTCAACAACAAGATGAACGCCTGTCGCGGATTACCGACACGTATGCATGGCTTTGTGACGGACACTCCGGGCATCGCGATCACGGCGACGCAAGGACCACTGGATGCTTTCGCAGCATAAGCAGCGGTCTCGGCAAATACCAAATCCCCCGGTCCGGCGAAGTCCACAGCCGCCAGGCCGGTAACCACGACATCGTCCCCCTCCAGCGTGCCACCGATCAGTTCGGCGATATGTGACAGCTGTAGGGCTTCGATCATGGTATCCTTGCCTCCATATCCTGAACAACGCGCTGCGTCCAATCCGGCAGTCCCTTTCTGCGCACGAACTCCGCCTGCTTGCCGTTCAGTTGGCAATACATGCGCGCCCACTCCCGGCACAGACTCCTGGCGGTGGCCTGCTGGACTTTCAGGGGCTGCTCCTCCACGAATGTACGCCCAAGCGTATTTGTTTTCGGAACGGGAGCGCCCCCCTTTACCGAGGGGCTCCATTCCCGAGTGCCACTTGGCCCTCTGCCATCGCCTCCCCATCCTGTGACTGCGTCCACACGGCGTAGTATGCGCTCCATTTTGTAAGCGGATGCACTGCGCGCGGCGTCGATACGCGCGTCACGTCGGGAGTTCACGTCAGCGCGGCTTTCATCAAGTCGACGGAAATAGACGGCGTCCACCTCGGACAGGCGACGCGTAAAGGCCGTACGCACCTCACGCCTTCCGGACAGCGATGCATCCAGCGCCGCTCGAGCGGCCTGTGCAGCTGGCAATGAGTCCGCCGTCAATCGGGCGGCCAGAGCGTTCAGATCTGTTTCAGCCAAACGACCACGAAACTCATCGATCACCTGCAGCGCTTCCGCCAACCACGCGGTACGATGCGCCAGTATCTGGTCAGCCAGCAACGCGCTGCTTTCAAATCGGATCTGCGCGATCTCACGGTTTATCGCCTGACGTTCGCGCCCCTCGAGACGGGCACGGATGAGCGCCAGACGTTGTTCTATGCGCGCATCTCGGCGCTGCACGGTTACCGCGGGCGCTTCGTGATCCCCCGTGTAAGCCACCACAGCTTCACCAGTCGGCACTGTACGCGAACCGGCGGGCATGGGCTCCATAGCGTCCAGTCGCACAGTTCCCTGGCTGGGGTGATACTTGACCAGACGATCCAAATCCACATACACTCGCGGTGTACGGGCAGACGGATGACGCCCGCACGAGGCGAGCGTCATCATCATCAGCAGCAACACCAGAAAACCGTATTTACTTCTTCTGGGCGTTGAGTTTCTTGATAACATCGGCGGTGATGTCCACGGCCGCGTAAAGAACGGAAGACTTGTTGAATACCAGAGCCAGCTTGCGTTCCTTGGCGACCGCTTCTACAGCCACCAGAACGTCCTTAGCGAACTCCTCACTCAGTTCGTCCCGTCGCTCGGCAAATCTTTGGCTGAGCACACGGTTGAACTCGCCCAGGTTGTCTTTGCTCTTTTTTTCCTGATCTGACAGTCGCTGCAGTTCCGCCTTTTCCTGGTCGCTAAGCGGGTTTTTCTGGCGTAGCGTGTTTAAAGTGTTATTCAGTTCCGTGGCCTTTTTGGCCAGTTCATCCGCTTTGGCCTTCTGTGCGTCTGTTGGCTTGTCTTCCATCATGGTGCTGATGTACTCGGCCGCTTCCGAGTCCTCCAGCAGCAGATTTGCGCCGCGCCACTCCAACAGTGACTGAAGCTTGGTAAACAGGGCCTGAAGTTGTCCCTGCATGGCTTTCGCCGGCGCCGACTCCTCGCGCACCTTATCGACATCTACTGCACCGAACGAACTGAGAAGATCGGCTTTACCCTGAGCGAGTACAGGGGCCGTGAAGGCCGCCGCCAAGCACGCCACAAGCGCGGCTGCCCAGATCCATTTGCGTATCATGCTTCCTCCTGTAATAGACGGCGCAAGAGCCCTGCATCCGCCCGTCACTGTATCAGTGACTGTGTATTGAGTGCTGATGATAAGTTCCTAGAACACGTTACCAAAGCTGAAGTGTGTTCTGGTACTCTTGTCACCAAAGCCCAGGTCGATCCGTATTGGCCCTAACGGAGTCATGAACCGAATGCCTGCACCGTAACCGATGGCCGGGCTGAACGACTTGTGCTGTGTGTATCCCTGAATGTCCACCTTGTCCCAGTCGCCACCCCAGGCATCACCGGCATCTACGAAACCGACCACGGTCAGTGACTTATCGAGCGGATGACGGAACTCCACATTCAAAGAGACACTGTGGCTGCCCCAGAACCGATCTTCCGGATATCCACGCACCGACTCCGAGCCTCCCACGAAGAACTGCTCATAAAACGGAAGCGATCCCACCGAGGTGCCTGCCTTGAGTCGGAGCGCCAGTACATTCGGCGCCTTCGCTTTATCTTTGCCGGGTCGCTTCAACGGGAAGTAGAACCGCAGATTGGTGTTGAATTGCTGAAACACCATACTGCGGCGCGGGGTGGTGCTGGTTGCCTTCAATGAAGCCCACGCATTGGTGGCACCGAACGACAGCATACTCCCCCGGGTGGGATTATGATCGAAGTCCCGTGTGTTCCGGGTCCATTCCAGCGATGTGGCGGTCGTGTTTCCATCCTGAAGCAAAGCGGTAGCCGTTGCCGCATTCTCTGTGGCGGTTGTTTCCGAACGCACCGTCAGATATAGCCGGTTCTTCAAATCCAGGCGCCGCCCCAGGCTGACGGTGCCTCCTTTGCGCCGCTCGAGGTAGTCATCCGTCAGGCTGCCCGTGCTGAACAGACTGCCGCTAAACCGGTTCAGGCTGCGGTCATATACGCTGAGGCCCAATGATGTGCCCCGTTTATCCAGCCAAGGTTCGCTGAAGCTGAACTCCATGCTCTCACGACCGCCGGACGTCGCGGTCTGATAGCGGGCGCTAATGGTCTGGCCAAGCCCGCGGAAGTTTGTATCGGTCACTTCCAAAAAACCGGTCAAACGTTTCTGATCGCTGTAACCTGCGCCGAATGAAAAGTTGCCCGTACGGCGCTCTTTGGTATTCAACGTCACGGCCAGTTTATCCAGTGAAGAACCTACATCCTGACTGACGCTCAGCTGGTCAAAGAGCTCCAGTGAGTACACACGCGCCAAGTCTTCCTCGATGAGTTTGGCATTGTACGGTTTCCCTGGCTTGGTGTAGGCCAGTTCACGAAGCACCACCCGTGGGCGTGTCTTCCGTAATCCTTTGACATCCACCGACTCGATGGTGACTTCGATCAGTGACAGGACAAGCACTGTAGGATCGGTTTGATCGAACCGGAACGTATCCACCAATGCCAGCGCTCGCGCCTGTTCGTACAACGACTCGATGGTGCGGTAGTCCTTCTCTATGTCATTCCGGTTCAGGATCATACCGGGCTTCGTCCGTATCGCGGCTAGGATGGCCTCGGTAGAAACCTGTTTGTTTCCCTCGATGCGGATCGCTGAAATCCTCGGATACTCCACCACCCGAACGATCAACGAGATACCGTTATCGGCCGGCTCACCCACGACATCTACGGCGCTATAAAACCCAAGGCTGCGAACATCCTCACTGACCCGCTGCGCCAGCTCCGGCGTAAACTCCTGCCCCGACACGTCGCCGATACGCGCGGAAATCGATTCGGCAGGGGTGTTCACGGCACCCACCACGGTAACGCCGGTAATCGGTGCAGCGGACACCCATGTACAACATGCAATGGCCACCAGGCATAAAGCCCAAATAAGACCGCCCCTCGATTTCACGTCGCTATTGTCCTCCCCTGTGTATGTCACTGTGCGAAAATCAGAAACGAAGCCCCGCGATGAACCCCCATGTGGTCTCCTGCCGCTCGTTGATCATTAACGAGAACTGGGTACTGCGCATGACGCCAAGCCATGCAGGTGCATCATATAGTAACCGTAATTCATATTGCGGTGATATGCGGTCAAACATACGCCAATAACTCAGACTAAACGGTCCGCCCAGCTGTTTCACCAGCATGACCGACATCGCCTCGTTCTGTCGGTAATCCAAACGAACCTCACTGAGTCCCAATGCCGTCTCCAGCCCGCTCTCCAGCGGTGAGAACACGGGGCTCAAAAGAGATGCGGTCACAATGTTGCCCAGTTCCTGTTCCAGTTTACCGGTGCTGCCGCTGTCCAGCACATTCTTCAATATACCGACACCCAACGCATCGATGATCTCCTGTTCTGAGGCCGTTGGCGGTTCCGATGTGAAGCGCATTCGGGCAGTTCCGCCAACCAACGGCCCGGTCAACTCCATGCGTACCAGATAACTGCGCCCCAAGCCGTAGCCTCCGTAGATACGCATACGTGAACTGGCGCGCATATTGGTTGTCAGCACGAAAGGATCCTGACCGGGAACCGGGTAGGCCACTTGTACGGTGGCCGGAGGTTCGATGCGAAACACGGTTGTCGGGAAATAGAGTTTTCCATGTGTGACATTTACCCCGCCTGACAATTCCGGGTTGCTCAGTGATCCGTTCAACACCAATCGTCCGGCTCCACGGGCATCGATGCGCGGAAGACGAAACACCCCATCATCGATCACCAATGTGACATTCTTGAACAGCGGGTTATAGGCCGGCGGTGTTCGCTCAGAGGCCGGTAAAGCGGCGGCACCCGGCAAAGAGACACGTGTCTGGCGCGAGGTCATCGTCCCGGATATCACCGGCGACTTCAAAGGCCCGGAGAACGTGATGTCACCGGTCAATACGCCATCGACACGCTCCTTTAAGAAGCCGCTTGCGTTCGACTCATGTATGGCGAACTGCCGGGCTGAAAGCGCTCCTTCCACTGCCGGGGTACCCATCAGGTGATTCACTTCACCGTTGAAGATCAACTGCCCCTTGGAGTCATGGGTGTTGGTGGCGGTCACCGAGGCATGAACGCGGTCTCCGTAGAACTGGACATTGCCATCAATCTGCTTGAGGCCTGTCGACAGCTTGTCAAGAGCCACTGAACCGTTCATCAGGTTAATTTCACCGGCAATGGCGGGATTGTTGATCGCTCCTCCTACAGTCAGCCTGGCCTGCCAGTCACCGCCAACCTTTAGACCACTCATTGGTATAAACTCCAGCAATGTCTGGACGGGCTGACGGTCAACCGTCGCCTGTGCTTCCAATGGCCTGTCCGGGTCTGGTGTAAACCCTCCCGGTTTGATCGGTATCTTGGCGTTCACCCGCACAGCATCGGCTGACTGCTTCAATACCAGTTCCGGAATGGTCAAGTACCCATCGCCCAATCGGATATTCTGACTGACCAGCAGCTTCGCGCGCAGGTCGCCAAATCCCGGATTACTGACGACAAGACTGCCCGTCAAGTTCGGACTGTTATACGGCCCATCCATCAATACCGAGACATCCACCTGTCCGGACACAGCGGCAAAACCAGGTATCACCCGCCCTAACGCCCCTGCGTCGATGTTGAACAGATCAACGGATGCCTTTGCGCCCTGTTTGTTAAACTCTCCGGTCAGCAACCCGACTCCGCCCAGCCCTTCATACTGCCCATCGGTGACCCGCAACTCTGTTTGAGGGGATCCGGACACGTGGGCGAGGATCCGACCCGTAGGCAGACCCCGCAACACGATACCATCGACTGCAACATCCCCATCCACGGTAACTTGTTCTTTCTGTCCTTCTGCACGCAGCTGCACATACACCGTCCCATTGTCGACCTGCAATCCCGATATGACACCAGCCAAGTTGGCGTTGTTGCGTGTCGCCAGGCGGCTCTCTTGCACTGCCGCCGCAAGTTTCTGCACCGAGTGTAGCCGCAACCGTCCAGCGACGTTGTAACGGGCGTCGGCGACATCGTATGTTCCCGACTCAATCGATAACGAACCGTAGGGAGTGTCCAAGTGCAGCGGCCCCAGTGAGATGACACCGTCCTTTAGGTCGGCAGAAGCAGACGCACCGTTCAGTTCAAACGTGTCCATGGTGCAGCGCGATGCGGTAACGGATGCGGACGCACGCTCGATACCCTTGGACCCTTCCGCTGTCACAGATGCATCAAACACACCCAGTACGGGCTGGCGCACAGACTCCGGCAGGTAGCGCTCTACCCAACTGAGGGGTACATTGCGCGCATCCAGCCTGGCTCTCCAGCCATCGTTAGGCATCCAGCGTCCATCCATCGCCAGTGTCCCCTGCCCAACAGAGGCCCTGCTGTCGTGCAGTACCAGTGCTTCGCCGACCCAATCCGCTTCGAGGTGTACACCGGAAACAATCAGGTCATCCACTGTAATGGCGTTCGACTCCACCACGGTTGACGCCCACCACTCCTTGCCATCCCACCGGGCCTGCATCAGCCCATCGAAGGCTCCTCCCAGATCGGGCTGTTTCAGCTGCCTGCCAGCAATCTCCATCAGGTCATGCAGGTCAATGGTCCTCATCAGCGCCGAAACCGATATGCGACGCCCGGCTTCCAGAGGGCGCTCCACTTGCGCATCCGCGAGGATCTCGCTCAGTCCCCGACGGACCTGAGCATGACGCAACTCCAGGCGATCACGTGAGAACTGGATATCACATCCTGCCGTGTCGAACTCAAAGCCGTTGACGACAAGGTCGGCTGCGGACACAGTCCCCTGAAACTTAGGATCCGTCCACCGACCGTCCATGCGACCGTACACAGACAACAACGCCGCGAACGGCGGCTTCTCGGGCATCTTGAGCAGTTTGGCCAGAGCATCTGCCTGAAGGTCGCGCCATATGATTCGCGCGTCCATATGCTGGCGCTTCAGATCGGTTTCTCCGTCAATCCGCCCAGCGCCCAACCTCCCCGCCTTGATCCAGGCCGAAACCTGCAACCGCGGCAGTCCCCCTTCCGCCCGGATGGACACCAGCGGCGCATGGTAATGCAGATATCGGGCGTTTCGCACCGTGCCCGCGACTTGCACCGACGGGCTGTCCGGACGTCCCGTCAGCAGGGCATCCAGATTGGTCACGCCAGAAACAGAATATGGCAAACCGCGTAACTGACTTAACTGCAGATCCCGTACAACCAGCTGAGCGGACACCTGATTGGGTGTAAAGGCGCCGTGCGATCGTACACGGGCGTTACCGAAACGCGCAGCCACGATCCAGCTGGCGTTTCCTCGCCCCCATTCCACATCGGCTCGAGTCAGTTGTATCTCCTGGCTGCGGAACGCCGTCATGCCGTGCATGTCGATGGCACGCATGGTCAGGCCTTGCGGCCCAAAGGCCAATTTCACCTGTCCGGTGACCGGCGCACGGATTTCGGCCCCCATGGGCAGCAGGCGACGCAGAACAGGCAGCCGATCCGGACGCACAGAGCGGAAGCGCACAGCCATCTGAAGCTCCGGAGCGCCGGATACCAACCCGCCTCCTTCCGCCTCTACGACTCCGGACAGCAGACTGGCGCTGCTGCGAAACCGGATCTGGTCATTGCTGAAGCTCACGCGAGCCTGCATTGCCTGCGCCGGGATAACCGTGGCCCCGGGGACGTTAATGACGCCCGCCGAGCTGGTCCCAGTTACTTCTCCGGCCACTTGTACACCGGAAGGCTTCAGCGTAACCCATACGGTCCCATCAGCCAGTGCATGCGATAACCGAACTTGAGAGACCCCGAACAGTCCAGGCATATCGGTCACATCTAATGCGCGTATGCCGAGCCGCAGCGATACAGTCGGTCCATACCCGACACCATACGCGTCGATGTACCCCTGTCGCTCTCGAGCATACGCTCGCAGCGACAGTGCCTGTCCGGCCACCAGCGCTCGCCCGGTCAGTGCTGACACCGAACGCTGAAGTCTCGATCCGCCGATCAACGCATCCAAATCCACCTGTCCATCACGAACCCGGATATCGAATGAACGCGTGGGAGTAGTCGGCTCACCTCCCTCTGGAATGTACCGGGTGATGTTCCACTTGCCATCCGATTGCTGGACCAACCGCAGATACGGCCTGTCCGCTTCGATCCGGATGTTTGAAGTCCAGATCCGTGCCACGCGCACGCGTTTTGCGGTCGCCTCGGGAGCCGGGTCGTCACCGAGGCGCACTTCGTCGAAAATGACCTCTCCCCGCACCAGCCGCACCCGGATGTCATCCGCATATACGGGTATGCCTGTGGTCTGCCGAACCCATGCCAAAGCGGCTTGTGGTCCCCATGTCTCCGTCCACCGCGTCAATCTGACAGCCATAACCACGGCCATCACCGTCCAACTCAGCCAGACCAATCCAAACAGCAACGGGTGAACGGCGCGGATGACGTAACGCATCAATAACGGTCCTTCAGCGGGGGCCCGCTCGGTCGCCTCGCTCCAGCAACCGGTCGGTAAGTGCCTGCGCGTTATAGGAACTCCGGACAAACGGCTGCGACGCCACCGACAGAAAACCCAGGGATTCGCCCAGCTGCCGGTAACGGTGAAACTGATCCGGGGTGATATACTCCACGACCGGGTGATGTGCAGTTGTCGGCCGGAGATACTGGCCGATGGTTAACGCGTCCACATCGGCTTCACGCAGCTGCCGCATCACGTCGATAACCTCTTCCTCGGTTTCGCCCAGTCCCACCATGATGCCCGACTTGGTGAAGATACCGCAATGTCGCTGCTTGACGCCTGCCAACACCTGCACCGAACGCGAAAAGATCGCCTGAGGGCGTACGGCCGGATAGAGCCGAGGAACCGTCTCCACATTATGGTTGAATACCTGGGGGCGTGCGGATGCCACAATATCCACCAGAGCCGGGTTGCCTTGAAAGTCCGGCGTAAGCACCTCGATGCTGGCCTCAGGCAACAGATCGCGAATAGCCCGTATGACATCAGCAAACTGCTGAGCACCGCCGTCTGGCAGGTCGTCCCGCGTTACCGACGTCACTACCACGTGCCGCAATCCCAACTGCCGGGCGGCTTCCGCCACCCGCTGTGGCTCTTCGGGGTCTACCGGGCTCGGATTTCCCGCCGACACCGCACAAAACCGGCAGTTACGCGTGCAGACGGCTCCCAAAATCATGAACGTAGCGGTGTGCCGGCTCCAGCACTCCGCCAGATTAGGACATCGCGCGCTCTGACAAACCGTGTGCAACCGCAGTCCGGAGATCAGACGCTCCACCTGTTCCACGGTTCCGGGTTTCGGCGCCCGTATCGTCAACCAAGGAGGAAGCGTTCGATTCATGCACAGTTCCTGAAAGTATTCATCTCTTGCATTATATCGCGGCGCTTCTGTACTGTGTTATTAATGGTCGCCATGTATGCAGAACACTCAGACATGATGAACCGCCGTCAGTTCCTGCGCCTGATCGGTGCAGGCGGTGTTCTGTTGCTTCTTGCGCGCTCCGGCTTTGCCAACTCCACCGCCTCGGTCGATGCGGAATACCGCCAGTTTGAACAAAAGTGCAAGTCGCTGGCTGGAACCTGCCTCATCATCACGGCGCGCTGTGCAGGAACAGTGGGCAATGACCACAGCACGTCTTTTGTGATAATGGACAACAGAGGTCGTGTCATGACATGTGTTTCACGCATCAGTATGCGTGAGAACGTGCAGTATCGTCTGGTTCTGGATCCACCATCCGATCCGATGTCGGACTATACGGTGCGTGCGCTCATGCCGGCCGATGATTGGAAGGCCGCTCAGCAGCGCGCTCAGGCACACCGGCCTGCGCCTGTGGCGTCCGCTCCCAGCGGGCTGCAGCCAAAGCTGCAGCCCAAGGCTCCGGTATTCCACTCTACAGACACGCTGTTCCGCCAGTATCTCGCCGCCATCATGCATTTCAACCCGAAGTTGTCTCCTGAAACGGCGCACAACATTACCAGTTGCCTGCTGTCTTTCAGCCAGATGCACGGCGTCGATCCGCGCTTGGTGATGGCGATGGTGCTCGCCGAGTCACGCTTTCGGCCGGATGCCGTATCACGCGTCGGAGCGGCTGGGCTCGGACAGTTGATGCCCGGCACCGCGCGGGGATTGGGTGTAACAAACCGGTTCGATGTGGAGCAGAACCTGGAGGCGTCCATCCGTCTGTTGCGCGGGCATTTGATCTCTTACGCCAAGCGCGTTGGCCCCGAAGGAGTCATGAATTTCGAACACATCATGTTGGCGATGGCCGCGTATAACGCCGGGGCCAAGGCGGTCTCCCGTCACGGCGGCGTTCCTCCATACCGGGAGACGCAGAACTACGTTCGCAAGGTGATCTCGTACTACAAGCAACTGGCCGGCATCCGCTGACAGCCGGCTGGCCGTTACGCCAGCAACGACGCGACCGCACTCTCCTGGGCCGATTTGAACTGCTCTTCGTACAGGTCTTTATACACGCCCGGCCGGGAGACCAGTTCTTCATGTGTACCCTGATCCACCAATCGGCCTCCATCCAAGACCAAAATGCGGTCGGCATTGACGATGGTTGACAGACGATGGGCGATCACCACGTTGGTGCGTCCCTGCATCAGCCGCTCCAATGCCGCCTGCACATTCGCTTCGGTCTGACTGTCCAGCGCGCTGGTCGCATCGTCCAAGATCAGGATTTTCGGATCGGTCAGTATCGCGCGGGCGATCGACATACGCTGTTTCTGCCCAACCGACATCGACACGCCGTCATCGCCCAGTTTGGTGTCGTAGGCATCCGGCAACCCCATGATGAAGTCATGCAAGTCAGCCTGACGGGCAGCCCACAGGATTTCATCAGGCTTGGCGTCCCGCTTCCCATAGGCAATGTTTTCACGGATGGTCACAGAGAACAGCAAGGACTCCTGCATGACCATGCCGATGTGCCGGCGCAAGCTCTCCAGTTTGATATCCGCGATGTCGTGGCCGTCTATCAACACCCGCCCCGAAGTCGCATCGTAAAACCGGGCGATCAGATTGACCAGCGTGGATTTGCCGCTGCCGGAATGGCCGACAATGGCAATCAACTGTCCCGGCTCGATACGCAGGTTGATATTCTGGAGAACAGGATGTCCTTTGCGATACTCGAACGATACGTTCTCAAATACGATTTCACCGCGAGGTTCATGCGCGATCGCGCCGGGACGGTCCTCGATCTCCGGACGGGTGTCCAAGGTTTCGAATACCCGGTCGATGGCTGCGCCGGCCCATTGCAGCGAAATATTGAAGTCCACAACCCGTACCGCCGGGTCATACAGGTAGTTCATAAACATAGTGAACGCTAGTAGTTCTCCCACCTGCATCTCTCGGCCGGTCACCATCTTCGCGCCGATAGACCACACCAGAGCGGTTCCCACCGCCCGGATCAGGCTGGCCAAGACACCCAATCGGCGGTTCAAGTGAACCTGCCGGATACCCATGTCGAAGTTGCGTCGCAACGCATCGACAAACCGGTTCAGCTCGAAATCCTCGCGAACAAACGCCTTGACCACGTTTATCGCTTCCACTTTTTCATGCAGCATTCCCAGCAGTTCATCCCATTGCTCGCGCAGCTTCACGCTGATCTCACGAATGTATTTGATGAACAGCTTGTAGTTCAGGACATAGAGCGGAACCACCGCGATCGCAACCAGCGCCAGTCGCCAGTCTTTGTAAAAGATAACCCCCAGCACCGCGAATATCGTCACGATATCGGTGATGAGTGTTACGATGCCACCGGTCATCATGTGCTGGATGACATCGATATCTCCCGTCAACCTGGCTAGGATCTTGCCGGACTGGCGCTGGTCATAGTAGCTCATAGACAGACGGTTCAGGTGACGGTAGCTCTGAAAACGCAGATCAAACACCAAGCGCTGGCCCAGCCAGTTGATCAGGTAGTTCAGACTGTACGAGATGATCCCGCGGCCGATATAGACCCCCAGGATGATCCAAAACACCCGGTTCAGTCCGGCCCAGTCCTTGTTGGGAAACACATGGTCCAACACATACTGATGGACCAGCGGAAGCGGGATCTGGCTGAGCGTGACCAGCCCCATCAGGACTACAGCGATGATCACGCGCAGCCGGTACGGTAAGAGATATCCAATCAGTCGACGCAGGTTCTGCATACATCCTCCCGTGCGGCGAACTTCATCTCAGCGATTTGACGCTCCAGCGTCAGGACTTGTACACGTCGGCCGGATCCACCAACCGTTCAGCGATGACCGTCAACTCCTCGCTGTCTTTCTTCAGCTCGCGATAAAAACAGCTGCGGTACCCATCGTGGCAGGCAGCGCCCACCTGCGTAACTTTCATCAGAAGCACATCTCGATCGCAGTCTACATACAATCCCTGAACCTGTTGCGTGTGCCCGGAACTCTCACCCTTCACCCAGAATTTTCCGCGCGACCGGCTCCAGTAGGTGGCTCGTCCCGTCTCCAGCGTGCGCTGGACGGCTTCGCGGTTCATCCAGGCAAACATCAGCACCTCGCCTGTTTCCGCATCTTGTGTGATCACAGGGATCAAACCCTGTGCGTCGAATTTCAGTGAATCAATGGCTGTCATTCTGGGCCTCTCATGTTCGATTACGTTCCAGTATACCACCGGTGGAACAGGCTGCCCGAACGGCTACAATAAACATGTGATCACTTCCTTGCCTATAGAACGATACGACTCCGTGCCATCGACGCAGGATCTGCTGAGAAACCGTCTGGCAGCCGGGCTGCCACCGGCTATTATACGCGCTCGATATCAAACACAGGGACGTGGACGGCTCGGCAAACGTTGGGAGAGTCCGCCGGATGCGTCGTTGATGTTGAGCGTGCCGGTACCGGTCGAAGCGGTCGGACATGTGCATACCCACGCCTGGGCGCTCGCTGTGGCCCTGGCCGTTGTCGAAACGCTGCGCGATGAGTTCGATCTGAGCGCAGGTATCCGCTGGAGCAACGACATACTGGTGTCTGGCCTCAAGATAGCCGGCGTACTGGTTGAAGCCATGCCGGGCTGGCTGCTGACGGGCATCGGGATCAATCTCACTCAGACCGATTTCCCTTCCGAATTACGCGCCACGTCGTGTCTTCTGGTGACAGGGCAGGAGTTCGATCCGGAAAAGATACAAACATCATTGCTGCATCATTTGCAGCAGGAACTCGGCAACTGGCAACCAGCAGACCTCTCCGCCTTCCTGAGACGCTGGAGTGTTTACGATGTGACTGGCGACACCGCTTACAGGCTGCCCGATGGGAGGCAGGGACATGCGCGCGGCATCACGCCGGAGGGACATCTGCGCTTGCAGGTCGGCGGTCATCTGATGGTGATCACCGCGGCCGAACCGGTGACTCATATGGAGCGACCACCGCAATGGGGAGACGCCATGAACCGCACTGCCATCCATCGCATCATCGAAGCCATCACCGAGGATACGCGCAACGGTGTGCCGATACTGCTGGACAACCGGGACAGGTACGGGATGAACATCGGTGAATACCGGGTTCAGTTTGAGGGCGAAGATGATCTGCTGCACCTGTCCATCACGCGTCTCGATAGCGGCCCGATCAACTGGCTTGAAGCCCGGGAGATGTCAGCGCTGTTTCTCGCCGGTATACCCGAAACAATGATCTTCGCCAAGCCAGCCCGTCATTCCGCGCATTTCTACTTACCACACGACGTTTTCCTGCAGTTTCCGCCTGCTTCGTCCGGTCATGGTACCCGCACGTAGCTTCCACCGGGGTGCCGTCGGACCACCCCGTTCATCTCCAGCAGCAACAGTTCCGCATTGAGCTCGGCCGCGCTGCGACCAGTGCGTTCGATCAACGTATCCAGATGCGTGGGCGTCAGGCTCAATTCCGTGACAATCACGCGTTGCAGTTCTGTCAGGTCCGCTAAAGCTGTATCACCGCGCGGTTTGGCCGAGCTGGAGATACCAAAGTATTGCAAGATCTCATCCGCTTGTTCCACCAACTGCGCGCCGTCCCGGATCAACCGGTGACAACCGGCATGTTCTCCGCCCTCCACGGACCCAGGGACCGCAAATACCGGTTTGCCCTGATCGCATGCCAGCCCGGCGGTCACCATCGCTCCGCTCGCCAGAGGCGCCTGCACAACTAACAGTCCCATGGCCATGCCGCAAACAATCCGATTACGCATCGGGAATCGCCAGGCATCGGGCTTCACGCCATGCGGAAACTCGGACACCACGGCTCCGTGCTGGCTTATTTCCTGAAACAGCGATACCGCCTCGGGCGGATAGACCACATCGATACCGGAGCCCAATACGGCGATGGTCCGTCCGCCAACCCGTAGTGCGCCCCGATGGGCGGCCATGTCGATACCTCGAGCCCCGCCGCTGACCACAGTCAAGCCTGCGGACGCCAAATCCGCAGAGAGACGCTCGCTGAGCGCACGCGAGCCGCTGGAGGCCTTCCGTGTGCCCACTACCGCCAGGCTGAACCGATCGGACTCCAGGAGTGTCCCGCGCACAAACAATAACGCGGGCGGGTCGGCTATTTCCCGCAACGCCACCGGATAGTCATCATCCAGCCAGGTGACCACCGACGTTCGTGACTGCGCCACCCGCTGTTGTAGGGCCGGGCTCAACTCAGGCGCTTGCAACACACGCCGTGCCATGGGCGGCGTCCATCCATCGATCTGCAGCAGTTCTTCGTCACTGACCCGAAACACATCGGGAAGCCGCCCTGAAAAAGCCTGCAACAATGACACCAAGCGACGGGGCGGCAAATCGAGGAGGGCGAGACGTACGAACGCCTCGCCCTCCAATGTCCTCTTGTCCAGACTCAGGCTCATTTTCCCGTGGTTGTGCTGACCACATAACCCCAGCTGTGGGTGGTCTTGTTTCCGTACCAGTCCTCGGCGACCACCGTGATCTGGTGACGACCTTCCGACATGGGCGAAACATTTGCCGGAAGTCGGGGCTTTTTGTCTCCCGTTGTCTCATCTCGCAATGGATGCCGGAGCAACCGATCTTTGAGGTCATATTCAGATGGCACTTCCACGTTATCGATCAGCAAACGCAACGTGCGTGTGTTTAAACCACTCAGATCATCCGTAACGCTCGCCTCTATGCGCAACGTCGCTGTGCCGGAAAGCACCTCCATGCGTTGCGGTCTGATCTCGCGCACTTCCGGCCCCGTATTGTCCGGTGCATCCGCCCGAAACGCGGTGCAGCTGCCATCGGCCGCCATAAGCAACAATGAGCCGTTGGTGAATGTGGGCGCCGCGCAGATATCCGGTCCCACGGCATTCAGCGCTCCGCTGAGCGCCGGCACATTGGCGGACCAGCGGACCTCGCCCTTATCGGTATCCAGTGCGTATACATCGCCCCGGGCCGTCGGCACAAGCACGGCATCCTCAAACGCCAACGGAGAACCGGTAATGGTGTTGCTGGTGAAAGGCTTGCTCTTCCACAACGGCCGTCCCTGAATATCGAACGCATGCAGATGGGCCTCGCGATCCACCACGTACACACGATTGTTCACCACGGCCGGTTCACCGACGCCTTCCGCTTCGACCGGTCGGCTCCAGACCAGACGCCCGGTTTCGGCATGATACGCATTGATCGACGAGGCCACATTGATCAGGATGAGTCCGCTGTTCAGCACCGGTGTCAGACCCGTATTGACGCCAAACACGGGTACTTTCCATCGGACAACACCGGTGGCAAGGTTCAGCGCATAAAGCGTCTGGTCTTCGCCGATCACGTATGCCAGAGTATCGCTGACGGTGACTCCGCCTTGAACCACATCACCCAACTGTGATTGCTGCCGCCATTTGGGTTCGCCTGTTTCGGCATCGACCGCGTACACGCGATTATCGGAGCAGCCGAAATACACAGTGCCTGATTTCACCGTGACGTGACCAACGATCCCGCCCTGTGCGCGAAACGTCCAGCGGAACGCCCCCGCGTTTGAACCGGAAATCTCCAAAGCGTACAGAAGTCCGTCGGAAGCGCCGACATAGACCAGCCCATCGCCAACTCCGGGCGTGCCCTTGAGCGCGGAGGTCAGAGGACGCCTTCGATCAGAGGGAAACATCCACTTCAGACCGCCGCTTTCCGCATCCACGGCGTAAACACGATCTTTGCTGACGAAAAATACGTGTTGGCCATCCGACACAGCCGATGCATTTGCGCGCCCGATAGCCAACGGCGCGTGACGCCATGCAGGCGCCATGGGCAACAGGGCCCGTGCCGAAATGCCTCCAGCGTGCTGTTCATCCTGCCTGTAGGCGGTGGCTCGCTGGGCCACAGCGCCGATAGACAGCGCCGATGCAGCGACACATATCGTTGCGGTTATCCACCACGTCCTGGTCTCTCGCTTCACCATGCTCCAGCTCCTGATCCCTTGAGTTGGCACGAAGGCCCCAAGTACAGGGTACCAGCCCTGTTATACCGCTTCACCCTGACACGCAGTAATCCCTGTCTCTGATGATATAGTGTAGCAGGGTTATGCCCTCCATCACATGAGGAGACACTTTTCCATGGCTTTTCATAACTTTCATCAGGTGCTGTCCGCTGCCCAGCAGCTGTCCGGCAACCGCGTCGCCGTCGCGTGTGCGGCTGAGGTTTCGGTGCTGGAAGCGCTGAAATTGGCGGAAGAGCATTCGCTGTGCGTGCCGACACTGGTTGGTGACGCCGGTGCAATTCAAGAGATCGCCTCCCAAATCGGCTACGCCGTTCCAGCCGAGCGGATCGTCAATGAACCCGACGATATCAACGCCTGCAAGGCGACCGTCAAACTGGTTAAAGAGGGACATTGCGACGTTCTCATGAAGGGACAGGTCCATACGGCCTATCTGCTGAAAGCGATATTGGATAAGGAACACGGCCTTCGGACCGGACGCCTCATGAGCCACACGTTTATTTTGGAGCTGGCTGACAGGTTGCTGTTGGTTACCGATGCCGCCATGGTGCCTGCGCCCGATCTGGCGCAGAAGGCGCAGCTGATCAACAACGCCGTAGCCATCGCTCGGTCGCTGGACAACCCGTGCCCCAAAGTGGCCGTGCTGGCGGCAGTCGAGGATGTCAACATGGACATGCAGGCCACCATTGACGCCGCAATCCTGTCCAAGATGTGCGACCGCGGCCAGATCAAAAACTGCGTGGTCGATGGTCCGTTGCAAATGGACAATGTGCTCTCTGAAGAAGCAGCTCGTATGAAAAAGCTGACCGGCCCGGTGGCCGGCAAGGCAGACGTGGTTCTCTGTCCGGATATCCACTGCGGTAACGCCGTAGTGAAGATCTGGGCGCACACCACCGGGGGTCGTCTGGCGGGCGTACTGATGGGGGCGGCAAAACCCGTCGTGTTGACCAGCCGGGCGGACAGTGCCGAATCGAAGATGCTCTCGATCGCAACCGCTCTGTTGGCTGCATCACAGGGTAACTGACAACGCCCTGCTAGCCAATCACAAATGGCCGCCCGGATGGTCCTGTCCGGGCGGCACTATACTAGTGAGGTCTGCATGTCCCGATCCGATACGCCAGACACACCTTCCGTACTGCGGCCATGGCGTGCGATACTGATCGCGTTGTTGCTGACACCGTTCAACGCGCTGTGGTTGGTTCAGATGGAGATGACCCAGCGCGCCGGTCAAGTCCCCGGAGCGAGTACCGGCCCCTACCCGACCACATTTTCGCTATTCGCTAACGTGATCTGTCTGCTGGTGGCGCTGATCGCGTTGAACGGGATTATACGGAAGATCAAGCCCCGTTGGGCGCTGGCGCCGGCTGAACTCATGATCGCCTACTTCATGCTCAGTATCAGTTCGGCGCTCACCGCAACGGATTTTTACAGTGTACTGGTACCCATGATCGGTCATGTGCAGCAGTATGCCAACTCGGTCAACATGTGGGACCGTCTCGTCCTGCCGCTAATTCCGGATTGGATGAAGGTATCCGATCCGGGAGCCCTTAAAGATTGGTACATCGGACGGGTCAATCCATGGCAGTGGCGTTATCTCGCAGCCTGGGCTGCGCCTCTGATCATCTGGAGCGGTTTTACAGTGGCGCTGCTGATGACCATGCTGGCGTTGAACGTGTTGGTCCGTAAGCAGTGGACCCAAAGCGAGAAACTCAGCTATCCGGTAATTACCTTGCCGCTCGAACTGACGGAGAACACCGGGGCGTTCTTCCGTAACCGTGTCATGTGGGCTGGATTCACCATTGCCGCAGCGATCTCGCTGATCAACGGTTTCGCTGTGTTGAATCCCACCATACCGATGATCCCCATCAAGGCTCAAGGGATCAACCATCTGTTCCCGGGTCCTCCCTGGAACGCGATGGGCTGGACTGTTGTATCGTTCTATCCCTTCGCCATCGGTCTCAGCTTCCTGCTTCCTGCCGATCTGCTGTTCTCCTGCTGGTTCTTCTGGTTCATGTGGAAGGCTCAGCTGGTGCTCAGTTCCTATTTCGGCTGGATCGGCGTCAATCCTCAGTTTCCGTACATCATGCAGCAACAGCTGGGCGCTTACCTGGTTCTGGGATTGATCGCGATCTGGGGGGCGCGTCATCACCTGAGCCGGGTGTTATGGCTGGCGTGGAAAAACGAGGATGGCGGAGACAATTGCGGTTTCTTCACGTACCGTCGCGCGGTCGTTGTCGCCGTGGTCGGCATCACGGTCTGCTGTGCGCTGTTTACCGCGTTGGGGCTTCCCTGGTGGGTCAGTCTGGCGGCGTTCATCATCTACTTCGTGGTTGCCGTGAGCATCACCCGCATGCGCGCAGAGCTGGGCCCCCCGGCACACGATCTGCATTATGCCGGTCCCGATACGCTGTTCACGGTCGCTTTTGGTTCCGCGGCATTCAGTCCTCAGCAGTTGACCGCACTGAGCTATTTCTATTGGTTCAACAGGGCTTACCGTAACCTGCCCATGCCGCATATGTTGGAAGGGATGAAAGTGGCCGAACGCACGAAACTGCCATTGAACGCCATCAATGCGGCGATGATCGTGGCTATCATCGCTGGCGCAGGCATCGGTATCGTGGCGACATGGGCGTTTGGATACTGGCGCGGAGCCGAAACCGGGATGGCCACATACTTTGTTGGCTTTGGACGTGAAGCGTTCGATATTCGCCTCTCCACCTGGCTTCGCACCCCGACGGGAACCGATGTGCCGGCGCTGTTGGCCGTGGGATTTGGGGCGCTGGTTACCGTGTTGTTAAACGTTGGCCGCATGGCCTGCAGCTGGTGGCCGTTCCATCCTTTGGGGCTGGCAATCTCGGGCAGTTACTCGGTGAACATGATCTGGCTGCCCATGATCATCGCATGGACCGCTAAAGTGATCATCCTGCGATTTGGCGGTCTGCGTCTATATCGCCGCGCTCTGCCGTTTTTCCTCGGCCTGATATTGGGCGACTATCTGTTTGGATGCGGCTGGCCTCTGGTGGGCTGGATACTGAACATCACCACCTATAGCTTCCAGCAATGACCCATGCTGCATCACCGCGACGAAAACACCCCGTATGGGGTAAAATACTGAGAAAACCGGACAGGACACACACCATGAATAATGACCCAATCCGCGAGGCACTCAGTTTCGATGATGTGCTGTTGGAGCCTCGCGACACCGAGATAACCCCCGACCGTGTA
Organism: uncultured bacterium; assembly: GCA_964650005.1. GTDB lineage: Bacteria > Armatimonadota > HRBIN16 > HRBIN16 > HRBIN16 > CAZHSN01. The sequence goes on along the minus strand of CAZYPZ010000001.1, from coordinate 201,946 downwards.
GACACCAGCACCCGCCTGATTGCGGACATTCATCTGAAGGTACCGATTGTTTCATCGCCTATGGACACGGTCACGGAAGCCCGCACCGCCATCGCCATGGCGCGGGAAGGCGCTGTTGGCGTCATCCATCGCAACATGACCATTGAACGGCAGGCGGAAGAGGTCGACAAGGTAAAACGATCCGAACACGGCATCATCGTCGATCCGATCTCCCTCACCCCGCGACACTCGATCCAGGACGCGGTCAACATGATGGAGCACTATCACATTTCCGGGGTGCCCATCACCGATGACCAGGGCATACTGGTGGGAATCCTGACAAACCGCGATATCCGCTTCGAGACCAACTACTCACGGCGTATCTCGGAAGTGATGACACGCCGGGAGAAACTGGTTGTCGCTCGCGAAGGCACCACGTTGGAAGAAGCCAAACGGTTCCTCCATGAACACCGCATCGAAAAGCTGCCGATCGTGGATGAAAATGACCGTTTGCGCGGACTCATTACCATTAAAGATATCATGAAGGTGCAGCAATACCCCAACGCCACCAAAGACGCTCAAGGCAGGCTGGTGGTCGGCGGTGCCGTAGGACCTCTTCGCGATCCTGTGGCCCGCGCGCAGGCCCTGGTCGCGGCGGGAGCGGACTTCATCGTGGTTGACTCCGCCCACGGTCACAGCCGGGGCGTTCTCTCGGCAGTGGAAGCCATCAAGAAGGCACTGCCGGACTGCCCGGTGGTGGGCGGTAACGTGGCCACCCGGGAAGGCACCAAGGCGCTGGTGGATGCGGGTGCAGACTGTATCCGGGTAGGCATCGGTGCGGGCTCCATCTGTACCACACGTGTCGTGGCCGGCGTCGGGATCCCCCAACTGACCGCCATTCTGGATTGCGCCGATGAAGCCGCCCGTCTGGGCGTGACTGTTCTGGCAGACGGCGGCATTCGGCTGTCAGGAGACATCACCAAGTCGCTAGCTGCCGGCGCGCATGCAGTGATGGTGGGCAGTCTGCTGGCCGGCACCGAAGAAGCGCCCGGTGAAATCGTGCTCTATCAAGGACGAGCATATAAGGATTATCGCGGCATGGGTTCGATCGCCGCCATGCAGCAGGGAAGCAGCGACCGCTACTACCAGGAAAAAGCTTCCCGCTTCGTTCCGGAAGGCGTGGAGGGACGTGTACCTTACAAGGGACCGTTGGCCGACGTGCTGTATCAGATGCTGGGAGGGTTGCGTTCCGGCATGGGTTACGTAGGTGCTCCCACTATAGCCGACTTGCAACAGCGCGCTCGATTTGTACGTATAACCAATGCGGGACTGCGTGAAAGTCACCCGCATGACGTGTGGATCACCAAAGAGCCGCCGAACTACACAAGTGATTGGGGCGGTGTCTCTCCGAACACTATGGAGTAAGCCGTCAACACATGACACATATATTACGCAACCGGGTGCAGTTTGTTTTGGCTATGGCCGGAGCGGTTGTTGCCGGCCTGCTGACCTACTGGCATGTGATGCAGATCGACATGCCCTGCACCAACTCCGGTTGCGCCCAAGTGGCCGCATCGGAATATTCCCGGTTCTTGGGAGTACCGGTGGCCGCTTGGGGATTGGCATATTACATTTCAATCCTCCTGATGAGTGCATCGTACCCATCCCTTTCGGAGGGATATCAGCGCCTGGTGCAACGGTTATCCGGCATCCTGCATGCCGGAGCGTTGATCGCATCGGCGGTATTGACTGCGCTGGAGGCTTGGGTCATTCGCGCCTTTTGCCAGTATTGCATCGCATCCGCCGTTATTGTCGTGCTTCTGTGCATCAACGCACTCTGGCCCGTCAAAACGTCACCTCGAGAGGTTATCGAAGCGTCATGAAATCCGAGACCAGATTCCTGCTGATCATGTTGGTAGTAGTCGCCTGTATCGGCGGCATCATGGCCTTTACCAACTACCTGGCGCGGCGGCCCGCCATGCCCACACCCGTTGCCGGTACGCAGGAATGGGTGGAAGGGGTCAACCGCCCCACTCTGGGACCGGCCAATGCGCCGGTGACACTGGTCATCTTCAGTGACTTTCAATGCCCCACCTGCAAGCGAGCTGCGGAAGAGGTGCGTGAACTGCACAAGCGTTACGGCAACGACCTCAAGGTGGTCTTCCGGCATTTCCCTCTCACCATCGCCCACGCAAATGCCAAGCTCTTCTCCGAAACGGCAGAAGCCGCGTATATGCAAGGCAAGTTCTGGGAGATGCACGATCTGCTGTTCTCCGATCAGATGGCCAACCCGGATGAGCTGAAACGACATGCCCAGACACTCGGCCTGAATATGGCGCAGTTCGAAGCGGATCGGCGCGGTGCGGCCAGAGATGCGGTGGAAGAGGACATCAAAACTGCACGGGAGTTGGGTGTGGACGCCACACCGGCTATCATCATCTATCACAAAGGCAAAGGACAGCGCCTGCGCCTGTTTACACAGATAGAGCCGGCCATCAAGGACGCGTTGGCGGAAGAGAAGAAGGCGCGATCACGATGAATAACCCAAACTTCACCCGCCCCGGAGAGCACGCTTCCGGATGAGCCTTTTGGATTCCATATCATCTCCGGCCGATCTGCGGTCTCTGTCAGTCGATGCATTGCATCATCTGGCTGATGAGGTGCGCACAGTCATTATCCAGACTGTCTCACAGAACGGCGGCCATCTGGCCTCCAGCTTGGGATGTGTGGAACTGGCGATTGCGCTGCATCTTGCGTACGATGCCCCTCGGGACAAAATCATCTGGGACACTGGACATCAGGCCTATCCTCATAAACTGCTGACCGGACGTCGTGACCAGTTTCATACATTACGTCAATTGGGCGGTCTGAGCGGATTTCCCCGACGCGATGAGAGTCCATATGACTGTTGGGGTGTCGGTCATGCAGGTACAGCGGTCTCCGCGGCAACCGGCATGGCCCTGGCGCGTGACCTGAAAAAAGAACGCTACCATGTGGTGGCAGTCGTCGGTGACGCCAGTATCGCCAGCGGCATGAGCTTGGAAGCGTTGAACCACGCCGGTGATATGCACACCGACATGACCGTTGTGCTGAACGACAACAAGATGTCCATCGCGGCAGCCGTGGGCGCGTTGACCACGATCATCTCGCGGATGCGGTCTCAACCTTGGTACCAACAGGCCGAAAAGCGCGCCCGACACGTACTGGGCGGCCTGCCCGGACCGGCTGCGCGCTCACTGACCAAGCAGGCGGAGGGGATTCGGCTGGGGTTCACCCACTACATCGCACCGAACAACACGGGAGCGGTGTTCGAGGAGATGGGCTTCCACTATATCGGCCCCATTGATGGGCATAATATCGAACTGATGGCCGAAGTGTTTACCGATGCACGCAAGCTGTCCGGGCCCGTGTTGATCCATGTTATCACCACCAAGGGCAAAGGCTACAGTTACTCGGAAAACAACGCCACGGTTTATCACGGCGTACCTCCGTTCTGTGTAGAGGATGGCAAACTGGTCCGCTCAGAAGACGGTCCCAGTTTCACACAGGTATTTGGTGATGAACTGATTCAGCTGGCGCAACAGGACCCTCGCGTGGTGGCCATCACAGCGGCCATGCCGGACGGAACCGGATTGAGCGCGTTTCAACAGCGTTTTCCAGACCGCCTGTATGACGTAGGCATTGCCGAGGAGCATGCAGTCTGCTTCGCAGCCGCCATGGCCGCCGAAGGATTGCGACCTGTCGTCGCAATCTACAGCAGTTTCATGCAGCGCGCATTTGATCAGATCATGCACGATGTGGCTTTGCAGCGGCTGCCCGTGGTGTTGGCGCTCGATCGAGCAGGCTTGGTCGGCGATGACGGCCCGACCCATCACGGCTGCTTCGACCTCTCGTGGCTCCGATCTATCCCCGGCCTGACCGTGCTGGCGCCGCGTGATGGAGAAGAGCTGCGAGCGATGCTGCGGTACGCGTTTCGCCTCGACGGTCCGGTGGCCATACGCTACCCACGCGCATCGGCGGTGTCCGGCGTTCCGCACATCGACGAGCCCGAACTCGATACAGAGACCGGTTCGCTCTTGTTGGACGGCTCGGACGTGATGCTGATGAGCGCCGGATCGATGGCAGACCGGGCCGTTGCCGCAGCCCGTCAGTTGAAAGAGATGGGAATAGACGCAGGAGTCTGGAACGCGCGTTTCATCAAACCTCTCGACTCCGTCGCAATCCGACACATGGCTGCACGGACAACGCTTCTGGTGACATTGGAAGAAAACAGCCGGACAGGCGGCTTTGGTACAGCAGTTACGGAAGTGTTGGCAGACGCCGGCATGAGTACGCCGCTGTTGATCTTGGGATTACCCGACCAATTCACCGAACACGGTGCGCGCAATCAGTTACTGAATCGTTTGGGACTGGATCCTGAAGGCATCTGCCGCAGTGTGGCGGCCAAATGGAGAGAAGTGTCCGGCCAACCAGAGCCGGCCGGACTCCGTTCGCAGGACATCAGCGCTACAGCTTGAAATCAACCAGAGCTGACACACCGACCCCGTTCACCCGCTTGATGTTCTGGACCGATTTACTGGAAATGGGAACCAAAGCCCGCAGGCGAACCCCTCCTATCGCATTGAAGTTGCCTTCCAGCTGAGCCACAGCCTGCACTTGCGCCACATTGGCTTCCGGCCCGCTCACCTGCGCAGCGCCCAAATAGGCCCCATTGCCCACGCTGAGGATCGGCACCACTTTCGTGGCCTGCTCGTTGGGCACATCCTTGTTTCCCGTCAGACTGTTGATCGCTTTATTGATGTCCGGACCGAATTTCTGAACCAGCAAACCGATACCGGCGCCCTTCAGCACACCTCCCAGATTGGGCAGCGCTGTAACGGCCATCGGGGTGACCAGCAGAATCGCGGCTACCACCGCCATGGGTGCCATCCAACTTCGCTTGCATCTGATCATTTTTCTGAGTTCCTTTCTGAAAGCGGTGTCGCGAGCGTGTCGTTCATCTGTTTAGACCGACAGACGGGCCATGATGATACATCGGCGATCCCTGCGGTACGCGTCAGCGGACAGTTCTGCTCATGCTCGGCGCCGCAATGAAGACAGAGACGCGACACCTGATCGTCCATGGATACGCTCGCTGCGCCAATGAGCGTCTCAATCCATTGCATACAACGGCCCGCCTCAGCCTGACCAGTTGCATCGAGGAGCCGCTGGATGCCGCGCTCCCGGGCATCATGCAGATCGGCAGCCGCTGACGCACCCTTGGGCGTCAGGCTGATGCTGACGGATCGCCGGTCATGGCCCATCGGTTCCCGATGGATCAACCCATGCTGCTGCAGCCTGTTCATCATATTGGTGGCGCTCGGGAACGATACGCCCAGGCAGTTCGCCACATCGCTGGCCCGCATGCCGGGATGGCTGGCCAACAACAGCACGACACCGGCTTGAGCGTCGGTCAAACCATATTTCTCTTGGGTTGCACGCATAGAACGCTGCTGAACCTGCTCGATAGCAGATACGAACAATCGAAGCCGCCTGGACCATGCCCGCGATGGATCGCTCATTTGATACCCCTATCGCCATGAGATTACTTATACTAGCTAATAACCAGTATACGGGAACAATCACGGTCAACGAACGGTCAGTCTTGGTAGAATCGGAAAAGAGAGCCAATGCGTCCAAACGGGATTTCATGAGGAGTCCGGCATGCCCAATCAACGCCTTCTGTTCATCAGCGCCTTTGCCGCCGCGATCGCTTGCGCGACCATAGGCCGCACCGCTCCCTACTACAAAATCGAGTGGCTTGGATTACCAGCCGGCGCCACGCAGTCCAGCGGGCTCGGCCTGAACGCAAATGGAATCGCTGTGGGATATGTCGCTCTACCCTCCCAGCGACTGCTACCTGTCGTCTGGGACGCAGCAGGAGAGCCCACGATCTTGCCAGTCGGCGATTCATCCCATGACTTCGCAGCAACCGCAATCAATGACTCAGGAACCATAGTGGGCTGGGGACGCGAGACAGGCTTGACTGCATTGTCCGCTGTAATGTGGCGCGGCGGAACCCTGACCGTGCTGGCAACAGGAGACCAAGGAGGTAACAATACCGCGGTATCCGTCAACAATTCGGATACGGTTCTGCTCACCCGCTATCTTTCACCTACATCATGGCAGATGCACCGCTGGACCGACGCCGGAGGCCTGTTAGCCTTGGGAACGCTGGGAGGTTCTGGCTCCAACGCCGCGGGTATCGCCGACAGCGGACTGGCCGTGGGGCACAGCATCGATGCATCCGGCGTAATACGGGCGTGCCAGTACCGCCCTGGCGTGGGCATGGGCGCGTTGGCGTTCCCGGAGGCAGCCTTGGAGTCTCGCGCTCGAGCGATCAGCGCCAACGGATCGGTTGCCGTGGGGATGTATACAGACACGAACGGCAGGCCACATCCTGTCAGATGGCTATTACCGTCCAACACGCTCCAACCATTCCCCGACCTCACGGGTTACACAACCGGAGACGCATTGGGTGTCAATAACAGCAGCTGGGCGGTGGGTTGGGCCAGTAACGGCATCACTCCCGTCAGAGCGGTGTTGTACCATCCTCAGGATGGTGCGCTCGATCTGAATGCCATCTCTGCAGACCTGCCGGAGGGCATCACCCTCCGAACGGCGGCCGCCATTAACAATGATGGGGTCATAGTGGGCACGGCTCTGGTCAACACTGGATCGGAGCTGCTTCTCCGCGCTTTTCGCGCCAAGCCGGTGTACGCCATCACCGGTGTTTCACAAATCGATGGCTATCCCGCCGACGGAGCCATTCAACAGGCGGCCGTGGAGGTGCGCCGTGATGGTGTGTTGTACCGAACCACCACCATTCAAACGGGACCGCTTACCCCGTTCGCCATTGTGGACCTTCCCAACGGTATCTACACGGTGCGTATCAAGACTCCTACGACATTGGCGGTACAGTTCGAAGCGACCATACTGAACAACAGCGCTCAAGCCCCTGAAGTCCGCCTGATCAACGGAGATGCCGATAACGACAACATGATCACTCTGTTCGACTACCTGGCATTGGATGGAGCGTTTGGTCTGTCTCAAGGAGATCTGGACGGCGACGGGATGGTCACACTGTTCGATTACCTGATCATTGACCGCAACTTCGGAGCTGTCGGAGCCTGATCTACCGCTAGCCGTGTAACCGGCCGGTCAGGTAGCTACGTGCCGGCCGTGTTATACTGCAAGGTGTGAACCATTTCACGTTTCGATACACCTCAGGAGGCTGTGCACATGAGCACCACCATTGAGGACGTCCTCGCACGAGAAATCCTCGATTCACGTGGCAACCCCACCGTGGAAGTTGATGTATACCTCGCCAGCGGCGTCCGCGGCCGAGCTGCCGTCCCATCGGGGGCTTCCACCGGCACTCATGAAGCCGTTGAACTGCGCGATGACGATCCCGCGCGTTATCTGGGCAAGGGCGTGCAAAACGCCGTTGACAATGTCAATGACCGGATCGCTCCGGAAATCATCGATATGGACGCCACCGAACAGATCGCCATCGACACGTTGATGCGCGAATTGGACGGCACCTCGAACAAGAGTAAGTTGGGAGCGAATGCGATTTTAGCCGTATCGATGGCTGTGGCTCGTGCGGCCGCCGAAGAGGTTGGCTTGCCGCTGTGGAGCTATCTGGGAGGCTTCTACGCGCACACGCTGCCGGTGCCCATGATGAATATCCTCAATGGCGGCCAACACGCTGACAGCAATGTGGATTTTCAGGAATTCATGGTTGTTCCCGCCGGAGCCGCGACGTTCCCTGAAGCGCTGCGGATGGGAGCCGAGGTGTTTCACAATCTGCGCAAGGTGCTGAAAGCGCAAAACCTGAACACGGCGGTTGGTGATGAAGGCGGGTTCGCCCCGAACCTGCCATCCAATGAAGAGGCGCTGAAGCTGATCATGGAAGCCATCGAGAAGGCCGGTTATGTCCCGGGACAAGATTGCTTCCTGGCGTTGGATGTAGCCGCCTCCGAGCTTCACAAAGACGGCATGTACCATCTGACGGGTGAAGGCGTAACGCTGTCCGCCGAGGAGATGATTGACCGGTACGAGCAGCTGGTATCCAATTACCCGATCGTCTCCATCGAAGACGGACTGGGTGAAAGCGACTGGGAAGGCTGGAAAATGCTGACCGATAGACTCGGAAAACGCGTCCAACTGGTCGGCGATGATCTGTTCGTCACCAACGTCGACTTTCTGCGCCGGGGGATCCAGGAAGGGGTTGCCAACTCCATCCTGGTGAAAGTGAACCAGATCGGCACCCTGTCCGAGACGTTCGCCACTGTGGAAATGGCCAAACGAGCCGGCTATACCGCCGTCATCTCGCATCGTTCCGGTGAAACCGAAGACAGCACCATCGCCGATATCGCCGTGGCCACCAATGCCGGACAGATCAAGACCGGCGCGCCCTCCCGCACCGACCGCGTGGCTAAGTACAACCAACTGCTGCGCATCAATCAGGCGCTGGGAGAAACCGCCGTCTACCCGGGATTGTCCATCTTTCCCGGTCGCTGATCGACCCGACTCCGCAGGGTGCGGGCGGCCACCAACGTGTGACCGCCAGCTTTTTCGTGACAACACCTGCAACTGAACCGGAGGCTTTGATGATAACAGATCCAGACAGATACGCCAGACGCACGCGCATTATCGGCACCATCGGTCCATCGTGCCGCGCCGAGGATGTGCTGTCCGAACTGGTGGCAACCGGACTGGATGTCGCCCGCCTCAATTTCTCGCACGAATCCCATCCGGTTCACCAGGCTTCCATCGAGCGCATCCGGTCCGTTGAAGCCAGTACGGGAATACCGATCGCCATCCTGCAGGATCTTTGTGGACCCAAACTCCGCCTGGGCATCTTGCCCGAACCGCTCCATCTCGAACAAGGCCAACGCATCCACTTCAGCCCGGCCGGCCAAGGCGCCAGCGTCGACGACATTCCATTCCCGGCGCAGCGCGCGTTCATGGCGATTGCCCCTGGTCACCGGTTATTGATGGATGACGGCAAAGTGGAAGCGCTGGTTATCTCCCGAACGCAAGACACCATAGAAGCCGAGGTCGTGGTCGGGGGTGTCATATCGGCACGCAAAGGGGTGAACCTGCCGGATACCCAGCTGCCAGTCGCTTCGGTCACCGACAAGGATCTGGATGACCTGCGCTTCGGCATCGAACAGGGTGTGGATTGGGTGGCAGTGTCCTTCGTACGGTCGCCCGCCGATCTGGCGCCGGTGCGGCAGATCATTCGGGAAAGCGGATCCCGCACTCGTCTGCTGGCCAAAATCGAAAAACGCGAAGCGGTACAATCTCTCGAGGAGATACTGGCCGTTGTGGACGGTGTGATGATCGCGCGCGGTGATCTGGGAGTGGAGATGCCCATCGATGAAGTGCCGATCCTGCAAAAGCGCATTATCAAACGATGTAACCAAGCCCAAAAGTTGGTGATCACCGCAACCCAGATGCTGGAGTCCATGATGACCAACCCGCGCCCGACACGCGCCGAAGCGTCCGATGTGGCCAACTCCATCGTCGACGGTACGGATGCCGTGATGCTCTCGGGCGAAACGGCCATAGGAGCCTATCCGGTCAAGGCCGTCGAGGTGATGAGCCGGATCGCTTTACAGGCTGAACGATCGATCATGTATCACAGCCGCCATCCGGTCCTTCCGGAAATGGGCTCTCAGACCGTCACCCAAGGCGTTGCGGAAGCCATCTGGCATCTGGCGCATGGCATCGGTGTTCGCGCTATCGTATGCCTGACCCAATCCGGCGGCACCGCCCAGCTGGTTTCCAAGCACAGGCCCGAAGCGCCGATTATTGCACTGACGCCGCATCGCCACACGTGCAGACAACTCGCGCTGGCTTGGGGCGTTCGCCCCATGCTTTGTGACGAAGTGTATGAGACGGAGTCCATGCTGCGCCTGGCGGCCAATACGCTTCTGGAGAGCGGGATCGCGCAACGGGGTGATACTATACTCATAACGGCAGGGGTTCCGGTGGGTATACCGGGCCGGACAAATCTTATCAAGGTGCATACGCTGGGTGACCCGCTCTAACAGACCGTACAATTCGAGCTCAGAGCGAACCGTGCGCCGAAATCGACAGGCGGCGCCAGGTTTCATGGCGCGCCTGTCGGGGTTTCTCTTGAGGTTGATCGGGATCCTGGCGCTGGTGGCAGTGATCTACATCGGGGCATCCACAATCATCGTACGTGTGAAGCTGATGCATCAACGGCAACAGCTTATCCGGGACGTAGAGCGCTCCATTGCCGAATATGAGGCAAAACGCGAACGGTTGCGACGCCAGCTGGCGCCGATATCGACCGTCCAGGGGAGGATCGACCTGATGCACGACATGGGATGGGTGATCCCGGGAGAGAAGATCGTATACGTCGATATCCCCGATCATGTGGTGAAAGCCGATCAGCTCAACCCCTGAGCCAAATCACGCAACGCGTCATCCAAAGTAGGAAAAGTCCAGGTCCGGCCTGCATCCTGATATCGCCTCGGACAGACGCGTTGGCTGCACAAGAGCAATTCATCCGCCATTTCAGAACCCAGTACAAGGCGGAGCGCCCAAGCCGGCACGGGAGGAAGCTGCGGTTTATCCAAGTGGAGCGCCATCAGCTTCACGAACGGCCTTTGTGTCACCTGCTCAGGCGCAACGGCATTGAAAACACCCTCGAGTCCGGGATCCAGCGCCGCGTCGACGAACATTGCAGCTGCATCAGCAAGGTGGATCCATGGCATCCATTGTTCACCGCTTCCCAGCACTCCGCCACACAGCGGGCCAATGCGGCTCAAGCGCGGATATAAACCACCCGAACGGCCCAACACAACGCCCAGTCGCAGGATCACCACGCGCCGGTGCGCGGCCAGATGTGCTACACGCTCCCATTGCGAGCAGACACCAGCCAGAAACCCATGACCTGGTGGTGACTGCTCATCGAGCAGCGTGTTCCCTGCACATCCATAAAACCCAACGGCGGAAGCGCACACCAGACACGCCCGACTGTGCGCCCTATCCAACAGACCAACGAGTCGCGCAGTCGTCTGTACACGGGATTGCAGGATGCGTTGCTTCTGTTTCGCGGTCCAAAGCCCTTGCGCTATCGAATGACCAGCCAGATGGATCACCGCATCCGCCGCCTGAAGCAACTCGATAAACGGCTCCTCAGGGGTAGTAACACTCCAATGCAGTACCGGCGTCTCCGCTCCGTCGAATGACGCCGGATCGATCCGGCTGAGGCCTGATGAACGACTGACCACAACTGCCCGGCATGAACGCTCCTGCAACAGCCGAACCACTGAGCGTCCGATGAATCCTGTACCGCCGACAATAACAGCCAACATAGCCCACCTCCTGGATGATGCTATTCTACCTGACACCTGTTTGGCCTGTTGACGCCGTATAATTGAGAAGGACACCAGGAATGACCTGAGGTAATCAATGGCCAATACGTTCGGTCGCGTCTTTCGGATAACCACATTTGGTGAGTCTCACGGTGGAGGTGTGGGCGTTATCATCGACGGCTGCCCGCCTGGCCTACCCTTGAACGAATCGATGATACAGGCCGATCTGGACCGTCGCAGACCCGGTCAGTCCACCCTGGTGACCCAGCGTCGTGAAAGCGATACGGTGCATATTCTGTCCGGGGTTTTCAACGGCCAAACGCTCGGAACCCCGATCGCTTTAGTGGCGCACAATACCGACGCCATCTCCGAGTCATATGACAGCTTCCGTCATCTCTACCGGCCCTCGCATGCCGATTATACCTATGACGTGAAGTATGGCATCCGAGATTGGCGAGGCGGTGGACGCAGCAGTGCCCGTGAAACGCTCGCGCGCGTTGCCGCCGGCGCGGTCGCACGCGCGTTGCTCGCTACACTGGGCATCGAAATCATCGGTTGGGTGCAATCCGTGCATGACATCGATGCTGAGGTGGACATGGACTCGCTGACGCTCGATCAAGTGGAGGCCACCCCGACGCGCTGCCCGGATCCAAACGCCGCTGCGCTCATCTCGAGCCGCATCGAGCAAGCGCGCAGTGAAGGCAATTCTCTGGGCGGCACCGTCGGTTGTCTGGCGAGAGGCGTTCCGCCCGGCTGGGGGGATCCCGTATTCGGAAAACTCGAGGCGGAACTCGGCGCCGGCGTACTCTCGATACCGGCGGTGAAAGGATTTGAAATCGGATCGGGTTTCGCCGGAACACACATGACGGGACTGGAACACAACGATCCATTCATCCGTGCTGAAGACGGCCGGATCACCACTGCATCCAACCGGAGCGGTGGCATACAAGGCGGCATCAGCAACGGTCAGACGATCTGGATGCGCGCTGCCGTCAAACCAACCGCCACCATTGCAGCAGCGCAACGTACGGTATCACAAACCGGTGAAGAGGCCACCATTCGAGGCACAGGGAGGCATGATCCCTGTGTTCTTCCCCGAGCGGTCCCCGTTGTCGAAGCCATGGTCTGCCTCGTGCTGGCCGACTGCTGGCTCCGCCAACAGACCATACGCCCGTCGACATACCCATTCACCCCTCAGGGATATATACAGCCAACCGGAAACGAAGAGGAGGAGTCATGAACAAACAGCAGGTACAGCAAGCGCAGCAAAAAGCGCTTGCCTATTTTGAAAAGGCCGGTATCGTGTTGACCGATGCGGAGAAGGCGGGCATCGAAGTGGCCGACTTCGGGCTCAACAACCTGGACAGCGAGGGGTTGGAGATCGTCACCTACATCAACACCGACCGGTATTGCGCAAAGGAGCTGATCCTGTTTCCGCATCAGACTTGCCCTGAACACCGCCATCCGGATGTGGATGGAAACCGCGGTAAGATGGAGACATTCCGTTGCCGCTGGGGCGAGGTCTATCTCTACGTGGAAGGACCTCCTGCTGCCAATCCCAAGGCAACCGCGCCGCAGCTGAGCGCTCCCTACTACACGGTATGGCATGAAATTGTTCTGCGCCCGGGTGAGCAGTATACGCTTGAACCGAACACGCTGCACTGGTTCCAAGCCGGCCCAGACGGCGCGGTCGTCAGCGAATTCTCATCTACCAGCCGGGACGAAGCGGACTTCTTCACCAACCCCAATATCAAGCGGATTCCCGAAATCGAGGACTGACATGCAGCGGCAACCGGCGCGAACAGGCGTCATCTGGATAGGCCTGGCGTTTACCGCGTATAACGCCTTGGCACCGTTCGTGCCGGCTCCGGCCGGTTCCGCTGCGGTCGTCATTGTCAGCACTCTCTGTTATCTGGCAGGCGCTGTGGCGCTGGTGACGGCGATCAGCGGAGCCGGGTTCAGTGTCCGTACCCATCTCGTGACATTGATATCGGGCGCGGTGATCGCTTTTTTGATCAACCTATGGCCGGTTAGCCACTGGACTCAGCGTTTGTGGCCGCTATTGTATGCCCTGCAAAACACGGCAGTTGCATTTGCGGCGGCTTCGCTCGGCACTCTGGTCAGTCGGATCCTTCGCGAGCCATCCATCCTGGCGCCTGCTGCACTGTTTGCGGCCATCGCCGATGTAGTGATCGTACGCGTCTGGCTGGTCCGCTACATGCAAATGACCGGAAATCTGTTCAACGCGGTCAGTCAAAAGGTCCCCATGGCGGGGTCAGCGTCCCCATCCACCCCACCGGGTGGACTGCAGCATGTAGGATACATCGGTCCGGCAGATCTGGTGTTCATGGCGTTGTTTTTGGCCGCTGCATGGCGGTTCTCCATGCGACCGCCTCAGACGGCCATCTGGTTGACCGTCATCCTTACCCTCACCATGCTGGCGCAGGCGCTGCTGGGCGATATCCATGTGCCGGTTATCGGTTCGTTGATGTACATCCCCGCATTGGTCCCCATTGCGCTGGTGTTTCTTACGGTGAACGCACGCAGTCTGCGCCTCACTCCGGCTGAATGGCGCGCCGTGGGGATTGCCTCACTGATCGTCGCCTTGCTGGCGTATGGCGTCATCCGCTTGGCCGGGTAGCTGGCGCAGCGAGTGGTGTCTGCAGGTACACTGTGTATACCAAACAATCGGAGTCGTTAGTTCGTGCCTTTCGCCAATCGTAACCGACTATTCGGACTGTTCCTCGCTGTCTCCATCGTTATCGGTGCGCTGCTGCTGACACATCAAATCACATTACCACCCCCTGTTCAGTTGGACGTACCGGCCATCGTGGAGCAGGACCCTATCGGGCTGGTCATTCACCACTCCGATACGCCTATACGCATGCGCGGCCGGTACGTCGACGCAGCCATGCTGGATGAGTTTCATAAAAAACAGGGATTCGGCATCGAGTACCGCGGCAAGGTGTACCATATTGGCTATCACTATGTGATACTGCCTGACGGTCGTATCGAACCGGGACGCCCCGAACACTGCACAGGCGCCCACTGTCGCATACCCAGATACAACAGGCTGTACTTGGGTATCTGCCTGATCGGCACATTTCAACCTGGGGCGAAATACTACGGTACAAGAAGCCCGACGCACCCGACACAGGCTCAGTATGACGCGCTGGTCTCGCTGTGTTCCAAACTGGTGATGAAATATCACATGGATGTGAACAACATCATCGGACACCGGGATGTGGTACCCACCTATTGCCCTGGTCGCAACGTGTCGATTGGCTGGTTGCGCGGGCGGGTGGCCCGTGTGACGGGACAACCAGTGCGTACAGTCCAACATAACGGAACACGTCGCACACTGCATGAATGAGCTGCTCACGCCCCAAAGCTTCCGCAAGTTGAACGCCGCGCGCTTTGGGCTGAGCTTGACATGGGCCGCGTTGCTCGGTATCTGGCTGCAGTTTCGGGCCGCGGAAGCGGCCCCCGAGCAAACAGGCTCGTATTTGGGCGTGATCAGTGCGCTAGGAGCGCTGGTTGCCTCGATCATGCCCTTTGCTGTGGGGCCACTCTCCGACCGCTTGCGACCTCGCTTTGGACGCGCCCCTTTTTTGGCAGCCACAGCCGTACTGGCCTTGCCTTGCCTGATTTGGTTTGCCTTGTCGCGCGGTCAGCTGTCTCTAGCAGCAGCGTTCCTGGGTGTTCAGGCCGCATTGAATCTATCGAGCGGTCCGTTGGATGCGCTGGCTCCCGACCTGACACCGTCCTCTCATCATGGGCGTGTAAGCGCTGCCGGCGGGCTGTTGATGATGCTGGGACAGGCACTTGGCGTACTGATGGCCGGTGTTGCCATGCAGCTGGCTATCCGGTCGCCCGATTGGCGTATGGGAGCCGAGCTGGCGCTGGCTCTCACTACCGCCACTGCCCTGATCATCGGCTCGATGATCAGCATCAACCAGGAACGCGCCTATCGCCGGGCCCCCTTGCCGCCGGCTGACGGGCCTGAACGCCTGGCATTTGTGTCCGTGCTGCGGGGCCCATTCGGCTGGCTGGTGCTGTCCCGCGCTTTTTTCAATATCGGATTTTACACGGTACTGACGTTTCTCTATTTTTACGTGGACCAAACATTGGGGGTTGGTTCCCGCACGCCAATCACCACACTCGCGCTGTTCGAGACGGCCATCTTTTGCGCGGTGGCGGTGAACGGAACGGCAGGGCGTCTGGCCGACCGTTACCCACGAAAGCGGCTGCTTGGTGCTTCAGGCGGATTGCTTGTAATCGCCTCAGCCGGCTTCCTATTGCTGCATTCCGTACCACAACTGTTCATGGCAGCCTGCCTTTTCGGCGCTGCATGGGGGGTGTTCAGCGCAGTGGACTGGGCTCTGGCCTGCTCCCTTACGCCGCGCCGAATGGCAGCCACCGTCATGGCTGTCTGGGGATTGGCATTTACAGTGCCGCAAGTACTCGCCCCTTTGTTGATGGGACCGGTTGCCGATCGGATCAATGCCACACTATCCGCCGGCGCCGGTTGGCGATGGGCGCTCAGTTCTCTGGGCATCTGGGCGCTGATGGGTCTGATCACGCTCTGGCGCGTTAATGAACCGGCGGTATCTGAAGGCACATGATACACTATTAATAGCCCAAGAACAGAGGGCATTCCTATGAGCCAACCGCATCCACAACCAGTCAGTGCAGTCATCCTCCGCCATTTCCAGGCGGCTCGCGATGCTTTCGTCAGCGGACGGTTTGAAGCAGCCATCAATCAGTGGAAACAGGCGCTGCGCAACTTGGAGTCGGAAGTCAATACCCAGGAAGCGCGCGCTGGATGTCATCTTCAGATAGGACGCTCTTCACTGCTGCTTGGGCAGCTCGACGACGCCCGTTTCCACTTCGAACAGGCAGAGCGTCTGTTCAACACCTCGTTCATCCCATCTATCGGCATGGCGTATGCCCGGCTGGGACGCGCCGAGGTCTGCCTCCAACAGTCCGAGCCGGACATCGCCTGTGAGCTGAGTGCTCAGGCCATGCGAGATATCGCGTCACGCGAAGAACACCCTGTAAGCGCGCATGCCTACCGCATCCACGCTGAAGCTCTGGAGTCACTGGGAGCCATCATACCGGCAATCAACGCCTACAACGCAGCCAGATGTGCCTATATTGCCCAAGAGGACCAGGCGGCAGCAAGCGCCTGCGCGGCGCACATCGAGACGTTACTGGACGCTTACATCCCGGAAAACTGAGTGGAATTCACAAAAAGACACCGTCTTTCCGCATTTCTGTGGGAAACCTTACGGAAATCACAGCGTCTTTACCGATATAATGACAGAGAGGCGCAGTGTCTCCGAATCGATAAACCAAACCGATCAACCCAGGAGGTAGCCTGACGGCATGCGATTAACCAGCAAGCTCGCCATATCCTTATGTGGTCTCTTACTGGCCTCGCACAGCTCTCACGCCACCATCCACCGGGTTCAAGCCGGACAGACGATCGACACCATCGCCGCCCATTATCGGGTAACACCCAAAGCTCTTGCTTCTCTAAACCATCTCACCCGTCCCGACCGCCTTCAAATCGGCCAGACATTGAAGATCCCGAAAACCGGTGCGGTAGCCGTCCCGGTATCGATGCGGAACAAGGGATTCGCCAAGGTAGACCGACTGTCGGTCCGAGTCGCGCCGAATCGATCCGCTCGCATGCTCACCGCGGTGGACAAGGGGCAGTACATGCTGGTGACCTCGGTCAAGAACGGCTGGGCTCAGGTGAAGTTGCCTTCCGGCAAGATGGGCTGGGTAAGCCGCGAATACGTGTCTGTTACCGGCTCGGCTCCCGCACCAACCCCGGTACGCCAGGTAAAAAGGCAATCTCCTGCGGTGCTCCGGACAGCATCCACAGCAAAATCTCGGACTGCATCCAAGACTGTTGCCGCTCATCCGGTCAAACATTCTCAAACAGCATCCATCGATCGTTCGGCGTATAAACGCACCAGTCCGGATGGACGCGTATTGCAGATTGCCAGCCGTCATCTGGGCACCCGGTACCGCTCCGGCGGTTCATCCCCCAACGGGTTCGATTGTTCGGGCTTCACACGGTACGTGATGAAGTCCGCGGAAGGGGTAAACCTCCCCCACTCTGCCCGAGCCCAATATACCAAGGGCGTTCCTGTCCCGAAGTCTGAACTAAAAAAGGGAGATTTGGTGTTTTTTGCCTGTAACGGTCGGGGCATTTCTCACGTAGGAATATATGAGGGCAATGGTCGGTTCATCCACGCCAATCGTCCTGGAGGGAGCGTCCGTTACGAGCGGCTGGATACCGGCTATTACCAGCGCACGTACGTAGGGGCCCGGCGTCTCAATCGCTGACCATAACGCCAGAATTTGTCAAATAAGCCGGCCCAGCCGGCCCTTTTTTTGCGTCTGGATGGTCAGCAGAGTAGGGTAAACTTTTCCAAGATGGAGCCAAACGACACCTTTACCGATATCAACATGCACCAGGTACGCCGTGTAGCGGAGGTGCGCAAGCAGATCGTAAATGATCTGTTAGAGCAAGGCTGGATCTTGCACGATATCTATATCAACTCGGAATACCGCAGCACGTACATACTTCTCTGTCTGGATGAGATTACATGTCCACGTTGCGGGGCTATCGCATCGATCGAGATCAATGAAGAAGGTGATCGATATCGGTATATCTGCGCTAATGAATGCAATTGATCCAACCGATATCTGATCTCAGGGTAAGACAAATATATGACAACAAATCCTAAAAAACGTGGCGAAACCAAGGCACGGCCGAAGCGTGTCGTATCTGCAGCCAATTTAACCAGCGGTCCGCGGCGCGGTTCCTCCAGTGAAGCGCCTTCGTTGCTCAACAAGCTGACGAAGACGGGACTGCTGACTCCCGAACAGGAGATCTCACTGGCTACTCGGGCGCGCGCAGGAGAAAACGACGCCAAACAGAAGCTGGTGGAAGCGAACATGCGTTTGGTGATGAACATAGCCAAACACTACCGCAATACACTGGTGCCATTCGAGGATTTGGTGCAGGAAGGCGCCATTGGCCTGATGAACGCCGTGGAGAGATACGATCCTGGTAAAGGATATCGCTTCAGCACCTACGCGACCCACTGGATTCGACAGGCCATCGGACGCGCCATCGATAACAAAGCCAAAACGGTACGGGTGCCGGCGCATGTGGCTGAACTGTTGCGGCGGCTGGAAAGAGAACGTGAACGGCTACGCCGCGAGTATGGCGACGAGCCGACTTTGGAACAGCTCGCGCAGGCCATGGAGGTCACCCCGAAAAAAATCATGCAGCTTCAGCAGGCAGGACAAGAGCCGCTCTCGCTGGATATGCTGGTTGGCGAGGAGGAAGACACCTCTTTGGGATCTCTGATTCATGACCACAATGTCCGAGACCCTGAAGACATGGTGCTGGACTTCGAGCGCCGCAGAGTCCTGGATGATCTGCTGAACAACGTCCTGACCGACCGCGAACGTCAGGTCATTGTACGCCGCCTCGGATACGGCGATCAGGATGAACAGGTGCTGCAGGAGATCGGTGAAGCGCTGAAGATTTCACGGGAACGCGTCCGGCAGATCGAAGCACAGGCGATGCGCAAGCTGAAAGACGCAGCAAAAAGCAAGGGGTTGCGAAACTACCTACTGCAGTAAACCGGCACACAAAAACACAACGCTCCATTCGCACGGGTCGAGAGGACACTCATTGCGTAAGCGGCGCATGCAAAATGTCCACTTATCAGCAGCCCTCCCTGTTGCCTGATGTAATGCAGGATCACGTCAGGCAACAGGGAGGAAATCTTTCTGTTATTGAATCCGCTCAACGGCCAAACTGACAATCGCATGCGCATCCACGGTTAAATGAATCACTTTATCCGCAGGCACGCGCTCCGCATCTCCAATTGGCCGCTCCAGCAAATCCACAGTCCGGTATATATACGCTCCATCAGGAAGGCCGGGCATGGCGATCACCGCTTCTGTTAAGGCCCCGGAAGTCTCCCATAGGCGTAAAATCAGTGCATCGCGGTCTTCCGCCCGCTTGACGGACGACAAGGCCACCGTGCCCCCTTCGATGGCGAGGAACGAACCCGATCCAGTAAGCTCTCCGCTATGCACATCGGCGCCCACCGGCGCCAACGGCTGCGCCCAACACTGCGCCAATCGGGTCGCCTGATCGGGACGACATGCGCCCTGGTGTGGCGCGACACCGAACCGCACCAAATGCTCGCCCACTTCGGGCGCCGGATCGGGATCGTAACTGCATCGCAGCACTGTGGCGTGCAGCACTCCCGACTCCACCCGGTATCCATATCGACTGTCGTTAACCACGGTCACCCCGCACCTATCGTTGGATACATCCACCCAACGCAAAGCAGGGATTTCCGATCCATCAGTGGGCCGTTCCTGCACGCCAAATGGGATCTCGGTTCGGAACACCGGCTGATCCACTGTAAACGGAAGCGCCATCGTGAGTACAGGAACCCCGGTATCCGGTGATCCCATCTCCCGCCATTCCATCGATACGTTGAGCTCCACCAAGTCACTGCCTTCGGTGAGCGCAACCTCCAGCCGTACTCTGGATCGACCGATTCTGTGAAGCGTGCGATACGCCACACGGATTGGTCCACGCTGGGCGTGTCGCATGGATGTCACCATCCCCAGTGAGTCGCCACTGCGCGCATCCCGCGGATCCGTCTCATCGATCACCACGCCATCCGTCAACGGCGTGCCAGGACACCCCGCCTGTCGACACCACGCTGTCATCAAATGCGGGGTTTCGTGATGCAACGACAGTCTTCCCAGTATTTGGCCTTCGGGAACCCAGTCCTCTCCTGTTCGACGGTCGATCAGATGCGCAATCCCTCCCGTCGCCGGATCAATCGTCACCCGCCAACGGCTGTTCATAATGGTTTGCTCATTTTCATAACACGCGCCGCCATCGGTCTGGAGCGGATCGTCATGTGTGTGCACATAGTAAGTGCGGTAGCCCATAGCCGGAACATCGACAACGGGGAAGGCGATATTCATCGCCAGGTGTCCTACGTCATTGCCGGTTCCGGTAACCTGAGCCGGAACGCTGCATCCCTTGTCATCGGTTACCACGATCCGCTCCGCCGCCCAGTTGCGGTTCCAGATACGGGTTTCCACCACCTCCGAGCGGGTGAACGGCAGGGTGTTCCAAACCACAAGCGCCTCGACATCGGGTTGGCCGCTGCTCCAGCTGGAAACTGTTCCCGGCAGGCGCACATCACCCGCTCCCCTTCCCAGCGATTGCGCCCAGGCCTGAGCCTGCACAAACCGCCCTCCACATGTGGTGTCTATCCGCGCGCAGAGTTGACGCAATACACGCATCTTCACGGCGCCGGCGATCGCCTCGATCTGCTGGAAACGTATCTCCGCCTCTTCCAGAGCCCCATGACCGCTGGATCCCGCCAGGATATCATGGAACTGGTTGAACAACAGATGGCGCCAAGCGTCTTCGAGCTGTTTTTGAGGGTACTCCATCCCCAACAACGAGCTTCCCAACCAGGCCAGCCATTCCGCCTCCGGCAACAACGTCTCCGACCGCCTGTTGATCCGTTTGATGCGGCTCTGCGACGAATAGCATCCCTCGAACACCGTGTTCCAATCGCCACAGTGTACAGGCAGATTGGCCCCCTCGCGCTCGACAATCGTAAAGTAACGCTCCGGGGATGAGTGAACCAGACACGGGAAGATCGGCCAGCTGTTCAATGTCTCGATCATCTCCAGATGGCGCATGGTAATGCCGCCTCCGTGGTCCCCCACACCATATATCCACAACATGTCTTTGAGGCCGTTCTCGGTGACATAGTCACAGAAATGGTTGGTGATGATCTCCGATTCGACTTCAGCGTTGTACCAGCCTTTGTCACGGAACACCAGAATGCGCTGTCCATCCGGGCCTTCCCACCAGCAGATCCATGGGCCATGTTCAGGTCGGCACCGATAATACCAGCGGATGCCCCCCTGCCTGAGAATCGACGGGATCGTCCAGGGATGGCCAAATGTATCCGGCATCCAGTCGATGGCCACCGCATCGATGGGCAGTTCCATATGGTCTTTGAGCCACCGCTTGGAATAGAGCATGTGCCGGGCCAGGCTTTCACCCGATGCCATGTTTTTATCGCCTTCCACCCAGGAACCTGCTGTCACATGCCACCGGCCTTCACGTATGCGCTCGCGAATGCGCAACCATAGTTCCGGACAATAACGCTCCATCATGTCATAGATGCTGATTTGGCTCTGGGCGAACGTAACTCCCGGATACCGCTCCATCAGCCGGTCCACGGTGGTAAAAGTGTCGTGTGCCGTCGCAACCGTTTCATAAAGCGGCCAGGTCCAGTTCATGTCGATGTGCGCGTGCCCACAGCAATGAACGGTGTACTGTTTTGCGATCTGCCCCACAGGAGCCAAGATCGTTTCCGCTTGGAGCACTAGAGTCTCCAGGTCGGCCGGAGCAGTCGATGGGAGTGCCTCTATCATCCGTGCAGCACAATCCCGAACCAGTGCGCGCCATTCGTTGGTTTGTTCAGGAAAAACGGACGCAAAATGCCAAGCAAACCGCAGTTGGCCAATTAACCGGCGCATCCAAGGGCTGTCTCCGTGGCCACATGCGGCTACCCGGCTCAGAAGGCGTTCGATCTCTGCGTTGATATGAGCCATCTGTTTACTCCTGTTGAATGGCGCACCGTGACGCCGTTTTCATCCACATTCAACCACAATATTCCATAGGTATTCAAACAGGCGACGGGAACCCAATGAGGTGTAGTGTTGCGATGGCCCGAGCGATGCGCTGCAGTGGGTCTGTAAGCGGGGTTCTGTCTCCCTGACGGGAGGACGGCCATCCATCTGGGACGCCGGTTACCCGACGCCTCTAGCGACCACACCCGGGGGCTTGGCGGGCCACCTCATCGCCCCCCTACCGGGTCTTGCTCCCAATGGGGTTTGCCTTGCCATGCTGCGTTACCGCGCATGCGGTGCGCTCTTACCGCACCGTTTCACCCTTACCGGCCGAAACCGGCGGTCTGTTCTCTGTGGCACTTTCCGTAGGGTCGCCCCTCCCGGACGTTATCCGGCATTGTGCCCTGTGGAGCCCCGACTTTCCTCTCCGACTGACGAAGCGGCCGTCCGGCCCACTGACAGCGCGACTCCATTATACGAACTGCATCACCAGCATGGCAACGCTCAAAACCACCAGAGTGGACACCACCAGCATGGCCAATGCGTTATACAACCGTGTGTTGACATGTTCACCCATCAGCGCCCGATCGTTCACCAGCCGATAGATCATGACGAGGATGATCGGAAGCAGTACCGCACCGACCACATTGGGCAGAATGATCAGCCACAGCAGGTTCATTCCCGGTGACAACGCGATGGCAGCGCCTACCACCACCTGGGTCAGGTACAGACCGATAAACAGAGGACTTTCGGCCACACGCCTTCCTAAACTGGATTCGGTTCCCAGAGACTCCGTAACGGCATACGATGTGGACAGGGGCACGATAATCGCGCCATATAAACCGGCACACAGCAATCCAAACGCGAACAAAAAACGGGCGAGGTGCCCCGCCGCCGGTTCCAGTGCGACCGCTGCCTGAGCGGCATCTTCCACGCGGATCCCGGATACATAGAGCGTTGCCGCACAGGCAATCAACACAAAGAACGCGATAAACACCGTGTAGAACGATCCCACACCCACGTCGGCCCGGGCCAAACCGATTTCACGCAGCCGGATTCCCTTGTCCCGCATGGCCGATTGGATGTAAAACAGACCCCATGGGGTGATCGTCGTGCCAATGATCTGTACGATCATGATCACACTTTCCGCATTGAACCCGCCGGCTGGTGGTTGTATACGGGTTAGCGAACGGCCGACTTCCGACCAATCCGGTTTGGCGAGAAATGCCGACGGTATATACGCCAGAAGAACAGCCGCACCCGCGATCAGGATCCGTTCAAAACGCTTGTAGTCGCCGCGGGCAATCAGCCACCAGCAAGCAGCCACCGAAACAGGCACCACCACCCAGCGGGCCGCTTCCCCGGCCAGAACACTCGTCGCGCTGACGATCCCGGCAAATTCGGATACGGTAGTGGCCAGATTGGCCACCAACAGAGTACCCATGGCCAGCAGGGTCACCCGTACGCCGAACCGCTCGCGAATCAGGTCCGCCAGGCCCTTACCCGTGACGGCGGCCATACGGGCGCACATGTCCTGACAGAGGAACAGCGCCAGGAATACCGGGATCAGTATCCAGAGAAGTGAATAGCCGTAATGAGCGCCGGCAAGTGAGTAACCGGCAATGCCGCTGGGGTCGTTATCTGCGGTTCCGGCGATCAACCCGGGACCGAGGATCGACCACAGGACTAGGTACTTCGTCCGACGTGTCGACCGCATCGGGCCCACAGGATGGAGTGATTATCTCAGGGATGTGGAGACCACTGCGGAGCATAACAATCACCTCGACCGTTGATCAGTCGGCGCGGTGCGCTGCCATCCGCGTGGCACACCCATATCTCGCGCTCGCCATTAGTATCATACACCACATACGCCATCTGTGCGCCATCCGGCGACCAGGAAGGTGATTCTGCCCGTCCTTTGACCACCAGTCGGGGTTCGTTGTCCCCCGGCGCCAGGACCGCGATGCCCTTCGGTGTCCAGCTGCGATCCTTCAAAATGCCCATCTCGATCGCCAGTGTCGCGCTGTTGGGCACACAGGTTAAGCGTCCCGGCATCAAGGGCCCCTTCCCCTCCCACAATGGCGTCACAGCGCCAGTCACCAGGTTCATCTCTGCGATCAGCGCACCTGTATCACCCTCGCCTGCGACACTCACATACAGGCGCGTACCATCTGTATTGGGGGTGGTATGTATTCGATCGGCCGCCAGCAAGGTCACCGGACGTGAGCTGGCAATTTGCGCCTGCAGGCTGGCGGCGTCCCCTACCGGTAACGAACCATCCGACTGCTTGGGATCATAACGCACTAATTGGTCGACGTTCTCGACGCGCTGCACGGCATACACCACCCGTGTCTGCTGATCCAGAAACGGATCCGCGAATAACACTCCGCGTCCTCCGGAAGCGCTGTTCCACTGGGTGACCAGATGAGCCGGCGGCAGGATCTTCTGTGCATCATTTTCCCCTACACGAGCCACCACCACGTGCCCCTGTCTGAGCAGGATAATCGCTTTATCCCCGGGGAGGAACATCGGCGAGGTCTTCGCGCCCTGCCCGATGGTGAGCTGCTGACGGCTGCTCAGGTCAGGGGTGGCGATAAACAGTTGACCGTTAAGACTGGCCCGTCCATCGGACATCGGGATCGACTCTTCCACATCCTCGATCCACGCGATCAGACGTCCCGTGCTGGACCACACGGGATAACTCTGCGACATTCGACTGGGATTCCAGACCCGATCCGAGCCATCGTTCATGTTATACACGCGCACTTCGGTCTTCTCGCCGTCACGCCGCGTATACAGCAACCAGCCTTTGGTGTCGATGTTCGACTCACGGATCGCATGCGGATTCCAGATGCGCGTCCAAGCCACTGCAGCCAGTATCAACACGAGTGCGATCAGCAGGCCCAATAACGTACGGCGCATCAGGCGGCGGCGATGTGTCATGGAAACTCCCTCACGGTCGGTATGTCACCCGTGTTTCATAATACAGGAAGCCGCATAGAGCTCAGAACCGCCAGTCGTCGTTCGCGAGCCGCTGCACACCCCATCCGATACAGATTGCCCCCACCAATGGACCGATGGCCAGCAGGAACAGCCCTTCCAAAGCCACCACGGCATGTCCGACACCCCGGTACCATCCGATGGCCATCAGGAACCCCAAACCCACAGCCAGAATGGTCAGAATCGAGTAGACCGTAAACCCAGCCAGCAGTGCAGCAGTGCTTACGCGCTGCCCGGTATTCTCCACCACATAACGGGGAAACGCCGCTGAGAGACCGACGCCACACGCGCATAAAGAGACACACGCCCAGACAATCACAGCCAGGCCACCGAGCCATTCGTACACGGACCACCGGAACAACAGAGAAAACGTCGTCCACGGTATACAACAGGTCGCAATGGTGTAGATAGATGCGGTGAGCGCCTTGCTCCATAGCACCCAGCGCAGATCCAGCGGAGCTGTGCGGATCAACCAGAAGGCGCGACCTTCAAACCCGATGGAACTGAGCGAGATAATGCTGTTCTGAATATAAAGCACCGCCACCATGATCGCCGAAGAGAAGAAAAAGATCTGATCGGTGTTTTGCGGGTCGATCCGATGGCGCATCACCAGAGGCACAACAATCAGGTAGAGCGGCATCAACAGTTGACCGATCAACACGTCATCGCGCCACATGGCTGTCAGGTCTTTGCGGGCTATTCCCCAAAATGGACTCAGTGCACGCCCCCGTCCTGTGCCTACCGCAACCGCTGCCATCCGGTCTGCGCCAGCAAAAAAACCGGTCTTTCGGAAGGCACGAACGACGAAGTAGGAGACCATCAACCAGCACACCGCCAACATAGCCCAGGACATGGCCACCCCCGACCAGGCCAGCTGCGTGTTGCCTGCCGCCAACGCGACCACCGACTCGGCCGACCATCCGGACGGAAGCCAATATGTGTAGGGCGCAGGTTGAGGAACACGCCACACGGCCGATTCGAATCCTGTTCCGGGCCGGTAGCTCAGTTGCAGACCGGTGAACCGCGAGGCGACCTCCCACATCACCAGACCGCCCAGCACCAGGCTGCCGATCAGGCTGATCTTACGCACCGATCCGGATCCAAATCGCAGCCAGATCAACACCACCAACGCAGCAACCAGCAGCCCCGGAATGACCAAAAACGGTATGATCGAGAGCAGCATGATCATCCAGTCAACGAAACTCAGATGGTAATAGACGCCCACGGCACAAACGCCCGCCAGTATGATCGGCACCAGCTGGGCCACATTGCCCAGCGAAGACTGCAACAGCTTGGCGCGGATCACGTCGCTGCTGCGCAACGGCAACGTCATCAGCAGTTCATAGTCCCGCGACATCAAAAAACTCCCAACGGCATGCGGCAGCGCGCTGGTGAGCATGAACAAAAAGTACAGATAGTACAGCTGATGGACCACTCGCGCCTCATCACCGGGTTCCACTGAGCGCATCACGCCGATCAACCCAAGAACAGCCGCCCAGAGTCCCATTCCCAGCAGCCAGAACACCAGCACGCCCCCCCAAAACCGATCAGGTGGGATCGAGCGAATGCCGTTTCTTATGGAGAGCGCCTGTACACGAAACAAAAGCACTAACGCGCGCATGGGCTGCCTCCACTTCGGCGCATCACCACGCGGGCCGGTGCGCCATCTCCATGCGTAATCCGAAGAGGCAAGCATGAAACCCACCACCACCCGGGCTCCAAATTGTCCATGACCACTCCTTCCACCAGCACCACACCGGCAGTCAACAGCTCCCGATGCACCTGCCAATCTGTGTCTGGTCCCTCCACGCTGAGGGCATCAAAAAGCACACACCAGATGTCGCGTTCCAGCATCCACCGGACCGTATCCACACCCAACCAGGCATGTTGCACACCGGTCTTCAGGCTGCCTGACGGGGTATTGAGTGTACGGATAATGAGCCGACGCGCCTCAAGGGGCACATCCTGCAAAACGGCCGAAGTCACCTCACCGGATATCGGGGCATCCACAAGCCACGCATCACCCATCAGCCTCTCCAGTGGCCACTCGTCCACCCCCATCCCGTGCGCAACGAAATGCCGCTGGCCATCCACATGCGTCCCGCAATGTGATGAGCACGCGATACTGCTGAGCTCACAGCCATCAACATCGACAGTCAGACTGACTGTGCGTATAAACGGCTGGTCTCCCGGGTACACAGCCATGCTCGAACTGACAGGCATCGAGCAGTCGATCCATTCGTGATCACTAGCGTTCATGCATTATCCTTGGTTGCTACAAATCCGCGATGTATCAATCCGTGATCCAGCGCGGGTCCGGTTGATGAGTTTGAGATTCACTGCGCCCATCTGGCTGCCTGTCCGGAGTCATCCACGACGTGGAGTTATCGACTTCCAGTCCAAGCATCCCAAACCCGCAGCGATAAGAGAAAACGAGCCAGTCGTTCGCTTTTTTGCTGTTCATGCTCTGGCTCCTTAGCCGCTACATGCAGGTGCTACGGGTGCTGGTCGTCAATCGCAGCCGTCCTTCCGATTAGATTGTGACGCATGTATCGAGGCAATGAAATCATGGCCATCATTTCCCGCAGTCCGCCCGGTTCTGAGACCAGGATACTTCTTCGGGCAACCAGATGTGCCAGTCACCGGCTATACTATAGGCGCAGGTCCGCCAGACGGAATGCAAGGCTGAAACGCAAGCGGACTTGGAGCATAAATCAGGAGACAGTGACACATGATCACCCTAACCGCGAATGCAGTCAAGAAAATCCTGGAGATACGGGAACAGCACGGCCACCCGGAGTCGATGGTGCGTGTGTGGGTGGCCGGTATCGGCTGCAGCGGGATGCAATATGGCATGGGGTTCGCGGACAGTCGCGAAGACAATGATACCGCGTTCGATGCGGACGGCCTGACGGTGCTGATCGATCCCGACAGCCTCACACGCATGACGGGAAGCACCATCGATGTGGATGAGGTGGACGGTCAGCCCAGGTTCCGCATCGAGAACCCGAATGATGCAGGCTGCAGCTCCTGCGGAGGCGGATGCGGCAGCAATCAGGGTTGCGGATAGTTCAGCTAACAGCTCCACAGCTCAGATAAAGACGCTTCTGCTGAGCGTCCAGAGCCGCAGGAACTCCCAGCGGGATGGCAAATGGCGACCGCACGTGACCGATGGCTGCGCCTATAAGAGACGGCGCAGCTATCGGGTAAAGCGCATCCATCCAAACGGCGTCCATGGCCCAATCGGGCGTCTCAACACGCAATCGATGCCTCCAGTCGGTCACCTCACCGGCGATGATCCCTGCTGCAGTCGACAATACGCCGCTTCGGTGCAGCTGCAGCAACATACGGTCCATCACGTATGGCGGTTCGTGCACGTCCTCCAGCACAATCAGTCTGCCTTCGCCGCTCAGCGCATCGGCCGTTCCGCACGCGGCGCACAACAGGGAGACACATCCGCCGGCCAGTAGACCTTCCGCGTACCCTGAACGCACTGTCGATAGGTCATCCCCCAAAGGCGCCGGACCGCCATCCGGATTGGTGATGCAGCGTAGAAACCATTGCCAGCTCGCTTCGTCGATACCGTCCGACAGGGTTCCTAACATTGGACCGTATAGAGTACATAGTCCGGAACGTGCGGCGCATGCCAGATGCAGCGATGTGATGTCACTGTAGCCAACCAGCAGCTTCGGATCAGACCGCAGGCGATCCCAGGCGATCCGATCGATCAACCGCGCAGAGCCGCTGCCGCCGCGGACACACAGGATCATCCGAACGTCCGGGTTGAAGATCATGCGGTTCAAGTCTTCCGCACGCTGCCAATCCTCTCCCGCTAGATACCGGTATTGCCGCTGGATGTGTTGCCCCAGACAGACGCGAAACCCTGCCGACTCCAGAAGTCTGATACCCCGATCCAACCCTGACAGACTGCGAAATCCTGCCGGAGCGACCACGCCGATCCAATCACCCGAACGCAACGCGGGAGGACGTATGTAACATGAAAGCATCTCTGCCCCCGGATCATAGACAACGGGCCGGTGCAGACGCACCGGCCCGTACTGGAATGGATGAACGACCGTCAGGCCTTCATCACGGCTTCCATGTTGCTGCGCTTGCTCCACCAGACGGCGAAGATCAACGCAGCCAGCGCCACAAGCGTCACGACGAGGCGGGCGCCCATAGCGATATCCTGTATCACCACGGGGGCGATCAGAATACCCACCAGGTTCATCACCTTGATCAGCGGGTTCAACGCGGGACCGGCGGTGTCCTTGAACGGGTCGCCCACGGTGTCGCAGACAACGGCCGCCTTGTGTTCGTCCGTACCCTTGCCGCCGAACAGACCGTCCTCGATCTTCTTCTTGGCGTTATCCCATGCGCCGCCCGAGTTACTGAGCAGCACAGCCATCAACTGACCGGACAGGATCGCACCGGCCAAGTATCCGCCCAGCGCTTGAGCACCCGCGTACGGGTTGCCAAAGCCCATGCCAAAACCGACCAGCACAGGCAGAGCGATCGCCAACACGCCGGGACCCAACAGCTCCTTCTGTGCGGCAGCGGTTACAATCGACACACAGGCCGCATAGTCGGGCTTCTCGGTGCCCTTCATGATCCCCGGACGCTCACGGAACTGACGGCGCACCTCCATGATCAGCTGACCGGCCGAGCGGCCGACAGCCATGATCGCGAATGCCGAGAACAGGAACGGAGCGGCGCCACCGATCAGCAGGCCAATGAACAACTCGGGCTTATCCAGCGGCAAACCGCCATGCTCGAGCAGTTTCGCATCTTCCACGAATGAGTGGAACAGCGCCACGGCAGCCACCACCGCGGTGGCGATAGCAAACCCCTTGGTCAACGCCTTGGTGGTGTTGCCCACCGCGTCGAGACGGGCCACGATGCGCTCGCCGGACAGCTTCCCTTTTTGAGTGGAAGCGTCTTTATGGGCGCCGGACATTTCGAAGATGCCCTGCGCGTTGTCGCTGATGGGACCGAAGGTATCCATCGCCAAAATGAAACCGGTGGTGGCCAGCAGCCCCAGGCCGGTCAACGCAATACCATAGAACGACAGCAGGGTGCTGTTACCAAACATGGCCGGCGGGAAGATCCACAGCGGCAGCAGCAACGCGATCACGATGGAGAAAACGGCCCACACAGAGCTCTCGAGACCGACGGCGAAGCCCTGAATGATCATTGTGGCAGGCCCTGTACGGGACGCGTGCGCGATCTCGGTGACCGGTTTTCTCTCCGTGGAGGTGAAATATTCGGTCAACCGCTCGATCAGGAGCGCCATCACCAGTCCGGCCGCGTTAGCGGCGAAGAAACGCCACCAGTGAACGACCGTGCCGTTCTCCAAGGTGATATCGCGCATATACAGGAAACTCACCAGCGCAAAGCCGATGATCGCGATCCACCAACTGACCTGGAAGCCCTGGTTGATGGGCTTCATCGGGTTCATGTTCTCGTCTTCCTTGCCGCGGACACTAAGTACACCCACGATGGAGGCGACAACACCGACCGCGCGCACCAACAGGGCGTACACGATCAGCTTGACGACGCCCATACTGCCTTCACCAAAGAGAGGCGCACACGCAGCGCCCAAGATGATTGCGGCAACCAGCGTCACCTCGTACGATTCGAACACGTCTGCCGCCATACCGGCGCAGTCGCCTACATTGTCGCCCACATTATCGGCGATCGTCGCCGGGTTGCGGGGGTCGTCTTCCGGGATACCGGCCTCGACCTTGCCCACCAGGTCGGCGCCTACATCCGCAGCTTTGGTAAAGATTCCGCCACCCACGCGCATGAACAGCGCGGCCAGGCTTCCTCCAAAACCAAACCCAACCAACACCTTCATGGCGTCCTGCTTGAACATCATGAAGATGATGATCGCGCCCAGCAGACCCAGGCCAACCGTAGCCATGCCGGATACGGCGCCCGCGCGGAACGCGGTTTCGAGTGATCCCTTGAAGGTGGTCAGCGCCTGAGCCGCCGTGCGCAGGTTGCCCTTGACGGCCATATCCATACCGATAAGACCGGCCAGGTACGACGCCGCGACCCCAGCGAGGAACGCGATGCCGATGCCCACCGCCAGATGCGGCTTGCCGGCATAGACCGGCCAGTACATCGCGATCAGACCGCCGGTGATGATGATCACAAACCAGATCATCGTCATGATCTGCCGGCGGAGATAGGCATACGCCCCTTGCTGAATGGCTGCGGCTACGTCCTGCATCTTTTCCGTGCCGACACCCCGTTTGATCGTCGTGCTGCGAAGCCACAAGCCAAATGCGATGGCCAACAGCGCGAACGCCAAAACGATGTACAGCACCATGTTCTCAGCGGGGCCGAACGGGGGCAAAACGATATCCGACTCAGCTGCATACGCACGGGATGCTGCGCCCAGGCCGGCCATGGCCGACAGGGCCGCTGCAGGAGCGATGCGCAGCATCCAACCGTTGCGGATCTGCATGGTCCAGTGAACCTCCTATTTGAATCGTGTTCAATACGGTCACAGAGGATCTGCAGACGCACTGCATCCGCGGACCTCAGGCCCATTATGACGCCGCATGAGCGGCACGTCAACTGTGTGAAACGAATCACGAACGGACATGCCACACCATGAGCACCACGCATCACCCAGGGGCGTTCAAACTACCCTCCGAGGACGCCTGAATTTCGCAATCAATCAGTCGACTGTACTGCGCTTCACAAGCGGTGCGTCATGCCCTGCAGAGAGGCAACCCGTTACACTAGTCTCCAAGTCATCAGGCAACGCGGTGGCGCCTGCCCCAACTCCACCGGTCCAGGTTGTACGGAAGCGACTGCCCCTGTCTCATCGCACCGCAGGCTGCGTCCATTCAGCTCCGCCAGCAAGCGCCCATCCACCGTGACCTGCACGGCCTCATCGGTAAGGTTGATCGAGACCAGACCTGCATCTCCCTCCGTGTCGGTAATCCACAAGGAACAGAGAGCGTGTTCGTACCAGTCCACCCGCCGGGCAAACCGGGTCCGCATCGTCATCACGTCTTTCAGCAGTTCCAATCGGGATGGCTCCAAATCGCTGATCCGCTCACTCAACAGAAAAAGGCCGCCCGACATCCGGATCAACCGCGCCCACAACCGGGCCTCTTGTTCGGAAAGACCATATGGACCTTGAGCCAACTCGCCTTCATGCTGGGCGGCTTCTGTAGGACTTCCATGGGCGCGGACAACCACACAATCCGGGTCATTGTGCCACCAGCGCATGTGTTGCCATTGCTTCGCCAGCGTATAGACAGCGGCAGGTTTTACGCTGCAGTTGCCATAAGGCCAGTGTGGAAGTCCCATCGGGACATACCAGCGGCTGGAGACATCCGGACCGATACGCTGGGCATCCGCCAAACCGATCGCCAATCCTTCCGGACATCCGCAGGTCAACACATACCGTTCACCTGCGGCCCGGCGGATGCGGCGCAGCCCTTCACGAAACGCCTGCACCCGCGTTTGTGAGCGATCGCGCCGACGCCCTGGCTGGACGGCATGCAGCAGAAAGTCGATCTTGACGTAGTCAAATCCCCACTCATCGAACACTCGCTCGAACGTGTTCTGCACAAACTCCAACGCCTCGGGATGTGTCAAATCCAGCGCATGCACCCCCCAGTACTCGGCCGGTCCATCATCGCTCTGGACCAACCAGTCCGGGTGTTCCGCACGTAACCTGCTGGCCGGATCCACCGAGAACGGCGCCAGCCAGAGGCCTGCCTGAAAGCCCGCTTGATGGATATCATCCGCCAGCGCTTTCATCCCGCGTGGGAACTTAGCGCCCGGCATCCAGTCACCCCAAACCCGCTCACCGTCCGGCGTTCGTTTGTTCCAGCCATCATCGATCTGTATGACAGGCAGCTCATCTCGCCAGCCGGCCTGACTCAATTCAGCGACCGCATCCAGGATGTCCTGTTCCGTTTCCGACCCAAAGTAGTAATACCAACTGCACCAGCCGGCATTCGTTCGGCTGGTTCGCGCGTGATGGTTACGCCCTATCTGGTCGGCTACGGTGGTCTGACACGCCCACAACGAGTCGCCTGCACACAACAACAACGAGGGCACCGGTTGCCATTCCGTGGACCATGGGATACCATCATAATCGGCTTGCGCGGTGAGCGCCGATATCCGCCCCTGAGCGCAGGAAACATGTACGCGGCACCAGGCCGCATCCAATCGGCTGAACCCCACCGCCAGCGCATGTGAACCCGCAGCATCGGTCAACCCCACGATGCAGTGGCTGTCCGTATCCGTTTCGGGCAGCAACAGCCCCGAATAGTCGACCATATCGGCGCCGTTACGTAAAATACGGTCGTAATACGGACCGGACACCGATGCGCTCCATTCCACTCGGTCGAGAGGCGCGCCCGTCGCAGCACATCGCACCTGGCACGTCAATTCAGCGAATTCTCCTCCGCCAACCAACCGTACGCGGGCCATCCAGCCCCCTGCGGAGAGCACATACCACCCGGCCTGTTCACCGCTGTATTGCATGGCAAATCGTTTGCCTTCAGAGACCACCACCATGGCCGGCTGCCTGAGAGTCACCCCGTCGGGGCCTCTTAACACAGGCTGCCCCCATTCTCCCGTCAATGTCCAGTATTGGTTCATCGAGCATGTTCTCCCTCATGGATCAGGGACCGATGCGGTTGTCCGGCTCTCCCAGCATATGGGGCAACTAGACAGGGCACCAATCCGCGGTGATTTTTGTTATTGGACGACCGAGTGGCGGTCAGCCTGCCATCTACAGGTCAACCGGCAATGTGCCGGATGCAACCGAGTTATCTGGTGAGCTCACCTCTCCAGACCAGCTTGCACCAGCGTGTACGGTAAGCCCACGACAAGATTCTTAATCGTTCCCGGATGGCGCAGATCGGATCTGCGCGATCGCACGCAGGATCTGTCCCGGCACATCTTGCAGGTCACAAACATGCATGACCGCATCCGCCTCGTATGCGGCGCGAGGCATCCCATAGATCAAAGCCGTGCGTTCACTTTCCGCAATCGTAATGCCGCCGTGCTGTTTCACCAAACTCAGACCATGGGCGCCGTCCCGTCCCATACCCGTCAGCACAACACCAACCGTCTGCCTCCCAAAAACGGCGGCGGCAGCGGCGAATGTCACATCGGCCGCCGGCCGTACACCCCACATGGGGGGATCGTCTCGCAACTCCGCACGTCCCGCCCGAGTAATGCTGAGATGCATCCCGCTGGGGGCAATCATCACCGCATCGGGCCGCAATGAGTCCCCATCGACGGCCTCCCAGACCGGCATTCCGATTATCTTGTTCAAATCACTGGCCAATACACGGGTAAATCCGATCGGCAGATGCTGCACCACCACGAATGCGGCGCCGCTGCGCACCGCCAACGCGGGAAGCACCGTCCGCAGAGCACGCGGCCCCCCTGTCGACGCGGCAATCACCACTACCGGTGTGTTAGAGCGCACTGCAGGCGGAACGGGCGGCTGAGGCAGCAAGGGCTCCCGCAAAGGAAGCAGCTTGTTCATGTTGACTCCGGCCGCGGCCTTGACTCGCAAGGCCAGTTCACCGGCGAGTTCATCCAAGCTGGGCAAGCCTTTGACCATCGGCTTTGCGATGACATCCACAGCACCCATCTCGAGACACCGCAGACTGACTTCGGCTCCCTCGGTAGTGGTGGAACTGAACACTACAACCGGAGTTGGAGCAGTACGCAGCAGTTGGCTCAGGAACTCCAGTCCATGCATACGCGGCATCTCGAGGTCCAGCGTCACCACATCGGGTTTCAGCGTGCGTACACGCTCCAACGCTTCCACCCCATCTGTTGCAACACCCACCACCTCGATGCCGGGGTCTGATCCCAATGCTTCGCGGATCACTTTCCGGGCGAAAGCCGAATCATCGACAATAAGCACACGCACTTTGCTTTGATCATGCATTGGGTTGCCTCCGTCTCACGCCCAATTCAACTAACAAACTGTCGGGCTGGCCCACCGTCCTGCGCCATACTGTACCTGTGGATGCATGAAACCGCACACTCCGTCCTTTTCGGCCGCCCACATCCTGCGCTACCGGATAGAGATGGCATTGCTCCAGTGTGGTCAGTACAGCATCTATATTGCGTCGACCGATGTCATTCCCTCCATCGTTGAACAGGCTGGCGCCGCCAATCACTGCTGTGCGGATACGTTGGTGCGATGCACCCAACTCTTCCATGCGTGCAAGCAGGTTAGGCACCGCTTGAGGCGCCGACCGAGCCGGGGACGATTCTTCCTGTGAGTTGCCCAGCAGGACCGGCAACAGCACATGCGCCATACCGGCCACTCCGGCCAGCGTATCGTAGGCGCAGATGACCACACACGAGCCAATGCCCAACGCCATGATCGCCACCTCGGACCGGCGCAACGCGACTATTTCGCCCATACCGACATGGACCTGTGTCAGCGGGCGATCAACGGCTGTCACGCAAGCTCCGGGATGAACATGAACATCCCCTCGACGACCCCGTTCTCTGACCAGAAGTCGGTCACAATGGATAGCATCTCTTCACTGTAACTGCTGCCATCCGACAATACCTCGTCGACCAGCGCAGCCGCCATGTCACACGCGAACAATGGCGGGCTGGGCAGTATGGTGGTCTGAAGGGTCTCTGACAGGCCCAGTAAAAAAGATGAGGTGACGATGTTGCCGAACTCCCTAAATGCACTTTCAGACAGATCGTCATCTCCGCGCAGCGATGCAGCAGCAAGTCCCGTCATGGATTGGCAGAGCGCGACCGCGCCGGAATATGGGAACACCAACAGCGCACGCCCCGGTTGACGGCCATGAGCACGCATATAAACACCCGCGACCAACTCTTCGGGGGCGCCGGCGACATGATCGAGGCTGGACGTCGGCACGATGCCGACCGTACGCAACTCCATCCGCACGATTTGAGCCCCCAGCGCCTGTAATGATTCGTTTACCCGTATGGCGGCGTGTTCGGCTGCCGCGCGGTACACGCTGAGCGCCTGCGGCAATCGGGATGGAGACGATCCCATCGCCACTTGTATTTCCAAGGTGCCGGCATCCGTGTGCAAGGGCACCACCAGCGCGGAACCGGCATCCAATTCCACATGTTGACCGGCTACGACCTGGGGCGGCGACACAGCGCAGCGTGTGCCGGAGTCGGCAAACTGTCGCGCCGCATGTCCTGTGATGATGTTCGCCAGCTCGGTGATGGCGCTCCACCCCAGTTCATCCATCACCGTGATCGGTGTACCGATCATCGCCGAGGCGAAACGCAGACCGGTTTCCAGACTCAATCCGTATACAACCGCACCCTCGATCTCGCCGTTGATGCGAGCCATTATACTGACGGGGGCAACCGTAGCGGCATTTCCCCGTATCGACAGCACACCGCGGGACGGCTGCTGGCCGAGGTAGACCGCAAGGACTTCCTGTCCGGCTTGCACGAACGGATCGATGTAAGCGGATTTCATTCAGCCGGAAACCTGCAACACATTGCGGATACTCTCTATCACCCGATCAGGCTGAAATGGCTTGACGATATAGTCCCTGACGCCCAGCATCACGGCCTCTTTCAGGATGTCCTGTTGTCCGAGCGCTGTGCACATAACGATCGAGGCTTTCGGATCATCAGCCAGGATCTGGCGCGCCGCTTCCAGTCCATCCATCACGGGCATGGTGATGTCCAGCAGTACGACATCCGGTGACATTTCCCGATACATGCGCACGGCTTCCTCGCCGTTGACAGCTTCACCGACGACCGTAATGCCGGCCTGCTCCAGTATGCGTCGTAGTGTGACACGCATGAATAACGCATCATCCACTATCAGAACGCCTTTAGCCATGTTGTGTCACTCCTGTCGACTCGCTGGGCGAGCGTCGGTAGAAAAACGCATGTTCCTGGACCAACCCGAAACGCGCCGGGCGGAATACGCGCTCTGTTCCTCCCACAAACAACAATCCACCGGGACGCAGAGCGTCAGAGAATCGCTTCCAAAGTGTCTCTTTGGCCGCTTCGGTAAAGTATATAACCACATTCCGGCAACAAATGAGATCCAGACCTTCCGGGAACGGATCGGTCATGAGATCATGATGCGCCACTTGAACCAACGCACGCAACCGCGGCTTCACCACATAGTACTCGTTGTCACGTAGAAACCACTTTTGCAGACGCTCTGACGTCACCGCACGCAGGTCCGTCTCCGGATAACGGGCCTGTTTCACTGCCTCCAGACCGGCTCGATCGATATCGGTCGCCCAGATATGATGCATCCGTCCAGGAGCACACTCTTCCGCCAGGATGGCAACGGAATAGGCCTCCTGACCATAAGAGCACCCGGCGCTCCAAGCCTTCAACCCTCGCGAGCCGATCAGCTCGGGCAGTTGCGACTCCAGATATTCAAAGTATTCCGGATTCCGAAAGAACTCCGATACGTTGATGGTCACATAATCCAGAAAGACACGCAAGACGGCCGGATCACGCTCCAGCAGACGGGCAAACGCGCCGAAGTCGGACACATCGTAACGCTCCATCAGCCGATGCAGACGACGCTCCATCTGCGGCCTCTTGTACGCCTTCAGGTCCAAACCCGTCAGCCGCTCGATCCGACGGGCGAAAACCTGATATTCAAAATCCGATACGGGCTCGTCCGGCATCAGGCATCAGGGCTCATGCGCACGGTAAAGTGAAATCGGGCGCCGCCCTCGGGCGCATCATCGATCCAAACGCGGCCGCCGCAGGTTTCCACAATTTTCTTTACGATGGTCAGGCCGATGCCCGTACTCTCCACTTCGTCCCGCGCTTGGAGTGTTTGAAAGATCAGGAAGACACGTTCCCGGTCCTTCTCGGCAATCCCCGGTCCATTGTCGGACACATAGAAGTGATATTCGCCTGTCTCGTTCCAGGTTTCACAGCCTATCCGGATGATGCCCTGTTCCTTGTCGTTGTACTTGATTGCATTACTAATCAAGTTCTGAAACAGCTGAAGCAGGCGTGTCGGCTCGTACACCACTACAGGCATAGGCGTTTCGCATTTGATGTCGATATGCGCCGGAGGCCCGATCAGATCCAGCACATCGGACACCAGCTTGCCGGTATCTATGGGTTCAGGCGTTTCCCGTATACGGCCAACACGGCTATACTCCAGCACACCATCGATCAGTTGGTTCATCCGTCGAACCCGCTGGATCATCAGCTCCAATTGTTGGCGTCCATCCTCATCCAGCCTGTCTCCGTAGTCCTGCGATATCCATGTTGACAATGAGGTAATGGCGCGTAACGGCGCTTTGAGATCATGGGATACGATAAACGCAAAGTCACGCAGCTCTTTGTTCATGGACTCCAACTGGCGCATCAGTTCCTGCCGCTGGTTTTCGCGTTCCTGGCGTTCTGTGATGTCACGGATCACGATGATCGCATGCCAACTGCCTTTCACTCGCGCGGTGGCCACCGATACTTCAGCCGGGAGCATCGTGCCGGAGCGCGTCAGACAGGACAGTTCAAAGGTATCGCCCACACGCCGGCCTTCGCCGGTGTCACGCCATTCAACGGTCATCTGGTACGCGATATCGGACTCGGGGTCAGTGGTGAACAATAGATAGGCCGGCATGCCCATCATTTCATATGTGTTATACGACAGCACGCGTTCGGCTGCCCGGTTGCAGTACGTGATGGAGCCGGTCGGTCCCACGGCAACAATCGCATCTTGAGCGGCATCGCCGATTGTTCGGAACCACAGCTCCGAGTCACGCAACGCCTCTTCAGCCTGATGACGCGTGGTGATGTCGACAACCATACATACCGCACCCGTCAGCTCGTCCGAGTCTGCTGTAAACGGGCTGAATACCATCTCCCAGTACGCACGATGGCCATCACTGCGCCGGAACTCGGCAGTGCACTCGGCTCGTTCACCGGCCATGACAGTTGTCAATGCATAATCGACAACCGTCTGAGCAGGCTGGCCGGTCCACAACTCGCGCAACGGCTTACCAATCAATGACTCGGCGCTGCCACCAAGCATGCCGGTGAACGCATTGTTGACAGACTGGATCACACCGTTGGCGTCGATAGAGATGATGCCCGTGGGAGCGCCCTCGACAAGCGTACGGTAATGCTCTTCGCTGCGGCGAATCAGTTTGCGGCTGTCATCCAGTGCGTGCAGGTTATCGACCAGAGCCCGCTGCAGCTCCATCAAGCGCGCTCCGGCGCGTACGCGAGCCCGCAGCTCTTCTGGTCTAAACGGTTTGGTGACGTAGTCATCCGCCCCGGCATCCAATCCGGTCACCACGTCAGCAGAACTGTCGCGTCCAGTCAGCAACAGCACGTACACCGGGTGGTCCGGCGCCAGTCGCCGCAGTTCGCGGCACACGTCCACGCCGTCCATTCCCGGCATCATCCAGTCCAGTATCGCCACTGAAGGCGGATCGGGCTGCAACAGCAACTCGAGCGCCTGACGACCATCGGCGGTATACACCACGTCATACCCCCACTCAGTCAGCGCCTTACGGAGTGCGGCCTGAACGGTCATGGCGTCTTCAGCAACTAATACGCGCATTCTGCTGTCGCTCCTGTCGACCAGGCGGCTCTCGCCTGGTTTGAAATTGTCATGCAATGAACACGGATCGAATGACATCCGGCACGGCAAATGGTTCAGCCACATTCAGCATACGCCCAACCCGGGCGTACAGCTCCAATCTGTCATCCAGAGATGGAACATGTCTTTCTGACAGTTGGCTGAACATGCCCCTGCCTGTCCATACGCTGCTGAGCTTTTCATGACCGATCAGCGCCCAAGTGGCGGTGATCAGCCGTTCAAAGCGCGGATCCAATATCTCCGGGCAATTGAAGCGCTGCCGCGATGAATTGATATCCACACCCGAAATCTGCATGAAACCATGCTGCTGGCACAGTTCAGATATCCGAGCTAACTGCTCTACGGTGTTGCGCGGCGGCATGTAGGTTATGGCCCGGAAGCCAAGATGTTTGAGCCACTCCATCAGCTCATCGAGAAACGAGTCTTCGAATTGTTCGGCCTTCTTGTCTCCCGTTGGTGACTCGGAAACGTCCCCTAAATACGCGTAAGCTGAAATGGCGCCCACACTTTCGGCAAACGCGATCGCTTCGCGTACGTCCACGCACTCCTCATCATCCGGATGTATAAAGAACGTATCGGTGTAATACGCCTTCAGCAGACCTAGCAGATCATACAGGTAATGCGGATTGTGTGAATCCAGCAAATATCCGCGGATCGATCCGGGCAGTGTGATACCCAACAGACGCTCCAACCACTCCACCAGCTCCGGGCCGGGCTTGTGCAGGTCCATAAAGCGCCGCGAAAGCGCAGCCAGAATGTGCCGCTCGGTGATGGATCCCCCTTCGGACGCACAACTTGCCGCGTATACATCCGCATCGAAGTCCAACGCAGGGATCCCTTGTGCAGCCAACTGGGCATTCAATCGGTCCACCATGGCCCGATTACGGCGATTTCTGGCCTCTTGAAGCGGGCGCAGAAACTCGGCACACGAGGCAATCGCATGACGCGGGATACCGTGGATCGCGATATACGCAATTCCCGTCAAACCCGGACCATTGATCAATCGATCGGAAAACGGTGTATCGGCAAATCGGACCCGTATCTCACAACCAACCGTAGTAGCGATCCCCAGCGAAGCACCGGCCTCCAGCATCTCCTCCGCGCCGGCGATCGAGTCGTGGTCCATCACACCCACAGCCATCAGCCCCGCCTGCCGTGCATACCAAGCGGCAGCGGTCGGCGTGTACGGACTGAAGGAGTAACAAGTATGAACATGATTGTTCACTTCAGTCGTCAGCGGAGGAGCGCTGATTGCGCCGGATGTGAGCGCCTCACCCAGCACCCGCGCCGCCTCAGTCCGTATAGCCCGGACCGGGTGGTTGAGTTCCTCCACCAGTAAATCTCGTATCTGATCGGTCATG
Source organism: uncultured bacterium (assembly GCA_964650005.1). Taxonomy (GTDB): domain Bacteria; phylum Armatimonadota; class HRBIN16; order HRBIN16; family HRBIN16; genus CAZHSN01. Next base: position 160,886 of record CAZYPZ010000001.1, on the reverse strand, counting down.
ATATCAGCCCCAGGAAAACCGTCCCGCGTCTTCCAGTGACGATGATATGTCACACTGAGGATCAACGGTTAACGGATTGATGAATTGCACCCCTTCCGCCTGCAGTCGGGCGCGTTGCTCGTCCGCCAATTGTGGACTTCTGCGGGCTATCAGCAATGCGCCATTCGCGCCAGTGACACGCCACCAGGGGGCGTCCGGCGGACAGGACGCCATGAGCTTGCCCACAACCAGTGCTGGCAGACGCGGCGACAGCGCGCGACCAAGCGCGCCGTAACTGACTGTCCGGCCATACGGAATTCGACTGACCAGGGAATATAACGCGATCGCTGCTGAGTCAGCCCGGATGTGACCGTGAAACGGTGAGTGCAAGTCGCCCACACTGTCATGATAACAATTGCGGCGCACTGGTGTGAACGGAGAAACCCTCTATGGGTTGCAGTATAATCAGGCTAAGTTCCCGGATCGATACAACTCACGCGGGTGAACGTCCATATAACTGGCGCAGCAATGCGTCTACTCCCCGCACAGGATGATCAATTAGAGAGAAGGAGAGTTCGCAACATGCTCAATGTCCGCAGATCGGCAACCATGTGGATGGTTGGAGCGGCCGTGGTGGTTCTCGCAGCCACAGGATACGCTCAGGACAGTTGGACGCTGCGCCGGATCGTCAAAGTGGGCGATGTACAGGCGTATCGGGTCGTGATGGACGCCAGTGGCGAGATCATTCCGCAGGGCGCCAGCACGGGAATGAACTTTGACATGCAAATGACAATGGCATACCAGGAAAAAGTTACTGGTGTAGATGCGGCCGGTGTGTTCAGCAGCAATCTGCAGTTCACCGGTATGAAGTTAACGATGATGGGCAATGAGATGCCCATGCCGGATGACCTCAAAAAAACCGTGATCCTGATGAAAACAGACTCGCGCGGTCGCGTGTTGGAGGCCAAGGGACTCGAGCAGTTATCCGGCCAGATCCAGACACCGACGGCAGCAGGCATGCCGGGCGCCGCAAACGCCGTGTTCCCCGAAGAACCCGTCAAGGTCGGCGATGTGTGGACAACCGAAACACCGATGCCACAGGATAAGTCGATCATCCTCAAAGCGGTCCACCGCCTGAAGTCGGTAACCGAGGAGAAAGGCGTTCAGATCGGAACCATACAGACCGACATTGAGTTCCCTACCGAAGCGCTGTCTAAAGCCATGCCGGCCGGGCTGCCTGTATCGACAACCGACGGAGCCATGAAGATGGCCATGCTCACCCGCTACGATATGGCCACAGGCGCGATGCTGGGCGGCTCAGGTGACATGACCATGAACCTGAAAATGACCATGTCCATGCCATCCGGCGCCCAGCAGCCCGCGGCTCCCACCGAGATGGCGATGAACATGACCTATCGAATGAACATAACGAAAGTGGCCCCGGTCGACCTGACGCCGAAAACCACCGTCAAACCGGCAACTAAACCGGCGCCAAAACCAGCCGCGAAATCCGTCCCCAAGAAGAACACGGGCAAACGTTAGTCTCCAGATCGAACACCGCTTATCCTCGAGCAGCCGCCCTCTGGTAATCAACCGGGGCGGCTGTTCCCATTGAACCCGCCGAAAGACTCGGCGTCCATACCGGTGTAGCCGGCACACAAATGGTCCGGTCTCACCAAATGGAGGGATAGACACATGAAACAGTGGATGGTCGCCGCCATCGTGGCGTTGACAGCCAGTGCGTCATTCGCACAGGGACCGGGACCCGGTGGTCCGCCCCCAGGCGGCATGGGACCAGGCATGGGGCCCGGTATGGGATTTGGCATGGGCCGTCAGTTCGACCCGATCCAGATGCGCATTGGCTGGATGGAACAGACCTTGGGGTTGACAGCAGATCAGAAGACCAAGATCACCGAATTGCTTCGCGCTGAACAGCAGGAGATCCAAAAGATCCAGGAAGCCACCCAGAAAAAGATCGCCAGTGTGCTGACTCCAGAGCAGGCTCGACAAATGGAAGAGGCCACTCAACAGATGCGCCGCATGATGCAAGGCATGGGAAGACCGGGTGGCGATGTGATGTTCATGCTGCGTGACCTCAACCTGACGGCTGACCAGCAGGAGAAAGTCCGCAGGATCATGGAAAATCAGCGCACCAAAGTGGAAGCGTTGAACGCCAACCAGGATATGGATCCGCAAGCTCGCCGGGCGCAGATGGAGAAGCTGCGAACCGATACATTCGCAGAGATCCGAACAGTGTTGGATGCGGAACAGCAAAAGAAATTCGATGAGATCGTCGCCAATACACGTAATCGGCAGCAGCAGGGTATGCGCCAGGGCGGCGGACAACAGGGCGGACAGGGCGCTGGCGCCAACCGACCTAACCGGCCAGGTAATCGGGCAGGTAACAGAGCCGGGAACCGCACGGGAAACTGAAACCGTATCTGTAACTATTCTGTTGACGCCGGCGCCATCGCGCCGGCGTCTTTTTATGAATCCCCCGATGACGGTGCGGTGTCTAAAATGCGACAGACACTCCGGACCACCGGAAAATCGAGGAGCATTGAGATCATGAACAGCAGCACACAATCCGGCACGCAGGGTACAGTCGGCCACGTCAACAGCGCCACTTTCAAGAAAGAAGTGCTGGAAGCCCAACAGCCCGTCCTGGTGGACTTCTGGGCGCCTTGGTGCGGCCCGTGCCGCATGCTCGCTCCCATTCTGGAGGCGGTGGCGCAAGAGACGGCCGGACGCGTCAAAGTGGTCAAAGTCAACACGGACGAGAATCCGGTACTGGCCAACGCATACAACGTCAGCGGCATTCCCACGCTGATCCTGTTTGATCACGGCCAAATCGCCGATCGCCTGGTGGGCCTGGTGCCCAAACAGCAACTTGTGGACCGGTTGAACCGGTATGTTCGCTAGCCGCATTATCTAAGGGTAAGAGGCCGCACAGATACTCAGGCCGCGGGTTCGATGGAACCTGCGGCCTGTTGATTCGCACCCTGCCCCGATCGGGCCGTCTATTGACACGCCCGGAGGCGGGATGTATGCTTCCAGTGACCAGTCACAGACTGGCCCTTGCACTTGGAGGGAAACATGCGTTTGGGTGTTCTGGGAGGCCTGCTGCTCCTGGCGGCAGGATGTCATTCTACCGTACAGGCCACTGTTAAGCCTGCTTCGCTTTTTACGGAAGGAGCCGTATTGCAGCGCGAAATGCCGGTGCCTGTGTGGGGTTCTGCGGACGATGGGGAACGCGTAACGGTCTCCATCAATGGACAACGTGTCTCAACCACTGCGCGCTCCGGACAGTGGATGGTTCGGCTTGCCCCCATGCGGGCCGGCGGTCCCTACACACTGAAGATAGCAGGAAGTAAAAGCTCTCCTGTCCTGTTGAAAAATATCCTGATCGGTGATGTTTGGCTCTGCAGTGGTCAGTCCAATATGGGGTTTCCATTAGAGGCGGCAGCCAATGGAAAGGAGCATGCAGCGGCCGCCGCAGATGATCAACTGAGGCTGTTCACCGTGCCTCCACACTCCGCGATCCGTCCGGAAACATCCGTCTCCGGCAGCTGGACCCCCTCGACTCCCGACACCGCCCGTTGGTTCTCTGCTGTGGGATACTACTTCGGGCGAGAACTCAGACGGTCTTTAAAAGTGCCTATCGGGCTGATCAACAGTTCCTATGGTGGCACGACCATACAAGCCTGGATGTCTGCCCGATACGTAACCGGCGCCGCTGGCCATAATCAGCGCATGCGCGACCAGTTCCGTGGAACGATCTGGGGAGAAGATCAGGTCAAGGCCAATCTCGCAAACAGACTGTACAACGCGATGATCGCTCCGTTGATTCCATATGCCATCCGCGGTGTGATCTGGTACCAGGGCGAATCCAATGCGTTCGAAGCAACCGCCTATCGCACGCTGATGCCAACCTTGATCCGCAACTGGAGGGAGGATTGGGGACAAGGGGACTTTCCCTTCCTCATGGTGCAGCTCGCTCCATTCACGGCAGCGCTTCCGGAACCGGGCGAAAGCACATGGGCGGAACTGCGCGAAGCTCAACTCCTGACCGCAATGACCACACCTCAAACCGGTCTGGCGGTGATAACCGACGCTGGCGATGCGAACGACATTCACCCGCCCCGGAAAGAACCGGTGGGACAACGGCTGGCCATGCTGGCACGCCACATTGCCTACGGTGATCGGATTCCGTATCAGGGGCCTGTCTACGCGGGCTATCGGGTAAAAGGTGACACGATCATTGTCCAATTTACCCATACGGATGGCGGGTTGATCGCAAAAGACGGTCCACTCACCGGGTGGGCAATTGCCGGGCCGGACGGGCGTTTTCGATGGGCCCAGGCACGCATCGTGGGTAACACCGTCGAAGTCTCGCATCCGGATATCCGCCAGCCCAAAGCCGTACGATATGGCTGGGCCAACAATCCGATTGTCAACCTGTACAACGGAGCCGGATTCCCGGCGTCGCCGTTCCGCACCGACGGCCCGATCCCGTCCCGGTAGGCTCATACTGACTGGCCGGCCTTGATACAAGGCCGGCCACAAGATCTAACACTTGCGTTGACGTCTACCGTCGTGTGGGCGCCCGCAATGATCCGGCTTCAGAGGTAAGAAAGGTCCACATCGTTTCCCCGACTGCCTTCAACGATGCAGCGCTGCAGCGCTCCGGCAGATCATACGGGGTATGCCACCAAGGGTACTGGAAGTCGATCACATCGATGGCGGGTATGCCTGCATCGATCAGAGGAACATGGTCATCCATCACCGCATACCCCACCGAGTCGACAAAGTGGCGCTCATATCCCGCGCGCTTGGCACAGCGCCATACCGCGTCCACCAGCCATGGCGCCGCATCCTGAGAGAACTGTTCACGGTAGATCTGCAGATCGGCATCCCCAACCATGTCCAACAGTACAGCAAAGTCAGGTCGCGGTCCCACCGGCTTCCTGGCGTACCAACGCGACCCGAGGAACATATTGTCTGTTTCAGGACCGGTGTCTTCTCCATCCCACAAAGCAATGACCACCGTGTAGGGCAGCGGGGCAGCCTGGATCATCCGCGCCAGCTCCAACAACACGGCGACACCACTCGCGCCGTCGTTGGCGCCCGGAACAGGCATGGCGCGTTCTTTCGCGGTCTCGGCTTGATCGGCCAAGGGGCGCGTATCATAATGAGCACACAGCATTACGGTACGGGGCTGGCCGGCCCGATATACCGCAATCACATTTCGCATCTCCACTCTTCTGCCGCCTACCAAGCCGGTAAACGCTTGCTGTTGAACATTGCCTCCACTTTGCGCAAGTTGATCAACCAACCATTGCCGACAACGCAGGTAGGCGGCCGTACCCGGTATACGCGGGCCGAACGCCACCTGACGTTTGAGATCGGCAAACGCGCGGTCGGCATCGAATGTGATGGCAGGTTTCCGACATCCATTCACCAACATCAGGGCGGACATGGCCAGATAAGGCAAACGACTCTTCATGGCTTGGGCGCCGGCGCCGGAACCGGAACAATTCGCCCCATTACCGGGCCGGCCTTTACAGGTTTGATCCTGGCGATGATCTCTGCAACAGTCTCCTGGTTTCCCTTCTCGACAGCGTCGCGTTTCCAGAAACGAAAGTAACCGAACGCTCCGCCCGCCAGAGTTCCGGGCATGGCAACCCGGTAGATGGCTCCCGGTTGCAGCGGCTGGGCGTTGATCTGAATGTTGAGCACTCGGCTACCGGGAGGTCCATCCGGGCGAAACGTCACGGTACAGCCCGCGACGTGCAGAAAGCCGTTCGTGGGACGGGGATACAGCATCAACGAACGTTCCAGTGCAGCGGTCAGCACTGAGCCGGACATCGGAAGCACAACCACCTGTTCGCTGCGCAACGCCCCCAACTGCCGGATTAGCTCATCGCTGCTTCCGAAGGATGTTGCGTCTGAAGACGGCACCATTGCGGCAGGGATCAATGCAACATCTGCACGGGTTGCTTCCTTCAGCAGATCCGCCAGAAACGCTCCCATGAGGCACTCGCCAGAGCGACACGCAAGGCTGGAGTCTGCCACATGAACGGCAGGCTGCGGGAGCGTCTCCGGGTTGCATGTCCCAGGGACAGACAGCCAGCTAGTCGCGACCAGCAGAGCGCTTATGCTTCCAGCGCAGATACGCCTGTATGAAGAGATCGATATCACCATCCATCACCCCCGGCACATTGCCTGTCTCCGCTTCCGTCCGGTGGTCCTTCACCATATAGTATGGCTGAAACACATAAGACCGTATCTGATGCCCCCATTCGATCGGCGCCGTATCACCGCGCAATGCGGACAGCCGCTCCGCTGCTGCGCGACGCTCTCGTTCCGCCAACCGGGCTATAAGCACCTTCATCGCTGACTCGCGGTTTTGGGCTTGGCTGCGCTCGTTCTGACAGGTCACTACCAGGCCTGTGGGAATATGAATGATGCGGACTGCCGTCTCGTTTTTCTGCATATGCTGGCCGCCCGCCGTGCTGGCGCGGAACGTCTCCATACGGATATCATCGGGAGCGATCGTGATATCCCCGACCTCTTCCAGTTCCGGCACGACATCAACCGAGGAAAACGATGTATGACGACGTGCGTTGGAGTCAAACGGCGAAATGCGAACCAGCCGATGCACACCCGACTCCGACTGCAGGTACCCGTACGCGTTACGTCCCTCGATACGGACGGTCACACTCTTGATACCGGCTACATCACCGGGCACTTCATCCAGGATCTCCGTGCGGTATCCGTGATCCTGCGCCCAACGCAAATACATTCGCAGCAGCATGGACGCCCAGTCACATGACTCGGTTCCGCCGGCGCCCGCATTGATATCCAGTATCGCGTTGTAGGCATCATGCTCCCCAGAAAGCAGGGTCTCCAGTTCCAGCTTATCCAACCCTTCCGCAACAGCTGCGCCTTCCCGCTCGAACTCTTCACGCAGTGACTCGTCGTCTTCTTCTGCCAGCAGCTCTTCCAGCGCCCGCAGGTCCTCCACCCGTTTCTGCATGTCTTCCCAACCGGCGATACTTTGGCGCAGCGAGGAGATACGCTGCATCACCGCTTGCGCGGCTTGCGAGTCGTCCCAAAAACCGGGCTCCATCGATTGCGCTTCCAACCGCTCGATCTCCGCACGCACGGTATCGACCTGCAGGCTCTCACGCAAAGAGGCAAGCCGGGAGGCGCATTGATTGAGGTCAAACGGTGTCGGTTCGGGCATATGGGTCATCCTGTTCGTTGCGGTATGGTACTTGATCCAGCTGTTATATGATAGCCGATAGCGGCAGGAGACAGGCTGACGGATGCAGAATAGGAGCTGATGGTGTGACATCACCCACTGACAGGAGGCCCCGAATGGCGCAGACAACGCGTTTTACGGTGGTGTCTGTCCAACCGCTGACAGGCGCCGATCTGCCGGCATACGAACGCCACGAGTGGCGACTGGTCTTGCGTGAAACGCCAGAGAATCCATTCGATCCGGCAAGCTGCGCTCCGTATGCTGTGCTGCAGGGGCCCCGCGGCCGACACTTTACGGTGCCCGCCTTTTGGTACGCAGACTGCCAACGTAAAATGAACGGACCACGTGAGGAGGTGCAACCCGTCTCGCCATGCGAATGGCGAGTGCGGTTTGCCCTGCCATTGCCCGGACGCTGGACAGTGCGTTTTGGCGTGCGAGCATCGGATGGTGATTGGATGCCATCGCATACCCATACGTTGACGAGTCGCCTTCCCGTAAGTCGCGGATATGTGCGTGTTGACTCCCGCGACCGCACTCGGCTGCGATATGATGATGGGTCGCTGTTCCTGCCGGTTGGCGCCAATATCTGCTGGGGCAGCTGGCGAGGCACTTACGACTACGATGACTGGCTCCCTGAATATGCCAAAGCCGGATGTAATGCGTTTCGCCTCTGGTTGGCGCCTCACTGGGTCACGTGCGCTCTCGAACGCCCGCGCACCGCTGACGGACAACTGGGCTTGGGCCGGTTTGACCTGGCCAATGCCTGGCGTCTGGACTACATCCTGGACCGTTGTTACCAGCTGGGCCTGTATGTACAACCGGCCATCAGCAGCTTCAGCGAGCTGCGCTGGATCCGAGACGGGTTTTATGGAGAGTTCGAACGCACCCAATACTGGAAAGAGAATGGCGGTCCTCTGAGTCATCCGTCTCAGTTCTGGACGCACCCCGCGGTCCGCAACGCCTACCTTGCCCGCTTGAGGTATCTCGTCGCACGTTGGGGTTACTCGACGCACATATACTGCTGGGAGTTCTGGAACGAAGTAGATGGCGTCACTGACTGGAAACGTATCCAACAGCTCGCACGCGGATGGCATCGAGACATGGCGCGGCATCTGAGATCCATCGATCCCTGGGCGCACCCCATCACCACCAGTTTTGCGAACAGCAACGGGTGGGGCCCTATAGATTCGCTGCCTGAGATAGAGATTATACAAACCCACAACTATGGAGCCGCCGATATCACGGCGATGATCCTCGAGCAGCAAAAAAACAAGGCATCACTGCGCAAACCACATCATCTGGGTGAGTTCGGCGTGGATGCCGGAGGGGCCGATGCATCGGTTGACCCGAAGGGAGAGTTCCTGCACACCGGTATCTGGACCAGTGCACTCTCTTCGCTGGCCGGCTCCGGCTTCAGCTGGTGGTGGGACAATCACATTCATCCTCATGGGCTGTATCCGCTGTTTGCACACCTGAACAAGTTTATCCAAGGACTGCAAAACAGCCGCGCTCCCGTGAAGCCAGTACAGGTGTCGCAAATACGAGCCGCCGAAGACACGACTGAATTGCCACGCCGTGACTTGATGATCACCGGTCCCGTGACGTGGGACCCGCATATCGCCAACCGCCCCACCGAATTGCGGATTGATAACCAGGGAAAAGCAAGCACCTCGGGCATGGTGGCCGGAATACTGCACGGCACAAAGAACCACCCGACGCTGCATAATCCGCTCACCCTGATATGGCCAACTGGCCTTTCCAGCCGTCTGATTCTTAACATCACGGGCGTATCCGGCTATGGAGGCGCACGTTTGCAGGTGGAACGGGACGGCGAGATGGTCTTGGACCGCGACCTGGCCGACGGAACCACCCACTCCGAAGGCGTTCGAACCGAATTCAATGGAATGATTACAATAGATCTGCCTGCTTCGACAAAACGTGTGGTCATCCGGAATGTGGGGACAGACTGGGTTCAGGTCAACTACCTGATCGAGGCGATCCGGATCTCCGCACCTGATCTGCAGGTGCTGGGATTACAGACGGGGCAGATGGCCTGGATCTGGGCGTCGAATGCGGACTATACGCGCCAACAAGTGATCGATCTGCAGCGCACCGTTCCGGCACAGCCCGCAAGCATCATCAGCATCCAGTGGCGACCTGGCACATGGCTGGTTCGGACATACGATCCACGGGCTGGCGAATGGACCGGATCTCAAACGGTCTCAGTACACAGCGATCGCCTGTTGAATATCCCCGCGCCACGTATCCACCGTGAAATCGCGTGGCGCGTTGAACCTGTGAGGAAGTCCTGATATGAAACCCATACGCATCGGTGTCATCGGCCTCGGAGTCGGCTGGTCACACATCAAGGCCTACCGGGCAAATCCCATGGCTGATGTGGCGGCCATCTGCGACATTGACCCGCAACGGCTGGCCGCACGAAGTGATGAGTTCGGCATCACACGCACCTACACCGATTGGCGTGAAATGCTCCGTGCGGAGGCTCTCGACGCGGTCAGCGTCTGTTTACCGAACTATCTGCACGCCCCGGTGTCCATCGAGGCGTTGCGTAGCGGATGTCACGTACTCTGTGAGAAACCTCTGACCGATACGCTCAGCGCCGCTGCCATGTTGGCCGATGAGGTACGTGCATCTGGACGCGTGTTCATGGTGGGCATGACCATGCGTTACTGGTCGCATTGCCAGGCACTGAAACGGATGTGTGACCGCGGTGATTTAGGGGCCGTATACGGTGCACGGGCTGTATACAGCCGCCGCAGCGGTGTTCCCGGAGCCGGAGGATGGTTCACCCGTCGAGAGAGCGCCGGCGGCGGCGCCGTGATGGACATCGGCGTGCATGTGGTGGATCTGGCCTGGTGGCTGATGGGACGTCCCATGCCGGTATCGGCCTCGGCGACGGTTTATCCCCCATCAGAACAACCGTATGCTTCCGGGATCGACGTGGATGTTCACGCATTGGGATGCATTCGGTTTGACACGGGTGCGATGCTTCAAGTGGAAGCCGGCTGGACATCGCATCGGGCCGCAGATGAGACGGGAGTGTGGTTATACGGAGAACGGGCCGGACTGAGCACCCATCCGCCGGCCTTGTACAGTGCAGAAGCGGACGTAGCCACCACGACGCAGCTGGCGATGCCTGCATCGCTTGGCAAAGAGGGCGAAGTCGCTCACTTTCTCAACTGCATCCGACAAGACACCGTACCCGACGCATCTATCGATGACGGGATCCAGATGATGCGCATGCTGGACGCCTTATACCGTTCAGCGGAGTTGCGACGGGAAGTGGATGTTCCACAGTGAACCTGTCTCAGACAATCCATGATATGCCGCCAGATGACCGCCCGCGGGAACGGCTGATACGCGAAGGCGCTTCGGTACTCTCCAACGCCGAACTGCTGGCGATATTGCTGCGTGTGGGCGTGCGCGGACGTTCAGCCATTCAGGTGGCTCAGCAGATATTGAACCACTGGAGCGATCTGCGTCGGCTTGCATCCGCCTCAACGGCTGACCTATGCGCCATCGACGGTATCAAAGAGGTGAAAGCGGCACAGATCGCCGCGGCCATCGAACTGGGCCGCCGCATCGAGCGCGCCACAGCCCAGGAACGGATCAACGTTTCGGATCCTGAGAGCGTCTATCGGTTCCTGGCGCCTCGACTTCGGGATGAAACACGCGAAGTGATCCAGGTGTTGTCGCTGGATGTGCGCAACGGGATCATCAACGAAGAGACCATCGCAATCGGCGCACCTGACCGCTGCCCCGTATCCATGCGGGAGGTGTTTCATCCAGCAATCAAACATCGCGCGGTATCGATCATTCTCGCGCACAACCACCCAAGTGGAGATCCTTCGCCCAGCAGTCAGGACATCGCGCTGACTCGACTGGTTGCCGAGGCGGGGCGTATGCTCTCCATCACTCTTCTGGACCATATCATTGTCGGAGCCAACAGGTTTTACAGTATGGCGCAACACGGCCATGTGTCTGATGGAAACCCGGCGCGGATCATCTGACAACGACTCAAATACGCAAGGAGCAGACCATGTCTGAGTGGACATCGCGTGAGCGCCTGTTGGCGCTGCTCGCAGGAGAAATACCCGATCGCATGGGGCTTTACGAACACTTCTGGCCGGAAACATTGAATACCGAATGGGTCGAGCAAGGGTTACCGGCCGGTACCGATCCGGTCACTCACTTCAACTACGACATGCGCATCGTGGGAGGCTGGTTCGAATCCCAGCCGTTTCCGAGTCAGTCAGAGGTCGTCGAACAGACCGATGAATGGCAAATCGTACGCGATGGGCGCGGCGCCAAGCTGAAGTACTGGAAGGGCAAGTCCGGTACTCCAGAACACATCGGGTTCGAGGTGAACAGCCCGGAGGTCTGGGCGCGGTACCGCGAACCACTGCTGGAGTTCGACCCGGCCCGGTTGGGCGATCTGAACGCGATTGCTGCAGCACTCGAAAACACCCGTGCGGAGGGGCGTGCAGCGCTTTATGGGAATATGTTTGTGTTCGAACTGTTGCGCGGCACGTTGGGCGATGTCAATTTCCTTCCGGCATTGCTGGAAGAACCCGAGTGGATCGACGATTTCTGTACCGTTTACTTGAACATGTACCGCCGCTACTACGAGTACATGTTTGACAAAGCCGGCAAACCGGATGCCATGTTCGTATACGAGGACCTCGGATATTCCAACGGCCTGTTCTGCTCACCCGCGACACTCGCTGCCCGGATCATGCCGTATGAGCGGGAGTTGGTCGGATTTTTCCACGACCATGGGATCCCGGTCATCCTGCACTCGTGCGGCGATGTGCGTCAGGCCGTTCCGCAGATCATTGAAGCGGGCTTTGATTGCATCCAGCCACTGGAGGCGAAGGCCGGATGTGATGTCGTGCAGTTGGCCCAGCAGTACGCCGGCAGGATCTGTTTTATGGGCAACATCAATGTGGTCGCATTGGAGACCAATAACAGGCAGGCAGTGGCGAACGAGGTACTGAGCAAGATCACGTGGCTGCGCGATCATCGGGTCCCCTACATCTTCCACTCCGACCATTCGATCCCGCCGCGCATACGGCTGGATACATACACCTATGCGATCGAGCTGTTCCGGGAAAACAACCGATATGCATGAATTGGTCCGGTTGACTGTTGCCAAGTCACGTCACGATTAGGGTATAACAAGGATGCAGAAAGAACCGTGATTTCCGGATTACAGGTTTAGACTGAGTGGTCAGTCTAAAGTGGGCTGTGCTCCAGTGGTGGCCTGGGGTGCAGCCCACGCTATATAGAGAGGTTCAGTGTCCTCATCTTATGGGTTCCTACGTCTGCCAATACTTGGAAAACATCCAGGCGCTGCTCACCCAACTGCCTGTATACCAAATCGAAAACATTGTGGACAGGCTGGCGAAACTGTATGTCGCAGATCAGGCACTGGTTCTGATTGGCAACCCTGAAAGCCATCCAACGATCGACCATGTCGCGCAGGATTTCCAGCGGCTGCTGACAGGGCTGACGCATCGCACGTTTCGCTGTATCGCATTTACCAACAACCCGTCCCGTATTCACACGAGTTCGCAGGACCTCCGGGCGTTCAGTGAACAAGTCTGCGCCTGGCTGCAACCGGACGACGTGTTGTTGGCAATCAGCGCTGCGGAGACCAACCCCTGTCTGGTCCAAGCCGTGGAGGCTGCGAACGAATTGGGCGTGTATACGATCGCGTTTTGCGGCCTGCGCAGCGGCCGTCTCGCCTCTATGGCGCGCGAAGCGATCCTGGTTCCCTCCGGTGACGGCCAGTATGTGGAACAGGTGCATATGGTTCTGCTTCATCTGCTGGTGAGCGCTGTACGTGATCGATTTGTGGGCTGTCAGCCAGGTGTCTGAACGCCTCTGTAGAATATAAGGGATACGTCGCTTCACGAGGGGGATATTCGATTGATCTGTGTCATCGGAGGCGCCGGGTATATCGGCAGCCACTGCGTTCAGTTGCTGTTGCAGCACCAGCTCGATGTGGTCGTTCTGGACAATCTGGAGTTGGGTCACCGCGCGGCTGTATTAGGCGGGGCATTCGTCGAGGGCGACTTCACCGACGCGAGTACGTTGGACAAGCTGTTCCAAACATATCCGGTTGACTGCGTCATGCACCTCGCCGCGTATGCCTCAGTGGCGGACTCCATGAGCGATCCAGCCCGCTATTATCAGCGCAACGTCATCGGCGCGTATACATTGCTGGAAGCCATGAGGCGCCATCACGTGCCGCATATCATCTTCTCGTCATCGGCTGCAACATATGGTGAGCCGGTGGAGATCCCGATCACCGAGTCGCATCCGCAGGTACCCACCAACGCGTATGGCGAAAGCAAGCGAGCATTCGAGCAGATGCTTCATTGGTATGATGTCGCTTACGGGCTGAAATCCGTGAGTCTGAGATATTTCAACGCCGCAGGTACGGACCCGACCGGAGTGCTGGGAGAGGACCATTCCCCCGAAACCCACCTGATCCCTCTGGTCATCGATGCGGCGCTCGGTCGGCGCCCTGCGGTCAAGGTGTTTGGGACTGATTACCCCACCCCCGATGGAACCTGCATCCGAGACTACATACATGTAACCGATTTGGCTGACGCGCATCTGAAGGCCGTTCAATACCTGCGTGAAGGAGGTCCAACAATCTGCCTGAACCTGGGTAACGGACTGGGCCACTCGGTTCGACAGGTAATCGATACGGTAGCGGCGGTCGGAGGCCGACCTGTTCCCAGCGTCGACGCGCCACGCCGTCCCGGTGATCCGGCGCGCCTCGTGGCCTCCTCTGATCTGGCCCGTCAGATTTTACACTGGACGCCTCAGCATGCGGCTCTGGAAACGATTGTCTCCACGGTGTATCGCTGGCGTGAAGCGCATCCGGAAGGATATGGTGATCGTGCGTAGGTTTTCCCCCGCCTTTCTGTCTGTCATCCTTTGCCTGGCATCCATCCCACAGGGGCTCGCACTCCAAACAGCCGCGCCTCCTGTCCAGGCTGAAGCGCGCGGCGCCCAGGTATGGGTCAATGGTCAACGTGCGTTCACCCTGGAAGCCAGCTTGGGCGGACTGCCAGCTGAATCACGGGCGCGCATCACGGCGGATCGGTTACGGGCAGCCGGTCTCGACGGCCGGGTTTCGGTCAGTATGGTGATGGTCGGCAAGCAGGCTCGGTTGCTTTTTGACGGAAACGAGGGTGTGACCGCCGGACGCCCGGATGCGCACCGAGCCGGGATCACCGTTTCCAGACTGGGGCAACACTGGGTGCAGCGCCTACGTTTGGCACTCGCTTCCCCAGCCATCCAGACGCCCCAAACCACCGTTATCGTTCCGGTAGGTGAACAGCGCGTGATCACCATCGGTGGATGGCTGGAAGGGCCTGTCTCGATCGGGTCAGCACCTGCGGGATTGGCGGACTGCTCAACGGATGGTCGGAACATCATAATCCGAGGCGTCTCTCCCGGCACCATACAGATACAGGCCAATGTGCAGCAGTGGTCACGTTCGTTTACCGTGCGCATTATGAAATATGCCGGTGAATGGCGCTTGCCGGCAACCGTGGATGTAGCGGGAAGTCCGGCCTCTGCCGATTTTATCCGCCGAACCGTTCGTGCGGCTATACTCAGACACACTCAGCTGGAGCCGGGGGCATCCCTGGAGATCGCCCCTGTCGAGAACGCTCGACCGCTGGATATGGCCAGTACCGGAATGGTCTCGGTACGTGCCCGATGCGCAGGACCGGGTCTGTTGCTTAGAACATGGGCTCAGACCGTGCTGGTACGTAATGTCGGCGCATCACCGGCCAGACCTACGCATCTGACCGTGAGCAACTACCCGGAGACGTTCAGCCGATATCAGGTACTCACGGAAACACCCCTCGATATGTCCGCCGATGTGCGCATGTTATACCATCATGCCAATGGGTTGCCGCAGGCATGCCGTTTCATCATCGAGGTGGTGAACCCGCATGATCATCCGGTCACGTTGCGCCTTAGCGGATATGCTGCACGCCCATTCCGTGATCCGGTGCGCGCCGGTTTCGAGGCGGGGCGCGGCTTCATGCTGTGTCGATCCGACAACAGAAGCCAGTTGATCACCATCGACCCGCGTACAGTGCAGCCGCTGCTGGTGCAGCGTCTGCCCGCCGGCTTCACCGCCAGTGGCGTCATACTGATCGCTCCGCATTCCTCACTGCCGGGTCCTGTGTCCTTGAGGGTGCGAACAGATGATCAGCTGCAGTTACCGGTGTGTCAGGGGGGAGCGGACACTTGGGCGGCGATTGCGCCAATGCCTTTGGTCTCTGCCCCCACCCTGCGTCCGGCTCAAGCGGTGCGGTTCTCTGTGGCTGACAAGCGCCTGGATGCACGTTATGAGGTGGGTAAGACCTGGCAGTTCATCCGTATTGGTGAACGGGCGATCACCGACGATAGCGGACGCCGACTGGATGGGAACTATGGGGTGATCTACTCCCTGGATATCGAGATCGTCAATCCTCAACAGCGGCCGGTGAACGTGGAGCTCGCGTTTGAACCCAGCGCAGGAATAGCCGCAGCGGTATTCAACATCTCGGGCCACCTGCGTGCAGTACCTTCGGCGCTTCCGCCGCATGAACATAACATGTGGCGACTGAGGCTGGAACCGGGAGCGCGTCGGACTATTCGTGTGGAGACCATGCCGCTCGCAGGATCCAACTACCCGGCGACGCTGCTCGTCCGATCGTGACACGCCTGCAATCCATACTGGTCGCAGCGGGATTGCTCATGGGGGCTTGCACCATATCGTCGGCGCAAACACCTCTGACCCAGGAACTCGCGGCGCGTATGGGCTTACAGGGGCGCGTATTATGGGTCGATTGTGCTCACAATCAGCGCACCCTGAACAGCGAACCGGCGATACGCGCTCTGGTCAATCGCGCCGCCTCGGCCGGCTTTAACGCGATGGTGCTGGATGTCAAGTTCATCTCCGGTGAGGTTGTCTATTCGAGCCGGATAGCACCCCGCATGACAGAATGGAGAGGCTCCCGGTTGCCGGCAGACCTGGATGTGCTTGCCGTTGCGTTGGATGAAGCACACAAACGGGGAATTGAACTGCATGCCGGATTCAATGTGTTTACCGAAGGGCACCGACATCTGGGACGCGGACCTGCCTACTCCCGCCCCGGTTGGCAAGTCCATTACGCAGTGACATCCTGGCGATTGGTCCTTCCTGATGGAAATGCGATCCCCCTGCGGGAAAGCACCGAAGTCACCAATACCGATGACATCGGCCGCATTATTACCGCCGGTACAGTCACTCCCAAAGATGCTGCTGGCCGGTACCTCTTTGTGTTCAATGCTTCCAACATCTGTGAAGGGTATGTCAACGGCGATCAGTTGCCTGAAGCAGGTCTGCCGGTTCCTCAAGGAGGGTTCATCGCCAGTTTCGGCGGCGACATCCGCCCGATGCTGCCCGAACTGATCCCCACTGGCGCTGCCGTATCGTTGGCGTCGTCCATGTGGACCGTTCCGGCTGAAGCGGTCGACGTACCCGAAGCGGGGATATTCGTCAACCCGGCTCTGCCTGCGGTTCGCGACTACCAGCTGTCGCTGATCCGGGAGGTACTGCGCAACTACCCGGTAGACGGCGTGGTGATGGATCGCATGCGGTATCCATCCATTTGGGCTGACTTCAGCGACGAGGCACGGCGACAATTCGAAACATGGTTGGGGCGAAGCGTCGATCGCTGGCCCCATGACATCCTCATACCACGCGCACCCAATGTCACACCCGATTTGGGCCCTTTAGGCCCCATGTGGCAGCATTGGCGCGCCCGGACCATCCGTGACTTTCTGAGGGAGGTTCGGCGTGTCATTCAAGAGACACGACCATCAGCCCGTCTGTCTGCTTACGTCGGTTCCTGGTATGGCGACTACTATCCTGTGGGTGTGGAGTGGGGTTCAGATCTTACTCCCTCGCCCTACTCATGGGCGCCTCCTGACTATCGTCTGAACGGTTTGGCCGGCCATCTGGACTTTCTGATGACAGGATGTTACTATCCCTGGGTCACGATGGCGGATGCACGCGCGGCCGGCAAGCCTGCCGGCGCATCGGTCGAAGCGGCTGCCCAGCTGTCCGTTCGCGCGGCCCGATCGTCCTGCTGGGTATACGCCGGCATTTACCTGCTGGATTACCGAAATGACCCCGCGCGATGCCGTCAAGCGTTGCGTATGGCGATGCGCAACTCGCAAGGCGTGATGGTATTTGACAACTGGTATCTCGACGAATACAACTGGTGGGATCTGATACGGGAAGAGTTTGCAAGACCTGCACAACCGCCGCATGGACGCCCAGACCTGTTGGAAGAGGCTCGACGCGCGGACGACTTGATAATACCTCGCTAAAATCCTCTAAGTGTCATCACGAAAGTATTGACACCTTGACATCCATCTGGTATCAATATGTTGGCACTCTCGAGTCGAGAGTGCTAAACCCAGCAAGGAGGTCACAAGGTTGCTGAAGCCAATCGGTGACAAGGTGATTGTCGAAGTTTGCGAGGGCGAAGAGAAGACATCGGGAGGCATTCTGCTGCCTGACACCGCGAAGAAGAAGCCGCAAGAGGGCGTGGTCATCGCGGTGGGGCCCGGTAAGCTGCTCGATAACGGCACCCGGTCCGAGATGTCCGTCAAGGTGGGAGACCGCGTGATCTTTTCCAAGTACGGCGGTAACGAAATCACCGTTGACGGGAAAGAGTACAACATCCTTGACGAAGACCAGATCTACGCTATTCGCGAGAGCTGACACGATTTAGAGGAGGAAGCGCCACATGGCTGCAAAGCTCATCCGATATGATGAGGATTGCCGGCGAGCAATGGAGCGCGGCGTGAATGCCGTTGCCGACGCCGTGAAAGTGACTCTGGGCCCGAAAGGCCGCAATGTCGTTCTGGAAAAGAAATGGGGTTCGCCCACCATCACCAAGGATGGCGTCACGGTTGCCAAAGAGGTCGAACTGGAAGATCCGTTCGAGAATATGGGCGCCCAGTTGGTGAAGGAAGTCGCCTCCAAGACCAACGATGTGGCCGGTGACGGGACCACCACTGCTACCGTGCTTGCCCAGGCGATCGTGAACGAAGGCTTGAAGTATGTGGCCGCTGGCGGAAATCCGGTGCTGGTCAAGAAAGGCATCGATGCCGCCGTTGAGGCAGCGGTCAACGGAATCAAAAGCATCGCCATCTCCATCTCCAGCCGAGAAGAGGTTGAACATGTCGCTTCCATCGCTGGTAACGATGAAGAGATCGGCAAGAAGATCGCCGAAGCCATGGAGAAGGTCGGCAAAGACGGCGTGATCACCGTCGAAGAGAGCAAGGGCACCAGCGACACTCTGGAAGTCGTGGAAGGCATGCAGTTCGATCGCGGCTACATCTCGCCCTACTTCGTGACCGACCCCGAGCGCATGGAAGCCGTCATCGAGGATCCGTTCCTGCTCATCTTCGAAAAGAAGATCAGCAGCGCGCAGGACCTCATCCCGTTGCTCGAGAAGATCGCCAATACCCGCCGTCCGCTGGTGATCATTGCGGAGGACTTGGAAGGCGACGCACTGGCCACACTGGTGGTGAACAAGCTGCGCGGCATCCTCAATGTCGCCGCGGTGAAGGCGCCTGGCTTCGGTGATCGCCGCAAGGCCATGCTGGAAGATATCGCCGTGCTGACTGGCGGCAAGTTCATCAGCGATGATCTCGGTGTCAAACTCGAGTCGATCGACTTGAGCATGCTGGGCCGCGCCAAGAAGGTGATCATCACCAAAGAAAACACCACCATCGTGGAAGGCGCCGGTTCGCAAGAGGCCGTTCAGGGGCGGATCGCGCAGATCAAGCGCCAGATTGAAGACACCGACAGCAACTACGATCGCGAAAAGCTGCAGGAGCGGCTGGCCAAGCTGGTGGGCGGCGTTGCCGTAATCAAAGTCGGTGCTGCAACCGAAACCGAGCTGAAAGAGAAGAAGCACCGCTTCGAAGACGCCCTGTCCGCAACCCGCGCGGCTGTCGAGGAAGGCATCGTTCCGGGTGGTGGTGTCACCTACCTGAACATCCTGCCCCAGCTTGACTCCATCCAGGGCACTCCGGATGAGCAGTTCGGCGTATCCATCGTGCGTCGCGCACTCGAAGAGCCGCTTCGCCAGATCGCCGCGAATGCCGGCATGGAAGGTTCCGTCGTGGTGGAGAAGGTCAAGACGCTCGAAAAAGGCTTTGGCCTCAACGCCCGCACCGGCGAATATGTCGACATGGTGAAGGCCGGTATCGTGGACCCGGTGAAGGTGAACCGCTCGGCGTTGCAGAATGCAGCGTCCATCGCGGCGATGGTGCTCACCACCGAGGCCATGGTCGTCGAAAAGCCCGAGAAGAAAGCGGCGGCTCCCGCTGCTCCGGGCGGAGGCGACTACGACATGTAATTCAGGCTATGCCTGAACACATGCAGACGGGATGGCTGCAACAGCCATCCCGTCTTTCTTTGTCAAGTCCTCATGAATTCAAGAGCGTCGTCTCATGCGAAACTCGCGCGGACTGCAGCCCTGAGCCTTCCGAAAGGCCCGTGCGAAGTAGTTGCTGTCTTTGAAACCCACGGCAAAAGCGATCGATGTGATGGTATCACGTGTAGTCAGCAACAGTTCTGTTGCACGGGCAATGCGCAGACTGTTCAGATATTCGATCGGCGACTGCCCCGTTGCGCTGCGGAACTCACGCGTCAATGACCGACGCGACATGTTTCCAATCTCCGCCAGGTCGTCCAAGCTCATGCTGTCTGCGTAGTAATGCTGCATGTGGCCGATAACCCGCCCCAAACGCAACAGAGGTTGCACATTGACATTGTTCGAGCGTCCATACGAGCGACACAGGTCAACCAGAATTAGCATGAAGGCGGCAACAGCGCCGGCTATATGCCCGGGTGCGCTGGTATGCACCTCTTGTTGAAGCCTGTTAACCAACACAGTGATGCGTTCCAAGCCGGTCGCCGATAAGCGGAGCCGACTCTCGAAGCCATGTCGCTGACGGTACAACGGCTCCAATTGAAACAGCGCATGATAGCCGGCCATGGAAGTTGCGTCGAACAGAGGGATGCCCAGCTGCTCCATCCGGAACAGGATGTTGACAATCTCCAGCCCTTTCGAGTCACGGTATCCATGCGCCTGATCGCCATGCAGCACAAACACATCGCCCGCCGAAATCGGATATTCATGTTCCGCGGTAATGTGAGCACCGGATCCACTCAGCACGATGACCAACTCGCTGAAGCTGTGTACATGAAGGCTCAGATCTCTCTGCTGCACATGTGCAACGTCTATCGGTAATCCCGAGGGGAAAACCCAGTTGACGCGTTCATAGGCTAATGCGCCACTTGGCATGGTCTGCCTCCTTGAAAAGCTCCCTATCCGGCGCTACGCAGTTGGCCGAAAACTGCTATACGTGGCCTGAAACTAATGGTATCCCTGTTTGCGCTGAAAGACAATGCCGTATGGTAATCCCCCACGCCGATATGGCGGGCAACAAGGAATCCAGCATGGATAGACGCGACATCTGCACAACCGATCAGGATACAGTCCAGCAGCGCCTGTCGACGCTGGACCTTTTGGAAGCGGAAAGCATTTTCATTATGCGCGAAGTGGCAGCCGAGTTCGAGCGCCCTGTGATGCTATATTCCATTGGGAAAGACTCGTCGGTCATGCTTCGGCTGGCCCAAAAGGCGTTCAGTCCGGGACGCATCCCGTTTCCCCTGTTACATGTGGACACCGGCCTCAAGTTTCCGGAAATGATCTCGTTTCGAGACGCCACCTGTCGGGAAGCACAGGTCGATCTGGTCGTGTACCAGCACGAGCGGGCCATCGATCGCACGGTCAATCCTTGGAAGATGGGCACCGTGGCGTGTTGCGCCTATCTGAAAACAGAAGCGCTGGTCAATGCACTCAAAGAAGGCGCGTATGACGCGGCGATTGGCGGCGCACGGCGCGAAGAGGAGCGATCACGCGCTAAGGAACGGGTCTATTCCTTCCGCGACGCCATGGGACAATGGGACCCCAAAAACCAGCGCCCCGAGCTGTGGAATCTCTACAATGGACGCATCGCCCCTGGCGAACATATTCGCGTATTCCCGCTCAGCAATTGGACAGAACTGGACATCTGGCTCTATATCCATCGTGAAAACATTCCCGTGGTGCCGCTGTACTTTGCCGCTGAACGGGAAATCATCCGCCGAAATGGGCAGTTGATCCCCGTATATGATCGCACGCGTGAGCATCTGCGTCCCGAGGACAAGATCGAACGGGTCATGTGCCGATACCGCACGTTAGGGTGTTACCCATGTACCGCGGCGGTTCCATCCACGGCCGACTCTGTGGAGGCGATCATCGCCGAGATGATGACCACGCGTCAATCTGAGCGTATCACTCGGTTGATCGATCACGATCAGGACAGCTCGATGGAACAAAAGAAGCGGGACGGCTACTTCTAATGAGCATTCAACCTCTCATCGATCGTGTCATGCAGGCAGACCTGCTCCGTTTCTCCACCGCGGGCAGCGTCGACGACGGAAAATCCACCCTGATCGGTCGGCTTTTGTACGATTCGCGTTCAATCTACGATGACCAGTTGAGCGCGGTGGAGGCCGCATCGGCCAAAAGCGGTCAGCAGACTGTCGACTTGGCGTTGGTGACGGACGGCCTCCGGGCCGAGCGGGAGCAGCGCATCACCATCGACGTCGCCTACCGGCATTTCTCCACACCGCGCCGCCGGTTTATCATTGCCGATACACCCGGTCATGAGCAGTACACCCGTAATATGGCGACCGGAGCATCCACCGCCGACTTGGCAGTGGTTCTCGTGGATGCCTCGCAGGGTGTGCTCACCCAGTCGCGCCGCCACGGGTACATCGCGGTGGTTTTGGGCATCCGGCACATCGTACTCGCGGTAAACAAAATGGACAAAGTGGGATACGATCGTCACGTTTTCGAACGAATTCGTGATGAGTTTTCCGCTTATATTCGGCAGATTGGTGATGTCCACTTGACGTGCATCCCCGTCAGCGCATTGGTGGGTGATAACGTCGTAACGCGCAGCGAAAACACTCCGTGGTACACCGGCCCGACGCTGCTTCACCACCTGGAAACCGTAGATGTCCATGACCGCTCCCCGCGTCCGTTCCGTCTCGCTGTGCAGTATGTCCTGCGGCCGACACCCGATTACCGGGGGTATTCCGGGGTGGTCGCTTCCGGGACCATCCAGCAGGGAGACTCGGTCAAGGTGCTGCCATCAGGGCTCACGGCTCGCATCAGCGAGATCAGGGTGCCCTCAGGAGTCGCGCACCAAGCGACAGCCGGACAGGCGGTCACGCTCTGCCTGGATAAGGAGTTGGATATCAGCCGCGGCGACATGCTGTGCGCACCGGATCAGACACCGGTCGCAGCGTCACAGATCGAAGCCACGGTAGTCTGGATGCACGCCGATCCCTTGCGTCTGCATCGCCCATTGCTGATCAAACACACGACCCGTACCGTGCGTGCACAGGTGCTGGCTCTGAAGTATCGCATCGATCTCAACACGCTGGAACACCAACCCGCAGACACACTCGAACTGAACTCCATCGGCCAGGTAACCATCCAGTTGTACCGCCCGTTGCTTTGTGACCGGTACGCTGACAACCGCGCGACGGGCGCGTTTATTCTGATCGACCCCACAACCCACGCCACGGTGGCTGCCGGGATGATCACCCAGGCGCGTGCCAGCCATTATACGGCCTCGGAAGCCCTCAATCTGACGCGACACACGGGGCGTATCACGCTGTCCCAACGGGCGGAGATACTGCACCAGCAGCCGGCCACGATTTGGCTGACAGGCTACAGCGGCAGCGGCAAGTCCACCATAGCCTATGCTCTTGAGGAACGGCTGGTTCGGATGGGGCATCCCGCCATGGTGCTGGATGGGGACAACATCCGGCACGGTTTGAACCGCGATCTCGGTTTTTCGCCTGAGGACCGGACGGAGAACATCCGGCGCGTCGCTCATGTGGCTCAGTTGATGAACGAAGCAGGAATGATCGTGATTGTGTCCTTCATCTCGCCCTACCGTGCCGATCGCGAGGCGGCTCGTGAGATCATCGGGCCTGACCGGTTTATCGAGACATTGGTCGATACACCGCTGCAGGTCTGCGAAGCACGTGACCCTAAGGGGTTGTATGCCAAAGCACGCGCCGGACTGATACCGGATTTCACCGGCGTGGACGCGCCGTATGAGCGTCCCGAAGTGCCCGATTTAACGCTGGACACCGTGAACGCTTCAGTAGAAGATGCTGTGACGAGATGCATTCAGGCGCTCGAGTCCCGTGGAGTCATCTAAAACCGATTGCAAGACAGGAGGCATTCATGCAGATAACCATCATCGGTCGTGGACACGGCGGAACACGCGCCATGTCACATACCCTCTCGGAAAGCGGTGTGTTCATGGGGGCGCCGTTGAATACGTCGGGCGATTTGCTGCCCCCGGAACCGATGTATGAAGCCTGCCGGGTGATGGCCAAGTACGTGGAGCATTCGGGCGGGCTCAACTGGCGCTTCGACAAATTGCATACCATGCCGATCGACCCGGCGTTTATCCGCCTGATCGAGACCTATCTGACATCGGTAAACAGCAGCGACGCCATGCATACAGGCTGGAAAATCCCCGAAACCACATTGGTACTGCCATGGATCGTTCGCCTGTTTCCGGAAATTCGCTACATCTATTGGTCAAGAGATCCGCGCGACGCGATTCTGGGCGCGCATGTGACCGATGACCTCAGCGTGTTCGGCATCCCGTATGACCGTACCGATGATGTACAGCGGATGCGCGCCATCAGCTGGCGTTACCAGTATGAGATTATGCGGGCCACACCGTCGCCCAAACATCGGATCGATGTGCGGTTCGAGGACTTCATCTTCCGGCAAGAAGAAACTCTGCAACGCCTCGAGCAGTTTCTGGGCATCCCGCTGGCGCGCATACCGGTACGTACGGACTCCGTGGGACGCTGGCGTCAGGCGAACGTCACATATGATTTCCCCGACCTGTTCCCCCGCGACGCGCTTTACGAAGGTTAGTTGAAGGCGCTCGCGGCCAGACAGTTGGCCGCCAGCACATCATGCACTCAGCCTCCGACAGCTCCGAACACCCGATCGATCAACAGGTAGTCGAATAGCGTCACCTGTCCGTCGTTGTCCAAATCCGCCATACTCGACGGCTGACCGAACATGCGGTCGAGCACCAGGTAGTCGAACAGCGTAATCGCGTTATCCCCGTCTGCATCGCCGTTGATCAGCAGATCGTTGACCATCCCGGCAACCGGATTGACGCTCGGATGCGTATTCCACAGGAAATGCGGAGATCCGACACGCAGGTTGAACAGCGGTGGGCTGAACACGTGCAGCGTCCAATCACCGTCCGCCGTCAGTGCAGGCGTGGCGCGTTGCTCCAGCGCTTGACCGTTGGCTGCGCATTCCAACAGGATAGGCCAGCCCGGCCGCGCGTCCCGCACCATGCCATCCAACTCGGCACGTCCCTGCAGCGCATAGGCTTGCCGCGCAGCGTAGAGGCCGCCATATCCGCTGAAAAGCTTCTGAAAGCCATTATTGGGTGCCGGGATTTCTGCACTGCGTCCCAAAACCACCACACTGCCATCCATCCGCAGCGCTGCGGTCGTGTACAGACCTGCAGCCACTGCCATGAAGCCGCTGTTGGGTACGGGCAACGTGCACTGGCCAAAGCTGTTGTCACCCCAAGCCACGATGGAGCCGTCACCCTTGAGCCCAACCGTATGATAAGCGCCAACGGCTAAACCAATGAAATTGGTGTTTGGCTCGGGCACCGTACATTGGCCATTGTAGTTGTATCCCCAACAGACAACGCTTCCGTTGGTCTTCAAGGCCGCAGAGTGACCGTAACCGGCGCCAACGGCCGTATATCGCGCTTCCGGTTCCGGTATGCTGCACTGTCCTGTCATGTTGTTGCCCCAGCACACGATGGATCCATCGTCTTTCAGCGCTATGTTGTGATACAGCCCGCTGGCTATCGCAACAAAATGCGAGTTGGGCGAAGGGACACTAGCCTGACCATACAGGTTCCACCCCCAGCCGATCAGTGTACCGTCTGAGCGGAGAGCCATGGAGTGATATCCACCCGAAGACACCTGCATGTAGTTGCTTCCACCGGGCGGAGAGCTCTGACCACTGTCATTGTCACCAAAGCACACGAGCGTTCCATCGGCGCGGATTACAGCCAGATGATGTCCTCCGGAAGAAGCCCAGCGGATAGGCATTGCCGGTGGCGTCACACCCAGCTGCCCCCAGTTGTTGCGTCCATATCCCTGTATCGTTCCATCCAGCAGCTTTACTACCGTGAACTCCTCACCACAAGCGATCTCCCGGCAAACGATCTCGGAAGGCACCGACGTCTGTCCATAGTTGTTCCGGCCCCAAACCACCGGATTGCCCGCTCCGCGCAACGCTGCCGAGTGACTCCAGCCAGCAGCGATCGCCGTATAGCCCGTATTGGGTTCCGGCACGTTGCACTGCCCGTAATCATTCCATCCCCAGCATACGATAGACCCGTTCTTTTTCAGGCCGATCGAGTGTACTAAACCGGCGGCTACAGCCACAAAGTCGCTGTTGGGTTGAGGGACGTTACATTGCCCCCAATCGTTGGCGCCCCAGCAGACGACCGAGCCGTTTCGTTTCAGTCCGACGTTATGATATCTTCCCGCGCTGATGGCGACGAAATCCGCATTGGGTGCGGGAACGTCCAGCTGCCCTTCCATATCACGCCCCAGCAGTATACGCTGCCATCGGTTCGGATCGCTGCGTAATGATAGTAACCGCAGGCTATGTCCACGAAGTTTGCATTCGGCTGTGGAAGCGATGCGTACTGCCCCCAACATCGGACGGTCCCATCCAGCTTCAGCCCAATCGAGCGGCTGCCGTTCGTACGCACCTTGATGAAGTTCTGCTCAGGCGGGGTGCACTGCGTATAGGTATTGTCCCCCCAGCCAACGACATGTCCGTTTGGCTGCAGGATCAACGTCTGGTTTCCACCGGCCTCCAGATCACCGGTGGGGTTCACAGGCCCCGGCCAGACCCGCCCTGATAGACCGACGAGTACGTCAACCGGCCCCCCCAAAGACGGCGCCACAAAGGTACAGACGAGAGCGATAACGCTCCCCCAGGTAATGCGCATATGGATTCCTTACCTCCTGATGATTCAGCCCTTTTTGGCCTGATAATATCCCGCGCCACCACCCGCCAGCAGTCCGGCCAACAGGGCGACCAACGGCCAGCGAATGACCGATCGATCCGGTTTCCCCTCATCTCCGTGGGACTTGGGGCCGGCCTCCTTGCTTGCTGGGTTCAGGATGAGATCCCGTGTGGGCAACGCGTCCGTCTGTGGTGGTGCGGGAGTCAATTTCGACAGATCGCAACAGGTTGTTCCGTCTGCGTGATTATGTCCGTGGCCGTCTGCCAACGCATGGGCTTCATCGCCATGCTCTTCTATCAGACGGTTGTTGAGGATGAACGGACCGTAGACGGTGATGGACGTGATTCGGCCGCTTCTGAACGTCAGGGTCACCAAGCCTCCATCCTTGCGTACCAGCCAGACACCGTCTTTAGGCGCTCCGGCGGGCACACGCAGATGAGCGGGCAACTTCGTCCGATCGAGCCGATCACCCAGACGCAAGCCCACCGCGCCCAATCCCGGATCGATACGCAACGCAGGGTCGACATCGGCCCCCATGCGCTGGTAGGCCCTGGTCATGTCATTGTCTGCCGGATACACGATCACTCCCGCAAACGCGCTGGAGTCTGGCTTGCGTATCAAACCCAGCCCAACCGTGGGCAGCCACACAACTCCTGACGCGTCCGAACGCAGCGGCATGACGATGGGCGCATCCTGTGCAACAGGCGCCGCATGGTTCGCACCTTGGCAGGCCGTACAGGCCAGGATGACGGTAGCCAGCAATGACGCGTTCCAGATCTTCATCGGCGCAGCCTCCCCGAATGCCGTCCAAAAACCCATCCTGCCAGCAATCCGGCGAGAGCCAGCACACCGATTGCTCCGCGTGTTTCCATCCAGGCTGATACAGATGAAACGGGATGCGTATGCTCCTGCCCATGATCATCTGGTGGCGCAACTGGCACATAAGCCGCGGCTTGAGCCCAGGTAGGCCAGCGCTCGGTGGCCTGCGATGTAGCGTTCTTCTTGTCTATGATCACCACTTTTCCCGTGACAGCCACCGCCTGGATGATATGTTTATGATGGTAAACCTGAACAAGCGCCCCATCGTCTCGCCAGAGATAGACGTTCGGCCCGCTGTATGGAAGAAACATAGGCGCATACAGTTTCAGATGAGACGGCAACGAGCGAGTGTCGAGTTTCTCCCCCAAAACCAGTCCCGCCGCCTGTACACCCGGGATAACGCGAAGCGACTCGGGTATCGCCGGATCCGGCTTGCGCCGGACCGCCGGTTTTGCCGACCACACCACAGCGCCAGCCAAAGATTTGCCGTCAGCTCCCAATATTCGCAACAACCCTGTATTTAGATCTCCGGCAACCCCGCCACAATCAGCCGGAAGCGTGATCACGGGGGCTGGCGGATTGGACTGCATCAAGTCCATCATGGCACCCGGCGGAGCCGATCGACCATGCACGGAAGCACACAACACCAGCGCGATCACCACCCCGGTCCTAATGTTTGGCTTCAAGGTATACCTCCCTTAGGTGACGAAGCATCTTCCAGAACGCGCGCTTGCTGCTCCTCGAGCGGCCGGATCAACGCGCGATCGAACCAGTCGATATGCAGACGCGAGCGATCATCGTGG
Organism: uncultured bacterium; assembly: GCA_964650005.1. Classification (GTDB taxonomy): domain Bacteria; phylum Armatimonadota; class HRBIN16; order HRBIN16; family HRBIN16; genus CAZHSN01. The sequence goes on along the minus strand of CAZYPZ010000001.1, from coordinate 132,743 downwards.
GCCAACTTATATGCCCGGTTCAACAGCTCGCGATACCGCGCCAATCTGGCCGGAGTCGCGAGGTGCAGCGTGATCGCGCGATCATGATGCCGATGGCCAGCGGACTGCCGTACCGACTCCGGATACTGCATTGGATCGGTAAACACCTGCTCAATTTCCAGGTATAGTTGCCGCATTGGCGCAGCCGCTGCGCCATAATACCGATCAAAAAAGCGGTTGATCAACACATCCACGGATTTCGCGGGATCCTGCAACAGTTTCCAATGTACGTATAGCTCCACCTGATCGGCCACGAAGGTCTGGTTGAACTCACCGCTGTGCTCCAGAAAAACGCCCTCTATACCGGTCTTGTCATATAGCGCGATCTGACGCGCCATCTGGTGCACAAAGAAGCCGGGAAACATACGGAACGATTCATACTGAGCGTTCAACGCCGGAAAGTTGTAATACAACCAGACATACAGCGGGCGGCGCTTCCCCTCCCGGCTCACCCATTCAGTCAGGATCCGCGTATCGTTCGCTTCCATCGACGGGCACCACCAGTTGCGCGTATGCAGACACATCATCACGCCGATGTTGGGCTCCAGTTCGATGCCCGGATGATAGGCATACTCCCAATAGGCCAGCGTTGCGATACGTTGCCGGGGGGCAAACTGGCTGACCTGCCGGGCGACACGGTTGACGAAGTCGAACCAGTATCGGCTTCTCAAGCCGGTACTGAATTGTGGATTGTCCTTCTGCGAGGTATCCACCATCTGTTCACAACGCTCACAGCGGCACCAGCTGTTGTTATCCTCCGGTGCGAGCCCATACCACGGTCCAGCGGTCGCTGTTCCCGGATAGGCTTTACCGGTGCGGAAGTACTCGGCAGCATCGGCGGCTACTTGCGCGGTGAACTCATCATTCGTGAAACACATCTGCGGCGGTCGACCGATATGCCCCTGAGCGAACCACTCAGGATGGTTTGCCAGAAACCGATCATAATAACCCGAAAATGAATGACACGCCCAGAACGGCTCCCCGCCCTGCCTCGTTCGATACCGCCACAGCGCGTCATCGTTAGGATCCACCGGATCATCCGGTGTAGGCAGGTATAGTGTGGCCGGCGTCATCCATCGATAGGAAAAACGCGGCTTTTTCTTGATGTCCTCGCCTTGCACCACCAGTGTCTTCCGCGACGGCGTCCACAAACCACTGCGTCCCGGTGTCAACCAATCCACATCGCAATCGCGCTCCAGAAAGGCATACACCGCATCCATCGTGCCCTTACGGGTGAAGAACCCCGGAGCCCGCAGCACATCAGGGCCGCTGCCGGAAATCGTCACCGATTCCAGCGTATCGAAAAGCCGCAAATAACGTGTATTGGCGTCCTGTTCGGGCCGCTCTGTGGGGGACCCCGAGGCTCCCCGAGGCGATACCGAAAGGCGCACGGCGGCAATCGCTCCCTGCAGGCGGTTCTGAACAGAACCTGCATGAGGGAAACCGCCGACATACACCGGCGATTGTCCGCATCGGGTCAAACGGTAGGGCGCTTCGCTTTGGAGCACGCCGTCCACCCAAAGACGAACGCGCCCATCTTGAACGCTCCATTCGGCCTGCAGATGATGCCATCTCGGGGCCAGCTCCGCCGACTCCAGACTGGTCACCTGATCGCCATCATACAGGCGATAATTGGCCCGATTGGTTCCACCAATCCGTTGTAAGATCTGATAGGTCCATGGCGAAGGGCTGTCCACCCGCAGAATCGTGCCGTCAACTGTTTGCCCGTCATCGAACCTGACCCAGGCTTCGGCACAACCTTCGGCGTCGTTCCAGACACGCCCGAGCGACACGTTGGCATTCTCCGCGCCGAACTGGAGCGCTTTGCCGAAGGGTGAGTCGGTCAACCTCCATGGGCTGCGATATGGTGCGATCGATGTATCGTCACACCCCATCAGTACCAACCGTCCCGGTCGATACCGTATCAAATACTCTCCGGGCCTTAGTGCGTTCGCGCGTATTCCCATGGCTTCCGTAACACGGCTGGCGCCCACACAGACAACCGGCCCCCGCACGGGGACGGCATCTGTCACCACAGGCAGACTCACACCGGTGATCTGCAGGATGTGATACTGCAGCTCTTCAGCTGCAAATGCGGCGCTGCGGGTTGGCGTGGCAGACACCACTATGGATGCCTTGGGCTTGCCATTCCTCACCAGTTCGATCGCCGGACCGGCTGATGCTGCCGTAACAAACGTCACCATCAGCACGCACAGCGCAAGTCTTATCCACATCTCCATACCCATCATCACGCACCTCCCCGCTTGTACTGCTTGCGCCCAACCTATTCTGTCAGGCTGGCCTTCAGTGTCATATCGGCGACGCGCGCACGACACTGTCCCCCCAAGGTCAAGTTCATCGCCATCTCCTGCGCCCGGTATACCCGGCCATGTTGCGCCCGTTGGGCTGCAATCTGACCGTTCATCAGCAGCACAAACTGCGCCCCATCATACCGCATCGTGAGGTGATGCCATCGCCCCGCCGGTACCGGCGCGGACAGACCGTTATCTGCAGAAACCGGCAACCCCTCCGTGCCCAACCAAGCACGTACCAGACCGTTGTCCAATGCGATCCGGTATGCAAGCGGTTTTTCGACCAAAACGGACCGTTGTTTCCCTTCGATCTTCAACCAAACAGACAGCTCCATCCGATCCATACCATCGAGCATCCGCGTGTGTACGCCGTTGGTATCGTGAACATACGCACTCCATCCGGGAGACAGACATAATACCTGCCGGTTGCGGCCTTGCACCTTATCTCGGGCCCATACGGGCTCTGCGCCGGGAAGCATATGGCGGCTGCCGGCCCAATCGAACAGATCGCCGTCCAGCTTCCACCAGCACTGCAGGTCTTCCGGAACACTGGGACGCGTCCGATCGTCGATCGCCACGATCTGCTGCAGATCGGGCTTGTTCACCGGTTCGGTCCAGGTAAGGCGCAACCGTTCAGTCCGCACCGAAGAAAAGAGCACCGGTGCGAAGGGGCCCAACATGACGCCCTGCGCACAACGCTGCCACATGCCTTTAACCCATGCGTCTACCCTATATCCTCGAATGGCTTGGCTGGCGCCTTCCCGGCAGACCAATCCATTCATGTGGACAGGACGTCGCCAGCGCAGCTCGATCCATCCACCTGAAGGCCATGTGGTATCTCCTCGTACCGGCCACGAGACTCGGATGCCTTTATCATCCGATGAAGCGCCTATCCACACCTCCGGCTGGGGACTTACCAACCGGCCGGGAAAGGCCGGCTGGCGGACCGGTTGACGGCGCCCGCCCAGCACCGATGCGATGCCATTCAGTCGATCCGCCCCGTAATACAAAGTCGGGCAGATCCAGCCGCCTTCGTCGAACTCGTTCCATGCATAAATGAGGACGGCGTCAGCCGGACTGCTCATCGGGTGGGTTCTGTTGAAATCGAGCGCGGCGGTCAGTTGCCGAGCCAGCTGCTGAGGGGTCATGTCCTGCGTGAACGTGGTTTTTCGGATATCCTGCCGCCCCACCCAGGTCATGGTGTTGTCAGCGCGTGGGCGGTTATCGAACCCCGTGCTCACCCAAGGCAACACCTTATATCCCTTTTTGGTCAGGTGCTCCCATCGGTCACGTTCCCACTGGCTGTAGGTATCTATCGGTGAGTTCGGCCACCAGGGAAACGTGGTATACGCACTGACCGCATCGAACTCAAATCGGTAACCAGTGTCAGAGTCGGGTTCGGTCACATGCGTCAGCAGCACGATATAGGGTCTGGAGATACCCATCGCACGGCACTTGGCGTACAAAGCGTCCAGATGCGCCTGCGTACAGATGTACTTGCTATAGATATAGAGCAGCGGGCGGTCGCCATCCACACGCAGATATTCGGCCAGTTGGAAACGCTTGACCAACTCATCCAAGGCTTTGTCATGGATGTTGTCCTGGATCATGCAGAACTTGAGCCCTAACTTGCGTCTGCTGGATAGATAGCGGTTGATGCCGATATCCAACCCCGAGCCTTGGTCATAGTAGACGAACGCCCAGTAGTCCAATCCAGCGGCGCGCGCCATGGCAATCTCCTGGTCCATGTCCGCTTGGCTGGTGGTGCGCGCTATGATCGAATCAGGCCCCAGAACACGGGCAAACCACGGAGCGCGGTAGTGGTACTTGGCCGGTCCCAAGCTGCGTTCGACCTCCACTCCTGCAGTGGACGGGCCGACTTCACCATGCCATGCATCCCATCGAATGGCTCCCACCAGGCTTCGATTCCGCTCACCCATGATGTCTTGCCCCATAATGGTTGCCGGCACACATCATTCCAAAGCTTGGCATAACGACCTCCTGACTTAACAGTGCCGTGACTCAGTGCAACGAGTTGCAGGTTATTCAGGCCATGGCCTTCGCGCGCAGGCGTTCCAGAACCGGCCCCAGTCCCACCGTATCCAGTACCAGCGCAATACGCCCATCTCCCAGCAAAGCGGCTCCCGTCAGTCCCTGCACGCGGGTCATTTCGCTGCGCAACGGTTTAATCACCACTTCCTGTTCGCCGATCAGGCGATCGACCGCCAGTGCAACCTGTGCGCCGGCCACCCGAACGACGACGTATAACAGCTTGGCGCTTTGTCCTTGGGCAGTTCGACGCGTTGGGAACAGTTCATGGAGGTAGACCAACGGCAGCACCGTCTGCCGCAAATAGAGAACAGGACGTCCTTCCACGTGGCGGATATCCGATATCTGACATCGCCCCGTCTCTTGAACACAACTCAGCGGGATCGCAAACACGCGCCCACAGGACTCGGTCACCAACGCCTGCAGAATGGCCAAGGTCAGCGGAAGGCGCATGCGGATTGTCGTGCCTTTTTGCGGTTCCGTCTCCAAGTCTAGCGTGCCGCTCAAACGCTGGATCGTGTTACGGACGACGTCCATACCCACGCCACGTCCCGAGATGTCGGTGACCTTGGACGCTGTACTGACGCCGGCCTCAAAAATGAGCTCTGTAAGCTCCCTGTTGGAGAGCTTCTGCGCAGCCTCTTCACTGATCCGGCCGGAGTCAACCGCAGCCTTGCGCACACGATCCAAAGGGATCCCGGCGCCGTCATCAGAGACCTCGATCACAATCCGGTTGTCTTCGTGACGCGCCGCCAGTTGAATGACCGCACGCGGCGGTTTGCCCGATGCCTGTCTGGCGGCCGGCGTCTCAACGCCATGGTCCACAGCATTGCGCAACAGATGCGTAATGGGATCGACGATATCTTCCAGAATTGACCGATCCAGCTCTGTATCGCCGCCTGTGATGATAAAATCCACCTGTTTTCCCGCCCGTTGCGCCAAGTCGCGCACCATACGGGGGAACCGGCTGAACACTTGGTCCACAGGCAGCATGCGAATTCGCGTGATCTGTTCCTGCAAGTCGCCCGTGACGCGCGCCAGCTGCTGTGACGCTTCCCGCAGTGTTTCCGTCAGCGTCTCCATGCCCGCCACATCGGCCAGATCACTGCTGATCTGATCCACCCGGGTGCGGCCAATCACCAGCTCGCCAACCAGGTTCATCAGGCTGTCCAGCCGCTCCACGGCGACGCGCACCGTCTGAGACGGGTGCAAGCCGATCGACTCCGCGCCGGCATCGCGCGGCTCGTCTTCGCTGTCCACACTGCCGGTTTCTATCGATGACCGATCGGGAGGCGTAGCCGGTTCCACATCAGCGGTCACTTCACTGATGCTTTGCAGCGCCGCAATGATCCGTTCCAATGTGACGGCCGGCTGCAAGATCACTTGAACCGTCCCGCCCGGCGGAAGCGAGTCCAAGTCGTCTTCGGATGGATCTGAAGAGATCATATCTCCCAGACTCGCCAGCGCATGATAGACCATGAACCCTCGTATGGATGGCATCAAGCAGGTATCGGCCACACGTGCGGTTATCCGGACACACCCTTCGGGAATCTGTGCGCCGTTGGCGGAGCCGGAAGATACAGCCGATGGAGCCGCGGTTTCGCCAGAGGACGGCGGTATCGGCTCTTCAGGGGGATTGGGCACGTCCGAAGTGGCTGATGAAAGCTCCGCCAGCAATCCCGATGTGTCACTGACACACTCTTTCCCTTCCCGTATTGCATCGACCATCGTACGCAGGGTATCCACACACCGCAGCAACAGATTGGTTATCGATGCGTTCACAAGAAGCCGCCCGGACCGTACACCATCCAGCAGGTTCTCCATGGCGTGTGTCAGCGCGGTGATCTGGTCATACCCCATGGTGCCGGAGGAACCTTTCAACGTGTGGGCGGCGCGAAACACCTCTTTGACCACATCGCTGTTCGATGGCGTCTTTTCCAACACCAGCACACCCTGCTCCAGCCGTTGGAGCAGCTCAACGGCCTCCTGATAGAAGACATCCGCAAGATCCGCCAGGTCGAAACCGTCGGACATCGCCCTTTACACGTCCTTTTCCGGAACGGTATCTGTTTCCATTCGCCGCAACGCGGTCGATTCATCTGCAGTCAGTACACGCTCAACATCCAGAAGAATGACCAACTCGTCTTCGAGCTTTCCCACACCGCGAACATAGGCGGTATCTACCGACACGACGATAGGTGACGTGGGCTCGATCTGCTCCCCCGACAACACCAAGGTGCGGGTTACGGCATCGACCAGCAGACCGATCTGACCGTCCGGTGTTTCCACCACGACGATGCGCGCGGAGCGATCGAGCGGTTGCACGGGCAGTCCCAACCGCTTTCGCAAATCGATGACCGGAACGATCGCGCCGCGCAGGTTGATGATCCCTTCCACAAACGATGGAGCGCGGGGGATTTCGGTGATCTCGGGCACCCGGATGATGGTGCGCACCGCATCGATGGAGATGCCGTACGACTCCCCCGCCAGACGCGCGACGACCAGATGCTGATCGCCAATGGCTAGTGATGAATGCTGTTCATCGTGAGCCATATCGCCCCTCGTTGTCTCGGGTTCTCACCCGGAACCTCGACACCAGACGCTGCAAACCTGCAGCTACTTCCGCAGATTCCTGGGCAGCAGCGGTCATCTCCTGTACCGATGCGCTCTGCTCCTCAGCGGCTGCAGAGACCTCCTCGGCGGACGCCGCGCTCTCTTCACTGACCGCCGCCACCTGCTCGATGCCGCTGGAAACCTCATGGCTCGATGCGGCCATCTGCTGGGTGGCCGCACTGCTCTGTTCGTTTACAGCAGACAGATTCTCCACGCCACGCATCACTTCGTTGCTGGCTTCGGTCATGCGCTGCATCGATACGGACATCCGGTCTATCTGCGTGGTGATCTCCTGTAGCGCACTCAAAATCGCATCCAGAGACGCGCCCGCCTGCCCCGCCATTTCGGCGCCCTTTTCCACCTCCTGCATGGCCATGCCGGTGGCCTGTACCGCCGTATCGGTCATATCACGCGTTGTGCCGATCAACTCGGCGATCTCTTTGGTCGCCCGGGAACTGCGTTCAGCCAGTTTGCGCACCTCATCGGCAACAACGGCAAACCCCTTTCCGTTATCGCCGGCGCGGGCCGCTTCGATCGCGGCGTTGAGCGCCAGAAGATTCGTCTGTTCGGCGATATCATCGATCGTCTCCACGATAGCGCCGATCTGCCGTGACCTCAGGCCCAGCTCCGTGATGGCCTCTTGAACACGCTGCGTAGTCTCGCGGATGTGCATCATACCCTGCACCGAGCGCGCGACGCTTTGACCGCCCTGGCGCGCCTCGGCCGTCACGCGGTGGGAGGTCTCTACCGCTCCGCGCGCCTCTTCGGACGTTGCATCGATCAACTGGCCAATCCGTTGGATGGACACCACGACCTGTTCGACGGTGCGGGTCTGACTCTCTGCACCGCGCGCCACTTCGTCGATCGCTTTGGCCAACTGCTCCATCGCTGCCGAGGCGCCGGCCGCGACGCGTGACTGGTCCGTAGATCCCGCCGCCACATGACTGATCGCTTCGGCGATGGACTGACTGGCCTTGCCCACCTCCTGGCTGGACTGGGCCACCTCACGCGAGCTGCGCAACACCTGCTCCGATGTCACTGACGCTTGGGCGATAATCGCCTCCAGATCGTCCAATGTGCTGTTCAGACTGTTTTTCAGCAGTGCGTAGTCACCCTTGTATTCGCCCTGCATCCGGACGGTCAGGTCACCGGCTGACACATGCTTCAGCACATCGGCCGCCTCCATCAAAGGAGCCACAACCGCATCGAACGTCCGGTTCAATCCTTCGACGATCTGCCTGTATGCGCCTTCCAATTGCTTGGCGTCTCCGCGGTGATCCAACGAACCATCGATGGCCGCGCGGATCAGTGCATCGGTTTCGGCTACCACCAGGCGCAGAGACCGAACCGCACGCATCATCGCCTGCCCGACCACGTCTCCGTCACTGGCCGGTGTGACCTCCGCGCTCATGTCGCCCAAGGAGACCCGCTCGGCCGCTTCTGCTTGGGCGCGCATATTCGCAATCAAGGCCCGCATCGCTTGGATCAACTCACCGATCTCACCAATTCCCCGATCCGGAAGCGGTACATCCACCTGGCCCAACGCCAGCTGTCTGGCCGCGGCGGAACACGCGGTCAACGGACGCCCGATACTGGCCGCCAGCCGCATCGAAAGGATCAGGGCAATCAATACGCCGACCATGATCAGAGTGACCAGCGTCAACCGGTCGCGGCTTACGGCTGCATCATGCTCCTCGTTGTTTTTCGTCACAGCGGCCTTCTGTGCTTTGGATATGGCCGTCAGATCGGTCAAAATAGTATCCCTGGCGGTGCTGGCGTCTTTCTCGGCCGCTCTCGCCGCTGCAAATATCTGCTGAGCGTTCGTGCTTCCGTTCGTCATGTCGCGCGCCAGTAATTCCCCGGCACGTTGATAGGCCGCTTTCCACTTGGCATATTCAGCCGTGATGCGTTCCCACACGCGCTGTTCCGAGTCAGTTCGGCAGGCGTCGTTGAACTCGGTGTACGCCTGGTCTACCTCCCGCAACACTGCATCGTAAGTTTCCACCCGGATCTGCCTTCCTGATGCCAACGCATCGAGCGGCACCAGCGCCGCCGTCAGCAGGCTGGTTTCGAACCGGTGAAGCAGCTCCATCTCGTGCATATCGTGATGGGCGGTTTCGTCCAGCGCCTGCTGTCCGCGATGTAAACCGTAGATGCCCATCGCGCCCAGCACCACGATGATCACCACCATGACGCCAAAGGCCATGCCCAGCCGGGGCAGTATTGCAAGGCGATCACTGAACATGCGGGTTTCCTCCAATTGATGACCACGAGCGGGAAACGATGGGAACACAGAAACGCAGTATATTCATGGAGTCTTGACGTACATAGGATGGATTATTGATACACGCCCGCAACAACGGCAATCCCAATCCGCCACTTGTGTTTGTAAAGCATCTTTCGGCGGCTACTGGCGCTGTGAGAGGATCGAATGGCGCTCCCTGATCGGTCAATTCGACTACCAAGTTTTCACCATCACGCCAGATCGACACATGATACGTCGCATCTGGGTTGCTTCTGTACGCATGTCTGCAAATATTGGTAACCGCCTCTTCCAAAGCCAGATGAAGCCAGTCATGGCGGATCTCTCCGGCGCTCAGCTCAAGCGCCGATTTCACCATCCACTGAATGGCCTGAGAAGCATGTTTCATGCCCGCAGGAAACACTCGGCTCCGGCGAATCCGCTCATCCATGGGCGTCTCCTGTCTGAAGCATCTCGTCTATGGAACTGTAAACGGGAATGACCCGGCTGAATGAGGTGATGGTGATCACATCCTTGACCATCCCACGCGCGCCGCAAAGCCCCGAACGGCGTCCCCAGTCCTTGAGCCGCCGAGTGAGCGCCATGATGGCGCACAGTCCCGCGCTGCTGAGATACTCGGCGCCCGACAGATCGATGGCCACATCACCTGACGTGTTCTGAAGCAGTTCGATCCCCTGCGTCTCGAACAGCGGGCCGTTCTCCATATCCAGTCGGCCGTTTACAGACAGGACATTCAGCCCATCGTGACTAGTCAGTGATACCTGCATCGATTCACCCCCTGAACCTGAACGCATCAGGGCGTTCAGGCGATCGATTGCTCACGCAGCACCCGCCGCAACACCTTGCCCAATGCATTCTTGGGCAGCGCCTCTACAAACTGAATGACCGTCGGCGTCTTGAATCGCGCCAGTTTTCTGCGGCAGAAACTGCGCAACTCGGTAGCTGTCGCTTCCGCACCGGGCTTCAACACCACCGCGGCATGAACCGCTTCACCGCATGTTTTGTCCGGCATCCCAAATATGGCACATTCGGCCACAGCCGGGTGCTCTTGCAACACACGTTCCACTTCCGCGGGATAGACGTTGAATCCTCCCACGATAATCAGGTCCTGCTGCCGTCCGGCAATGAACAGGTAACCGTCTTCATCCATGTAGGCCAAGTCACCGGTGTACAGCCATCCGTCACGGATTGCCGCGGCCGTGGCGTCCGGACGATTCAGGTAGCCACGCATCACATTCGGACCGCAGACTGTCAATTCGCCCACTTCACCCGTCGGCAACGGCTGTCCGTCCGCATCGCGTATCACGACCTGCACTCCGGGTAACGCGCATCCGATACTGCCCGGCTTGATCTGACCGTCCGGGGGAGTGACCGATACGATGGGGGACGCTTCACTGAGCCCGTACCCTTCGACCATCTTGACTTGAAACCGTGCGGGAAAGTCGCGTAAGGTGGCCTCCGGTAACGGCGCGCCTCCGCTGACACAGATACGTAACGCGCTCAAGTCCGGCTCCACATCCGATTTCACCTGCAGCATCAACGCATACATCGCCGGCACGCCGCAAAAGATGGTCGCACGAGTCTGTTCCAGCAAACGCAGGGTCTCGGCCGGCAGGAACCGCTCAGCGATGGCCAATGTCGATCCGGCGACGAAACCCGCCACCATACACGCGGTCGCACCGAACGCATGATAGAGAGGCAACACCGTGAACAGGCAATCTTCGGGCCTAATGGAGAACAGATCGACAAAGCCCTGACCATTGGTTACCAAATTATCATGAGTCAATACGGCGCCTTTTGGGCGGCCGGTGGTGCCCGATGTATACAGGATTACCGCGTCATCACCCGGCTGCGCGGCCGCCGGATCGTCACGGGCCGCGGTTTGCCATAACGTAGCAAACAGCCGTTCTCCCGACACCGCTTCATCCCCGGTAACGATCAGATGACGGACACATGTGAGGTTAGTGCACGCCTCATGCGCGGTTTTGCGGTGCGATGGATGGAATATAAGCGCCTCACAACCGGCGTCTTGCAGTATGAATTGCAGTTCATCGGCTCTGTAAAGCACACTCAACGGCACAACGCGCGCCCCGGCCGCCAGCGCACCGAAATAGGCCACCGGAAAGTCCGCACCGTTGGGCAGCAACAGCGCGATTGTAGGCGCATCCGTGGAGATCATCTGACGCAACGCCGCCCCGGTCCGCCTCACACGGCCGGTCAGTTCGCCGTAGCTCAGTGTAGTCGCGCCACAACGCAAAGCGGGGTGATCAGGCGCGGTCTGTTCCATGCGCAGCAGCAGGTCGTTCAGGGTGGGCATCTCATCGTCTCCTTCAGCCGTTACGCTGTGCATATGCCGTCTGTGTAGAATCGTCAGCCGGTGGGCACTGTAGCCCCCCGGCTGACCGTTACGTTGCGACTACTGACCGCGCTCGAGCTGCAGCGTGATAGGTCCTTTGTCGCAGACCTCGGACGGACCGAAGTATTGGATCGGTCCCGGGAAGGTATAGGCGTCATCCAGCGCCCAAGCATCGCGCTGTGCCGCAAACGCCTGGAAGGCAGCGGAGTCGATTTCCACCAGCGCCTTACGGATCACCGGTACTGACTTGCCTTTCCGGGTCTCCATGTTGAGCATCGTGGTCACCGGAGTTGCGCCGGCCACCCACTCCTCCGCAGGCTTGACCAAATGCGAAATGCTCACGGTATACCCGGTCAATCCGGCGCGCACCAGTTGAGCAGCTGTGTATCCGAGCGAATAGCAATAGTCCGCGTCGAAGTTGGACGGCGCTGCGCATCGCCCCTCGTACCCCATAAAGTGGGACAGCGGATTGAACGCGACATCGGTCACACCACGCACCTTCTGCTCACGGATATAATCAATCACCAGATCGATCAGCAACCGCTCGGTCTCCACTTGGGAAAGCGGCGGGTTGCCATGCTTGTCCACGCGCAACAGCACGCGCTGTGTCTCAAATGGCAACGATGCATATACCCGGGCCGACTCGGCGCTGAACTTGCCCATCATGAACTGCACGCGATCTTCGTGCTTCTCCAGGCTGTTCAGGTATTCCTCATTGTGTTTGTCACCGCCAACGATGGTGCTGATCTCATCGATCATCTTTTTGAACTCGGGAATGAACTCCAGCAGTCCCTCAGGGACCAGCACCACACCATAGTGCCGATCACGCTGCGCACGGGCGATCACGATCTCGCCGATCATCGCGGCGACTTCCGAAAGCTTCATGCCGCGCGCTTTGATCTCCTCGGAAATCAACGTGATGTTCGGGCGGGTCTGCAACGCGCACTCCAGTGTGACGTGACTAGCCGCGCGCCCCATCAACCGTATGAAATGCCAGTACTTGATGGACGATTGCGCGTCCCGTTCGATGTTGCCGATCAGCTCGGCGAACGTCTTGGTGGCGGTGTCGAAGCCGAAGGACGCCTCGATCTGTTCGTTTTTCATATCGCCGTCTATCGTCTTGGGCACCCCCACGACTACCGTACGGCTCTGTTGTGACTTCAGGTACTCAGCCAGCACGGCGGCATTCGTGTTGGAGTCGTCACCACCAACCACCACCAGGCCGTCCAGTCCCATCGACTCCAGATTGGCCTTGCAGGCAGCCAGCTGCTCGGGACTTTCGATCTTGTCTCGTCCCGACATGATCATGTCGAAACCACCGGTATTCCGGTAACGGTCCACCAATTCGGCGGTGATCTCGACACTGTTTCCCTTGATCACGCCGATAGGCCCCTTGCGAAAGCCGTAAAGCCGGCTGGCGGGATTCGCCTGCTTCAGGGCGTCAAACAGGCCTGCAATGACATTGTGTCCACCGGGAGCCGGTCCACCGGACAGCACCACACCCACGCAGAGCGGCGATGTGCTCAGAGGCTGACCACCTTCTGCAAAGCGGACAAGCGCCTGGCCGTAGGTGTTGGGGAACAGTCTGGCGATCTCTTCGCGGTGGTTTTGGGGCAGCACGACATCCCCGGTATGCAGCCCAAAATTGCCCTGACGCAGTGCAGCCGGTAATTTGGGGTTATAATGCGCACGCGCAGCCTGAAGCGGGGAAATGGCTGTATCGCTCATGGTTTTCACCTCGGTAAAGTACCTGCATCAGCACACCGGCTGAGGCAGGATTCCAGCAGTTTATTGTATCAGTACTCCCGGTTTGCGCCGTCCATCGAGTGCACAATCGCCTCAACCGCCGCCAATGGGTCGGGCGAACCGGTAATCGGGCGGCCAATCACCAGATAGCTGGCGCCCCAGCGCAGCGCATTTTCGGGTGTGGCCACGCGCTGCTGGTCCTGCAGGTCGGTGCCGGCCGGTCGTACGCCGGGGGTCACCAGCAGAAACGGCTCCGGCAGACAGGTGCGTAAGCCCTGAATTTCCAGCGGGCTGCAGACCACACCGTTCATACCGGCTTCCGCTGCGAGTAGCGCCAACGCCGTGACCTGCTCAGACGGTGATCTGCCCACACCCAACTCCTGTGTCAACGCCTGAGCCGAAAGGCTGGTCAATACGGTCACGGCAATCATCAACGGCGGTTGGGGGGCAGCGGCAGCCGCCTCGCAGGCCGCCCGCATCATGGCTGAGCCTCCGGATGCGTGTACGTTGAGCATCCACGCACCCAGCCGCGCGGCACATCGAACCGCGCCGGCTACCGTATTGGGGATATCGTGCAGCTTGGCATCATAGAATACCCGCTCGCCCCCTGCATCGCGTACGCGTGCCACAATATCCAATCCGGCGGCATGCACCAGCTCGAGGCCTACCTTGAACCCTCCGACACGGCCTTTCAGCTGCGCCACCCACCGCAGCGCCTGATCCGCGCTGTCTGTATCCAACGCAACAAGGATTCGTTCACGTGATGTCATCGGCGCACGCTCCCCACGATATCACGAATGCAGGTCTCGTTCTGTTCCTGCATCCAGGCCGCGATGCCATCGATCACTTCCATCGTGACGCGTGGATTGATGTAGTTCGCGGTACCGATGGCCACCGCTGAGGCGCCGGCCAACAGGAACTCCACTGCATCCTCGGCGTTTATGATCCCCCCCATGCCGATGATCGGCACAGAGACCGCCTGCGCCACCTGCCAGACTGCACGCAACGCCAGAGGCTTGATGGCAGGCCCGGACAGACCACCCACCACATTGGCGATCCGAAACCGACGTGTCCGGGCGTCGATGGCCGTTCCGACATAGGTGTTCACCAGACTGAGGATATCCGCCCCACCATCCACTGCCGCCCGCGCCGTCAGCCGGATATCGGTGACATTCGGGGACAGCTTGACGATGAGAGGCAGGCCCGTCGCTTTCCGCACCCGACTGACGATCTCACAGATGGATTCCGGATCCACCCCATATTCCATGCCTCCACGCTGCTGGTTGGGACACGAGATGTTCAGCTCCAGCGCGTGCACGCCTTCCACACCATCCAAGCGCTTGGCCAAGCGCTCGTAGTCATCGCGTTCATCCGCCGCAATATTCACGATGACTTTGCAGGCATACTGACGCAAAAACGGCAGCTTTTCGCTCAGAAAGACATCGACGCCCGGGTTCTGCAAACCGATCGCGTTCAGACAACCTGAGGCAGTCTCCACCATGCGGGGCATCGGATTGCCGAGTCTGGGACGCAAGGTGGTGCCCTTCACCATGATCGCCCCCAGACGGTTCAGATCGATCAGGTCGGCAAACTCCTGGCCGTAACCGAATGTCCCCGACGCAACCATCACCGGGTTCGCCAGGCTCAACGGTCCCAATGTCACGGATAGGTCCACACTCATTCCCAAATCACCTCACTGCCGCGAAACACGGGACCATCTTGGCAGGCTCGCAGGTACTCAAACCCGCCATCCGCTGTACGCACTTTGACTGCGCATCCCAGGCACACCCCCACGCCACAAGGCATCAGGGTTTCCAGTGATACCTGGCACTCCATCCCGGCGTTATCGCACACCCCGCATACCGCCTGCAGCATGGGGGTAGGGCCACAGGCCATCACGCGGTAGGCTCCGGATGACAGCAGACGACCCAACGGTTGCGTGACGATCCCCCGTTCGCCGGCAGAGCCATCTTCTGTACACTCGACCAGATGCACACCCAATTTTCTCAGTTGATCGCTGCATACCAAACGTTCCCTGGTGCGGGCGCCATTGAGTGCATATATTGTTTGAGCGGGCTGCCCTTTGGCGATTAGTTGCCTGCCGGTGAGCACCATGGGCGGCGCGCCCACTCCTCCGGCAACCAGGATCACCGGCTGACCGTTTGGTATGGTGTCAAACCCGTTCCCAAGCGGCCCTACCACCTGAACCGTTTGCCCGCTTTTGAGCGAGCCCAGCGCCTGCGTGAACCCGCCGCGCACCAAGAACACCACACAGAATGCGCCGGAGTAGATATCTACGTCGCAGATACTGAACGGCCTGCTGAACAGCGGTGTGTCGCGCTGCGGCAGTCGCATCTCCACGAACTGCCCACCGGTCGCCTCACGGGCAATTTCCGGCTGTTCGAGCCAGATGGCATACTGACCATCGGCGACTTGATCCAATGACAACACCCGACACGCGGTGACCACTCGGTGTTTCAGTTCATCCCCTCCTTAGCGCAGTGAGCAGTATCACTGTTTAGTGTATTACAGACGGCCCCGAGTGCACCGGTACATTGAAGTACCGCCTTTACGTTGCGCCGAAATCCATTCAGTCGGCATCGCAGAACCGCAGAGCCGGCGAAAGTGTGTTGGAACCATTCTCCTGTGATCTCCCCCTCTGGAAGCTTGAACGGTCGCATCCCGATTCGAGGAAGCAGCCTCTCACACCGGACAGACGCTCCGCGCCGCGGACACTCCGCACTGGGTGCGTTGTACGGGCACACATCCTGACAGGTGTCACAACCGAACACCCGCGAGCCGATCACCCGAGCCGTGTCGCCAGTCCATTCGCCTCGATGTTCGATGGTCTGGTAACTGAGACAACGCCGGCAATCCACCGTACGGTCCGGTCGAATCGCCTGAGCCGGACAGGCATCGATACACCGGCGGCATGCGCCGCAGCGATCGGTGATTACCCGCGGCTCCTTGAGCGGCAATTGGTCCGAGTAGATAACGCCCAACATGAGTCGGCTGCCCCACTCCGGGTGTATCAGCATGCCGTTTCGACCAATCCAGCCCAATCCCGACGCCACAGCCAGTGCGCGTTCACTGACCGGCGTCACGTCCACACTGAAGTCGAGTCGGTGCTGCGGCGCATGAGCATGCCAGACGTCTATCAACCGCTGCAGCAGGGAACCCAACACATCATGATAGTCGTCTCCCACCGCGTAATCGGCGATCCGCGCCTCGCCTTCATCCAACACGGGCGGCGGACCATGTCCAACCGACACGCCAATCACCAAAGCCGAACGCCACCAGAGCGCTGACGGTGGCAGCGACCGGTGGCTGCAGGCCCGCTCCATCCAGCGCATCTCTGCGTGAGCGCCGGAAGCCAACCAGCCTGGCATGACGTCAAAGGGATCCTGCACGGGAGCGCCACAGCACCCCACCAGGTCAGCTCCCCATTCCTTGGCAGACCGCGTGAGGGTTTCATACAGTTCAGCCGATATCACTGTTGCTTCCATCGGGAGAGTACCAGTTGGGCGGCAGCAGCACGATCGGTGGCCATGAGATCACCGTTGATAACCGCTTCTTCAACAAACCGGAGCACATCGCCCACCTTTGGCCCCGGTCCGATATTCAACAGTTTCATGATGTCGCATCCGTTCAACGGCAGGGCAGGGCGTGCGCCGCCCATCGCGTCTCGAAGCTGGGATGCCCGGTTCGCCAACTCATCCAGATACGGATTGGCCAACTCTGGTCCAACGGCTTGACTGTCCGCCCGTACCACTTCGATCACAAGCGACAACACATCGCCTGCATCGCGGACCAGCCGCCGCACCGCACTGTCGGTCCACTTGGGATCATATGAGGCGACGCGCATATGTAGCCGGACCGCCTCACTGACTTGACGCACCAGGTCGCCCGGATATCGCATGCGAGTCAACCAATCCTGGCTGATCACGCTGCCGGCTTCGGCATGTCCGTAGTAAGATAACATATCCCCTGAACCGGTCATCGTGGAGGGCTTGCCGATATCATGCAGCAGCACCGCCAGGCGCAGCGTCAGATCGGCATCCGGGGCCAGTGCCGCTAGCGCATGGAGCGTGTGTTCCCAGACATCCTGATCAGCGTCCCGATTTTGCGGTACGCCTCGCATAGCGGCCAACTCGGGCGCGATCACAGCCAGCACTCCGGTCTGTTGGAGGGCCTGCAGGCCAGATATCACCCGCTCGGCACACAATGTCCTGCTCAATTCTTCCCGAATGCGCTCCGCGCTCACGATCTCCAATCGATGCGCACACGTGGTCATCGCTTGCAGTACATCGGGATGGATGTCGACAGGCAACTGTGCATGAAACCGAGCGGCGCGCAATATCCGCAACGGATCATCGGAGAAACTTGCCTCGGGATCGACCGGTGTGCGCAGGATTCGCCCTTGGAGGTCACGGACTCCCTCACCCGTCAGATCCAGCAGAAGGCCGTCGGACAGCCGAACCAGCAGCGTGTTGAGTGTAAAATCCCTGCGCCGCACATCCTCTTCCAGCGGCGCCGGTTCCACACACACGGGCTTGCGGCTGGCCTTGCCGTAGCTTTCACGCCGCGACAGAGCGATCTCACAGCACGTTCCCTGGATCACAACGCGCACCACCCCGAACCGGCTGTAAACCACCGGTTCACTATCCAGCAGTCCCGACTCCTTCAATACGGCAACCAACGGCTCTATGGGACGCGTACATACGAGATCGACATCACCACATGCGATACGCCCGTACAGCAGCCAGTCGCGCACATAACCGCCTACCACATACAGCGCATCGGCCCATCCCCTGTGTCGCAGCAACTCCGCAGCCTGCGCCAACCCGGAGGGTAGCGGGATTCGGGAAAGATACGATAGATTGTGTGCTGAGGGGCTACTCATATCGCTCTCTGTACGTTACAATCATAACACGTGCTACGGACGGTATGAGCCGCAGTCATGTACATACAGCGTCCCATCACTCTCACTGCCCAAGGAGGCCATTGGTTCATGGAAGGGTATTGCGTCAAGTGCAAGGCAAAGCGTGAAATCCAGAACGCCACTGCCACCACTTTGAAGAACGGCCGGCCGGCAACAACCGGCACATGCGGCGTATGTGGCACCAAGATCTTCAAGATCGGCAAGACCAGCTGACTCAGTAATCCAGCGATGGTCGCGGCGGGTTGACCGCTTTGGCAACCCGCCGCTTTTCCGATCACAGCCCGAACCGGATCACCCGAACCCCATATGGCTCGACGGGCACCTCACCGGATACGACCGCACCCGTAAGCAGATCCAATCCGGGTTCGGATAGGCTCAACACAGCGGGCTGATTGTCCATCTCCACTGCGACCAGCCCCCGCCCCGCCTCTCCTGTACGCGGCACCACCAAAAGACTCGATGTGGCTTCGGCGCTAGGCATCACGTGCGCCCGATCCGCAGCGACGCGCAGTAATCCAACCAGCCCCGCTTCATCGAGGCAACTGCCCAACAGCACCACGGCGCCGGCGCCATACGTGGCCATCACGATGGCCGCGTATCCGGCAGCAGGTCCGTCGAGGTAACGGGCGAGTTCAACCCCTTGATTGGCCTGAAACGCATCAAACCAGATCGATCCGGTGATCTCGGTGTCTGCACAGCTGTGTATGGTACAACGGCGGCCACCGTCACCCGGGAACTGGTAGATACATCGAACTGATGTGATGGACTCCAATATACCGAATGGCGCATGCGTCCATTTGGATCCCTGACTGTCCATGATATCGGTCAGCGGTCCTGCCACCCAGATACCGCCATTCTTTACCCATTCAACCACCCGTTGGTCCAACCCGCTTTCACCCAGCCAAGGCATAAACGGTGTGAACACCAACCGATAAGGACTCAGGTCGGCCTCCGGTGAAATCACATCTGGACGATACTGAGCCCGGATCATGGGATGGTAGAACGAATACATCACCCGCTCCAGATGCGCCGTGTGTTCGGACAGAGGGGCGTTCTTGAGGTACAGGTGCGCTTCGTTACTGTAATGCAGCGCCAACCCGGTTGTCTGCGGTTTTGTTCCGTTCAAGAACTCCGCCGCCCGCTCCAGTCCGTCTGATACCTGTTGTATCTCGGAAAAGATATGCAACGGCCGCCCGCAGCTGCTCACCACCGCGCCGTGCATCAACTCCTGTCCTACCCGGTGCTGCCTCCATAACCAGAACAGGTTGGCTTCGCCTCCCAATGCGATGGGCATCCAGCTGTTGGCTCGGCAAAATCCCTCAGGGCTGACACCGGTCGTACGGGTGGATCCGGCCCAGTTGGTGGCTGTTTCGGTGTTCCAAAAGGGTTGGTCGGGCTTGATGGGGCGCAGATAATCGAACCAGAACGCGGCATCGCGCAAGCCCGGTCCAAAGTGATAATGATTGTATTGAACCACGTCCAGACATCGATTGATTTGCCAGTGATCGATGCCCGGTATCATCATCATATCGGTTCCCACCGGCTGTCTCACCCATCGATGCAGGATATCGGCCTGGAACTTTACATAGTCCACATAGCTGGCATTGGTAAACCGGTCCCATGCCAACAGCAGCGATGGATGATGCCAGGTGTCCGAACGCGGAGTCGGCACCTGGTCAAAGCGCTGATACTCTTGGCTCCACAAAGTGGTACACCAGGCGGTGTTGAGCGCTTCGATGGTGCCGAACGTTTCCCGCAGGAACTCGGCGAAGCGCGCCTTACACACAGAGCAACAGCAGGCGCGCGACGGATGCAACGGATACACTTCGTTGTCTATCTGCCATCCGATGACATGCGGATCCTGTCCGAATTCGCGCGCCATCACCGTCACGATCCGCTCCACGTGCCTACGGTATACCGGGCTGTTCGGACAGTGATGCCGCCGTCCGCCATGCTGCGCCACCGTGCCGTCTTCACGGACAAACAGACATTCCGGGTACCGCTCGACCAGCCAGATGGGCGGGGTCGGAGTGGGCGTTCCCAAGATCGTCGCGATCCCTGCCTGCGCCAACGAGTCGATGACATGATGCAGCCAATCCCACTGAAACTCCCCTTCTGAGGGCTCCATCCGGCTCCAGGCAAACTCGCCGATCCGCATCACGTTCATACCGGCCTGTTTCATCAAAGCGATATCTTCCGCGATCGATGATTGTGGCCAGTCCTCAGGATAATACGCCGCGCCATACCAGGGCGGCCCGAACGGTTTCAGTGGCATCTCATCCTCCTGTGCTGTGAGGCATTCCTCGTCTGCGGTTTATCGTACCGGACATTCCGACAGACAGACACCCGGTACACTCGCGGCCGGATAGCATCCTTGCCGCAAGACAATATGCCCGGCTGGCAACCGGAAGTCGTTATTACGGGGATCACGAAACGGCGTGTTGATCATATGACCGTTCACTTCAAACCCCAAATGCAGCCGCAACTCAGCCAATTTACGGTACGTACGGTGTGCAGACCACTGAGCTCCCCAGCCCCATAGCACACTTCGCTGCGATGTGGCGTACATGTTGCCGTTGATCGTCAGCTTCAGGTCGGACAACACAAGCCCAACCGGCTGCCCTTCCGCGTCCCGGGCGATATAGCGGCAGGCCATATCACCGGAGTCATCGGAACCGGTTCCCGGATGCTCGGATGTGGCGGAGCCTTTGGGCCAATGCCGTGCATCCTGCTGGGCGAACCAGCCCCAAACATGCACCCCGTTCGCGCTGAACAGATTACGTTCGATGCGGTGATCCCGGTTCCAGATGGGGCGTTCACGCCGGGACGTGATTGTGGGTGTGGTTCGACGCTGCTCGCGAAACGCCAACCCTTCGTAGTTAGCATAAAACAGGTTGCGTTCTACACGGCACCGTTCAGAACTGGACAAAACCAGACCGGCTGCAGCCCCCCACGATCCGTAACCGGCCTCCCACCCATTCCTTATGAACACATTGTCATGTGCATCCAGTGAATAAGAGATCTCATAAAACAGACCGGCCTGCTCATTGTCGGCAAACAGACTGCGCGATACGACACAGCGTTGATTACCGATATCGAACCACAACCCAAATCCACGGTTTCGTAAGAATTGGCACCGATCGACCAGTACGTCACGGCTCAATACGATCTTGTTGACCGCCCCCCAGCCACGATCATATCCCTTCACGTTATTGTTGGTAATCACACAATCCACCAGTCGCATGCCATGTGCTCCAGCAGCCTCGAATGCACCGTACCCGTTATCCCGGAATACGCATCGGTAGACACGTGCATCCTGCCCTTCCACGCGAAGCGCAACTCCATTCACCCGCTCGAATTGGCAGTCGTCGAACCGTGCATGTGCCGCTTTGACTTGCACGGCTCCTTCCTGAGCATGGTTTGCAGCGTAACGGAATATGACACCTCGTACTTCAACATAGGGCGCATTCAGCACCCAGATAGCGGATCGAGTGCTGGCCTCGACGCGGACATGCTGTATCTGCACAGGCTCATAGGCCACACTGTTCGCGACCGGACATATGTACAAGGCCTGTTCCTCCATGTCCACAGCAAACGTTCCGGGCGCCAATCGCGTCGCGTCCTGGACTTGCAACAACGGGTAGCCCTCTACATGCACCTGCTCTGCCCGTCCTACTGGCAGCGCACCGGCGTGCGTATTGTCGCGTCCCCATGTGATAAACCGATATGGCCAATGTGTGCGAAATACGCCGGGGCTTTCCGGCACCGGTGTCCAGTCGGTGATGTGATCTGCTCCCGAAACGACCACACGCGCCCCATCGGCAGCACAAAATCGGATCGGTCGCCCGGGCAGTCCGCCGTGCTGTATATCCACAGTCTCCCGGTAGACACCGGTATGGATCAGCACTGTATCTCCCGGCCGAGCACGTTCGGCCGCATCGGAGATCGTTGCGCAATGCACCGACTCAGCCACGCCGGGCAGCGGATCGGGGCTGACTTGCCAGACATTGGCCTGACAAGCAGTTGCGCACATCACCAGTGACAGACTCAGCGAGCTTGGCATCACATTCATGGAGACAGCCTTTGTCGAATGTACCGAATGGCTTTATAGCGAAAATCCCAAGGGGTATCCGGTCGCGTCTCAGGCTTCCAGGCATAGAACAGATAGAGCCAGCGTCCATCGGGACGGTCAAGAACGAACGCTTCGGGTACATGAGCGGACGCCATGCCTTCCGGGCGAACATGCCCGCGAACGTTCCAATTCCATCCATCTGGCGATTCGGCCACCGTGATCAACCGTCCGTCTCCGCCGTACTGCACCGGGTACCAGGGGGCATCCGAAAACGCCAGGTACCGTTTTCCTACTCTAACCACGCTGGGATTGGGCCAATCCATCAGACAGGGGTTTCGCCCGCACCGCAACACATGCCAATGGTCCGGTCGCTCGAATGCACCACTGCATTCGGCGTAGCCCATGGCCAGGAATGCATCGGGATGATAGTAATCGAACCATAACTTCCAGCGACCGTTGTCGAATAAAAGGCTTGGTCGATGGTATCCGCCGTAATATTCTTTGGGTGGACGTGCCCGGGGATCGTTAAGGTCAAACCGAACGGTCATCTCCCGGCTCCACAGAGCAATGGGCCGGTTGGTCAATTCCCAATCAATCCCGTTCTGCGAGGTGGCCCCCATCACGCTGTTGATGATGTACAGACGCGGTGGACGCATCTGCGCGTGCGGCTCGAACCCCACGGCCGAAAACGCCATATGGTATACGCCGCGATGCAACACGACCGAGGGATCGCCGACCGCTGCGTTCGTCCAAGGAGAACGGGGATCGGAACGAAGTACCGGAACCCAGCGGGAAGGGTTACCCGTCCCATCCCAGACGGCACGTCCCCGCGCGTCTCTACCGGCATATACCTCCCAATGTTCCAACGTACGGGCACGTGCATAGTAGATGGCATCCCCGATCGGTGCGCCATCCGGCGGCTGAGGGTTGTTTTCCCCGGCTGCCCATCCAAAAAACCACATGCGGAACCGCCAGCGCGATCCGGCGACCTTCACCACCCGAGGATTATAGAGGTTGTAAAAACCCTGCAGGTTGGTCTGATGAGGTGCTTCCCATTCCGATGTCAGATCCGTCTCCCTGCCACGGTTCCATGGGGCTGACCAGTCGGCGCGTACTGTCGATGAAGAGCATTCCAACACCAACCACATGGTCAGAAGGATCGCTGAACGAAGACGGTAACGCTGCATGTTGGCAACCTCGTGACACCCTGGCTATTGCCTACAGCTTAACCAAACCCATCGTTTGACGCCATAATAGACCCATGAAACGTTTACTGTATATCTTCCCAATCCTGCTGGGCCTGTCGATATCCCAGGCTTCACAGGCCGGCCTGTTGACCAATCCGTCGTTCGAGAGCGTCAAAGGCGAACTGGCCAATGGCTGGAGCCCGTATGAACTAGGTTACAGCGTAGCCCTCGGACAGGGGCGCTCTGGGAACGCGATCCGGTGCGTGAACAGATCGGAATCTGAGCGGCGCGGGGCCATGTACCGCCTGACGTTAAACCAGAAGCGTCCCACACCAGTCCTGGTCACAGGTTGGAGCCGGGCGGAAGGGGTATCGGGATCGAGCGACAGTCACTACTCCATCTATCTCGATGCGGTCTACACCGATGGAACGCCGCTTTGGGGCACAATCGCCCCGTTTCCGACCGGTAC
Source organism: uncultured bacterium (assembly GCA_964650005.1). Classification (GTDB taxonomy): domain Bacteria; phylum Armatimonadota; class HRBIN16; order HRBIN16; family HRBIN16; genus CAZHSN01. Next base: position 108,695 of record CAZYPZ010000001.1, on the reverse strand, counting down.
ACACGGCTGGGTGAACCGCAGCGTGGTCGTCTATCCGGAGAAACCACTACAGACTCTGCAGATTTATGCGTTGTTTCGCCAACACAAGGGTACCGCCTGGTTTGATGATTTCGACGCTCAGGAGTTGCCGCCTGACCGTCTGTTCGATGGGCAGGCGATACGTCCACCTCAACTGCCCAACAGCAGCCAGTCCGGATGGTATGCTCGCGATGTCGCAGCCGACAGCCCCGTATTACCGGTGGATCAGTGGAGCCGGCTGGGACTCCGACAAATCAGCGCGCAAAGTTTGCCAACCGGTGATCGGCTGGTTGTTCAAGATACCACCGGTAAAGATCGGGCGGTCACGCTGTACCGGCTTGTGCAAATTCCCGAAGGCCCTGTGACGTGGTGGGAGGACACCACCACCCGCCGGAGCGTGGGGACAGAAGAGGTTGGTTCGCTGGTGCGCCTGCCCAACACGGGCGCCATCGGATGGCACTCTCAATGGCCATTCATCTGCATCACAACGCCGACACGCGGTTTGCTGTTGGGTGTACCGCCTTCAGAAGGTCCGCGGGTCTGCCGCTTTCGTTATCATGGCGGCCAACGTCTTCTGATCGCTGCGTTCGATGTAGCTCTGACCGCATCCAGTAGGGCTCATTCCATCGGTAATCGGTACGGTACCGCATCCGTTACCGCGGTAACCGCCTCGTTCGAGCCGCAATGGGGCATGCGGGCCGCGTTGGAACGCTGGTATGCGCTCTATCCCGAGTGGTTCACCCGCCGCGCCACTGCAGAAGGCCAATGGATTGCTTTCACCGATCCCGCGACGGTGGAAGGACGCGAGGATTTTCATTTTGCGTATCACGAGGGAACCAACAGCATAGCCTCCGATGATGCGCTGGGCATACTCAGCTTTCATTACACCGAACCGCAGACCTGGTGGATGCAGATGACACCGGAGACGCCGCGTGAATACGATACAGCGATGCGTATGGTTTCCGAATATCTGAACGGCACTCCCGCGCAGAAGGGCTGGGCGCAATGTGTGATCCACAGCGGCGCTCAGGACCCATCCGGACGACAGATCGTTCAGTTCATCGATGCGCCATGGGTTCAGGGCGCCACGTGGGTTCTGGATGGCAACCCCAATCTCCCTCATCCAGAAGGTGAACACACCAAGTTTACGTGGAGTTTCGGCCCTGAAGCGCGCGCCGATCGTTACTCCGGCAAGGCGGGAGTGTTGGATGGCGAGTACTTGGACTCTATAGAAGGCTGGGCCGACGAACTGAACTACCGCACAGAATCCATCGCTTGGTCGCCCGACCCGGCAACATTCGCGTCAGACAGCCTCCGCCCGGTAATACCCACCTGGTTCAGCGTCTGGCAGATGGCAGCCGAGATGCGCCGTGTGTTGCATCCCATGAAGAAACTGCTGATGGCCAACTATACGCCATGGCGTTTTCATCAGTTTATGCCATTGCTGGATGTGGCCGGTACTGAAACGAACTGGTTTCGCGAGGGCAAGTGGACCCCGGATGATCACGGTATATTCGCCCTGAGGCGCGCGCTCAGCGGAACCAAGCCATATCTGCTTCTGCAAAACACTGACTTCTCTCAATTCACCACGGAATATGTGGACAGGTACATGCAGCGATGCATGCAGTACGCCTGTTACCCTGGCATGTTCAGCGAAAACGCTCACGCGAACATGTATTGGACACGGCCCGATTGGTACAACCGGGACAGACACCTGTTCCGTATGTATCTTCCGGTCATACAGCGCCTCTCGGCGGCTGGATGGCGACCTGTGCCCTACGCCGTATGCACAGATAAGCAAACCCGGCTGGAACGGTATGGCGACCGATTGCTCACCCTGTTACACGATGGTGACGGCCGATCCGTTCATCTCACACTGTCCGCCGCTGCGTGGCCCGCTGCAGCGGACACTGCGTCTCTGCGTGACCTGATATCCGGAGAGGTGTTCCCTGCAACCTGGAAACAGGATGACTGGACTTTCACCGTGCCCATGAGCACGTATCAATGCCGGGCTCTGGAGTTTACGAATTCACCTAACCCGTGAACTCCAGATAGGTCCACTCGTCCGGGGCGTGGAACTGAACCTCCGTCAGCGGTGCACTGGCCGAAAGCTCCACGCCCTGCTCCAGATGAATGGAGTAGTCATACCGACTTACCAGGAACTTCCAGCGATCGCCCGGGGAAGGCGTTCCGTGTGCGATCGGCAAGGAGGCAAAGGGAATAGCCAGTACCAAATCCCACCAAGAATCTTCGGTCTCCGGGCAGTTGATCACGCCGTTTATTCCCACATGGCGCTGCAGGCCTTCACAATTCCACGCAGCCCACCGATGATCGTTCTCCCCTCCGGCAAATCGACGCAGACAGCAGGCATCGTACACGGTTCCCAAAGCGTTCACTTCGAAGTTCACGTACCGCCCACTGCCCGGTTCAGGTTGCAGAAACAGCTCCAGACAGTCCTCTGCACAGGTGCGGCTGTCGTGCTCGGTGTATAGGCTCCAGATATCGCGATCCCATGCCCGGTATCCGGCATAAAGAAACGTATCGTCCCACAGCAGCCGACACTCCGTTCGGCCGACAGGTTCTTGATGCGTTACAGGGATCACCAACGTGACCGGCTGCACGTCCCTCCAGACGGGTTCGCTCATGAGTGAGCGAACATCTATCGGCTGAGTCGTTCGAACACATGGCACAACCAACGGAATCGGTTGCGACATTCTACCAATCCTCCTCATCGCGAGTCTTCAGATCTCCGCGCAATGAAGCTGCGAAAAAGTCTTTCGAAACGTTGCCTCCCCAACTATGCTCGCCGGGAAACTGATCGACAAACAGCCTGTCGGCAGCACCTGCAGCAGTGTAGATCCGGCGAACCTGTTGGAAACACGCCAGCGCCTCCCCAACAGAAAAACAGGTGTCGTGCACGCCGATATCCACCAACAACGGCAACGGGGCAAGCAAACCCGTCAAATCAGGCAGATCGACCAGAGCGAACAGGCCGGGCGCTATCTGCATGCCGCAGTAATTCAGGTCCCGTATGCCGAAATATGCCCACAGGTCACTGTAACAGATGATCTCGGCGGCCTTCATACGGGTATCACACAGAGCGGTCCACAGGGTCATGGTCCCTCCGCCTGAAAGCCCCATAACGCCCAGACGGTCTGGATCGACGCAGGGCAATGTACAAATGAAATCGGTCATCGCCATGCCCTGCGCCACATTCATACCCAGGCTGGTCAGGCCGAGCATCGTGGCATGCAGATAATACAGGTTGCACCAATCCCGTCCGCCATTGTGGGCCAGAAAATGCGGCTTGCGGTTGTCATTCCGTTCACCTACGCCCATCCAGTCCATCGCATAAGTCACATACCCGGCCAACGCCATCTGTCGTCCGTAGTCATAGTTGTGTTGATTCGTTTCCACACTCATCGCCGGCGATGCACGAAACCCCATGACAGCGTCTTTGCCGAACGCCCCATGACCATGCCAGCAACAGATCGCCGGATGCCGCGTGGACACATCGAGATCGGCGCGACGACAAACGATCACAGGGGCAGAGATAAACGGGCCTACGTCGATCACCCATCGCTGATACACCAATTCGTCGACCGTCCACTCGGCGATCAGTTCAGGATCGGGGGGCGGGATTTCCGGTTTTCGGCCCAATGTCGCAAGCACGGCCTGCCGTGTGTTTGTCTTCCAAGTGGTGAAATCGCCCGCATCCCCCTCCCACGCACATGAAGGACGATGCGCCAAAGCCATCTGGAGAAACATCCGCTGCGGACTGAAGTTGCGTTCTCTGTACCCCATTTGCGGCCTCCCGGGTCGATGCTGACACTTAGTTCACCGGCCGAGCTCACGTTCCCTGCGGCGCAACAGGTAGAATGGAGTCAAGACAGTTCTGGAGGGATTTCATGAGCAGAACGCTACTGTTGATGGTGGCCGTGTTGGCCGTCGTCCTGACCACTATAGGCATCACCCGTATGAATGCCAACGCGGCCGCCGCCCCGAAAGGTCAGGTGCTGCGAGCCCAGCGAATCGAGCTGACTGACGACAAAGGTACGCTCCGCGCCGAAATCAAAGCGACCGATACAGGCGCCCAAATCTACCTCTACAACTCCAAAGGACGCGCATCACTGGTATTGAGCAGCAGCGACAGCGATGACGGGGCGACACATGTGACGCTCAACATGCTGGGAAATGAAGGCGCGGTGATGGCCTCTACCCGCAACGGTGCACGCATTCAGGTATCGAACGCCAACGGGGCCAAGGCAGAGTTGACGCCAAATCCCTGAACGGAAAAACCGGACGCCGGTGGGGCTGATTCCGCCTCTTTTTTGCATTGCTCCGACAGCCGTGATATACTGCTGAAGGTGACTGCGCCCGTAGCTCAGCGGATAGAGCACCAGGTTGCGGACCTGGGGGTCGGGGGTTCGAGTCCCTCCGGGCGCGCCAATGCTTCCTCTCACTTCGCATCGTCCTCTTCACCCCAAAACACTCCCATGATGTCATCGCATACGCCATAATGGTATACGTATCAACTAAGTTGTCACGCGCTTGTCATCTGACCCCTATCATGCTGGAGGACACCTCATGTACCTGACATTGGTGCAGAACATAGCCCTGCTGATCGCGTTAAGCACAATCAACGGGCTTCTGATGCACCATCTGGGTCACCGGCGCATCCGCCTTGTGCTGGCCGGAGTTTTGTTCGGTCTGGTCTGCGTGTTGGGAATGATGACCCCGTTCCGGCTGGATGAGGGGATCATCTTTGACGGACGGTCCGTCGTGTTAGCAGTCGCGGGTTTTATCGGCGGACCGGTGACCGGCACCATTGCAGCCGTGATCGCGGCGATATACCGGTATCACTTGGGCGGTGCGGGATGGCTGATGGGTGTAGCGGTCATCACCGAAGCGACGCTGATCGGGATCCTGATGCATCGGTGGCGACAACGCCGTCCCGCTATTGTGAATCCCTACAGCCTGTACGCGATGGGTTTGGCGGTACATGCCATCATGGTGTTGCTGATGCTGCTGCTGCCCGGAGGCAAAGCTTGGCCGACCTTTCAGGCAATCGCCCTACCGGTGATGTTGCTCTACCCCCCTGCCACGCTGCTTGTCGCGCTGCTGTTTCTGGATCAGGAAGCTCGACAACGGGCCGCCGACGCACTGAAGCACCGCGAACGCAGCTATCGGAACATTTTCAATGCGACGGGTGAAGCGATCTTCATCACCGACTATGAACAAGGCGTGCATGTTGATTGCAATGACGCAGCAGTCAGTCTGTTTCATGCGGAGTCGCGTGATCAGATCCTCAAGCATCCGATGGGTTGGTTGTCGGAATGCAGCGCACAAGAAGATCGTGACAGACTGTTCTCCAGTCTGCAGAAGGCAATTGAAGGACAAGAGCAAACCGTGGAGTGGCTGGTTGTACGGCAGGATGGCAGCTCCTTCTGGGCCAGCATGACGGCGCGCGTCGCCGTCATCGATAACGAATCGCGTCTGATCACCGTCATTCGCGATGTGACGACCCGGAAACAGGCTGAACAGGCCCTGCGCGAAAGCGAAGCCAGATGGCGCTCCTATCTGGAACATGCCCCCGATGGGGTGATTGTGGTGGATCCATTCGGTGTGATCCTGGAAGTCAACTCCGCTGCATTACGTATAAGCGGCTACAACCGGGATAAACTCATCGGCGCGAACGTGCGCATGCTGCTTTCGGATAACGCGGAGGAGATCGTTCTGTCCGTTGAGCGGGACTTGATGACTACAGACCGTGTGCAGTTCTCACAGGTGATCCAACGGACAGATGGACAGCGGGTCCATGTCGATATCAGCGTGTCGCTTCTCAGCGATCAAGCGTTCGTCTGCTTTGTCAAAGATGTGACCGAGCAGAAGATGCTGGAAGCGCAGCTTCAGCAATCACACAAGATGGAGACCATCGGACGCCTGGCAGGCGGGGTGGCGCATGATTTCAACAACATGCTCACCCCGATCATGGGTTATGCGGAACAGCTGTTGAAAGACACCGGGTTGCCCCCCAAACAACGGCATGCCATCGAGGAGATCCACCGTGCCTCGTTGAGGGCACGCGACATGACCCGCCAGTTGCTGACATTCGCCCGACAGCAGCCTGTCAAACCCAAGCGGCTCAACCTGTATGAAGAAACCAAACACATGATGTCGATCTTGAACCATCTGGTTGGCGAGGACATACAGGTGGACGTCCATTGCGAGACCGCGCAGTGTACGGTGATGATGGACAGCGGCCACTGGACACAGATATTGACGAACCTCTGCGTGAATGCGCGTCAGGCGATACAGCAGACGGGTATGATACGGATCGTTATCGGACAGGCCGCTTGTACGCCGGAACATCCGCTGGCCGACCTGCCCCATGGTCCCTATGTTCAAGTGACGGTGAGAGATTCCGATTGCGGAATGGACGCGAATACGTTGCAACACCTGTTCGATCCGTTCTACACGACCAAACAACCCGGAGAAGGCACCGGTTTGGGGTTGTCTGTCGTCTACGGGATCGTTCGGCAGGCAGGCGGTCACATCACCGCCGAGTGTCCGCCCGAAGGCGGCAGTATGTTCACCATCTGGCTGCCGCTCTGCACCGATAGTGAAGAACACCGTTCTGAGGCCCCAACCACCCCGCAGTCCGCTACTCCTTCACAGCCTCCCGCTGCGACCGTGCTTCTGGTGGAGGATGAGCCCGCCATTTTGAAACTGGCCCAGACAATCTTGAGTCATCACGGATATACCGTACTCACGGCATCGTCTCCCATTGAAGCGTTGCAATTGGCTGCCCAGCATGCATACCACATCGATCTGCTCGTGACCGATGTCGTGATGCCTGAAATGAACGGCCGACAGTTATTTGTGACTCTTCAGGAGAAGCAGCCGGATCTGCGCTGTCTGTTCATGTCGGGTTACACGGCCGATATCATCGCCACGCGGGGCGAGCTGATGCCGGATACGAACTTTTTGCAAAAGCCCTTCACATCATCCGTACTGCTTCAACGCATAGAACAGACCCTGTCAAACGTTTCATAAAACCAGGGCCCGCTGGCATAGCCAGTCGGGCCGATGGAGAACCGTATACGTTAGAAGCTACTTCATCCGGGCAGCTACTCGGGCCCAATCCACCAACTTCCACCACTCGTCCACGTACTTCGCGCGTGCATTGCGATAGTCGATGTAATATGCATGCTCCCATACATCGCAAGTCAGCAGCGGGTTTTTGCCGTCTCTGAGGGGGCATCCGGCATTCGATGTGGTCTCGATCGCCAGTGATCCGTCCGGTAATTGCACGAGCCAAGCCCATCCGGAACCGAACTGGCCGACCGCGGCCGTCGAAAACTTCTCACGGAATGCATCGACGCTGCCGAACGCCTGCGTAAGTGCGTTCTGTACGGACTCAGGCATAGCGGCGCCGCCGGGGGTCAGACTTTCCCAGTAGAACGTGTGGTTCCAGACCTGAGCGCCATTGTTGAAGACGGGACCTTCCGCTTTCTGGACGATCTCTTCCAGCGTCGCATCCGCAAAGGATGTGCCCGCAATCAGCTTGTTAAGATTGGTAACGTAGGTCATGTGATGCTTGCCGTAATGGTACTCGATCGTTTCTGCCGAAATGATCGGCGCCAGCGCATCGGGTTGCCAAGGCAGGGGGGGTAGTACGTGCTCCATTAAGCGCCTCCGAACGGAAATTATGGCTTCGGACCAGTTTAATGGTACCCTCTGCCGACATCAAAGATGTCACGTGAATTCACCGGCTGCGGCCATGACTTGTCGCGAGCCTGTATGGGAGCGCTTAGATTGTCGCAGGCTCCTGTCCGGGTGTCCAACGTGGGTTCTTGGCGGACATATCTACCCGGTAGTACGGAAAGGGCACGTGATCCGTAGGTCGGTCGAGCGCGCGCAACACGTTCAAGCTTATCCAGCGTTCCAGTTTCAACACGGTCATTTTACGCCGCAGCCGTCCTTGTGAATCCCGGTTCAAGATGGATGGGAGCGTGTTGGTGGTGATGATCTCATCGATCTCATCTCCGCTCAGCCCCTCACGCCCTTCCTGCGAGGCGTAAAAGTGTGTGACAAAAAACACGACCCGCCGGGCTCCGGCCTCTTTCAGCATTCGGCCGCACACCCGAATGGTAGTTCCTGTGCGCACCATGTCATCGAACACGATCACATCATGTCCGGCGATCCCCTCCACTGGACAGCACGACTCTGGATCGATGAAGCTTTCGACCGATCGCTCGCCCAGACGCTGTTTGGCGATCACCAGAAGCCGGTCATCGGCCAAGCCCAATCGGCGCTGCAGGCAACGGGCCTGATCACGCGCCCCCTTGTCGGGTGCGCATACCAGCAAGCCCTGTCCGTTGTGCAGGGCAGGCGCCACGTCGGAGTGCTGAATGTAATGCGCAAAGATCTCTACCGGGCTGAGATTGTAAAATCCTCCCGGCATCAGCTCCTCGAACAGCCTCTGAACGGAAACAGAGTGGTTATGTACGGTGATGACCGTATCCACACCCGCCAGCTTCAACGCTTCCGCATAGAAACGACTGGTAAACGGCTGCCCATCGAACTTCTTGTAGTCACGCGCATCTCTGACAAAGTCCACGCGTCCCTGATCCGGACGCGCGCCCCGATCTTGAGCGCTGTAGAACAGATCCGGTTCCACCAGCAACACCCGTTGCGCGCCATTGTCCTTGGCGGCTCGGGCCACCAGCATGGTGCGCATGGCCAACTCGTTACGGGTCAATCGGGTGGAGCTGGTACTGACGATGACCACCGTCTTGCCGTCGAGTTTGGATCCGATGCGGTCGTAATCGTTCTCGTCGCTGATAAAACGGGGGCAGAATTCTGTGTTGGCGTAGGTCTTCAGGGAGATAATATCGGAGACATCCACTGTCTGTTGACAGAACATTGCGATGTCCAGAGCGGACGGGTTATCTGACTCGGTTGCGGCCACCACCAGGTCAGAGTTGGTCATGGTGCGTTTCTCCCTCGATGCCGTTGGAACCGCAACGGATTACAACCCGCTGAAGGGCGCACCACCGATAGCGAACACGCCCGCCGGCCCCAGGAAGTCCCGACCTCGATGAGTATGGTGGGCGGTAATGGGTTCGAACCAATGACCTCTTCGTTGTCAACGAAGCGCGCTACCACTGCGCCAACCGCCCTCGTGCTCGCTCTGCAGACCGGGCTGCGTAACGGTGTATCGTCTGCTGGATCAGACCGTACCGTTTGAGTGTTTACAAGATTATTATACAGCAGACACGAAGTGCGGGGCGCCACATCGGTGACAGGCGCCCCACAGAAAAGTGCGCCTTCTTTTATACGGCGCTTTCGGCAACCTTCTGGGCTTCCTGCACGTCAACCTGCACCGCAGGGCCCATCGTCAACGACAGACTGATTTTTCTGAGGTAGCGTCCCTTGGCGGATTGCGGACGCGCTTTGACCAATGCGCTCAGTGCGGCGACCATGTTCTCCACCAGCTGCTCGGCTTCGAAGGACGCCTTCCCGATCGGCATATGCACGATACCGGCCTTCTCGACGCGAAAACCGACGCGCTTTGACTTCTTCAGGTCCCCTACAACCTGTGAGATATTGGTGGTCACCGTGCCAGACTTGGCGTTCGGCATGCGCGGCCCCAACAGACGCCCCAATCGGCTTACCTGAGGCACCATGTCTGGGGTGGCTACCAGAATATCGAAATCGCGCCAACCTTCTTGTATCTGGGCGATCAGATCCTCGGCACCCACATGGTCGGCGCCCGCCTCACGTGCCTGCTCGGCAAACTCACCTTTTGCGAAGACCGCCACGCGTATTTTTTTGCCGGTACCGTGAGGTACGTTACACGTGCCACGAACCATCTGATCACCGTGGCGCGGATCCACTCCTAAATTCACCGCCAAGTCAACCGTTTCATCGAACTTGGCCCGGGCGGTACTCTTCACCAGAGCGACCGCTTCCGCTATGCTGTAAACACGCCCTTTTTCAAGCTGGGCAAGCTTCTCATTGTACGTTTTGCCATGCTTAGGCATCTGTTGATCTCTCCCGTGGTATTAGCGGTATCCCTCCCACTGGGGGGGCCTGAGGAAGAGGCCCCGGTGGAACGGTCAGGCGGTGGGTTCTTCCACCACGACACCCATCGATCGCGCGGTGCCGGCGATGACTCGGGCAGCCGCTTGCTCATCGTTGGCGTTCAGCTCGGGCATTTTGGTTCGAGCGATCTCGAGAACCTGATCCCAAGTCAGTTTGCCGACTTTGTTCTTGATCTGATCGCCCGATCCTTTTTCGATGCCGGCGGCTTTGCAGATCAGTTGCGATGCCGGCGGCTGCTTGATCACGAAGGTGAATGAGCGATCTTCGTAAATGGTGATTTCGACAGGAGCTACCGTGCCCACCAGCTGTGCGGTGCGCTCGTTATAACCCTTGACGAATTCCATAATGTTGATGCCGTACTGGCTCAGCGCAGGTCCCACCGGGGGAGCCGGGGTCGCCTTTCCGGCTTTTATCTGGAGTTTGACAACTCCGACCACTTTCTTGGCCACTTGATGTATCCTCCGAAACTACGCGTTACTGCAGCTTTTCTACCTGTTCGAACTCCAGTTCCACAGGCGTATCGCGACCGAACAGGTTGATCAGCACGCGCAGCTTGTCCTTGTCCGGCAGTACTTCCTGAATTGTTCCATGGAAATCGGTAAACGGCCCACTGGTCACCCGTACAGTTTCGCCCGTCGTCCACGTCGCCCTTGGACGGGCCGGTGCGCCATCCACGGTAGCCAGAATGCTTTCGATCTCCTTTTCCTGCAAAGGAACCGGCTTGTCTCCTGAAGACACAAATCCCGTCACTCCGGCGGTGCTTTTCACCAGATACCAGGTATCATCATCCATGTACATGTCTATCAACACATAGCCCGGGAACACCTTCCGGTTCACGGTGGTCCGTTTGCCACCCCGGTTGCGCACTTCCTGCTCAGTGGGAACCAGCACACGAAAGATGCGATCCTGGAAACCCTGTATCTCGGCCTTTCGCTCGATAGCGTTCTTCACCTTGGCTTCATGCCCGGCGAAAGTATGAACTGCATACCAATGTCTGGGCATTTATCGACCACCGAATAGGCCCGCGGAGCGGGCGAGAAAGGACAGCAGCGCATCGAGTCCGCCGATGTATACGCTGAACAGGACGACAAAACCGAGAACGATCAGCGTCGAGCGAGTGACCTGATCGCGGTTGGGCCATTCGCATCGCTTCAGCTCAATCATGACGTCCTGCATGAACTGCTTGAGCTGAGCAAACTTGAACGGCTTGCGCGAACCGGGTCGCGGCATGCCGGAAGGCACGCGCATGCGTGTTGTTTCGCTGGTTTTCACCTTGTCCGTAGCCATGAACAGATCACTCAACCTTGCCGGTGAATTTAACGCTGGCAGGGGTGAAGGGACTCGAACCCCCGACCGCCGGTTTTGGAGACCGGTGCTCTACCAACTGAGCTACACCCCTGTGCCGGTGCGGGACATTGTCCCGCACCTTATCATTATATCATCGCAGGAGGTTACTTGACCTCGCGATGCGCGTGATGGCCCTTGCAGCGCGGACAGTACTTGCGCAACTCCAGGCGGTCCGGATCGTTGATCCGGTTCTTGCTTGTGGTATAGTTGCGGGACTTGCAGTCCATACAGGCCATCGTGATGATGATCCGGTTTTCTTTGTTCTTCTTTGCCATGGGTACCCCCGTATCGCCCGAGGGCGGTTATTCGATGACTTTGGTAACGACGCCGGCGCCAACGGTGTGACCACCCTCGCGCACGGCAAACCGAAGTCCCTCTTCCATGGCGATTGGGTGTATCAGCTCGCCGGTAATCGTGATGTTGTCGCCGGGCATCACCATCTCTACGCCTTCCGGAAGGTGCATGCTGCCCGTCACATCCGTTGTACGGAAGTAGAACTGCGGACGGTAACCACTGAAGAACGGCGTGTGACGGCCGCCTTCATCCTTGGTCAACACGTAGATCTCGCCCATGAACTTGGTGTGCGGCTTGATGCTGCCGGGCTTGGCCAAAACCATACCGCGCTCAACCGAGGTGCGATCGACACCACGCAACAGGATACCTGCATTGTCGCCGGGCTCGATCTGGTCCAGGATCTTGCGGAACATCTCCAATGAGGTGGCCACCGTAGTCCGAGACTTCTCCGCGATGCCCACGATCTCCACCTGCTCGCCGGCCTTCAGAATACCGCGCTCCACGCGGCCCGTCACCACCGTGCCGCGGCCCGTGATCGTGAACACGTCTTCCACCGGCATCAGGAACGGCTTGTCGACATCGCGCTGAGGCGTCGGGATGTACTCGTCGATCGCGTCCAGCAGCTGCCAGATCTTACCGGCCCACTTGTCATCGCGGCCCGTAGCAGTGCCTTCCAGCACCTGAAGGCCGGAACCGGTGATCACCGGTATCTCATCGCCGGGGAAGCCGTACTTGGAAAGCAGCTCGCGCACTTCCATCTCGACCAGTTCGATCAGTTCCGGGTCGTCCACCATGTCTTCCTTGTTCAGGAACACCACGATGTACGGCACACCCACCTGTCGGGCCAGAAGAATGTGCTCGCGCGTCTGCGGCATCGGACCATCCGCGGCGGACACCACCAGCACCGCACCGTCCATCTGAGCGGCGCCCGTGATCATGTTCTTGATGTAGTCCGCGTGGCCGGGGCAGTCCACGTGCGCATAGTGACGCTTAGCCGTCTCATACTCGGCGTGATAAATGTTGATGGTTACGCCACGCTCGCGCTCTTCCGGTGCAGAGTCGATCTGGTCGTAAGCCTGGTACTTGGCCCACCCCTCGCTGGCCAGAACCTTGGTGATCGCGGCCGTCAAGGTCGTCTTACCGTGGTCGACGTGCCCGATGGTGCCAATGTTCATATGGGGCTTGGTGCGCTCAAATCGCTGCTTAGCCATCTGATCCGTTCTCCTCCCACTCTGGTCTGGTAAGGATGTGATATTCCGGTTATCCGGTGTGTGTTCCTCAGAACACGTGTATTGCCTGAAATGGAGCCCTCGACGGGATTCGGACCCGTGACCTCGTCTTTACCAAAGACGCGCTCTACCCCTGAGCTACGAGGGCGTACTTCGACCGACCAGCCAGCTCACACGGGGTGGGAAGTGGTGGGGAGAGAAGGATTCGAACCTCCGAAGGCATTCGCCGGCAGATTTACAGTCTGCTCCCTTTGGCCGCTCGGGCATCTCCCCACAGTTGCGCGGTCGAGTCGCAGGTAGAATGTTACCGTGACGGCGCGTCTTTGTCAAGTATCACGAGTACCATTATTATTTTAAACCAGCCGCAAGAGACCATAGCGGCAACGTCAATGCCGTCAACAGAGTTCCCAACACGATCACCATGGTGATCAGCGCCCGATCGCCCATGTACCTTTCGGCGAACACCGCATTGGTCATCGCGGGGGCCATGGCTGACTGGGTGACCGCCACCTGTCGTTCGATTCCACTGATGCCCACTGCACCGGTGACGTACCAGACAAGGAACGGCAGCGCAGCCATTTTCAACACCAGCACCACCACAAGTGGGACCCAGGCTCGACGCTGGCGGAACGCACTGAACTCCAGCATGAGGCCCAACGAAACCATCACCAGCGGTACCGTGGCCGCGGCCATCATTTTCAACGTCTTCACGACCGGCTCAGGTACGGTGACATGCCAGTAGTTGATCAGCAACACCAACGGAAGCAGCCAGAACAACGGACTGGACAGAAAGTCACGAATCTCCTTCCACTTGCTCTGACCGGTACCGCCGAAATAGATCATGGCGACCGCACCCAGCGTAAACAGCGGTATGGCCATGCCGAATCGGTCATAGATGACCGCTGCGGCCGATGCCGTTCCGCCGCCGTAGATCGCCTCGGTGACGGGGTAGCCCAGATATCCCGTGTTGCCAAATGCCGCGGCACTCATCGCCACACCCAGCGTCAGGGCAGGCCAACGGAGCCATCTGCCCGTGAGCCAGGCCAGTGCGAACACAACCATCTCCATCGCGATGAACACCATTGCGGCGCGGAACATCTCAGGGGACACATCATGACCATAGATAGCCGTGAAGATATACGCCGGCAACGCCATCTCCACCAGTATCCGGTTCACCACTTTGACGTCGGCAGCATGAAATACACGCCGACGCTTCAACCAGTACGCGAACAGCAGTACGGCAAAGAGCGACGCGACGACGGTAAAGACCTTCACCGCATCACTCGGTGTCTTCAGACTCCGTTGTCACCGGATCCGTCTCTGTGTCCGGTGACCAGGCTCGATGGCCTCCGTGCTCCAATGCGGCGGCGGTAAACCCCACGAACAAGGGATGCGGCCGGTTGGGTCGTGACTGGAACTCCGGATGGAACTGAGTCGCCATGAAGAACGGATGGTCCTGCAGCTCGATAATCTCCACCAGCCGATAATCGGGCGACACACCGGAGAACACCATTCCCTTTGACTCCAGCGCTTCGCGGTATTCGTTATTGACTTCGAACCGGTGTCGATGGCGTTCATACACCACCGTATCGTTGTACAATTGGGCAGCCCGCGTACGTGCGATCACCCGGCATGGATAGGCCCCCCGGCGCATCGTGGCTCCCTTGTCGGTAATACCGCGCTGCTCAGGCAGCAGATGGATCACCGGATGGGGCGTATCCGGGGCGACCTCCTCCGAGTGCGCGCCTTCCAACCCGCAGGCATGGCGTGCAAACTCCACAACGGCCATCTGCAAGCCTAAACACAATCCCAGAAACGGCATGCCATGTGTGCGCGCATACTCGATGGCCCGTATTTTGCCTTCCAACCCCCTGCCGCCAAATCCGCCGGCCACAACCACACCGTCGATATCTCGGAAACGCTCCGCCAGATCCATATCGGGCGCTTCGAGATCCTCCGAGTCCACCCAATCGATCGTCACCCGCGCATTGCGTGCAACACCCGCATGCTTCAACGCTTCACCGATCGAGATATAGGCATCCCCGTTGTCCACATATTTGCCCACCACCGCGACCTTCACCGCGTATTTAGGCTTTATCAGCACATCCACCAAACGCCGCCAGTTTTCCAGATCCGGCTCACGTTGCGGAAGCCCCAAACGGCGAGTGACGTACTGGGCGAGTCCCATCTTCTCCAACCGGAGGGGTACTTCATAAATGGTCGGTGAGTCCGTGGCGTCAATCACGCCTTCCATCTCGACATCACAGAACAGCGCTATCTTTTCCTTGATGTCATCACCCAGCGGCACGCGGCTTCGGCAGATCAGCACATCCGGCCGGATGCCGATTTCGCGCAGCTTGATTACGCTATGCTGGGTGGGCTTGGTCTTCACTTCGTTCCACGGGCCAACCGTGGGCACCATGGTGACATGAATGTACATCGTGTTTTCCGCACCGGCGCGTTTCCGGAACTGCCGGATTGCCTCCAGGAACGGAAGGCTTTCGATGTCGCCCACGGTACCGCCAATTTCAGCTATCACCACATCCGCGTTCCTGTCACGGGCGACCATCTCGATGTGATCCATGATCTCGCCGGTGATGTGCGGTATCACCTGTACGGTCGCACCGAGATAGGCCCCACGGCGTTCCTTGCTGATCACGTTACCGTATACCTTGCCGGTGGTCACGTTGGAGTTTGTATTCAACTCGACATCGACAAACCGCTCATAGTGACCTAAATCCAAGTCGGTTTCCGCTCCGTCCACCGTGACGAAAACCTCTCCGTGCTGATAAGGATTCATGGTGCCGGCATCCACATTCACATAAGGGTCAAACTTGATAGGCGCCACCTTGAACCCACGTGCGCGCAAGAGCGTTCCTAAGCTCGCGGCGGTAATCCCCTTGCCGATCGATGAAACCACACCACCGGTTACGAAGATATACTTGGCCATTGAGGAACCTCCCGAATCGAGCTACTTGGATAGTTTAACACGCTGACTTTCAGCCAGTCCAGACAGGCGTCCCGTCTGTTCCAGCAGTGTATGAACGGGCCATTGGAGCTGTGGATAGAGACGCCGCAGGCAGCTGTCCACCGCGCGGCACGCCTGCAGTGTGCAGTCTGGTATGCCCGTTCCAGTATACGCCGAACCGGCCAAGGATATCGGGATACCGGACTCGACGATCCGCCGGGTGATCTGATCGACTCGCGCCAGATGCCCGACCATGTACTGTGGAAACGCCAATCGCCAGCGATGCACCCAGACCCGCTCCGGCCCGACCCGCGCGTTGAATAACGCGATCATCTGCTGGTGTACCACTTGCACGAGTTCCTCGTCAGTCAGTACATTCACAGCCTCATCGCACCCATACCGACCGATGAACGCGCGTAACAGGATGCCTGAACGCAACCGGTCCGGCCACTTGATCGAACTGAACGTACACCCGGACAACATTTCACCGCCACGGTGGGATGCCAAATATCCGCTGACGTCCGGCTGATCGAGCGCTCCTGTGGCATATCTGAGTGTCACCACGGCGCTGGAGGCATAGGGGATCGCCAGCAAGTCTGTTCCCAGCCCCTGACCCAACGGTGCAAGGATACGAGCAGTCTCGTATGCCGGAGTAGTCAGCAGCACATGATCGAAGTGTTCTCTACGGCCATCCGAACATCGGACGCACAGTCCCCTGCCTTCCCAGTGAAGCGACTCGACAGAGATCCCGCAGACGATACAGTCATGTAATCGTGACGCCAGCGCTTCGGTCAGTTCCGCCATGCCTCCCTTCAAGGAGCGGAATGGCGATCCGGCATGGGATGATCCGCGTTTACTCAAGCGAGCACGCATCAACGCGCGGGTCATGCTGCCGTTATTTTGGACCATCGACCAATAAAGCGGGTACACGGCCGGCATGCTCATCAAGTCCGGATCGCCTGCATGCACGCCGCCCATCAGCGGCTCGGCAAAACGCTGCTGGAACTCAGCTCCAAACCGCAGCCGCAAAAACCGTGCCATGGATTCATCCGAACGATGAAGCCAACGGGGAACAAACATCTCCATGGCAGCCCGGAATCTGCCCAAGGGAGACAGGAACGAGGCGCGAAACAGAGCCTCCGGTTTGGACGGGACCAAACTCACCAATTCATACGGCACATCATAGAGACGCCCGTCCAGATAGATCTGAAATCGGCGAGTCAACGGAGAGACCAAACGATCGGTCAGGCCTAATTCCCTGCAGAGCCATATCCCTCCGCGTTTGGCGGCCAAAAAGCTGTCCGGTCCTGCGTCCACGAGCGCATCCTCGACCCGCAGCGTGTGGATCAATCCACCTACGCGCTCCGATCGTTCAAACAGCACAACTTCCAGCGGAACGCCCAGGCTCTCCGCACGCCGTCGGGCCTCCCAAGCGGCGACGAGACCGGTAATACCACCCCCTATGACCGCGAGACGCGGGATCTGACCTACCACGCATGCACCTGTGCAATCAACCGAGACACGCGCTCCGGCGCGGTATCGGGCAGGATCCCATGTCCCAAGTTGAAGATATGCCGGCCGCGAGGCGCCTGACCGGCAAGGGCATCCACCATACGGTCCTGCGTCTCCACGTCGGCCAATAATGCCGCCGGGTCCAGATTGCCTTGTACCCCGTATCTTCCCTGTTCAGCGGCTTGCGAGAGACTGACCCGCCAGTCCACGCCCAACACATCGGCGCCTGCCTCCAACAAAGCAGGCCAGATATGCCAGCAGGCCGTACCGAAAAGGATTACCGGGATCTGCAGAGCGTGTACCGCATCGATCGTCTGTCTGACATAGGGCAGCACCATGGAACGGTATGTGTCGATGGGCAATGCCCCAACCCAACTGTCGAACAGCTGCACTACAGTCACCCCCGCCCGGATCTGCAGACTCAGCCATTCCTCGATCGTAGCGGTCAGCACCTGCATCAACGCATGCCAGGTGTCGGGATCAGCCAGCATCAAACGCCGCGTCTGTACAAAGTCGCGGGATGGCCGCCCCTCGACAAGGTAAGAGGCCAGTGTAAAGGGGGCGCCCGCAAACCCGATGATCGGCACCGTCAGCTCCATGGACAGCCGGTTGATCGCTTCCGCGACACTCCCCAATGTGGCGTCGACCCGACCGGTCCTCAAGGTAGCTACATCCGTCGCACAGCGCACGGGATGCGCCACCACAGGGCCGACCCCCTCACGCAGTTCGTATCCGGCCCCCAGGCTGATGTAGGGGATGGTCAAATCGCTGAAGAGTATCGCTGCATCCAGATCGAAGCGTTCCAACGGCATTCGTGTAATCGTGTACACGAGATCCGGCTGAAGACAGCAGTCCTGCATGGAATGCTCACGTCGCAGTTCTCTGTACTCCGGCAGATAACGCCCGGCCTGGCGCATGATCCAGATCGGTGTCCGGTCTGGCTTCTGGCCCCTGCAGACACGAAGCAGGCGATCGTTGGCGATCATTCCAACGCCTCTTGGAGCGCTTGAGTAAACGCCTCGATTGTATGCTCGATCATCCATGGACGATGGGCAGCGCTGAAAAACCAGGATTCCAACGCAGACGGCGGGAGATAGACACCGCGTCGGAGCATACCGTGAAACACCCGTGCGAACAACGCCCGATCTGTGGTCAAAGCAGACGAATAGTCCACTACGATGCGCTCGGTAAAGAACAGCGAAAACATACTGCCTACCCGATGCAGCTGAAGGGGAACACCGACCTGGTTCGACGCAGCGCGCAGACCGTCGCACAACAGGCTGACCCCCTCCTCGATCTGGGCATATACAGCATCTGTAAGGTGACTCAAAGTGGCCAAACCGGCGGCCATCGCCAAGGGATTACCGCTCAGTGTCCCCGCTTGATAGACCGCGCCAAGTGGCGCCACATACTCCATCAAATCCCTTCGGCCGCCATACGCCGCACACGGCAAGCCGCCTCCGACTACCTTTCCCAGACAGGTCAAATCCGGTGTCACCTCGTACAATGAAGCCGCTCCGCCTGGCGCGACGCGGAACCCGGTCATCACCTCATCAAAGACAAGCAGCGCACCATACCGGTTACAAACGTCTCTCAGATGCTGCAGGTATCCGGACCGCGGTGGCACCACCCCCATGTTGCCGGCGACCGGCTCCACCATAATGCAGGCCACGCGCTCGCCTTCGGCTTCCATCAACTCATCCACAGCGTCTGTATCGTTGAAGTCCACCACACGAGTGCAGGCCGCTATCGGTTCGGGCACTCCGGACGAGTCAGGCAGGCTCAGGGTGGCCACTCCGGAGCCGGCGCGTACCAGCAAGCCATCAGAGTGCCCATGGTAGCATCCGGCGCACTTCACCATCAGCGGCCGGCCGGTCACACCCCGAGCGACGCGTATTGCGCTCATGGTCGCTTCGGTGCCACTGTTGACAAACCGCATCATCTCCATATGGGGCATCCGCTGCCGGACAGCTTCAGCCAGCTCCACCTCACCTGCATGAGAGGCGCCAAAGCTGAGGCCACGCGCCGCCGCCTGTTGCACCGCTTGGACCACCGGGGGATACGCATGGCCCAGGATCGCGGGCCCCCAAGACAGCACGTAGTCGATGTACTCCACTCCGTCCACGTCCACCAGCAGAGCGCCGCGTCCTTCCGCCATTGCGACGGGAGTACCACCCACACCCCGAAACGCACGCACCGGGCTGTTGACACCACCCGGCATCAACGCGCAAGCTCGGGCATACAGATTAGCAGATTGCATGGTTCAGGTCCTCCAGCGCATGGGTTTTCGGTAGCGTTTCGATCGGCTGATCCAAGCCGACCAGACAGCAGGCCCCATCAGCGCAAACAGCGCCAACTCCACCGTACGGCCGTCGAACGGACGTCGCAGAGCATACTGCCACAAACAATGCCACCCCTTGGGGCGGTCGACGCCGCTCAACAGGTTCATCTTGGCGGCTTCGCGCAGTTGCCGCGTGTAGATGCGCGGTGCATGACACCTGATGGCCTCCCCATGACGCGACAACAGGGCGTTGATCTGAAGCGCGTGATCACGGGCCTCGTTGCGAATGCGAGCCGGATCCCCTGCGTGCCGCGTCGCATTCGTTGAATCTTGATGATAATACCGGATCACCACCGGACACAACTGCTGCAGAAAACGCTGCGCAAAGTCCAAGTGAAACAGGAACTCATGCGCCCGACTGTCGGGATAACGCACTTCCTGAAAACATTCACGCCGATCCACGCAGAGTGACTCCGTACTGCCCCGCAACGCGTTCATCGCGCGGAGGTACGCCGTGTAATCCCAGACCGCCTCGGAAGGGGGCGGGTCCGGGCAGATTACCCCATCGTCACGCTGCACCAGAAACCGCATGCGGCGGATATGCGGGCCGACACGTTGAGCATAGTCGCTCACGATCCGAAGGGCATCGGGAGTGAACTCGTCGTCGCTGTCCAGGCAGATCACCCACTCCCCTTGTGCGGCATCGATACCCGTGTTCCGAGATGGACCGATGCCCCGATTCACCGGGGACGCGATCACCCGAATTCGTGCATCCGTAAAGCGACGCATCACGTCTACCGAACCGTCTGTCGATCCGTCGTCGACCACGATCATTTCCCAGTCATCGACAGGCTGGCGCAACACACTCTCGACACATCGCTGGACCAGCGCAGCCCGGTTATACACCGGTGTCACAATCGAGAACAGTGGCATCAGACGCTACTCCCTAAGCCGGCTTCCGCAGCGGCCTGCGATAGGTAAGGACACATCGGGTCGGCAGCCATCACATCGCCCGTATGCGCCCAGGCGCGGGCGCGCGATCCTCCACACACATCACGAAACTCGCACAATCCACATTTACCCCTTAACAGGCTGGAGTCCCTTAGTCGCCTCAACAGAGGCGCAGTACGATACGCCTGCACCGGATCAATGAGACGCACGGAGCCGACGGTCACCGGAAGAAATCCCGAAGGATACAGATCTCCCAAGTGAGAGATGAACAGAATGCCGCACCCGTCCCGAATACCCAATCCGCGCCGGATCTGAGTGCGCGCAGCACTGCCAGCGGGTGTACACTGCAACACAACTCTGCGGTAATGCGGAAGCTCGGTGGTCTTGATCACCATCGGGTGCGTTTCCGCCTGTTCGATCAGCCGCTGGCAGACCTCCTCGGACTGACCCGGCGTGATTTCGCTCAGTCCACGTCCTCGCCCCACCTGAATCAAGAAGAAAGGTGACCATCGGGCCGCGCCACATTCGGCGACCAGAGCATGGATTGCCAGCAGGTCATCCAGCGTCTCCTGGCATACCAGCGTATTGATCTGCATGGGCAACCCCATCTGCCGGCACCAATGCATGGCCCTAAGCGTCTGATCAAACGCCCCCGGAACCTGCCGGATGCCATCGTGCCGAGCGCCGTCCGAGCCATCCAGACTCATGGATACCATCCAGATGCCCTCCTGACGGAACCGCTCCACCACCGACTCACTCAGCGCGTAGGTCCCACTGGGTGTAATCGCCACCTGAAATCCGGCTCGCCGTAGCGCCCGGATCACCTCCCACAGGTCAGAGCGCTTCAACGGATCGCCTCCGGTGATCACCACGTGAGGTAAAGGATCACCGAACTGCAACAGCTGATCGACTACACGCAGACATTCATCGGTGCTCAGCTCATCCGGATGCCGATCCGCCTGCGCCTCGGCCCGGCAGTGGCGACATGCCAGGTCGCAGGCCCGCGTCAGCTCCCAATAACACATCATGGGAGCACGTGTCACATCCCACCGGGAATGATGCGGGTTCACCGGGTCAGCCATTGCGCCACATCCGGAGCGTGATACGTGATCAGTATCTGGGCGCCCGCACGCACCGATGCGGTCAGCGTTTCCATGATCACCGCCCGACGCTCCAACCACCCGTTGGCCGCAGCCGCCTCGATCATGGCGTATTCACCGCTCACCTGATATACCGCCAGAGGATGTTGAAAATGACGCCTCGCCTGAGCCAGGATATCCAGATAGGCCAAACCGGGCTTCACCATCAGGATATCCGCCCCTTGACGGACATCTGCCTCCATCTCCCGCAGCGCTTCACGCGCGTTTGGCGGGTCCATCTGATACGACTTGCGATCCCCGCTGTGCGGCGCGCTGCCCGCGGCTTCCCGGAAAGGCCCGTAAAACGCCGACGCATATTTCGCGCTGTACGCCATGATAGCGGTCTGCTCGAGGCCGGCGCGGTCCAATGCGTCACGAATAGCAGCCACCTGTCCATCCGCCATGGCGCTGGGCGCCACCACATGCGCGCCGGCTTCTGCATGCACTCGCGCCATGCCGGCTAACAGAGGCAGTGTGCAGTCATTGTCCAGCACATCGTCCTGATACACGCCGCAATGCCCATGCGCACTGTACGCACAGAGGCAGACGTCAGTGCACACAACCAGATTGGGCCAACCCTTTCGGATCAACCGAACAGCCCGAGCGACCACGCCGTCCGGATCGAGCGCACCCTCTCCGTGGCCTCCAGTGCTGCCCGGTATACCGAAAAGCAGCACGGACTGGATACCGGCTTGTACCAACGAGTCTATCCGTTCCGGTAAGCGGTCCAGCGGCCACCGGAACTGTCCCGGCATTGCCGCGATGGGTTCCGGCGCGGTTGCTTTTTCCGTCACGAATAACGGATACATGAGCTGCTCCGGACTCAACCGGCATTCACGAACAAGCGCGCGCAACGCCGGCTCGCTTCGCAGACGACGCAAACGTTCTGCTGGGTCGAAACAGCTGCTCATCCAGTCTCTCCCTTCCAGTTAGATAGGGCATCTACCAATCCGTTTTCAGTATGTATGTCTGCAATCAGATCGGCAGTCAATCCCATGCGGGTACAGGCTTCCGCGGTTACAGGTCCTATGCACGCCAGGCGGCAGCTGATCAGCCAGTCGCCTCTACCAGTCATTCGCAACAGCTGTTCCAAAGCCCGTATACCGCTTGGGCTGGTCAGCACGATCCAATCGGGAACGTCGATACCGATCGATTGACGAAAGGACTCGACGTCGACCGGAACGACATCGTACGCATCGACGCACGTCACATGCGCCTGTCGTTCTTTCAGCATGTTGGGAAGAACCGGGCGCGCTTGATGCGCACGCGGAAGCAGGACGTGTTCACCGGGCGCCACAGGCAACTCGGCGCCCAACGCCTCGGCAACGAAGGTAGTCGGTATGAACACCTCTGCGACATCCGGCCATTCATCACGGATCGCCGCAGCAGTGGCTGAACCGATAGCGGCTGTTTTCAGGGATGCAGGCCAGGACAGGTGAAGAAAACGCATGTGCTTCCCTACCATCCGAACACCGTTGACGCTGGTAAACACCACCCATTGGAACTGATCCAGCGACCGCAAGGCCTGAAGTAGCGGTCTTTCGTCATTCGGCGGTATACATCGCAACACAGGGGCCTCTATGACCACCGCCCCTTGGGTGCGCAGCGACTCAGCCAAGGTTTCATTCTGTCCTTCCGGACGGGTGATCATTACACGCATTCCATCCAATGCACGCATAGCCATCAACCGCCATAGCCCCAATGTGCCAACAGGTCCTGCGCGCCGAGCGCCATTAGCCGTTCGGCAGCATCGATCCCCAACAACTCCGGCTCGTCCACTGATCCCGCCGACTGCACATCGATACGTTCACTCCCGTCGGGCGAAAGCACGCAAGCGTTCAGTTTAAGGCCGTCACCCTGAGCATGGGCATATGCACCCAGCGGGATGCTGCACCCGCCACCTAACGCTGCCAACAGCGCCCGTTCGGCGGTGACCTCCGCCCACGTGGAAGGATGCATCAGCCCGTGCAGCAATTCGCGCATCCATTGGTCCTCTTCGCGGCACTCTAAAGCCAGCGCCCCTTGTGCGGGAGCGGGTGGAAACGCATCCAAAGGCAGGCGATGCGCTTCCAATGCTTCTGGAAGTGATCCTTCCTGCAGCAGCCCCAAACGATCCAGCCCGGCCTCCGCAATCAGGATCGATGTGTAGGCGCCATCAAGCAGTTTCCGCAGGCGGGTATCGACGTTTCCCTGCAACGGTTTGCACAACGCCTGTGGATACCGGTGTCGCACCAAGGCGCTCCTGCGCGGGCCGCCGGCGCCCACTCCCGCGTCGCCAGACCACGGGTCAGCATTCCCGGCGCGACAAACCAGCATCTCGTTCACCGGTCCACGCGGCGGAGTGGCGGCAATCACCAACCCCGGAACTGTGGCGACCGGACGATCCTTCATGCTGTGCACCGCCAGATCGATATCGCCCCGCAAGAGGCCCTGTTGAATCTCTTTGACAAAGGCCCCCGTCACCCCATATTGGCGGCGATCCCCTGAGGTCTGGATAGTGACCACATCGACATGCAGTTCTGGAAACAGGCGTTGAATGGATGCGACTACCTGATCGCATTGCGCCCGGGCAAGACGACTGCCCCGTGTGCCCACACGCACGCGCTCAGCCATTCGAACGCTCCGAGTCGGCATCACAGTCGGCCTCCAGGCCAAACAGCTGAACGAATGCATCCAATCCACCTGGGCGTTCGGCCATCAACCTCACTTCGCTCAGCGGATGATGCATCAACCGGCGGGTCAGTCGCTGCGTGATCTGGTCCACAATCGCCCATTCACGGTCGGTCAAGTCTGCCAGTTTCGGCGCCGCCCAGGCGAGTTGCTCGGCCCGCACACGCTCCACGCGCTCTTTCAGTCTGCGCAACGCATCGTCCACATCACGCATCCGCCAGCGATCCACAAATGCTGCAATGTCCGCTTCGATCAAACGCTTCGCAGCGGGTATCTCCGCCTGCCGCGACTCGCGGTGTTCATCGGCCAGCGCCTGCAGCCCCTCCAAATCGAGTAAAGTGACTCCCGGCAACTGAGTGACGCCTGGATGGACATTACGCGGCAGCCCCAGATCGATGATCAACAACTGCCGACCGGGTTGTGGAGCACCATGCGCTTCAAGGGTCGCCTGATCCAAAACCGGTGTTGAGACTTCTGTGGCGCAAAACAGTACATCGATATCCGGCAGATGGGTTGTCAACTCCGAGGAAGGCAACACATCGGCGCGAATGTCTACGTCGCTTCGCAGCCTGGAGGGGTCGCGTGTGAACCACCACAACGGCAGACTGGGGCCGCTCTGCAATTCCCGCAGGATCCGTCGGCCCATCACTCCAGCTCCCAGCACCGCTATTTGGCAATCGGTGAGATCGGGCCTCGCCGCCGACGCCTGACGCACCGCCAGCGTGCCCAATGAGATCGGGTGAACGCCCAACTCGGTTTCCGTGCGAACGCGCTTACCGGTGGTCAAAGCCGCACGGAATAACGCATTCATAAACCGCGCAGACAGGCCCTCTTCACGGCTCATTTCCCAAGCCCGCTTGACCTGTCCCAGTACCTCGGACTCTCCCAACACCTGACTGTCAAGCCCTGCCGCGACATGAAAGAGATGAGACACCGCATCGAGGGCTCGCCATGTCTGCACCCATGGGGCGAACGAACTCAACGGGATCGCCAGCGTATCGGACATCCATCGCAACAGTTCCGTCTCAGGGATGCGCCGCGCGTAGATCTCGAACCGGTTGCAGGTGGATAGCACCACCGCATCGCGTACGCCGCGTTGCGCCAATTTGCGTAACGCTTCGATCAGCGTATCCGCCGGCAACGCCAGCAGTTCCCGCACCTCGAGTGGCGCGGTGTGATGCGTCAGCCCGAGTGTAATAAGATGCTGCAATGCGAACCGCCCTCCCTAGACCAGTGTGGCTGATTCACAGGCGCCGGGTCAACGTCAGCCATGGCCATCAGTTGCGCAGTTCAAACAGGGAAAAGGGCCGTGGCTCTCCTCGAGGGATCTGTTTGTCCGATGCATCGATCCGACGCATGGTCTCACAAGCCACCGCGGCGATGCGCGCCATGCCCTCTGCATTGAGTTTTTCGGCAGTATCGCGCGGCGTATGGTAATCGGGATGCTCGCCGGTGTGTAAAAACAACGTCCGGAATCCGGCCGACTCGAAAGGGGCGTAATCACTGGAACCAAACGGGTAGACATACGGCTCGGCAGTCAATCCGTACTGAGCCGCCGCATCGCGCACTGACGTGCTCCATAGATCGTCCGGCTGCATACCGATGACCTTCAACCGATTGTCCGCGAGTCGGCCAACCATGTCCAGACAGAGCATGCCATCGGTCTTGTCCAACGGCCACAGTGGATGTTCGGTGTAATAGATCGAACCTTTCAGCCCCAGCTCTTCACCGCTGAACGCAATGAAAACCACTGATCGGCGCAGTGGTTGCGCCTTCAACAGCCGGGCCATCTCCAGCATGACGGCCACACCGGATGCATTGTCGTCAGCGCCTGGATGGATCTGTGAGGAGTTCCCGCCAGCCAACGAACCAAATACACGCGCCCCTTCACCCAGATGGTCGGCATGGGCGCCGATGACATACACGCGATCGGATAGAGACGGATCACATCCCGGCAGCATACCGATCACATTCGGCGCAGACACCTCCTTGGGTGTCAGTCTGACCTGCATCTCCACCGATCCGAGTTCTGTGCCTGACTTCAGATCATTCACGGATCGGCCTACCAGGCGTTCGATACGATGTGCATCGACATACAGCACGGGAATCCGTACCGGTTCCAGCACACGATCGATGGTGCGGCGGTTCAGCAACGCAGGATTGGTGGTTGCCACCAGCACGCCCGCAGCTCCGCGCGCCGCCAATTCGCGCGCTTTCTGAGAAGCCCTGAGATACTGCGGAAACCGTTGCAGCTGCTCCGACGGGTTCAGTGCGCCATCACGGACAAGAACAATCCGTTTTACCAACTTCAGCCCCTTGAGGTCATCGATGTCCATGGTCTCCGCGACTATACCGTCCCCGGCGAAAATCACATCGCCTTTCGCCATCCCGGATTGGGACATGCTGTCCGGCGCAGCTCCCTGCCAGACGTTCAGACGCACCGTTCTGCCCTGCCAACGCCAGACAAGCCCGGTATCAGGTGACACCATCGACTGGGTTTCGATCAACACCGGCTGAGTATACGGAGCGGCTCCCCGGGTAGAGAGAGGCCGAAGTCCGATGGAGCGAAACCAATCGGTGACAAAATTGACCGTCAGTGCATACCGCGGATCCCGTGAGTCACGACCTCCGAACGCCGGTGACGCCAGCACCGAAGCGATCCGATGCACACGGCTTACATCGGGGCGCCATTCGTTCGACTGGGCCCATCCGACGACGGTCAAAACCGCCAGTGAGGTCATTACAAGCGCCAGACGGGACCAGCGTATCATTTCACCATCTCCAGGTCTTCATTTCGTCACGCAGATAGTGCGCGGTCAGATCCAGGTGGATCGGCGTGATGGAGATCTGCCCGTGTTGAACCACCAGTACATCGGACTCGGGGTCATTGGGTTCATTGGCTGGGCTGCCCGTGATCCAGTAGTAGGGTTTCCCCCAAGGATCCACCCGTTCATCGATGCGGTCATTGTACTGCCGGGTGCCCTGACAGGTGACAACCAGTTGTGGCGTCCCCGGCGCCAGCTGGCTCGGCACATTGATGTTCAACAACACATGGGGCGGCAAGCCGGTCTGCGCCACACGGCGAGCCACCCGCAACGCCGTCTCCGCCGCAACGTCGAAGTTCAAGGGCTCGTTGGCTTCGCGGCAGACGGACACCGCGATCGAGGGAATACCAAAGATGGCGCCTTCCATAGCAGCTGCAACGGTCCCGCTATAGGTTACATCCCAACCCAGATTGGGGCCGTCGTTGATCCCGGAGACCACCAGATCGCACCGATTATCCAGTACCGCGCTCAGCGCCAGCGTAACGCAGTCACTGGGCGTACCGCTTGCTGCCCAAGCCGGCGCACCATCCGCCAATCGGATCTCTGTCAATCGCAGCGGCTTGTGGAGCGTGATGGCGTGCCCTGCACCGGAACGTGGCCTCTCCGGAGCAACCACAAACACGTCGCCCAGTGACGACAGGGCCTGACGAAGCGCCATCAAGCCGGGAGCCAGCACCCCGTCATCGTTGGTAATCAGAATACGCATGCTTATGTCAGGAGCGCAACGTAACGTGCAGCTCGGCCAATGCCGCGATGTACGCCTGCAGGGCCGCGTCGATTTCGGCGTCGGTCAGAGTCCGGTCCGGGGCACGGAATACCATCGACAGTGTCAGGCTGTAATGTCCCGCTTCGATCCGATCTCCGCGGTAGACATCGATCACCGTCAACGACTCCAACAAGTGGCCCAGAACTCTGCCCGCACATTCCCGCATCTCGCCATAAGAGACCGTATCAGGGCACAGAAGCGAGAGGTCCCGAAACACTGCCGGATACCGTGATAGTTTGCGGAACGCGTCGACTTCACCGCTCAAGCTCAAGAGCAACTCCGCATCCAGTTCGGCCGCCAGCAATGTCCGTTTCTTGATGTCCATCCGGGTGGCCACCTCGGGGTGCAACTCACCCACTACGCCCAGCATCTGCCCGTCCGCTGTTGTCACCTGAGCGCTTCGTCCCGGATGGAAACGCGAGTCGTTGGCGCGGCTCCACTTCAGATCAGACAGCCCGAGTGCGGTAAACAATGACTCCACCACAGCCTTCACGGTGAAGAAATCCGCTGTGGGAGGCTGATCATCCCAGCTGCGCGGTTGATGTTGGCCCGTGATCATCATCGCCAGTTGCAATGGCTGTTCGGGACCGGACGGCGTACTCCGATAGACGGTGCCGATCTCGAACAGGTGAAGATCATGTTGACGACGGGACAGGTTGTGCTGAACCACATCCCCCAAACAGGGTAACAATGACGTACGGAGTGTGGACAGCTCGATACTGTGCACACTGCGAATGGTGACCGGCTGAGCATCCGGTGCATCCAGAATACCCGGCGCACGCAGGGCGTCTGTATGGCACTCGCTCAGCCCCTGTCGCAGACAGATATCCCGAATACGCTGTACCGCCAGCGCCCGATCGCTGTCACGTCCCGGACAGGTGACCCCGGAAGGCAGTCGTTCCGGGATGTGCTCATAACCGGCAACGCGTCCCACCTCTTCCACCAGATCGTGTTCCATGGTGACATCAGATCGCCAACTGGGCACGCGGCACCAGACCAGTCCATCACGCAGCTCCGCGTCGAACTGCAGCCTACGAAGACACTGCGTCATCTGCTCGGCATCGATGTCCATACCCAGCAGCATTCGGCAAAAGTCAGGGTTCAGTGTCAGTTCGCGGGCTTTTGCCGAGTCACCCCGGTTATCTACATCAACCACACCATCCACGGGAACACCGGCGCCTATCTGCGCCATCAGCGCGCAGGCCCGATCCAGGGCCCGCACCACTCCGGCGGCATCCACCTGTCGCTCGAATCGGTAGGACGCCTCGGTAGCCAACCCCAGCTTGCGGGACGTTGAGCGAACACTCCCCCGATGAAAACAGGCAGACTCGAGCAGAATGGAACGGGTGTCATTGGAAACCTCTGTAGACTCCCCACCCATGATCCCCGCCAAGGCCACAGGCGCATGGGCGTCACAGATCATCAGCATATCGGTGTCCAACGTGCGGTCCACACCATCCAAGGTGCGCAATGTCTCGCCAGGACGCGCGTGCCGCACCACGATCCGCCCATCCGGCAGTTTATTCAGATCGAAGGCATGCAACGGCTGCCCCAACTCCAACATCACATAGTTCGTCACATCGACTACGTTGTTGATGGGACGCATGCCGGCAGCTTCCAGTCGGCGCTGCATCCATTCGGGCGACGGCCCAATCCGTATATCATCGATAATGCGTGCAGCGTATCGGGGGCAGGCTTCGGGGGCTTCCACCTGGACACTGCAGCGCCTGGCGGCGGCATCGCCCGACGTGGAGGGCGCATCCGGGGACACGCATTCCAATGACCAGGCGGCGGCCACTTCGCGGGCGATGCCCACGATAGACAGGCAGTCTCCGCGGTTCGGCGTCACCGTCACATCCAGTACGGCTCCGGCGGCGTCATGTTCCACCGCTTCCACTTCCAATCCGGCCATGGTCAGCCGGTCCGCAAGCGTTTCCGGCGTGACATCTATCTGCACATATTGCTGCAACCAGTCGATGGGCAATCGCATAGGGACTCACCTCGGGCTGATGGCTGGCGAACCGATCCTGGGCGGATCAGTCGCCATACCGCTGAAGAAAGCGTATGTCGTTTTCGAGGAACAGGCGCAGGTCGTCTATACCACGCTGGATCATGGGGATCCGTTCGATGCCGAGTCCGAACGCGAAACCGCTCCACTCGTACGGATCGATCCCATGTGCGCGCAGGATGTTCGGGTGGATCATGCCCGCGCCGCCCAATTCCAGCCAGCCGCCCTTCCAGGTAATGGAGTAGTCCACCCCCGGTTCCACGAAGGGGAAGAAGTCCGGGCGGAACCGCACGCTGACATCTTCGCCGAACATCCGCCGCGCAAACGCCCCCAATGTGCCTTTCAAGTCGGCCATTGACACCCCGCGGTCCACCATAAAACAGTCGACCTGATGAAACGTGTGATGGTGCGTGGCATCCATCTCGTCGTTCCGATAGCAACGTCCAATCGTGGCGAATCGGA
The DNA here is from genome assembly GCA_964650005.1 of uncultured bacterium. Classification (GTDB taxonomy): domain Bacteria; phylum Armatimonadota; class HRBIN16; order HRBIN16; family HRBIN16; genus CAZHSN01. The sequence goes on along the minus strand of CAZYPZ010000001.1, from coordinate 78,115 downwards.
AGGGAGGTTTATAAACCTCCATGGCGCGTCCTTGGATGGCCGTGGTTTGCGTACGCAGTAGATAGGTATCATCGACCACAAACGACATCTGCTCATCCAGCGCGGCATGATCGGGAGGGTAGTTCAATGCGGCGAAATTATAGCGGTACTCTTCCAGATCCGGCCCGTCCAGAAAGGTGAACCCCAATCCGATCAGGGCCTGTTTGACGCGCGCGATCGTGCCGGTAAGCGGGTGAGCATGGCCCATGCGGATGCTGCGGCCGGGAAGGGTGACATCTATCGCTTCGCTGGCCAGCCGTCGTTCCAGTTCCAGCCGTTCCAGCGCACTACGGCGGTTGGCGATGGCCGTTGTGATCGCCTGTTTGGTGGCGTTCAATATCTGCCCCGCGGCGGGGCGCTCTGATGGATCCAGACTGCCCATCAGGCGCATCATTCCAGTCAGCTTTCCTTTGCGTCCCAGATAGAGCGTATCCAGGCTGTCCAGTTGTGTCAGACTGGAGGCTGACGCCACAGCCTCCAGAGCTTCATCCAGCAGAACCCGTAGCTCGACTTCCACGGCACATCACCCCGCTGCGGGTGCTGTGGCGTGTTTTCGGGCAGTTTCGACCAGGCACTGGAACTCGGCGGTCGCATTGATGGCCATATCGGCAAGCACCTTGCGGTCGAGTTCGATACCCGCCTTGGCAAGTCCTTCGATAAACCGGCTGTATGGCAACCCCAACGCGCGGCAACCCGCCGAGATGCGAATGATCCACAGGCGACGGAATTGACCCTTGCGGTCCCGGCGATGGTTGAAAGCATACTGACCGCCCTTCATCACCTGCTGTTTCGCGTGACGGAATACATTCTTTTTGCGATCACGATAGCCCTCGGCCATCTCGATGATCTTTTTGTGACGTTTATGAGTCATCACGCCTCGTTTGACGCGTGCCATCTACAGTTCCTCCTCTGGTCGATTCGCTGCCTTTATATGGCCAGCATGCGCCGCACGCGCTTGCGGCTGCCGGCATCGCATTCTTTTTCAACGTCAAGGCGGCGCCGTCGGTTGTGCGATTTGCTCATGAACATGTGACTGTTGGCTGCGTTCAGACAGATCAGCTTGCCTGTGCCCGAGATTTTGAACCGCTTGGCTGCGGTTTTACAGGTTTTGATCTTTGTCTTGCCCATCTCTTCTATGACTCCTTGAAGGTCAGCTGCCCCGGGTGCTCACGACAAAAACGGGGGAGAGTCTCCCCCGTTCCGGAGCGTTAACCGGATTGGTCGCTCGGTTATGGCGTCTTCGTGGCCGTTTTCGGCTTAGGCGCCAAGATCAATGACATCATACGCCCTTCCATCATTGGCGGCTTTTCCACATGCCCATATTCCGCACAGGCTTCGGCAAACTGAGCCAGCTGACGCTGTCCCATTTCGGGCCGAGTGATCTCACGACTGCGGAACATGACGGTGACCTTGACCTTGTCGCCTTCTTTCAGAAACTTGATGGCGTTGTTGATCTTGAAGTCCAGGTCGTGATCATCGGTACCAGGACGCAACCTTATCGACTTCAGTTCGGAAACTCGATTCTGCTTGGCTGCCTCTTTGTCGCGTTTCGACTGCTGGTACTTATACTTTCCATAGTCCATTATGCGGCAGACGGGAGGCGAGGCTTGGCTGGCCACTTCAATCAGGTCCAGACCACGCTCTTGCGCGAGCTGATATGCCTGACGCCCCGACATGACACCCAGCTGTTGACCGTTCTCGTCGACCACGCGCACTTCGCGAGCAGTCACACGGTCGTTGATTCGCAGATCAGTTCTGATACCCAGTCACCTCAATGGAAGTAGCCCTTTAGTGGGCTCATAAGATTTTAACCGATACGTCTCGAGCTTGTCAACAAAGAACGGTTGACCGGCGCACTGTCACCCACGCCGACACCAGCAACCGGACGCAACCAGTCGGTCAACCGCATGATCCGCATCCTCCTCGGTGTCGAACACCCCGAACACCGAGTCACCACTTCCGCACAACATGGCGGCTCTGGCGCCACATTCCGTAAGTGTCCGCTTGGCAGCCGCCACTTCCGGAAACGAGCCGAGGATAACGGGTTCAAAATCATTGCTGATATGCGGTCGCCAGTCATCCCCTCTCAACACCGCGTCGACCAGCGCAGCAGTGGCATGGCCGGGCCGCAGCTGTCCTTCTGCCCGTTTTCGGTCCAGCTCACGGTACGCCCAAGCCGTACTGATGCCCACTCCGGGTGAAGCGACAACCAGCGGAAATGCGATCGGTTGAGGCAAGGGGCTCAACACCTCTCCTCGCCCTTCGCCCAAAGCGCAGCCGCCCTGCAAGAAGAATGCGACATCCGCTCCCAGCTCACCAGCCAGCTGGTCGGGCGTTGTTTCCGGATGGGGGAGCAGATGGTTCAACAGCATCAACACCGCAGCGGCGTCAGAGCTGCCTCCGCCCAAGCCTGCACCCACAGGCAGCTCTTTTTCCAGCGTGATCTGCACACCCACTGCCGCACCGGTGCATGTCAACCAACGTTCCGCGGCCTGATAGGCCAAATTGTCCGGCCCACTTGGGGCATTGCCACTGACATCGAGCCGTATGCCGGTTTCCGGTGACAGCGCCACTCGAACCTTGTCACAGGGGGCTATCTGAAGGAACACCGTGCGCAGCGAGTGATACCCGTCTGCACGTTTCTCACCAACGTCCAGCGTCAGGTTGATCTTCCCATGCGCATTTGCACTCGCCCAATGCGTCGCCATGGGTTAATCCGTTGCCAGTGATCTGGCGATCTGAGCGACAGCCTCCACATAGGCGATGTGTTCCTGCTCGAGCACGCGCGCTGCCAATGACTCCGGCGTATCGTCCGGCTGAACGGGCACACAGCGCTGCACCAGTATCGCACCGTGATCATACTCTTCATCCACCAGATGGACGGTACATCCCGAAACTTTCATACCGGAAGCCAACACCGCGCGATGCACATGCTCGCCATACATCCCTTTGCCGCCGAACAACGGAAGCAACGCCGGATGGATATTCAACACCTTTCCGCGATAGGCATCGATCACCGCGTTTGGCAGCAGACGCATGTACCCTGCGAGACAAACGATATCGATGCGCGCTTGTCTCAGCGTCGCGAGAAGTGCATCGCCATACTCGGCCTCACAAAGCCCCTTCGGAGACACCACACAGACAGGCACATCCTGTGAACGGGCGCGTTCCAGCGCAGGCGTGTCCTCACGCACGCCGATGACCAACCCCACCTCAGCCGGGATGACACCTGTTCGGCAGCCGTCGATCAACGCCTGCATATTGCTGCCGCGGCCATGTCCGGATACCAGAATGGCCAGTCGAACGCCCACCGTCTCAGGCCTCCTTGGCAGGTGTGATGATAATGTGTCGTTCGCTCCCCTCACCCTCGCTGTAGGTGGCAACCCCGGGGATATCTTTCAAAGTCAGGTGGATGACCCGTCGTTCGGAAGCAGGCAATGGATCCAACACGGCTTCCTGACCGGTTTCGATCACCTCGCGGGCCAGATCCGTTGCCAGCTGACGCAGCTTTTGGGCACGCAGCTCGCGATATCCCCCAGCATCCAGTACGACACGCACGTGCGCATCCTGCTGGCGCGACAGAATGGTGTTGACCACCTCCTGCAGGGCGTCGATCTGCGAACCGGCAAACCGGGAAGCATCCGGACCGATCAGGTTGATATGTACATATTGAGCGTGCTGCCCGGTTACCACCGGTTCGATATCCAGTTCGGCAGACTCCATCGCAGCCTGGATAACCGCCAGGCACAACAACCGGTCTTCAACCGATTGGTCTGAAGGGCGCGACACGGCCTCTTCTGTTCCAGGATCCGCATGCGTGAAGATCGCATCATCGTTATCGAGCATCACTTCGCTCCTTTGCCCGATTTTCTAGAGCCGCCGCCGGCGGTCACTGCCAACGGAGCCTGCGGGGCATGGTCACGCATCAGGTAGATCTGCTGCGCTGTAGAGATAATGTTGAACACGAGCCAGTAGAATACGAACGCTGACGGGAAGTGCCATGTATACATCATGTAGAAGAAGAAGATCGTCATGATCAGTGACGTGTTCTTCATCTGTTCGGCCTGGGCCGGATCGGAGACAGGCGTCATGCGCTGGGTGACGAACATGCTGATTCCGTACAACACCAGAAGTAAAAGGTCATGGTCACCCAGATTGCTGCCCACGTGAGCAGGAAACTTGCGGGAGAGGCTCCAGTCCGATATCCACAAAAAGGTCCCCTTGGAAAACTGATACTCATACAGCCGGATCGTGTTGTAGATGTAGATCAGGATCGGAAACTGGATCAGCATCGGCAGACAGCCGGACATCGGATTGACCCCGCGCTCTTTATACAGCGCCATGGTCTTCTCGTTCAGCTCCTGACCACGGTACTTCTCTTTGAGCTTCTGTATCTCCGGCCCGAGCTTCTGCATCTCCTTCATGGAAAGCAGCCACTTTTTCTGCAACGGGGTCAACGCCAGCTTGACGATCACCGAAAGCAGGATCAGGGCGAACCAGTAGCTGAACGGACCGAACCGACCGGTGATCATGACCAGAAAATCCATGACCCGGTAGTTGATCTGGTTCTTGTGACGCTCATCCATATCACGCATCACGCTCTCCAGAAGTCCGGCACCGGTGGTACGCCAGGCCTCGCTATCCATATAGGTCTTCTTGACCGTGCGCAGCTGTTCCAAAGTGCGTTGCTCGAGCATATCGCGCTCTTTGCCGGGCTTCATCTCACTGAGCCAGTGTACGTAGGTCTCACTGACGAAAAGCATGGCCTCGGGATCACCGGATTTGGCTCCCAGCGCGGTCAAGCGCGCCGCGGCATCTTCGGTGCGCGGTGAGCGCGGCGCCAGAAAGACGCCGTTGACCAGCGCGGCGGGCATCAGAAGCCCGTCAAACACTTTCTGGAGCAGAAGCCGGTTGCCGCGCCGCAGTGCAACACCTTTCGAGGAGTCAAACGGGATGGTGCGGGCGATAGGGGCCAATGCCGGATCCTCTCTCAACGGTTGATCCAGCAGCAGGTTCAGGTCATCCGCCAGCTTGCGTTGGATCTGTATCGGCAATACGCGGCTTCCCGTCTGCCCCTCCAACGCCTCGAGCACCGGTGCGGAGATCCGAGACGCGACCGCCTTCATGGCGGCATTTTCGGGTTTGAGCAGTTTCTCGGCCAAAGCGGCGGCATCGACCAGGTCTTCCGTCTGGATGGACGGGTCCTGCAGGACTTCACGATACAAGTCTCCTGCTGCAGCCAAGTCTTTGGGGGTCCGCTTCTCCTCCAGCTCTCGGGCCTGCTTGAACACAGGATCGTTGTCCATCGCAGGGTTGCCTACGCGAGGCGCACACCCGGCTATGGCAAGCAACGCCATGACGATGGCCACTACGATGGCCGCCCTGACTGTCGTGATCACAGATTGACTACCTCATTCCCGAGTTTGTTCGTCGGTTGGTACGGGATCCGGTCCGCCCGGGTTCCACGGATGACATCTGGCGATACGCCGAAGACCCAGCCAGCCCCCTTTCCAGAACCCATAACGCATAAATGCCTGCGCGGTATATTCCGAGCAGGACGGTGTAAATCGGCAGACGGGCGGGAACAGGCGTGAAACACGTTGGTACAGACGAATGACGCCGACCAATGCACGAACTGCGACAGCTGTCCGTTCACAAGGCGTCATGCGTCCCTTCCGCCGGTTCCGAGATCAGGCCGTGCCGGGCGAACAGGTATCGCACATCATGCAGCAACTCTTGGTAGGTCGCATCCACGGCTGCCATACGCGCGGTCACCGTGATATCTGCCGATGTACGGACCATAGGCAACAGCTGACGCACCGCGTGCTGCAGTCGCCTGCGCACCCGATTGCGTGTCACAGCTTTACCGATTCGCTTGCCAACACTGAACCCCACACGTATGCCCTCTTCACGCCACAGCACACATACCGCTATGCGCCGGGTGGCCTGCGATCGGCCATGGGTGTGGCACTCTCGGAAATCGCGGCTGCGACGCAGCCGCTCATTCCGGGGAAGCACTGGCGGTCACCGCCGCATAAGCAGGAGTTATCGGGCTTCCGGTCCGAAATGCCGGCATGTGTCTGATACGGTCAAACTGTGCCGGCCCTTCAGGCGACGGCGCTTCAGCACCGCGCGACCGTCTGTGGTCTGCACCCGACTGCGAAAACCATGCACCTTGCGGCGGTGTCGATTGTTCGGTTGGTATGTTCGTTTCATAGCGAATACATGTCCTCCGTTGCCGAGAGATTATACACGCACCAGTGCGTTCCACGCCACACCACTCTCGGCTACGCCGCGCAGTGCGTTCAGATGTGATATACTATTGGCTCCGGGACGGATGCGGATCCGTCCCGGTACACATTGTACACCGGGAAGGGCGGCGACATGAATTCCAGTGCATTGCTGCAACCCACAGCGAGCCTGCGCGGGCGAGACCTGTTGGGGATAGGCGATCTGAGTCAGGCGGAAGCTCACGCTCTGCTGGACCTAGCCGACACGCTCAAGGCCGGCACACGGGCCGGTCAGGAGTGCATTCAGTGGAACACCAAACGGATCATGGCAATGGTGTTCGAAAAACCCTCTCTGCGTACCCGGTTCACGTTCGAGACAGCCATGGTACAGCTGGGCGGCCACGCCATCTATCTGTCCCCCGCAGAGATTGGACTGGGCACGCGTGAAAGCGTTCCGGACGCAGCGCGCAATTTGGAGCGATGGGCTCATGTGATCATGGGGCGCGTGTTTTCACACAACACGCTGGTGGAACTGGCCAAGTGTTCCAAAGTGCCCGTCATCAATGCGCTGTGCGACCGGGAGCATCCCTGTCAGGCGCTTGCCGACTTTCAGACGTTGCGAGAACACAAAGGCGATCTGGCAGGAAAACGGCTGGTGTTTGTGGGAGATGGCAATAACGTAGCTCACAGCCTGCTATTACTGGGCGCGCTCACTGGGGTGCATACTACTGTGGCATGCCCTCCCGGATACGAGCCTGACCCGGCCATCGTCGATCAGGCGCGCACACTGGCGGCCGAAACCGGCGCCACCATCCGGGTCATGGCGGACCCGCATCAGGCCGTGGAAGACGCAGACGCCATCTATACGGATGTCTGGGCCAGCATGGGGCAGGAAAGCGAGGCGGCTGTTCGGGCAGCAGCGTTCCGTCCCTACCAAGTGAATGCGGAGCTATTGAAACGCGCCCCCGAGGCGATCGTGATGCACTGTCTGCCGGCCCACCGCGGGGACGAGATCACCGATGACGTGATGGATGGCCCGCAGTCGGTGGTCTTCGATCAGGCAGAAAATCGACTGCACGCTCAGAAAGCCGTGATCGCATCACTGATCGGCGACTGACGCCTGAAAGCCGCCCTCCCCGGTTGCTCTATACGGAGAGGGCGGCATCCGGTTACAACCGATAGGCTTTCATCAGTTGCTGCGCCTCATCTTCCGAACGCGCGGACGTCATGATGGCAAAGCCCTTCATGTTGTCCAGCAGTTCGGTCAGCGCCAAAGCCTCTTCCGGACTGCAGAACAACTGGACCAGTTTACCCCGCTCACGAAATCGCCGGTAGAGCTCCGGCCAGTGCGTGACGCCGGGCGAGTTCGACCCCGGAACCCACTGAATGCCCTTCAGCTCGTCGATATCCAGCAAGGTATCCACATGCGGCAATTGACCGGCCCCATCCAGATGATAAAATGCATGCTTCAAGCGCCGACAGGTTGCCTGTAGTTCCGGCAGCACAAACTCACAGAACATGTCAGGCCCCAGCATGTAGCAGAAATCGCACTGCAGCATGTAGTACGGCTCAGCACTCCAGAGGGGTGTCCAGGCGGTGTATCCCTGCCGCTCGCATTGAGCAACGGCCGACAGCTCATCGTAATACCGCCACCACAGTTCATGCGCCTCCCAGGTCAGCCGCTTCACCGAATCGGGATCATCCACCAGGTCATAAAGCAGATCGGTACCGGGGCGAAACGAATGTAAAATGTCCAGATTGCCGCCCAGATCCGTCATCGACACAACCAGCTGGTCTCCAAACCACTCCCGGGCGGCCTGTGTGAGCTGGTGCACACGACGATACCACAGGTTGTGCCTGTCATACGTGAGCTTGAGAGCGGCCAGTTCGACGGGATGCTCCGGATGAAACCATACTGTGTCGCTGGACACGCTCACACGCGCGCCCAGGAACGCCGCCACCACTCCGGGGCCGAAGTTGACAAACATACTCGGGTAGGCATCTGCATACCAGCGCAAGCAGGACAACTGGTAATCCCAGCTGTCCATCACATCGTCCGCGTCCATGTGCATCGGATAGTGCGCCGTAAAGTGCTTGAACTCATACTTGGACGGCGCGCGATCGGGTTCACCGTAGCCCGTGAGATGAAGCATCGGACGATCGATGTCGCCCGCCCACCAGGCGGACCATCGCTGTTTGACTTCATTCATCCGTTCGGCAGAGTAGTGTATGGGCATGTCGTCTCTCCGGTAAGATGGCGGTGTGTGTTTCAGTTGAGCGTACCACAACAGGGAGTACAGATTCATGCCAAACGTCAATCGTCATGTGCCGATCCTGGTAATTGGCGCTACCACAGGAGGTGTTGCGGCAGCACTGGCTGCTTGCCGAATGGGGGTGTCTGCCGCGCTTTGCAGCGAACACCCGTGGATCGGCGGCCAGCTGACCGCCCAAGCGGTTCCACCCGATGAAAATCGCTGGATCGAGACGGTAGGCGCGTCGGCAACCTACCAGCAGTATCGACAAGCTGTGCGTGCGTGGTACCGCGCTCACCGGTGTTTGTCTCCTGAAGCAAAAAGTAATCCGCATTTCAATCCGGGTGGAGGTTGGGTCTCCCGTCTGTGTCACGAACCCGCTATTGGAGATACAGTCCTGCGTGAGATGCTGCAGCCATACGTCTCCACTGGACAGTTGAGCTTATATGAGGAAGTCACCCCGACCGGAGCCGATGTGGATAGAGAGCAGGTACGCGCTGTCACGCTGTTCGACAGAACGGGAAATGCCTTTACTATCACCGCGGATTTCGTACTGGACGCGACCGACACCGGCGTTCTGTTGCCACTCTGCGGAGTGGAACACCGCATCGGCGCGGAGTCACAGTCCGAGTTTGACGAGCCTCATGCCCCGACTACCGCGCATCCGGATGCAACACAAAGCATCACATGGTGTCTGGCGGCCGGTTATGATCCGAATGGTGATTACACAATCGGCAAACCGCCCCAGTACGATGTCTGGACCTCCCTGCGTCCCGCGGGCTGGCGCGGACCTCTGGCCAGCTGGACCACCTGGAACCACAACGGCGAACCAGAGGAATGGACGCTGCTGGAAGACGGTCCCGGTGGATACTACCGCTCATTCTTCGCATACCGGCGGATCGTGTGCCGTTCCATCACTCCGGACGCTCCCGAAGACGTGACCATTGTCAACTGGCCCCACAACGACTGCGATGCAGGCAGCCTGCTTGGCAGCCCGGAAGAACGGCGGACGGCGGAGTACACAGCAAAATGGATGAGCTGGTGTACGCTCTATTGGCTGCAGACAGAGGCGCCACGCCCGGATGGCGGAGCCGGATGGCCGGGTTTGCATCCCCGCCCCGATATCACCGGCACCGCAGATGGTCTGGCTCAGGCACCCTATGTCCGGGAGTCCCGCCGCGTCGTGGCGCTGCACACGGTGTGCGAACAACACGTCGCATTGGCTGCACGGGAAGGCGCAAGATTGGAACCCGTCCATGATAGCGTGGGTATAGGTCACTATACCATCGACATTCATCCGCGCCGCGGGTTGCCGGCGCTGAGCATTCCGACGGCTCCATTCCAGATCCCGTTGAGAAGCCTCGTACCGGTGCGCCTGCGAAACATCCTGCCTGCCTGCAAGAATGGCGGATGGAGCCATATTGCCTCCGGCTGTCTGCGCCTGCACCCTATCGAGTGGAATGTCGGTGAGTCCGCCGGGGCATTGGCGGCGTTCTGTCTGACCACAGGAATGACGCCTCAGCAGGTGGCGGTATCAGAGACAGCTATCCATGACCTGCAGCAGGCTCTGATCCGGCTGGGTGTCAGACTGCGATGGGAGATAGATGAATAGGCTGTGGTTATCGCGGCAGGCTTGTCGCCGACACCACAAACAGGTCCATCGAACTTGATACCACGATGTGTGCGATAGCGCCCGGGATGAACGATCCACTGCGCACCGCAAGCCAGCCCAGAACCACACCGGCTACGAACGAGCCAAACACCTCAGGCAGGGGCTTTCCCAAGTGCATCAGCCCGAAGAGAACCGCCTGCCCAATCACACCGTACCACCCGCAGATACGCCAGGCGGGCAGCGTCAATACGCCCCGATACACCCATTCCCACAACCAGAGATAAACGCCGTACACAAGCAGATGAAACAACAAAGCGCCTTTGTCGAATCGCGCCGGAGCATACAACGGATAGTAGCTCCGGAACTCCGGGCGGTGTGATACAATCCAGGCCAACAATACCATGAACAGCGCCATGGCGCCCGCGGCAAGCCACCATCGGCGCGAGGCGCCGGCCAGTCCCAGCTTCGAGGGGGCAAAACCAAACGCTGTCAGGATGACCACGGGCAGCAGCAGCAGTGCGTCACTCACCAGGACAAACTCGGTGTACGTCCGGTATTGGCCCGAGGCCAGCCCCGCCCCATTCAGCCACGCGCTCCACTCCAACGGCTGACGGGAATAGCCCCAAAGCACCGCCAGACACCCCAGCGCCACACAAACAGCCGCCAGATCCTTACTGTGAGTACGCGCCCAGTTCGTCATCCGATCACCTCGCAGATCAAGTGTACAATACGGCCGGCGCACTTCATGGCCGGCCGCCAAACCGGCCGGCGTGGGCAACAGAGTACAATGGCATGCGGAGGGAGGAACGCCGCATGAAGAAACAGAACGCCGCACCCGTCACCGCACCGGGGTTGACCGCACGCAAGGGCGGTCCACCCATCTGCTGTGTCACCGCGTATGACTTCCCAATGGCTCGTATCGCTGACAGCGTCGGAATCGATTTGATCCTGGTGGGAGACTCGGTGGGTAATGTGGTGATGGGACACTCTACGACCATACCGGTCACCTTGGACGATATGGTACGTCACACGGCCATGGTATCACGCGCGGTCAGGCATGCCCTCGTGGTCGCCGATCTGCCATTCATGACCTACCAGATCTCCAGCGAACAGGCTTTGGCATCGTGCGGACGCCTCGTACAGGAAGGCGGCGCCCAGGCGGTCAAGATGGAAGGCGGTGTGTCCATCCGGGATACCATCGCGCGTGTGGTTGCCACAGGCATTCCGGTATTGGGCCATGTGGGTATGACGCCTCAGTCGGTCAACGCGTTTGGAGGGCACCGGCTGCAAGGGCGAGGCGACGGCGCGCAACAGGTGCTGGCCGATGCTCTGGCGGTGCAGGAGGCTGGCGCGTTTGCGGTGGTGCTCGAGTTGATCCCTGCGTCTTTGGCTGCAGAGATTACACGCACACTCTCCATACCCACCATCGGTATCGGCGCCGGTCCGGACTGCGACGGCCAGGTGCAGGTGCTACATGACCTGTTGGGGCTGACCGGCGAGAAGCCGTTTCGGCATACCCGGCGCTATGCGGAGTTGGGCGAGATGGCGGCATCCGCACTGAAGGCCTACAAACAGGACGTCACAAACCGCACATTTCCTACCATGGAGAACGCATTCGAATGATACAGACAGCGAGCATCGGTGAATTACAGCGCCTCGTCGAAGAACGCAAGCAACAGGGGCTGGTAGGATTGGTGCCCACGATGGGTTATTTTCACGAGGGGCACCTCTCCCTGATGCGCCAAGCACAAGCGGAATGCGGATTCTGCGTGGTCAGCCTGTTCGTCAACCCAACTCAGTTCGGCCCCAGCGAAGATTTCACGCGATATCCGCGCGATCTGGAGCGGGACGCGTTGTTGGCGCAGTCGGCAGGATGCGATGTCCTGTTTACTCCCTCAGCAGAAGAGATGTACCCCGCCGGCTTTCAGACATGGGTTGAGCCGGGAGCTTTGGCCGAGCCGATGGAGGGGTCGATGCGTCCAGGACACTTCCGGGGCGTCACCACGGTGGTGTTGAAGCTTTTCAATATCGTACAGGCGCATCGGGCGTACTTCGGACGGAAGGACTACCAGCAGTTGCGTGTGATCCAACAGATGGTGGCCGATCTGAACGTTCCGGTTACAGTCGTGCCCTGTGAGACCGTGCGAGAGCCAGACGGCTTGGCCATGTCCTCACGCAATGTCTATCTTTCACCTGAGGAACGCGCCGCCGCTCCGTGCATTTTCCGGGCGCTCGCAGACGCCAGAGAGGCGGTCACCACTGGAGCGGGACTGTGTTCCCCGAATGCCATGGCCCAGCGCGTGACATTGCAGTTGGATGCCAATCCATTGATTACCACCCAGTACGTATCGATCGTACGGGAACGCGACCTGCAACCCGCTGTAGATTGGAGCGAACCCACGGTGCTGGCGGTTGCCGTACTGCTCGGAAAGACACGTCTGATCGACAATATTCAGCTACCAGCACGCCGTTAAACCCACGTGAAGCACCCTGGGCCGTCACGTGCTGTGACGGCCCAGGGCTGGCGATGTTTGCTGGAAATGGCGACCTATTTCAACGCCTTGCGTACAGCGTCAAGGACTTGGTTGGCCAGTGACTCGGCATTTCGGTCAATCGGCATCACGTTGATCGTGACAAACCATCGGCCATCGGCCCACCAGGCGTTCACTGCCCCGTTACCGCCAGCGGTAAACCCCACACCGGGCGCTTTCGTGGCTTTGGGTTTGTCCTTCATAGCCAGCTTCTTCCAGTAGTTCACGAACGCCGCACCTTGACCGGGCCGCTGCATCAGATGCACTGTGAGCGTGACATAGGTAGACCCCTTCGACCAGATGCCTTGGGCTGCCTCGAGCACGCCTGCTTTGGTGTAGACTTCATACCCTCCGTTGTACAGGTTCATCAGGCCCTTGTCGCCTTTGGCCACCACACGGGCGGACGCCATCTCGGACCAGCCGGAGGGCATGCTGATGCGAGACAAAACGTCTGCCGCATTCGACGATCCGCGGGGCGCCGTGATGGCGAGTAACCAGTTGACTCCGTTCATGCCTTACCTGCTTCCACCACCTGTATCTTGGTCAGATCGCATTCACCCAGTCCCGCCTCTGTGGCCGGTTCCAAGTGAAGTACCGGTCGCCCGGCTTGCTGCAGTGTCGGTAAACCCTTCAGCTTCCGCTGTTCTTCGATCATTTTCCAGCCCACCGCATCCACGGCCACCGGGTCCGTAGACACCAGCAAAGCGTTGGTCTCGAACGCGAACTCTCGGTTATAGCCGGGTCCACCATTACAGACGCCGCGCAATGCATCGCAGACCACTAATTTCGTCTTGTTTTTCACCACTGGGCAGGCATTCATGTCGACCATTCCGGGGGCGTAGTTTCGATGATATGCTCCGGGGTTATCGATGGACCCGTAATGGTTCTTGAACGCCAGCGTCACACCGGTGATTCCGTGGTCTTTGATCACCGGCGCATTCACCAATGCGGTACACTGTTCCGCCAGGATCTTGCTGTATCGCCCATGGAAGGTCCCATACCTGGTGGGTTCCGCCTGGTAGTCGCCGTTTGTTCCGTAGCAACGGACACCGGCGCCGTCCCGATTGAGACGGTACCCTGCACGCACCAGTTCACCGTCCGAACGCTCCCAGATGATGATGTTTTCGGGCTTCACACCGGCCAGTCTCAAACCGTCTGCGATAGCCATCGCCACTTCCGGACGCGTCGACATGCCGATACCGGCTATGCAATTCACCTTGATCCCCACCACATCGGTTGGCTTGAATAACGCCATCCACGCGTTTTTGTCGGCTTTCTGTCCGGTGATCCGCCGTACGGCATCGAACAACATCGCCTTGACCACATCAGCGCGCACCGTACCGTTAGCCTGTACATCGTTCCGGCGTTCCACCACCACCATGGGCTTGGACGCCTTCCTCTGTTGAAGAACGGCAGACGCGACCTGTACCGGTGTGGCCGACATGATAGCGTCCTGGCCTGCGGACGCAATCCGCTTCAGAAACGCGCGACGGTCTTGATCCATGCTCATCTTCTGCTCCTTATCGATGTGGGTGAGTGGATACTTCCGTGGTCAATGAGGCAACGGCGCATGCCGGGTCTCTCCTAAAGATATGACGCGAATCGCCGCGTCTGGTTGCACGGGGCACCGGTTCTCACACTGACCGCACCCCGTGCACACTTCCGGCATCACCACCGGATTACGCTGTTTTCCTTCGCTGATCCAGTTGATCGCCCGGTATGAACAGTGTTCATCACACACCAGGCACTCCTTTCCCTGTGCCCAAACGATGCACTTACTGCGGTCTATGTACGCTTGACCAATATGAATATGGGGTTTGGCGGCGACTTCCACCAGCCGGATCGCCTCGGTCGGGCAGACCTCTCCGCACCGGGTGCAATGCTCCGCGCAATAACCGATTCGTGGAACCAGCACGGGCGTCCAAAAACCATCCACACCCGCCTGTGTCACAGCGGGTTGAAGCCCGCTGGTGGGACACACCCGGATGCACAACCCACAGCGAATGCAGGCCGAGTTGAACGCGGTCTCATCCTGTGCACCCGGCGGCCTGATCAACCAAGGACTGGATAACGGCGTTCTTCCGTCGACCGCCTTACGCCCTGCCGAATCGCTGGCCCATGCGCCGGACCATATGAGTCCGGCAGCTGCCGCGCCCACTAGCCGCCGGCGATTCATATCGGTTGCGGTCTCGGAGCCGGTGTCCTGTCGCGTGATCGTAATACGTGTGCTGCCATTGCGGCATACAGGCACGCAGTTCCAACATTGAATGCACTCACGTACGTGAGTGGTCCGCGGATCGTCGGGGATGGCGCCCATTTTACAGTCCCGCGAGCACAACCGGCAGTTTGTACAGTTTTGGGTTACTTCCCGGCGCAAAAACGCGAAACGGCTGAGCAACCCCAGAAAGGCGCCCAACGGACACACGGAACGACACCAGCCCCGGCGGGACGCGAAACTCAATCCCAGCACCACGGCCAGTGTCAACGCCCCCCATAATGAGCCTTGCAATGCGGGAGCGACCTCAGGGGCCAACGCCGGCGATTGGGCCAGTATTCCACCCCATGGCTGGGAACCTATGGCGCGCCCCAAGACCGCCAGAGGCGAACTGAGCAGCCACGTGAAGGAGCGAACCAGGATCCCGAAAGGATCGAACAGATACGCAAGCGGCGCGCCGATGAGCGCCACCACACCGATGGCCGCCAGAATGGCATACTTGGGCCAGCGCCACGTCGACTGTCCGACCGAACGCCTCCGCCCCAGCAGACGATCGAACAGATCGATCAACGCTCCCAGCGGGCAGAACCAGCCGCAGAAAACACGTCCCAAAAGAACCGTGATCACGATCACGGCGACGGTGGGCCAGAGCAACGGCGCGGAAATAACCCGATTTTGTACCATCACGCTGAGTGTGGCCAACGGATCCAAATGGAACAACCACACCAACGTGGGGGAACCCGGTGCGGCCGTAATCAACAACAGCCAAAAGACAGCGGTCAAGATCACCGCCTGAACGATTTGACGCAGGCGCACCATCAGGCGACCGGTGCGGTGATGAGCGGATTCAGGCATAATGTCGACCTGCATCCACCAGTTTCAACGCATTGTAGTCGGCCTTTCCCACTCCCGCCTGTTCGGCCATCAGCAGGTAGTCCAGGTCACGCGGCTTCAACCCCAGATGTTGCGCACCGTAAGCATCGGCCGCCACCGGATCACCGCTGGCGATCACCTGCCCCACCGCTCGTACGGGCCCCGGCCCTTTGGGGCCGCCGGCCGTCAGCACACGGGTGGCGTCCAGTATGCTCAAACGTATAGGCATATGGGCCGCCAGGTCTGCAATGCACTGGGACAAGCTGGGACTTGTATGCCAGCTTTGTCGATCCCACACAAGTCCCATTAGATTCTTCAATCCGATGGTCGCCCGCGTCTGACTGTGGTCCTTGACGATGGGCACATTGATCAGGCAGTCAGCTTGCGTCAAGACGCGGGGGACCTTCACCGATCGCAGGACTTTACCGTTCGGCAGCGGAAGTTCGACATACTGCCCCTCCAGATGGGCGGACATCAGTTCTGCGCCGGTCGCCTTGACGGCAGCGGCGATGCCCGACATGTCGAAGCAGAGTTGCGCGGGACTGTCGGTAGTGTGCTCCAGCACGATGACCTTGGCTGCGCCCGCTTTCTGGCACATCTCGATCACCGCACGCAAAACATCCGGATTGGTGTTCGCTGCTTGTGGCGCGGCACGTTGCCACGCTGCATTCGGTTTGACAACAACAACGGCGCCTGGCTTGACGAAGGCATCCATGCCGCCCAGAGCTTCCACAGCGGCGCGCACGTTTGCCGCGGGGTCGGGGCCGGACGCACGTGCAATCAGTGTGCGCGCTTCGTCAGGGGCGGGTGTAAGTTTCAATGAAGAGGCGCCGCTCTGTTTGCGGGAGCAGCCGGCAGCCGCGCCTGCCAGCGCCAGGGCGGCCAGACCCAACAGTCGATCTCGGGTGTCCATCAAACCTCCAGGCGTCGCGTAACGGGCGCTTATACCAATTTTAGCATCCGACAGCGCTTTGAGGCAAAGCCTAAAGCCCGTGTAGTTGCCGGATACCGGCACCACAACCGATTGTTTCGTGCGGGCGAACACCTGCCCATCCTGCTATCCTGTTTCATAGACGCACAGATCACTCCAGGAGATGCATACTTTGGGCACACACTCACCGGCTTGGATATGGCGAGACCAGGGCGAACCGGCGCCCAGAAACCGTTTCACATGGTTCCGAACCACCTTCGACTTGGCCGACAGGCCGCTTGAGTGGCCCGTGCACTTTGCCGCCAACTCGAATGGACGGCTGTGGATCAACGGTCACCTGTTGGTGCGCAAGGTGCCCCGCTACCATGAAGACCGAATCACGGCTCAACGGCTCGATGCGGCACGGTACCTGAAACCCGGTCGAAACACTGTGGTGGTGCTGCTGCACAGTTGGGGGGATATCACCACGTTTCAACGTACGGGATGCCAACAAGCTGCGGTCTGGTTCTCATCACCTCACGCTGTCAGTGATGGGACATGGCGCTGGAAGGACGCCGAACATTGCGAGCCACATGAGACACAGGTCATCGGGCTGGCCGGCGGTGCACCGCGCATACGGTATCCACAACGTGTCTTCGCAGACCGTCTCATGGACGGCGTTCACCAACCGGATTTTGACGATTCAACCTGGCGTCATGCCTGTGTACTGCCAGAAACACCTTGGCCTTCAGATCCAGGGATCGCCGAGACTCGACCACAACGGAACAGCGTGCAGCGAGTCATGTCGGTCCTCTGCGCCGGCGTTGCAGAGCGCTCGGCTCACGCAGCCACTCCCGTACATGAACTGGCGAAAGCGCTGCGGCAGGCCATTCTGAAACCCGACTCCACCCTGACCCGTCACGCCGCAGCGCTTTGCTCTCGGCATCCATGGACTATCGACGCGTGTCAGGCACGTACCGTGTATGTAACGTTCGACATGCACCGTCCGGTACACGGCTACCCATGTATCGATCTGGAAGTGGATGGCGCCCCGATACATGTCACCTTGGGCTACGGCGAAATCGCCAGGTCGCTGTATTCAGGCAAGGCGCACGTTACGCTGGACGGCTGGATTGACACCGAGGGAGTTGTGGGAACCGGATACGCAGATGCCGTTGTTGCGCCCTCAGGACGCTGGACAGTGGAGATGCCGGATGAACGAACGGCCCGCTGGCTCACCCTGCATATGGCGATCCCCGCCGACACACGCGTCACGATCCACGATGTGGCGTTTATCAAAGAGCAATACCCCATTCAGCCACAGGGCAGTTTTGAGTGTGGAGACGAACGGATCGATCAGATTGTGAAACTCTGCAAGATCCATGCAGAGGTCACGATGAGTGACACCTACGTGGACACACCCGGACGTGAAGATGGCCAGTGGATAGAAGACGCGCGCAGCCGTGCTGTGCTGGCAGACCGTTGGTATGGCTGTCACGAACTGCGACGGCTGATGATCCGCACCCTGGCCGAAGGACAGGGAGAAGACGGACAGCTGCACCCCTTCGCACCCAGTAACTTCCCGGCGTATCCTGCGGGCTACGACTGGAGCGTCCAATGGACGGCAATGCTTTGGGATGACTACATGTGGTATGCCGATATCGACTACGTGCGCCGTTGGTGGCCTCATCTGACAGCCTACTGGCGTCATGTGCTGGGCCTGCTGGACGCAGAGGGGCTGTGGCGCACCTCGCAGGTCATGGCTGATATCCGTGTCAGCGCCAACTGGTCAATACCCGCCGCGGTCAGTGCGGTGGTCACCCCCTGGATTGTGGAACGGCTGGAAATGGCCATTCAGTTGGCCGATGCATTACAGGAAACCGAGCAGGCCAACCGGTGGCGTGAAACCGCAGATCTCATGCGCGGGGCTATCCGCCAGCGCCTCTTGCAACCGGCCAGCACGGACCGGCCGGCGCACCTCCCGGACATCCTGAACACCGCCATGGAACCGGTGGGTCTGGGACAGGCAGCGCAGATTTGGGCCATCAACACCGGTGTGCTGACCAGCACTGAAGCGCAGGCGCTGGCCGATTGGGCGTTTTCGGATCCGGATGGGTCACCTCCGCCCGGAATGGCCCGGTGGAATAACCCGACCTACTTCCGAAGAGCGTTGCACGCGCTCTGCCGGGCAGGACGCTGTGACCGAGCGGTGCGCCACCTGATCGAACGTATGGAGCCCTACCTGCCGGCACACCCGCGTAACACCACCCCGTTGCCGCTGCAAGGACCATACGGCGGTCCATTGCCGGAGTACTGGATCAGCCGTGAGGATCTGCACTTGCATCATGAACAGGTCAACCACACCCAACCGGAAGACGACACCGGCTCGCACGGATGGAATGCGACACCGCTGCTGTGGCTGCATGAAGCGCTGCTGGGGGTGACCATCGCCCGGCCGGGTGGCGGCCTGCTGCACATCGCGCCGCAAACAGGCGGCTTACCTTACGTCTGCGGGACCACGCGCACGCCGAAAGGACCCGTTTGGGTATATTGGGATCCTCAGGCAGGCCATCTCCAGGTGGAACTGCCGGACGATGTGGAAGCGGATCTGTTCGTACCGGAGGAATTACAGGGACCGGTACGGATGCAGGACGGCGCCGTGATCACCGTGTCCGCTGAACCTTTGCGGATCAGCGGCGGTCAGCGACTGGAGATAACCGCATGTTGAAACACAGATTACTCATCACTGTGGCGCTGGCCGCCGCATTCCTCTGGAGCAACAATCCCGCCGGTGCGGCTCAGCGCGAGCTGCGCCTGACAGTGCTGCATACCAACGATCTGCATGGCATGCTAATGCCGCACCACTACAAAGGCGTGCCGGCCTTCAGCGGCAAAGATCGTGGCGGTGTCGCACGGGTGGCCGGGCTGGTGAACCGGATACGTCAAGAAGCGTCCAACCCTGTTTTGCTGCTCGATGCCGGAGACACGTTCACGCGCGGACCGTGGCACACTCGTTTTCTGGGCAAGCCGGAGATAGACGCCATGAACCTGATGGGTTACACGGCGGCATGCGTGGGTAACAACGAGTTCAAAGCGCTGCCGGGACCGGAGTCTCAACAAGTGTTGCGTGATCTGGTAGCCAGAAGTCGGTTCCCCTGGCTGGCCGCCAACCTGGTCGACAGTGCGACAGATCGACTCATCGAGGGCATTCATCCCTTCATCGTCCTGAATATAGACGGCGTACGGGTGGGAATATTCGGTGTGACAGCACCGCGCTCGAACACCTATCCACAACTGGCGGGATGGAAGATCATCGATTACGTGGAGACCGCCCGTCGAACGGTTGCAGAGCTGCGTAAACAGGCGGATGTGGTGCTGGCCTTGACGCATATCGGGGTGTTCTATGATGCCAACTTGGCGCGCTCCGTGCCGGGGATCGATGCGATCATCGGCGGCGACACGCACACGTTCCTGTTTTCCCCACAGGTAGTGCGTGCTCCGGACGGTCGGATGGTTCCCATCGCCTCTGCCGGCGAACAGGGCGTGGCCTTGGGAAGACTCGATCTTCACTTTGTCCGTACAGGCTACACATGGCGCCTGAAGGGACACAAGGGACGGTTGATACCAATAGACAAGAACATCGCTGAAGACGCACAGGTCAGCGCACTCATTCGCAGCTACACGGAACAACCTCCCGGTGAAACGACGGAAAGTGAAGGCACATCCAAAGCGACCGTTCGGTGAGCAGGCATATCGGGTGACGATGGCGAATTCGGCTCCGTAACCACTCAGGAGACCGCCATGCAAGTCACCAGCGCCTATATAAAGAGTCCATATCAGGTTCATTTTCAGACGATCGACCTGCCAGACCCTGCAC
Organism: uncultured bacterium; assembly: GCA_964650005.1. Taxonomy (GTDB): domain Bacteria; phylum Armatimonadota; class HRBIN16; order HRBIN16; family HRBIN16; genus CAZHSN01. The sequence continues at coordinate 57,576 of CAZYPZ010000001.1, read as the reverse complement.
CGGATGAAGCACTGATCGATGTGCTGGGATGCGGGATCTGCGGCTACGATCTGGAGATAAGCGGTTCGCTGGCGCCGGAGCCCCGACCCTTCGGCCATGAGATCGTCGGGGTCGTGCGTCGGCTGGGATCTGCGGTACGACATGTTGCCGAGGGTGATCTGGTGGCGCTCGAGTCCAGTTCCTTCTGCGGCGACTGCGCCGACTGCCGTAATGGCCGGGTGAATCTGTGCAACCGCGGCGCCGGACATGCCGGCGGGTTGTGCGGCGGTTTCTCGGACGCGATGCTGGCGCCCGGCCGGTGTCTTGTACCCGCTGCCGACATAGACCCGATGCAGGCGGTTTTGACGGAGCCGTGCGGCGTGGCGATCGATGTGGTGAACACCGCCGAGATCGGCTTGACGGACCGTGTATTGGTGGTGGGTGCAGGGGCGATCGGGCTGATGATCACCGCGATCGCACGGCGGATCACAACAGGACTGCTTGCGGTTGCCGACAACCACGCGGAGCGTCTCACGAAGGCTCGACATCTGGGCGCCGATCTGGTCATCTCCCCTGTGGAGACCCCTATCGACCGCTGCGGTGACCACGTCGGCGGTTTTGACCGAATACTGGTGACCGCCAGGCCACAGGTGCTGCCCGCATGCATTACAGCGGCCGCATATGGAGCCTACATCGTGTATATCGGTTCCGACTTCGTGAATGGAGGCGTTGTACCGCTCGATACACATGCGTTGCACTTCGGTAAAAAACAGCTGAGGCCATCGTTCGCATCGCCCGCGTTATACTTCCCTCAAGCCCTGCACCTGCTGCGTTCCGGCGTGGTCCCTGCAGACCAGATCGTAACCCATCGATATCCCCTGAGCCGCATCGAGGAAGCATTGCAGAGAGCGCGCTCGCGGTCCGACGCCGCATGTAAAGTGGTCGTCATCCCCGATCGCTACTGGCCTGCACTTGGAAAGGAGTCCGGTTGACATGACACGGGTTGCCATCATCGGATGCGGAAACATCTCACGCTTTCACGGCGACGGATACGAACGCGCCGGAGCACAAATCGCCTACACTTGTGACGTACAGCCAGAAGCGGCGACGCGAGCCGCTGAACGGTATCACGCCACGCCCTGCACCGACTACCGAGAGGTGCTCGATGATCCGTCCGTCGACCTGGTCAGCATCACCACTGTGGCCTCCGCCCACCGGCGTTTGTGCGTCGAAGCCATGGAAGCAGGCAAGGGTGTCATTTGCGAAAAGACATTGTCCGACAACCCGACGGACTCGGCGGCGATCGCCCGCACTGCCGACCGCACCGGCTGCTTCTGTGCAACTGCATACATGAAACGCTTCTTTCCGGCGCTTCAGCAGGCTCGCGCCCTGCTGGATGAGATGGGGGAGGTCATATCGGTGCATGCCCGTTCCTGGCAGCCTTGGGACATGTGGAATGGCCCACTGGACCCTTGGCTTCTTCAACGCCCATCGGAGGTAAAGCGACGATATGGCGGTGGGGTGCTGGTGTGCGCCGGAAGCCACATTCTGGACCTGATCCATTGGCTCTGCGGACGCCCGTCGAGCGTTTGCGGCCGGTTGTTCAGCCGGGACGGGATGGACTTTGACATGCAGGCCAGTGCGATGCTCTGGCTGGAACGCGGAGGCATCGTTCAGTTTGAGGCCTGCTGGCATCCGCTCCGATACGCCGGGTATGAGCGTAACGGATGGGATGAGCGCCTTGAAATCAACACCGTGTCCGGGCGGCTGGACATCTACACGGTCAAGTGGGACGAACCGGAGCACAACGGCGCGTTGCTGGTCCATCAGGATGCCGCATCAGGCCGCGTGACCGAGTACCGGTATCCTGCCGTCAATCCATTTCACCTGCAGATGGCGGCCATGCTGGATGCGTTTGTACACAACAAAAAGCCGTCCCCCTCGGCTTGGGATGGGTACGTGGTGGATGCGATCATCGACGCCATCACCCGCAGCGATCTTGCCCGGCAACGGCTGCCCATGGTGTGGGAAGACCGTCCAAACGGTAACGGTCAGCAAGAGACAGAGTGATATAACCCCAGGGTCGGGACACTCTTGGCTTGCAGAATACCCGCCGCTGCTGCCATCTCTTCATCGGTGGGGCTCCACGCACCCGGCATGCGGGCAGGCGGATAGCCCAGGCTGGCTCGCTTGTGGTCGCCCAAGGGCCGGTAACGCAGCAGTTCCACCCCTTCACATCGGCTCAGGCTGTGGTATAGATCTGCGATTTGCAGCAGGTGTTCCTTGCAGGCGTTGACTCCCCCGATCATCAGACACCGTAAACGCGTCGCCGAACCGGCGGCGTCAGCAAATCGCAGATTGTCGAGTATGGGTTCCAGCGGAGCACCCGTCCATTGACTGTGCCTTTTCGGATCGGTCTCTTTGATATCCCACAAGAATAGATCCACCCATGGGATCAAGCGCTGCAGCACGTTACGGGGCGCCATGCCGGAGGTCTCGACCGCTGTATGTACCCCCTGCTCTTTAAGCCGATACAACAACGCCGCCGAGAAATCCGACTGAGCCATCGGTTCACCGCCGGACAGCGTTACGCCACCGCCGCTCTCTTCGAAATATAGGCGATCTCGTAAAACTTGTTGGCAGATGTCTTCAACAGAACACTCTCTGCCGCTGATTTCCAACGCCCCCGCCACACAGGCGGCAACACAACGGCCGCAAGCGGCACATGCCTTCCGCGTGAGCTCATGCTCGGTAGGCCCGATCCGATGTACCTGATGGGGACAGACATCCAGGCAAGCACCACAGTGACGGCAGAGTCGAGAGTGATAGATCAGTTGAGGCGCGCCGCGCTGTGACTCCGGGTTGTGGCACCATTCACAACGTAGCGGACACCCCTTCAGAAACACGACGGTCCGGATCCCCGGACCGTCGTGTGTACAGAAACGCTGGATATCGAACACCAGTCCCCGTGTCGACATCCCATCCGCCTCACCCAACGCAATCACACAACCTGCTGGGTACGGTTGATCAGCATATCCTGCCACTGTTTGTTGAGGGTGACGAACCGTGCGGACCAGCCGCTGATGCGCACCGCCAGCGTCGAATATCGCTCGGGATGCTCCTGTGCGTCGCGCAGCACGGCCGTATCCACGACGTCCACGTGCACGAAGCATCCGCCCATGCGCACAAAGCTGCGCAACAGCCCCATAAGGGCACGCACGCCCTCTTCACCCCGGACCGAGTCAGGCAGCACTTTCAGCTCCAGTGTGCCGATGTTGGGCAGTTTCGTGAAATCCATCTTGCAATAACTGTTCAGCGCGGCAGTCGGCCCTTGGCGATCCGTTCCCGGCGACGGCGAGAAGTTCGTGGCCAGATACTCTCCGCGGTGATGCCCGTCGGCAGAAGCGGTGCGCTCGGGAAGCCAGGCGATCTCTCGCCCGAACGTACTGATGCCGGCCGGCCGCAGGACGCCTTCACGCTCCCGCGTGCGGGCACAGTATGCCGTATAGTCATCAAAAACCCGCTTCACCATGGCGTCCGCTTCGTCATCATCGTTGCCGTAAAATGGAACACGGTTGAGTACGCTCAGTCGCAGCTCCTCATGGTCCTTCCAATCGTTGCGCAGAATCTGAACATACTCCGACAGGGACATGCGCTTTTCTTCGTACACCACTTTGCGGATAGCGAGCAGACCATTCGCCACATTCGCCATTCCACCGGCGTGCGGCGCCAGCACGGTGTACACCGGTCCCCGATTCCAATACTCCCGGCCGCGGTCGATGCAGTCATCGACATACATCGAGACCATGACAGACGGAACCGAGCTGCGGCCGTGGCCGTCGCAGAGGCGCATCACCCCGTCGATCTGCGCCTCCATGCTCTTGCGGAAGGCTGCGTACAGATCCTCGAACGTCTCATAGTGCGGAACCGGTGATGAGTTACTGTTCAGCGCCAATACATCCTGAAGCCGCTGAAGCAGATCAAACGGATAATAACCGAAGTGCGTCTTTCCGGGTATCAGCGCTTCCCAGCAACCGTCGTTGGCAAAGCTGCGGGCCTCCTCCAAAGGATAACCGAAGCGGACCAACGCTTCGATCACCACATCCTCGTTATACGCCGCTACGATACCACCGCCATGCCGCTGGACCTCAGCCATCCGGCGTAACAGGCGTTCCGGAGATTTGGCGTTCAGTCGAACGGCAATCGGATAGTCGCTGATGTGCAGTTCCTCTACCACATCGAGGATGAGGTAGGTCAGTTCATTGGTGACTTCCCTCCCCTGTGGGTCCACGCCGCCCAGCACCACGTTCTGGTAAAACTGCGCATCTCCCGAGCCGCCAAAATCATGAGCGCCTGTCCATTCAGTGCCCTGTATCCAGAATGCCGCCACCAGTTCGCGCGCCTCGTCCAACGTGATGCGTTTGGCGGCCAGATCGGCGGTCAGATATGGCCCCAGATACCAGTCGATTCGTCCCAGACCCGACCATGTGCCAATGAGACGCTGAAACGCATACTGGAACCACAGTGACTGAATAGCCTCTCCAAATGTTTGTGGCGGACGCTCGGGAACATGTCGCAACCGATCGCGGACTCTTTCGTAATGCGCCCGCTGTTCACCGGACGACGCGGCAATCAGTTCGCCCAGACGATCCATGTACCGTTTATGGAACAGCGCGCCCGCATCCAGGCAGACCAGCATGCTGCGCAGCAGATCCTGTCCGGCCTCATCCAGTCCACCGCGCCGTAATCGCGACTCGATGCGCGCACGCGTCCCCTGCCAGCCTTCAGCCAGCACACGATGCCATCCCAGCGTGGTATGGCTCACACTGCTGATGTTGATCAAGGGCACGGTATGCAGTGACGCTTCGCGGATGGTGGCGGACCCCACCAGCAGTTGATCCGGCAACACGCGCAACGGCGCCTTTTCGGCACACACACGCACGGCATGCGCGTATTTCATGGCTTCGGACATTCCGGAAGTATCGATGTAATCTTCCAGCCGGGAGCCGAGAGAGACCAGCTCCCGTCCCCAGGCTCCTGACTTGCCTACCTCGGCAAGCCTGTACAGCCGATCGCTGAGACGCTTCGGAGTCAGGAAAATGGACCCGTTCAAACGCCCGCGAGTGCTCTGACCATCCGTAGCGAACGCCGTTCGCGCATGTGTTGTCGCCATGACTGCTCCCAATCCCAGCGCGCCCTGTTTCAGGAACGTGCGCCGGTCCATATTACGTGTGGAATCGTTGGCCATTACTGCCCTCCGCTATCCGCTCGCCTGCCCGTTCAATGCGATGTCCGGGCGGTATCCCATCTGCCGCGAGGCCTTCGCGGCGGCTTCCACAACCAATGGCAAGATCCTTTGCTGGAACTGTGAACGCGTGTAGCCGATCGTGGTGGCGGACACACCGATCGCCCCGATCACTCCCGCGGTATGCGACCAGACCGGAGCAGCGCAACACAGCACGCCACGCCCATGCTCTTCGTTGTCCATCGCCCAGCCTTGATCACGCACCAAATCCAGATGAACACGCAGCATCACCGGATCGGTGATGGTGTGCTCGGTATACCGATGCAGCCCGCCCTCGATCACCTGGCGAAACAACGTGGATGGGGCATGGGCCAATAGCACCTTCCCGGCGGCGGAACAGTGCAGAGGATATTCACCCCCTACCACTCCGGCGATCCGAACCGGTCCACGACCGTCCAAATGTTCCACAAACAACACCGAATGACCATGCAGGATCCCCAGATACGTACTTTCACCGCAGGCATCCCATAACCAGCGCAGGGGTTCGGCTGCGGCTTCACACAGGGTTTTCCGATACAACCGTTGGGCGAACAGCCGGAATGGCACCGGACTGACGCGATACCGCGGTTCATCGGGCTCCTGGATCAGCCATCCTTCGTCTGTCAGCACGTTGAGCAACCGAAACACCATGTTTTTGTTCAGGCCCAGAAGACGGCTCAGATCCGTGACGCCCAGCGGTTCGGACGAGGCGCATAGAGCCTCGAGCAGTCGGATGGCTTTCCGTACTGCCGGCACTTCATAGCTGGCGCTGCGTTCTTCGGTGTCGGTGGCGTACTCGGTTGGTGTCATCATGCCCCCTTTGTCTGAAATATATAACGTTGTTTGATGGAAGTCAAGAGATTACAGCCGATATCTCCCGCTTTTCTGCCGGTTCCAGTCGAAACACGGGGCGGACAGGGGCTACTCCTCCAGCTTCGGCGGCGGCTCCAAGGCATGCCGCGCTTCACCCATGGCCTGCTGATAGGTTTCCTTTCGCTCGTGTTGACTCATCCGTCGACCCGTGCGCAGATAGTACGCCGCCGCCTTACCGACCGTCGCAGTGCCGGCCCATGCCACCACACCCTTCAGCACCACCCCAGCCCCGGCAGGCACCAGACCGATCAACTCGCGCGCCAGCGCGCGCCAGCCGAATGCACCGGCAATCACCGGCATCAGTTCCGCCAGGCGATCACTGGCCCGCGGTGATTTGCCATGAACAGCCGCCAACCGCATCACCATGATCAGCTGGTTACGTGTGAGAAGCAGCATGTCCGCCATCACGGCTGGAGGGATCACCGCTGCCAGAAACGGAAACACGCTGGGCGCAGCGGACAACATCGCGATCTTCGCGTTGACCGCGCTCGTATCGCGGACTATCCGGGATACCGCCGCAGCACGCAGTACAGGAAACAGCGCACCCAAACGCACGCACAGATCCGGTCGGGCGGCAATCAACACACGGGCATTCACATCATCCGGTTGCTCCAGATCCCAGCACACCAGATCGTCGCGCGCAGTCGCTGCCCCGCTGTGACACCAGAGCGCCACCGATGCAGCGGCCGGGTCGCTTACATTGATGGCTTGAGTGACTGAGTCACGCGCAACCGGGTCGAGATCGGCCAGCAGGCGCTCCCGTACGGCGTCGCACAGGTTTTCGGGGCCCATCAGCTCCACTCGCAATGGACGAGACGCATCAGCGCCAATATCGGCGCCACTGATGTCTCGCAGCGCTCGCATGAGCAGGTTGGCGTCACGTAAGACCGGCATGCTGATACCTCTGTTTCCTCGTCGCACCATATCCAGCATACCCAAGCCACGGGGAACGTACCGGAAGCGTCTGACCGGAACATCCTGAAGGGGGTTTCACGAACCGACACTCCATCCCGCGTATCGGTAGTCACGCCCGGACATGGTCGCCTTGCACCCGCATTACGGGCCAGACGCGTGGCCACTCTGCTCTGCCTGTATGCAACCACCACTGGCCGATATCACGTTGAACACTGGCGCTGTCGTCAGGAACCATCCGCATCAGGATGGACGGGGTGCTGTGCCGGCACATGTTACGATCGTTCATTTCCATAAACTCGAAGATTCAGACATATGTGGCCAGACGGTGCTTCGACTGGCTGTAATTCGTGAAAAGCGGGGTGCGGTGCATGTTCGCTCAACACTTGGTCAACTGGTAAAACGTGTCACGGCCCTGATATCCGTATTCTGGCGACATTCACATAACACCGCTGTCTAGACGTCATAAAGGTCCGCAGTCCAGCACCTTGCAGTCAAAACGACAGACGCGGAGCCTGAGAGTACAGTGACGTCCGACAACATCACCACCGAGGAGCAGCTGTCGTGAGCATTGCGGCCACGTTTTTATTGGGTTTCGGTCTGCTGTTGGCGGGCATCTCAGGACTGGGTGAAGTGTTGAAGCAAATCGGCAGCCGGCCATTTCGCCGTCTCGCTACGCGTTACATGCATCCGCGCTGGAAGGCGTTCAGTTTGGGCTTGGCCGCCGGAGTGGTGCTACAGAGCTTTACAGCAGCCATGGTAATCTTGGCGGGATTGTTGCGCAATGGTGGGGTCACACTGACACAGGCTACGGCGGTGCTGTCAGGCATGTGCGTCAGCGGTAATCTGTTGACATTTCTCGTCTCCATCGACTTACGAGTTGGTGTTCATCTGATGACGGCGCTGGGCGCTGTGGCGCTGTATTTCCGTCGCAGTGAACGGTTCACCCATCTGTGGAGCACATTGTTTACGTTGGGGTTGATCCTCTATGGTTTGGAGGTGATGGTGGACGCCGTCCGTCCCCTGCGCAATGCACCCTGGTTTGAACAGGCATTGGTCACGGCAGGTCATGCCCCCGTATGGACTCTCTGTATCGGCGTAGCGTTGGGCTTCCTCACACAATCATCGCTAGCGGTTACCGTGGTGGCGGTCGGTATGGTACGGAGCGGGATCCTGCCGCTGGCCGATGCACAGTTGGCCGCATTGAGTTCCCTGTTCGGGTCGGTGGCATTCAAATCCCTGCTGGGAACCAGCATCCAAGGCGCAGGCCGGCGGATGTTTGTGCTGACCAATCTCGCGCACGTGGCCGGCACAGCGGTGTTCGTAACGTTGCAGTTGGTGGAGATGCAAACAAAGGCGCCTTTGGTCATGGCGCTCATGGCCCATACCGGCACGCCGCCATCCGTACAACTGGCGCAGGCCTATACAGCGGCGTCTATACTCATCGCGGTGATCCTGTACCTGATGAACCCCTCCATAACAGACAGGTTGCGCTACCTGTTTACCGCGACTGATGGTGATGATCCGTCCCGACCGGCCTATCTGACCTCAGCAATGAATGAAGCACCCGAACTGCTGTTGGAGATGGCCCATCTGGAACAGATGCGGTTAATGCAGCTCACCGCCGGGTTGTTGAATTATCCTAACGACAAGCAGGCCAAACCACCGATACGCACACGGATCCAAGCGCTGCGTGAACTGCATCACGCTATTTCGGATGCGCTGGCGGATGCGGGAACGCACCTAACCGATCGAGAAGCGATCGTGCGCCAGACCCTTCTATTGGAAAGACAAGTGACACTGGGTGAGCTCATCACCTCGCTGTCGGACCTGGACATGGCTTTATCTCGCTCTATATGTGTCGAACCCCTACAGCCACTTGCAGTGAACTGTTATGAGGGATGCATGTTCCTGATGAGCCAAGCACTGGAGCATTTGCGCGGCGAGAGACTCGATCCGGAACTGTACACACGGTTTTTCAGCGACAGAAATCCGCAGATGCAGACGCTGCGCCAGGTCTATCTGGATCGGTTCGATAACGCCACGGATGCACGTGAACTGCTGGTCGATCTGACGATGGCGTATACCAAACTGGTCTGGCAACTCGGACTGTTGGTGAGTGCTGAATCGCCCCGCTCATCTGACACCCCGCCGTGCAGCCAAGACCGCTAACGATCATAGGGGCTGCGTAGCCGGGGGTTGTCTGGCGTCAAGTACCGTCTGGCGACAACTGCCCCATACTGAGCACACCACCGGGAACCGGTACAATTAAGTAAACACCGTAGTACCAAACCTCAACCCCGCGTGTGTGCCGCCGATAGCGGAGGCCGCTCGGTGCCCTATCCAAACAGGCCCGATGCCTTCCCGTACAGCGGTATTCCTGCATCCCGGATCGCAGAGTCCGGCTATCAGAGAGGATGATCGCAGGGTGCATGTACCAGCGAACACAACCGAAATGACCATACTCACGGGCGCGCTTCTGGTGCTGGTCAGCATCGTGTTGAGCCGTGCTTCGGGGCGCTTGGGCGTACCGGCGCTGTTGATCTTTCTGGCGGTCGGCATGTTTGCCGGGTCTGAAGGTCCCGGCGGTATATTCTTCGATGACCCGGGCATAGCGCGTTCCATCGGCGTAGTCGCCCTGGCGCTCATCCTGTTTTCCGGCGGATTGGATACCCACTGGAAAAGCGTGCGCTCCGTACTCAAGCCCGCTCTGATCTTGGCCACGCTGGGGGTTGCTGCAACCGCGTTGTTAGTCGGGCTTTTTGTGACGCTCGTCACGCCGTTTACCCTGCTCGAAGGGTTGTTGGTGGGGGCGATCGTGTCATCGACAGACGCCGCAGCCGTCTTTTCGGTACTGCGTTCTAAAGGCGTAGCTCTTCAAGGCAACCTGAAACCGCTGCTCGAGCTGGAGTCCGGCAGCAACGACCCGATGGCGGTGTTCCTGACGGTCGGGCTGGTGGCTTATCTCACGGGTGCCGTATCGTCAGGCGGATCGTTGTTCTTCGCGTTTCTTCAACAAATGGCGCTGGGCGTACTGATCGGTATAGGCGCCGGCCGCATGATGATGGCGATCATCAACAACGTTCGGCTGGAATACGAAGGGCTATACCCTGTGCTGTCATTGGCCATGGTGCTGCTGACCTACAGTGCCGCCACTCTGCTGGACGGAAACGGATTCCTGGCCGTATACATCGCCGGTATTGTGATGGGCAACAGCGAGTTCATCCACAAGCGGAGTTTGATGCGGTTTCATGACGGGTTGGCATGGCTGATGCAGATCACCATGTTCCTGACATTGGGCTTGTTGGTGTTTCCATCACAGCTGCTTCCAGTCGCCGGAGTGGGGCTGATCATCGCCCTCTTTCTGGTGTTGATCGCCCGCCCCGTCAGTGTTTTCACAACACTGGCATTTGCACCAATGAGTCATCGGGAAAAGGCGTTTGTCTCCTGGGTCGGGTTGCGTGGCGCAGTGCCCATCATCCTGGCCACATTTCCGCTGCTCGCGGGTATCCGGCAGGCCGACATGATCTTCAACATCGTGTTCTTCATCGTGCTGATATCGGCTCTGGTTCAGGGCACGACGATCCCGGTGACTGCCCGCTGGCTTCGCGTAGATGCACCGCCTCCCCGTCTCGCTGATGGGCAGCACGACATGGGCGAGGAAGACTGCATCATGTGCAGGCTGGCGGAGGTGCGGATCCCAGCGGGATCCCCCGTTGCAGGGAAACAGATCGTTCACGCCGGATTACCTGAACGGGCGGATATCGTGCTGGTCAGCCGTGGGAAACACATATTCACGCCGGTCGGCGCCAGCACTCTGGAGGCAGGCGATCTGTTATTGGTCCTGACTGACGCGGAGTCGCTGTCATCCCTGATGAACTGCCTGCAACCGGTAACCGGTATCGATGGGGAATCAGGTAGCATTGAGAACATATGAAACGTTTAATGGCAGGAGTCGACTTCACGCCAAGATCCACCGCGGCGGCACACACTGCGGTGGCCATCGCCGAGCGCGCCAACGCTGACGTTATACTCGTGCATGTGGTATCGTGGCCTTGGGACGAAGCCGATGACTTCATACCGAAAAAAACCAATGTCGAACTGTTGAATCTGCTGGTAAACGAAGCAACCAGCACCCTGCATCACTTCGCCCGACAGTTCGATTATCCTCAGGTTCAAACGATGGTTGTAACAGGGTCACCGGCCGATACGCTCACCCGCCTCGCGACAGAACAGCAGGCGGACATGCTGGTAATCGGCGACATCGGCGGTCAGACCACAGGAGCACCGGTTGGTGTCGGAGCCAACGCCTATCGGCTGGTTGAAAATGGACCGTCGAACGTCATGGTGGTCAAACCATCCCACAGTCATCAGATACGAACTGTCGTGGCAGCGATATCCTTCGTACCGGTAGCCGATCTGGTGATCACGAAAGCGCATCAGATCGCCCGTTTGACGGGTGCCAGACTGCATGTGGTTCGGGTGATACCAGATTTCGCGGAGCTGCGCCACAAACTCGCCTATCTGCCACAGGACCTGGAACGCATTTTCAGCGGATCGGAGGTATTCAACCGGCAACGGCTGGATGCGTTCCTGAGTCGGCACGCTGTCCACGAAGCGGATCCACGTTGCACGGTGATTTCGGGACGCCCCGGACCAACACTCGTCACATATCTGCGGGATAACGATATCGATCTTGTGGTGTTGGGCACGGGAACGTCATACCGCCCATTGGGTTACCCGGTTGGCAGCACCACGCATCGTATCCTCAACGAGTCGTTATCCAGCGTACTCGTCGTCCGGCCCGTCTGATCCCCCCGATAACATCCGACACGGCTATGTAGTCAGCTGTCTGATATCCCTCTCAGCGGCCGAAACGTGTAAACATCTCGCCGCACGCTTCGGTCAACGCTTCGGAGACCCCGTCGCCCCCGATATTCGTCATGGCCACCAGCGCCAGATCACGTTCGGTATTCACCATGATGACCGCCAGGTTCTTTCCATTGGAACCGGTATGCATCAGCCAAGGCAGGCTGTCCCACGGGACCCGCACCTGGGCCCATCCCATGGCGTAGCGGCCCTTCGGCGGCGTGCCGGGTCGGGCTCCTGGCGCCGGAACATCCACGACCGGCGTGTGCAGAACAGCCAGCGTCTCCGCCGACACCAATGCCGGCTGGCGCCGACCGGCGCCTGCATTCCAGCCAGCCCATCGGGCAAAATCCAGGACAGACATGTGCGCCGTGCCTGCAGGGCCCACCACCTGCGGGTTATCCGCAGTGGGACCTGCCATCTCAGCCACCGGTTTGCCGCCGACAACCCGATGTGACAGCGGAGCATCGACAAGTCCCAACGATGACTGCACCCCCAGTCCCGCGTGGCGCATTCCCAGCGGTTGGAACACCGACGTATGGATCGCTTCTTCCCAGCTGACGCCGCGATATCGCTCGATTACCGCTCCGGCGATGACATAGTTCAGGTTGGAGTATTCGAATCTGCCTGGAGCGGATGGCACCGCTCGCGCGCACCATTGGGTCATCAGCCATCGCCGGACGACGTCCAGGCCGCCATCGGGGTACTGGTCCAGGCTCAAAATAGGCTGCAGATAGGGCTCCGCTGCTGCCGACTCATTATCGCTGGGCAGCCCCGACGTGTGCGACAGCAGCTGCCGGATGGTGATGGCCGCAAACGATGGGCTCATCCTGGGGCGCAGGTCGGTGAACACCTCGGCCATCGTCGTGTTCCAGTCCAATTTTTTCTCGTCGACCAGCTGCCCCAACATCAACGCGGTCATCGCCTTGGTGTTCGAACCAATATGAAACCGATCATTGATCGTTACCGCTGTTGTCGTGCCAACACGCCGCACTCCCACCGCGCCTGCGGCGGTCACACGGCCTCGCTTGACCACTGCGGCGGCCAAGGCCGGCAACCCGTGTTTTTCCTGGATCGGTCTCAACAACCCGTTCAATGACTGCTGAGCGCCTGCGGCGCCGACGGACCAGATACATAACGTAAGCGCTACGATCGTTCTGAAGCGAGATTCACTGGACATTGTGGCCCCCTCCTATTTGGTTCACCCGGTATAGCAAACGCTTAGCATCACGCGGATGACATAGAGGCGCTTGACGCCATAGTGATCGACACAACCGGTACTTCACCGCTGTTACCGGTAGTACCTGCATGCTGGTGTATAAACGGCGTCCGAATTCACCCGCATCACTTCCGTTCTTCAGTATCAACGCTGATGGGGTGAACACACATCCGGATCACCTCGCGGCATGGCCCACACCTGACCGCTGTTTTGGGCGCATGTAAGCGGTCGATGTACAGTTCAACAGCCAAGGCAAGCCACTCTTGTCCGTATTGCAATATACTGAAAGGACCACGGGATGCTAGACGAACCCTTTCCGCGAGACGCCCGACCATGAGCGACACATTGCGAACAGCCCTGAAGCAGATCACCGAACATGCGCGCGCGGTGATCAGAGGATCATACGAAGATACCCGCCAGATCACAGCGTTAACCGACAGCACTCAATACCCGCCGGAAGTGACCGAGCTGGCGGAAACGTTTGGCATCATGGCGGTCAAGGTGGAAGCGAGAGAACACGCGCTGCAACAAACCATCCACCAACTGGACAGCAGCAAGCGAGAGTTGGAACAAACCATGCGCATCCGTGAGGAGGCCAGCCAGCTGATCGTCTGGTTTGCGATCGGATTCAGCCTGTTTGTGTTCATTATGGCGTTTCTGTTCATGCCCGGGGTGCGTGACACGTTACGTCCCGTGCTGATCCGATGGTACGGGACTGTATTCACGGCAGGGCAGCTGCTGCTGATGCTGACTATCATCCGTCGGGGGCATGGAACACTCTCGCAGTACGGGCTGACCACCAAGGGATGGGCACGCGCCTTACGGGATACCGCGATATCCACACTGGCCATCGGTATCGCGTTTATCGTGATCAAAGCGGTCCTGATCCACCTCGATATCGCCTACCGCGGAGAACCTTTGGTGACGACATCCCGGGTCAACCTGTTCTTCGGACTCTATCTGGTCTTTGCACCGGTGCAGGAATTTCTGATACGTGGAGTGTTTCAAAGCAGCATCGAACGCATATTGGTTGGCCCCCACGCCACTCGACTGGCCATCGTTACATCGTCTCTCTTGTTTGCGGCGCTCCACGCCACATTTACGCTCCCTTTTGCGCTGGTCTCTCTCATCGCCAGCCTCTTCTGGGGCGTCATGTACGCACGCCACCGCACATTGATCGGCGTCGCCTTGTCGCATGTTCTCTTGGGCTCCATGTTCTCGCTGCTCGATTTCTGGGAACCCCTGGCCTTCAGGATGTAGGCACTCGCGATGCGTATTCGCCTTGAGGTCCTTCCGTATATCGTCTGTATAGTGTTGTCTGAAACTATCCTATGGTTCAGCCTGATGAACCGTTACCCGAGCACGGCGGCTCTGTCAGTGTTCGGGGCTTCTGTTCTATCCGCTTTTTTCATCTGGTTTTTTCGGGATCCGGAACGCCAGCCGCCGTCAGACGACCAACTGCTCGTCTCAGCAGCGGATGGTCGGGTTCACAGCATCAGCATCCTGGCCCCCGATGTGTTCCTCTCGTTATGTCTGCGATCTCAACTGACGGCTGCACAGATCGCTGACATGACACGGCTTTGTCGCTCACACGTCACCCGCATCAGCGTATTCTTGGGGCTGTTCGATGTGCATGTCAATCGCGCACCCATGCACGGCCGGTATCGCTTTCTGGGCTATGCACCCGGGCGGCGACTGTTTACCAGCTCAGACAAATCGTCCACGGAGAATCAGCACAACACGATCTGGGCGGTCAACGAACGTACCGAGTGCCTGCTATTTCAGATAGTCGGGCCGTTCGTGCGACGCGTCGTATACTGGCATAGCCAGATCTCGGACACCTGCCTCATGCGGGGACGCAGGATTGGCATGATGAAATTCGGATCGCGACTGGACATCTACCTGCCGTCCAATGACATCGACATCATCTGCCAAGTGGGTGACCGGGTTCGGGCCGGCGAGACACCACTGGCGCGTATCAAAGCACCACCCGCACGGAGGCCAGAACCAACATGAAATGGAGACATCTTGTCCCCGTCGGCATCACAGTACTCGGTCTGCTGACGGCCTGCGCCAGTATTCGCCTGTCGATCATCGGGTTGATGCATGACGATCCAACAGCGTTTGACCTGGCGGCTTTGTCGATCTTGGCCACTCTGTTGCTGGACGGGCTGGACGGGAATGTCGCGCGCTGGATCGGCGGCTGCAGCGTGTTCGGTGCAGATCTGGATACCTATGTCGATTTCACCGGGTTTGCGCTGGCGCCTGCATTGCTGGTATACGCCCAATGGCCCAGCTGTCTGTCTGCGATTCCCAACTGGTTGATACCGGCATTGATAGTCCTGATGGGAGCCTTCCGTTTGTCTCGGTTCCGCACGGGTGATCCAAGCCGCGGGCTGCATGCATTCACGGGTCTCCCCTTGAGCATGAATGCATCGTTCATCGCTCTGTGGACGCTGATCAACCAGCGAGAGGCTGTGCTGGCTTCGCTGCCCGTACTCTGGATTGTCTGCCTGTTATGCATCTTGCTCATGCTTGGTTTACAAGTATCAACGGTACGGTATCCACCGGCTGTGAAAGCGCCAGGCACATATGTGTGCGGCGTTGCTGCCTTGGGCCTGCTGGGAGTTGTGTATGGTGTCGCTCCTAAATACACCCCATACTGGGCGTTGATACTGCTGATCATCGGTTGCGTGTATGTGCTGATTGTCCCCTGGTTCATGCAAACCCGCGAAAGCAGTTCATCCCATATCAGTTCACCCTGACATATCGGTTATCATGACGCATCGACGGGGAGGCAGGCGATGGCGATACAGCTGACTGTCTTCGCGGCTGTCTCGCTGGCGTTGAGTGTTTGGAATGTCGTCGCGGCGCTGCGCACCTGTCGGCTGCGTCGCGAAATCCCGCCATCCGTTCGTTGGTCCGCCTGGCTGTGTGTGTTGGCTTTGTTCCCCGCATTGGTGGCCTGGCAGCAAGCATTCGATATCGGAGTGCGGTCCACATGGGCGCTGCCGTGGTTGTACCCAGTGCTGTATCTGCTGGGCGCATGGCAATGCGAGCACACCCCCGGTCGCGGAAGGTTGTGGTTGGCAGCCTACAATCTGATGATCGGCACGGTCCTTTCGCTGCGCTTGGCCGAGTACGCATTGGGAGACTTGGGACTGTTGGTTGCCTCGCTGCAGGTTGCATTCACTCGGCTACAGATGGTCTCCGTGATGATGATGGCTCTATGGGTTCAGTTGCCTTTCTACCCGCCTGTTCTGATGATGCCCGTGCAGACACGGGCATCGAACCGCCCGACTGGCCGGCGTGACGGGTGGTGGCTGATCCCGTTCATCCCTTCTTGCATCCTGTTGATCGCCTGGATCGCCTTGCTGCCACACGGGTATGCCTATTCATCCGACTGGCGGACCATCGAGCCGACCGCTTATCGGGCGCATCCCGCTTTTCAACAGGGCGCTGTCATCCGGCTATCCGCCAAAGCGTTTCCGGACGCCCGATGGCAGAAACTATGGATGCAGGCCCTATGGGATGGCAAACTGCGCGCGGTGAATCTGTTCCTCGACAGTGACCTGGCCCAATCGCCATCGCGAATGACAGAGGCCGTCGGCCTGGCGGATCGGTTGCGGCGTCAGGGACTCACGGTGATTATCACCAGCGATTTCACCAAAGAGATCATCCTTGGACGGTTCACGCGCACCCCCCAAGGGCTGTGTGACGCAATGAC
The DNA here is from genome assembly GCA_964650005.1 of uncultured bacterium. Lineage (GTDB taxonomy): Bacteria > Armatimonadota > HRBIN16 > HRBIN16 > HRBIN16 > CAZHSN01. The sequence goes on along the minus strand of CAZYPZ010000001.1, from coordinate 40,713 downwards.
CCCGTGGTCAACCCAGGTGTTGCGCGCCTTCCGCCCGACGTACTTTGTGCCGATCATCGAACCGTACGGAGCCGCCGGAGTGATGCTCAGAAACACGCCAAGCCCGGATGACTGGCATCACGCCCTGCAGAAGATGTTTTCCCATCTACGTCAGCAGTCGCCGGGCACTCGACTCTGCGTCTACTTTACGCCGAATGAACAAGACACCGCCCTGTATAAGCGATGCGCCGCCAGCCGGGTCGCCGATGTGCTGGGTTTCAGCATCTATTCGCTGGACGAAGGGCCACGGATCATCCGCCAGCGACTGCACACGATGGACCGCCTGGTTCAGACGCATGGAAGCGGTATCGAACACTGGTTGTTCGAGTATGGACACTCACCGGTCACCTCGGGCGGTGAACGCGCCCAGACCGGATTTCACCATTTGGTAACCGCTCACGTGGCCATCCGGCGCGCCTACCGGGGTGCCTGCGTGTTTGCACTGGATGATCGGGAGGAGAAATTGGGTCTGTTGAACGCACATGGCCGACGAAGGCCGGCGTTCAATGCGCTTGTCCGCAGATAACACCGAGACGGCTCAGCGAGAGGGTTGGGGACCAATGGAGCGGGAGACGGGAATCGAACCCGCACCACCAGCTTGGAAGGCTGGAGCTCTACCATTGAGCTACTCCCGCAGCGAGGTGACTGAAGCGCCAAGCCATTATACTACTCACTTGGCGCTCGAGTCCAGTCCTATCGGCTTTCAGTGAATGAGTTGTTTCAATATGGGAAGCATAACGCGAGACTGACGCCACATGCCCAGGTCTGTCAGATGCACGCCATCCACCGTGGCTTCGCCGTCATCCCCCACCAGATCGTCGCCCGATATGCAATGCAGATTGGGTACACCCTGGGCGGTCAATGCACGGACCGAAGCTTCCTGCTTTCGGGTCATCTCGGTGGGATGTGCTCCACGGTTGATCAGCGACTGGCCGACGAACACAATGGGCGTCTTCGGGTGCACGGCGCGAATGGCGCGGACGAGCGCCCCCACCCGTTTATCGAACTCCTCTTGAGACGTGTTGCCGATATTCCATAAACAATCGATCACATAGATTTCAGGGTCCAGTTCGGCCAGCACCCCCCCGATAGATGTCTCCATGGTCCCGGCGGCCGAAAACCCCAGGTTTATGCTCGGTCTGTCCAGCCAGCGTCCCAAGATCGCCGGATACGCCATGCCGGGACGTGAAGCGCATCCACCTTGTGTAATCGAGGTGCCATAAAACACAATCGGCCGACGCTTCCGTAACGGGCGTTCCGGCGCGGCCTCCAGCGCTTTACCGGATGGAACACCCACGCTGAGCTGAACCAGCCCGTTATACAGCGGCAAATACAGCAGGTACTCCTGCATGCCCCGATGAGCCGGCAACGTAAACGTCGCTTCATTGCTGCGTTGATACGGTCTGCCATTTCCGACGAACTGCCAAGCACCTGATACATCACGTGTGTAGAGATCCAGCCCGCTGACACCGGTTGCCGGCATGTGCGGCATGGCCAGATTATCATCGCGCACAGTCCACTTGACCCGCACGCTGTCGGCATCCGTGAGAAATCGCAGCGCCAACCCAGCAGAGTCTTTGCCTTGTGCCCACGCCGTGGCGTTCACCCGGCCTTCGGCCGACGCCGGCAATCTGTCATACGGCCCGGTGGTGTCGCGCCATCCTTTGCCTTCCAGCGTCAACGTGCTGCCGTCACGCCAGCGTATCTCTTCGGCATGTGCAGACGGCGTCAGCGCGAACGGAGCCGCCATGACGCACACCATCACCAGCCACCAGATATTGCCCATCGGTTGTTTCCTTTCGTATAGTCCAGTGTAATGCTTCAGAACAGACTGTTCTGCGTCAGTTCAACCTCCGTTGCATGAAAGACCTTCTTCACCGCGTCATAGGCCAACTTCGGTTGTCCCAAAAAGTCGATGATCGACGTGTTCGCCAGACAGGGAAAGCAGTCATGGCCCATCCACAAGATGACTCCACCGCAGCGTGGGAAACGTCGTTTACAGGATTGTACTGCGATCCGCAGAGCTGCGGCCTGCCGGCCTTCAAACCACGCTGCGTACTCTTCCACACACTCCGGTTCACGGCCATACTCATCCCGAAACGCATCCCATTCGCCCCACCACCAAGGATCGGTCTGCCGCCGGAAGGGGGGATTATCTTCGCTGGGAATGACGTAGCTCGTCTCCGGCGCGAACGCGTTCAACACGTTCCAATGTGACGGTCCCGGGCACCCCACTTCGGAACGGAACATCGAGTCGTCGTTGTCCCAATACACCTTCCACTCCTCCAACGATCGTTCCACTCGCCACGGGCCGTGTACATCCCAGTGTACGCCCAGACCGCTGTCTTCCGGATTGTAAAAGAACCGGGGGCCACTGGGTGATGCAGCGACAAACCGGCGTTGAGGGTCGCGTTCCGCCGTTACCCGCTGGAGCGCCGCCAGCATGGGGTGACTGGTGTCCGCCGCGATCCTTGTTCCGTTGGCATCCCCGTCAGCCGCGCGATGCAGCTCATTACCGCCGCACCACAGGATCAATGAGGCATGATGCCCCCGCCGGTCGATGTATGATGCACCGATCTGCACCATCTCATCGATGGCCTTCGGGTCTTCGGAAGGCCAATTGTCAAACGTCGACGAGGACAAGGGAAACTCCTGCCAGACCATAATCCCCATCTCATCGCAATAGCGAAAGAACGCTTCGCGCTCCAGTATAGCCCCGCCCCAAACACGCAAGAGATTGGCACCCAAACTCCGGTACAACTCCACATACTTCCGATAGTCTTTAGGGGTCAAATCGTGAAAGGTGGGACTGATCGGCGTCCAGTTGACACCTTGCAGGAACACGCGCTGACCGTTGACAACACACAACCAGGGATCGGCGCCTTCGGGTGCGCCTTCGCAGGGTTCCCACCGCACATTGCGGAATCCAACCTGCCGCTCCAGACGGTCCAGCTGGGTTCCCGATCCGTCCTCGAGCACGCACTCCACCGTGTATAACGGCTGCGCGCCGTGGGTATGCGGCCACCACAAATCGACGGGCAAACCGTTCCACTCGATCGTATCAGCGCCAAACGCCTCAGCGGGACGGCTCTCGGTACGGATAACCCGGGTCTTGTCGCGCAGCGTTACCCGTACGTCGGCGCCGCCTGCTTCCACCACATGGGGACGTACCGTCAGCACACCAGTACCCGTATCGGGGTCGGCATCCGCACGCACGTCCAACCCCGACAGCGCCGCTCCATCACGCGTTGTCAGAAGCAGGTCATCCCAGATACCCAGCGTGACCAGACGAACCATCCAGTCCCAAGAATAGCTGAACCGCACCTTCCAGTCGGTGAACTGGCTTGTAAATCCGGTGTATCCCAGATACCGCGGTGGCGTATCGAGAATGATGCGCAACCGGTTATTCTTGGGCTGAAGCGCCGGCGTCAGGTCAACCGTTACCGGCATGTGACCTCCCCGGAACCGGCTGACACAGACACTGTTCATATAGATCCAGCCCGAGTAATCCAGCCCGAGACCATGCAAGAGCACTTCCTTTCCCTTCAACCACGATCCGGGAAGTCTGGTCTCGTAAACCCAATGGCGGTTTTCCACCCATTCGCACTGCAGGCTGTTCATACCCGAGTTCCAGTCGGGGATAAGGCCTGCATCGAGCAACGCCTGCTGCACAGAGCCGGGCACGTTGGCGCTGACGGCGGCCACTTCAGCCAGCGTCGTTCGTGTCATCGACGGGGCGTTTACCCAGTTCAGCCAGGCATTGGGTGTGTACCCGGCCAGCTCCCAGCTTAGCGTGCTCAAGTCGTAACGTTTATTCATGTATGCGTTGTTCTCCGAGTGTACTGACTCCCCGTATTCATTGCAGTTTCAGCGGGTAACTCTCGATCGAATCAGGCGCCAGCTGTTCGATGGTGATCTGCGTGGCAGAGGCACGATGCATTCGATCCAGTTCCGCACCGGCAGGCAACTCGATGCGGGCATCGAGGGCGCGATCTCCCCCGTTATAAACCAACAGTTCATCGCCACGACAGCTCACAAACAGCCCGTCCGCCACGCCATCGGGCACGGCGCACACCGGAATGTGCGGCGCCAGCTGCCGCCGTAGCAATGCGATTACCGTACGCGCATATTCGGCTCCGGTCAATCCGGCCGGAACAGCGATCACTCGGCCTTTCCCCATCACGCGGGTGGACATTCGGAGCAGCCGATCGTCGATCTGCAATCCGCTGATCTCCGGAGCGCTCAGCCGCCAGTCTCCGCCGGCCGCCTCCAATATGATCGTGCGTGGATAGACGCATAAATCCCGTGAGTCGGTGGCGATGCGCATCGGCTCCATCTGAAACAGCACCCGCAGCGTACTGGTTCCTTTCAACAGACGAGACGGGATCGCAAATGTCCAGGAGTGGTCATTTCCCGACCGGCCATCCATCCGCCCGATCACCTGCCCGTTCACCCGCACCTCACCACCGCGCGGCACACCGCCTTCATATCTCAATGTATAGTTCAGATCGGGATCTACCGGTACGTTGAAACCGGCATCCTTGCCTCCCCATCGGAACTCACCTTCCGCATGGCTCCAGTTTCCGGTCAACTCGACCGTGGCGGGTGGATTGCCGGGATGCCAGACAAACCGAGCAGGCGACTGCACCGACAGACGGCTCCATGCCCTTGGCTGCGGCGCCAGAGGCGCCACGCGCCGAAAGGCCGGCAGCCTTTGCGGACACCACACGCGCAGTGCCTCCACTTCCGACGTGATAAGCACCCCTCCGTCCGAAATCCAGTGTCGCAGTTCGTTGTACGCCTGCTCGTCCAATGTGGCGCACTGGCTCATCAACAGGTATCGGTACGGCCTCAACTTCGCATCTCGTAACAGGTTGTCATCCACGAAATCGAAATCCACGTAGTCGCGCAACGGATAGTACCGGTTAATGCTATCGGCCCCCATTTGCCGCTTGCACATGGCGTCGACACGTGGATAGAACGCCGCAACGTTCACATATGGACGTTTGATCACCAGGTGGTCTCGTTCCGCCCGCCATCGGTCCGTCCGGTCATCCGCATCCGAACAGGCGTTGAAGTTGGCCACTTGCCCCTCATAGTAGTGAATGTGGTTACATCCGGCAGCGGCCGCTCCGAAGATGCGGGCCGACACGCCTTTAGGGTTCACTTCTCCGGCGGGTTCCAGCCCCGATGGCACGCCGTACAGCTTTGCGGCGGTGGTCAACTGACGCGTGCCCATGAAGTTGCCGGCATACACGCTGCCTTCATTGGTCAAACGCAGCCAGATATCGTATTTGGAACACAGTCGGGCCTGACCGGTTATGTCGAAGCCCAGCGGCACACTGTCCCCACCGCCGACGCACAAATAAAGGGGAAGTCCCTTGCGGGCATGCGTACGCGCAGACCGAAACCACACTTCACACCATCGGGTCATCTCATCCCGGTACCATGTGGCCTGATCCAGCCACCGCACGTCCGACATGGGGCGATCCGGATGGAGAAACGAGATATCGCCGAACGACGGGTAGGAAGTACCCCATGCGCGGTTTAGCTGTCCAACGGATGTGTAATGTGCCCGCACCCAGTCGATGAACGCCTGACGTGCCGGTTCTTCTGCGCACCAGAAGCCGGGATGATTGTGATATTGCCCGTTCCAACCCACCGCACCGGCAGGATAGAGGCTCTCTCCGAAGTCGCCGCTCACACCGAACATCACCGACTCCAGTGCAGGAGATGCGTTGTAACGGTTGAACAACGCGCCCAGTATGCGGTCGACGTGCCTGTCCAGACCACGACACCAGATGGAACGCACATCGCTGTCCTGCTGGTGTTCCATGCAGCAGTGTGGAGTCTCTTCTGGCGACTTTCGAAACCAATCCGGCGTGGCGTAACTGGGGTTCAGCATCACAAACGCCTGCCATTTCAATCCGGTCTGACGGCAAACCCCATCCAGCTTGTCCGTTTCGGTCCAGTCGAACTGCCCGGGTCCTTCGGGCTCGAACACCACCCAAGGCGTATAGGACTCGAACACATCCACACCGAGGGAACGCGCGAAACGTGCGGTGCGCTCCAGGGCGTTGACATCACGGATCGGCCACATCGCATTGGTCACGCTGCCCATCACCACCACCATGGGCTGAGAGCTGACTGAAGGCGCCTGCATATGGTTCACATCCTTTCGAAGCACGGGAGAATCCGTCACATCTGCGGCGTATCGTCGATATGGACTCTGTCCGGATATACCGCTCCGCTCACCGGTATGGTATCCGGATCTGTGTCCAGGTGGTCCAGCCGCACTCTGCCTACATGGCCGGACACGCACTCCAACACCGCCCCGAGTCCCCGGGCCACCACTCCATGTACATGCATATCCTTCACAGCACAGAAGGGCTCCGTCCGGATCAACGCGGGCGCGACATGTTCACGCCCCGGTGTTTTCTCAACCACGACATCGCGCATGATCAGCCGATCGATGCGTCCCATGAGACGGATGTACGGAGCATCTGCCTCTGACCGGTCGGTGTCGTGTATCTGTAATCCATCGATAAGAAGCGTCCGAATCCGGGAAGCGGCCGCGCCGTCGGCATCCAAAGGGGCGTAGAACGGGATCCCGACCTCGCAGACGCTGGCGTCTCCCGTTGGTCGGTGATGATGGATGTTCCTCAGTGTCAGAGTCTCGAACTCGCCGCCGATGCGGAACAGAAACGGATTGGAATAGTCGTACTTATGCGTTGTCTGTCGCAGATCAACGTTCTCGATGGTAATCCGCCCGAAACGGCCCGATGGCCCCGGGAACCAGGGATTGATGATGAACCCGAAGCTCTTGTACGTACCCGAGACATTGCGAATGGTGATGCGATCCAATACCCCGCTGCCACGCGACAATAGCCGGATCCCCTGATCGGCGTCATCGAGCATCACTCCGTCAATCAGTACATCGGTGATAGGCCCCGCCCCCTCCGGGTCATGCTCTCCGGATGCCAGAGCAATGAAATCGTCACCGGAACAACCCGTGATATCACGGATGGTCAGGTATTCACCGGGTCCCCAGAAATGCAGCCCATCCTGGTTCTGCGCGTACATGTTGTCCGGCAGCTCGATGGTCATGTTGTCGATCATGACATTCCGCCAGTTCGTCATGAGCATCGCAAAGGTGCGTTGGTTCCGGATCGTGACGTCGCGCATCACCACATGTTCGACTCCTGTAAACCGGAGGGCTATGGACCAGTGCTCGATCTCTGTAGCGATATCGGCGCCTGCCGGCGCCTCTGTATGGTGCAACTGCCCCGCGGCGTTATGGTTATAGACGCCACCCAACAGATTGATCTGGTGGTCGAACCGATGGTGGTAATCAGGCTGTGCATTGGTCAGTAACGAGCTATTGGCGCCGTTGGCCAGAAACAGTCCGCAGCCACCGTGCGGACATTCGATGGTTGTGTTGGAGTGCACCTGAAGACCACGTACAAGCGCCGCGCCATCCAGCACCAGGTGCAGTCCACCCCACCGCGGCGCACAGTCCAGAATAGCTTGCAGGACATCCGTATCGTCGTCTCCGCCTCCACGGGTCACATCGCTGTTCAACCGTGCATATCGGCTGGCGTACACGGTGTTTCGGCCGTTCCTCGGCTCAGGTGTTATGCGCCATTCAGCCATTGTTCACTCCATCGTTGCATGCCGCCGCATCCGGTCTGACACCGGTATGCGGGCGGTGTTACCTTTGGCTTTTTGACGGACTATTCCCTGCCAATGTGCGATGTATTCCTCGCATTGTGATAACCGGACAATCAGTGCGGCGTCTAAGAGGGTGAGTAACCAAGCGATGGATGTGCGTCAGACGGATGCGTGACCATCTTGCACGTAGGAGTACCTATGAGTCGCCGTATCTTGACCCTCGTGACCCTTCTTTGTTGTCTGCCATTCGTGTCGAACCTCGCACATAGTCAACCCGATTTTCAACGGATCAGTTCTCTAGGGCGTGGTTTCGTCATCTGGGAGTCCAACAGGACTGGACATTGGCGTATCTGGCGAATGGAATTGGACGGAACTGGTTTACGCCAACTCTCACCGGACGAAGGGGACCGTGAACACTACTGCCCGCATCTCTCTCCCAACGGACAGCGTTACGTGTATTTGAGCTATCCCAAAGGAGCCGACGGGTACGAAGAGCATAAACCCGGCCAACTGCCTCGGATGATCCTGGCCACCACAGACGGCAAGCACAGCCGGGTACTGGTAGAAGAGGCACGCTCATACGGTGAAGACCGGGCCGCGGTTTGGGTGGACGATGATCAGTTGATCTATATAGACGGAAACGGCATGACACAATGGCTGACGATCTCCACCGGTGTCAAACGGCCGCTGACTGACGAGAACACCAGCATGCCCGACAACAAACGTCAGCACTACGGCCTGCTGATCAATCGTCAACTGACCCATGCGGCGTTTGGATGGCCCGCGGCGTTCGATCCTTATGACCCGAAGACCAGGCAGGTCAACTACATGCCGCCGCTTCGCGGATGCCAGCCGTATTTCACCGCCGATGGCGTCTGGGGGTACTGGATGAACGGCGGCGGCGGCCCGATAGCCCGTTTTAACCTGAAGACACGGGAGCAGGGCGTGATCCTGCATGCACGCGATGCCCGGATGCCTTCAGATCGAAACTATCTGTATTTCCCGATGATCTCGCGTAATCAACGGCTTATCGCGTTTGCGGCGTCACCCGGGCAGCATGACCATTTCTCGTCCGACTATGACATCTTTATCGCGCGTCTCAATCCGGACACGCTGGATATCGAAGGAACACCGGTGCGCTATACGGACCATCCCGCCTGTGACCGTTACCCCGATGTTTGGATCACCGATCTGGCGCTGGGCACGCACCGCGGTGAAGCCCCCTTCACCGTCAAGCTTTCAGCGCCGGATGCCACCAACTCATCTCGTTGGCGTACCGGTGATGGCGGCACTGCGACCGGCAAGACGATCAACTACCGATACACCAAGCCGGGCGACTACAGCGTAGAGGTGGAGACACCCTCCGGGCTGCGATATGGACGCGTGCTGGTCACGCCCACAACGCCGCCTGAAGTGCGCCTCGTCACACCGGTCTATGCGCAACTCTTGCAGGTGAATTTCACCGAACCGGTGGACATCACCCATGCGCGGTTCAGCCTGCAATCGGGTATCGCGGTCACAAAAGCAACACCATTGCCAAATGACCCTTCCAGCGTATCCCTGCAGTTGAAACAGCCGTTGAAAAAGGCCGATCGATTGCAAATCACCGGAGTGCGCGACCGGGCGCAGGCGCCGAACGCCATCAAACCCACCACGATCGCAGTGCATCCTCAATCCTGGCCTGCCAATCCCGCGGGGATCGTAGTAAGTTGGCGTGACGGTAAGGTCGGCTGTACGGGGCCAGAGGGAAAGCGGTGGCAACCGGAGGCGATTGGCGCGGTAACCTACGACTCTTCATGGGCGATACGTACTGCCGGTGGGATATTCCGGATCGCTGATGCGGAGACCGCCCTGCTCGAGGCCTGCAGGAAGAGCAACGCATTCACGATAGAACTCATGCTGAAGACCGACTCACTGGCGCAGTCGGGGCCAGCCCGGATCGTTTCGTTCTCCACCGGTTCCGATCAGCGCAACTTCACGTTAGGACAGGAACAAAACCGCCTGATCCTGCGGTTGCGCACCACCAGCACCGGTGTCGGAACCGAACCGCAGCTGGACTTGGGCACCCTCAACGCGAACCAAGAGATACACGTGATCGTCAGCTACCGGAACGGCAACCTGCAGTGCTGGATGAACGGCCAACCGCAGAAAGTCATTGGCGCACCCGATGGCGACCTGAGTAATTGGGACAAGCAGCATCTGGTGATAGGCAACGAGTGGAACGTCGACCGAACATGGAAGGGAACGATCCGCGGCCTGACCATCTATGCCCGGGCATTGGACGCTTCAGAAGCTGTCGCCAACTATCATGCATTCCGTGCGCTGTACCCGGCGAAGCCGCCGACTTCAGCGCGGCTCAAAGTCCAGCGTCTGGCATCCACCCCAATGCCGACTCTGGAAGAGATCCGTCCTTACCGGGAAGCTCTGGTTTTGGATGAGTATCATGTTCTGGACGTTCTGGAAGGCGTCCATTTTGGGCGGGTCATCCGCATCGCCCGATGGGCCATTTTGGGCGGACAGCCCATGCCCGATCCCAACCAGGGAAACCAACCACGGGAGTTGCGCGTTGAACCATTCGAAAAGTGTCCTCAACTGGAGGGGCTGTATATGGCGGACAAACTCCCCCTGAATCCCGACATGCCGATGTTTTACGAAGTGCTGTAAACTCATCAGGGATCAAGGGGGCATACCGCATTGGTCTTCAGCTCTTACCTGTTTTTGTTCGGCTTTCTGCCGCTGGTGCTGGCTGCGTACTATCTGACACCGCAACGCGGCCGGCACCTGGTGCTGACGCTGTTCAGTTACGTGTTTTACGGCTGGGCGAACCCATGGTTTACCTTGCTGATGCTGGTCTCCACGTTGATCGACTTCGTGGCCGGTCTGTGGATGGTGCGCGGGGCTGCGGGCGACGTCCCCGTGGATCGTCTGAAACCCAACACCCCGCGGTCCAAACAGCAGCGGTTGGTGCTTACCTTGAGCATCGTCTCCAATCTGTCGTTACTGGGATTCTTCAAGTATTTCAACTTCGGTGTCGACAACTACAACGGGCTCATGACGCTGCTGGGACTTCAACACCTGGAGTGGCGTACCGCACTTCACATCACCCTGCCGTTGGGTATCAGCTTCTACACCTTCCAGTCCATGAGCTACACCATCGATCTGTACCGCGGCAACACCCCCGTCATGCGGCGCTTCATCGACTTTGCGTGTTTCGTGTCGATGTTTCCCCAACTCGTCGCCGGTCCGATCATCCGGTTTGCCGAAGTGGCCGAACAGCTGAACAACCGCTCACATACGCTCGCCAAGTTCGCCCGTGGCGCAGCGCTGTTTTCATTGGGTATGGGCAAGAAGGTGTTGCTGGCGAATCCCTGCGGTAAGATCGCGGACACGGTGTTCAACGCCGGTTCCGCACACCCGTTGGACGCCTGGTACGGCCTGGCTGCCTATGGGTTTCAGATCTATTACGACTTCAGCGGCTATTCCGATATGGCGATCGGCCTGGGGCTGATGTTCGGTTTCGTGTTTGCCCAGAATTTCGACATGCCGTATAAATCCGAATCGATCACCGAGTTCTGGCGACGATGGCACATTTCGTTGTCGACCTGGCTGCGTGACTATCTCTACATCACACTGGGCGGCAACCGTCTGGGCAATCGGAGAACCTATATCAACCTGGCAGCCGTCATGCTGCTGGGCGGGTTGTGGCATGGAGCCGCCTGGAACTTCGTGGTGTGGGGGGGCATCCACGGCGGTATGCTGGCGTTTGAGCGCAGTCAAGGCAAGACCAGCTGGTATAACCGATTTCCCCGCCCTGTACGCATCGCGATCACATTCTTTGTGGTGTCGATCGCCTGGGTGTTCTTCCGCGCACCGGGCCTGGACAAGGCGCTTGTTTACCTCGGAGCACTGTTCGGACTGGGACAACCCACACAAGCCGCAAACCTGTTGGCGGGTGTCATCTACCAACCCTATTATCTGGTGAGTATGACTGTGGCAGCGCTGATCACCTGGGGCGCATCCGATCCCTGGTATTTCACCCAGCGGCTGACGTGGCCCCGGGCGTTGGTCTGCCTGGCGGTATTCTGGCTGTCCGTCGCGCTGCTGATGACCCAGGCATACAACCCGTTCATCTACTTTATCTTCTAGGAGGAGGCGGCTCATGCGACAAACCCCGATTCCATCGGCGAACCCGCCTCAAAACGCCCACTCCGGAGACCGTGAAGCGCGTGCGCGTGCCTGGCTGGAATCGACAGACCTGACGCCGGGTGTGGCGTGGATGTTGGTGATCTGCCTGTTGGCCACCATTCTGACCGCTCTCGCCATCGATACGGCCAATCTGTGGCGAACCCGGGAAGCCCCGCTCAGTATCGATCAAGGACTCACAGCAAGCTCCGCTCCTCGGAGATGGCTGAAGAGGGTGATCGCCGCAGTGCCCGGTTCGGAACGCATCAAGGCATTCGAGCGCAAGCTGGAAGACCGATCCGCCTTCGCAGGCTGGATACGCCCTCGAGCGCAATATGCGTTGACACGTCTGCTGGGAGCAGGAAACGAACAGGTGTATCCGGGATGGCAGGGTTGGTTATTCTACCGTAACGACATCGACCATCTGACCGGACACCCGATCCTTGAGGCCGCCTCATCGGCATCCACCACACCGGTCGAAGCGATCCAACAGCTGCATGACGATCTCAAAGCACGCGGGATTCATCTGGTGGTAATGCCCACGGCATTGAAACCGATGATCTATCCGGACCTGCTGACGGCGCGCGCCGCTGGCGACTGTCCGGTCACCAATCCGGACTACGCGCGGCTGGTGGATCGCCTGAGACAGCGCGGCATCGATGTGTACGACACCGTTCCGAAATTGGCCGACTGGCGACGCACTGCAGAGTCCCCTCTCTATCTGCGTACGGACACCCACTGGACAGCATCCGCCGTGGAACAGGTGGCGCATGATCTGGCCCGGTATGTCCGGCCCAATCTGAGTTCTGCAATCGTCCAGGACAACTATTCCCGGCAGAACAAAATCGTGACACAAACCGGCGATATCGCGGTCATGCTGGGGCTTCTACCCGGCGTTAACGCTATCTATCGGCAACAGCAACGCATCCATCCGGTCACAGTTAACGGAAAACCCTGGAGCCCTGTACCAGCATCCAGCGTTCTTCTGCTGGGCGACAGTTTCAGCAATATCTACTCCCAAGCAGGCTTGGGATGGGGTACCGGAGCCGGACTGGCGGAGCAGCTGAGTTACGAACTTCGGCGTCCGGTGGATCGGATCACCATCAATGCCGGAGGTGAAAACACCACACGCGACACGTTGCGCCGGCAACTTATGCACAACCCCGACCGGTTGACCGGAGTTGAAGTGGTTATCTACCAGTTTGCCTGCCGCGACCTCAGCTCCACCGCCTGGCGGTCCATTCGCCTGCCGGCTGCCCCTTCATCCCCAATACAGAAAAAACCACCGGCATCGCCTGCAACACCGCTGCAGCCGGCGCAATCTGAACCCGTGCCGCAACCCCGGCCGCCATCCGAAAACCCGCCTGCGGGCACAACGCGTCCTTCGGCCACCACTGGTCAACTCATTGTTGAAGGCACGGTGACCGCCCGTACCAGTCCGCCGGATCCTTCAACGGTTCCGTATGCCGACTGTCTGATAGCCGTTCACCTGACCCAAGTCACCGCCCTTCAGGGCGCTAAACCGGCAGACGAACTGGTGGTGTTCGTGTGGGGAATGCGCGACCGAAAGCCCACCGCAGCGGCCCAATGGCGAACCGGCGACCGCATTCGGTTGAAACTCACCCCTTGGGATCAGGTGGAGCCGCAATATGGAAGCTACAATCGAATCGAGTTGGAAGACGAGCATACGCTGATGCTCAACGTCTACTGGGGAGTTACAACACAATGAACAGACACATATCATTCGCCTGCGCGACGGCTCTATTTTGCAGCATCGTTGCAGCGCAGGCCAATCCCGTACAGGCCACACTGGCGCATTGGCGTGCATTGGCACAGCAGCATGCCCAAGCCGACCGCGGAGCCGTAGCCGGAGCTCAGGGTTGGTTCTACTTTGTCCCGGAGCTGCGCAGCGCCAGCGCCGGCGTATTTTGGGGAGAGGCCGCCAAGTCCGTCAGCCGCGCGCCAGCGGAGTACGCCGACCCGTTGCCCGCCATATTGGACCTGAAACGACAGCTGGACAAAGCGGGGATCGCATTGATCATCGCCCCCGTACCCGCCAAATGTATGGTCTATCCGGAGTACGTGCCCAACGCGCCCGCTCTGGGCCCCACCCCACCACGGCTCGATCCGGATCATCAGCGTTTCTATGCGTTGCTGCGTCAGAACGGAATCCAGGTCATCGACCTGCTTCCCGCAATGCTGAAGGCGCGCACGGGCGCCAACGGACCGTTGTATTGCCGCCAGGACACGCACTGGTCGGGGCAAGGCTGCCGGCTGGCCGCACAGGCGATCGGTACGGTGATCAAACCGTTGGCCTGGGTGAAGTCCGTGCCCAAGCGCACTTACGTGCGCACCAATCGAACCGTCACCATCCGCGGGGATCTGGTGGACGGTTCAGACGCAGCCGGGAAGCGCGAGCAGCTGTCGCTCTCTTTCGTGACCGAAAAGTCCCCGTCCGGCCCACCGCCGGCCGACTGGAGGCAGAGCCCCGTGCTGCTGCTCGGAGATAGTCACAACCTGATCTTCCACACCGGTGATGACATGCAGGCCAAAGGCGCTGGTCTAGCCGATCATCTCGCCGCGGAACTGGGCTTCCCGGTGGACGTGGTCGCCGTTCGGGGTTCAGGTGCGACACCCGCGCGGCTCAACCTGATGCGCCGTAATGACAACCTGAAGGGCAAGAAAGCCGTTGTCTGGTGCTTCAGCGTGCGGGAGTTCACCGAAGGTCAGGGATGGCGGCTGGTGCCGGTGATCCGGTAGTAGCCGTACACTGTCCGGCGGCTGATCGCTCGCCCGGTTGGCCGCCGGTTAGATCGCAGGGTCTCTTCTGCCACAATATGGTGGTTCAGTTTATCGCAGTGAAACGGTCAGCGCAGCAGACGCGGTTCCAGCCAGAGTCCCCAATCGGAATGCCAGCCATCCCCCCCGTCTTCGATCAGCAGCTCCAATCGGTCGACGCGCGTCACATCCAGGTCCAGGTCGTGGCGCTCACCGTGTTTCACCACCGCAGATCGGTACAATGTACGGCCGTCAGCCTGCACCACAAACTGCACACTGCCGTGCGCATTGTGCTGCAGCGCACACCCGCACTGAAAACGCCGCCATCGGCCGTCCAGCCGATACACGACACGGGACGGCGCATGGGCAAACAGGCCGTATGGAACCGCCGTATCGTTCACGCACAGATAGAGCGGACGGCCAGACTCGTAGACGACCCGGTTACGCAGCGGCTCGGCCCATCCGACGGATGCGCTCTCCCATTCCACATCCGATAACGAAACCTCTTGCATCGACCGCGGCGCATCCTGCAAACGCACCAATCGGTGCGGCTTCAGCCACGCGCGCATGATCGCCACCCGGGAACGCACTTCCGCGTCACGCCCCATCGCGCGGCTGTATTCGCTCAATGACCTTTCGATCAGCCGCCGATCGTTCCGCTGATACGCCAGAAAGATCGGCTGCTCCCAGGCAGCCCGCTGCAAAGGTCGGGCATCCACAGCGCCCCGCTCATCCACCCGGCAGGGCGCTGTGACAGCGGATCGTCTCCCGTCGACGAGGCAAGCTTCCAGGCGCACGGTCCATGCGCCATCCGGAACATCGGGCACATGCAGTGCAAACCGACCATCGGCGCGCAATCGGACACAATCCGTGCGCGCATCATAGTCGCTGTCACCGGGCGGGTCTACAAACGCCACCACCCCATACGCCACCGGTGCGGCGCGCACCTCGCCGACAAGATGCAGCGCTCCCTTCTGACGTCGCACCGATTGGATGCGCCATGTTACCTGCGGATCATCCGATCCCGGTATGACCCCGGGGCGAAACATCGGATGGGACGCGAGCATCATCGCATCCGCAGCCGCTAGAAACGCCCCCAAGCCTGCGCCAGGCCGCAGCTCGTTGCCATAGACGTGGTTGCCGGCCCCCATCAGCGATGTGCCCAGCGTCTTGCGTTGCGTCTCACTCTCGCGGTTGTGCGGCAGGCCGAACGCATGGCCTAGTTCGTGCGCGGTCCCACCGATGTAATGCGCGTTGAACTCGCCGATGGTGCAGGGCCACGTGGCGAACCAGGCGCCCGGTTCGTTGGAGCCCAACTTGTCCGGATCCAGCAACGGGTCGTCCAGCACCGCGGCCATGCCGGACTGGGGACCACCGCCCCCATAGTAAGGACCCACTTCTCGCGACCGGCCGTCTTCCCATAACAACAGGTTAGAGAAGATCACATAGGTCTCCTGAGCGGGATCGAACCCGGCGGCCTTCAATGCCCTGTCCACCGCTTCGTGCAGCTGTGGTTCCGTACGGCCGCGTTCATGTTGCGCGGTGGCCAGTGCTCCGGGCGCCAGGATCACCCGCAGTTCATTCTGTTGATCCAAGTCGAGCTGAAAGACGCCGGTATCGGACCACCCATGCTGCCTCAAGCCATCGGCATAGAAGCGCTGAATTTCCATCAACACGCGCCGGATGCGCTCTCGGTATCCGGCCAACGGGGGGCGATCGGACGGATGGTAGTACACCACACGCAGTGGACGCGCCGTTCCGGTCGGCGCAGGCAAGGCGATATACCCGTCAGGCGTCAACGGCGCCGGCTCCCTACGCATCGTAACGCACCGCATACACATCCAGGCTCAGTTGCACGTCGGCTTCACAGCTCGCACACTCGATGACCGTATCCACGGGCTCCAACGCCGTCGACGCCACCTCCGCAACCGCCCACGACAGACCGCTCCAGATCGCTTTGTTATCTTCACGTATCACGGGCAGATCGACGCCCTGTTGTTGAACCGATATCGTCAGCAGGGTATCCAGCGTTCTGCCATGCGGTGGACTGCCTCCTGACGTGCGGACCGGTAAACCCTGACGCGTCTGACGCATAACGATGCGCAATCCCGCACCTTCAGGCGGTTGACACCGAACTCTGACACAGGAGCGCCCCGACACGTCACAGGATTTTACAGGAATCGGATCGAGGGAGTATGGAATCAACGTATCGGCCTGCACGCCCAGGTCATACCGGTCGTCCGCGTAACAGCCCGTACCGATCAACGCCATCTGTTCCGGCCCCAGCCGGATTGCGCCATCCTGTACAGTCGGCACAAACCCGGCGTCGTGAAACAGCACACGCACATCAGACGCACGTTCCAGCGGAACAGACTCCACCGATTGTCGCGGATTGACGATTACCATCAACATTCCGGATTCGGTCTCCGCGCAGTAACCATAAGGCTGTACTTGTCCGGGCACCCCGCCAAACGTGCGCCAGGCGCTTCGCTGCTGTAACGGCAGCATCAGCTGCTGAGCCCGGGCCATCCACTGCGCACGCTCGTTAGCCAAGAGTTCCAGATTGCCATAGAGCGTATTCGCCCAACCTCCGCGCGCCATACTCAGCAACAGCATGCCCTGCCAGGCAGCCACGCCGCGACCGTAACAGGTTCCGGTGAGGCCGATCATAAACCCGGAGTTGTCGATACGATGCAGCGGATAGCCATTCGCTTCATAGTGCCGCACCATATGATCCGAATAGATATCCTTGGATCGCCAGAAACGGGCGCATGGCACATCCGCCGGGCGCGGATCTCCACAGTACACGGCATCGAACACATCCATCCAGCGGGTGTCGATGCTGCGATACAACGGAAGCGCCGTATTCCCTTGTGCATATGCCTCTTCCAATCCGTTGTAGCCCAGCAGCAGCACATCCGGATGGGCCTTGCGCAGCCGTTTGAGCCCTCTCTGAAACGCCTGGATATTGGACTGCCGGATCTCCGAAGGAAGCATCACCTCTTTGAGGTGCTGCGGGGCCGCGTTGAAGTTGGCGAAATCAAACTTGAACAGCCGGACGCCTCGCTGCACATACTGATCCAGAACGCCCAGAAAGTCATCGAGGTATCCGCCGGAAAAGCAGCAATATGCGCCGGTCTCTGGGTCATAAGAGTCCGCCCAGGCGGGATATGGATCCATCTGGCTGAGCGAGTTTGCAGTCACCCACAAGCCGGGCAGCACGCCGGCTTCCAGACAGCGGTCCAGCCATCGGTCAGGCCCATCCGGCCAATGGGGCTTTCGCCAGGTGCGATACCCGCCATCACGCGCATACCAGAAAGCGTCCATGAGGTAATAGTCGAACCGCACACCCGATGACCGCAAGCGCAGCAGTTCATCCAGTTGCCTCAGCGCCAAGGCCTCGGTAAGCTGCACGTTGTCGGACAGTTCGTCATACGCGGCCCAGTTTATGTAGATGCAGACCGGTCGATTCACGCGCTGCCTCCTGTCAGTCCGTGCACTGGATCACTCCCCCCACCAGCACATCCTCGTGGTCATAGCAGACCAGCGACTGACCGGGTGCAGGTGCGCGTTGGGGCGTTTCAAACACCACGGACAGGCGTCCATCCTGTACCTCTGCCATGGCCGGTTGTGCCGTCATACCCGACCGCAGCATCGCCGAGACCGCAAAGGGAGCATGATCCCCGGGAGCCAGACGGCCAAATACCAGTTGGTCGGCCGTAACACGCCTGTGCCTCAGGCTCTCCTTGGGGCCTACCAACAACCGGTTGTTTTCCGGATCTACCCCGGCCACAAACACAGGCTCCGGCAGGTACACGCCCAATCCTCGCCGCTGCCCCAACGTGTATAGCGGCAGTCCATGATGAGATCCCAGTTTTCGGCCGTCCACATGCTCCAATACGCCGGGCTGCAGGCTGTTCGGCCGATATGCCTGTAATAACGCCCTATAATCACGTCCGGGAAGAAAACAGATATCCTGACTGTCGCCACGATGCGCTACCGGCAATCCCTGTTCCACAGCCCACTGCCGGACCTGCGGCTTCCGGAGAGAGCTGAGGGGAAATACCAAGCGCGCGAGTTGCCCCTGTGTCAACCGATACAGCATGTAAGACTGATCTTTGGAGGCAGAATCCGCACGCCTGACCCAATAGCGTCCCGTATCCGGATCACAACCCACGGATGCGTAGTGCCCGGTGGCCAACCATCGGATGCCCAATTCATCCGCCAGCCGGGCCAGTGCGGCGAACTTCAGCTGCGGATTACAGAACACACAGGGGTTGGGAGTCCGCGATGCCGCATAGTCATCCAGAAACGGTTCGATCACCTCACGGAACATCGCATCGCGCACATCCAGCACTTCATGTCGGATACCCAGATGTTCGGCCACCAACGCGGCGTCGGTCTCGGCGTCCATTGAGGCGGATTCGAATTGCCACAGTCGCAACGTCACACCGACGACCGGGTGTCCCGAGTGAAGCAGCAACGCGGCAGCAACCGCGCTGTCGACGCCGCCGGACAGCGCGACCAGTACCGGCTCTGAGGAGGGCGGACGGGAGATCACTGTGCTCGGCAAAACCGCTTATGAAACCACCGGTGAATGTTATGGGGAAAACCGCCGTTGGGGATGTACAGACAGGGGCATTCACCGACTACCGGGTCCAAATTGTGCTCCGCCAGTATCGCCACAGCCGGTTCCGGATCTCCGACCGCGTAGAGCCAGATCGCATCTACTTTGGCCTTCACGCAGGCCTGTGCGCATTCGGTAACAAACGCAGCCGCCTCTTCGTTCCATGGCGAAGGCGGCAGCAGCACCACTCCGTCCACCGCACCGGCCTCCCGCAGCGTCGCACGCACCGAGGCATGGCGTGGAGCGTTCTGTATATTGCCGATGAGCACCGGATGCTTTCCGGCATGGATCAATGCGCGCGTCACGACAGGTCCATGCGAGCGTCCAGTCGAATGGTATCCCAATATGGCGTATCGCGTCCCGGCGAAAAACAGGTCGGACGGCTGCATGGTCCCTCCCCCGTTGGATAACTGTTCTACTGATATGCTACATCATTACCGTGCAGATAGGCTTACACGTGCTCCGCATCAGGCCACACTCGGTTGAACAGCCTCTGAACATCACCGGGCTGAAGAAGTTGACCAAATCGCGGCAGAGACCGCTGCAAGACCCAGTCCAACTGGTCTTCCACGCACATCGGCTCTGTCTCAGACACACAGCCGGCTTTTTCCAGCTTTTCACGCAGTGTATCCACTATTTTCTGCTGCAAACCGCTGATGCGTTTTTTGTCGTTGAGGGCGCTCAAAAACGCGGTTCCCTCGAAGTTCTCCTGCTGCAGCAATTCCAGGATCTGTTCCTTTTTACTGGTTTTTATGTCATGCAACAACTCCGGTCGTACGGGGTCACCGTGTCCAACCCGGGCCGCATCCTGTATTAACTCCATGGTCGAGGCCAACGCAAGATAACGTCGCGCGTGTGTGCTCGGTATCCCAATGCACTCTGGAGTCTGAAGCAGACTCTTCATTGGACCAAGTCGATTGACCCCTTCAGCGAGCAGCAGGTAAAGGTGGTCCGTGTTATCCACTACATACCACGGATGCGCTGCATCAGCTGGGTCACGGCGCGGATGCCATTTCGGCACCTCAAGCAGTTCACCATAATCCGCATGAGCCAGCCCCCCGGGCGCCGGCAGCTCGTTCTCTTCAGGTGGCCGGCTGATGACCCATTCGCTTGGGGTGTCTCCTAGATCGATCCGTTGAACGGCCACCCCTTGCTCTGCAGCCAGCTGCTGCCAAGCGTCCGCCTCCCGCGGCTTGCTGGTCAAATAGAACACCTGTCGGCCAGATTGTGCAATTTTAAGCACCGCTTCAATGATCTCTCGCTCCCTCTCCGCATCTGTACAGGCAAGTGTCTCGTCCAAGAAGAGTGGTAATTTCAAGTCACGCTCACTCTGCTCGATGTATGCCAGCCGCACAGCCATCAGCAAATGGATGCGTGTAGCGCTGGAGAGTTCCGATAAACGCCTGACCATTCGATCACTGGTATCAACGGCGCTGAAAGTCTCATTTTCTGCGTCTATTTTGAGATCATACCGATAGTTGGTAAACTCCTTGAAAAACGCATCGGCCCGTTTGAACACGTCCGGCATCCGCTGCTGATCGTCGAGATCCTTGAGCGCAGTAGCCAATTCAAAAACGGTGTGTCTTTGCAGCCGCTCACATAAGGTCTTATGGAGTTCATCCGCTTTTTGCTGGCAATCCCTCAACGCCGCCTCGTAGTCCGCAGACTTTTTGGCGTTTTCAATTTCCTTTTCTAAACGTCCTTGGTCGTTCAAATACTGATCCCGTTGCTTCGTCGCTTCCTCGACCTTTTCCAGCTCGCGCCGCAGCGACTCGATGCTGTGGTCCTTGTACAGTGCCGCCGCAGGCATCGCTTCCAGTTCTGATTCCAATAATCCGTATCTAATCCTGGCCTCAACCAACTCTTTTTTGATCCGGTTGTATTCCGGTAAATCATTTAGCCAACTCCGCAGCTGATATTCGGCGTCGTCAACAGTCAACTCCAAGGGACTTACAAATGACTCCAAATCACGCTCAGCGCTATCGATCTGCCTCTCCAGTTCATCAATCTGTTCGTTCTCGGTGTTGAGCTGCTGAGCGAGTTGCTCGGCATGAGATACCCTGCTGCGCAGATCATCCACGGCGGCTTCCAGTTCCGGGACAATCCGCCGGTATTCCCAGGACGCATCGATAGGTAGCGATGACTGCGTCTCAGCAAGCCGGTCCGACAATTGCCTCACCACGGCCTGAAGTTGTTCAACGCGTTTCCGGCGCTCCGCTTCGGCCTCTTGCCATTCGCGATTGCACTCCACCCAATCGATCCATAGACGCAGCAGCGACGCCATTCTGGCTGCTGACCAAACATTGAGATCCGGGGTGGATAATCCCGATTGCTCCAATGACTGCCGAATGACCTCATAGCACTGCGACAACACGCTGTTCTGTTCAGCCTCATTCGTCGCGAGTTCCTTACGAAGCTCGTCGAGTTTCGTTTCCAGCTGCAGCTGCTGCATCCGCCTGGCGATGGCCTGGACCGTTTGCTGAACCGAGTCGACCGTGGGTGCCGGGGACCCGAGCGTGATCTCGGCGAGGTGATGCCGGACTTCTCCATCGAGTTTATCGCGCGTCAATTGCTTGCGAGCGAGTATGGCATATATAACCTCCCAACCAGCCAATGCAGTGATGACACCCATGGTCATGGCAAGTACCGTGTTCTGTTCAATAAGAGCATAGACAATCACTATAGTGGATATTGTGCCGATGACAATCGGTTGCCATGGCCAAGCAATGGCCGTCGGTGCAGCCAACCAGCTCAAGGCGGCGCGCAAAGCGGCGTTCAGTGTCTCCTCAGTTGTTTTAACGGGGGCTTCAACCGATGCAGCCAGTGCATCTATGCGTCGTCGCAACTCGCGTACCGCCTGGAGCTTGGCGTCCGTTCCTGCCGCCTGCTCCAGCGCGTTCAACACCCTGTACCACTCCTCCAGACTAAGCGGATCCGCGTTGGGAAGGGCTTGCGCAGCCAGCTGCCGGTGAAGATCCTGTACACCCTCCTGCGCCCTGGTGCACGCACGATCCGCATCATCACAGTCACGCTGCAGTTGCCGCGCCTCTCTGAGAAGCTCCTCCAATACAGGCAAACAGGAGCGCGCCCTATCTAAATCGGGCAAACCAACCGCGCACAGTTTGTCTTGCGTGTGATCCCGTTTTTCATGAAATAACCGCAGGTTCTGGTTGAGATCGTTGAGACGATCACGTTTTTCCACAAAGCGGTTCAGGTCGTCCGGATGCAGCAGGTCAAAGCGCGTGTCAAACGCAGCCAGTCTGCTCTTCAGTTCCTCCACGGTCTGTTGAACCTGGCGCAGCTTCAGCTGCGACTCGATCGCCTCCTTATGTGAAATCAGCCTGCTGCACTTATCAATTGCTGTAATCAGATTTTGTCTTTGGTTCTCCCAGAGATTGGCCGACCGAAGCTGGTCGATCTCGCTGAGCCGTGTTGCCGCATCCGAAAGGCTGTTGATGGCGGTTCGAGGCTTTTGATACTTCTCGGCTGTTACAACGGACAAATCCAATCCGCCTCTTGCCTCTTTCAGAATCTCCTGACAAAGCCTCTCGTCATGCTGTGTATCAGTTAGCAGTTCATGCTGGGCCAATCGATACCAGGCCGCACGTGATAATTCACCAACAGCGAACGAGGGGTCAGACCACGCCCCCATCAATTTGACGTTGTACACGTCATGGTCATCCTGCCAACGGGCACGTGCAATAGTGGATGCATCAGCCTGTTGCGGCCACAGAAACCACTGCAGCACATGGGTCAGCGTGGTCTTGCCCGACGCGTTGGGACCGCATATGATATTCAGCTGATCAGCGAACTCGTACGCCGGCATCCCATGGTGAAATCCGCGGACGCTGACGATGTGCACCTCGCGTATCTTTAACGCCCCGCTCATCGCCTGTCAGTCTCCTGCCTCAACAATATGTCCAACAGATCTGCAGCTGCCATCCGTATCAGTTCCTGCTCAATGGGAATGTCTGGTATCTGCGGACAGGCCTCTTTATATTTTATAAGCGTTGAGTGCGCCTCTTCTCGCTTAGACCTCACCTGTTCGGCTATCGCCTCATAGAGCGGATGCGTCTCGGCCTGTTGTGCATCGAAGGCC
The DNA here is from genome assembly GCA_964650005.1 of uncultured bacterium. Taxonomy (GTDB): domain Bacteria; phylum Armatimonadota; class HRBIN16; order HRBIN16; family HRBIN16; genus CAZHSN01. Next base: position 17,317 of record CAZYPZ010000001.1, on the reverse strand, counting down.
AGCAGCAGCTCAGCCAGCCTTCCGACCGGGTCTTTCCTTTGAGCCAACTCATAGAGATCCAAGTTCAAACCGAGCTGGCTCACGTCAATCTCATCGAAAAACACATTATGGGAGTCCAACCATGGAGGGGTTTCGATCAATCGCTGTGCGTCTCTTCGCCATTCCTCCAGCGCCTTGACACGTCCTTTGAGGCGCACCCGCCAGGACCGTCTGCGTGAAAAATCCGCAGGCAGCTTGCGCCGCAGTACAACTTCCAGTGTGTCTTCCGCATCGCTCAGGTCGATTTCGATCACTTCATACAGCACCGTCGACTCGGCGACCGGTTCACAGGTGATCGACTCGCCCAAGCTGACCAACCAGGCCGAATGCTCACCGCATTCACCTGGATCCAACGCCTGCGGACTGCCGGGGTTCAACACGGCAGGTCGTCCCGGTATCCACTCGGGCGTATGCAGATGCCCCAGCAGCCAAAGGTCCAACTTTGAATGCCGCTGCAGTTCATTCAGCGGCGCCACCGCATAGTCCCCGCTGCCGGACTGGTAGTCGGCGTGCAGCAGGGCCACGTTGAAATCCGCGTGTCGGCTTGTCAACGCGGGAAAGGACTGCAGCGGTTGGTATCTGCCGGGTTTGGCCGGATGCGACCACCCGAGAAACCGCACAGAACGCCCGTCATCCAGCAACAGATCCCAATGGGTCCACTGCTGGTCGCTGCCAAGCACATGCAGATCGGGGAAACTTCGTTTCAGCCGGAAAAGCAATTCCGCGTCATGATTTCCGGCCACCAGCACGACCGGGATATTGCCGCCGTTCAGCTCCTGCAGACCACTCTCGAGAGCACCCAAGGCCTCATACAGCGCCTTGTCGCTGTCCACCAGGTCGCCCGTAATGGCGACGGCCTGTACCTGATGACGCCGTACGGCCTGTACAATCCGCTTCCATGCGCCCCGAACGGACAAATCAAGTCCCTCGGCCGCACCACATCGGGTGGATATCCGACCGATATGCAAGTCACCAGTCACCAGTATCCGTATGGGTTCCAACACAACTCCTCCCCAGCCGCGTGCGCACCGCTCACGCCACGGCTATATGGTATCGCCCCGAACCAGAACACACAATACGCGCAGTCTGTCAGTCCCCTTGCGCACCAAATGTGGCATCGATGACCAGATAGTCGAACAAGGTCACGTCGCCGTCACCATCCAGATCGGGCCACAGGCTGCCCGCCTGGCCGAACGCACCGTCCAGCATCAAGTAGTCGAACAGCGTGACGGCGTTGTCGCCGTCCGCGTCGCCGTTGACCAGTTCGAGTTGTACTGGACCGCCGGACGGATCGAGACCGTCTCTGGCGTGCCACAGATAGTGCACCGCACCGAAACGGATCCTCATGGGAGCACGACTGTACAGTTGCACGGCGAACTGACCATCCGGTCCCAGGGGCGTGATCCTTGATTCATCCGGCAGACTGGCACCCTCGCGCCAGATCTGGACAAACATCCAACGTCCGGCCTGTGCCGTCAGTCGCGTCAGCGTGCAGGAGCCAATCAACATACCGGATGGAACACGCAACCCCGCGGTGAGATTGCCGCCAGCCGCAACTGCAGCGAAGCCGGCATTCGGCAAAGGAGCTGTCGTCTGGAACTCCGTGTTGCGTCCCCAGCAAATCATCGATCCGTCTGCCCTGATCCCGACCGAATGCCTGGCGCCTGCCGCCACCGCAACAAACCCGCTGTTGGGTACAGGAGGGGTGCGTTGTCCGTCACTGTTCGCCCCCCAGCCAACGATCGTTCCGTCCGTTTTCAGCCCTACATTGTGATATCCGCCCGCAGCCGCCGCTATATATCCGCTGTTCGGCCCCGGCACCGTACGCTGTCCGCTGCTATCCGATCCCCAGCAAACCACCGAGCCATCCGCCTTCAGGCCGACGGAGTGCTGGTCACCCGCTGCAATCGCAATGAACGACTGGTTGGGCGCCGGCACATTGCACTGACCGTGTGTGTTGGCCCCCCAGCAGACAATCGAGCCGTCCTGCTTGAGACCCAATGAGTGACGATACCCGGCCGCCACACGCGTGAACGCCGTGTTGGGCGGCGGCACCGTACATTGCCCGTCGCTGTTGTTGCCCCAACAGACCACCGCCCCGTCAGGCTTCAACCCGACCGTGTGCGTCTCACCTGTTGCAACTATCACGAACGGCTGCAAGGGATCGGGAACGTCGCACTGGTGATGGCTGTTGTTTCCGTAACAGGACACCAGGCCATCTGCACGCCGAACAGCCACGTGGTGTCCCGGGCCCACGCTTACCTGAGTGGCAGGCTCATCCAGGGGAGCCAGACGTTGGAGTTGGCTGTGATCTCCCCAAACAACCGCCCGGCCATCCATCCGTAATCCGACGGTGTGAAAAGCACCAGCGGCAACCGCCAGATACAGGCCCCCCGAACCGGGGGCCACACATTGCCCCATACTGTTATCACCCCAGCAGACAACAGACCCATCCGCTCGCAACGCCACCGTATGCTTGTCACCGGCAGAGATCGCCACAAACCCGGAGTTAGGTGCGGGAACGGTGCATTGCCCCGATCTGTTGTCGCCCCAGCACACCACAGAGCCGTTCTGCTTCAAGCCAACGGTGTGAAACGCCCCGGCGCGTACGGCAGTGAACGAAGTATTGGGCGCCGGCACCCGGCATTGACCGTTGCCGTCCTGTCCCCAACAGATGATGGAACCATCGCGTTTCAACCCCGCCGAGTGCAGCTGGCCGGCCGCAACAGACCTGAAGTCGGCGTTTGGTGCAGGCGCCACTCGCTGACCATGCGAGTTGCTGCCCCAGCACACCACCGAACCGTCCTGCTTCAGGGCCACCGTGTGCGTGCCTCCTGCATCCACTTCGGAAAAGCCCTGATTGGGTTCGGGGACATTGCACTGTCCGAAGTTATTCCGTCCCCAGCAATGGATGCGGCCATCGGCTTTTACCACAGCGGCATGTCCCGCGCCCACGTCGACGGATACACACCGGGTCGTGAAATAGGGCGGCGTCGATTGCATGTCACTGTTCGAACCCCAGCAAATCACCTGTCCATCAGCCCGCAACACGGCTGAGGCGCTTCCGCCTGCCGATACCGCCACAGCGCCGGCAAACCGGTCGGATGCAGGCGCCACGTTCTGTCCCCACACGTCGAGCCATCCCACTTGCGCCTGTATGCCCGTCATGCAACCGATCAGGCAAGCAAACAACGCCCCGCGAACGAAACCACGTACGATAGGCAGTGCGGACATCTGCATCCTCCTGACCGTTCAGGATCTGTATGACCCGAACACACGGTGATATCTCAAATTACAGGAAAGGACACCCGATATACAGTCTTCACGGCTCCGCAATAACACTGGCATCGCCGCGTAGGCGGAAGCTCGCGGTACACTGTCAACGGCGGCGCCATTTGTACCGGCGTCGACTAACGCCTGGAAGGCGGTAACACATTCTATGAGTCCCGTACAAACGGACCTGGAGGCGCTGCGGCATTCGGCGTCTCACGTGATGGCGCAGGCCATCCTGGAACTGTATCCGGGGACGCGCCTGGCTATCGGTCCGCCCATCGAAGATGGCTTCTATTACGACGTCGAGCCCAGCTCACCGATCACGGGTGATGATCTGCCGCGCATTGAAGAGCGCATGCGCGAAATCGTCGCCAGAAACCTCCCCATCGAGCGCTCGACCAAGTCGAGAGACGAGGCGCTGGCATGGGCGGATGCCCACAAGCAGCCCTACAAGCGCGAAATGATCGAGCAGTTACCGGATGACGAACCCATCAGCTTCTACACGCAGGGGGCGTTCACAGACCTCTGTCGGGGACCCCATGTGGAGTCCACCGGACAGATCGGCCACTTCAAGCTGTTGAGTTTGGCAGGCGCCTACTGGCGCGGCGATGCCCGTAACCCCATGCTGGTGCGCGTCTATGGCACCGCCTGGCCCACACAGGAAGAACTGGACGCCTATATAACCCGACGCGAGGAGGCCCAGCGGCGCGACCACCGGCGCCTCGGCCGGGAACTCGGGTTGTTCATGATCAGCCCGGAAGTGGGCCCTGGCCTGCCCCTCTGGCTGCCGAAGGGAGCGATCCTGCGCGATACGCTTACCGACTTTCTGAAGCGCGAGCAGATGCGCCGGGGGTATCAACCCGTCAGCACCCCCCATATCGGACGCATGGACCTGTACAAGACCAGCGGACACTGGTACAAGTACAAAGAGAGCATGTATGCTCCGATGCTGATCGATGAGGAAGAGTACTACCTCAAGCCCGTCAACTGCCCGCATCATATACAGATCTATCAGAGCGCGACGCGCAGCTACCGCGATCTGCCGTATCGGCTTGCGGAGTTCGGCACTGTGTACCGTTACGAACAGTCCGGCGAGTTGGGCGGACTGGTGCGGGTACGCGGTTTTACACAGGATGATTCGCACATCTTCGTGACGCCCGATCAACTGCACGAAGAGTTCCTGCGCGTGGTGGAGTTGATCCTGTATGTGTTCAACAAGCTGACGCTGCAGGACTACACCGCCCGGGTCAGCCTGCGCGACCCCGACAGCGACAAGTATGTTGGCGATGAAGAGGGCTGGACGAAAGCCGAGTCGGCGATCCTCAACGCCGTACAGGTCATCGGGCTCCAGCATACGGTCGCCCCAGGCGAAGCGGCCATATACGGTCCGAAGCTCGACTTCATGGTGCGGGACGCACTGGGACGCCAATGGCAACTGGGTACGGTGCAGGTGGACTACACCATGCCCGAGCGGTTCGAGTTGGAGTATATCGGCCCGGACGGGCAGCCGCATCGCCCGGTGATGATCCATCGGGCCCCGTTCGGCTCGCTGGAACGGCTGATCGGCATTTTGATCGAACACTTCGCCGGTGCATTTCCCACCTGGCTGGCCCCCGAGCAGGTGCGCGTGGTCACCATTGCAGACCGACATACCGAGTATGCGAACAACATACTCGAACAGCTGCAATCCGCCGGGCTGCGCGCCTCGGTGGATGCAAGGAACGAGAAGACCGGGTTCAAGATCCGCGAAGCGGAGAGCGAGAAGATCCCCTGGATGCTGGTGGTGGGCGACCGTGACATGGCCGCAGGCGCCGCCAGCGCACGTAAACGCGGTCAGGGCGACTTGGGCGCTCAACCGGTGGATGCCTGGATCGCGGAGATCAAGGCGGACGCCACGATCTGACCCCGCTGCGCCCGGTTGCTCTGTCGACCGGGCGCGCCCCTTAAGCCCGCATGCGCCTTTCCGAACTATTACAGTGTGAGGCGCACCCGATGACCACAACCATCTACCTGAACAATGCCGCGACGGCTTGGCCGCTGGCGCCGGGCGTCATCGACGCGATGACCCGAAGCATGCAGCTGCCTCCTGCCGAGTCGGAACGCAACTCCAGGGTCGAAAGTGGCATCGCCGCCCGATGCCGTACGCAGCTGGCCGCTCTACTGGACGGCGCGGAGCCGAACCGCATCGTGTTGACCGCCAGCGCCACGATGGCGTTAAATCTGGCGATTCTCGGCGTGTCGTTGCATCCTGGCGACCTGGTAATCAGCACTGCCTTCGACCATAACTCGGTGCTGAGGCCGCTGCGGCACGCGGCCCGTCGATCCGGCGCCCGCGTGGAGGTTGTTCGGATCACCGCGGAAGGCGGTATCGACCTGGACCATTACTGGGACCTGTTGAACCAGCATCCCCGGTTGGTGGCCATGACGCACGCGAGCAACGTGACCGGGTATGTATTGCCCGCGCGCCAGATGCTTCTGGCCGCCCGGTACGCCGGAGCCTGTACGCTGCTGGACGCCAGTCAGTCTGTTGGCTGGATCGAAGTGTCCGTCAAACAACTGCCTGCGGATCTGATTGTGTTCACCGCGCATAAAGGTCTGCGCGGTCCGCTGGGAGTCGGCGCCCTGTATGTCAGCCCCGAACTGGAGCTGGACCAGTACTTCGTCGGCGGGACAGGCACCCGAAGTGATCGGGTGTTCCATCCCGAGGAGATGCCTCTCCGACTGGAGGCAGGAACACCGAATGAACCGGCGATTGCGGGCTGGCTTGCTGCGCTGGAATGGTGCAGTCAGCACATGCCCGGCTATCGTGCACGCGCTTGGGAACACATCGAACGACTCTCGAACGAGTTGGCCGATATACCCGGTGTCTGCATCTACCCGACCCCACCGGACGCACTGCGCACCCCAATCATCAGCTACACCATCACGCACTGTCCCACCGGCGATGTGGGCATGCTGTATGAAGAGGCGTACGGCATTTCGGTGCGCCATGGCCTGCATTGTGCACCGTTGGTTCACGGGTACATCGGACGGAGTGACGGGTCGGTGCGGATCAGCCCGTCTGGTGACACCACCGACGCGGAGATCACTCGACTGATCGACGCAACGGCTCACATCGCGGCAGCCGTACATGCCCAGGCCGCGTCGGTACGATGATCGCGCAGATCCGACACGTCGAAGACTGCTTCGACGGCAGTACCGTGTATGACTATGAGCTTCTTGTGCCGGTAGACGCTCAAGTGTTGGCCGCGTTGAGCGCCTGCGGTGATATCGAGACCATTACCGGGCTGCCGCGTACGCTGTACCGCATACGCAACAGCAACGGACTTTACATACAGGGCATCATGGGCAGCTGCCGGCTACGCGCAGTCTACCCAAAAGAGACCGCTGATGCGCAGCGCAGACTATTGGAAACGCTGCTGAGGCGGTGATGCTTTCCCGCAACGGGATCTACACTCACAGCACTCAGGAGGAGGCTGCATATGGGCAAGACACTCGTGGCGTTCTTTGACGCTATCAAAAAAGAAGGCGGCCTACCGGCGCAAATGCGCCTGGCTATGAAAGCGGGCATGTCGAGCGACAAAGCCGCTACAGCGCCGGATTCACCGGACGCCATCGCCAAATTCCGCGCAGCGTATCGTGAAATCACCGGTAAAGACGCACCGGTGCGCTGACATTAGCAACCACCAACGACTAAGGAGTGACCGATGACACAATTCGCACAGACATCCTTGGTGCTGGACCACCAGGTCGATCACCGAAACTGGAGGCACTTCCTGAACGGCCATCAGGTGGTGTTGCATTGCCATCATTATGCGGCGTTGTTCACACAGTTGGCCGACGACTGCGAACTGGTAGACGGTAAAAAGCTGCTGCGCGACAGCGCGGAAGACGCGTTTTACCCCCTGCTGAAGGACATCTACTCGCAACAAAACGCTCAGACAGTCACAGACCGGATCATTCTGGGGCAGGAACTGTTCGCCGCGATGGGATTAGGTAAGCTGACTATCACCTGCGCCGGTGCAGACTCTGGCGAAGCGTCGATGTCGAGCAGCCACATTGATCAGGCCTGGCTTCGCAAATGGGGACAGCGTTCGCAGCCGGTGAACTTCGTCGGGCAGGGCTATCTGGCCGCGCTTTTCGCCGCGGTCTTCGAACGCCCTGTGCGAAGCTACAACGTCAATGAATACGCCAGTATCGTGGCCGGAGCCGAACAGTCTCTGTTCGCCGTCGTGGCTGCGTAGCCGGCCGTACCCTGTGAGGAGAAGAACCATGATCGATCGCAAACAGATCATACGTGATATGGCCCGTGTCGTCGAAGGCATCCAAGGCAATCAGGACGGCGTAATCCCAGCGTTCAATGTATTTGTACAGCAATTACCGATAGGGTTCTGGAACGGTTTTTCCGAGCGGCTGACGCGCACAGTTCCGAAGGATCTTCAGGAGTCTGCTGAATGGTTGCTAGTCAATGCTGCCCGTGAATGCGGTTACCATACCGGGTACGGCATCATCACCTCCGATGAGTGGAACGCCGTTGTGCAACCCATGGTGGAAGGACCGGAGGATACGCTTAGAGGCGCATTCGCGGTACTGACAGCCTGGGGATGGGCCAAAGCGGATATCATCGAGTTGACTCCCGGGGAGTCGATGACCGTCCGCGCCTACGACTACTACGAGGCGGATGTTGTGGGTTACGGCGCATCGACCAAACTAAGCGGCTACATGCTGCGCGGTATCTGCGGCGCGTTCATGGATCTGGCATACGGCGGGCCGTATGATCCCACGGGCGCTTCCGGAATGGGTACGTTTACATGCGTACAGACCAAAGGGATCGAATGCGGTGACGATTACGGGGAGTTCGTGGTCACACGCGCCTGACGCCTGTCTCGATGATCTCCGTCGGGCCGGCTGTAACTGCCGGCCCATTACGCATTCATTGCCAGTCGATCTCCAATCGGCCCTGCGCCCGCTGTGCCGTCAGGTTCACCGCAATGGATGATACGGTCTCATGCCACGACCATCCGATGCCTTGTGGGGTTCGGGCCAGCCGCTTTCCGTTCCAGCGGACGGCGGCAGGCTCTGGAACGCCTCGCATTAACAGCCCAAACGAAGATCCGGTTCTGCCGTGCAGCTCGATCCGGGAACCCTCGCCGGTCACATCCCACCGTGTAACCGGCAGAGCACTCAGCAGCGTTATCCACTGTCCGTTCGTGCGATGGGCCAGACGGCTGAGTACCGGTGCGCCGGATGTCTCCGCCAGCTGATCGATGATCTGCCAGGGGCCGATCCATGCCGCGTTCACCACGTTTTTCACCACATCGTAGGAGTCGGGCAACGCGCCCGGCCAAGGACATCCGGCTTCTGGCCGGCGCGCCAGGTCACACTGATGGATGGCGCTGAACAGAATACCCTCGGCGATCTTCAGCCAGGGTAGAGAGGCATCGTACCGAGCCAGACGCCGCAATGCATCGGCATACACGAGCCCCACCCACTGCACCGGCTTACCGAACCAGGGCATGGTGAAGAATGTGGCGCCGAACACCGACACAGTCGCGTACCGCAGGCCCGGCCTGTCGGGCGCCTGCCAACCGTAGATGAACGGCAGGCCCGTGGTGGCCCAATACCGGGCAAACTCCAGGTGCTCCGGTTTGCCGGTCATCTGCCAGGCAAACACGCCACAGTCACAGGCCAACGCGGCAGCACGTAAGTTAGGCGCATGCAGCGGAACCTCCCACGTTTCGCCGCCCGCGGGACGCCGAAAGCGCTGCCGCATGAAGGCGATCGCCTTGATACCGGCATCCAGCGCGTCGCTGCGCCCTGAATTCAGCGCGATATCCAGCAGATGTCGGGCCGGCTCGGCGCAGATTCCCAAGTCGGTGGCGCCTTCGCGTCCGAGTCCAACCTCCTGCGGGGCACGGGGCCGAAACACCCACGACCCGTCCGGTTGTTGTGAACGGAGCCAAGGAACTGGATCCGCGAACAATGTGTACACCGCATGCTCCGCCTTGCCGAGCTGAAGCAGCGTCGCCGGTCCTGCCGCGCCGGGATTGGTCCAGTTATCTGTTACCTGCGCCAGCACGGACATCGCCTGTTCGGTGTAGGTGGAAGCCTCCGGCCCCGGTCTGTTCAACGCGTAGTTAAGCAGGGCTGCACAGATCGCCGGATCGCGCACCCATTGTGTGTGATGCGCCTCACGACGCCAACCGAGCTTCTCTTGATCCCAGGCCCAACGCGTATCCGCCACCGACTGATGCCATCGGTCGTCGGTATCTCCCACCGGGTCCGGTGTCGGAGCAGGCATCCGGCGCATGACGACGGGCAGGATCCGGCTCACATCATCCGAGGCAGGCAACACGAACAGACCGCACGATACAGTGAACCGTGCTCCCGTCTTCATTGGTAGTGGCGACTCGGGTTTCAGGCTGTTCTCGGTACGCTGCGGCCCTACTGACGGCCAGATCAACGCCATCAACCCGCCGGCAGACGCCATCAGCCGATCGGGTACGGCAAACACAGGAGACGGCGCCGGCGCTTCCGTGCGGGAGATGGGCGTATATGTCAAGCCCACGGCGTACCCATCCCGCTCGATCGCCGCCAGAGGCAGCGTCATCTTGAAGGGGTGAGGCAGATACCTGTCCGCACAATCGGCGCTGCAGGAGTCGAGCCCGGACGACATTTCGGATGCGGTCAGGTACTCCAATCCCGGAAGCAGTGCAGATCGGTGCGGACCAGATGCATGAACTCGAGGAAAAAGCAACCCATACAGGCTAACAGGGCGCTTCGCCTGCAACATCAAGGACGCATCGAACCAGCCGTTGCCTGCAGACCTCAAGCGCAGCTCACCCTTAAGCGCTTCGTGTCGCACCACTCCAACCAGATCCGCCCCGGACTTACGCCATGTCAGCTGAAGTGGCGCAAGTTCGCCCTGCTCAGCCAGCTGCAGCCACACGGGACCGGGCAGCAACGCCCGTGTCACACCGGACACGCTCAGGCGCAACCCAACACCCCCGTGCAGGTCAGACAGAGCCGTCAGCCGCCCCCAGCCCGAGGATAGGCTCATGTCGCGCAATGTGCGCGCACACACACGTATGCGACATGCGGTCTTCGATCGTGGCACCCCACTGGCCGTCACCTCGAGGCTCATACGAACCGCACCGGGTTCCTTCGGACGCCATGTCGCCAGCAGCTCGACTGAGCCGTCCGTCTGTGGCGCCGCCTGTGCGGGCAGGGCCTCGGAACCGCATCGGAACACACCGCGGACCGTGCGCAATGGTTCCCCGGATCGGTTGACCACCACAGCCTTGAGGATGACACGCTGTCCAACCTGCGGCATTGGATGATCGGCGCCAAATGTACGCACATCGATCGCATCGCTTATCCTGTCCACCCGGATGGCGTCAAACAGCATCTCTGCCCCGGAGGTGACACCCAGGATGATCAGCGCCCGCCGCGCTTCGGCCGGAGCGGTAACGAACGCGGTGTGCAAATCCCAATCGGCGCCCAAGGCGTTGCCGGTCCAATCATTGGAGTACGCGATGTGCTGTCCGGCGGCATCCAACCAATCCACGGTCACCTTGTAACCGGCACGTTGTGGATGGATCAACCGGACGCGCGCAGACACCTGGTAACGCCGCCCCGGCATCACAGCAAACGGCTCACAGGTCACGTTGATAGCCGGCTTATCTGCCGGTTGAACCAACCGAAGGCAGTTGCCGCCCTTCCACCCGGCGCCTTCTGCCAAACCGGAACCATACGCCAGTCCACGCCAGCCGCGTGTTCCCCTGCTGAAGTCACTCTGAAAGGCCATGAGACACCTCACCAAAGTCTGACATCGGGAAGCGTAGATGCCGACGTGTCATTTCGTGTCGCCATAGATATTCTTATCGATCAGCACACGCCCGGAACGGCGTTTGTTCACCACAGGCCGTTTGTTGGTGTAATGCTCGTTATATGCATACACCGTCGTAATCGCCCCGTGTTCCACCACCAGCGGAATGGGATCGAGGAACACGTTCACCATATATAGGCAATTGTTGACATTCAGCCGGCCGCCCACTTGACGTATGAACACCGGTGTGGCGGTTTTACCATGTATCGCGTAGAAGTGACAGTTGTCGAACGATACCCGTCCATATCCCTCGATCCGCACCACCTCCGGATCCGCCGGCTCATGGATGACCGCTGCGCCAAACAGTCCACAGGAAGAAAACCGTACTGGTGCGTGGTTCTTGGCGCCGATCATGATCCGGCCAAATATCTGCGAATTGCTGAAGCTGATCCCACTGTGCCCCTGCGCCTCTTCCACATTCACGGCGATGTCGCATCCGTCGGCTCCGGACTGGCTCAACAGGTAGTTGCCCGGTCCGTCAGGTGCGGACGTTTTGAAATGAAACCCTTGATAATACGAGATACAGAAGCTGTTGGTGATATATTGCCAGTCGCTACGGCTCAGGATGAAAGCGGTGGCGTGGCTCAACATCCATTTGTCCAGCGATTCCGTCCCCTCCGGACGGATATGCGCGGACCAGAAAGGCCAGAAATGCACATTCTCTACCCGGCCGACATCGTAACACTTGTCGATAAACAGGCCTTTGTAGATGGCCTGCGCATACAGATTGCGTATGAGATGCCGCCCACACGGTTGAGAGCCAAAGTCAACCGCCATATACGGATTGACAAACAGACAATCGATGATGCTGATATTGTCACCGGTCCCGGCCACGGTCCACGGGTACTTGATGGGTTCAGGTGCAGCGACCTGATTGGGGTAATAGATGATCACCCCTTTCAGGGTGGCGTTTCGCTCCATATGGATGAATGGTGGTCCCGTCTCCGCACCGGCCCCTTCCACTGCCAGCAGCACAGCCCCGGCAAGCAGCGCATGACGGGTATCGACCGCGGGTTCGGCGGGCCTCTGATCGCGCTGCAGAACGGTTGGCGCCGGCGGCGCCTCCCATTCGCCCATCAGCGTGGTGTGTGGCGGAATGCGCAGGTGCGTACCGATGAGATAGTTGCCCGCCGGCACATGCACCCGCCCGCCGCCGGCCTGGTGCACGGCATCCAGCGCCCGTTGAAACGCCTGTGTATCGTCGGTACGACCATCGCCCGTCGCGCCATATTGGGTAACCGTAACGTCCAGCGCATACATCGGGGCGGCGAGCAGCAAACCCATCAACGCCAGCAGATATCGCATTGGTCTTGCTCCTGTCTTCAGTCCTCGTCAACCGGTGTCATCCTCGCCGGATGCGAAGCGTCATCTTTTTGGGCAGGTTCGGTGTATCCAACCAGAAACCCTGCCGGCCCCGCCACCGCCGACTGGCCCGCTACTTAATTGTTTCTTTATCACCGTATGGAACAGGACCACCGGGTGCTCGCACCAGCGTGCCGGGACCATCAGGGGCTGATCCGGTCGTATGCGATGACGATCGATCCCGGAGCGGGCAGCGACACACTCAGCCCTGTGGTCATGAGCTCCTGACCGCTCAGAGTCCTCGAACCGTTCCCCCATTCTACGCTGGTGCACCGGTAGAGCGACACCGGATCCAATCCCTTCAGCCGCAGCAACCGCGAGCCGTCACGGTTCGCTTCTCTGCGAAAAGCGAGCACCACGCCGCGAGCCGTTTCGGGGCTGTGATATTGATACGCCATCCAGACATCATTGGCGACACTGTAGTCGGTCAACGGATAGTAATCCCCATGCAACCGGTCTTGGACGGCGCGATACTCTTCCGCACGGCTCCTCCATTGTTCCCAAACCTCGGCGCTGGCGTTCGGGTAGTCAAACGCGATCACCATATGTGATCCCATTCCGCTGTGGAAGGCATACGCGTCTGGCGTCACCGCCCCGACTCCGTGCACCGGCAGCCAGAACGAGAGTCCGTAATGCATGGACTGCGATCCGGTATTGTCCCAGCAGTGATCGCTGCGCCACAACGTCAGCGAGCGGCGCATCATCTCGAAGTCGATTCGTCTGCCTCCGCTGGCGCAGTTGTCGATCAACAGGTTGGGGCAGGCGCGTATCAGCGAGTCCAACAGATCGTACAGCCCGGTCACGTACCGGATCTCCCGGCTGCCCTGCCTGTCCATCGCCTCCAATCGGCGCCAGTGCCACAGCGGGGCCATGTTGAAATCCTGGCGGTAGATATCGATACCAATCTCACGGATCATCGAAATCAGCCGCTCCTTGAGCCATGCCAGCGCGTCCGGGTTGCCCAGATCGACCAAGTAAAACCTGTCGGTTAGCATGTAGCGCCACTCCGGCGGCGTATGTACACTGGGCGGGATCAACCACTCCGGATGATGGGCGTGCATCCAGGTGTTCGGCATCACCCGCTCCGGCTCGAACCAAAGCAGGAACCTGAGGCCTTTGGCGTGCGCCGCGTCAGCCACCGGTTTCATTCCACGCGGAAACCGGACCGGGTCCGGATCCCAGTTACCCACGTTCCTGGCCCAGTTGTTCTGGATGCTGCAGGAATACCAGCCGGTGTCGATCCACCACGTGTCCACCGGAAGGCTGTGTTCCGTCAACAGATCGATATACCGGGTCATCCGGGATTCTGAGATCGCCTCGAACGGCCCCGTCATGCCGGGACTGGCAGCGAATGGCGGAACTGCCGGTGTTCTTCCCTGGTATGGCATACAATGCCGCAACAGGAACCGTCGCAACATGTTCTGTCCGGCCATCCGGTCCGCTCCTGTCCAGAAAAGCGCCAGAATCGCCGGTGTACGGATCTGCTCCCCCGGATGGAGCTTCAGGTGTGTACGCTCCATGCCGGCCTGCACAGACACCGCATCGCCCCGGCCTTCAAAGCGCGCGGCCCATTGACCGGTCCAACCGATACCCAGCACCACACCACCGTGGCCAGGCAGGGCCAAGTTGAAAAACGGCAGCACGCCATCCGACGAACGGCCGCCGGTCGGTTTCAGGTGGAGAACGGCGCCAGCGGGAAGCGCAGCCTGACGCGGGCGGAAATCCGTCTGCATGCCGCTGCTGCCGTCGGCGTAATACAACACGCCGGCACCGTGAGCGCGAAACGTTGCATTCAGCGCCTGAATGTATTCAACAACCGGCGTGTCGGCAGACCCCGCGTTATGGAAGGTGAGCACCCACTCCACAGCAGGGAAGTCTTTATAGATCGTTGCATCACAGCGCACCACCAAACCGGTGGCCTGATCCCGGTACGTGATTCTTCGCAGCCTGCGCTGTGCATCCTGGTCAGCTTCCTCGCAGTCCATTTGCCAGTTGGCTTCCCGCCGGAGCTTGTGGAAACCGCGTCCCTCATAGATAAACGAAAACGGCAGGTCCTGGTATGACGTGCGGAAATGTTCCTGGATCCAAGAAGCAGCCAGCCCTCTGGCATCCAGCGCCCACAACGGTGCACAGCACAGCAGTATGACAGCCATCAAGAACCAAGGCATCGGCCCCTCCCCCGGAAGGGTCACACAGCCGCGCGGTTCCGCTGTGTCGCGGCGTCCGTTGACCCTGCGGCTCTTGGTTCAATGTGCATCATCCGGATTCCTGCTGAGCGTATAGTATATGCAGCATGCCAAGATACAGTGGGATCTTACAATCTGCAGCCGCACAGTAGGTGCGCGGTGTCTCACGATGATGTGTGAGGGGCGCCATTGCGTCTAACCCAGTGCACCAGCCATGCTGCTATCTGCCTGATCACGATGATTTGCACGATACAGATCCATGTAAATCGTTGTGCATATAACTGATACAGCAATTCATACCGCATAGATATTATCCATTCGGGATTGAACACGTTGTATACAGGCATAACAGCCAACATGACTGACCTCAGAAGGGTCAGCATAGCTGCAGACAGCAACATAAGCGTCATTGTACGCCTTCTGACACCGGATATCACCATTGCTAATGACCACACCACACCAAATGATATCCAATTGCTCGTATTGAGCTCAGATCCATGAGCGTAAATACTGGTATAGTCAATATAGCCGTTGTACAACCAATACAATATAGTCCCGATAGTTACCCAGATAAACGCATTACTTTTAGGTTTTTCTATCATAGTTTTTGCCTTATATTCTCAAGTCGATCTATTCTGTTCAGTAGCCGCATTACACCTTCGGTAATTAAAAACCTTCGATACATATGCTCAGGTCCTTGGTTAAACATCACAGGATGTAAGTATTGACGTCCATTAATGTCGTATAATCGTGTGATATCAGCGCTGTTGAAAAACTCACTTCTCACATGAACCAGATATCCGTTGTGTACATATGCTGCTCCATTGGCGAAGTGAATCCTGCGAGCAATCCTTGTTCTAGACAATATATAAGCCACATTTCCGCGAGTTATTACTAAATACTCATTAACATACCCAATTCTGTAATGTATATACAACAAACTCAATGGTATATACTCGCCGCATATTCTTTTTACTATATCTACAACATGCTTTTCGTCTGATCGTTTTACGTTATGAAATCCGTTAGCGATAGACGCGTTTTCTATTCTGTCAACTTGCCAGTATTCACCGTTTATTAATAGCCGACCATTCAACCAATCGAAACGTTGGTTTCGTTTTATGGCCTTTGAATAAGATGGATCATTGCGTTGATAATCCCTTTCAACGTATCTAGTCACATCATACGCGTGCCCGTTCAGCGTGTAAAGTATATACCTGCCTTTATTCTCACCGTCAAGCCACTGCAATGTAATAGAGTTAACTCCGCAGTCATACAGTTTAGCATTGCCAGTGTGTATAGTATATACATCTGGTGAAGGATCATATATTGTCAATCTGTTGTCATACCTGCGCGGAAACGCATCTATTGCATGAACTGCCAATGTTGGCACTTTATTCATTTTCATTATAGTTACCTCAGTTGTATTGCATATTTAAATCACACCTATTTATACCAGTTTAGCATCTTAACTAGATCCCATTACATACAATGAAATCTAAGCTAATATACCTGCATAACGATCATCTACTCTTAGGAAATGGTAATGGCAGATAAGGCATAGGATTGCGCGATTGGTATGCAACTATGCCGTCCACTCTGAATACAGCGCATTCCCACATCCGTCTAGCCCAGAAGCCACAAGCAGATCCTATGAAATAACGAGGCCATTTGCTCCACCAAGGCAAACTGTACCAGTCGTTGATGCATTGGCATAATGCCCTATTGAACGCCTTGTCACCCAAACGAATCTCGTCTGCCCACATGATCGTACCCGAACCTTTTCCATGTTTATCAGAGTCATCACCAATGAAGTCCCAAGTACCGGTATCGGCCAATATCCCGCTGTATAAGCCTACACCGCTCAATGGCTGTTTCCCTATACACTTCACCACGCATGGTTCAGTGTCAAAGTACAAATACGCATGGTCATATGGCCAAAACTTGTCCCACAGCCAATCCTTCACAGCGCTACCAGAACCCAGCGAACGTCGTCGAATACGAATGATGGCCGCACGCCCACTCGGATCCGCCGCAGTCATCACGCCGCCATTGACATACGAGTACCAGTTCAGGCCATCCAGCACGGGGTCGCGCTGAGTCTGTGCGCCTTCGGCGCACGGGCATGCGGCCCTGCGGGCCGCGGGCACTGCCCTTCGGGCGGGCATATGCCTCGCTAAGCTCGGCATGGGCATATTGGCTTTTCATGCGTTCACTGCGCCGTTCGGCTCGCGTACGTATAGAACCGTATTGCCGCCCGTGATCTCCGCGATCACCGCGGGGACGCCTGCCGTGATGTCATACACATATTGCGTGGTTCCGCCCGTGCTGCTGGCGTAGCTCAGCCGGTTGCCCAGGCTGTCCCAGCTCATCGAGGCGGTCGCAGCGCCCGTGGTGACGGTGTTCAGCATTCCGGCGTTGGTGTACGTGAAGCTCCTGGCGCCCGCGCCGGTGATCGCCGTCAGGTCACCCGTCGTGTTGTACGTGTAGCCGCTGCCGCCGAAGCTGGTCAGTTGGTCGGCATCGTTGTACACCGCCGTGGGTGTGGTCCGGTTCGCCACCCAGTCCC